>CAMTUH010000001.1:0-320508 GCA_947084935.1 uncultured Coxiellaceae bacterium
CCAACATGTCAAAGGAAAAGTTTGTACGTTCGAAGCCGCACTTGAATGTGGGGACGATTGGTCACGTGGACCATGGAAAGACGACGTTGACGGCGGCGCTGACGAAGGTATTGGCGGATAAGTTTGGAGGAGAGGCGAGGGCGTTTGACCAGATTGATAATGCACCGGAAGAACGCGAGCGAGGGATAACGATAGCGACGTCGCACGTAGAATATCAGAGCGACAAGCGACACTACGCACACGTAGATTGTCCGGGACACGCGGATTACGTGAAGAACATGATCACGGGTGCGGCGCAAATGGACGGAGCGATTTTGGTGGTGAGCGCAGCAGACGGTCCGATGCCGCAAACGCGCGAACACATTGTATTGGCGAAGCAAGTGGGTGTGCCGAATATTATTGTATTTTTGAACAAAGCGGACATGGTGGATGACAAGGAGTTGCTGGATTTGGTGGAGATGGAAGTCCGAGATTTGCTGAACAGTTACGATTTTCCGGGGGACAAGACGCCGATTATCGTGGGCTCGGCGTTAAAGGCGCTGGAAGGAGACGCGAGTGAGCTGGGTGTTCCATCGGTATTGAAGTTGGTGGAAACGATGGACGCGTACTTTCCGGAACCGAAGCGGGATATTGATCGTCCGTTTTTGATGCCGATTGAAGACGTGTTTTCGATTTCGGGTCGTGGGACGGTGGTGACGGGACGAATAGAGCGCGGGATCGTGAAGGTTGGCGATGAGTTAGAGATTGTGGGTTTGAAGGCGACGCTGAAGACGACGTGTACGGGTGTCGAGATGTTCCGTAAGCTGCTGGACCAAGGACAAGCGGGAGACAACGTGGGTGTTCTGTTGCGTGGGACGAAGCGAGAAGAAGTGGAGCGAGGACAAGTATTAGCGAAGCCGGGCAGTATTACGCCGCACACGAAGTTTGAAGCGGAGATATACGTATTGTCGAAAGAAGAAGGTGGTCGCCACACGCCGTTTTTCAATGGATATCGTCCTCAGTTTTACTTTAGGACGACGGACGTGACGGGAGAAGTGTTGAGCTTACCGAGTGGTGTGGAGATGGTGATGCCGGGAGACAACGTGAAGGTGACGGTGCAGATGATTGCGCCGATTGCGATGGACGAAGGGGTTCGCTTTGCGGTACGCGAAGGGGGACGCACGGTGGGTGCCGGTGTCGTCACGAAGGTTATTGAGTAACTATTGGAAAAAATATCATGGCAGTTGTGAATAACAATCAACGTATACGAATCAGACTGAAAGCGTTTGATCATAGGCTCATTGATCGTTCAACGAAGGAAATTGTTGAGACGGCTCGACGAACGGGCGCGATTATTAAAGGGCCGATTCCGTTGCCGACGAAAATCGAACGCTATACGGTTTTGATTTCTCCGCACGTCGATAAAGACGCGCGAGATCAATACGAAATACGAACGCATAAGCGCTTGGTTGATATTTTGCAACCGACCGATAAAACCGTCGACGCATTGATGAAACTCGATTTGGCGGCGGGTGTTGATGTACAGATTAGTGTTGAATAGTGGAGAGTAGGCAATGCCTATCGGATTAATTGGTAGAAAATGCGGTATGACTCGGATATTTACTGAGTCAGGAACGTCCGTGCCGGTCACCGTTGTTGAAGTTGCCCCAAATCGGGTAGCTCAAGTTAAAACACTGGGCGTTGATGGCTATCGGGCATTGCAAGTGACCGCTGGTGCTAAAACGGCCTCACACGTCAATAAGCCGATGGCGGGTCATTTTGCTAAAGCGAATTTGGAAGCCGGTGATCGTGTGAGTGAGATTCGTTTGCACGACAACGAATTACCGGAAACCAAAGTGGGCGATCAGTTAACCGTGGAATTATTTCAAGTGGGGCAACCCGTGGATGTAAGAGGGTTGACGCGCGGTAAAGGATACGCGGGTACGGTGAAACGACATAATTTCCGTACGCAAGATGCAAGTCACGGTAACTCCATTTCGCACCGCAAGCCCGGTTCGATCGGACAAAATCAGTCCCCGGGGCGCGTGTTCAAAGGAAAAAGAATGTCGGGTCATATGGGAGACGTGTATCGTACCGCGTTGAATCAAGAAATTGTTAAAGTCGATGCCGAGCGACACTTGTTATTAATTAAAGGGGCTGTGCCGGGTGCGCCGGGCGGCGACGTTGTGATCACGGTATCCGTGAAAAGAAAAAAGAAAGGAGGTGAGTGATGGAATTGTCGATTAACTCCCTCGGGAAAAAAGCGAGCGCCACCCTTAACGTGTCGGATAATACTTTTGGTAATCCGTTCAATGAAGGTCTGGTGCATCAAGTCGTCACTGCCTATTTGGCGGGTGGACGTGCGGGCACAAAAGCGCAGAAAAATCGAAGTGATGTTAGCGGCGGCGGTATTAAACCGTGGCGACAAAAAGGCACGGGTCGTGCGCGCGCCGGTAGCATTCGAAGCCCGTTGTGGCGGGGAGGCGGCGTGACCTTTGCGGCAAGACCGCGCGATTACTCGCAAAAAATAAATAAAAAGATGTATCAAAAAGCGATGGCGTCCATTTTGTCTGAGTTGGTTCGACAAGAACGTTTGGTGGTCATTGACGAATTGAAATTAAAAGAACCGAAAACAAAAGAATTGAAAGGTATTTTAGATAAATTGGGTTTTGAAAAAGCATTGATTGTTATTGCTGGTGACGATAAAAACGTTTATTTGTCTTCGCGTAATTTAGTGGGTGTTGACGTGTGTGATGTTTCCCAAATTGATCCCGTTCGTTTAGTGGGCGCAGAAAAAATAGTGCTGACGGTTGACGCGGTCAAAAAACTGGAGGAGCGATTGTCGTGAGCGATGAACGATTACTTAAAATATTAGTCACGCCTCACATTTCGGAGAAAAGTGCTTCCGTGAGCGGGCTGTATGTGTTTGAGGTAATGCCGGACGCAACCAAACCCGAGATTAAAAAAGCAGTCGAACAACAATTTAACGTTGCAGTTAAATCGGTGCGCGTTTGCCGAGTGAAAGGAAAAACCACTCGATTTAAACAAGTTCGTGGACGCCGAAGAGGATGGAAAAAGGCGTTTGTCACGTTGGTCGCAGGGAATCAAATTGACATTGCCGCCGGTGATTGAAGGTTGGAGTAAGTAGAATGCCTTTAGTAAAAACAAAACCCACGTCGCCCGGACGACGATTCGTCGTCAAAGTGGTGCATCCTGAGTTGCACAAAGGCGAACCGCATGAATCGCTGATTCGAAGTAAGCGGCGTACGAGCGCGCGCAACAATCAAGGCCGCATGACGGTGCGTTTTCGTGGGGGCGCGCACAAGCGTCAGTATCGCATCATTGATTTCAAACGCGATAAAGATGGGATTGAAGGCACTGTTGAGCGGCTCGAGTACGATCCGAATCGCAGCGCGCACATCGCGTTGGTGTTGTACCCCGATGGCGAACGACGTTATATTATTGCGCCCAAAGGGGTGCGCGCGGGTTCCGTAGTGGTGTCGGGAAAGGACGCGCCGATTAAGCCCGGCAATTGTCTGCCGATGGAGAACATGCCAATTGGTGCAACGGTGCACTGTGTTGAATTAAAACCTGGAAAGGGTGCGCAGTTGATGCGAAGCGCGGGATCGTCTGCGCAATTAGCCGCGCGGGAAGGTATTTATGCCGTTATCCGCATGCGATCGGGTGAGATGCGTAAAGTGTTAGCGAGCTGTCGTGCGTGTATCGGTGAGGTATCGAATTCGGAACACAACCTTCGTTCATTTGGTAAAGCCGGTGCGCGACGTTGGCGTGGTCGAAGACCGCACGTGCGCGGTGTCGCGATGAATCCTGTGGATCATCCGCACGGTGGTGGTGAAGGTAAAACATCCGGTGGGCGTCATCCGGTATCACCGCACGGAATTCCAACGAAAGGATTCAAGACGCGACGTAACAAACGAACCAGAAACATGATTATTCGCGATCGACGCGAGAAGTAAATAAACGGGGGAAAGCGTGCCAAGATCAACACTGAAAGGACCATTCGTCGACCACCATCTGCAAATGAAGGTCGAGCGTGCCCAAAAAGAGGGAAGTAAGAAACCCATCAAGACGTGGTCTCGACGCTCGATGATTGTGCCAGAGATGGTAGGGTTAACTATTGCCGTTCACAATGGTCGCCAACACGTACCGATTTATATTTCGGAAAACATGGTTGGTCACAAGCTGGGTGAATTTGCGATTACGCGCACGTTTCGTGCTCACTCGGGTGATCGAAAAGTGAAAGAAGAAGAGAGAGCGAAAGAATGATGGAAGTGGGGTCGGTATTAAAATATGCACGTATTTCAGCGCAAAAAGCTCGGCTCGTTGCGGATCAAGTGCGTGGATTACGTGCGGAACAGGCTGTCGATTTGCTGCGGTTCAGTAATAAAAAAGCTGCCGGAATTATTAAAAAGGTGGTGGATTCAGCGATTGCCAATGCCGAGCACAACAAAGGTGCGGATGTCGACGAATTAACCGTCTACAGAATAGTTGTTGATGAAGGTCCGATGTCTCGACGATATCGAGCGCGTGCGCGAGGACGAGGCAATCAGATTTTAAAACGCACGTGCCACATTACCGTCGTGGTCTCAGATTTGAAAGAGTAAAGAACGAGTTATTGGAGAAAAACCCAATGGGTCAAAAAGTAAATCCAACTGGCATACGCCTAGGTATCACAAAAGACTGGACGTCCAACTGGTATGCGGATTCAAAAGATTTTGCCGATCGTTTAAACGACGATCTGAACGTTCGCGCATTGTTGGAAGCTCGCCTTAAAGGCGCGGCGGTGAGTCGCATACAGATTGAACGCCCGGCACGAAACGCAAAAATTGCGATTTATTCAGCACGCCCTGGCGTGATTATCGGTAAGAAGGGTGGCGAAATTGAAGCGTTGCGTGATGAAATATCCAAAATGATGAAAGTGCCGGTGAACATCAGCATTGAAGAAATTCGCAAACCGGAGTTGGACGCCAAATTGGTTGCTGAAAATATCGCGCAGCAGTTGGAACGCCGCATTATGTTCCGACGCGCGATGAAGCGCGCGATCCAAAACACCATGCGACAAGGTGCGCTGGGGATCAGAATTAATATTGCTGGACGTTTGGGGGGTGCTGAAATTGCACGTACGGAGTGGTCTCGGGAGGGACGCGTTCCTTTACACACTTTCCGCGCCGACATCGATTACGGTACGGCGATTGCAAAGACCACGTACGGCGTGATCGGGGTTAAAGTGTGGATTTACCGAGGCGAAAAACACCTGATGAAAAAAGAAGAGCCTAAGCCCGTGCAAACGGTGGAAATGGAAGAAGGCGGAGCGAGTTAACGGGGATAAATAATGCTTCAACCAAGTAACAGAAAATATCGAAAAGATTTTAAGGGCCGAAATCCGGGTAACGCGACGCGCGGAAATAAAGTCGATTTTGGTGAGTACGGTCTTAAGGCCACGACACGAGGTCGTATCACCGCGCGTCAATTAGAAGCGGCGCGACGTGCCATTGCGCGTCATATTAAACGGGGTGGGAAAGTATTTCTTCGAATTTTCCCGGATAAACCCATTTCAAAAAAACCACTGGAAGTGCGACAAGGAAAAGGAAAAGGAAATGTGGAATATTGGGTCGCATTGATACAGCCAGGACGGATGATGTTTGAATTGGATGGGGTGACGGAAGAATTGGCGCGGGAGGCTTTTTCGAGGGCATCCGCGAAGTTGCCCGTGCGATCCATCTTTGTAAAACGGACGGTAATGTAAATGAACACTAAAGAAATGCGTGAAAAATCGGCTGCTGATTTGAAAAAAGAATTGTTGGAATTGTGTAAAGAGCACTTCAATTTACGCATGCAAAAAAGCATGGGTGAGGCGCCTAAGTCACATCTTTATAAACGCGTGCGTCGAGATATTGCGCGCGTGAAAACGATCCTGAATGAAAAGGGGCGTAAGCATGAATGAGAAAGAAAAAGTCATACGCACGTTAACGGGTAAGGTGGTCAGTAACAAAATGACGGACACCATTACGGTAGCGATTGAGCGACGTGTACAGCATCCGAAATACGGTAAGTTTATCCGTCGCACGACGAAAATTCACGCGCACGATAAAGGCAATCAATGCCATACGGGTGATGTTGTGACGATACGCGAATGCCGACCGATTTCGAAAACAAAAAGTTGGACGCTGGTAGAAGTCAAGGAACGAGTAGAGAAATGAGATTTGCGGTGGGAGCAAGGCTATGATTCAAGAACAATCGGTCGTTGACGTGGCTGATAACACGGGCGCAAGACGGGTCATGTGCATTAAGGTTTTGGGTGGTTCCAAGCGACGTTACGCCAATATTGGTGACGTGATTAAAGTCACGGTAAAAGAAGCACTTCCACGCGGTAAAGTGAAAAAGGGTGAAGTGATGAATGCCGTGGTGGTACGAACGCGAAAAGGCGTTCGACGTGATGATGGCTCATTGATTCGTTTTGACAGTAATGCTGTCGTGCTGTTGAACGCTCAATTACAGCCGATTGGCACGCGTATTTTCGGGCCGGTAACTCGAGAATTGCGGACTGAAAATTTTATGAAAATTGTTTCGTTGGCTTTGGAAGTTTTATAACGAGTGGTGAAACCGATGTCTATGCGAAAAATTAAAAAAGACGATATGGTTGTCGTCACAACGGGAAGAGACAAGGGGCGAAGCGGTAAGGTCATTAAAGTCCTGCCGGACAATCGTCTTTTAGTTGAAGGCGTTAATATGGTAAAGAAAAACGTGAGGCCTAACCCTAACAAGGGTGAGCAAGGTGGGATCCTTGATCGCGAATCGGGTATTCATGTTTCGAATGTCGCCGTATTTAATCCAACGACAAAAAAAGGGGATCGCGTTGGTTTCAAGGTACTCAAGGACGGTAAAAAAGTACGCTGTTTTAAGTCGAACGGCGAAGTGATTGACGTTTAAAGGCACTGACCATGATTGCATTACAAGAATTATATAAAAAAACGATTGTGTCGACGCTCCACAAAGAGTTCGCCTATAAATCCGTGATGGAAGTCCCTCGACTCACGAAAATTACCCTGAATATGGGGGTGGGTGAAGCGGTTGCGGATAAGAAAGTTATCGAGCACGCGATGGGAGACATGGCGAAAATCGCGGGACAAAAGCCGATTATTCGTCATGCTAAAAAATCGGAGGCCGGATTTAAAATTCGTGAGGGTTGGCCGGTCGGATGCAAAGTGACTTTACGTCGAGGGCGCATGTATGAGTTTTTAGAACGACTCATTTCAATTGCCATCCCGCGCATTCGAGATTTTCGCGGATTCAGTCCGCGCGCGTTTGATGGACGTGGCAATTACAGTCTGGGGATTCGGGAACAAATCGTGTTTCCAGAGATTGAATACGATAAGATTGACGCAATTCGAGGTATGGATATTACCCTTACAACAACAGCTAAAACGGATAAAGAAGGCCGCGCTTTGTTAAAAGCCTTCGGTTTTCCGTTGAAGGATTGAGGTAACCAATGGCAAAAACGAGTGAAGTTAGAAGAAATTTAAAACGTATCCGTAAGTCCCGGTCGGCGCGGGTGAAGCGTAGCGAATTAAAAATAGCAGTCCGAAAAGGGACTCCGGAAGAACAAGAAGTGGCGATTCTTAAGTTGCAAAAAAGCGATCGCAATGAAAGTAAGTCGCGTGTGCGCAATCGTTGTCGCCTATGTGGGCGACCCCGCGGTACGTTGAAAAAATTTGGTTTGTGTCGCATCCACCTGCGTGAAGCGGCGATGCGTGGTGATGTACCCGGATTGAAGAAAGCGAGCTGGTAAATATGAACATACAAGACCCGATTAGTGACATGTTAACGCGTATTCGTAACGCACAGGCGGTTGCGAAAAAAGAAGTCGCGATCCCAATGTCTAAATTAAAAATAGGCATTGCGAAGGTGCTTAAAGACGAAGGTTATATTGTGGATTACCAAGAGGCAAATGGATCAGCCACCCCTTCGATTGTTGTCACCTTAAAATACTACGAGGGAAAACCGGTAATTTCAGAAATTGATCGCGTCAGTCGTCCGGGTTTACGCGTCTATAAAACGAAAGACGAATTACCGAAAGTCAAAAACGGTTTGGGTGTTGCCATCATTTCTACGTCGAAAGGGGTGATGTCGGATCGTGAGGCTCGTCGCCAAGGTGAAGGCGGTGAAATTATTTGTTACGTGAGTTAGGAGAGTACGATGGTTAGTCGCGTTGCAAAAAGTCCGATTCCCATTCCGTCTGGTGTTGAAGCCAAGGTGAATGGACTGCGCGTCACAATTAAAGGTAAGTTGGGTGAATTGTCTCAAGCCGTCTCTTCCAACGTTAAAGTATCGATTACCGATAACGTACTGCAATTGGCTCCAGCAAATGGTTTAGCGGAATCCAATGCGTTGGCAGGAACCAGTCGAGCGCTGATCAATAATATGGTGCACGGCGTTACTCAGGGTTTTGAACGTAAGTTAGTGATGGTGGGAGTGGGTTATCGTGCGAAGGCGCAGGGCAAAGTGTTAAATTTGACGGTGGGTCTTTCACATCCCGTCAACATCACAATGCCAGACAATATTTCCGTGGATACGCCGAGTGTTACCGAGATTACGATCAAAGGTGCGGATCGGTGTTTGGTCAATCAGATTGCCGCGAATATTCGTGCGGTGCGACCGCCCGAGCCGTATAAAGGTAAAGGTATTCGTTATGAAAATGAACGTATCTCTCTCAAAGAGGCGAAAAAGAAATGATAAATAAACAAACGAAACGAGTTCGCCGTTCCCGAAGAACGCGATCAAAGATACAGGAATTGGACGTCGTACGGTTAAGCGTGTACCGATCACTTAACCATATTTATGCTCAGTTAATTTCGCCTTGTAACACTAAAGTGTTAGCCGCCGCGTCCACGCTGGAAAAAGATGTTCGCACGAAGCTCAAACATTGCGGTAACAAAGAAGCCGCCACGGCCGTGGGTAAGTTAATTGCAGAACGTGCGAAAAAATCGGGAATTAAACAAGTGGCCTTTGATCGCAGTGGTTATAAATACCACGGGTGCATCAAAGCGCTCGCTGAAGCGGCGCGTGAAAGCGGGCTTGAATTTTAACTTGAGTTCTGGATAAGCGTAAAATCCAAGAACGCTTATCCAGAACTCAAGTTATCCCGGAAATTTGTTCAGGGATGAACAAATTATCCGGGATCCAGGAAATAAAAAGTTGATTAATTGAAGGTGTAAGCATGAGAAACGTTGGCGTAGATAATACAAGAACTGATGGTATACAAGAGAAATTAGTCGCCGTGCGACGTACGGCAAAAGTCGTTAAAGGGGGGCGCCTCTTTGGTTTTTCTGCACTGGTGGTTGCCGGAAATGGCGAAGGCAAAGTGGGTTTTGGTCTGGGTAAGGCGCGTGAAGTGCCTGTCGCCATTCAAAAAGCTACGGAAAGTGCGCGGCGCAACATGATTCAAGTGCCGTTGCGCGGAACAACGCTGCAACACCCCATCAAGGCCTCTCAAGGGGCAACGATGGTGATTATGGTACCCGCTTCGGAAGGTACGGGACTCATTGCCGGTAATGCCATGCGAGCCGTGCTTGAGGTGGTGGGTGTTAAAGATGTGTTGTCGAAATGCATTGGTTCTTCAAATCCGATTAACGTGGTTCGTGCGACGTTCAAAGGGTTAAAACAAATGGAAACTCCCGAACAGATTGCAGCGAAGCGGGGTAAACGCCTTGAGGAAATTTTGGAGTAAAAAATGACACCAAAGAGAAAATTACGCGTTACCTTGATGAAAAGTAAATTTGGTCGAAAGCCGGGTCATCGTGCGTGCGTGGAAGGTTTGGGATTGCGTCATCCTAATCAGACGGTAGAAGTGGAAGATACGGCCTGCAATCGAGGATTAATTAATGCAGTGTCTTATTTATTGAAGATTGAGGAGAGTGGCCATGCATCTTAACACGATTAAACCACCTCGAGGTGCGAAAAAAGCGAAAATGCGCGTGGGTCGCGGCATTGGCAGTGGAAAAGGAAAAACCTGTGGGCTGGGTCATAAAGGTCAGCATGCTCGGGCGGGCGGTTATCACAAAGTGGGTTTTGAGGGTGGTCAGATGCCTTTGCAACGTCGCTTGCCCAAATTTGGTTTCACTTCGCAATTAGCGTTAGTGACAGCTGAAGTTCGTTTGAGTGAATTAAATAAAGTATCCGGAGACGTCGTTGATTTAGCCACTTTAAAAAGTGCTAATGTAATTAACGGCAAAGTAAAGCGCGTGAAAATTTTTATGTCGGGAGAGTTAACCAAACCAGTGACCGTACGCGGATTACGGGTGACCAAAGGCGCGAAAGCGGCCATAGAGTCAGCCGGCGGAAAGGTAACCTGAGTTATGGCGAAACTCGGTACATCCCTGTCACAAGGCGGATTGAGCGAATTAAAACGACGGCTGTTGTTTGTTTTAATCGGCATCATCGTCTACCGATTGGGTTCTTACATACCGGTACCGGGTTTGGACCCTAGCCGTTTAGCGGCGTTGTTTAATCAGCACGAGACCGGATTTTTAGGCATGTTTAATATGTTTTCCGGTGGTGCGCTAAGCCGGATGACTATTTTTGCCTTGGGCGTCATGCCGTACATTTCTTCTTCGATTATCGTGCAAATGTATTCACAAATTTCCCCGAAGATGCAGCATTTACGGAAAGAAGGAGAAGCGGGAAAGCGCAAGATCAATCAGTACACGCGTTATGGAACCGTTATTTTATCGCTGCTGCAATCGATTTTCATGACAAAGTGGTTGGTAAGCAGCGGAACGGCGCTGAATCCAAACATTGGATTTTATTTTACGGCTGTTATTACGTTGGTGACGGGAACGATGTTTTTGATGTGGCTCGGTGAACAGATGACCGAGCGTGGTGTGGGCAATGGTATTTCGTTGATTATTTTCGCGAGTATCGCGTCGCGCTTTCCGTCGGCAATTGGCCAGGTGTTTACCCAAGTGCGCCAAGGGCAAATGGCGGTGATTACTTTGCTTTTTATCATTGCCGTGATTGTTGCCGTGACGTTGGTTGTGGTATTTTTCGAACGAGGGCAACGACGCATCACCATTAATTATGCCAAGCGACAACAAGGCCGGAAGTTGTATGCGGCGCAAAGCAGCCATTTGCCCTTGAAAATTAATATGGCGGGTGTGATCCCTGTGATTTTTGCGCAAAGTATTATTTTATTTCCTGGTGCGGTGGCTAAATTTATGGCTTCGATTAAAGGACTGGGGTGGTTGAACGACGTGTCGTTGGCGCTGTCGTATGGGCAGCCGGCGTACATCATCATTTTCGCTATTGCCGTTATTTTCTTTAGTTTTTTTTATACGGCATTGGTTTTTAATCCCAAGGAAACGGCAGATAATTTAAAGCGCTCGGGTGCTTTTATTCCTGGAATTCGACCGGGTGATCAAACCGCGCAGTACATCGATAAAGTGATGACACGGTTGACGTTGGTGGGTTCTGTTTATTTAGCGTTAGTCGCCTTGTTGCCCCAATTTTTAATTTTGGCTTGGAACGTACCTTTTTATTTTGGGGGAACCTCGTTGTTAATTGTCGTGGTTGTTATCATGGATTTTATGTCCCAAGTACAAGCGCACCTCATGAGCCATCAGTACGAATCGCTTATGAAGAAGTCGGGCATGAAAGGTTCGAAGATTGGATTGATTCGGTAGAGATAAGGGGAACACATGAAAGTCAGATCATCGGTGAAAAAATTGTGTCGGAACTGCAAGGTAGTGCGCCGTCGGGGTGTTGTTCGTGTGTTGTGTAAAGACGCACGACACAAACAACGACAACGGGGAGGCAAATAGCCTTGATTTTTTTGGGGCCGAAAGGTATCCTAGAACGCTTTTTTGACGAATTATTAATAAGTTGGAGTTGATAATCGAATGGTAGCTCGTATTGCAGGTGTTAATATTCCGGTTAATAAGCACGCTCGAGTGGCTTTGCGGGCGGTTTATGGGATTGGTAATAGTCTCGCATTAAAAATATGCCAAGCCGCTGGTGTTGAACCCATTCGAAAGGTGAAGGACCTTTCCGAGTCCGAACTCGATGCTCTGCGGAGTGAGGTTGCTAAGTATCGGGTGGAAGGCGATTTGCGACGAGAGCGAGCTATGGATATCAAACGTAAAGTCGATTTAAGTTGTTTCACGGGGGTTCGTCATCGACGAGGGCTGCCGGTTCGAGGACAGCGAACCAGAACTAACGCCCGAACCCGTAAAGGTAAGCGCAAACCGATTCGTCAAGGTGGCGGCGGTGGTTCTGCTGAATAATAGTATTGAATTGAGGTAAGGCTATTTCATGGCAAAAAAACGAACTCGAAAAGTGACTGAAGGCGTAGCTCATATTAAGGCTACGTTCAACAATACGATGGTCAGTATTTCTGATCCGCAAGGAAATGTGTTGTGTTGTCGTTCAGCGGGGAGCTCTGGTTTTAAAGGTTCTCGAAAGGGTACGCCTTACGGAGCGCAGTTGGCTTCTGAAGATGCTGCAAAAATTGCGCGCGAAAATTTTGATATGAGGCGTATTGTCGTTTGCGTGAAAGGTCCAGGTGCGGGGCGTGACTCTGCTATTCGCGGATTACGGTCGGGAGGACTTGAGATTATCAGTTTAGAAGATCGAACGCCCCTGCCTCATAATGGTTGTCGGCCGCGCAAGAGACGTCGAGTTTAGGGGGGTATTAAAAGATGGCAAGATATTTAGGTCCGAAATGTCGATTATCGCGTCGCGAAAAAACCGACTTGCAATTGAAAAGCGGTATTCGAGCGATTGATTCAAAGTGCAACATCGAGCGTACGCCGGGGGTACACTGGCAACGACGCAGCCGCACGACGGATTACGGCGTTCAATTGCGAATGAAGCAATTAATTAAGCGCTATTACGACGTATTAGAGAAACAATTTCGAAATTATTATTTGAAAGCCGATCGTTTAAAAGGCTCAACCGGTGATAATTTATTAAGATTACTGGAGTGTCGTTTGGACAATATCGTTTATCGCATGGGTTTCGCCGCGACGCGTGCGGAAGCACGGCAGCTCATCAGTCATAAAGCCGTATTAGTTAATGGCGAACCCGTCAATATAGCATCTTGTCAATTGAAACCAGGCGATATGGTTGAAATTCGACAAAAAGCAAAGGGGCAACTCCGAATTAAAGCGGCGTTGGATTTGGCGCAGCAACGAGCCCAGGTTTCTTGGATTGACATCGATTCAAAAAAAATGATGGGAACGTTTAAAAACCATCCCGACACCACCGAATTGCCGGCGGAGTTCAAAGCAAATCTCGTCGTCGAGCTCTATTCGAAATAAGAGGCAATAAACATGCAAGAAATTTTTAAATCTTTTTTAACTCCGCGGAATATTCAAGTTCACGTGATATCACCCAACCATTTTAAAATCACGTTGGAGCCTTTAGAGCGTGGATTTGGGCACACGTTGGGGAATGCGTTGCGACGTATTTTACTTTCTTCCATGGAGGGTGCTGCTGTTGTGGAAGCACAAATCGATGGCGTATTGCACGAGTACAGCTCAATCGAAGGGGTTCGCGAAGACGTCGTTGATATTTTGCTGAATTTGAAAGGCGTTGCCATTAAATTAGAAGGGCGTGATGAAACTACGTTAACGTTGCAAAAGAAAGGGGAAGGTGCGGTCACGGCGGGTGACATTCAAGCCGATCATGGCGTGACGGTTGTTAACCCCGAACACGTCATTGCGCATCTCACTAAAGATGGGCAAATCAACATGACGCTAAAAGTGGCAACCGGTCGTGGTTATGAGCCAGCGACAACTCGCGCCGGTGCGGAAGAATCGCGTTCGGTGGGTGTATTGGCATTGGATGCTTCCTACAGCCCCGTGGTGCGCATCACTTATCAAGTTGAGAACGCCCGCGTTGAAAAACGTACGGACTTAGACAAATTAAACATTGAGCTGGAAACTAATGGTACACTGGATCCCGAAGAGGCTATTCGACGGGCAGCGACCATTTTGCAACATCAATTATCGGCTTTTGTTGAATTACATCACGAAGAGCGCATCGAAGGATCACGCAAAGAAGAGAAAATTGATCCACTTTTATTGCGTCCGGTGGATGATTTAGAGCTGACGGTGCGTGCTGCTAATTGTTTGAAGGCTGAAAACATTTACTACATTGGTGACTTAGTTCAGCGCTCGGAAACGGATTTGTTAAAAACGCCCAATTTGGGAAGAAAATCATTAATGGAAATTAAAAGTGTATTGGCGCAACGCGGATTGAGTTTAGGCATGCGTATTGAAAAATGGCCGCCATCGGATTTATTGGAGAGATAACATGCATCACCGTAAAAGTGGAAGGCAGTTAGGCCGTAACAGTGCGCACCGCAAAGCCATGTATAAAAATATGGCCGCGTCGCTGTTTACACACGAGCTCATTAAAACTACCTTGCCAAAAGCAAAAGAATTGCGACGCGTGGCTGAGCCATTAATTACTTTGGCGAAAGAAGACAGCGTTTCGAATCGCCGATTGGCGTTTGCACGCTTGCGAGACAGTGCGGTTGTTGACAAGCTTTTTACCGACATTGCACCCCGACACAAAGACCGCCCAGGCGGATACATACGCATATTAAAATGCGGTTTCCGCGCCGGCGACACCGCCCCCATGGCGATTGTTGAACTGGTCGATCGCGAAGAAGCGGAAGAATCCGAAGCCGAAACAGAAGAATCCGGCGAAGAATAAACACTGCTTAGGGAGACTCCGTGATCGTTCAGCCCAAGGTTCGAGGCTTTATCTGCACGACGGCTCATCCGGAAGGGTGTGCGAAACACGTCGACCACTGGATCAGCTACGTAAAAAGCCAGCCCCCCATTAAAAATGGCCCGAAAAAAGTGTTGATTATCGGCGCATCCACCGGCTTTGGCTTAGCGAGCCGGGTTGTGGCGGCTTTTGGGACGGGTGCAAAAACCATCGGTGTATTCTTTGAAAAGCCGGCCAGTGACAAGCGCACGGCTTCCGCCGGCTGGTACAACACGGCGGCGTTTGAACGGCACGCACAAGCTGAAGGGCTGTATGCAAAGAGCATCAACGGCGATGCCTTTTCCGACGAGATCAAACAAAAAACCATCGAGCTGATTAAGGCCGACTGGCAGGGAGGCGTCGATTTAGTGATTTACAGCATCGCCTCCCCACGACGAACGCATCCAAAAACCGGAGCGGTATTTAATTCGGTGTTAAAACCGATTGGGAAAACCTACCGCAATAAAACGGTTGACGTGATGAATGGCACGGTGAGCGAAATTTCCATTGAGCCCGCGAACGAGCAAGACATTGAAAATACCGTTGCCGTCATGGGCGGAGAAGATTGGGAGTTCTGGATAGAAGCATTGTTGAAATCCGATTGTCTGGCGCACGGTGCAAAAACCGTGGCGTTTACTTACATCGGCCCTGAGATGACGTACGATATTTATCGTAATGGCACTATTGGAAAAGCAAAAGAACACTTGGAAGCCACGGCAAAAAATTTAGATAAAAAGCTGCAAAAAGACGTGGGGGGGCACGCCCTCATTTCCGTGAATAAAGCATTAGTAACGCAAGCCAGCGCAGCCATTCCCGTTGTGCCGTTATATATTTCTTTGTTGTACCGCGTGATGAAAGAGAAAAAAATTCATGAGGGTTGTGCTGAGCAAATGCAACGATTATTTGGCGAACACTTATATCAGTCGACTTCACGCGATTCTGAAAATCGTGTTCGTATTGACGATTGGGAAATGCGACCGGACGTTCAAGCGGAAGTAGCTCGATTGTGGGAAATGATTAACAGTGATAATATCGAAAAAATTTCGGATATCGAGGGTTACCGTGACGATTTTTATCGATTATTCGGCTTTGGAATTCGAGGCATTGACTACACCAAAGACGTCGATGTTAATGTAACTATTCCTTCTATTAAACACGAAAATGCCGAAGTTAACTGATGTTGTTCTACTGAGCGAGAAGCGTTGCCGCGAACCGATTCGGTGCGAATTAAAATACGCAACGCCCGATAATTTTGTAGGGCGAATTATTGAGGGGTATCATCCCGATACCACAAACACCGCATTACTCACGCCAAAAGTGGCTGACGTGTTGTGCGAAGTTCAAAATAATCTGATTAAAAACCACCAAATGCGTTTGCGTGTCTTCGATGCGTATCGGCCGCGACGTGCCGTCCTTGATTTTTTAGTATGGGCGGGAATACCTTTTAACGAACTCGATCGACAGCGAAAGCCGATCCATTATCCCCGCGTTGAAAAATCCCAATTGTTTGTGCTGGGTTATTTGAGTCAAGATTCTCAGCATTGTTATGGAAATTCTGTGGATTGCGTGTTGGAAGATTTGGCTGGAAATCGGTTGGAGATGGGCAGCGTTTTTGATTTTTTTGGGCCCCAATCGCACAGCGCTGCGACCGCCAAAGAAATTGGTGAAACCGCTTATCGGTATCGTGAAATATTATCGAGAGTAATGCAGCGCGCAGGATTTAAACCCGCACAAACGGAATACTGGCACTTCAGCCATCCGGAATTGAAAGAAATACATGAGCCTTTGGATATTCCGATTAGTGATTGCATTGTCTTAATGTAGCCTGGGTGGAGCCGCGCTTCGGGGCGTAACCCGGGAATTAAATTCTTTGATTTCGCATGGCTCCATCAAGTCTACACAAAACAAGTCCCCCTACCCCTCTGCAATAAGCTCAGACAAAGATCTTGGATTCTGAATTAATTTTTGTTTGTTGCTTTTAGACATTTTTTTAATGGTCGATTCGATTTTTAATACCGTGGATAAGTCCGTATCTAATTTCCAATAAGCCGCTAATTTTCGCGGGGGAAAGCTGCGCGTGTATTTGCATCGATAAGATTGATCGAGGTGCTCTTGGTAACGGCGCTCTATGTCGGTGGTGTAACCGGTATAATAAGCACCGTTAGAGCATTCTAAAATGTAAATAAAATAAGGCATGAGGTCATTTCTCGGATTTCACTTTCGGAAACAGTTGTAGCCTGGGTGAAGCCCGCTTCGGGCGAAACCCGGGAATTCCTGGATTACGCCTCGAAGCGAGGCTTCATCCAGGCTACGGTTTAATTTGTAGAATTCAATCACCCGAAAATTCTTTATCGAGATCCAGCCACTTTTTAGTCCCGACGATGGTTTCACGTTCTTGGAATGAAGCGAGTTGATCGGCGAGGGTTTTGCTGTCGCCATCGCGGTGAATGACAGCTAATGTTCTTTGCATGGCGGCAATGGCAGCGCGTTGTAAGTCCGACGGAATAATAACAATTTGATAACCTAGCGATTCTAACTTTTTGATGGGGATCAGAGGTGTCTTACCCCCATAAAACATATTAATTAATTTCGGTTGCGGAATAATTGCAGCGATTTTTTCGATTTGTTCCAGGGAGTGAGGGGCTTCAATAAAAAGCACATCGGCTCCTGCGGCGGCGTAGGCTTTAGCGCGAGTCATCGCTTGATCGAAACCTTCTACGGCAATCGCGTCGGTACGTGCAATTAATGCGAGGTCGGAATCTCGACGCGCTTCGCAGGCCGCTCGGATTTTTTGCACCATTTCATCGGGTGAAATCAGTTTTTTATCATCCAAATGGCCGCAGCGTTTGGGATAAGACTGATCTTCGATGTGTAACGCGGCTACACCGATTTTTTCGTACGCTTTGACGGTCCGATAGACGTTTAACGCATTGCCGTAACCCGTGTCGGCATCAGCAATCACGGGTAAATGAGTGGCATCGACAATTTGTGCTACGCGCTCGAGTACTTCCGCGAAACTGAGTAAGCCTAAATCGGGATAACCGGCGCTGCGTGCAATGGCTCCGCCACTGGCATAAACCGCATCAAACTGGGCTTGCTCGACTAAACGCGCTGATAATCCGTCAAACACTCCGGGGGCAATCAACGGTTTACCCGATTTCAGTCCTTTTCGCAGTTGTGCCGTTGATTTCATCGAGGCGCTTAAAAAGGAATATCGTCGTCGAAATTGGCCGAATCTTCAGTACTGGCCGTCGCCGGTGCTGCGGAGGAAGCAGTGGATTCACTTTGTTGCGGCGCTGCTTCTTGAGAGGATTGATTTTGGTTATGATTGCCACCGCCACGGCTGTCGAGCATATGCATTTCATTTGCAATAATTTCGGTGGTGTAGCGGTCGATACCGTTTTTGTCTTGCCATTTGCGGGTGCGCAGGCTGCCTTCGACGTAGACTTTGGATCCTTTACGCAGATACTCGCCAACAATTTCGGCCAATCGATTGAAAAATGCGATGCGGTGCCATTCCGTTCGTTCTTGTAATTCGCCGGTTTGTTTATCACGCCACGAGGCGCTCGTTGCTAGCGTCACGTTAGCAACGGCATTGCCGTTGGGCGTGTAACGGACTTCCGGATCATTACCTAAGTTACCAATTAAAATGACTTTATTTACACCTCTGGCCATACTGACTCCTGCATTTCAAAACACTCATATGAATTAACGGTGGTTAATTCATCAGACTAGGTTACCTTCTCTCATTCGTTTTCGCAATTCGTCCTCTGTAATTATTTGCTTGGCCGGAGGACTTTTAATCGGGATAGCCAGGGCCATCCAAAAAAGAGCACAGAGCGCGCAAAAGATGAGGACGCCGAATTGATGGTAATGACCCAGTATCCACCCACCCAGGCTTCCGCCCACAAAAATGCCAAAGAATTGTGATGAAGAATAAACTCCCATCGCTGCTCCTTTATGGTGAGTCGGCGCTACTTTGGAAATCCAAGAAGGTAACACGGCTTCAAGAAAAGTAAAGGCGACGAAAAACAAGAATAAAATGAGGCCGATGGTGATGGTATTGATATTGAAAATTAATAAGAGAGGGCATACGGCGAGTACGGCAATGGCGCTTAAAAAGAATGGTTTTATTCGCCGTTTTTTCTCGCTAATGATGAGTGGGGGCAGAATGGCAAGAAAAGATAAGACGAGCACCACTAAATAAAGCCAAGCTTGCTGATATTGCGACAGTTGGATGCGTTGACTCAAAATCACTGGAATAACGAGGAATGCGGCGGTAAGCGCTGCATGTAGTGCGAATATGCCAAAGTCCAAGCGGAGAAGCTGAGCATTTCTAAAAACCGCTTTAAAATGGTCGCGTTCAGATTTAATGGGGGCGCCTACTCCTATTGGAGGTGGAAGCGCGGAGGGTGTTGGAACCTCCTTGTAAAGCACTATCAGCCCTGCTAGGGCAAAGAAGGCCGTTATCCAAAAGATGCCAGTGAGGTGTAATTCGGCATTGATGGCGGGTCCGATAATCATTGCAGCCCCAAAAGAAAGACCAATCGCCAGTCCGACAATGGCCATAGCCTTACCGCGCTCTTCTTCCCGCGTTAAATCAGCGACTAGGGCAAGCGTGGTGCTTCCGATGGCGCCAGCCCCTTGTAGGGCTCGCCCCAAGATGATGCCGTAAATGGAGTGTGAGAGGGCCGCCAGGACGCTCCCAAGGCCAAAAAGAACGAGTCCGGCGGCAATGATGGGTTTACGCCCAATCCGGTCGGAAAGCAGGCCAAGGGGGATCTGTAAAAGAGCTTGGGTTAATCCGTAGATACCCAGCGCCACTCCGATAAGCACCGGGGTGGCATGGGGAATTTTCGTTGCGTACAGCGAAAAAACCGGCAAAACCATAAAAAGGCCGAGGAGGCGGAATGCCATAATCAGACTTAACGAAAAAACGATTCGGCGTTCGGGCTTATTCATGGGCGTAGGCTAACACGTCAGGAGAGGGGGTCAAGTCTTCACTGGGAT
Source organism: uncultured Coxiellaceae bacterium (assembly GCA_947084935.1). Lineage (GTDB taxonomy): Bacteria > Pseudomonadota > Gammaproteobacteria > Coxiellales > Coxiellaceae > CAMTUH01. The sequence continues at coordinate 19,783 of CAMTUH010000001.1, forward strand.
AATATAAGCCCAACGTAAGCGTCTGGATGCGTGGGTTTATCGTCTTCGGGAGGAAAAATAGTGTGTTGTGTAGTAAACCAGAGAGGGGAAATCGGCTTCACAGAAATTTCTTTTGAGGATTCCGATTCAGAATCAATGTCAGCCAGTGAAAAACCCATTCCGTGAAAGCATGATATGAGCAGTAAAAAACATGATGTGTTCTCCCGTCAGAGTCCCCAGTCATTATAAAGTTGATTGAGCTCCGCCATAGTTTGTATTTTTATAATAGATTTATTGAAAGTGCAAACACACAAAAAACCATATTATGTCATCGAAGAAGGGCTAAATAGTAGAACCACTAATCTTGACTATAAATTTCCACCCGATCGTAATGGGAAAACGTATCTATTTCCATGCTTATATTCTCACGCGCCGATCGATTTGGTGATTTTGTCATTAGGTGGAAATGATCTAAAACTGAGGTTTCACCGTTTTACGCTTCTCATAGGACGGGATCGGGGGGTGATCCTCTCTGTACATGACAAAATTTGAAAATCGCCGTCATCCCCGCGCGAAAGCGGGAATCAGTAGCCTTGATGCAGCGAATTGTAGCCTGGGTTGTAGCCTTGATGCAGCGAAGCGTAATCAAGGAATTCCTGAGTTCCTGGGTTACGCCACGAAGCGTGGCTGCACCCAGGCTACAAATTTCATTTTTCAGGCCCGTATTTTTAATTTTCCTTAACCTTGTGTAGATATTATGATCAGAATAAGAGTCTATAAAACACGAGGCACCGAATCATTTAGAAGGTCAAACTCAAGAGGTGATCACCACCGGGAAACATTTTAACGCGCAACTGCTGGTGGAAGCATTCCGGTTATTTGATCAAAATTATGGTGCTTTTGGCAATTTTAATAGCCGTCAGAATAATTTATTTTGGTGTAAAGTCATTGGTTATATCCAGCGTTTTTTACCGGCGTGTTATGCGCAGGCATTTGCGCAAGGGGTTTATCATATTGTTGAGAAGGGTGAGGAATTAAATCGTTCGTTCGACTTTCGTTTTGGTAGGGGTTCTTATTTTCCCCTGGATTCGAATTCTAAATTTCGTTTGGGATATAATTATGCCATTGGCGTGTTCGCCCCGGCCGTGCTGCCCTGCCCGCAAGGCCGCGTAGCCGAGGCTCGCCGTGGCTTCAAAATTATGTCAAGCAAAAACAGCTGGATTGCACAAGCTTATGCGGAATCCCGATCAGCAGGCTATTCGCGGGCGTTTAGTAACGTAGCCTCGGTGAGCTAAAAAATCAGCGCAAGACGCGTGTCAGTAGATGAATCCAAAGAACAACAGCGGAATAGCTCCCTTGCTGGCAACCAGAATATCATCTTTCACTAAGCTGGCCGGTATATCCGAATGAGCAATTTGTTTGGTTGTTTTATTTTTGCCGCCAATTTCAAAGATCCTATCTTTTGTTCGGTAATCGCCTTGTTTGGAGTAATAAACTTTTTCATCGGCATCGCGTAATGCTTGGATAAAGTAGAGTTCTCGCAGAGTCCCCTTATAGAGTTGTTCGCCCACAAACTGTTGGAAGGCATAAAGCAAAGTAGTATTGTGCAAGAATATTTTTTGTGGTTTTCGCAGATATTGATTGCCTCCCCCAAAAGGATAAATCATCTGCACGAGGCCGACGCTTTCCAGAATAGTTAAGTAGTTAACTATCGTTTGATGAGCAACACCGACATTTTGTGCGATGTTATTGGTATTGACTTCGCCCGGCGGGATGGTTGCAAGATAAGCCAAAATTTTTTTAAATAAATGCAGATTGTGAGTCTTTAAGTCAAAGTAACTGGGAATATCTTCAAAAATAATCTTATCAATAATGCGCATCACGCGTTCGTAATAAGTATGGGGTTCTTCGAAGACGAAGGGATAATAACCCATGGCAAGGTATTTCTTAAAATGTCCCATAACCGTTTCAATCATGCCGAGCTTATTAAAATTGCTTGGGCTGGTCAGTAACGCTGAAAGTTCAATTGGGCTAATATGAATACGTTCCACGAAATTCAAATATTCTCTGAATGACATTCCGGGCAGGTGATAGAGTTTTGCGCGTCGTGAAAGATCGTAACTGCCTTTTACTAATTCAAGCATCGAGCTGCCCGAATAAACAATTTTTATATCGGGGAATGCATCGTATAAATTCTTTAATTCTTGGTTCCAATTTGCGTATTTATGAATTTCATCAATAAAGAAAAGACGATATCCTTCGAGATTATATAAGTCATTAATGAAGTCTAATAAAGTACTTTGGCGAAAATAAACAGAGTCGGCTGAAAAATAAAATACTTTCTTGTCTTTGGTTAGCTGCTCTTTGATATATTGGAGCATAAAGGTCGTTTTACCCACCCCGCGCGGGCCAACCAGGCCGGTTAACCGACTCAAGCGAAAGGAATCGTATAGATAGCGCTTGAATGAGAGGTCCGTCTTCTCCAATAAGCGCTCGAAGGTCTGTTTCAGGAAATCATCCAATTTAAGTACACTCCAAAAAAACTATCATTTTTTTTAAGTATACTTAAATTCTTGGAATTGATCAATTTTGATCGGCTGGCTCGGAGGGCGTGATGAAGCGCAAATAAAGCGCAGTCGGACGGAGTCCGACGAGCCATTGCGCGTAATCACGCCCTCCGAGCCAGCCGCGCAGCCCATGTTCGCTTCACAGCGGCTGCCTGTGTATAATATCACCCCCTATGAACACCATACGCCTGCGCGGGGTTCGCACACATAACCTCAAAAATATCGATCTGGATTTGCCGCGGGATCAGCTGATTGTGATCACAGGCCTGTCCGGCTCTGGAAAGTCGTCACTGGCCTTTGATACCTTGTACGCTGAGGGGCAGCGTCGCTACGTCGAATCCTTGTCGGCGTATGCCCGACAATTTTTGTCGATGATGGAAAAGCCCGAGGTCGATACGATCGAAGGGCTATCGCCCGCGATCGCCATCGAACAGAAATCGGCTTCGCACAATCCGCGTTCGACGGTGGGAACGATTACCGAGATCTACGATTATTTGCGTTTGTTGTACGCCCGCATCGGTCAGCCGCGCTGTCCCACGCATCAGCACGAATTGCAAGCGCAGACCATCAGCCAAATGGTGGATCACGTGTTGGCATTACCCGAAGGGACGCCCATCATGGTTTTGGCGCCTGTCGTGCGTGAGCGAAAAGGCGAGCACGTTCAACTTCTCGAACAATTGAAAACGCAAGGATTTATTCGCGCGCGGATCGATGGAACGTTAGTGGAACTCGATTCCGCACCCAAATTAAGTTTGCGAAAAAAGCACACGATTGAAGTCGTGGTGGACCGCGTGAAAGTGCGCGCCGACATTCAGCAACGACTGGCGGAATCGTTTGAAACGGCTGTCCGACTGTCGAGTGGCTTAGCGAGTATTGCGCCGTTGGAAAATAAATCGGTTGCCGAGCGAATTTTCTCAGCGAAATATGCGTGTCCCGATTGCGGGTACAGCTTGGAAGAATTAGAGCCGCGGTTATTTTCGTTTAATAATCCCGCGGGCGCGTGTCCCGAATGCGATGGATTAGGTGTCGAACAACATTTCGACCCGGAAAAAATCGTGCACAATGAAGAACTGAGTCTTTCCGAAGGTGCGATTCGTGGATGGGATCGCCGGAATTTGTATTATTATCAAATCTTGTCTTCTTTGGCAAAGCATTATCGCTTTGATATGGAGATACCGTATAACCGATTACCGAAAATCATTAGAGAAGTTATTTTATACGGCAGCGACGACGAAGAAATTACTTTTTCCTACGTGACGCACGACAATAAAAAAGTGCGTCGGACGCATCCGTTCGAAGGTATTATTCCCACAATGGAACGGCGTTACGAAGAAACAGAATCGCAGACCGTTCGTGAGGAATTATCGAAGTATTTAACGGTGAGCGCGTGCGAAACATGCAGCGGAACTCGATTACGCCCCGAAGCGCGCGCTGTTTTTGTAGGAAATAAAAACTTGCCCGACATCTCCCGATTATCGATTGGTGATTGTCAGCAGTTTTTTGAAACGCTTAAATTAGAGGGTAGGCGCGCACAAATCGCCGAAAAAATATTAAAAGAAGTGAACGCGCGTCTGGGGTTTTTGGTCAACGTGGGACTCAATTATTTAACGTTGGCGCGCAGTGCAGAAACGTTATCGGGTGGTGAGGCGCAGCGCATTCGACTGGCCAGTCAAATTGGATCGGGTTTGATGGGTGTGATGTATATTTTAGATGAACCGTCCATTGGCTTACATCAACGGGATAACAAACGTTTGCTGGATACGCTGACGCGTCTTCGGGATTTAGGTAACACGGTGATTGTCGTTGAACACGATGAGGAAGCGATTCGACTGGCGGATCACGTCGTCGATATCGGACCCGGGGCGGGTGTTCACGGCGGCGAAATTGTCGCGCAGGGAACTCCGCATGAAATTATGCACAATCCAGCGTCGTTAACAGGGCAGTATTTATTGGGGAAAAAGAGCATTCCGGTGCCGAAAAATCGGGTGCAAAATACCTGCCGCAAGAGCCTTCGCTTGGAAGGGGCTACTTGTAACAATTTAAAAAATATCGACGTAGAAATTCCTGTGGGTTTAATGACGTGCATCACCGGCGTTTCCGGTTCGGGAAAATCGAGTTTAATCAGCGACACGTTATATCCGTTAGCGGCCTCGCGTTTGAATGGCGCTACTCAGAGACGAATTGGGGAGCACCAATCCATTTCGGGATTAGAACACTTCGATAAAGTGATTGAAATCGATCAAAGTCCGATTGGTCGCACGCCGCGCTCGAATCCCGCTACGTATACGGGATTATTTACACCCATCCGTGAGTTATTTTCGGGGACGCCGGAATCACGCTCGCGCGGGTATCATCCGGGACGGTTTAGTTTTAATGTCGCCGGTGGTCGCTGCGAAGCGTGTGAAGGCGATGGGGTGATTAAAGTAGAGATGCATTTTTTGGCGGATATTTATGTCATTTGTGACGTGTGTGCTGGGAAACGCTACAATCGCGAAACGTTGGAAATTCATTACAAAGGAAAAAATATTCACGAGGTCCTGCAGCTGACGGTGGAAGAAGCCAGAGTGTTTTTTGATGCAATTCCGGTGCTCGCGAAAAAATTGCAGACACTGATCGACGTGGGTTTGTCGTACATCACGTTAGGACAAAGTGCAACGACGTTATCCGGTGGCGAAGCGCAGCGCATTAAATTATCGCGTGAATTATCGCGACGCGATACCGGTCGAACGTTATATTTGTTAGACGAGCCTACTACGGGGCTTCACTTCCACGATATTGTGCAATTGTTGCAAGTGCTACACCGTCTGCGCGATAACGGAAATACGATCGTGGTCATCGAGCATAATTTGGATGTAATTAAAGTTTCCGATTGGGTGATTGATTTGGGTCCCGAGGGCGGTGATGCTGGTGGTCACGTAGTCGTTGCGGGAACGCCGGAAACCGTCGCAAAATGCAAGCGTTCTTATACGGGTCATTTTCTTGAAGATGTGTTGGCATGAAAGCACTAAAAAACAATCGCATTTTACGGGCTTTGTTGTGTGAGCCCGTAGATCGCACGCCCGTGTGGTTTATGCGGCAAGCGGGGCGCTATTTGCCGGAGTTTCGTGCGCTGCGCGCGAAAGAGCCCAACTTCATGCGTTTTTGCCAGACACCGGAATTAGCGTGTGAGGTAACTTTACAACCGCTGCAACGATTCGATTTAGACGCCGCAATTATTTTTAGCGATATTTTAACGATTCCCGATGCGTTGGGTTTACACGTGGAAATTCTTCCGAACACGGGGCCGGTTATTCACAACCCCATTCGTTCTTCGAGCGATGTGAAACGCTTGCCGCATCCCGATGTCCGCGAGGCTTTATCTTATGTATTTACGGCGATTACTTTGGTTAAAAAAGCGTTGAACGGCCGCGTGCCGCTGATTGGTTTTGCGGGAAGCCCTTGGACGGTAGCGTGTTATTGCGTGGAGGGACAGACCAGTAAAGATTTTCAACGGATTCGCGGACTGTGCTATGAAAATCCCGATCTGCTTCACGCATTATTATCGCATTTAAGCGTAATTACCGTGGATTATTTAAACGCACAGATTGAAGCGGGTGCGGATGTGGTGATGTTATTCGATACGTGGGGTGGTTTACTGCCTCCAAAAGCGTATCAATCCTTTTCGTTGCATTACCTGACGGAGATTGCGCAAAAAATTCATCGAGAGCGAAACGGCGTGAAAATTCCCGTTATTTTGTTTACGAAGGGGGGTGGGCAATATCTTGAGGCCATTGCCGATAGCGGTTGTGACGCCGTCGGGTTGGATTGGACAATCGATATCGGTTCGGCTCGTGCACGTATCGGCGATCGTGTTGCTTTGCAAGGGAACTTGGATCCCGCGGTGTTGTTGTCAAATCCGGACGCGGTGCGCTCAGCGGTTCATGAGATTCTGTTGGCTTATGGAGGTGGTTCGGGGCACGTATTCAATTTGGGACACGGGATTGACCCACAAACGCCGGTTGAAAACGTGGCGGCGATGATTGAAGCGGTTCACGGCTTTGTTCATTCTTAGTGCCCCGTCAAATAAGTTTTTGCACATTCGTTCGGGGACGTACATCCTGTACTCGGCGCTTCTTACCCTCCGTGGTCGCGACGCCCCTCACGAATGCACAAAAACTTATTTGATGAAATACTAGTTGCGCCAAAAGAGGTCAGCCGATTGCTTTTAGCATTGCCAGCAGGCGGGGCTTCACTATATAGTGAGTAGTATGAATTTATATACCGCAACAATTACTCTAATTTTAGTCATGGATCCCTTAGGAAACATCCCCGTTTTCCTTTCCATTCTGAAGCGATTTAGCGCGAAGCGACAAGCGCGCATTATTTTGCGGGAATCCATCATTGCGTTTTTTATTCTCGCGTTGTTTGTCTTTTTTGGGAAATACATTCTTCACGGATTGGATATTACTTCACAGGCGTTGAGTATTGCGGGGGGAATCATACTTTTTATTATCGCCATTCGTATGATTTTTCCACCCGAACACCAACCCAGTAAAGAAGAAAGCATGGAGGAACCTTTGGTCGTGCCATTGGCTGTGCCACTCACGGCGGGTCCTTCGGCGATGGCCGTGGTTTTATTATTCGTCACGCGCGAACCGCACCGCATGGGAATGATATTTTTGGCGGTTGTGATCGCTTCGTTGATATTTACGGTCATTATGTTTTATTCGCGTTATCTCATGAAAGTTTTGGGGGTGCGTGGATTGACGGCGGTTGAACGGCTAATGGGAATGATATTAACCACGGTCGCTGTTCAGATGTTTCTTACGGGCGTATTGCAATACCTTCGAGGTTCGTAGTACTGGTTAACGCCTTCAGTGTTAATGGATACAGTTGCGTCAAGGGTATTTGGTTACCGATATTTTCAGCGTTCAGTGGTGGTTGCGACAGCCACAAACAACCGGTGCCCACGTGATGTCCTGATTTTACGGCGATGTGGTGAAAGTAGCGATGGAACGCGCCGACGCTCACGTTGTCATTTTTAATGACGACGTTTTTGGGAACACTGTGTGTGATGGCCGTTTCAATAAATAACGAATTCGGTGTGTTTTGCGACACGTGAAAAAGAGGCTTGTTTTCCACGGTCAATTTCGACAGTGCGGTTTGTGCCTGATTTAAATTGGCGCCGTTAACAGTTTCAATCTGCCAATCCCGGCTCATCAGCGGTAATACTCGGTAGTGGTCGAGTCCCACATTTTTCAGTAATTCGTTGTGATTATAAAGCCGATAGTAATTCATGCCGCCTTCGTTTTCTTGATGCAAGAAGGGTTCTTGAGACAGTCCGGACGCAATGATAACTAACGTATTGGGGTCTTGGGCCAATTCAATAGCGAATTTTACAATTCGGTCGTACAACTCATAACCGTACGTCATTGGGTCGTCGTTTGGGTGACAATCGGGAGATTTAATGTTTCCGTGAAATAAATTGGTTTGGAAATGACGCCAGTAATGATGTTGATAATGCGCCACGGCGTTTAAAAATAACGCGTAATAACCGTAAGTAGGCAAGCGAAGTAAACGTTTAAAAATTTCAACTAAGAAAAGATCAAAAATCCCCGGCATTTTCCACTTATTAAGTGAATTCCATTTCTGAGAAATCAATTGAATCCCGATTTTTCGGTACAGATTCATCGGTAGTCGAAATTGCCGACAAATTTCAAATCCTTTGAGCAAATCTTTTGTGGTAATGGACGTGGTGGCGTGGGACTGAACTTTTTTGCTGATTAAATCCCACAGCGGTTGAATCTGAGCAGGATAAGTAACACCGTTTTTCGACCAGGGGTCCGGAAAAAAGAAACCGCCGTTCGCTTTTCCGCGCACGGCATTCATGCTTCCCACGACGCACGATTCAATGCCACGTTCGCTCAACGTTTCCCAAATTTGTGGGTGCTTTAAATGGGTGGCGTCGCTCAGATGAAAAATTTGATGCTCCGAAAATGATTTACCCGTGTGTGCCGTGATCCATTGAATCCAGGGTTCTAAATGGTCGTAATTTGATTCACTCGTAGTTTCGAAATAATTCCATTTCCGATTAACGCGTGAAAAATTGGAGCACTTTCCTCGAGAAACTAAGTGATCAATTGCGTTTTTTGAAATTTCATTGAGTTCGAGTTGAATAACGCGTTTAAAAGGTTGTTTAAAGGTAATCGGTGAATCCATGGAACGTCCTTTTACACAGTGAGCGTGAGGCATTTGTTGGCGCCGCCGGCCTTCAGAAATTCTGAGACGGGTTGAATCTGAACGTGGTAGCCTAACGCTTCCAGTTTTTCATGCAAGGGTGCACTGGCTCCGTGCATAAAAATAATCCCGGATTTCCCAGGAATTTTATCGGTTTCTATCACAACAGCATTACAAGCAAATAGCAGGGCGTCTTCTTCATTCACAATAATGCGTTTATCTTGGGGAACATTTTCTTCAAGCAATATCAGCGCGTTCGGATCGAACGCCCCTGGATAATACATCACACAACCCTTTAACAAGGGACAAAAACACGTATCTAAATGGTAAAAGTATTCGTTAGTCAGTTTGAGAGGGATGACGGGCGCGGAATAAAAAGACTCGAGGTATTCGCTGGCAACGAGATCGGAACGAAATCCGTATCCCATCCACAGCCGATTTTGATCCGATTGGGATAACACATCGCCTTCGCCTTCAAAATAAATATTTTTGGGTAAAGGAAGCAGTTTATAACCGTTTTCCTTAAACCACTTCGTATAGTGCACTTCTTCTTTTTGCCGTTCGGGGTGACGAAAATGGCTGAGCATCACGAATTTGTTTTTAACAAAGCCGGCATTCGCAGTAAAAACAAAATCGGGAAGATTGGGCTGAGGTTCAATGAGTGCAACCGAGACGTATTTTTTCAGAGTGTCATAAAAGGCTTGCCATTGACGCACAGCATTTTCCAGCTCTGATTGGTGTACGTGCGCCTTCATCCACGGATTAATCACGTAATCGACGGAAAAGTAATCGGGCTTACACATTAAAAAAGCATCAGACATGAATTGATTGTATGCGATTGGGCGCTAAAATTGAACGCTTGACGCCAGTGTACTCATTATGTACTCTTTATTTCGCCGAGTAGTGACACAAAAACGTCTGCAAGGCCTCTAGAACAGCTTCACGGCGTATTGCGCCACAATAGCAGGAGTGTACATAAGGCGCAGGGTACGATCCAGTTGCTGGAGGAAAGTAGTTGTGTCGCTCACCCCCGGAAAGGTGGTGGGTAGTTCTTTTTGCTTATAAAAATAATTATTCAATTTAATCCCTAAAGATTGGTGGCGAGAAAAGAATAATTGTACGCCCAATTCAATCACTCCTCCGGTTAAGTGGATTTTATCTTGTGGGGAAGAAAAGTAGCTCGCAGGGAGAGGTGCACCGAGAGCTGAATCGGTAAGAAATGCTTGAACTCTTGAACGGATAGCCCGCTCACTGAATCCGAGGCCAAAGCTAAAGGCAACATTATTTTCAAGGATGCGCTTTAAGGCTAAAACGAAATCATATTGATGTTTCAAGATCGTGGTATCGTTGATTTGGAACAAAGATGCGGGATTGATGCCGGGACGAGTCAAAATGGTAGGAGTTCCCGACAACCAGTTAAAAGCGAAAGAAGGCTCGAGGGAGTAGTGGGGAGTTAGGGCAAAATCGTAACTGATATTTATCCCATAGAGAGCGGTAGCCGCGAGAGCAGAAGGACTAATCGATTCGGTGTGTAAGGCATTGGCGGGGACGGTATTTATAAGATAAAACCACTGAGTCCCGACAACAGTTACCCCAAGTCCACCTTGCACGGAAAGAAAGAAACCGCTGGCCGGATTTACGTCAACGGTCTCCGGATTTGGAGCGCTTGCAAAACAGGAAGAGTAGAATAGGGCGGAGTAAAGTAAAGCTTTTAAGATTGACGCTTCTTTCATTCAGAAAAATCCTTTTTCTTTTTTTGAGATTATCACACAGGCTTCGGTGATGTGGCAATGATTTTTCATGGAAGTGGCGCCTAACAGTCGAAAAGTGACAGAAAAACTGTTATAGTGACACATAAAGAATCTATTGTGACAGAAAAAGGATATCATGCCAAAAAGAATTGATATGCGATTGAATTTTTGGTTGATTCAGCAGATCGAATTGGATTTAATCGCTATACGATTTTAAATTTACATGCATTATTGGCTGATAATTTATTAAGCGATCCGCAGGCAAGTGGTCGCTTACGTTCTACCGCAGTTGGCGTTGCTCAAACGGTCTACCACTCTTTAGAGTCTCCCCCCTTGATTGAGGAGTATTTTCGACAAATGCTTGATACGGCGGCAGCCATTAAAGATCCTTTCGAGCAATCATTTTTTATTATGGTACATTTACCCTATTTACATCCCTTTGTTGATGTCAATAAATGGGTATCGCGCTTAGCCGCTAATATTCCATTCATTAAAAAAAACCTTTGTCCGCTTTCATTTGTGGATGTTCCTAAAGATTTATATATTGATGGTATGTTAGGTGTCTATGAACTCAATCGCATTGAATTATTACGAGACGTCTATGTGTGGGCATATCAACATTCGAGTGCACGGTATTCTGCGGTAAGGCAATCATTGGGGGAGCCAGATCCATTTCGGTTGCGCCACCGTGAATTGATTTTTAACACGGTAAATGCCGTCGTGCGAAAGCAAATGAATCGGAAAGAGGCATTAGTTTTTATTCGGATGCAGGCCGATAAGTGGATAGAGGCCAATCAGCGTGATCGTTTTGTTGAGGTGATGGAAACAGAATTAATGTACCTCCATGAGGGTAATATTGCTCGTTATCGTATCAAGCCTTCAGAATATCGGGCGTGGAAGGGCGGCTTCAAATAGTGGCGCTCCCTACGGGTTTCGAACCCGTGTTCCCGCCGTGAGAGGGCGGTGTCCTGGGCCACTAGACGAAGGGAGCGAAGACGACTAGAATGGACCGCTTATTATAAGTTCTCTTGCAGAGAGTGCAATGGGAGACCACCAACGCCAAGCGATTTGGAATGTTTAAACGTTTTTTTAGAAGCCGACGGCGCTCATCAAAAGACCGACCCCACACCCTCAAGCGGCAAGACCACGTCATTTCTCGGGACGACATCAGCCCCCATGCGCTAAAAGTGTTGTACCGGTTGCACGAGGCGGGCTATCAGGCCTATTTGGTGGGGGGCAGTGTGCGCGACCTGTTGTTGGGTCACCAACCGAAAGATTTCGACATCGTGACGAACGCGCGTCCCCAAGAAGTTCGACAACTTTTTCGTAATTCCCGACTCATCGGACGCCGCTTCCGTTTGGTACACGTTTTTTTTCCGAGAGAAATCATTGAGGTTTCCACGTTTCGGGCAAACGCGGAAGAAAAGCTGCGCGATCAACCTTTAAATGAAATCAAAGGAAAACGCCCCGGCATGCTTTTGGAAGACAATACGTACGGAACGATCGAAGAAGACGCGTGGCGTCGCGATTTCACGATGAATGCGCTTTATTATAATATCGCGGATTTTTCGCTGGTGGATTTTACCGGCGGTGTCGACGATTTAAATCATCGCGTTGTTCGTATGATCGGTGATCCGGCCCAGCGCTACCACGAAGATCCGATTCGCTTGCTGCGTGCCGTTCGATTGGCGGCGAAATTAAATTTTCATATTGATGCAGGCACGAGAGATCCGTTGTTGCAATTGCACGGTTTGTTGAAACACGTTCCCGTATCCAGAGTCTTTGATGAAGTGAATAAATTATTTTTTAAGGGTCATGCCTATTCCAGTTATCAAGCGTTAGTGAAAACCGGATACATGCAGGCTTTATTTCCCCACACCATGGAAGCACTCAATCAATCTGAAAAAAACCATTACGCGCGATTGATCGAGTTAGCCATGCAAGCGACCGACGAGCGATTTGCAAGCGAGCAATCGCTCAATCCCGGATTTTTATTCGGTGTGCTGTTGTGGCCGGTGGTGCAAAATTTACTGCAGAAATACGAACAACAATACCATCGTTTTTTTCCGGCGCTGCATCACGGCATTGGCAGTGCAATTCGCCATCAAGCCGAAACCTTGCCGATTCCGCGTCGATTAACCGATATGATGCGATCCGTGTGGATGTTGCAATACCATCTAGAGCGCCGTCGACCTTCGCGCGTTTATCGAATTTTTAATCAGCGTTTCTTCCGCGCGGCGTTTGATTTAATGCAATTGCGTGCGGAGGCCGGGGAGCCTTTAAACGAACAGGTGTCGTGGTGGCGCGCATTTCAAGACGGGACGAAAGAAGAGCGCGATCGATTGATCGATGAAATCAAGCAAAGAAAATCATGATAACCACATACATCAGTATTGGTTCTAATCTGTCGAACCCGGTTCAACAAGTGAAGATCGCATTGTTGGGATTGTCTCGGCTGCACTACTCTCAATTAGTGCGCCAATCCCGTTTGTATCGAAGTAAGCCGCTCGGTCCGGCGGATCAACCCGATTTTATTAATGCCGTTTGTGCCGTACGGACCATGCTTTCACCGCACGAGTTACTGCTAAGCCTCCAAAATCAGGAAAGGGCTCAGGGTCGGAAGCGGAGCAAAGAACGGTGGGGGCCGAGGACCATCGATCTCGATATCTTGCTGTACGGTAATGAGATTATCGATGAGGAGAACTTGCGGATTCCGCATCCGGGGCTCTTTTCCCGTGAATTTGTGCTGTACCCGTTGGCTGAAATCGCTCAGGACTTGATTTTGCCTTCCGGTGAGTCTATTTTGACCCTAAGAGATCGGTGTCCCAGCAATGGCATCGAGTGTCTTGAGGAGGGGATGGTGGCCGATGTCAAAAATTGCGGTATATCCAGGAACTTTTGATCCCATGACCAATGGTCACGTGGACGTGGTCAAGCGCGCCACGGCTATTTTCGATGAGGTCATTGTGGCCGTCGCTCCGACGAGCCGAAAGGGATCTTATCTTTCCATGGACGAACGCGTACGGTTGGTGACGGAAGTGTTGCATGATGTTAAGGGTGCGCGCGTATTAGCCCTCGAAACTCTGCTGGTGGACTTTGTCAAACAACACGGCGCTCGCGTTATTTTACGTGGATTGCGCGCCGTTTCGGATTTTGATTACGAATTTCAGTTGGCGCACATGAATCACCGCATGGCGCCGACGATTCAAACCTTATTTATGCCTGCCTCGGAAGGCTTCAGTTATGTTTCAGGAACGTTGGTGCGGGAAATTGTTGAGTTGGGTGGTGACGTGTCGGCATTCGTGCCGAAAGCAGTTGCCCAACATTTACAGAAAAAACGAAAGTAGCAATGGCCTTAAAAATTACTGAAGAATGCATCAACTGTGATGTGTGTGAACCCGAATGTCCCAACGACGCGATTTCCATGGGTGAATTCATTTATGAAATCGATCCAGCGCGTTGTACGGAATGTGTGGGTCATTTTGATGAACCGCAGTGTCGTCAAGTGTGTCCAGTGGATTGTATTCCCGTTGCTTTTGAGGAATCTAAAGCGGAATTATTAGCGAAGTTTAATAAAATGCAGGAGAAAATTGACAAAAAAAGTTAATGGAATAACGCGTGTGCAAAAGTAGCTATTGCACCGACTACCACGATTAGTGAACCCAAAACACTTATGGTGGTTACTAGATAACGATTAAATGCTTTTTCGAAACGCAGTTCAATCTCGCGCATGTCGTTTCGAAATTCATTAAGGGTTTTGTCAAATCGACTGAGTGCTTTTTCAAACCGCATGTCTATCTCGTCTTTCGTGTAAATATTATCTTGCAGGGCTCGTGCCAGCGACTTCGCGTGGATATCGGACTGAGTCACGCCGCCCTTTTCCAACATTTTAGCATAAGATAATGTGTCGAACAGTGGCTTCGCATTCATTGCACTAAATTAACGACGGCAAAGCTTTCATGCAATACAGGGAATGGTAAAACTTATACGTTTTATTTATTTCGGCAGCTTTTTTTCTTTGAAAATCACGTGCATACCGCGCTTGTTGGCTTCGGCATTCCACGCGAGTGGATCGAATTTTTTTCGCGACAGTTTTTCTTCGGAATTTCGTTTGTTTTTGGTGGTGGTGTAATAAATCCCCGTGGGCGTACCTTTTTTGGTTTTCCCCGTGGATTGCATCATGATTTTTTCGCGAGGGCTAACGGCCATGGTTTAGTCCTTCTTTTCATTAGTGCAGATGGTTTTATATACCGATTCGATACCTAATTTATCGATGATTCGCATGCCTTGCGTGGAGACATTTAAAGTGACGAAACGCTTTTCGCTGGGCAGCCAGAATCGGCGCTTTTTGAGGTTAGGCAGAAAGCGACGTTTGGTCTTGTTGTTCGCGTGGGAGACGTTGTTCCCGGTTTGTGGGCGCTTTCCCGTTACTTGGCATACTTTCGCCATGGCGATGCTCCAGATTTGGCTCTAGGGTTCGTTTTTATATCAAAAATGGGCCAAGGAAGCAAGGATGTCATGGTACCACCTAAGTTCTGGAGCATTCGTTCGGGGACGTACATCCTGTACTCGGCGCTCCTTACCCTCCTTGGTCGCGACGCCCCTCACGAATGCCCCAGAACTTAGGTGATGCAATGAAGCCCAACAAATTAGCCTCGGTGAGCTACTTCACATCAATCCCCGCTCAGCAAAAGAGAAAGGTTCCTCGCCGGCGGCGATGATGATGTGGTCCAATAATCGGATATCGACGCTCGACAGCGTTTGTTTGAGGGACGAGGTGAGCTCCCGGTCGGCAAGGCTGGGTTGGGTGGTTCCGGAGGGGTGGTTGTGTGCAGCGATCAAAGCGGCGGCGTTGTGGTGGAGGGATCGCTTGACCACTTCACGCGGGTGCACAAAGGCCTTCGACACGGAGCCGTGAAAGAGTATCTCAAAGGCAAGAAAACGGTGATGAGTATTCATAAAAAGACACGCAAACGCCTCGTGATCGAGGTGGCGCAGATGGGCTTTCAGGAAAGATTTCACCGTGGTTGAGCACACCCATTTTTCTTCGTGCTGCAAAGATTCTTGCAGGCAGCGCCGTTGTAATTCCATCGCTGCTTGTAGGTGGCAGTACGTACTGATACCCATGCCGCGCAAGCGGGACAAATCCGAAAATTTCGTCGTGAATAATTTTGAAAGACTCTGGTATTGTTGTAACCATTCTCGCGCGAGATCGACAGCCGTTACACCGCGAATGCCTTTGTTCATTAAAATCGCTAATAATTCTGCATCCGAAAGCGCCTGCGCACCTTTTTGCAATAATTTTTCTCGAGGACGTTCGTGCTTTGGCCAGTGAGGGATTGACATTCCGGTCGATGATAAATCACTTTTTTGTGAAAGAAATACCGTGATAACCATCAGTAATGAGTTTTGAAGTCCCCTGACACCAGGAAGGCTTCTGGCACTCCTCGGCTTGCGCTGGCTTGGAATAAACAGGTCGCGAAATTCAACATCCTTGTTTCAGGATTCGCTCAATTGGACTTCCTGTCCAATTGCCCTGTTTATTCCTGCGCCGCTCAGCCTGCGGATGCCCATGAAGCCTGCCTGGTGCCAGGGGACTTCTGAATAAAAACCCAGAAGGTTTGATAGATTCGAAAACTGTCTTGTGGTAAAAACAGTGTTCGTCCGGGAGGGTTCAAATGGCAGATCAACGCGTTCAATTGAAAATACTCGATCATCGTCTGGGAGAAAAATTACCGCTGCCCACTTATGCGACTGATGGTTCGGCGGGTTTGGATTTGCGCGCGTGTTTGGATGAACCACTCGTGGTCGAACCCGGAGATACCCATTTAATAAGTACGGGTTTGGCTATTTATTTGGAAGACCCGAATATTGCGGCCACGATTCTGCCGCGCTCCGGGCTTGGTCACAAGCACGGTATTGTGCTTGGCAATCTCGTGGGGCTGATTGACTCGGATTACCAGGGCCCGTTGATGGTGTCCTGTTGGAATCGGGGCAACAAGCCTTACACGGTTAATCCCGGTGAACGCATCGCCCAGTTGGTTATCGTTCCCGTGTTAAAAGCGAAATTTGAAGTCGTGGATGAATTTCAACACAGTCATCGAGGTGCAGGTGGATTCGGAAGCTCAGGCCAACACTGATTCTGTTCATTATCGCGTTCCGGTGGAGTTACCCGCACATGTTTTTCGGGCGTACGACATACGCGGTGCGGTGGATCCGGCGGGATTGACCCCGGATTTTGCGTACGCGGTTGGCTTGGCGGTTGGGAGCGAAGCGCGAGAGCGTGGGCAGCACGCCATCATTGTGGGCCGTGATGGTCGCTTATCGGGCCCGGTATTGACTTCGGCACTCATCCAAGGATTGCAGAACACCGGGTTAGAGGTGATTAATATCGGGATGGTGGCCACCCCCGTGCTTTATTTTGCCACCAATCGATTAGCCACCACTTCGGGGGTTATGGTCACGGCCAGTCACAATCCCGGCAATCACAATGGGTTTAAGATCGTCCTCGATGGTAAGACGCTAACCGACGGCGGTATTCAGGCCATTCAAAAGCGTATTCGAGAACAGCGTTTCGTACACGGCAGCGGCCGGGAAACTTTTGCTGAGGTGATTCCTGATTATGAACGTTATATTGTGGATCACATCCGATTAGAACGTCCTTTGAAAGTTGTCGTGGATTGCGGCAATGGAGTGGCCAGCGAAATTGCACCGAATTTATATCGTCAATTGGGATGCCAAGTAGAAGAATTGTTTTGTGAAGTGGATGGTCGCTTTCCCAATCATCATCCGGATCCGACTATTCCCGAAAATTTAACCGCGCTGATTGAAACCGTTAAAAGAACGAATGCCGATATTGGTTTTGCGTTTGATGGCGATGCGGATCGCTTGGGTATTGTTACCGATGAGGGCAACATCATTTGGCCGGATCGGCAGATGATTTTGTTTTCCATTGATTTGTTATCGCGTTTGCCGGGATCGGATATTATTTTCGACGTGAAATGCACGCGTCATTTACCGGAAGCCATCAAGCAACACGGTGGTAACCCGGTGATGTGGCGCACGGGCCATTCTGTGTTAAAAGCTAAGTTGTTTGAAATGAATGCGCCGCTGGCGGGCGAAATGAGTGGTCATATCTTTTTTAAAGACGAGTGGTTTGGTTTTGACGACGGCATTTACGTGGGCGCGCGCTTGTTGCAGATACTTTCCCGAGATAAACGGCGCGTGAGCGAAGTATTCGCCGATTTGCCCAACAGCGTTAACACGCCAGAGTTGAAAGTGCCGATGAAAGAAGAAAGTAAAAAAAGTTTTATGCAACGATTAATTAATGAAGCAGATTTTGGTAACGCAGAAGTGATTACGATCGACGGACTTCGCGTGGAGTTTCCAAACGGTTGGGGATTAATTCGCCCGTCGAATACTTCGCCGTATTTGACGTTGCGGTTCGAGGCGGATACGGAAGCCGGCTTGAAACGCATCCAAGAAATATTCCGTCAGCAATTATTAAAATTAGATCCTCAGCTGCTGTTGCCGTTTTAAATATGAGTCAACTTGTAGTAGCCTTGATGGAGCGCAAGCGCAATCAAGGAATTCCCGGGTTACGCCTCGAAGCGAGGCTTCACCCAGGCTACGAATTCTTACCCTATTCAAACCCGAACTTCTTGCCCCATTGAACAGGATCTTGGTTCCATTCCAGGGCTTTGGATTTTTCTTCTTCAGAAATCATCTTTTGCTGGGTTGCTACTTCTAATAACACAGAAAAATTGGTGAGTGTTTCGAATTGCACACCTGCGTGGTTGAAGTTTTTTTCTGCTTGTTCGAGCTCATACGTAAAAATGGCAGCGCCGTGGTGAACAATCGCACCCGCTTCTCGCAAGGCGAGGGCGGCGTCCGCTGAGCTCGCGCCAGTGCTGATGAGGTCTTCGACCACGAGCACTGTGCAGCCTTTTTTAAAGTACCCTTCGATTTGATTTTGCTTACCGTGTTCTTTTGCTTTTCCGCGCACGTAGACCATAGGCTTTTTGAGGCGATCGGCAATCCATGCCGTGTGTGGGATGCCGGCGGTGGCCACCCCCGCGACGACATCGCAATCCAGTTTTTTCTCACGGATCAGCGATAAAAAAGCGTTAATAATCATTTCCCGTTTGTCGGGATAAGAAATAATCAATCGATTGTCGCAGTAGATGGGTGAGAGTAAACCCGAGGTATAACGGTAGGGTTTTTGCAAATTCAGCGTGACTGCCTTGATTTCAAGCAGTAATTTTGCTATTTCTGTAGTGCGATTTTTCACAATGGAACTCGTTTTAAAACGAATTCTAGCATAGCCCATTCCCTTCATTGAGAAAAGAGGATAAACCGATGCGCATCATTACTTTAAACGCTAATGGTATACGAGCTGCGGCACGAAAAGGTTTTTTTGAATGGTTGAAAAAACAGAACGCGGACGTTGTTTGCATTCAGGAGACCAAGGCGCAAGAACATAATCTCACGGATGGAATGTATCGCCCGGAAGGATTTCACGCGTATTATTTTGATGCTGAAAAAAGCGGTTACAGCGGTGTTGGTATTTTTTGTCGAACGAAACCGGATAAAGTCACAACGGGATTGGGTTGGGTGTGCGCGGACAAAGAAGGGCGTTACATCGAAGCCGATTTTGGAAAATTGAAAGTCGCTTCGCTGTACATGCCTTCTGGAAGCAGCGGTGAGGATCGTCAAAAAATCAAATTTGATTTTATGGAGCACTACATGAAAGTGCTTCAGAAGATTCAGAAATCGAAACAATCTTTTATTATCTGTGGCGATTGGAATATTGTTCATAAAGAAATTGACATTAAAAATTTTAAGAGCAATCAGAAAAATTCGGGATGCTTGCCCGAAGAGCGCGCGTGGTTAGACGACGTATTCACGAAAGTCGGCTTTGTCGATGCGTTTCGCGTGGTGAATCAAAAACCGGATCAATACACGTGGTGGTCGCACCGGGGGCGTGCGTATGAGAAAAATGTGGGGTGGCGCATTGATTATCAGGTGATTACTTCGGATTTAGAAAAGCGCGTGAAAAAAGCGTCTATTTATAAAGACGAAAGATTTTCCGATCACGCACCGTTAATTGTGGATTATGATTAGAGGTAACACCATGGCAATCGCACTCAATTCCTCCCGTCATTGCGAGGCTGAAGCCCCGCGGCTTGACCGCGGGGAATCCAGAAAATTATTAATTAATTCTGGATTGCCGCGGCGCCTGGTGGCGCCTCGCAATGACGGAAGCTAAAATTCAGTGCAATTGCCATGGCCCGACGAGCCATTGCCGGAAAAAGGATTTCTCACTCCGAGATATCAATTTATGCTTCCGCTAAGATTTCGCGTTGCTTTTCTAAGATTTGATGAATGCCGGATTTGGCGAGTTCGAGCAAGGCATTCAATTCAGTTTCGTGAAACGCCGCGCCTTCAGCAGTGCCTTGTATCTCAACGAAGGCTTTGTCGTCGGTCATCACAACGTTCATGTCGGTGTGTGCTTTGGAATCTTCTTCGTAGTCAAGGTCTAAAACGGGCTTGCCGTTATAAATACCTACCGATACAGCGCCCACTAAATGCTTCAGTGGATCTTTTTTTAAAATGTTTTTTCGTTGTAAATGACGCAGCGCATCGATCACTGCAATACAGCTACCGTTGATTGCAGCCGTTCGCGTTCCGCCGTCTGCCTGAATAACGTCACAATCGATGGTGATCGTGTATGGCCCCAGCAGGGATAAATCGATCGCGGATCGAAGTGAACGGCCAATGAGTCTTTGAATTTCGAGTGTTCGGCCGCCTTGTTTTCCTCGAGTGGCCTCTCGGTCCATGCGATCGTGCGTGGATCGCGGCAGCATTCCGTATTCCGCGGTTAACCAACCTTGTTGGCTTTCTTTAAGAAATTTCGGCACCCCTTCCACGATGCTGGCGTTGCAGATTACTTTAGTATTGCCCATACACACTAAAACGGATCCTTCGGCGTAACGCGTGAAATGGCGAGTGAAGAATAAGGGGCGTAATTCATTGACGGCTCGTTTACTGGGACGCATCATCATACCTCATATTTTAAAGTGGTCAAATTCTATCTTCTCAAGTGTCCGGAGATCAACCCTTTTCTGCTGTCTGTGGTATTATGGGCAGCAGCGATATTGGGTAGTATTGAATTATGATCGCGAGCATGACTGCATTTGCACGCAAGACCGAAGAAGTCAATTGGGGTTCTCTGACGTGGGAAATTCGTTCGGTGAATCACCGTTATTTGGAATTAACCGTGCGCTTGCCCGATTTTTTGCGGGAGATTGAGAAAGAAGCACGTGAGTGCTTGCAAACGCAATTGCACCGAGGGAAAGTCGAGGCCGTATTGAGATTTCAACCGGGAAAAGAAGTGCCTTTCAGTACGACGGTAAATCAAACGCTCCTTGAACAACTCGCAAAAGCGAGCGAAGCCGTTCTTGAATTTTTTCCAGCCGCAAAAACCGATGTCATGGACGTGTTGTCTTGGCCAGGCGTTTTACAAACGCACGAACTTCATAGGGATGCCATGCATCGCTGCGTGATCACTGCGTTGCAGTCGACCGTAAATGAATTAGTGCGCGCTCGACAACGCGAAGGTGAGGGGATCAAAAAATTTTTATTGGAACGACTGGAAAATCTTCATGAGGGAGCGCGTGCGATCGAGAAACACGCGCCGGTCTATCTCGAAACGATGCGAAAAAAAGTGCGTACGCGGTTTGATGAATTGTCGTTGGAAATAGATAAAGAACGTTTGGAACAAGAGATGGTTTGGTTGGCGCAGAAAATGGATATTGCTGAAGAATTACAGCGTTTGGGTGCGCATCTTTCTGAAATTAATCGCGTACTCAATCAAGGTGGTGAAGTAGGGCGCCGCCTGGATTTTTTAATTCAGGAGTTAAATCGTGAGGCCAACACGTTAGGCAGTAAGTCATTGGACGCAGATATTGCGCAAAAAGCCGTGGAGTTAAAAGTGCAGATTGAACAAATGCGGGAGCAGGTACAAAATGTTGAGTGAGGGCCATAAAGCCAATTTGTTTGTCATTTCCGCACCCTCCGGTGCGGGCAAGACCTCGCTGGTGCGTGCGCTGGCTTCACGACTGAAAGAAATCGCGATTTCCATTTCCCACACCACTCGACCCAAACGACCCGATGATGAGGAGGGCGTGGATTATTTTTTTGTAAAAGAAGCTCATTTCCAGGGCATGATTAAAGAGGGCGCTTTTCTCGAATACGCAACCGTGTACGGCCATCACTATGGAACCACTAAAAAGTGGGTGCTTGAACAGTTGAAGTCGGGTAACGACGTGCTGCTGGAAATTGACTGGCAAGGGGCGCAGCAAATAAGGCAGCTGTTTCCGCCGGCGCTGCTGATTTTCATTTTGCCGCCTTCGGCCGAGGCCTTGCGCGAGCGTTTAGTAAAACGACAGCAAGATACGCCCGAGGTCGTTGCTCGGCGGTTGGCTTTTGTTCGGGAAGAGATGGGTCATTACCGTGACTTCGAGTATTTGGTCGTCAATGATGAGTTCGATAAAGCTCTTGAAGACCTGGTCACCATCGTTCAGGCTGAGCGTTTGCAGCTCGACGTACAGAGCGAGAAACTCGCTGGGCTGCTGGCGGAACTTACTGAAAAGCAGTAGAATAATCAATCTCCTAAATAAGTGATAAAAGAGGCTAGCTATGGCACGAGTAACGGTTGAAGATTGTCTGAAAAATGTCGATAACCGCTTTGATTTAGTATTAAAAGCGGCAAAGCGGGCGCATGCTTTAGAGCTGGGTGCTGCGGATCCGATGGTTGAGATTGATAACGATAAACCAACGGTCATTGCCCTTCGTGAAATTGCGGCGGGTTACGATGTCACGAAAGTGGTTGAAAGCCATTCGACAGAAGTCGACTCCTCTAAATCCAAAATGCCTTCTTCATTGGCAGATCGGGTGAGTTCGGATTTACACCTCGAAGATATTTAGGAGTGGCTGTAGCCTGGATGAAGCCTCGCTGCGAGGCGCAATCCAGGAATCCCTGGGTTCCGCCCCGAAACGGAGCTGCACCCAGGCTACGAATTAACGTAGCCTTGGAGGTCGCTTTGCGTCTTCTTAAAAAATTACGTCGCAAACTGAATTATTTAAACGACGAGCAGGTTGAATACGTTCATCAAGCTTACTTAATGGCGTTGTCGGCGCACCGTGGTCAAAAACGGCGAACGGGCGAACCGTACATCAGTCATCCGGTCGCGGTGGCGTGTGTACTCGCCGATCTGAAAATGGATTATCAAACGATTATCGCCGCTTTACTTCATGACGTTATCGAAGACACTCCTCTTGAAAGACAGCAGATTGCTGAGGTATTTGGTGAGCAGGTCGCTAATTTAGTCGATGGCGTGAGTAAATTAACGCAAATTGAATTCGTGAGTCGCGCTGAAGCGCAAGCAGAAAACTTTCGTAAAATGGTACTCGCGATGTCACACGACATTCGCGTTATCATCGTTAAGTTAGCTGATCGATTACACAATATGCGAACGTTGGAATCTTTGCATTCCCAGAAACGCCGCCGTATCGCACGAGAAACCCTAGACATCTTCGCTCCCATCGCAAAACGACTGGGGATGCGTGATTTGTCGGTTGAATTGGAGGAGCTGGGATTTGCGACCTTGTACCCGTTGCGTTATCGGATTTTAAATGAGGCCGTGCGCAAAGCGCGAGGGAATCGTAAGAAAATTCTCGCATTAATTGAGAAAACCCTTCAAGAAGGATTGAGTCGAAGTCATTTAACTTCCTATACCATCGCCGGTCGCGAAAAACATCTGTACAGTATTTATAAGAAAATGCGGAACAAGCACATTCCTTTCGATGAAATCATGGACGTTTACGCGTTTCGAATTATTGTGGATGATATGGATTCGTGTTACCGCGCTTTGGGCGTGGTACACAGTTTGTTTAAACCCGTTCCCGAACGCTTTAAAGATTACATTGCCATTCCGAAAGCCAATGGCTATCAGTCCCTGCATACGACTCTGTTCGGTCCTTACGGGTTACCCATTGAAGTGCAAATTCGTACGACGGATATGGATCGCATGGCCACGCAAGGTATTGCCGCGCATTGGATCTATAAAACCAGTGAAACTGAAACGCCAACCGAATCGCAGTTGCGCGCTGAAGCGTGGGTAAAAAATCTATTGGAATTACAGCAAAGTGCAGTGAATCCATTGGAATTTATTGAGAATGTTAAAATTAATTTATTTCCGGATGAAGTGTACGTATTTACTCCTAAGGGGGACATCATGGAGTTGCCGTCGGGTGCAACCGCGGTGGATTTTGCGTACGCGGTACACACCGATATTGGGAATAATTGCATCGCGACAAAAATTGATCGTCAATTGGCACCATTATCCACACCCTTAACGAATGGGAAGACCGTTGAAGTAATTACTTCTCCCGGTGCACGTCCTAATCCAGCGTGGCTCGATTTTGTCGTCACCAGTAAAGCGCGCAGCGGAATTCGTCATTTCCTCAAAACGCAGCAACGAAGCGAATCGATTGCGCTGGGGAAACAATTATTGAAAAAAGCGTTATTGGTGCATTCGTTGTTAGTAAAAAAAATACCTCAGCGCGCTATCGATTTTGTATTAAAAGAAATGCAACTGAAATCCGTGGATGATTTATTCGAAGAAATTGGACTCGGGAATCGCGTGGCCGCGTTAGTCGCTCAACGGATTGCCGCGGTTCTCAAGGAGGCGCCCGCGGAAGAAGCCATTGCCGAACCGTCACGTGAAACTCCGCTCTTAATTAAAGGGACGGAAGGGGTGGTGGTGAACTTCGCAAGCTGTTGTCATCCCATTCCCGGCGACCCGATTGTGGGGGTGATTGATGTGGGTCGAGGTATCTTGGTTCATATGGAGCGTTGCCGTCGTATCTCAAAATTGCGGCGACACCCCGATCGGTTTATGCCATTGCGATGGTCGGATAAAGCTTCGGGGGAGTTTCCGGTGCTGATACGGGTTCAGGTTCTTAACGAACGTGGTATATTAGCGGTCTTGGCATTAGCCATTTCGGAAGCCGGTGTCAATATTGAGGACATCAACGTTGAAGAACGTGAAGGATCACATTATATGGTCATGTTTAAAATTATGGTACGTGATCGAAAACATCTGGCCGACGTATTAAGGCGTTTGCGCGAGATTAAGCAAGTTGTGAAGATTATACGCCGAACCGCTTAGGGGGAGTGGCAATGAAGCAAATTATTGGGACGAATAAAGCGCCTCGAGCCATTGGTGTTTATTCGCAAGGCATTAAAGCAGGAAATACCGTTTATTTATCGGGACAGATTCCCTTGGTTCCTGAAACCATGAAAATGGTTGACGGCGATTTTAAAGCACGCGTACGTCAAGTTTTTAAAAATTTAACGGCTGTTGCGGAAGCGGCTGGTGGAAGTTTGGCGGAGATGGTTAAGTTAACCGTTTATCTCACCGACATGGAAACTTTCGCTGAGGTGAATGAAGTGATGAAAGAATTTTGTCAAGAACCCTATCCCGCGCGTAGCGTCGTTGCGGTTAAGCAATTACCCAAAGATGCAGTCGTCGAAATGGATGCAGTGATCGTTTTGGGAGAGTAGAAAACATTGCTGACATTGCCCATCACGAAACTCAAGGGCGTTGGGCCGCGGACGCAGGAATTGCTGGCTCAGTTAACGGTTTTCACCGTACAAGATTTATTGTTCCATTTACCGCTGCGTTATCAGGATCGAACACGAATC
The DNA here is from genome assembly GCA_947084935.1 of uncultured Coxiellaceae bacterium. Taxonomy (GTDB): domain Bacteria; phylum Pseudomonadota; class Gammaproteobacteria; order Coxiellales; family Coxiellaceae; genus CAMTUH01. The sequence continues at coordinate 45,066 of CAMTUH010000001.1, forward strand.
GCGCCGATTGGGTCGTTGCGCGAGGGCGATCAAGTATTTGTTGAGGGACAAATCGAATCGGGCCACGTCGGTTACGGACGGCGGCGGCACTTGCTGTGTCGTCTGAGTGATCGTACCGGCCATATATTTCTGCGGTTTTATCATTTCAATCAATCACAACAAAAACCATTAACAACGCCGGGAACAACGTTGTCTTGTTACGGAACCGTTCGTCGTCATTACCGCGGTGGACTGGAAATGATTCATCCGGAATATCGCCTCATGAATGATTCAGATTTTACGGTGGTAGAAGATCGATTGACACCGATTTATTCGACCACAAAGGGATTGCAGCAGACGACGTTGAGAAAATTAATCCAGCAAGCCTTGGCGTTGTTGCTGCAATCGAACGCGATTCAGGAGTTATTGCCCGAGGAATTATTAAAACAATTTAAGTTGCCACCGTTGATTGCTGCATTGCAATACATTCATCAACCTCCAAAGTCAGCCAATACCGATGAATTACAACAAGGCCGACATCCTGCGCAACAACGATTGATTGTTGAAGAACTGTTGACTCAACAGCTGGGCGTTCGGCTGTTTCGTGCGCAAGTACAGCGGCAAAAAGCATGGGTGGTAAAACCCGTTGCGCAATCCCACGTGGATTTTCAACAACGGTTGCGTTCGGCGTTACCGTTTCAATTAACGGCGGCGCAAGTACGCGTTATTTCCGAAATTAATAGCGATTTAGAAAAACCGCATCCCATGTTGCGTTTGGTTCAGGGGGATGTGGGTTCAGGAAAGACAGTTGTTGCAGCAATCGCTATTGCGCGAACGATTGAATGCGGGTATCAAGCAGCTGTGATGGTGCCCACTGAATTATTAGCCGAACAACACCGAGCATCCCTGCAGCAGTGGTTCCAGCCGTTGGGCATTAACGTTGGTTGGTTGTCGGGAAGCGTGCCGCCGCACGTACGAGAAGAAACGATTCGCGCGATCGCAGACGGTCAGTATGGTGTGGTGGTGGGGACACACGCGCTGTTTCAAGATGACGTGAAATTCTGTAATTTGGCTTTAGTAGTGATTGACGAGCAACACCGATTCGGCGTCCATCAACGATTAGCCTTAAAGTCTAAAGGTGTGTTCGATGGGAATTACCCGCACCAACTGATTATGACGGCAACACCCATTCCTCGAACGTTGGCGATGACGGCTTACGCCGATTTAGATATATCCGTCATTGATGAATTACCTCCTGGGCGAAAACCCGTAACGACGATACTCGTTACGAATGAGCGGCGCGACGAGGTGATTGAACGCATTAAAAATAATTGTGAGCAGGGTCGTCAAGCGTACTGGGTGTGTACGCTCATTGAGGACTCTCTGGTTTTACAGTGTGAAACGGCAACGGCGACTTATGAAAATCTTCGAAAGAATTTGCCGAATGTTCGCGTGGGATTGATTCATGGTCGATTAAATAAGACGGAACGCGACAATACAATGGCAGCGTTTAAGCGGGGAGAAATTGATTTGCTGGTGGCGACAACGATCATTGAAGTCGGGGTGGATGTGCCGAATGCGAGTTTGATGGTCATTGAAAACTCGGAGCGATTTGGATTATCGCAAATCCATCAATTGCGTGGGCGTATTGGGCGAGGCAGTCATGAAAGTCATTGTGTTTTACTGTATCAAAAACCATTATCCCTGTTGGCAAAACAGCGGTTGAGTGTATTGCGGGAAACGCACGATGGCTTTTTGATTGCGCAAAAGGATTTGGAATTACGAGGGCCTGGAGAATTGTTGGGTGTGCGACAATCGGGTTTGTTGCAGTGGCGCGTTGCGGATTGGGCTCGTGATCACTATTTGTTGCCCCGTGTTCAACAAGCAGCGGCATTGGTTGTTCATAAATATCCGGACATCATTGATCCCTTGTTGCAGCGATGGCTTAAACGACACGCGGAGTATGCGGGGGTATGAAATACCATTTTTTTAGTCGAGAGCACTACTTTGAGGAAAAAAACAGATTCCGTCATCCTCCCGCGCAGGCGGTCTACTGAAGTTGAAAATGGCGCTGAAATATCACCGCCAAGACGGGGGGATCCAAATTGGAAATCTTAAGAAGAATTTCTTTTCAGGAATTCCTCCAAAATTTGAATTTCCTTCCCTGAGTTTGGATCCCCGCCATCCATGGCGAGGACGACGAAGTTATACAGGTTGCTTAAGGTGGTGCCATTGCTCTTTTCAGTAGCAAGGACAATAAACTGCTGTTAAAATCGCCACAACTGCACGCATATACCGTCGCCGTATAACAAAAGGAAATGTTATGTCATTAAACAAAAATAAATTAATTATTTTTTTATTAGCCCTGAGTGGAATTTCGGTGGCTCATGCAGGAAATTACGACGAAAATTACGACGATGTTAAATACATTCCCGCTCCACCCGTTTATTCTGGAATTTATATGGAAGCGGACGGCGGGATTGTGGCGCGTGATTGGGCAAGTAATATAGCGCATCAACGGTATATTTTCTTTGCACAGGGTGGTGGTGCGCCCCCCTTTGGTAACTTCAGCAACGGAAAAGATACGGCGACGGTTGGTTTTGTTTTCGGCTACCAATGGAGCCAGTACTTTGCCGTGGAAATCAGTTGGAATGGCTTGTGGAAGACGCAGTACTATACACCCGCTGGTGTTCCAGTGCTCGCGGGGGGCGTGATGGTGCACCGAACCCAAATTGCTTATCTCGCCATGAAATTTTCTTTTCCGATTTATGAGGGATTATACGTGTTCAGTAAGGTTGGTGCCGCCAACGTGAATATAACCACCGAATTTAATTTTGCCCTCGCTCGAGGATTGCCGGGGCGTGGCGATTATTGGACACCCACATTTGCCACGGGACTGCAGTATTATTTCAGTTGGGATTGGTATGTCAATCTTCAATACTTGCACGCGAATGGTTATGCGCGCCAGCCATTGGACGGTATTTTGCGTAAAGTACCCTCGCCGCATTCGGATATGTTTACATTGGGTGTTGGATATAAGTTCGCAATTTAGCACGAGTTTCGCAGTTTGCGAAACTCGTTTCTGGTATGATTTCGCCGGCGGGATTGCTTTTGAGAAGTAAGTAAGACTAAAATTCCCCCTTATTGTTAGTGAAGGGGAATCACATGTCCGTTAAAAAATTAATAGCGCTGACTGTTGTTAGCGTTGCAAGTATAGCTACCGTCTCCGTAGGGTTAGCGGGTGAGCCTGAATATACGCCGAGTTATACCGGATTTTATATTGAAGGTAACGCGGGTTATGTGTATCACCCGTGGTTAAATGACGTAACGACGTTTTTTGGAGCCGTCTATTCCACTGGTTTTGTCACGGGCAATTCTCGTGGGAACGGCGGTTTTGCCGGTGGCGTTGATCTCGGTTATCAATTTAATGAATACGTATCCATCGAAGCGGGGTGGATGTATTTAGCAAGAACGAGCGTTACCTTTGCGCCGGCGTTGGGCGGTGGAACGGTATCCGTTAATTCGGGATTGGCTTATGCGGCTTTCAAGGGCATGGCGCCAATTTACGAGAACACCTATATATTTGGTAAATTAGGCGGTGCTTATACGTACAATACATTTAGCTTAGGTATTCAGAGTTCTAACGGGGTAACCAACGTCACGAACACGAACTTCTGGAATCCGATGTTCGCGGCGGGGCTGCAATATTATTTCACGCCGGAATGGTCGATTAACTTTCAATACGCGTACGTGCCCGGTTATCGACGATCTTCGGGAACCAAAACCATCGCTCCCGATTCACAGCTTATTACGGCAGGAATCGGTTATAAATTCTTGATGTGACGTTATGAACTCTGGAACCCAATCGGAAACGCTGTCGTTTGAGGCGGAAGTCAAACAGTTACTGCATTTAGTGGCGCATGCGCTGTACAGCAACAAAGAGATTTTTCTACGGGAATTAATTTCAAACTCCTCCGATGCGGCGGATAAACTTCGTTATGAAGCGCTTTCCAACCCCCATTTATACGAAGCAGACCCGGATTTAAAAATTTGGGTGGACGTTGATAAAGACCACCGTACCATCACGGTTCGCGATAATGGGATTGGTATGAGTCGTGAAGAAGCGATCGAAAACTTAGGTACGATCGCGAAGTCAGGGACTCGCGCTTTTCGTGAATTATTGACGGTAGATAAAGCGAAAGAATCTCAACTCATCGGGCAATTTGGCGTTGGATTTTATTCGGCATTTATCGTTGCGGATCACGTGGTGGTTCGAACACGCCGTGCGGGCATGAACCCCGATCAAGGTATTCAATGGGAATCCGATGGGCAGGGTGAATATACCATCAAGAATATGACCAAACCCACTCGGGGAACGGAAGTCGTTTTACACATTAAAAAAGACCAGGAAGAGTTTTTAGATCCGCTGCGGTTGCGCAGCATCATCACGAAGTATTCCGATCATATTTTATTGCCCATTGTAATGAAGAAAGCAGACGATAAAAAAAGCGAAGTCGAAGAAGAAATCGTCAATCGCGCAAACGCATTGTGGACACTGCCAAAAAATGAAATCAAAGACGAAGACTATAAAGAATTGTATAAACACGTCGCGCACGATTTTGAGGACCCTTTAATTTGGGCTCACAATAAAGTCGAAGGAAAATTAGAATACACCAGTTTATTATTTATTCCAGCGCGTGCGCCGTTTGATTTATGGAATCGCGACGGGCAGCGCGGATTAAAATTATACGTCAAACGCATTTTTATCATGGACGATGCCGAGCATTTTATGCCGATGTATCTGCGTTTTGTTAAAGGTATTGTGGACTCGAATGATTTGCCCTTGAATATTTCGCGGGAATTATTGCAATCCAATGAAACCATTGAAAAGATAAAATCGGGTTGCGTCAAGCGGGTTCTGAGTACGCTGGAAGAGTTAGCCGAGAAAGACCCTGAACAGTACGCCAAATTTTGGCGAGAGTTTGGTTCTGTTTTAAAAGAAGGCCCTGCCGAAGACTTTGCCCATCGCGATCGAATCGCGCAATTGTTGCGGTTTGCTTCCACGCACGAAAATCGTGAAATACAAGACGTCTCTTTAAAAGATTATTTTGGCCGTATGAAATCGGATCAAACAAAGATTTATTACCTGATTGCAGATACTTTTATTGCTGCGAAGAACAGTCCCTTGTTAGAAATATTTCGTCAGAAAGGAATTGAAGTTTTACTGTTGCACGATCGTGTGGATGAGTGGTTGGTGTCTCATTTAGCGGAATTTGAGGGGAAGCCGTTGCAATCCATTGCAAAAGGGAAATTGGATTTTGACGATGCGAAAAAAGAAGATAAATCCGAAAAAGAAAAAATTGAAAAGGATTTCAGCGACGTAATAAAACGCTTTAAAGAGGCATTGGGTGAAAAGGTAAAAGACGTTCGAGTTACACAACGATTAACGGACTCACCCAGTTGCGTGGTATTCGATGAGTCGGACATGAGTGGTCATCTGCAACGATTATTGGCGCAAACGGGTCAAGAGATTGCGCCGGCGAAACCCGTTTTTGAAATCAATCCGAATCACGCGCTTATTCTTCGAATTAAAAACGAGTCTCACTCCGAGCATTTTAATAAGTGGGCGGATGTGTTGCTTAATCAAGCGTTGTTGGCCGAAGGGGAACAATTAAAAAATCCCGCAGAATTTGTAAAAAAATTGAACGAACTGTTGTTAAAGCCTTTCTAGTTTGCTTAGTAATTAATCAAATCCCCCTTTATTCAATGATTTTATTGAATTAAGCTGTTGACAACTTAAAAACGCTTCTATATTCTTTGTCCTATAGCTTTTTTTTAAAAAGCTAAAAAGTAAGCTTAGTTTTGAGCTTATTTTTTGTGTTAAATTTAATTTTGTTGAAAAACGGAGAATTCGAAATGGAAACAACTAAAAAATTGGCAATAAGCGTTTCTGCTTTATGCTGCCTCGCAACCGCTGCTTTTGCCGGTGGTCCTGAGGCGCCGATGATCGATATGAATGGAATTCATATCGGTTTGGGTTTTGGCTATAAATCGTACAAATACGATTTGGATCACTATGACTATACTGGCGCTAACTTGTTAGACCGGAATGGGGCAGGTACGGTCACTAAATTTGGTCCGCTGGGTGAATTAGGTTATACCTACGCCGGTGATGACTGGATTGTTGGTTTAAAAGGCCAGTTTGAATTTGATGACGTTAGAAATGCAACGGGCCTCTCCGGGGTACTTGTTTCTACGTCAGAAGTTAAACTGCGTTCACACTTAACCGCTATGCTGTTAGCCGGTCTTAAAGTGAATGAGGCGAATGCTGTTTACTTGGAAGCTGGCTATACTGCCATGTTTGTTCAGCAAGTACTTTCCCTTAACGCTGGTCCGGGAGCTGGAGGTCAACCTGTCAGTACTTCCTATACGCTTAACGGCGGTGTTGTTGGTATTGGTTGGAGACACTATTTTGAGAACAACGTTTTCGTTGATCTAAGCTATGACTTTGCGTTGTATGCTGATAAAAACATTAACCTAAATATACCAGCTAGTGGTGTTACTGTTGTTACAAACTACCAAGAAGTCGGTGGCGTGAGACAACTTCGAGTTAACGGTATAACCGCAACTGCGAATTACCTGTTCAACGTCTAAACGTTTAACAGTGTATAACCGTTTAAGTTAGTTGTTTCCTACAACGGTCCCCCTCCTGAAAAGGAGGGGGACTATTTTATTACTGTCATCCCGAGGAGCTTTGCGACGAGGTGACCTGCCCTTGCCTTGCGGGGGGCTCAAGATTCTTCTGACCAGTAACTGGCTTGTAACGTATTCTCCAATAACGTAGCAACCGTCATGGGTCCAACGCCACCCGGAACCGGGGTAATCCACGAGGCACGTTGTTTTGCGGTTTCGAAGTCAATATCACCGACGATTTTACCGTTGGTAAGTCGGCTGAATCCGACGTCAACCACGACAGCACCCTCTTTGATCCATTCACTGCGTACCACGTCTCTTTTTCCCGTTGCGGCGATCAGTAAATCGGCTTGCTTGACGTGCTCAGAAAGATTTCGTGTGGCACTGTGGCAAACGGTCACGGTACACTGGGTTAATAATAATTCCAGTGCCATGGGACGGCCGACGATATTGGAGGCGCCGATCACCACGGCATTCTTACCCACCAACTCGATATTATTTTCTTTCAATAAAGTGATGATGCCGAAGGGGGTGCATGGTCGCAAGGTTGGGCGTTTTTGGACGAGTCGGCCCAAGTTATACGGGTGGAAGCCGTCCACGTCTTTTTTGGGGTGAATCCGTTCCAACAAATCGTCGGCCTGGATGTGTTTCGGTAGCGGCAGCTGTAATAAGATACCGTGGATATCCGGGTCTTGGTTACAGCGATCGATCACTTCGGCCAATTGAGCCTGGGTGATTGTCTCAGGCAGCCGGTGTATGGTGGAGCGAATTCCAACGGCTTCGCAGGCGCGGTGTTTGTTTTCCACGTAAGCGGCTGAGGCGGGATTATTGCCGACTAAGATGACCGTGAGCCCGGGGCTTGATAAGCCTTGTTCCCTGCGCTTGGCAACGGCTTCTTTAACTCGTACTTTGATCTTTTCGCCGCAGGCACGACCGTCTAATATTTTTGCTACCATGATGCAATTCCTACCGCTGTGTAACAGTCTTGTTACTTTAACATCGACCCTCGTTATAACCCATTAACATCATAGGATTATTATGGCTTGCCGGAAACACGTGCGGCAAGTTATTGTTTATTGCTATGTGCCAATCTTGTACACTATGGGGGCGCGTGTTCTACAAGATTGAGTTTGGGGTGTTATGCCGCGCAATGGCTCGTCGGGCTCCGCCCTCCTGCGCTTTATTTGCGCTTTATAACACCCAGCACTCAGTCAATTAAAATGCGGGTAATAATTATGATGCACAAAACAATCGGTTATCTTGTCGCTGTTGTGATCATTGCGGGGGTGGGGTCGGGCTGGTATTTTTGGCAACACCAGTCGAATCCGTTGCCGCGCGCTCAGAATATGGCTGTTGCCGTGCAAGTGGCTAAAGCCGCGACCACCACGATTCCCAATCATTTAGAGGCCATGGGTACCTTGCAAGCCCAGCAATCCACCAACATCAGTGCCGACGTCGCTGGGAAAGTAACCGCGATTCTGTATCAACCGGGTAGCTTCGTAAAACAAGGAACACCGTTGATTCAGCTGGACGATCGAACCTATCGTTCGGACCTGGATTCAGCCAATGCGGCTTTGGCTTTAGCTAAAGTGACTTACGCACGCAATCAGTCTTTGGCGCAAGTGGGCGCTCAATCAAAACAAATTTTGGATCAATCTCAAGCGGATTATTTGCAAGCACAAGCCAAATTAAAAAGCGCTCAAACCTTATTGGAAGAAACCACAATTCGCGCGCCCTTCGATGGCTATGTGGGAGCAAAAACGGTGAACGCGGGTGATTACGTACAAGCCGGACAAACATTAACGGTTTTAGTGAACCGACAGCAATTACAAGCGAATTATCAATTTTCAGAAAAATACCTGCCGAAATTGAAATTGGGTCAAGCCGTCACGATCACGTTACCCAATCAACCGAAAAAAAATCGTCGTCACTATACCGGGACGGTGTCTTATATTGCACCGGAAGTAGATGCGAACACGCACAGCGTTGTTGTGCAAGCCGATGTGCCGAATCCCGATAACACGTTAGCGCCGGGGTTACTCGTTAAAATTGAGCAATCCACGGGCGTGAGTGAAACGGGGGTGGTTGTGCCGGAGTCGAGCATTGTTCCGACGATTACAGGATCTCAGGTATACCGTGTTGTGAATGGAAAAGCACAATCGGTGCCGGTACAAACGGGAGAAACTTTTGATAATCGGGTACAAATTCTCAGTGGGGTAAGACCTGGTGACGTGGTGATTGTTTCCGGCCAACAAATGGTAAACGATGGAACCGTGGTTAATGAGATTCAGCCTTGAAATTCACTGATTTTTGCATTCGACGCCCTGTTTTTACCGCCGTCTTAAGTTTGATTCTGGTGGTGGTGGGAATTATTGGGTTTATGCGCATTCCCGTGAGTGGATACCCCACTGTCAATCCTCCCATTATCAGCGTCGCCACGACTTACGCGGGTGCCAGCGCCAGCATTATTGAATCGCAAATCACGATCCCCATTGAAAACGATTTGGTTGGAATCAGCGGACTGGAAAGCATGCACTCCACCAGTCAGCAGGGATCCAGCCGAATTATTTTGCAATTTAATTTGGATGTGAACGTGGACACCGCGGTGAATGACGTTCGTAACGCACTCGCGACTGTTTCTACGGAATTGCCAAAAGACACCGATCCGCCCGTTATTCAAAAGCGGGACCCCAACAGTTTGCAAACGATGATTCTTACGCTGAGTGGTCCGAATTTGTCGCCCATGGCACTGACGGATTACGCGAACCGATATCTGGTTCCTCAGTTAGCGCAACAAATGGGTGTTTCTAACGTTGAGCTTTATAACGAACGCGATTACGCGATGAAAATTTTATTAGATCCTACGAAAATGGCGGCGCACGGCGTCACGGTGAATGACCTCACACAAGTGTTGACCGATCAAAACGTCAATGTACCGAGCGGGCAAATCAAAAGTAAGGGTCGTTATTACAGCGTATTGAGTCAAGGGGAATTGACTAACGCCAATCAATTTCAGAATTTAGTAATCCGCGATGACAACGGTTATTTTCTGAGATTTGGTGACGTCGCTAACATTAAAGTCGGTCCGGATAATACCGACAGTGTGATGCGTGTTAATGGCGAAACCGCTGTGGGTATTGGTGTTTATTCCGAAGCCACCGCTAATCCCATTAGCGTTGCGAAAGAAGTGCAACAGTCACTGCAAAAATTACAAAACAGCTTACCAGAAGGTATGAAGCTCAATGTCATTTGGAATAACACGACTTATTTAAAAGCCTCTGTGGACACGGTTTATCACGACATGTTGTTTGCAGTGGTTTTGGTGGTGCTGGTTGTGCTGGCTTTTTTAGGATCCTGGCGTTCTACGCTGATTCCCAGCATGACCATTCCCATTTGTTTAATTGGCGTGTGTGCGTTGATTTATTTTCTGAGTTACAGCCTTAACGTATTTACTTTGCTGGCGTTGGTGTTGGCGATTGGGTTAGTCGTAGACGATGCGATTGTGGTTTTAGAAAACGTTTATCGCCACATGGAACAAGGGTTATCACCTTTTCAAGCCGCGCTGAAGGGCAGCCGGGAAATTGGTTTCGCCATTATTGCGATGACGCTGACGCTTGCGGCCGTGTATGCACCGATTGGTTTTACCACCGGAATGACGGGCATTGTATTCCGGCAATTTGCATTTACATTGGCGTTGGCGGTGATTTTATCCGGATTTGTCGCATTAACCTTGTCACCGATGATGTGCGCGCGGTTTTTGAAATTGCCGGGTACGAACACTAATCGTTGGAATTATCCTGCTTGGCTCGATCAAACATTTAAAAAACTCATGGATGGGTATCGACGCGTGTTGAAAGGCGTGTTGGGGCATCGAGGCTGGGTCGTCACGGCGTTGGTTGGGTTAGCGGCGCTGGGCGTTTTTTGTTTTACCTCATTGCCTTCGGTATTAACTCCGTCGGAAGATATGGGGGCTTTTCTGATTAATATCACACCGCCGGCAAACGCCAGCTTTTCTTATTTAAACGAGTACAGCCAAAAAGTAGAAACGATGATACGTAAAATACCCGGAGTGCAATCGGTATTAGCGATGGACGACATGGATCGCGGCGGTTTTGGCTTTGTGGTGTTAAAACCACGGAATAAACGGCTGCACAGCCAACAACAGATTATGAAACAAGTGATGCAGCAATCGCGTGAAATTCCAGGAGCACAATTAGCGGCATTTAATATGAGTACGCTCGGCGGTGGGGGCCGCAGCGGTGATTCGGTTCAGATGGTTCTCAGCACCGACGCCAGTTACGATGCGTTGCACACGATTGCAGAAAATTTTATGAATCAAACGAAAAGTTATCCGGGCATTTCCAGCAGCGATCAAGATTTACAAATGAACGACAAGCAATTTGTGGTGAAAGTGAAGAAAGATTTAGCGGCGGCATTAAACGTAAACGTTGGTGACATCACCAATACATTGAAAACCATGCTCGGTGGTTCAGTCGTGACACAATTTAACTGGAACGCTCGGGATTACGATGTGTTGTTGCAAATACCACAAAAAGATTTAAAAACAGTAGACGTCATCAATCAGTTGTACGTACGCAGTACCACGGGGAACATGATTCCGTTGTCGAATTTGGCGCGCATTTCGCAAATCGTAGCGCCGCAGGAATTACCGCACGAAAATCGTTTGCGTGCCGATACGCTTCAGTTTCAGTTGGCACCCGGTGCGGCAATGGGAGACGTTATTCACTATTTACAAAATACCGCAAAGCAAACGTTGCCCGATGGCGTCCAGTTTACGTTTAAAGGTGTTGCTAAGCGATTATTGCAGTCACGCCACACCATGGCGGGCTCGTTTATTTTGGCGATTGTGTTTATTTATTTGGTACTGGCAGCTCAATTTGAGAGTTTTATCGATCCGTTTATTATTCTATTAACCGTGCCTTTTTCTATTGTGGGGGCGCTATTTACCTTGAAGCTAACGGGCAACAGTATGAGTATTTATACCAACATCGGCTTTGTTACGTTGATCGGATTAATTGCGAAACACGGGATATTGATTACGGAATTCGCCAATCAAAAACGGCGTCAAGGAATGGCGTTGATCGACGCCATCGTTGAAGCGGCTGCAGTTCGTTTACGTCCCATATTAATGACCACGGCGGCGATGGTGATTGGCGCGCTCCCACTGGCTTTTGCGCACGGAGCCGGTGCCATCAGTCGCGAGCACATCGGTTGGGTTATTGTGGGCGGATTACTGTTTGGCACGTTCTTTTCATTAATTGTGGTGCCGGTGGCGTATTCATTTTTTGGAAAATTTAAACGGAAATGAAGTTGTAACTTTCCCATTGCTTTTTTATAATACTTGCATTATTCAGCGTAAGGATGCGGATGAACGTTGACACACTTTATCAAGAAAAATTAACCACGGCAGAAAATGCCATTTCCTATATTCCACCACAAGGCGTTATCTCGATGGGAAGGCGTGCTTCTACGCCGCCCGCATTGCTGACGGCGCTCGCAAAGCGTGCACGAGCAGGTGACATTAAGCATTTAAAAGTTTACTACATACGTTGCGGTGACGTCGCCATCCAAACTATTTTCCAGGAAGATTTGCTGGAGGTGATACGTCCTTATTCTTCTATGCTGAGCAAAGCAGAAGTTGAGTTGGCTCAGAAAGGTTTTGAGAAAGGGAAAAAGTATATTCATTACGTACCTATTTCCTTTAGCCGATACCCAAAAGTCATTCAAGAAATAACGGAATTGGACGCCTTTTTAGTAACGGTTACGCCCATGGATAAATTCGGGTACTTTAATTTTGGAACGAATGGGGATTATTCTATTGAGTTGTCTCGTTACGCCAAGCGATTAATTGTCGAAGTTAACGAAAATATGCCGCGTACGGCGGGCGCTACGTTACTCCATGTTTCTGAAGTGGATCACATTGTGGAAAACCACGTTCCCCTTCCCGAGGAAAAATCGCGGGGCGCAACGGAACTGGACAAGCAAATTGGCCGATACATTACTTCATTAATTTCGGATGGCGCTACTATCCAAATGGGTATTGGTGGTGTGCCGAATGCGGTGTGTGAACAGTTAATGGGTCATAAAAATTTAGGCATTCATACGGAAGTGATCACTTCGGGGCTGGTGGATTTAATCAAGATGGGAGTAGTGACGAACACGCAAAAAACACTGAATCCTTATGTGAGCGTTTTTACTTTTGCTACCGGTGATCGTGAACTTTATGATTTTCTGGATAACAATTTTTCTATGGCTTGCTTGCCCGTTTCTTATGTGAACGAACCTACAGTCATCAGTCAAAACCGAAATATGGTTGCAGTAAATTCTTTTGTTGAAATTGATTTTAGTGGACAAGTAAACGCAGAATTTATTGGTCATCAATTTTCTGGTGTGGGTGGTCAACTGGATTTTATGCGCGGTGCTTCTTACTCTGAAAATGGAAAATCTATTTTGGCCAGTTCTTCAACCGCTAAAAACGGTGAAGTTTCACGTATCGTCCCGAGGTTGTCTTCAATTGCCACTGATACTCGCTTGGATGTGGATTACGTTGCAACCGAATACGGTTACTGCCAACTCATGGGAAAGTCAACCACGGAAAGAACAAAAGCATTAATCGAAATAGCGCACCCGAAATTTCGCGAGACTTTGTATAATCAGGCCAAAAAAAATCATTTTATTTGAAAGTTTTTAGGTGTTTATCGCGAAACGTTTCGGCGTGTGCTTCTGGGACCAGTAAATTTTCGCCAATCACGATAATATTACTCTTTAGTTTGTTCAGATTGCGTATTTCACGGATGCTGGTGTGGTATCGGCTTGCCAGTAAGCTCAGCGAATCTCCCGAACGCACGCGATGATACTCCCCTTGTGAGTAGTTGGTTGTGTGCGTGGGTCGCGCGTGCAAGTCGGCCAGATGAGCCGCTAGGGTATCGGCTTTCGCGACGGGCACTAAAATATGATACGTGCGGTTGGGCGCCGTTGTTTCGCGACGAAATCCGGGATTTAAATGCTTCATCGTTTTAGGAGAAGCGTCTGCCATTTTGGCCAGATGACTTAAGTTTACCTGCTTTTGGAGCGTGACCGTGGTGAAAAACGGTCGGTTTTCAACAGGAACTAAGTGCAAGCCGTACTGATTATGGTTTTTGATAATATTCGCGAGCGCCAGCAGCTTGGGTACGTAAACTTTAGTTTCATAAGGCAGCGGAAGTGCCCAAAAGTCCGTCGCACGATGGTGGCGTTTGTTATAATGAATGGCCGAAATAACCGTTCCTTCGCCCGCGTCGTAGGCCGCGATGGCCAGCAGCCAACTGTGAAAATAATCGTGTAGGTACTGCAAATAGTTCAGCGCAGCGTTGGTTGAGGCAACGACATCTCGGCGTCCGTCGTACCACCAATTGATCACCAGGCCGAATCCAGAAGCGGTTCCCGGCATAAACTGCCACAGCCCTACTGCTCCGCGTCGTGAATTTTGAAAGGGGCTGTAGTTGCTCTCGATCATGGGGAGGAGAGCAATAATGGCGGGCATCCCCCGTTTACGGGTTTGTTCCAGGACGTAATAAATGTAGGGCTTTGAGTTGCGCGTCAGCTCGATGAGGTAGTCTTGTTGTTTGCGAAACCAAAGGATTTGCTTTTTAACGTAGGAATTCTCGTTGTACTGCTCTTCGAGCGTGAGCTCACGACTGATCGCGGGCCACAGGTTATGACCGTTCGTGAAAAGGTCGCTGAAATGCCATGGTCGCTGCTTGGGTCCTTCAGCCGGCGTTGCAATGATAGGCATGCCGATGAGACAGGAAGCAAAGAGCACAACAGCAAATTTTTTGAGGATCCGCTTGCGCATCGAAGGGATATTACGGGCAAATGGCTTAAGAATCAAGCCATGCTGTTCAATATTTGAACAGCATGGGTGTTGAAGTCTCCTGGCACACAGGCAGGCTTCTGGCACTCCTCGGCTTGCGCTGGCTTGGAATAAACAGGTCGCGAAATTCGACTTCCTGTCTCAGGGTCCGATCCCGTTTTCTTGCGTACTTCCCTGTACTCGTACAGTCGTTTTTCTATATGCACCCGGCCCGCCTTCCGTGGCGGGCGTTCGGGCGGGTACAAAGCTTCGCTTTGTACGGTTTCCGCCTCACCCTGCGGGTGCCAATGAAGCCTTCCTTTGTGCCAGGGGACTTCATAATACTTTGCCAAAAACTTATTTGACGGAACACTAGCTCCTCGGGATGCATGATGACCCAGATATAGCTATCATTGAGGGCGGGGATCGCTGAGGGATTTCCGAGGGATTTGCGAATGAATACACTGCAGAACTGGTATCAAAGACAACCAGGATCCTGGATTAAGGATCGAGAGTGCGAGGAATCGGCGCGTCTTCTGAAAAGATTACACGGCGATTGTCTTTTGCAAATCGGTGGAACGAGTGATCTCGCGCATTCCCAAGAATGTCGTGTGCCCTACCGATTTGGTTTGGGAGAAAAGGATGAATGCTTTCACGTGCACAGTGATAAGCAGCACCTGCCTGTGCAGCCAAACCGCATTAATGTTGTTTTGCTGGTGCATCGTTTGGAATACGTGCATTATCCTGTCAAATTATTGAAAGACGTGCATCACTCGTTAGCCCCCGGTGGGCACGTGTTGATTTTTGGGTTTAATCCGTGGAGTCTTATGGGGTTGAAACGACTGCTGAGTTCGAAGAAAAGTATGCCGTGGCAAGGGAAATTTTGGTCGCGCGCGCAAGTGAAACGATGGTTAATTCGATCGGATTTTACGATTTTAAAGAGTAAGACTTTTTGTTTTGGTTGGCGAGGAACTTTATTTAAAGAAACGCTGGGGCAATTGTTTTTACCCATGGCGGGAGGCGTTTATTTGATTTTTGCTCAGAAACGCGTGTACGAACCGATAAAAGAACGCAAAATATGGTTGAAAAAACGCACCTGGGTTCGTGAGATCATCGAACCCACACGACGAATGTAACATGAGTGAAAAAAAAGACATTGTTTATCTTTTTTGTGACGGTGCTTGTCGCGGTAATCCCGGTCCGGGCGGCTGGGGCGTACTGTTGCGCTATAACGGTGTGGAACAGGAATTGTATGGCGGCGAACTCGATACGACGAATAATCGCATGGAGCTGACTGCAGCGATTCGCGGTTTGGAAGCCTTAAAAAGATCGTGTCGCGTGGTGATTACCACGGATTCGGAGTACGTGAAAAAAGGAATTACGGAGTGGATGCCGGTTTGGAAGCGTCGCGGGTGGAAAACCAGTAATAAAAAACCGGTTAAAAATCAGGATTTGTGGCAAGCACTTGCTAAAGAAAGCGCACGCCACGAAGTTACCTGGCATTGGGTGAAGGGGCATAACGGACATCTCGAGAACGAGCGTGCGGATGTTCTCGCGAATCGGGGTATTGATGAGTTAACCTGAGTTTTGGATAAGCGTAAAATTGAAAAACGCTTATCCAAAACTCAGGTTATCCTGGAAATTTGTTTCAGGGATGAACAAATTATCCAGGATCCAAGACAAAAAACTGACATTACGTTAAGGAACTAACCATGCGTCAAATCATTTTAGATACAGAAACCACGGGTCTGTCACCAGAGAACGGTCATCGGGTGATTGAAATTGGTTGTTTGGAAATGATCAATCGCCGATTAACCGGCAATTATTTGCATTTTTACCTTAACCCCGAGCGCGCTATTGAGCGCGCAGCTTCCGACATTCACGGTATCACGGAGCAATTCTTAGCGGATAAACCGCTATTTAAAGATATTGCTGATGAGTTGGTGAATTATATTCGTGATGCCGAGTTGATTATTCACAATGCGCCCTTTGACGTGGGGTTTTTAAATCACGAATTAAAACTGACAAAACGCGCGTATGTTTCACTGATGGACTATTGTTCTGTTGTCGATACGCTTGCCCTAGCACGACGAAAACACCCCGGCCAACAGAACAATTTGGATGCCTTGTGTAAGCGCTATCACGTCGATAATTCCAATCGAACGTACCACGGCGCTTTACTCGATGCAGAACTTCTGGCGCAAGTTTATCTCTTGATGACGGGTGGTCAATCTCAATTGTTCGACTCCACGGGTTTTTCTGAGGTGATGCGGCCCGTTGTCGTGGAGCGTGTCGTTGCTTCTCAGGAGCCGCTCACCGTCGTTCGCGCGACGGCGGAAGAAATGGAAGCTCATCGCGCGTACGTGGATTTCTTGAAGAAAAAATCTGAGACTTGTTGGTGGCCTGAAGAAAACACGGATGCGTAAATTAACCGAATTAACTTTTGAAAACACGTTTATTCATCTCCCAGAAACTTTTTATGCCCGTTTAAATCCGCAAAGTTTGTCGAATCCCATTTTGGTTTCAGCCAGCCGTTCTGCCGCGGGGTTAATTGATTTAGATCCTAATGAATTTAAAAACCCAGATTTTGTCGAGTATTTTAGTGGGAGTAAGTTGCTGCCAGGTTCTGAACCCGTTGCGATGGCGTATGCTGGCCACCAGTTCGGCAGTTACGTCCCGCAATTGGGAGACGGTCGCGCTTTATTATTGGGAGAAGTAAAAAATAAAAAAGGTGGAAAATGGGATTTGCATTTAAAAGGCAGTGGGCAAACGCCTTTTTCTCGACAAGGTGATGGGCGCGCGGTGTTGCGTTCGTGTATTCGAGAATATTTATGTAGTGAAGCTATGTATCACCTTGGTGTACCGACTTCACGTGCCTTGTGTGTCGTGGGCAGCGATGAAAAAGTGCATCGGGAAACCGTGGAAACTGGAGCCATGCTGCTTCGCTTGTCGCCCAGTCACGTTCGGTTTGGCACGTTTGAATATTTTTTCTATCGGCAAGAGCCGAATAATGTTCAACAGCTCGCGGATTACTGTATTTCTCACTATTTTCCTGAATTTCGTGAAAAAACAGATCAGTATTCTTTATTTTTTAAAGCGATCGTCGAGCGAACGGCGAAACTCATCGCACACTGGCAAGCGGTTGGTTTCGCCCACGGGGTGATGAACACAGATAACATGTCTGTTTTGGGGTTGACATTTGATTACGGACCTTTTGGATTTTTGGATAATTACGACGCTGAATTTATCTGCAATCACTCGGATCATTTCGCGCGTTATGCGTTTGATCAGCAGCCGGGGATTGGTTTGTGGAATCTTAATTGTTTGGCGCACGCTTTATCGGGACTGATTGCACGCGAGGCATTGACAAGCAGTCTGAATCAATACGAATCGATATTGCTCGATACGTATCGGCTTTTGATGAGAAAAAAATTAGGGTTCCAAGAGGAGATGCCGGGTGATCGTGAATTAATTAATGCGTTGTTTCATCAGCTGCAACAGAGCCACGCGGATTACACGATTTTCTTTCGACAATTAGGTAATTTTCAGTTGGAGCAATCGACGTCGGAGTTACGGAATTATTTTATCGATCGCGAACGATTTGATCGCTGGTTAATGACGTATGCCGATCGTCTTCGCGCGGAAGGATCACACGATCATCCCCGTCGAGAAAAGATGAACCGAGCCAATCCCAAATACATTTTGCGAAATTATCTAGCGCAAATTGCCATTGAAAAAGCACAAGGCGGAGATTTTTCTGAAGTTAATCAACTGTTAGCTCTGCTGGAGCATCCGTACGACGAACAACCCGAAAAAGAATCCTACGCCAAACCACCACCCGAATGGAGCAAAAAAATTGAGGTGAGTTGTTCTTCGTAAAAAAAGTGTCATCCCGCGCTGTGCTTGGAATGACACTTTATGTTGGGTTAGTCTTAATAAGGTAAGACAATCACTTTAGTTCCGGGCGTCATGAAGTAACGGTGTAACCATGCCGCTGCGGCGGTGTGCACCCGGATGCACCCGTGACTGGTGTTTCGGTTGGAAATATAAGGCGATCCGTGAATCGCATAACCTCCGTTGAAGTACATGCAGTACGGCATCGGTGCGCCCCCTTCACCCAGAGGGAATTTATTCGATACGCAGGAGGCGGTACCTTTACCGTGTACTCGAAAGCTTCCGGTTGGGGTGCGACAAGGTGCTCCCAGGTCAGAACAATAACCTGAGCCCCCATTAGCCTTCCCCGAAGCGACGAGATAACCTTCGGCATCATAAGCGGCCCACTTTAATAATCGTGGGCTGAATATAAAGACTCGCTCGCCGTGTCCATGAATGCGTTCAGGAAGGCCTGAGTAGCTTTCGACCACATCGTGGCCTTCAGTGATGATGTTGGTATAAGGGTCATCAAGGATAAACGTGGCGTCCTCACTGTCGACGACGTTGGCGCTGTCATCGATGTGAATGGTGTCGGCTAGGGTTTCGTAACAGCCATCTCCGTGCCCACAGTGTGGTGAAGTAGAGGCCGCAAAAGCCGCTTTCCCACCTAAGGCTAAGAACATCAGGAATGCAGTCAATACTATCGCTTTCATTTTCGCCTCCTATTAGTAAGGTCCATTGAGAGGCGTCCCTTCCGTCATATTTATCCATGCGGAAAAATATAGTACAGCTGGGTAAAAGCGCCTCCGTTTAGTACAAAAAATGATCACAGTGAGTCGGGGCATCGGAAGGCAGACAACAGCTGGGTCTGGTACGGATTGACCGGATTATCAGCGGTAACTTGGTACTGCGCCCGGTTGCCGTTTAGGGTAAAGCTCATTTGGAACGTCTTAGGGTCACTGGTGGCTTGCACGCGCGATTGATCCAGCAGGTGCAGCCAGGCCCAAGGGCCGGCAAGGGTCAGGGTATCGTGATTCGGATTTAACGTTACAAATTGTAGGGTGACGAACTTGCCGTCGGAGCCTGGCCAGGATAAATGCACGCTTCTCTTAATACCCGGTTCGTAATTAACTATTTGTCCTCCGACATTGAGTTCGAATCGACGGACGTTCGGAGATAAATTGATGGGCGTTAAATTGAATTGTATTGTTGGTGTGTTTGGGTCGTCTGTATAAAACATTTTCTGGATCATCGATGCGCGAATGAGCATGTCCAGGTTGTCTTGTTTGATCGGGATTTTTTCACCATCGACACTTTTCCAGGTCCAATAAATTTGTCGCGTATCCACAAAGGGCTTCAAATAATAATTGAAAAACGATTCGACGGTTCCACCCGGTCCAAAAAAGCGATTGAAATCGGTTTCGGTAATATCCGTCTTTGAATCATTAAAAATGGGGTATCGGTCCATGATGTGATTTTGATATTCCGGAACGATGCTCGATACCCACAGAGTGTTTATGTATTGTTGTGTATCGCGCAGCATAATTTTCCAAGTGCTGCGGGTTAACAGTGTGACCCACTGATTGGCGGGTGCTGGTAATTTCTGAGCCATTTGTAAAACTTGAGTGAGGGTGTCGTTGCCGTCGCCTTGCATGCGAATAACGGCGCTGTCGTAAGCCGATTGAGTGGGTGAAGGGGAGGCGACAATATTATTGATGTAGTGTGACAGCGTTTGTAACGCTGTTTGGAAATTTTGATAATCGCCATTTTTTTGCAAAAACAGCACGAGGTTAGTGAGTGCGGTCGAAGCATTATCCGATCCCGTTAAATGCGCTTGTATCACGTCATTATTTAAAGAGGCTTGTACATCTTTCCACAGAGCCGAATTCGAATCCGATAATAATTTAATGTCGCTCAGTACTTCGGGTAAATTTTTCGGGGTATTCAGTTGAATTTGGCCAATCGCGGACTCCCAGGCGGATACGTAATTTTGCACGTACAGAGCCCGAATTTTTTCTGTTAATGTTTGGATTTGGGTAGCGGTTGGAGGTTGAGCGTTGATCGAGCCAATCACCCAATTGCCGTGGCTGATCGCTGCGGCTAATTTTGGAATTTCTGTGTTAAATACCGAATTAAAGTTGTCGAAACTATACAGCGCCGGTACGGTGGCGTTTGAGGTATCGATATTTTTCAAATTTTGAGCGGCAATGATCGGCGTTGGGTTTTTTTTGTATTCGCTCTGCAATACTTTAAAGGCTGTTTGTTCAAGCGGTTGTTGTTGCAGTTTTTTCTGTGCGTTCTGAACTAATGAATCGTTTAGTGGCCAGATGACGTGTTTTAATTCTAAGAGTCTATCCAGATGTTGCATGAGTGTTTTTTGGTGATGGGTATCATTGGGGTAGCTGTTTTTCCAAAATTGCGTGAACCACGCTTTGACTAGAGACACGTCTAAACGATCGGGTTGAGCCAACAGTAAATAGATTTGCAACGAATTGTACAATCCCGCCGGATCATTATTCATGTTGAGTTCAATTTGCCGTGTCACTATTTGATTTAAATAAAGCACGAAATGAGTTTGAATTAATTGGTCGTAGGTTTTTTTGATTTCTCGTTGAAGCGCGGCAACTTGCCCAAAGCCCAGCCATCGATCGTGATCGATTCCGTAGTGATGAAGATCAGATAGGCTTTTTTGCAGCATGTTCAATTGAGATAGCCACGGTTCATCGTTCGAAGGATGAGTTAAATTCATTTCGACGACAGTGAGTGCTGCGATATTTTGTTGGTAAACATGATGCCACGTCAACAAACCAGCGACAATAATGACGGCCGCGATAGGGTAACTCAGTAGGCGACGCCAATGAGGAGTAGTTTTTTGACGCGAATCGAGCTCGTCTGAAATTATTTTTTGAAATACGGATCGGATGAAATAACTCTTGTGGCGTAGCGAGGGAGCGTTTGCCATCAGGGGAATAAAATTAACAGACTGGGAAAGTTTTTTCGTGAGCGTATTAATGGGTTGGCTGCTTTGTACGCTGCTCGTAAAACTGATTTCGGCCAACGTCGCGGTAGATTCGAGGGGCAGCTTTTCTATTATTTTTTCCAGTTGTTTTACCCATTGTTCCATTTGAAAAGGAAAATCGTTAATACGGCTTCGGCGTATTTGGTTTTGCTCGTGGTGCAGCCGAAAAATAAGCCGCTCGTTTAGGCGGGTTAAAAAGGCGGTCGATTGTTTTTTAAATAATTCATGGGACGATAAATGGCCGGGATTATGCGACAGGGAAAATCCCAGGCTTTGATACCGTTCCTCGCTGTCCAAGTCTGAGAAAAATTCAGTAAAGCCACTCAATCGATCACACTGCGTAACAATCAAAAAAACGGGCAAAGATTTATTCAGTAGGAGCAGTGACTGAAGGTGTTGCGATAATTTTTCTGCGTAGACGCTAAGGTTGTCACCGAGGTTAATTAACGATTCACCATTAATGACTAAAACGAGTCGTAGAGGGCGTCGTTGTATTTTTTGTTTAATCATTGTTAAAAAAGAATGCCAAACTTTTTGTTTATCGTTGTCTTCACTTTTCGCGAAACAAATTGCACCGGATGGATCAATAAAAATGGCTTCGTCGCTCGCCCAAAAGTCGACGTTTTTAGTGGGTTTGATGGTGCTCAGTGAAGAGTGATGCGGTGAAGTTGCGGAAATGTCTGCGTGTGCCAATAACGTGGTTTTCCCGGATTCTTTTTCGCCCAACAGGAGTATCCAGGGGCGTTTGTCGTGGAACAGTCGGCGCGGTCGGTGTTTTTTTATTGCGGTTAAAGCAATTTTAGTGTGCTGACGAAGTTGGTTTAGGGATTGGGCCAGAAAATCGAAATCGATAATGACGTGACGCCTTTGATAAATCCACGCATAAACTCCGTAAATTCCCCAGCTCAAAAGAAGCAGGGCGCTCAGAATAACACGAGAAATTACCGAAGAAAGCAGTATTTTCCCATCGATGGCGATGAAGGGCCCTGCAACCCAGAGTAACAACAGAATAATCAGGGAAGCACTCGCGTATTTGATTATTTTTTTAGGAGGACGGTTCATCGCTCGACCTCATTACGGGTGACGGTGATTGTAATAAATTCTGCAAAGATTGCCGAAGTGGCGCAGTGACTTGACTTAAATGTATGTGGTAAGGCGTATAGATACCAACGAGTATAATGACGGTGGCCATTATCGTAACCCAAACGGAGGGAATGCGAGAAAATAAATTTTTTGATTTGGGCTTTATCATTGGTGCGGCGAGCAAACGTTTCGAGCATTCTCCACTCTCGTCGCGAATTAGCGTATAGAGGCGATCCATCCATTGAGCTAATTCGTGGTGACCTTTTGGTTTATTTCGGTATTTACCTTCGTAGCCCAAGCTCAGACAAAGATAGGCTAATTCTAAAAGATCAAGATGGGGTTTGGGATCTTCAAAACTGCGTTCTAAAATAACGAAGAATCGTTCGCCACCCCAGGATTCACGTTGGAATGTCTTCAGCAAATTTTGTTCAGACCACAGACTTTTTTCGCCCCACGCGGCAGACAGTAGGGTTTCATCGATGAAGGCGCATAAAAAATAACGTGCGGCTAAGATGACGGGGGAGCGATATCCCAAGCCGTGAGATTTATTTTCAAAGACTTTGATTTCGTGACACAGCAGTTGATACAAATCCGATAAGTTGGGTGGGTCAGGTTGTTCTTGCAGTGCAGTTGCTGTGGTGAGCAAGGGTGCTGCAGCAGCCACTAATGGATTAAGGGCAACGTCGACTTCGAAAGTACGTGACTCAAGAGTAGCTTGGGTTTGCATGAGCGGTTCGCGCCCGAGGTCCACCGCGGGGATGGGGTCGACAGAGTAAGGCGATAGGGGTTCTTTTTCATTCATATTGTACAAAAAAACAACATCAAGCCAGCCGACTGCGTATTATATACGCATTAAGGGGGGCATACTACCGTGGGTTTTGCCCTCGGGGTCCTGTCGCCTGCAGCACCCCATCGTGCTCGTGCCTGCGCGCGATGGGGTCCCCGCTTCCGGCGCCACCCCTCGGGCTATCTTAACAAAGCCCGATTGCCGATATCCCGGCGATAGTAACGACTGGGCCAATGAATGGATTGGATGGCGGTGTAGCTTTTTGTCTGGGCGTCTTTTAAGGTGGGGCCGAGGGCCGTAACGGCTAAGACGCGGCCGCCGTCCGTAACAATATGTTGATCGCGTTGTTGGGTACCGGCGTGGAATACTTTGACGTCGGGGTCATGGATTTGATCAAGGCCCGTAATAATCTCGCCCCGCCGGTAATCATCGGGATAGCCTTTAGAGGCCAGTACCACGGCGAGTGCGGCACGCGGATCCCAGTCAACAGTTACGCGATCGAGATCTCCGCGCAACGCTGCTTGAATAAGCGAGACCAAATCGGAACGTAAGCGCATCATGAGCGGTTGCGTTTCCGGATCACCCAGGCGCACATTAAATTCCAGCACTTTGGGTTCGTTGTGGTTGGTGATCATCAGTCCCGCATAAAGAAATCCTGTGTACGATAAATTTTCTTTGTACAGACCCGCTACCGTTGGTTCAATGACTTGTTCCATGATTTTTTCGTGTAATGCGGTCGTCATGCGCGGCACGGGTGAGTAAGCGCCCATGCCACCGGTGTTCGGTCCGTGATCGCCGTCGTCACGGCGTTTGTGATCTTGCGCGCTCGCTAAAGGCAACACATTTTTTCCATCGAGCAAAACGATAAAACTTAATTCTTCGCCTTCCAGAAATTCTTCAATAACGATTTCGCGCCCGGCATCACCGAATTGTTTTTTTTCCAGCATGTTGATGATTGCTGTTTCCGCTTTTTCTTTCGTCTGCGCGATGACGACTCCTTTTCCGGAAGCAAGGCCACTGGCTTTGATGACGACGGGAATAGATTGTTTTTCGAGATAATTCAGAGCATCCGTTTTATTCGTAAATGTCGCGTAACGCGCGGTGGGAATACGGTATCGATTTAAGAATGCTTTACAGAATGCTTTGGAGGTTTCGAGTTCCGCACTTTTTTTCGTCGGCCCAAATACGGCGAGACCCTCGTGCTGAAAGACGTCGACGATACCTTCTGCTAATGAAGCTTCGGGACCTACGATGGTTAAATCGATTGTTTTCTGTTGGGCGAATGTCAGTAAGGCCTTGAGGTCGGTGGGGTGGATGGGGATGTTTTGCGTCTTGGGTTCTTGTGCTGTACCGGCGTTTCCCGGCGCTACCCAAATGTGCTTCACTTGCGGAGATTGTGCGACTTTCCACGCGATGGCGTGTTCCCGCCCGCCGTTACCAATAATAAGAACTCGCATACGCTGGGATCATATCAGTTTTGTTTGCTCCCGAGTAGTTCTGGCGGAGATATCCGACAATGATCACGTTTTATCTATCAGAATAAGCCCATTGGCAATATACTAACAGCTATTCGAAATTCCATTGATTCATGGTTAGGGCAAGCTTGTTGGAAGCAGTCCAAACGATCAGCGCGTTTGATTTATTGATTTCAATCTGAAGATCAACCTCCTATTCCGTTGCGTCTGAAGATAATGAGTTTATTGTTCCCGCAGTAGATCCGATATGAAATACCCGGGCTAGGGTGCATTAGAGGCCTGGATGGATTTGTGGGCCGGTGAAATTTTTGTGATTCAGTTTGAATGATGAACTTCCTTCGCATATGCTTGCAAAACACAAGTGGGGGCCATGATCATGCGACATTCAATAAAATTGCCTAAAATCCAAAAACGAATCGGGTTGCTGGCATTGCCGGATGAATTGCTGTTAAGAATTCTTTCTTATCTGGATCGTCAGGATTTAGAGAATATGTCCAAAGTTTCTCGGCGATTTAGGAATATACTCAGTGATCGGATGTTCCTTAGCCCTTACTTAGAAGAGGACTGTCTGTCGCTCTACAAAGCACTGCTCGATTTATTTCCGAAAAAAAGGAATGATATTCGCTCTGAAAGGATTACTCCGTTGATTTTATCTCGTCTGACACCTAATCAACCGCTTCCTAAAATAAGGAGTACGCTAAATGAGTTGCGACAAGCCGTAGCAACCGTAAAACGAGAAGAACCCGGCCAAGCATTTACTGAAGCTTACTTAAACACTGTTCAATATCATCACTGCCTGAGAAAGAAAAATAATTTTTATCTAGATGTTAAAATTTCATGTGGGTTAGCGCTGATGCTATTTATCGCACGTTTGATGCATTTGTTTTCGTTATTATTAGATGGAATAGAGCCGAAGACTTTTTATCTTTTCGCCGCGGTAGTTTCTATTTATTGCATCATTGCTCCAATATTCTCTCATAGACAGTGGCGAATCGAAGAAAATAGGAAAAATAATTTATTTCTTGATCTGTTGAATCTTGGAAATTCTAAAAAATCACTTTATCAATCAGTTAAGCCATTGTTTTTCTCGAATGGGACCCAGAAAGAAGACGAAAGCAACTATTTTGGCGATTCACAGAATGCAATGAACGTCATTGGAAATTGAGTCTTCTTCATTAAGTTCATCAATGGAACAACGTGTATCTTGTATTTTCTTCGTCATCGATGGTGATTGTAACCTCAGAACAGCTATCGCTCGAAGCAACCAAACCTTGAGAGGATTCAAATAGAGATGTATTATTTCCAAAGATCAGCGACGCACTTTCTTCTAATCGTGCAGTAAAATCACGTTTCGCTTCTTCTTCTAATTTTTCATGTGAAAATTGCTTTTCAATACGCACGCGTTCTAACGCAATTGAACCGCACACCCATAGGGGTAAGAAAATATTGATAAACCTACTAAGAAAAGCAGCTACTTGCAAATCAGGAACAGGAATGGTAGCAAAAAATATCGATATGCTTGAATATAAAATTATCTTGTATAAAGACTCGCGAGAGGATCGCGCTAGAGCAATGTGGTGCTCACTGAATCGTTTCTTCATTTGATCTACAGTCACCAAGTTCCGAGGCGGAATAGAGAAAGCAACTACTTGAGAATGCAATGCTCCCAGCGTCTTCATCAACGTGGACAGGGGGACTATGGGTTGGAGCCACGTCTCAGAATGGCTATTTTTTTCTAAAGCCGTCTCGGGACTATCTCCTTTTGAAACGTAACAAAGCATATTAAAAGTCAAGTGGTAAAAATAATCGTTAGAAAGATAACGCATTACTAAGGTCCGATCTGAGGAAATGCTCTGAAATCGTGAATAAGCTTGTTCTAAGTGGGAAATATCTCTTAAACTGAGGTACAGAATAATTTTCAACACTAATTCATCCGATAACCAATCAAAGTAACTTTCATTATTATTACCTTGAATTTCGGTTAATGATTCTCTATTTGAATTTTGTAACTCTACAGTTTTATCTTTTTTTCGATGGCGCATGGATCAATTCCCCATTATTTTTTGCTTCGAATTAAGAGATCATTCCACTTACATAGAATAACGCGTAGAAGCGAGATTATACAGTCTGGCAGAAAAAATAAATGCACCACTCCTTAAGCGGTAATTAAACACGAGTGCTGTAGATCCACTCAACGGTATTTTATGGTGCGCTTACCTTGAGATGAGAACCACTGCTGTCCGTATAGCTATTGCAGTGCACTGTGGGTAATTAACCAGCTGTGGGTAGGTAGAGCGGCAATGTTGGATAACCTTGTTAGGTTACCTAACTTAAGTGCCCAAGGTGACATTACTAAATTGTTCCTACAATCCGGGTTAAATACTTGCTTTTTAAACGAACCTTCCATTATGCTGTCCTTTCTCTCGGGGAGTCGAAAGGCTGAGATGACCATAAAAGGTTGGACCCGTTGAACCTGTAAGTTAATACTTGCGAAGGGAAGAGAGCGACATGACGACGTGCGCTTCTTTCCTGGAACAAAGGAGGCACCATGTCCGATTCTCTCAAAAATGCTCGTCAATCCTATCCGGCATCGAAAAAAATAACCGTTTTCGGTGCATTGCACCCCGATGTGCGCGTGGGCATGCGTGAAATTGATTTAACGACGGGTGAAAAATTCTGCGTGTACGATACCTCGGGGGCGTACACCGATCCCAATAGCTTCATTGATATTCATCGGGGATTACCGCGGTTGCGGGAATCGTGGATTGAGTCGCGTGGTGATACGGGGATTTATGAGAGTCAATTATGCGGGGATTCTGCTTTTCCGTGCCGTCAACGACGCGGAAAAAATGGGCAAGCCGTCACGCAATTGGCGTATGCACGACGCGGCATTATCACGCCGGAAATGGAATACGTTGCCATTCGTGAAAATCAAAAAAATGCTGCGCTGCAGCATTCGATGCGTGATTCAGAGCGCGAAGCACGGCTTCGCGGTAATTCATTCGGCGCGTGTATTCCCGATGAAATAACGCCGGAGTTTGTTCGAGACGAAGTCGCGCGCGGCCGCGCGATTATTCCCGTTAATATTAATCACCCTGAAAGTGAGCCGATGATTATCGGCCGGAATTTTTTGGTGAAGGTCAACGCGAATATTGGAAACTCAGCCGTCACGTCGTCTGTCGAAGAAGAAGTGGAGAAAATGATTTGGGCGGCGCGGTGGGGTGCGGACACCGTGATGGATTTATCCACTGGAAAAGATCTGTCTAAAACTCGGGAATTTATTATTCGAAACTCACCCGTGCCGATTGGCACGGTACCGATTTATCAAGCGCTCGAAGCCGTGGGTGGTGTGGCTGAAGACCTCACGTGGGAAATTTTCCGTGATACGTTGATTGAGCAAGCCGAACAGGGCGTGGATTATTTTACGATTCATGCCGGTGTGTTGCTGCGTTATATTCATTTAACCGAAAGACGCGTGACGGGAATTGTTTCGCGAGGGGGCGCTATTCTAGCAAAATGGTGTATCGCGCACCACAAAGAAAATTTTCTGTATACGCATTTTGAAGAAATTTGTGAAATCATGCGCGCGTACGACGTGAGTTTTTCTTTGGGCGATGGATTGCGACCGGGATCGATTGCCGATGCCAACGATGAAGCGCAATTTGCGGAATTAAAAACACAGGGCGAATTAAATCAAATTGCGTGGAAACACGACGTGCAGGTGATGAACGAAGGACCGGGACACATTCCGATGCATTTGATTGAAATTAACATGAAAAAGCAATTGGAATATTGCCACGAAGCGCCTTTTTACACGCTGGGTCCACTCACGATTGATATTGCGCCGGGTTACGACCACATCACCAGTGGCATCGGTGCGGCGATGATTGGCTGGTACGGTTGTGCCTTGTTGTGTTACGTGACGCCCAAGGAGCACTTGGGTCTTCCGGATAAACAAGACGTCAGAGACGGTTTGATGGCGTACAAAATCGCTGCGCACGCAGCAGACGTTGCCAAAGGACATCCGGCAGCTCGCTTACGCGACGATTTATTATCGCGCGCGCGATTCGAATTTCGCTGGCACGATCAATTTAATTTGTCACTCGATCCAGAAAAAGCCCGTGAATTTCACGATGAGACGTTGCCAAAAGAAGCGGCAAAACACGCGCATTTTTGTTCGATGTGTGGTCCAAAATTTTGTTCGATGAAAATCAGTCAAGACGTGCGGGAATTCGTTCAGAAAGGAATGGCGGAAAAATCCGAGGAATTTGTCGCGAAAGGATCCGAGCTATATGTGAAAGAGGGATAACGATGAAAGCGGGCATTGCGGGCGCCGGTTTAATGGGCCGACTGTTGGCGTGGCGTTTGGCGAAAATGGGATGGGAAATCACTTTATTTGATAAAGGTGATCGAGCGGGGTGTTCCAGTGCGGCTTATGCAGCCGCAGGAATGTTATCGCCGCTGTCCGAAATGGAAAACGCTGAATTGGAAGTTTTACGCTTTGGTAATTACGGATTAAAACGCTGGCCAGAGTGGTTGTCGGAATTAAAACGGTCCGTTTATTTTCAGCAAATGGGAAGCCTGGTTCTTGCTCATCCGCACGATTATTCTGAATTGATTCGTTTCGGGCAACAATTGTCGCGGAAACTTTCAGTCCGTAGCCTTGATGGAGGGAATTGTAGCCTGGGTGCAGCCACGCTTCGGGGCGTAACCCAGGAATTCCTTGATTTCGCTGGCGCTCCATCAAGGCTACGAATTCGTACGGCTGACGCTTTTATCGAAGACGTGACAAAAGAACAATTACGGGAATTAGAGCCTGAGCTCACTTTTGAGCACGGTTACTTTCTGCCACAAGAAGGTCAAATCGATGGACGCTCGCTATTGGTAGCGCTGGCGGATGAATTAGATTCTCATGGAGTGGATTGGCATTTCAATTCAAATGTTGAAAAAGTAGGGTCACATTTTATTGAAAGCGATCGCCGTTATACTTTTGATTGGGTATTCGATTGTCGGGGTGGAGGAGCGGGTGATGTATTTTCGGATTTGCGTCACGTGCGCGGCGAGTTAATTCATTTATATGCGCCGGAGGTACACATTCATCGGCCGATTCGTTTGTTGCATCCGCGTTATCGTATTTATATTGTTCCGCGACCCGAACAGCGTTATTTGTTGGGTGCGAGTGAGATTGAGTCGAACGATGTTTCTCCGATCTCCGTGCGCACCTGTTTGGAGTTATTATCGGCTGCGTACAGTGTGCACGCAGGATTTGCTGAAGCGCGAATTATTGAAACGGTGACGGGAACTCGTCCGGCGCTCAACGATAATTTACCGCGTACTTTGTTTTCGCAAGGGTTTACAGCGGTGAATGGACTGTATCGGCATGGGTTTTTACTTGCGCCGGCGTTGGTGGATGAGGTGGTGGAGCGCATTAACGTAGGTTGGGCTGAACTGTAGCGAATTCGTAGCCTTGATGGAGCCATGCGCAATCAAGGGATTCCTGGGTTCCTGGGTTACGCTCCCCGCAAGGCGAGGACAGGCCACGAAGCGTGGCTGCACCCAGGCTACGGTCTATTTTTTGAGAGGTGACTCGTGATTGAAATTACGTTAAACGGAAAACCAGCGGTGATTGATCCTGAGTGCACGCTCGCGCACGCGTTGGTGCAATGGAATTTTCGCAATGGTGCATTTGCGGTTGCTATTAATGAGACGTTTGTTGCGCGTGCGAATTACACAGAAATAATTTTAAAAACGGGCGATCGCGTGGAAATCGTAACGCCCATGCAGGGAGGATGAGCGATGTGGCACGTAGGAGAGCGAATATTGTCGTCGCGATTATTGTTGGGCACCGCACAATACCCATCCCCAGAAATTTTGTGCGACGCAATTAAAGCTGCTCAGGTTGAAATTATTACGGTATCGTTGCGTCGGCAGTTGTCGAGTGGTGCAAAAAATACGTTTTGGGAGTTATTGAAAAGCTTGTCGTGTCACGTGTTGCCGAATACTGCAGGCTGTTTTAGCGCAAAAGAAGCGATTGTAACCGCGAAAATGGCTTCCGAGTTGTTTCAAACGAATTGGATAAAGTTAGAGGTCATCGGTGATGATTATACGTTGCAACCGAATCCGTTTGAGTTGATTACAGCAGCCGAAGAATTGATTAAACAGGGCTTCGAAGTATGGCCGTATTGCACGGACGATTTAATTGTATGTCAGCGATTGGTGGATTGCGGTTGTCGCGTGTTAATGCCGTGGGCTTCACCCATCGGCAGCGGAAAAGGCATTATTAATCCGTACGCGTTGCGGCTGTTGCGCGAGCGTTTTCCAGAGATCACGTTAATTGTTGATGCGGGAATTGGAAAACCTTCCGACGCTGCTTTTGCGATGGAGTTGGGTTTTGATGCGGTATTATTGAATACCGCCGTAGCTTTGGCGGGCGACCCGGTCGCCATGGCGGAGGCTTTTGCGAACGCTGTTAAAGCCGGACGTCGGGGCTATGAAGCGGGAATCATGCCGGCACGAGAGATGGCGAGCGCGTCAACGCCGTTAATTGGAAAGCCGTTTGCTTCATGAACACCAACGAAAAACCTCTAATTTGGACGATCGCCGGAGCAGATTGCAGCAGCGGTGCCGGTATCTCAGCGGATCTGGCAACGGCGTGTGATTTGGGTGTGCACGCCGCGTCGATCATCACCACTGTCACGGCACAGAACAGTCGACGCGTGGCTTCCCTTTATCCGGTTTCACCGGAAGTGTTGTCACAGCAGATTGAAGTATTGTGTGAAGAATCTACACCCGCGGCAATTAAATTGGGTTTATTGGGTTCGGCAGAAATCATCGAAGTGATTTCCGATTATTTAAAAAGTTATTCGGGGCACGTGATTTGTGATCCCGTGTTGCATGCTTCGGTGGGAACAGCATTAATCGATGATGCTGCGATTAACGCGATGAAAGATAAACTACTTCCAAAAGCAACGTTGTTAACGCCAAATATTCCAGAAGCGGAATATTTAGTGCAGATGAAGATTGGCGATAATGATGGGATCCAAAAAGCCGCTCAAAAATTATTAGCGCTGGGCCCACACGCGGTGCTGATTAAAGGGGGGCATCGAGAAACGGCTCTGGCCTCGGATTATTTTACCGACGGTCGTCGGTCCTTTTGGATCAATACTCCAAGAATAAATAATAAAAATGCGCGCGGTACGGGTTGTTCATTGAGTACTGCGATTACAGCTGCTCTTGCACTGAATTATTCTTTAGAAGGCGCGATTGTTTTAGCAAAAATGGTCGTACAAGCCGGTATTCGTACTGCTTACCGATACGGTTCGCGGGATATTCTGGGGCGGGCAGGATTCCCTTCTCATTCGCGCGATCTACCGTGGATTACGTTCGATAAGCCCCGAGAGCCGCAGCCCTCTTTCCCTGCGTGCGATCGTTTGGGGTTTTATCCGATTGCAGACAGTGTTTCTTGGGTACGGCGTTTATTGTCCCAAGGTGTTCGCACGATTCAGTTACGTATTAAAAATAAAAATTTGTCTGAGGTTGAAGATGCTGTTGCGCAGAGCGTTGCAATCAGTCGCCAATACAATGCAAAATTATTTATTAATGATGAGTGGAAACTTGCGATTAAACACGGTGCGTACGGTGTTCACTTGGGTCAAGGGGATTTAGACGCTGCTGATGTCTCCTCTCTTCACCGCGCGGGTCTTCGATTAGGAATCAGCACACACAGTCTTTTTGAGCTGGCGCGGGCACATTATTATCGTCCTTCTTATATTGCTTTTGGCCCGATTTACGAAACGACGACGAAATCGATGCCCTTTGCGCCGCAAGGATTGGATCGTTTGCGTGATTGGTGTCGTTTGTCGCCGTATCCGGTGGTGGCGATCGGTGGCATTGGGGTGGCGCAGCTTCCTGAGGTATTGCAAACGGGCGTAAGTAACGTTGCTGTTATTTCGGCGGTGAGTAAAGCGCTTGATCCCGATGAAGCGGTGCGCGTTTGTTTGGAAATGGCGGATAAATCTTTTTGATAGCGCCTCCTTTTTTCTGTAAATTCGCCCTTGGGGCCCTGTCGCCGGAGCCTGTCCCGCGCAGCGGGAGCACCCCTCGGGCGTAATTTACAAAAAAGACGTATACTATATTCTTTTTCTGTTAAATAACCTTTTTGTTATTCAAATTTAGAGGGATATCTTTATGCGTAATAAATTAAAGTTGCTTGTTCTTGCGCTTAGTTTATGTTTGAGTACGGTTTTTGCTACACCCGCGATAAACTTAAGCATATTAAAAAATCAAATCATTGACTATCATCAATCGGGTGCTTATGAGGCGGCGATGTCGCGCGTGGGAGATAAGGCCGAACGTTATTTACAAAAACGAGTCAATGAAAATAATAAATCGGTACATCCTAAGAAACTCGCTCTTGTATTCGATATCGATGAAACGTCGTTGTCGAGTTATGCTGCGTTGAAAAGGCTTAATTTCGGTGGGACGAATGCAGAAATTGATGCGGTGTATAGGCGGACGGATGCGCCGGCGATTGAACCCACCTTAAAACTTTATCGTTATGCCGTTCAGCACGGTGTGTCGGTATTTTTTATTACCGGACGTCGTGAACGAGATCGATCAGGAACAGAAAAAAACCTCAAGGCAGCGGGTTATACAAAGTGGGCGCATGTGTATTTAAAGCCGAATGATTATCGTTTACGTTCTGCGATACCCTTCAAATCTTCCCGTCGCAAATTAATTGTGGATCGCGGTTATGACGTGGTTGTGAACATGGGTGATCAGTACAGCGATTTAAAAGGCGGATACAGCGATGCGACTTTTAAATATCCCAATTATATTTATTTTATTCCATGATCAAGTAGGGTATCGGACTTCGCTGTAGGTTGGGCTGAATGAAATGAAGCCCAACAATCCCATTCGTGTCATCCCGAGGAGCCATGCGACGAGGTGACCTGACCCCACCTTGCGGGGACTTGAGATTAGCTGGAAGATCCCTCGCGATACGCTCGGGATGACGCATACCCCGGTATACCCGAATCGAGAAAATTCTGTTAACTTTTCCCAATTGCATAAATATCGCATTAATGCTATAATCAAATGAAAGTAAAATTTTACCAGAATTACAATGGCCGGCGGCCCGTAGCCGATTTCTTGGAACGATTGCCTGCGGACGAGAATGCTCGAGTAACAGGATGCCTGGAAAATGTAGAAAAGCTTGGATTTGATAGCCCGAGAGTCATCTTTCGACAAATTAAAGGGCCTCTTTGGGAGATAAAAATAAAGACGCATAGGGGTGGGTACCGTTTTTTTTATGTTTGTATTAAAGGCATTAACATTGTGCTGCTTCACGCTTATAAGAAACAATCACAAAAGGCTCCAAGAAGGGAAATTGAAACCGCTGGGAAACGTATGAGTGAGGTATTTAAAAATGAAAGCGCTTACGTTAACTGATTACATTAATAAGAAGTTAAAGAAAGATCCTGAATTTGCTGCGCATTATGCGCGCGAGCAAATTATCAATAACATTGCTGAAATGATTGTCCATGCGAGAAAAACAGCCCATTTAACTCAGTCGGGA
Source organism: uncultured Coxiellaceae bacterium (assembly GCA_947084935.1). Taxonomy (GTDB): domain Bacteria; phylum Pseudomonadota; class Gammaproteobacteria; order Coxiellales; family Coxiellaceae; genus CAMTUH01. Next base: position 79,404 of record CAMTUH010000001.1, read on the forward strand.
TTGGCTAAAAAAATAGGAACTACTCAGTCAGTCATTTCTCGCATTGAAAGTGGCAGCAGTGCCTTTATTCCGTCTTTAGAAACTTTAGTTAGAATTGCGCTCGCACTGAATATGAAACTTCAATTACGCTTACAAAAATCCCAAGAAAAGTAAGTAACCACTTGATTTTTTAGTCACGTTAGTGTCAAACGTGCTTGCGCAGAATGACGGGAAAAGTGAATTTCCTTAAGGTTTAATAAAGATTAAATGGGTAACATCGTGTCTGGATTAAGTTTACAAGAGAAGACGATATGAGAAGCCTGGTTAAGGGCGCCTCTGCAGATATTCAGACGGCGTCAAAATCATGACATTTGAAATTTGTTTGCCATAAAAGCTACCAAAATCTCGACTATCACCGGTAATGAGGTAATGAGCGCGGGTTCCGATAGCGGCTGCTAGGATAGGACGGTCTTTGTCTCTGAGCGTGATGTTGGGAGGGATGAGTGTTTCGTCATATTCGGTGTGTACTTCAATGGGTTTTATCAGCGTGTCTAAACGTTTGTGTTGATCGGGATGAGTGAGGTTTCGTCTGGCTTCTTCAAGTGCGTAACTTGAAGTGATCAGTTTGGCTGAGGACAACGACCAAAATTTTTTAATACCACTGTGGCTTCGATAGGCAGCCGAAAATAATACATTGGCATCCAAAAAGAGTCTGTCCATGGTTTATTTTTTTTCTTTTGGTTTTTTGTGGGGGATTTTATCCGGGTCCAATCCCATGGCTTTGACTTCTTTCCGAGCGGCCTTGTAGTCGGATGGGTCAACGGCATTGGACAAAATGAATTCCGCCTTACGTTCGGGACTGTACATTTCTATGGGTAAGGCTACCGCGAGTTTTAGTAAAATACCATCACCGTGGTTTTCGGCGATCATGAGGTCACCTTCGTGAAGGTGCAATTGTTGACGCAGAGCCGCGGGGATGACAACAACGCCACGTTTTCCGATTTTAGTCACTTCTTTCTTCATACCGTACTCTCTGAATATCAGATTATCTGAAAAAAAGAATAGCTGATTAATAGGTCATTTGCAATGAATCCGTAGCCTGTGGGAGTAGCCTTGATGTAGTCCCCGCAAGGCGAGGACAGGCCACTGCGAAATCAAGGAATTCCTGGGTTACGCCCCGAGAAGCGGGGGCTTCACCCAGGCTACAAATTTGGGTCGCAAATGGATTTCGAGCAGTAACCCTTAATGCCGAAAATGCCGCTGGTGGGTGAACACCATCGCAATATTGGCTTTGTTAGCGGTTGCGATGACTTCAGCGTCTTGTTTCGAGCCGCCGGGTTGGATGATGGCAGTAATGCCCAATTGTGCGGCGAGATCGATGCTGTCGGAGAAGGGAAAAAACGCATCTGAGGCCATCACAGCACCCTGTAGATTCAGGTTGGCTTCTTTGGCTTTTAATATAGCGATTTTCGCGGCAAAAACACGGCTGGTTTGCCCACCGCCGATGCCGAGCGTCATTCGATCTCTGGCGTATACAATCGCGTTCGATTTAACGAATTTAACGACCGTCCAGGCGAATAATAAGTTTGTCATTTCATCCACCGTAGGTTGTCGTTCCGTGACGGTGTGCATTTCTTTGGGTTCAAGCAGCGAGGCATCGACGTCTTGCACCAACACGCCGCCTGAGATCGTTTGGAAAGAGTAACTTTTCTCGCCTTTCGGTAAGGTGCAGGGCAGTACGCTGATGTTGGGTTTCTGGACCAGCGCGTGCAAGGCCGGTAGCGTAAAATCCGGAGCAACAATCACTTCAACAAATTGCTGAGCAATGACTTTTTTCGCGGTCTCCACGTCGACGGGCGTGTTGAAGGCAATAATCCCGCCGTATGCCGATAGGGGATCGCTGGAATAGGCCTTTTCGTAGGCAATTAATTGAGTTTCAGCCTGCGCCACACCACACGGAGTCGCGTGTTTTACGATGACGCACGCGGGAATATCCGAGCAAAAATCATTCACGCAACGATAAGCGCAATCGGCATCTAAAAAATTATTATAAGAGAGCGGTTTTCCTTGTATCGGTTTAACTTCAGCGAGACTGGCTGTTTCTTTTGGCGGAACGTACAGTGCAGCGTGTTGATGCGGATTTTCTCCGTATCGAAGATCCATTTTTTTTCGAAAATTTAAAGAAAAAGACAGAGGAAAACTCTGTTTTTCATTTCCGTGTAATAGATAATCCGCAATAACAGAATCGTAGCGGGAAAGATAGGCAAACGTTTTCTGCGCCAGGCGCTGACGAGTCTCCAAAGAGGTTTTCCTGTCTTGAGCGTTCATCTCGAATAAAATCGTTGAATAATCGGCAGAGTCAATGACTGCCGTGACGTATTTAAAATTTTTAGCTGCCGCACGCAGTAGGCTCGGCCCGCCAACATCAATTTGTTCGATGGCTTCTTCATGGGTGACCGACGGCTTCTCGATGGTTTGTTCGAAAGGGTAGAGATTAATCACGAGAAGGTCGATGGGTTTGATGCCGTATTCGGCGATTACCTCGTCGTCGGCCCCGCGCCGGAATAATAATCCACCGTGAATTTTAGGGTGCAGGGTTTTTACCCGGCCTCCCAGAATTTCTGGGAAGCCGGTGTAATCAGAAACTTGAATAACTGGTATGTGGTGCTGTTCCAAAAAACGCGCCGTTCCACCAGTTGCAACGATCTCAACGCCAAACTGAACGAGTTTCAATGCAAAATCAACAAGACCATTTTTATCAGTGGTGCTGATTAAAGCGCGCTGAATTGGTCTGTCAACTACATCATTTGTCATCAATCTGGTAGATGGCTAGTTTCTTGCGAAGGGTTCCGCGGCTGATGCCAAGGAACTTTGCGGCTTTGCTTTGGTTGCCGTTGGTAAAGTGCATAACGACTCTTAACAGCGGCACTTCCATTTCAGCTAACACCATGCCATACACGTTTGTCGGCTCTTCGCCATCTAATTGGGCGAAATAATGCTGCAACGATTGTTGCACGCTACCTGCAAAGGAATAGCCTGTAGTTGCTGATTTAGCTTCGGGTTCTTGAACGAACGTGTCGGTTTCCATAATTGCGATTCCTTCCAACGTCGTACTCCTAAGTCTAGTGTTGTTTAACGATAAGGCTTGGAAATCATTTCATCAAGCCACAAAGCCATCCATTATAGCATTCAGTTGTCGCACCACAAGAGGAAAATGCACAAAATTGATTCTTTTTTTTGGGCGGTGGGTCGATGAAAGCGACAGCCATTTAATCAATTATTTAACGTAACCCCCCTTTCTCTCGTCGGGCCGATTGGCTACAATCCAAAGCATGAGTAAGTCCCAGCCTAAAGCCGTTCATTTGAAAGACTATCGCCCCCCCGATTTTCTTATTGATACCGTCTATCTCAATGTCGATTTGCACGAGAGTGAAGCCAACGTTAAAGCCATCTTAAACATTAAGCGGAATTCGAAGGCTAAAACGCCCAAAGCGCCGCTGGTACTGAACGGTGATCACCTGACGTTGAAAAAGGTGGTGTTGGATGGGAAACCGTTGTCGTCGAAGGAATATACCGTCACTGATGAGTTATTGACGCTTGCACGTGTTCCCGATGAATTTCAGTTGGAAACGGAAGTGGTGATTGAACCGCAAAACAATACGGCGCTGATGGGTCTTTATAAATCCCGCGGAAATTTTTGCACGCAGTGTGAATCGCAAGGATTTCGCCGCATTACGTATTTCTTAGATCGTCCGGATGTAATGTCGCGATTCACCACAACCATCACGGCCGACAAAGCGAAATATCCTTATTTATTGTCGAACGGCAATTTAATTGAAAGCCGAGAATTAAACGGAAATCGTCACTGGGTTCACTGGGAAGATCCGTCGAAAAAACCCAGTTATTTATTCGCTTTGGTGGCAGGTGATTTCGATTTGTTGGAAGACACTTTTGTGACGATGTCGGGTCGAAAGATCGCGCTTCGTTTGTATTTAGAAAAAGGATTTAAAGATCAAGGTGCGTTCGCGCTGGAAGCGTTGAAAAAAGCCATGCGGTGGGATGAAGAAACGTTTGGTCGTGAATACGATCTAGATATTTATATGATCGTTGCCGTGAGCGATTTCAATATGGGCGCCATGGAGAATAAAGGTCTGAATATATTTAATACCAAATATATCTTAGCCAATTCACAAACGGCCACGGACAGCGATTACGTTAATATCGGGAACGTGATTGGGCACGAGTATTTTCACAATTGGTCGGGCAATCGGATCACGTGCCGTGACTGGTTCCAGATCACACTCAAAGAAGGACTGACGGTTTTTCGGGATCAATTATTTTCGGAAGACATGACGTCTCCTGGTGCTGCTCGAATTAATTTCGTTAATACTCTGAGAAACGTACAATTTCCTGAAGATGCTGGGCCTTTGGCTCATCCGATTCGTCCTCAGTCGTATATTGAAATCAATAATTTTTATACGAGCACGGTCTATCGAAAAGGTGCTGAAGTGATTCGGATGGTGCGTACGCTAATCGGTCCGGAAAAGTTCCGAAAGGCCATGGACCTTTATTTTTCGCGTTACGACGGTCAGGCCGTCACTACCGATGATTTTATTCAAGCGATGTCGGATGCTTCGGGAAAAGAATTAACACAATTTAAGCGGTGGTACGATCAGGCAGGTACTCCAGTGCTTTATATTCACGAGGAATACGATAACGAAGAAAAAACTTTTACGCTGACGGTTACGCAGTCCTGCCCTGCAACACCGGGTCAAGTAAAAAAAGAACCGTTTCAGTTACCTTTGGCGATTGGGTTTGTGGGCCCGCGGTGCGAAGACATGCCGACCCAGTTGGAGGGGGAGGACGAACCGGTCGAAGGCACTCGTGTATTAGAAATTAAAAATCCCGAGGAAAAATTCACGTTTGTGAATGTTTCTGAGAAACCGATTCCTTCTTTATTGCGAAATTTCTCCGCACCCGTCATCGTGCATTATCCGTATACGGACGAAGAGTTGCTTTGGCTGTTTCAATGCGACAGCGATCCTTTCGCGCGCTGGGAAGCGGGTCAAGAATTTGCAAAACGGTTGATTTTTAAAGTAGCGGAACAATACCGGCAGAAAAAACCGTTGACCATGGACGCTCGTCTTATCGAGGCGTATAAAAAAATTATTGCGGGGCCGCATGAAGATCATGGGGTTGAGGCTTTGTTGCTGGTTCTGCCCACGTTAAATTATTTAATTCAGATGAAGGAAGCGGGCGATATCGATGCCGTTCACGCCGCGCGTGAATTTGTTAAAGAATCTTTGGCAAAAACACTCACTCAAGAATTTTTCGAGGCGTACGAGCACCATCGCTTGTCTGCGTACAAATACAATGTTGAAGACATGGGGAAACGCAGTTTTAAAAATACGTGTTTAGCGTATTTAGTCGAAAGTGGGGCTGGGAAATACCCATCATTGGCTTATCGACAATTTGAAGCAAGCGATAACATGACGGATTCCGTGGGAGCATTGGCAGCGCTGAATAACCACGATTGCTCTGAGCGTGAAAGAGCGCTGGGTGAATTTTACAAGAAATGGAAGGAACAACCGTTGGTGGTGAACAAGTGGTTTGCCATACAGGCATCGTCGACGCTGTCGTCGACGTTAGACAACGTAAAACGGCTGATGGAACATCCGGCGTTTAACATTAAAAATCCCAATAACGTGTATTTCTTGATTCGAACGTTTGGCGCGAATGCAATTTGTTTTCACGAGAAAAAAGGCGAGGGATACCGTTTTATTGCCGATCAAGTGTTGGCGATCGATCCGATGAACCCGCATGTGTCGGCTGCTCTGCTGCAACCGCTCACGCAGTGGCGTATGATGGATAAGGCACGAGCAGCGCTAATGAAAAAAGAACTCGAGCGAATTTCTAAAGCAGCTCCGCTGTCTAAAGACGTTTACGAAATAGTGGCGAAGAGTTTGGCTGATTAGCTTATTTGCCGGCGTATTTGTTTAAGCACTTTAATACCGATTTATAAGAAGCGGGTTTTGCTAAGAAGTCATCAACCCCAGCTAAGATACATTCTTGTTTCATTTGTTCGGTAGCGTGTGCGGTTAGTGCGATAATGGGCGTTTTTTTATTTTGCTCGGTACGGCGAATTTTACGAATGACACTTAAGCCATCTTGGTCCGGTAAGCCAATATCCATAAAAATAAGATCGTACGGTGATTCGGAAAACTCCAAAGCTTCCGATCCTGTGTTTGCCAGAGTGACGGTACAGCCCAATGTTTCGAGAATTTCCATCGAGAATTTTTGAATCAGGGGTACATCTTCCACCAATAATATCGATGGTTTTCTGTTGGATTTGACGTAGTTGGGTGTCTGGTCGTTCACTTCATAAGTATCAATGATATCTCGTCGGTCGCGTTTGAAAGGTAGCGTGCACACGAACTTGGTGCCAACTCCAGGATGACTGTCTACGGTAATTTCGCCGTGTAAATTTTCTACTAATTTTTTTGTGATTGCTAATCCGAGCCCCGAACCCTTGTATTTCCCACGATAAGACGGATCCACTCGATAAAAACGATCAAAAATATGTTTAAGTTCATTTTTGGGAATGCCAATGCCCGTGTCTTTTACTATGAGATTTATAGTGACGGTTTTCTCGCTGGATTTTACTAACTCGGTAGAAATAATAATCTGCCCCGATTCGGTAAACTTGATTGCATTACCGAGCAAATTAATCAGAATTCGTTGTACTGCATCGGCATGGCCCATCAGGTGAGTGGGGGTATCATTGGAATAATCGGTGATGATGTCGATGCCTTTTTCGCGTGCGGGTTTGTTGACGGTCGCGATGGCATTTTGAATAAGCTGTTTGAAATCGAAAGACTCTTTTTTGAATTCCATCTCGCCTTGTTCCAATTTGGAAAAATCGAGAATGTTTTCGACGAGCTTTAATAAAGCATCGCCGGATTGAATAATAGCCTCTAGGTATTCTTCTTGTTCTGGTAAATGTTTTTTTAATTTAAGCAGTTCAGCGGTACCCAATACGGTGTGTAACGGAGTTCGAATGTCGTGACTGATGTTTGCGACGAAATCGGACTTAGCACGGTTGGCTTCTTCCGCCTGTTTTTTTGCTTCAATCAGAGAGTTTTCCATGGTTTTACGATCGGTGATGTCGAACGCGAGGCCCAGCATGCCGATGCATGTTCCGTTTTCATCTTTTAATGGCGCTTTTTTTGCTAAAAAGGTGTGTGGCCTTCCGTCGGCCCACATAACGGTCTCTTCTGCGCTGATGGTCTTTCCAGTTTCCATCACCATTAAATCGTTTTGTCGTAATTGGTCGGCCATGGAAGGATCCCAACCCAACAGTTCACCCATTTCCCAGACGGTTTTACCGATGAGGTCTTCGGCCTTTTCCAGGCCAAAGCTTTTGGCTTGTTGGTCATTACAACCGAGAAAACGCCCGTGAATGTCTTCCCAAAAAACATGATCCGGCAAATTAGAAATGACATTTTCGAGAAACAATTGAGTGGTTTTCCTTTCTTTTTCTGCGAGCTCTTTGGCGGTGAGTAAGCCGGATTCTTTTTCTTTTTGAACCGTAATGTTGATGGAAGAGCCTAAAGTACCGATAATTTCCCCCCGTTCGTTGCGAAGAGGAGCTTTTTTGCTGATGTAGGTTATTTTGTGTCCGTCGGGAAGTGTAACGCTTTCTTCATACGTATGCGCTTGGCCGCTGCGCATGACTTCTTGGTCATTTCTCACGACCTCATCGGCAGTAGCCTTATCATAAAAATCGTAATCCGTTTTCCCGATGACATCGACCGCTTTAGATAGACCAAACTTTTTTGCTTGTTCTTCGTTACAACCCAAAAGGGCGCCGTTTTTATCTTTCCAGTAGACGTGACCGGGCAGTGTCGCGATAATGTCTTCGAGTTTTAATTTAAGCTTTTGATCCAAGACCATATAAAAATTATACTTGAAGCCGGGCAAACGGTGAATGAATTTATATTTTTTTATCCCCTTAATTTTTCCTTAAGATTTTTAGCGTTGATCGCCACGCATTTAATGTTATGGTAATTTACAGCCCGTTATTGGATTTGTTACAATTGCCACAGTTACTTAACCCATATGATACCAGGACGGTTTCCTTCGCAACAAAACAAAAGGGAGTTTTTATGATAGGGACCGAACATGAGTCGAGCTCGTCACGATACTGAAAAAAACTCTTATATCCTATCTTCCTTTCATGAAGTTGAAAAAGGTTCAAACGTGATTGTCTTAATCAGCGTTGGGAATCAAGAGCACGAAGGTAAGAACTTTGAAGCCCAGATGGATGCCTTAGCAATAGCCTTTTGTAATGGGTCTATTGGAAAAATAAATATTGTCGTTGGTGATTCTGTGCATCGTCATAACCAGAAAATTGATGGCATTCCTGAGGGGGACGACTACCCCCCCACCAATGGCGCCGGTTGGTTAGAGGGAAATGAACAAGCCATCAGCACGATGAAGGAATGGCTGAAAGTAATAAAAGGCATACCTTCCGATGTTGTTGAAGAAAATATTCAGGTTACGCGTTGGGACCACTGGCTCAAGGCTAAAGATTATGAACAATACAAAAACAAAATAGAAGAATTGTATGAAGAAAAGCCAGCCTTTAAGAAGGCTGTTGAGGATACCGTTACGGAGTTCCTAAAACGACGCAAAAAAGAAGAAGATTTAGATGCGCGGAGTCATTGTCGAGAGTATGTAAAAGAAGAATTGACGGCCTACTTAATTTGGTGTCAACAGGGCTATCACAAAATTCTTTATCCCCGCATAGGAAAAGCGTTGCGTCCTATGCCAGCGGCGTTTAAATGGTTACACGAGCACTATATTCCCGCCAATGAGTTCCCGAAAAACTGTGGCGAATGGTTGCTTCTCACCTTGAAAACCAAGAGCGACACGGATGAACCAGATAATTTTATCCGCGGAAGCAGTCAAGAGCTAAAAACTAAGCGTCAGGAAATTTCAGCTTCCAGACCCATTCAATTGCGTGTTCCAATCACACCACCGGATTCACCGGAAAACTTGCCGATCTTGATAGAAGGAGATGATGACGATGATATGCCGGCTTTAGAGCGGATGGGGAAGGAAATGGATGGGGAAATAACATCTGTCCGTACTGATGAATCGATGCCTACAGAAGTGGGTGTATCACCGAGGTTGCTGGAATGTGCGGAAACGCTTCTATCATATTCTGAATTATTTATGCTGGCTGCTTTTGATTCTTCGAATGAAGGTCATAAAGAAGAAGTTATTCAGTTCGGACAACAGATTATTCAACAGTTACGCACTAAATATCAATTTCTTGATAGTGCAGGTAATCAAATTACCGCGTATGGGTATGGTGCTGGTGCTGTTGGGTTGATGAGTAGAAATTCTGCTGAGTTGGCTACTAATATTACCGGTTCAAGGCCTCGCACACCCTGTGATACCGATGGTGGAAAACCGCAATATAGAATTAAAGCACAAAACTGAAGAATCGTTTGTGCTGCTTCGAAGCTCAGGTAGGTCTACACTAACCCTCACAAATAATCTCATTAACCCGCAATAATTCTTCATCCGTGAAATAACGCGTTCCGTGCTTTACCGGGGCGCCCTTCCTATGTTGACTTATTTTGAGTATAAATATATAATTAATTATATTAGATAATAACTATAAATATGTAACTAAAATGAAAGAAGCAAAGATTATTTTAAAGCAGCTTGATAGCCGGCTAATGTCTGTGGCGGGGAAAGATGGTCTTGTCGTCCCACAGCAAGGGTGGGTGAGAACCGTCAGAAAAGCCATTGGGATGACTATTAAACAACTGGCCAAGCGTTTAAAAGTTGACCCCTCACGAGTGGTCAAAATAGAGACTTCTGAACCAGAAGGGGCTATTACGCTGAAAACGCTTCAGACAGTAGCGGAGAAATTGGACTGTAGACTTGTCTATGCTCTTGTGCCGAAATCGAGTTTTTGCAAGATGGTAGAGCACCAAGCTCTAAAATTAGCGGCAAAACAAATTAAACGGACGGCGCATACCATGGCTCTGGAGGATCAGTCAGTCGGATCCAGTTGGCAAAAGGAGCAGCTGAAAGATTTATCGCAGGAATTGCTTCGTAAATCCTGGAAACATTTGTGGGAGAAATAAAAACACCCTGGGCTTCGCCCAAGGTGTTTTTATTAAAAATAGATATGTGGGATTATTCGCCTGGTGCAACGCCGATTGATGCAGATGAAGCAGTCGAATTAATTCCTCAACACATTGCTACACAAAAACAACTCAATGAATGGGAAGAGAATAACATTTTAACAGCCGAGCGGTGGCTCACCAAACAACGGTTTAAGTTAAATGCCGTATCTACTATCGCATTTGTGAAAAAGATACACGTCAGGATGTTTAATAAAACCTGGCGTTGGGCCGGTCAGTTTAGGAAGTCTAATAAGAATATTGGGGTAGATTGGCAAAAGATACCCATTGAATTAAAAGTTTTATTAGATGATCTTCAGTATCAAGTTCAGAATAACGTTTTTTCTAAAGATGAATGTGCAGTGCGGTTTCATCATCGGCTGGTTGCAATACATCCCTTTCCCAATGGAAATGGTCGCCATGCGCGCATGATGGCTGATATCGTATTACTTTCCTTGGAAGCAGAAAGGTTTTCGTGGGGTAGCAAAAATTTGTTGGATTCATCTCCCGTAAGAAAGCGTTATATAGAGGCTTTACGTGCGGCAGATCGATTGGATTATGATAAGCTAATTAAATTTGTCAGAGAATAAATTCAGAACGAGTCACGTTTAATTCAATAGTTCTAACCCTCACAAATAATCTCATTAACCCGCAATAATTCTTCATCCGTGAAATAACGCGTTCCGTACTGGGCGTCGGGGAGTGGTGCGGTGGTGACCCGTCCGTTGATTACGGACGTCATTTGGTGTCTTAATCCTTGCCGCAGAGCTTCCACGGCTTTTGCGCCCATGAGTGAGCCGATGACGCGGTCTCGAAGCGTGGGGGTGCCGCCGCGTTGCGTGTGGCCGAGGATGCAGACGCGATACTCGATGCCGGTTTTTTCTTTGATGTGGTTGGCCAATTCAAAACTGTGGCCGGGTTGATCGGCTTCGGCTACGACGACAATCGAAGCCATTTTTTTTCCGTGTTGTTGCTTTATTTTTTTCGCTAACTCGTCGATGTCGATCGGATATTCGGGTATGGAAATAATTTCCGCGCCACCGCCGATGCCAACGTTCACGGCGATAAATCCCGACGATCGTCCCATCACTTCGATTAAAAAATTACGATCTAAACTGAATGCCGTGTCGCGAATTTTATCGATGGCCTGCAAGGCGGTGTTACACGCCGTGTCAAAACCGATGCAATATTCTGTTCCGGGGATGTCGTTATCAATCGTGCAGGGGATGCCAATGAAATCCGGACCACCTTCGTTTTTTAATAAAGTAGCGCCGGTGAAACTGCCGTTGCCGCCGAGAACCACCAGCGCATCGATGGCGTGTTGGCTTAAAAACTCGCGTGCACTGTCGCGCACGTCTTTTTGATGGAATTCCGTGAGGCGTCCGGTTTTTAAAATCGTGCCACCGCGCTGAATACAATTCGCGACGGATCGTGCATTCAGTGGAATTATTTTTTGTTTGATCAATCCAGAAAAACCGCCTTCAATAGCGGAGACCTCAATGCCGTGGTGTACAGCCGTTCGAACCACGGCGCGAATAGCGGCATTCATGCCGGGTGCATCGCCGCCAGACGTCAGAACTGCGATTTTTTTAATAGGTGGATTCATAAAATGAAAAACATTATACCATGAGCCATTGAATGATATCGACCGGCTGAGGAATCACCGCGTCAGCCGGAGAAGGCACGGGAATTTCTGAAAACCCATAACCGTATTGCGCGACGACAGCCAACATACCTGCGGCTTTGGCCGCTTGAATGTCTTCATGAGCATCTCCTACGTAGGCCGATTGTTTGGGGTCAACAGTGACTAACTGGCACGCGTGTAACAAGGGCAGGGGATCGGGTTTTCGTTTCGGTAATGAATCTCCCGAAATTAAACAGCGGTAACGGTGATCTAAATTAAAATGAGTGAGTAACGGTTCCGCTAACCACCCGGGTTTGTTTGTGATAATTCCCCACGGAATTTTTTCTTCGTCTAAAAAATCCAGGACGTTAGAAATGCCGTCGAATAATTGGGTTTCGTCGGTTAAGTGGGCTTGGTACGCGTGCAGGAATTCCGTTCGAAGCGTTTCAAAATCGGGGTGGTGATCGTCGATGGTGAACCCGCAGTGCAAAATACCGCGCGAACCGTGCGCGACGCGCGGACGAACGAGTTCGAGCGCAACGGGTTGGCGTTGATGGTGAGTTAATACGTCATTGAGTGCTGTAGTGAGATCTGGGGCGGTATCGAGGAGTGTACCATCGAGATCAAAAAATAAAGCTCGAACGCGGTGATTATTCATGATGCGATTCACGTCTGAAACACGCGATATAGTTCACAGAAACGTTGTGGCCGAGGGTGAATCGCTGTTGAAACGGATGGTAGTGAATTCCCGTGAGGTCGACTAAATGCAGTCCGCAGGTTCGCGCCCAAGACGCCAATTCCGAAGGGCGAATGAATTGCGCGTAATCGTGCGTGCCCTTGGGCAATAGACGCGTGATGTATTCTGCCCCAACGATAGCCAGTAAATAAGCCTTTAAATTACGGTTAATTGTCGAGAAAAATACGATTCCTTGGGGAGTTAATAATTCAGCGCAGTTCTTGATTAACTGGAGCGGATCCGGGACGTGTTCCAATAATTCCATACACGTGATGACGTCAAAAGAATTACTTTTTGTCTGCGCTAAAGATTCCGCGCTGATGCAGTGGTAATCGATGGAAAGTTTTTGTTGTTCCGCGTGCGATCGAGCAACTTCGATTAACGCGTCGCTGAGATCAATTCCCGTGACCTGCGCATCCAATTTGGCCATGGCTTCCGACAATAATCCACCACCGCAGCCGACGTCGAGAACGCGTTGATTGTGTAATGTCGCGTGTTTTTTAACATAATCCAACCGCAGCGGGTTCATTTGATGCAGCGGTTTCATTTCCCCTTCGGGATTCCACCAATTCGACGACAGTGCCGCAAATTTAGCGAGTTCATCCGGATTGACGTTGTGCGGGTTATTCGTTGGCATAAGATTCATTGTTAATGGTTTCTATCACGCGCTCAATTTCATCGTTAATTTGCGTTAGTGTTGGATCGATGGCGGAAATATTTTTCATTTTAATAGATTCTTCCAGATCACGGGATAAATTTCTCAAATGAGTGACGCCTGTGTAGCAGCACGAACCGTGTAACTTATGCACCAGATCTTTGAACTCAGTCAGATTTCCTTGGTCGTGCGCGCGATTGATGGCGTTTTTGAGTTCGGGCAACTCAGCCGCGAACATACCGAGTAACTCTTTAGCCAGGTCGGCTTTGTTGTTCGTGAGTTTCAATAATGCCTGCCAATCAACCGGGTTACGGGTTTCTGCCATGGCGTTATTCCCTTATAGTGCTTCAATCACAGAAGGAGTATTTTACACCGATTGCTTTACGCCGTCATTCGTAGCCTTGATGTAGCGAATTGTAGCCTGGGTGCAGCCACGCTTCGTGGCGTAACCCAGGAACTCAGGAATTCCTTGATTTCGCAGTGGCCTGTCCTCGCCTTGCGGGGACTGCATCAAGGCTACTTAAATAGCAGCCTATCCACGGTCTGGGTAACTCCTTGAGTTAACCGTTGCCCTAAGGTTTTTTTCACGGTGAAGCGAAGTTCGTAGAGATCGGATGTTTTGCTCGCGCCCAGCAAATAATCGTCGCTGGTCAGTAGTTTATCGATCAGATTGAGTTCCAGCGCGCGGGTTCCATACCAGTGTTCCCCCGTGGCCACTTGATCAATGTCGATGGCTTTCCGATGTTCTTTAATAAAGGATTTAAAAAGGACGTGCGTTTCCTCAATTTCTTGTTGCATTTTTTCTCGACCTTTTTCCGTGTTTTCACCGAATAAACTCAACGTGCGTTTGTATTCTCCTGCCGTCAGTTGCTCGAAATCGATGTATTTTTTCTTGAGGTAGCGGTGAAAATTCGGTAATTGTGCCAACACACCGATGGATCCGACGACCGCAAAGGGAGCTGCAAGAATGGTATTGGCGACACAGGCCATCATATAACCGCCGCTGGCGGCAACTTTATCGATGGAAACCGTTAACGGTATTTGCGCGTCTCGAATGCGTTGCAATTGTGAGGCCGCTAAGCCGTAAGCGTTTACTAGGCCGCCGCCGCTGTCTAAGCGGACGAAAATTTCATCGGATTTTTCAGCGATGGTTAATGCCGCGGTAATTTCTTCGCGCAGCGCATGAACTGCGGAAGCACGGATATCGCCACAAAAATTCAGCACGAATATTCGCTTGTTTTTTTCTTTGGACTGAATTTTTTTCTTTGTTTCTTTTTTTTGTAATTTTAAAAATTCTTTAAATTCGTGTTTGTGTTTCACTGCGTGTGAAAGAGCGTGGTGGTATTCTTCGTATTTTTCATTCAGTTTTGTGATTTCCAGCCTTTCTTTTGGTTTTTCTTTTGCGCGCAAGATAAGTGCGAAAAATACAAGCAGGATCACCAGAATGGCGCCGACAACGCTGAGAAGTTTCAGAAGAAATAAACTGTATGTTGATAAAAATTCCATTGTTGATTCCTCTTTAGTAACGATTTTTAATGTGTTCGATAAAATATTTTGGGTCCAAAGACGATCCGGTTGAGTGACGCAACAGTTCATCGAGGTTAACCAGCGATGCTTGGGTATGTACGTGCTGGTGCAGCCAAGCGACTAACGTGCTGAAATCACCACGTTTCAGCTGTGCAGGAAGGTCGGGGTGTTGTTTCAATACGGTTGAATATAGTTGAGCGGCCGTTAATCGCCCCAGTGTGTACGCGGGGAAATAACCCAAAATTCCCGCTGGCCAATGCACGTCTTGCATCACGCCGTCTTTGTAATTGTTTTCCGTGGACAAATTCAGGTATCGATTCATGGAATCATTCCAGGCATCGGGGAGATCTGCAACGTCCAATTTTCCGTTAATGAGTTTTTTTTCGAGTTCGTATCGCAGAATAATGTGGAGGGGATAAGTCACTTCATCGGCGTCCACGCGAATCAATCCGCGCTCGACTGTGGTCGAAAGCGTATATAAATTTTCTGCGGTAAACGCTTCTTCGTCACCGAAATAGCGCTTGATGAGCGGTGATAGGAAATACATAAATTCACGGCTGCGGCACGCTTGCATTTCAATCAGTAACGACTGGCTTTCGTGAATGGAAATATTGTGCGCGCGGCCAACGGGCTGTCGCAGCCACGACTGCGGTAATCCTTGCTCGTACAGTGCGTGCCCCGTTTCATGACACACGCCAAAGGTAGCACTCAGAAATTCGTTTTCTTTGTAACGTGTGGTGATTCGAACGTCGGTGGGATCACCCCCGCAAAATGGATGGTGGCTGACGTCGAGACGGCCGTGATTAAAATCAAAACCAATCGCTTGCATGACGTCAAGCCCCAATTGTTTTTGTTTTTCGATGGGGAAGGGTCCGCGCATGCGAATGGCGTGTCGCGATTTTTGTTTCTCAATAATGGGTTCGATCAGATCGGTCAGCTGTTTTTTTAAGTGTGAAAAAATCGGGTCGATGTACTCTTGAGTAAGGCCGGGACTAAAATCATCGATTAAAACGTCGTAGGGGGATCTTTTAAATACTTCTGCTCGGATGTGTGCGGATTCTTTAATGAGTGTTAAGGATTCTTCAAATAAGGGAGCGAAGTCGCTCCAATTGTTTTCGGCGCGTAAGAGGCGCCACGCTTGTTCGCAGCGCATAGTGGATTCGGCGATTCGGCGGACGAGTTCGGACGGTAATGCACGGGCGTTTAAATATTCGCGTTCCATCCACCGTAAATTCGCTGCTTGCCAAGGGTTGTCCAGTGTCAACTGTTTTGCTTGCTCGATGAGGTCACCGATTTTTGGGTCAATTAATAAGTCGTGTGAGAAAGATTGCAAGGTGGACAATGCTTTTGCGCGCGTTTCACCGCCTCCTCGCGGCATCATGACGGCTTCGTCCCAATGGGCGATGGATTGTAAGTGGCTTAAATAAGCCCGTTGTTCGAAGTGTTTCTCTAATTGCTCGTAGGCGTTCATGGTGGAGATCATTCTCTTATTTTTCATAATGATAGCGGCATTGTGCAATATAAATTTCTTCATCAACCACTTTGTACACTAAGCGATGTTCTTGATTAATTCGGCGAGACCAATATCCCGAGTATTTGAATTTTAGAGGCTCAGGTTTGCCGATGCCTTTGAATGGATGCTTTTGAATGTCAGCCAATAATTGATCGATGCGCTTGTCTAACTTTGGATTGTACTTTTTCCAGTAGACTCTGTCTTCCGTCGCTTGGCTGGCGTAGATAATTTCCATTATGGACGCGACTTTTTCTTTTTTCTCTTCGCAATTAAAGCCTCAATCTCATCGACGGCAGTCCCTAATCGTTCGGCATTGGCTGGACTTTGCAGCAAGTAGCCAGTTTCTACCATGGACTCATAATCTTCAAGGGACATAATGACTACGGGTTCTTTTGTTGAGCGAGTAATCATTATAGGGTTGTGGTCTTGACACACTTCTTCCATGGTTTTAGCAAGAGTGGCTCTGATCTTAGTGTAGGATATGGCTCGCATTGGACTGCTCCGGACAGAATACTGTACATGTACAGATTTTAGGGAAAAAGCACTGTTGTGTCAAGTTAAGTTTTTAACAGATCCAGTATACAATACGAATCATGAATGAACTGGGTGGCATAGAGTATTTTTGGCGGGGCGTGACGATGCTCAATCATCACGGGCTTCGTCGTTTTGTTGCGATTCCTTTGCTGGTGAATATAGTGGTGTTTGCTTTTTTATTATGGTTGGGTGTTCATTATTTTTCGCAATTAACGCACTGGGTTGCCACGTTGTTGCCCACGTGGTTGCGGTGGTTGAATTGGCTGCTGTGGATTTTATTCGTAATCTCGTTTTTGATTGTTTTGGCGTATACGTTTACTTTTATTGCTAATTTGATTGCGGCACCTTTTAATGGATTACTTTCTGAAAAGGTTGAAAAAATATTAACGGGGAAAAAAGAAATTACTCCTCCCGGTTGGATCAATCTCGTTAAAGACATCCCCCGCGCATTCGGTCGGCAGATACGGTTTATTGTGTATTATCTTCTGTGGGCCATACCGGCGTTGATTTTGTTTATTATTCCTGTGATACAAGTGGCGGCGGGCCCTTTGTGGTTTTTACTCAATGCGTGGATGATGAGCGTGCAATACATGGATTACCCCATGGATAACCATCGAATTTCATTCCGGGCGATGCGTGATAAGATGCAAGAAAAGAGATTAGTGCATTTAAGCTTTGGTTGCATGGTTATGTTGGCGACACTCATACCGATTATTAATTTTATTGTGATGCCCGCGGCTGTTATTGGAGCGACGGTGTTGTGGGTGGAAGAGTACCCCTAACGGGTTTTCCAAAAGGTAGGGATAACGATCGACAGGATCATTAATTTTAAGCCACCGCTGAATAGGAAAGGATATAAGCCCAGTTGCAGGCTTTGATGGAGGCCGACAAACAGTGAGAGCACCGACAAACCGCCCACGAATATAACAGATAATCCGAGAAATGCTGCAATGGCGGTGGAGAAAGTAAATCGTCCCCATCCCCTCTCAATCAGCCATCCACTGATAAATGCGGCTGGCAGAAAAGCAAGTAAATAGCCACCAGTTGGGCTGAATAATTCAAGACTGCCTTTATGGTTAGCAAAAACGGGAAATCCGAGAAGTCCTTCAAACAAATACAATGCGACCGCTAAAGTTCCCCAGCGCCAACCGAGCGCCATGCTAATTAAAAGAACGGCAAAATTTTGTAAAGTAATGGGTACGGGTTGCAGGGGTATTTGGATTTGCGCGGCGATTGCGATAAAAATGCTGCCGAGAATGACAATGATGCTGTTTTTAATGAAACGATGATCTTGTTTTGCCCAGAAAATGCTGCACAGCGAGTGATTTAAAGAGTGTACGTTTTGCATCGGGCCATCATAAAGGAAAATGATTTTTTGTCAATGTGCTAAAATAAGGCCATGAAAATTCATTACGTCTCGCATGCAGCATTTGAAGGGTTAGGCGCGATAAACGATTGGGCGTTGGAAAAAGGCCATGCTTTGTCGGGCACGCGCAGTTACGCGGGTGAAGCGCTGCCGGATCCATCGGCGTTTGATGTATTAATTGTCATGGGTGGTCCGCAAAGTGCGTGCGAATATGAAAACTACGATTACCTCCAAAATGAAGTGAAATTAATTCAAGCCGCAAACCAAGCGGGCAAGTATATTTTAGGTATCTGCTTGGGTGGTCAATTGACGAGTATTGCGCTTGGTGCGGATGCGGAACGAAGTCCACACAAAGAAATGGGTTGTTATCCCATTGAGCTGACGCCTGAAGGCCAGTCCGATCGGATCTTTCGTCATTTCCCCTCGCCGTTTTACAGTTTTCATTGGCATTACGACATGATGGGTTTGCCGCCGGGCGCGGTTGTTTTAGCGCAAACCCCGGGTTGCCCCCGGCAAGCCGTGCGGTTCAGTGATCGTGTTTATGGTCTGCAGTTTCATTTGGAATTGACGGAAGAACGCACGAAGGTGCTTATTGATAAATGTAAGAGTGATTTAGCGCCCAGTCGCTATACGCAAACACCGGGTGTCATTTTGGCCAGTGATTTTGCGTCAATCAATAAGTTGATTAAGTTATTTTTAGATAAATTTCTTGAAGCGGTTTAAATGGGCATATGAATCGTTAGGTTCTATAAGGAATTTTATAGGATATTATGTAAGAATTGAACACAACCTTTTCTTTTGGTTTAAAAGTAATTAATTCGTGGCGCGCGCGGAAAATACTAAAAATGCTTATCCTTTAAAGTTACGTTAATGTTCACTGTGTTCGGCGGGAAAAAGCGAGCCGTTCTTTTTAGTTTTTGATTGTTCTTTACGAATTCTTGGCTCAAGATAAAACCCTAAAAGGGTAAACGATATAATGAGAACAGTATAAAAAGGAAAAAGTCATGCGCCACTCAACCCCTCCAGAAACGTTAGTCCTAGAATTAATTATCGCGGTCGGAGCTAATGATGCGAAAACATTAACGTATTTTTTGGCGCAGGACCACTATCGAAAGGTCATCAACGAAGCCATTGACTACAACCGGGGAAACCACACTGTACTGCAGTGCGCCGTTGCATCGGGGAAGGTGGCGATGATCGAAGCGTTAGTAGAAAGTGGCGCAGACGTCAATACACCCAATAAGGATGGCGACACCCCAGTCAGAACCGCTGCCATCCACGGGCAGGTGGAGGCACTACAAGTTTTGGCCAAGCTCGGGGCAGATATCAATACACCCAATAAGAATGGTTGGACCCCAGTCTACACCGCTTTGCTAACTGGGCATATGGCGGCGCTGCGGGTTTTGGCTGAGCTCGGGGCGGACGTCAACACACCCAATAAGAATGGCGCCACCCCGGTCTGCATTGTTGCCTACGAGGGCTATGGGCAGGTGGAGATGCTGCGGGTTTTACTGGATTTGGGTGCCGATGCTACGGTGCCATATCAGGGTTGGACTCCTTTGGAGATCGCTCAGCAAAGAAAGCATCAGGACATTGTCGCCTTATTGGCGGCTCATTTAAAACAATATCCTAACGGCATAAAACCCGTTACGCCACGACTCTCTACTACTCACGCCACCACCACACAACCCGATGCTTCACCCAGTCACAACACCCAACCTAAACAGGCACAACTTGAACCCGACGAGCAGTTGTCAACCCAATCATCGCAACAAAGCACCGAGATTCTCAAAGATCAAACCGTAAAGCAATCCACTTCTTCGACGGCTCAGGAATCTTCTTTTTCTTCTTCGAATATTCCTTTACCCGAGGATCTGGTCTTGACCGTAGAGGAACAACGTCGTATGCGGGAACTGTTGGCCAAAGCACCGGAGTGGGTGGATCGTCAAGCATTGGCTGAAGTGGTTCGACGTGAAGAGGTGAGCTACGCCCTGTGCATGAACGAATCCCAAGAACGAGAAGTGTTGGAGAGAGACTATATTCGTCAGCACCAAACTCTGTTCGAGTATTACCAATTATTCCGTTCGACCTTAAGCCGCACCTTTGTTGCGGCGATGGCAATCAGCAGCGATCTGATCGATCCCGACAATACCACCAAATTCGTGAACACTTCCGCCAAAGCGGCGAAGTGGGTGGGCAATCTCATTGAAGGCATCGGACGAGAGCTTCCCGGGTTAAAAACCGCAACGCAATTACTCAATGCGCTGGTGCAATCCGGCTTGAAAATCCACGCCCAAAAACAACTGGCGAACTTGGTGAGTTACGCCGCCGACGTGACGAGCTTTGAAGCGATGAGCGAACAATTAGCGCGGTATTTAACGATCGGATTGCGCTATGAACTTCTCGAATTAAAAGTCGTTCCCGAAGGCGTGATCCAGAAATTTTTAAAAAATTGCCGCGATTTAGTGCTTTCTCGGGAAGCCGACACGCCCGTGAAAGAACAAGCCTTAGGGGATGCCACCGCGGTTTTAAAATTGTTGCTGGAAGGAGCGGTGGAGATTAATTCCGAAGAGAGCCTGGTGGAGCAACTGGCCTACCAGCTTATTGAATTTCCGCGGGTGTTAGCGAAGTCGTTGACTCCAGAAGAGTACGCCGAGGAATTCAGAGAAAGCACTTCTGAAACCGTGAGCCGCACCTCTACCAGCACTACGGTGACGGTAACTGCTTCGGCAGGATTTTTTGCACCGTCTTCCCTCCCGATAAGCGCAGGAGAGTTTCAGGAAGTGAAGCAGCGCTTAGCGCAATTAGAAGAAGAGAAATCCCGGGAAGCTCAATACGCCCACCGTGAAGGAGTCGAAAAGAAATTCTCCGAGTACGAGAAAAAATTAAATCGCATTCACCCTCAGGCCTTCCTACCCGACGGCGAAGCGGGAGGAGAAGGAGGATTAGTGACGGTTAAAGATTTTGAAGCGCCTTCTGCCAAAGCGATGGCGGGGTTTAGCGCTTTCCGAGTTAACGTACAGCAGCTAGAAGCGGGAGTGACGATGTCCTCCCAGAAAATGGCCGAACACGATGAAGACTTGGAAGCGCTCAAAAATGAAGTGGCTGCCATCAAGTCGCAGCAAAAAACCCAGAAGCAGCGGAGTTTTTTTAGATTCAAAAAATAAGGAAACGAGGATGGAAAAGAAAGAAGCGTCTTCCCAGGAACCATTACCGCGCGCAGTAGAGGCCAACACTCTTACCTTGGCCGAAGCAAGCGATTATATTCACGCCGCCACCAGCGAAAACACCCGCCTCGCGTATCAGTCCGACATCGAACATTTTTTAGCGCAGGGGCACCCACTTCCGGCGACACCCGAAGCGGTGGAGCGGTATTTAAAGACGTGTGCGGCGGGGTACAATCCACGCACCTTGATTCGCCGAGTGACGGCCCTGCGGCAATGGCATAAATTAAAAGGCATTGAAGATACGACGCAGAGCCCGTTGGTTGCCAAAACGATGCGGGGTATTGCCCGATTACACGGGCGACCGAAAAAACAAGCAGTCGCGTTGCGCTTAAAAGACCTCGATCAACTGATCACGCATTTAAAAGAAAACGACTCCCTGAAAAATACCCGAGATCGAGCACTTTTATTAGTTGGGTTTTTTTGGGGCGTTTCGCCGTTCGGAATTGGTTTCGCTCACCTGGGAACAAGTATCGTTCGTCGGAGACGGAGTGATTATCACCTTGCCACGCTCCAAGACCGATCAAACGGGAGAAGGGGAGCGCTGCGTAATCCCGTTTTGTAATGAAGCGCGTTGTCCGGTGCGCGCCCTCATCGACTGGCGGCAAGCGTCCAAGCGGTGGGAAGGATGTGTCTTTCGGCGAATCTCCAAAACCGGCACGTTACACAAACAGTCCATCGGAACGCACCCGCGATTCAGCGACATGGGCGCTGGCGCTCGACTAAAACAGTTGTGGAATACGTCGAGGCCGGACGGCAATTCGCCGACGGTGCCGTTAACGTCCTCTTTGAATTTTAATGACCCAACAGTCGTGATCCGGGTGCTCCGGTTGCAATTGTCTCTGTGGTATTTTACAATTTGTAAAATACGAATTGTAGGATTTATATGATTAATGACTTTCCAACCACGCTGGCGTTAGGTCGAGCCTTTTGTAATCGACGGGAAGAACTGAAGCGATTGAGCGCTAACCTCGAAAGAGCCAGCCCGACATTGATCATGTCTCCCCGGCGGTATGGGAAGACGAGTTTGGCCATAAATGCTTTTCAGCGCTTAAAGTGGCCGTATACCCATGTTGATTTTTATACTGATTTGACCGAAGAGGGGATTGAAAGAGCTATTCTGAATGGTGTCGGATATTTACTGGGCCAGTTAGAGACAGCGCCCAAACGACTCTTACACCTCGCCAGCGAATTTTTTGGCAACATGCAAATAAGTGTCGTTTTCGAAAAAGCAGGATTTAAACTTGATTTCAGTCGTAAAAAAAGGCAGAGCCAACAAAATATTCTAGAAGCATTAGAAAAACTTCATGCGCTAGCAGAAAAGAAAAAGAAAAAGGTAATTTTGTTTTTGGATGAATTCCAGGTGCTGTGTGAAATTATCAAAAATTACTCCATCGAAGGCGCCATTCGGCATGCTGTTCAAAAGTCACGGTATGTTGCCTATGTATTTTCCGGCAGTAACCGTCACCTGATCAGCAGTATGTTCTATGATAAAAATCGGCCATTCTATAAATCATGCGATACGATTCGCCTAGAGCGCATTTCGAAGAAAGATTATGAACCCTATATACAGAAATCAGCAAAAAAACGTTGGGGTAAAGTCCTTGATGGGGCTGTATTAAAAAGCATTTTTCTGTTAACGGAGTTTCATCCCTATTATGTGAATAAGCTTTGCTCGTTGTTGTGGTTAATGGGTGAAGCCCCAACAGAAGAAGACGTTTTAAACCAATGGCAACAATACGCGCTAGAAAATAAATCTTTAATCGAAAGGGAAATAGAATTAATCAGCTTAAATCAACGGAAATTATTAATCGCTGTTGCTAAGAATGAGCCCACGAAGGAGATATTTGGGAAACTATTTTCGACACAAATCGATATTTCACCCGGGAGCTTATCACGCACTTTAGAGGGTTTAATGCAAAAAGACTATGTTTATGTCGATGAGCATGGATTCTACCGGGTGTTAGATCCTTTGATCAGCTTCGTTTTGCGTGGTGTTTGGAATTAGCACGCGGCCCCAATACGCAGGGCAAAACTCTCTTGGTCGACTCGATTAGAGTTTGACCGTTTATATTCGAGTTGTTGGCGCGCATAAAGAATATGACGGTATTGCGCCCCACAAAAGTTTTTTTAACTATTTGATTAATTGATCGGGGTGACAGGATTCGAACCTGCGACCCCTGCCTCCCGAAGGCAGTGCTCTACCAAACTGAGCTACACCCCGAAACCCTGACGTAGTCATCCGGACATCCGTGTCCTGGCTTTTGCATTTCAGGCCATGAAGTTTACTGGATGGTTGTGGATACCGCAACGTCAATAATGCCGACTCACCACAAAGGACGTTAGTGTTTCCAACGCATTGCGATAAGGAGAATGGGGCAGTTGCTGCAAAACAGTTAGGGCTGAATCGGCGGCTTTAGAGGCGCATGCGTAGGTGTAATTTTTAGCGTTGGTTGATTCAATAATCGATAAAATTTCTGGCAAATTATTTAGGCCACCGTTCTGAATTGCTGATCGTATTTGCTCTGCTTCTTTGGGTTTTGCGTGCTGTTTCGCGAAAATCAAAGGCAGTGTCGCTTTGCCTTCGGCAAGATCATCGCCGATGTTTTTTCCTATTTCTTCAAGGCTTGCGGTGTAATCCAATAAATCGTCGATGATTTGATAGGCCATCCCGAGGTGTAAACCAAATTCTGCCATCGGCTTGACCCAGCTCGGGTCCTGCCCGATCAGGCCCCCAATTTCCGCCGCCGCCGAGAATAATTGGGCGGTTTTGCGGCGGATCACTTCATAATAAGTCGCTTCGTTAATATCGGCATTGTGTTGATTCATGAGTTGCCAGACTTCGCCTTCGGATATTTGATTGGTTGTATTGGCTAATACCCGCATTACCGGGATGTTGTCTCGTCGAGCCAGTATTTGAAAAGCGCGTGAATAGAGAAAATCCCCAACCAGCACGCTCGAGGAATTCCCCCACAGAGCATTCGCCGTTTGTTGTCCTCGGCGCATGTTGGAATGATCGACCACGTCGTCGTGAAGCAGTGTAGCGGTATGAATAAACTCGATCACGGCCGCCAGCTCGTGGTGTTCGGTATCCTGCTCATAACCACATGCCTTGGCGCTCAAGAGAACGAGGAGGGGGCGCAGGCGCTTTCCTCCGCTGTGGACGATGTGGGCCATAATCGTTTGAATCAGAGGAACGTTTGATGCCAGTTCTTGGTTGATCAGGGCATCCGTTGCTCGAAGCTCATCGGCAACCGGCTTTCGGAGGGACTCAAGGTCGGAGGCTGGGTGAGCGTTTTGGGCGGTTTTCATGGTTCGTTCACTGTTAGAATGACAAACTCATCCTAGGGAAGCCTACCAGGACCTGTCAAGTGGGCTTGTCAGACGGGATGGATTTCCGTAGAATGCACGATCTTTCCTTGGGAAACAGAGAGTTTGTTTTATGTATGCAATCATTCAGACCGGCGGCAAACAATACCGCGTGACTGAGGGGCAGACCCTAAAAGTGGAAAAACTACCTTCGGATATTGGCAAGCACGTGGATTTCAAAGACGTGTTGATGGTGACGTATGGCGATGATGTGCATATCGGGGTGCCCTACGTAAAAGACGCGACAGTGACTGCAGAAGTCGTTGGACAAGGGCGAGCACCTAAAATTGAGATTATTAAATTGAAGCGCCGTAAACATCACTTAAAACATCAAGGGCATCGCCAAGGCTTTACCGCCATTAAAATCACGGGAATTGCAATTGGCGATAAGAAATTAGCAGCGCCTCAAGTAGAAAAGCCAGTAAAAGCGAAAGCTGCTAAAAAGCCGGCAAAGAAAGTAGCAAAAAAAGCGGCTCCGAAGGCTAAAGTAGAAAAAACAAAGCCGACAAAAAAAGCCGAAAAGAAAAGCGCAAAGAAAACAACGAAATTAAAAAAATGAGGGTGTGACCAATGGCTCATAAAAAAGCGGGCGGCAGTACGCGCAATGGCCGCGATTCCAATCCAAAGATGCTGGGCGTAAAACGCTTCGGTGGCGAAAGCGTTGTGGCGGGAAATATTATCGTGCGTCAACGCGGGACGCATTATCGTGCTGGGAAAAACGTTGGCATGGGACGAGATCATACTTTGTATGCGTTGATAAACGGAAAAGTGAATTTTGTCGCTCGTGGCCTGAAGCAACGCCAATTTGTTTCGATTCAAGTGGCGGATGACACTGCCAAGGAATAATCTTTTCCTTGATTTCGCAGGGCTCCATCAAGGCTACTTTTTGAAAAAATCATGAAATTTGTCGATGAAGCTTACATACGTGTTGAAGCCGGTAACGGTGGTCACGGTTGCCTCAGTTTTCGGCGTGAAAAATACGTTCCATTTGGTGGTCCCGATGGCGGAGATGGGGGTGACGGTGGGAGTATCTATTTCATCGCCGACGAAGCCGTTAACACCCTGATTGAATTTCGTTATAAGCGTCTCATTCGAGCGGAGAACGGTCATCCGGGAATGGGTCGCTTGCGCAGCGGAAAAAGCGGGGAAGATTTGGTGATACCAGTCCCTGTTGGAACGACGATTTGCGATGCGGACACGGATGAGCTTATTGGTGATTTGACTCAACACGGAGAGCGTCTGTGCGTGGCGCGTGGCGGTAAGCACGGGCTGGGTAACGTCCATTTCAAAAGCAGCACGAATCGCGCTCCGCGGAAGACCATTCCTGGCCAAGAAGGTGAAAAGCGGCAGCTAAAACTCGAATTAAAAATTTTAGCGGACGTGGGATTACTGGGTTTGCCCAATGCCGGGAAATCGACGTTCATCAGCGTCGTTTCGAACGCCACACCAAAAATTGCCGACTATCCGTTCACAACACTGCATCCGCATTTAGGCGTCGTGCGCGTCGGAGAATTCCGCAGTTTCGTGATGGCCGACATTCCTGGATTAATTGAAGGAGCGAGCGAGGGAGCTGGATTGGGCGTGCACTTTCTCAAACATTTGTCGCGAACGAAAGTATTGCTGCACATTGTCGATATTGCACCGATGGACGGCTCTGATCCCGCAGAGTCAGTCGCGGCTTTAGTTTCTGAGCTCGCGCATTTTAGTCCCGAACTCGCGGCGAAACCTCGCTGGCTTGTGTTCAATAAAATCGATTTATTGCCCGAAAGTGAAGGTAAGGAGCGCTGTGCGGCGATAATTAAAAAAATTCAATGGGCGGGCCCGTATTACAAAATCTCCGCAGTTAAACAAGAGGGCACAAAACAATTGTGCTATGACTTAATGAATTATTTGTCGGATAAGGGTTGAGTCATCCGGGCTATTAAGATTAAACCAATCAGCGTGATTATTTTTACTCCAAGCCTTTCCATGTGACCGCCTTCCAAATCGTATTGAATAAAGAATTCATCAGAAAGGATAAATACCATGTCTTGCGCGATACTCAATAGAAAGGCCCAGTAGACAATTCGGTCTGAACTGGGATAAACACGGATTTTAGCCCAAGCGGCTATACCAAAGAGAATTGCGGTCAAACCACTCCACAAGGTAATGAAAGCAAACACCATCGTATGAATCCACGGAATAGTGATGCCGTACGTTGAAAAGCTATGGATAACCAAACTTAAATTACGTGAGTCAAATGCAAACGGACGGGTTGAAAATACCGATTGAATAAAATTGGACACATCGGATGAAAATACAAGTAAATACCATAATGCCCAGAAAATGATAATGAGCAAACCAATAATTTTTAGGCCACGAAGGTTGCTATTTTTCATTTAACTTAACGATATCTTAATTTTCGTAAAATATAAATGTGATCTTTTCTTATTGAGTTGTCAACTTGCTTGCCATCATCCTTTTTTTCAGGTACATGTGCTTCATTGAATAGGTAAGACAACGGTAAAGTTATGAAGGGTCTTCACAGCGAGCAAGAACCTCTAATTAGAGAAGGCTCAACCTCTTATCACAGCGTAGACGGTGATTCACTTCAATTAAACGTGCAGGGAGAATCCCCGGTAAGCACTACTGTTCCGCTACGGGATGCTTCTAAAGAGATCCTAGAAATTGCAAAAAAAGGCCTCCAAATAGGCTTGTCTTACACGTTTAGCCTCATGCTCGTTGAGCTCGTCATTTTCATGGGGCATCTGGGTGATAATGACCAAGAAAGGGAAAATTATCTGGATGCTTCTCCTTTATTAGCATCTTTTTTAAATACGCTGCTCATCATTTCGATTGCCCATTTGTTTTCAGTCGGTATCGAAACGAGCCGCCAACGGGGGCAATTGAATTTCCAGAAAGAGTATGGGCTAACCCAAGAAGGGGTTATTCAAGCCCAGGAGGCCATTTCGGATATTTTGAAAAATGGCATCGTACTGTCGGCCGTGGTGGCGCCCCTTCCGGTTACGGCGATGTTTTTTTCAAAAGAAATTATGATTGGCCTTGGGCAAGGTGAGGTTGTAGCGGAGTTAGTGCAAAGCTATTCTCAACGTTATGCGGCAGTATTTCCAGCGTTGCTATTTCGCGTGTGTTTTGAGCAGGTCATGTTTGGCTTTGAGAAGCAAGCTCCTGCGATGGTCATCGGTTTAGTTAACTTGGCTTTAGGAACTTTATTGGCTGGAATACTGGGCTTTAACGGTTATGGACTTCCCGGTATTGCCTATGGATTTGCTGCAGAAGCTGTTTTTACGTGTTTGGGTTATGGTCTTTATTTGGGTTGCCGAAACGAGTTCAAAGAATTTAATTTTTTTAGGAACTTTACATTCAGTCGTAAAGACCGGGGGCAAATTCATGCGTTGTTAAAAATCGGTGTACCCATAACCGTTACGGTTGCGAGCGAGCTCGTTGTTTTTTTTGTCGTCAATGTGTTGGCGGGTTTGCTGGGATCGGATGCATTGGCGGCTTGGGATTTTGCTTCCTGGATTTCTTTTTTTTCCATCGTTGTATCGCTTTCTACGGCGCAGGTAACCAGTCAAAAAGTCAGCGCGGCGGTGGGTGAAAAAAAATATTTGGATGCGCGCCAATATGCCATTTACGGACTTCCAGCGAGTTTACTTATGACAGTGCCTGTCAGCCTTCTGCTGGCTGTATTTCCCGAAATACTGACTGGACTAATTGCCAGCAATCGCGTTGATGAGGAAGTTATGTCCCTGGTAAGGCCTTTGTTGGCAATGATGGTTCCGATCGTTGCCCTGGATGGCATGCGTAACAATATGCTACAAACCTTACGTGCCGTTGGTGACAATGTGATTCCCTCGGTGATCTCCACGGGCAGTCTCTGGTTCGGTATATTAATGGCGTATTTATTAGGATTTAAAACGGACCTTGGCATTTATGGTGTCGGCGCGGGTTATGGCATCGGCATGTCGGCCAGTGTAATTTCAATATTTTCCCGATGGGAAAATAAAACTAAACCCAACATGCTGAAGATTGTGCGTGAATCTGAAGACGACACCGGCAACAGTGCTGCTTTACTTAGCAGCTAACCCTTTCAATCGCTTATGCAGTCGGCTTTTCAAGCGTGCGGCTTTATTATCCGTAATTACGCGATGGCCGGCGACTTTGTCGATGAGGCTTGAGGCGTGACGGAAGGTTTCTTGGGCGACTTTTGAATCGTTAGATTGTATCGCTTTCAACGTTTTCTTGACGGCTGTTCGAACAGCGGAACGCTGACTGAGGTTATGAAGTTCCCGATTTTTGCTTTGACGGGCTCTTTTTTCGGCTTGCCGTGTGTTGGCCACGGTTGTCTCCCACGGTTGGTTTGAACGCGACACTATGCCGCGTTGGTTGGGGTTTGTCAACATCCTAACTGGAGTGGATTATCCGGCCAAGGCTGGGTATCCTTGCAGGGGAATTAGGCCAACGGATCGTTCATGAGTCGGAAGTTATTCAAATCAACCCTCATCGTATCGGGTATGACCTTTATCTCACGGATCATGGGATTTGTTCGCGACGTCGTGTTGGCGGTGGTGTTTGGAGCCGGTCCGGCGTTTGACGCCTTTGTGGTGGCGTTCAAGATACCTAACTTTTTTCGTCGTCTCTTTGGGGAAGGCGCCTTTTCACAAGCGTTTGTGCCGGTGCTCGCGGAATACCGAACCAAGCGTTCGCCGGAAGAAGTGCGGGAATTTATTAATCACGTCGCGGGCAGTTTGAGTGTAGCGCTTTTGCTGGTCGTGGCCGTTGCGGAAATTATTGCGCCGCTTATTATCATGATTTTTGCGCCGGGATTTATACACGATCCCATTCGCTTTCCCTACGCGACTCATATGATTCGCATTACCTTTCCTTATTTATTTTTAATTGCGCTGACGGCTTTTGCGGGTGCCGTATTAAACACGTATAGCCGTTTTGCCGTTCCGGCAGTGACCACCGTTATATTAAATCTATCCATGATTCTGGTGACGTGGTTGTGGGCGCCGCATGCGACGGTTCCGATCTACGTATTGGCGTGGGGCGTGGTGATTGGTGGCGTGGTGCAATTGGTCGTTCAATTTCCTTTCTTGCATCAATTGCGGTTAATGCCTCTTCCGAAATGGCAATGGCGCGATCCGGGTGTGATGCGTGTGATGAAATTAATGGTGCCGGCTTTATTTGGTGTGTCGGTGGCGCAGATCAGTTTGTTGGTTGACAATTTTTTTGCGTCGTTTTTACCTGCAGGCAGTATTTCTTGGTTGTATTATTCGGATCGCTTGACGTATTTGCCATTGGGTGTAATCGGCGTTGCGTTGGCGACGGTAGTTTTACCGAATTTATCGCGGCATCACAGCTCGGACTCGAATGAGGCGTATTCCCACACCTTGGATTGGGCGCTTCGTATGGTGGTTCTGATTGGAATTCCCGCGGCCGTTGGGTTATTTGTTCTTGCGGGGCCTTTGTTAGCGACGTTGATTCGCCACGGCGCATTCACCGCAAACGACGTGATCATGACACGGAAAAGTTTGTGGGCTTTTTCGGTGGGATTACCGGGATTTATGCTCATAAAAATATTAGCGTCTGCATTTTATTCCAAACAGAACATTAAAACACCCGTAAAAGTGGCTGCTGTAGCCATGTTGGTTAATTTGATTTTGAATATTGCTTTAATTAAACCCCTGGCTCATGCGGGATTGGCTCTGGCGACTTCGCTGGCATCGCTCATTAACGCCATAGTCTTATTGTGGTTGTTACTGCGCCGTTCTGTGTTTAAACCCAAGCCACACTGGATCCCGCTCTTATTTCGCGTTGCGTTTGCAAATGTGGTGATGGGTGTCGTTATTGCTTGGTACGCGGGGAATTTGTCGCAATGGTTAACGTGGTCCGTAGGGATGCGTGCGTGGCATTTGATTGTGGTTATTGTGTTAGGTCTTATCGTCAATAGTGCTGCTTTATTATTATCGGGATTTCGGCTGCGTGATTTACGGCCGCCCACCGTCGAGGAATAATTCGTGGAACTGATTCGTGGCAGACATAATCTGAGCGGCCGGCTTCGCGGCTGTGTGATTACCGTAGGTAGTTTTGATGGTCTGCATTTGGGGCATCGAAAATTACTGCAGGAATTAAAAGCTGCGGGGCAGTTGTTGCATTTACCCGCCGTAGTGGTAACGTTCGAACCTCCGCCAAAGGAATTTTTTTCAAGAAAACAAACTGTGCCTCGCCTGATGAGGTTTCGTGAGAAGTGGAATGCATTGCTCGAATATAATGTCGATTACTTGCTGTGTTTGCAGTTTAACGAAGCACTGGCAAGATTGTCACCGGAAGATTTTGTTGAAGAAATAGTCGTAAATCAACTGCACGCGAAAGCCATTATTATAGGTGACGATTTTCGTTTTGGTGCTAAGCGAGCGGGAGATACGGCGCTTCTAAAAACATTCGGGGAAAAGTGGGGATTTAAAGTCATTGAGGTGCCAGCGGTTACGCACCACGGTGAGCGCATCAGCAGTACGCGCGTACGTGCCGCGTTGCAATCGGGGGATTTAAAGTTGGCGCGTGCATTGCTGAAAAGGCCTTATCGGTTGTGTGGGAAAGTGGTGCACGGAGACGGACGGGGGCGCCAATGGGGATTTCCCACGGCGAATTTACATTTACATCGTTCGTGTGTTCCCGTGTCAGGGATATTCGTTGTGCGCGCGTATGGATTGGGAAAAAACGGCTTCGAAGGGGTGGCCAGCATCGGAACGCGGCCGACTTTTAACGAAAATCGTTTAGTCTTAGAAGTTTATTTATTCGATTTTAATGAAAATATTTATGGGAAGACGTTGGAAATTGAGTTTCTACATAAATTGAGGGATGAGGTGCGTTACGCTTCGGTAGAAGCGTTGGTGGATCAGATACGGAAAGACGTCGCCGATGCCAGAGCATATTTTTCTTCCTCTCATTTGAAATGACAGTGTTCGGGGAATAAGGTATGATAATTTGTCATCTAAACAAGGAGCTTTCGATGAGACGCCTGTTTTCCGTTGGTTTAATTCTACTTTTGGGTTTTCTTCTCTCCGCCTGCGGAGATAAAACGGTTAAAGGTAATGGCCGCGTTACCACTCAAAATCGTCCGGTTTCACAATTTGATCGGATTAAAGCGGTTGGGGGATTGAATTTACTCGTAGACGTCAATCAATCGGAGCGGGTTTCGGTTACCACAGACGATAATTTGCAACCGTATATCTTAACGGAAATCAGAGATAAAACTTTAGAAATATCCACAAAGAAAGGCTACCTGTTGGCATCGGCAAAGCCGATTCGTATTCAGGTCAACGCTCCTAAACTGTTGAGTTTGGCGTCGACGGGGTCGGCACAGGTTAATGTCACGGATATTGAGGGTCACCGTTTCGACGTGCATTCCACGGGGACCAGTCAATTGGTTTTGGCTGGAAAAGTGAGTAAGGTTTCGATTGGTGTAACGGGTGCTTCACAGGTTGACGCACGGAACTTAATTACCGACGAAACGAGTTTAGACGTGAGTGGAACCGCTAAAGCGAGCATCCATGCCAAGACGAAGCTCAATGTAAAAATTTCAGGCGATGGCATTGTCGTTTATTACGGTAAGCCGACCTTTGTCAATCAAGCGGTATTTGGGAACGGCAAAATTCGACCTGCTGCTGAGCAATAGACTTGCATTCTACCGTGAAATCCGATATCAACAAGGGCTTGCTTAGGCATTAAGGGCCCCCATGAAAGATTACAAGTCGACGCTCAACCTGCCTGAAACTGAGTTTCCGATGCGGGCTAACCTGCCGCAACGTGAGCCGGAGATGCTTCAGCGGTGGCACGCGTTGAATCTCTATGAAAAGTTGGGTTCCCAACGGGCAAGTGCTAAAAAATTCATCCTTCACGATGGGCCCCCTTACGCCAATGCGCGCCCCCACTTGGGCACGGCACTGAACAAAATTCTTAAAGATACCGTAGTAAAAGCAAAGGGACTGAGCGGTTATTACGCTCCCTATGTGCCGGGTTGGGATTGTCACGGTTTGCCGATTGAACTCAACGTGGAGAAAAAAACTGGAAAACCGAGCGATAAATTAACCCCAAAAGCATTTCGTGAAGCGTGTCGCGCATACGCGTTATCGCAAGTAAAATTACAGTCCGAAGATTTTCAACGTTTAGGAATTATAGGTGATTGGAAAAATCCCTATTTAACGATGGATTATGTGTATGAAGCGAATACGGTTCGCGCGTTAGCCAAAATTATCGCAAATGGGCATTTGCATCGGGGTCAAAAGCCCGTGCATTGGTGTATTGCGTGCGGTTCGGCATTGGCAGAAGCTGAAGTGGAATACCGCGATAAATCCTCTCCAGCGATTGACGTGGGTTTTGAAGCAGAAGATGCCAAAACAATTT
Source organism: uncultured Coxiellaceae bacterium (assembly GCA_947084935.1). Lineage (GTDB taxonomy): Bacteria > Pseudomonadota > Gammaproteobacteria > Coxiellales > Coxiellaceae > CAMTUH01. The sequence continues at coordinate 112,542 of CAMTUH010000001.1, forward strand.
TTAAATTATTTGATCTCGGTGAAGCTCAAGGACGCGTGATTGTTCCGATTTGGACAACCACGCCGTGGACGTTGCCGGCCAATCAAGCAGTCACCGTACATCCCGAATTAATTTACACCCTTGTTCAATGCGAGTGGCGCGGCCAGCCAACTTATTTTGTTCTGGCGAAAGATTTAGTGGACGAGGTCACTCAACGATACGGTATTGAAAATTATTCGGTGCACGGTGGTGTGCAGGGGCAGGCGCTTGAAAAAATAAACGTAAAACATCCTTTTTTAGATCGCACCGTTCCCATTATTTTGGGTGAGCACGTTACCACCGAAGCGGGAACGGGAAACGTTCATACTGCACCCGCGCACGGGTTAGACGATTATTTGGTAGCGGAAAAATACGATCTGCCTATCGATAATCCCGTCGATTCGCGCGGTTGTTTTTCAGCAGAAACGTTGTGGGTGGGTGGCATACCGGTGTTGAAAGCCAATGAAACCCTCATCACTTTATTAGCGGATAACGCGCATTTATTGCATTCCGCAACTGTTCAACACAGCTATCCACATTGCTGGCGCCATAAAACACCGCTGATTTTCCGTGCAACGCCGCAGTGGTTTATCAGCATGGATCAAAAAAATTTACGAAAAATGGCGATCGACTCCATCGCAAAATCCACGTGGATTCCAGCTTGGGGAGAAGCGCGTATTCGTAACATGATCCAGGATCGTCCCGATTGGTGTGTCTCGCGGCAACGAGCGTGGGGCATTCCGATCCCTTTATTTGTGCATAAAGAAACTCAAAAAATTCATCCGCGTTCCGTCGAGTTGATGGAGAAAGTGGCGCAGTTGATCGAAAAAGAAAGCGTGGACGCGTGGTTTGATTTAGATTCGAAATCGTTATTGGGTGCGGACGCTGATCACTACGATAAAGTGATGGATGTTTTGGACGTGTGGTTTGATTCGGGCGTTACGCACTATTGCGTTTTAGAAAAGCGTCCGGAATTAAGCATGCCGGCAGATCTTTATCTGGAAGGCTCCGATCAACACCGCGGTTGGTTTCAGTCGTCTTTATTAACGGCGTTGGCGATTGATGGAAAAGCGCCGTTTAAATCGGTGTTAACGCACGGTTACGTGGTGGACGGCGAAGGACGAAAGATGTCTAAGTCGCTTGGTAACGTGATTTTGCCGGCGGACGTCGTGAAAAACATGGGCGCGGACGTGTTGCGCTTGTGGGCAGCTTCGATGGATCACACGGTTGAAATTGGCGCTTCCGATGAAATTTTAAAACGTGCAGCAGACGCGTATCGTCGCATTCGCAATACCGCGCGATTTTTCTTGTCGAATTTATTTGATTTTGATCCGAAGAAAGATTCAGTATCTGCAGATCAATTGCTTGCCCTGGATCGATGGGCGATTGTGGCTGCCATGGACTTGCAGAAAAAAATTCAGGATGCGTACGATCATTATCGGTTCCCGACGATTTATCAAGCCATCCATAATTTTTGCACGGTAGAGATGGGCAGTTTTTATTTGGATATTATTAAAGACCGTTTGTACACGAGTAAAAAAGACGGCGTGCCCCGGCGATCGGCTCAAACGGCGTTGTATGTGATTGTAGAAGCGTTTGTGCGGTGGATCGCGCCAATTTTAAGTTTTACCGCCGATGAGATTTGGCATTATTTGCCTGGAAAGACTGAAGAATCGGTGTTTTTGACGGAATGGTTTAAGGCGTTTCCGTCGGTTTCGTTGAGTGAAACAGAGCGTAATCAATGGTCGTTGTTGCTGCGTATTCGTGGCGGCGTAAATAAAGTCCTAGAAGAGTTTCGTAATGCGGGTAAAATTGGCTCCGCGTTGGAAGCGAACGTGAGCGTGTACGTCGATGAAAAAATGTATCCCGCATTGTCGGGATTAGCCAGTGAATTGCGTTTTGTGTTGATTACGTCGGAAGCCGTTGTTGCGCCGATGAATAAAAAGTCCAAAGATGCTATTGATTTAGACGTGCCGGGAGTGGCCGTTGCAGTATCCGTGTCCGAGCATCCCAAATGCATGCGCTGTTGGCAGCGACAACCGGATGTTGGTCAGGATTCGGAACATCCGGATATTTGCGAGCGCTGCGTGAGTAATGCGTTTGGGAGAGGCGAGGATCGGCGATTTGCGTGACAGACGTCCCTGTCCGTTGGAAAAGAATTTGAGAGTAAATAATGGCAAAGAAGTCATCACAAAAAGAAAAAAAAGCGTGGTCTTGGTTATTTTTGAGTGCCTTGATTATTATTTTGGATCAGTTCACAAAATATTTAGCTGTTTATTATTTATCGTTTGGGCAGCCCGTTCGCCTACTTCCTTTTTTTAATTTAATGTTGAATTTTAATAAAGGTGCAGCGTTCAGTTTCTTAGGAGCGGAAAGCGGCTGGCAAGTGTATTTTTTCGCAGGCATTTCGTTGATTGTGGCCATCTTTTTGATCGTTTGGCTGGGACGAATTAAGCGTTCGGATCGATTATTAGCGGCAGGGATCGGTTTAATTATCGGTGGCGCGTTGGGGAATTTTATTGATCGCGTGCGATTGGGTTACGTTATCGATTTTTTTGATTTCCACGTCAAAAATTGGCATTACGCTACGTTCAATCTTGCAGACAGTGCCATTTGCATAGGTGCTGTTTTACTTATTCTGCGTATGATGCGACGGTCCTAGTGGTAGCTTGGGTGAAGGGCTTCACCGTAGGTTGGGCTGAGCTTTGCGAAGCCCAACAAATTAATTGTTGGGCTTCATTTCATTCAGCCCAACCTACCACGAAGCCTAATTAATTCATTTAAAATCATCCCAGCAATTTTCCTGATTACCACCGTGAGAACCATCGCTGCGGATCCAGAGTGTGCTGCAGGGATCTTGAAATTGGTTTCCGATGGGGTTTGCGATTAAGGAATAATTTTCTTCCGTCAGTGATTTCAGTTGGTAGAGGTAATACGTGGAATGATCTTTCACGTGAAGCTGAGTAAAAGTCGCGTTTTGGTAACTGCCGTTGAGGCTGTAATAATTCTCCAGTTGCTCGGCGGTATTCATTAAGTCCATTTCGGCTTGGTTTCGGTGGGCTTTGAGTAGGTAGTGCTGATAGCTGGGGTAAGCAATGCAGGCGAGGGTTGCGACGATAGCCATTGCGATCAGCAATTCGAGCAGGCTGAAGGCGTTGTTTAAGTTTTTTGATGGGATCATGCCATTCAGTATTTGGTGATTGTCTGGGCTCTGCAATACCGTGTTGCCCTTGTTATTTTTTGAGGAGACGTTATCATTGCTGGGTTCTGGGTAATGTAGGTTGGGCTGAATGCCATGAAGCCCAACCTACGTTCTGAACGCCTCCCACGGAAGGGAGGCTGTGTGCATATAGAAAAATGATAAAGCGAGTACAGGGAAGTACGGAGGATATTAGTTTACTTTGGGCCGTTAGCTCAGTTGGTAGAGCAGCGGACTTTTAATCCGTTGGTCCCGCGTTCAAGTCGCGGACGGCCCATCAATGCGGTTCTTCCCAAATCAGTGGGTATTTTTTCACGAGTCTTTGCTTCTCCTCACCGGGATCAAGGGAGGAATTAAAAACGACATAGTGCTAAAAATACAACGATGGTTAGGCAGATAGAACAACAGAATAATATGCAGAATTGAAGATGCTCATGTCCGCCCAATGGTTCTGTATGACGGTTAAAGATACCCTGATAATTGTTTAAGTCTATCCAGAAAAAACTCTGTTGACCATAGCTCTAAACTTTTTTTCTCAATGGGCTTTATAAAGCGAGATACATCGCGTCTTGCAACTTCCCAATCGATAGAACTTATTTTTTCATGCAAATGAGCAATCATCCAATTTTTGTTTATTTTTATTTTTTGTTGTGACCAGGGGCCATTCTGGTAAATGGCGTTTTCTAATAATTTGAAGTTAATGCTTGATTTTCTCGCCGTATACCAAAGAAAATCATACCAATCTCTTCCCTTAATGTACTCTCTGCATAATAATGCATGAATTTTTCCAGAAAACGAACTTGGCATATCTTTTGTTAAAATGCTAAAAGGTAATGGGAAATCAAGATATTTGAGTTCAGTGACCGTTCCTTGTGGAGGGTTTATATCGACTTCTAATTTTATGTTTATTTTTCGAGTATTTTTTTCGTGTGGTTGATAAGTTAAAGAAAGCAATTTACCGATAGAATTATCTTTCAAAAATGCTTTTTTAACAGTTTCATCAGCTTGAGAACGATTTTTTACCTCGATTTGATACCCAAAACCGTTAAATTCTTCAATCATTTTGTCTAAAAAATAATTAAAATCAAAGTTTCTATCTGGTTTTAACAAGGCAAAATCTAAATCCTCAGAAAATCGCTGTAATCCATAAAGTATCCTCAACGCTGCGCCTCCGTGAAATTCTGCGATTTTAAAAAAATTAACCCGTGATAAAGCCAGAAGTGCTATTTCTTGAATAATTTCTTTAAGCGCATTTTCTTCTTCTCCATAAGTATTACTTTGGTAAGTTTTTAAGCGTTCTTGTATGATTTTAATGTCCATTGGTAGACCTTTTGAAAATTGTATCTAAAAATATATCAACATATTTATTTTGATAATATTCTTGCAAGTCATTCGCAAACAATTTTGTGATTTTTGGGACATTCTCGGTGGTTAATCTTAAATCATTTTTTAAGGCAAAAAATGATTCCCAAGTTTTTTTATAACAATAAACATAGTCTGTTAATGCTCGCCAAGGGCTAGCAATGAAGAAAATAGCTTTTCCATCGGCAATTCTCTCAACACCAACCAAAAAATTTTTCTTCGGTACCTTATGAAAATCAAATTCGCCAAGTGGCGTATGAAAAGTTTTTTTGCGTTTAATAGTAACGCTAGTTGTTGTGTAGACCGCTTCCGGAATTAAGCCGTGATAAGAGAGTGCCGACTCCAAGCTGATAAAAGAGGGCCCGTAAATCAATTGTGCTAGCTCAAAAGCATGTGGCTTTTTTTGCGATACTTCTCCATTGACGCAATACAACCCTCTTTTCAGACGAATCAAGAGCCCCTCCGCTACCGCTCTTTTGATAATAGCCTTTTGGCTATTGCGTGTGCCAGGTAATAATGTCTTTAACTCTGCTTCGCTATAATAGGATCTTCCCTGCCTGCGCAGCTTTCTTTCTAGTACTAAGCTCATATATTGCTCGATAGTGTCAAAAACTGACACTATCTTACAGAAAATAGTCGAGGGGGTCTACTTTTTTCAAGAGAAATGAGTCGTAATTCTCTGCGGAGAGGTGATGATTCTATTAAAATACCCTACCCTCATCATGATTTTATTGTTGATTGGAAGTGGCGCATTGGCCGCTAACTTCCCTCAACCCACCCCCGCCACCGCGTGTCAAACATTAACCTGCGTGCGGAAAAGCATCGATCATATTGACGCTGAGATCGTTAAATTAATCGGATTGCGGTTAACCTACGTAAAACGAGCGGGGAGAACTTAATTACGAACGATGGTCGCGAGCGCATCAAAAATAATCATCACTTTTTACGTGCAGCCGGGTGCGAAGCGCACGGAAATTTTTGGTAAACACGGTGCCTACATCAAAATTCGTCTGCAGGCACCGCCCGTTGAAGGGAAGGCCAATAAAGCATTGATAGACTTTGTTGCGGGTCAGTTGAAACTGAGCCCGTCGTCCGTCACGCTCATTCGAGGGCACAAAAGTCGCGTCAAAACATTAGCGGTTGAATGTCCGCCGGGGCTGAATTCAGAGGCATGCTTGCTCGCATCCCGGGATGACATTTTTTAATTTCGAGAGAGTTTTTAGCTATGAGTGCGTAGCAACTGTTGTTGAACGCGCCACTAAAAACAGCGACAATCAAAAGTGTATTTTGTTGTAAACTTTGTAAAAAGGAGAAGTGATGCCTGTTCGAACCATCGTTCCTAAATCACCTGCTTCCCTAAAGCCAGCCAAATCAGTAGAAGAGATTAACAATCCGTATATTCAACAAGCGATACAGGACTTGCTGGATACATTAGCCGCCGAACAAAAAAGATTAGACGAGATTTATCCGGAGTTAGGTGCTGGCGTTGGTCTGGCTTCCAATCAAATTGACTATCCGTATCAACCAACTTCTGAAACTGATGATTTACCGGCAGAGGGTTATTATCCAAAAGATTTTCCCCCTCCGTCAATGTACGTGGTGTCGGTGAGGCTTGTTCGGGCTCAGCGAGAAGGATGTGAGGAGGTGCCGCCCACGGTGTACATTAATGCGCGGTATGAAGCTTTAGATGATGAAGCTATTGAGCAGCATGCAGAAGGGTGTCTTTCGATAACTGGAATTCAAGGGTTAAACGTGCCACGTCAGAAGATCATTCAGGTGTATGCTCAAAACAGTGACGGTGAATCTATTTCATTTGAAGCGCGTGGGTTTATTGCGCGCGTGCATCAACACGAGCAAGATCACGGTAATGGGGAAGAATACCTTAACCATCTCAAATTCAGTACTGAAGATTTAGAAAATATCCGTCAGTGGGTCATGGAACATCGATTGGGTCCTACTCCAGAAAAAGGCAGTACGATTATTGACAATCTGATGTGCACCGGTGACGTCGTGGATTACGATGTGTTACTGGCGTGGGTGGATGGCGAGGAGGAGCGATTGCAGCAAGACAATACATTCGATCAAATTTTTACTGCATGAAGTGAATTCTCGAAATATCAATAATCCCTAGAGAAAGGTAACCAAATTTTCAAACAGCGCATCGTGGTGAACAACACGCGCGTTGCGAAAATCGACAGAGCGGCTGGGTGAAGCAATCCATCGTTCAATTACATTAAGATCTAAAGATTCCAGTAATCGCAGCTGATGAGCACTCATATCGTTAGGGGTCGCTTTAACTTCAATGGCAATATACCGATCATTGGGTAAGCGAAGGAGGAAATCTATTTCTTCTTTTTCTTTGGAGCGAATAAAGTAGATTTGTGGTAATTGCCCGTGATTCGTGAAGAATCGCGTTATTTCCGTTAATGCGATGCTTTAATCAGTCGTTGATTTAAATTACTAAAAAAAGGATGCACGATGCGCAAAATTCCATTTTCTTCTAATAAGGCCACCCATGACTGCAGGGTGGTAACATCGACTCCGATATTTTTGGCAATATCCGAATAATTAATCAGCTGCCCTACTCTACCCGCTGCTAATTGCAGCGCTTTAGTAAACGCAGCTTTTTTTTCGATACCCGCTGCGGAAATAATATCTTTTTCAATGAACGTTGCAATAAAGTCGTTAAGGTAATTTACCGTGTTTATTTCTGGTGTGGCATACAACTCTGGCCATCCTCCCCGCCAGCGACTCTCGTACCGACCGATGCAGTAAAGTTTGGTTAGAACCCGTGATCCATAAGTCCAGAGTGATGGGAATATTTTGGGTGCGTGCTAAGCGCCGTTGTTCATCGACACGTTTCTTGATTTCTGGAAAGAGTTCGGGTGCTGAGGTTACTTCATCCAAGATCAGCGGCCCACGAAATTGGTCGAGAAAGAGCGCTGGGTTACTGTTTGCCAGCTGACGGATCCCGAGGTCATCAAACGGAACGAGCTGATAGGTCCCCAAGTGATCCAACAAGGAGGTTTTGCCGACCTGCCTTGGCCCTTGCAATATTTTGACGGGGAGGAGGCCTGAGTGTTTCTCAGCCTTCAAAAAATGGCTAAAATCTCTTTTAATCCAAATACTTGACTACTTTAGGTTAATAACCTAAAGTAGTCAAGCGTAGGCGGACTTTCTTAGCAATATATTTCATAATACCGTAGAGGCTCGCTAAAACGAAAAACTGCCGAAATCCAAACAGCTCAAGAAAAGCAAGTGCCAGCATATAAAAACCATTTTTTAAAAAATTGTACTTATTGAAGGTAAGAAAGTTCATGGCCGTTGATGCGAGGGTAAGGAAACATAAAAAGCCTAAGCTGATGAGAAAAGTAAGCCACGCTGTAGTCACGCTTAAAGTGCCTAAGAGCCAACTGATTAAGATAAAGAAATACATGGAAAGCTCGACTAAGCAACCAAACATTTCAAAGAAAAAATAGAACGGATAGGTAATCAAACCCGTCAGCCCGTATCGCGGGTTAAACAGCATTCGGAGATAAGGAAAAAAGCTCTGCATAACACCCATTTGCCAGCTCACCCTTTGCTTCCAAAAAGCTTTTAACGTTGAGGGCACGACGGTCCATACGGCGGAGGTTGAGGTAAAACGGAGTTGACTGGGTCTTTTTTTTCGTCCAGCGAATTCACGTAGCTGGAGAATAATTTCTGCATCTTCGGAGGGATTGTCGACTACAAAGCCCCCCACTTCCATCAGAGATTCTTTTTCAAATAAGGTGTTTGTGCCGGCGTAAACCAGTGCGCCGTTAAACATATCCCAACCCGAACGAGCGAATAAAAAGGCTCTTAAATACTCATTGGCTTGAAAAGCGGCTACCGGTGATTTCGGCAGCCTCATTTTTATCAATCGCCCCTTTTCATATTCGCAGCCATTTAATACGTATACAGAACCGCCGACAGCGATGGTGTGTGGCCGAGATAACAGAGTATACATGCTGTTTTCAATGGCTTTCTCCTCCGCGATGCTATCGGCATCCATCGTCATAATGAAGGGGGTCTGTGCAGCGCTTAAACCCACGTTGAGGGAGTCACCCTTCGCACTGTGCACTTTATCGATGACCCGTAAATTTGGGTTGGTTTCGGAAATATAAACATGATTTATTTTGGCAGTCGGTATCTGCTCGTTCAGCATGGGAACGATTTCTTTTAAGTGATATGTAGTCTTTAGTAAGCTTAGTGTGTTATCGCTAGAACCATCATTAACAATAATGACAAACAGATTCTTGTACGTGCTCTTGAGAATACTGTCGGTGGTATCTATAATAGTTTGCTCCTTATTGTAAGTCGGAATAATTACGGTTACGGGAATGGCGTGTTCGAGATTAACTAAATCACCAATGTTTCCGTAAAGCATCTCCCGAAATTTATTAAAAACATCGAAGAACGATCCAAAAAGTAGGATCAGATATCCAAAGGCCATTATAATGAAGTACCATAAGACAATTTGAGTGAACGTATAACTCATTTGAAACCCTGATGCCCCATTGCTTTTAACGTATCTGCAGCATTAAGTCGAACCCAATACTCAGGATCGTGTAAACAGTGACTGATTGGAGTGAGCGCTTCGGTCGCATTTAAGCCCTTTAACAGTTGAAGAGCAACGACACGCTTTTGCCACTGTGGATGAGTCAGCAGTTTAATTAAAAATGGGACGGCTGCAGTTCCTTCGATTGATGTCATAAGTCGGATAGCCGCTAAGCTTAGCTCGAGATGTTCCGAAAGAATGTCTTCCTGAACGCGATTTTTAATATGACCGGTACGGTCATGTAAATCGTAGTGATAATTCAAGAGTATTTGGTAGCAAGCCATTCGCGTAAAGGGTTGCCTTTCTTTCAGTAATCGTTCTTCAACGATAGGCTTCATCACCGCCGGTTTCTTGATGAAAGCGGTTAAATAAAAAAGATGGGATTTTTTTCTTTCTTTTCCCATTTGAGTAATTAAAGCATTAACTACTTTTTCTGTAGGTACGTGATTGATTAACTGAACGGCTTCCAGATGTACGACAGGGATTGGATCGAAGAGTAAGCGGCATACGGAGGATTCGTCGGAGGGTTCAGCAGATTGAGAAAAACCCCTAATGGCGTACAGTCGTTTGACCCAATTCTTACTGTTTGCATCGATTCTCGCTAAGGTCCGTAACAAGGGCCTGATAAATTTTTCTTTATAGGACGCCCACTTTGGAGTATTTTCGTGATCGTACGTTTTTATAACGGACAACAAGAGCTCTAATTTTCTCCACCGTCTTTTAAACCCAATTTTTATATCCCGATCTTTTTTTATTGCTAACTGGAGGTGGGTTTCAAACTCTTTTTTAAGTTTTTTATCGCTACGTCTTGAGAAAGAAAACCATATCCTGACAATACAGGTTAGAATAACTATCAAAAACACCACAGAAAATTCTGCGACGATAATAAAGGTCAGTAGTCTTTCTCCATGAGGCATCATTTAGTTCCAATCAAAATCTGAATTTTAATCCCAGTCCCCCAAAAAATTTTGTTCGAATCCGATCGGTAAAATACGTTTCCCTGCTGGTGCCAATACCTATTTGAAGAAATACACCGCGCCCTAAATGGAATTGAGAAAATAACCGAACGACGCTCGCACTAACCGTAAAAAATCCAATCGACGATAAATCAGCTAGATCAGGAGTTTGTCCGGTTTCATATTGCAGGCCTATATAATTATCGGGATCATCAAAATATCGCTTCGCAGTAAAAAGCCAGTAAGTGGTTGATTCGCCGATTTTTGGGACATAATGATTGGGTCGTATTGCCAGCGAGTAACTGCCGATATAGGCAGTCAATGAGTTGGTATAGAGCGTTAGATTGGTTTTTAGAATTTCATAATAACTCACGCCTGATGATACGGTTACGTAACCGCTCATGGGAATATAAAGTTCGCCGGCATAATAATTCGATGGAAATAAATCGGATTTTGAATTGGCGTAACTCAAGTAGGCATAACTGTTGCCGATTAATTTTGGATAATAAAATATTTGGTACTGAAAGCCAGTATCGCCAAAGCGGCTGGCTTGATTGACTTGACCGCCGAGTGATCCGGATTGGAATTGGTGGTAATAAGTGAATAGTGAATACGTCCAGGTATCTTTTTGTGTGAGCAGTGGGCTGGTTTGTTTAACGTCAGCAGTTTCATTATTAATTGTGATGACGTTTAATCCACTCAGGCGACGCTTGTCGAGCGCCTCGAGCTTCTTCAGCAATGCCAATCCGCAGGCATCCTCTTTTTGTCGTTCGAAAATTTGCTCCAGTGTCCATACGGCTTTTTTATATTGTTCGTATTCAGTTAAAATTTTCGCTTTTGCATACAGTAAACCAAGATTGATCGGATCATTTCTGAGGCTTTTATCGATAAATTGAATGGCTTCTAAATGTTTTTTTTCAGTAAGCAGCTGGTCGATAATAGCTTGATTCTGTTTTGAAAGAGTCGCGCAGGGGTCACTTTCAATGTGATAGGGTTTTATTTTATTTTCTGTTTGGGCACGGTTTTTTTCGGCGAGGAGCGCTGCAAGCCGCTGTTTCTTCATTTTTTCAGCGAGAGCGTCTATTTGCTGTTTTTTAAGTTTCAGGGTTTGGGCTAATAATTTTTTATAGGTGGTGTTATCGGGCTGGAGCATTAGGAGTTTCTTAATCGTTTTTTCAGCATCATTAAATTTTTCTAAATCCAGGTATATTGCTGCTTTAATATAAAGTAATGAGACGCTGTTTGGATTGTCATGAAGGCCAGTCTCGGTCAGTCGCAGAGCGCCTTTATAATCATCGAAACTAATTTTTAGCGCAATCAGCTTTAAGCGTAGGGATACATCATCGGGTCGAACCATTAACAAGGAGACGAATATTTTTTCTTTTTCTTTTAATTTACGGATCTTTTCATTGGTCAGCAGAAGGAAATTTTTGTCCGCGTAAGATTTTGGATCTATTTTTACGATCTTTTCTAACGTTTCTTTTGCTTTTTGATAATATTCTATTTCGCTGTAAATTTTTGCTAGATTACGCAGCAAGGTGAGATTGTTAGGATCAATCGAAAGACCGCGGTAAATTAACGAAATTTCTTGATAATAGATTCTATCGCTTGATCTTGAACGTTGATGCAGCTGGGCGATGATCCGATCAATTTGTTTTTTTTGTTCGGTCGTTTTTGAAAGGGCGGGTGAAGGTAAGAGCAATAAGAGGATAAGAGTGCTTAATATGCCGTATATTCGTACCCTTCCTGTGCCTGATAGCATAGACGCCAGTCCTTACGATCATTCGTCACTAGTGTAACACAGGAATTCCTTGATTTCGCAGTAACGTAGGTTGGGCTGAATGAAATGAAGCCCAACAATTAATTCGTTGGGCTTCGAAGCTCAGCCCAACGGCTGCTGGGGGGGTTGCAGAGCTGCTTCGATGTAACTTTGCAGGGTACCCATGTCGTTGTTAAACGGATAATGGTAGATCGATTTCTCCAGTGCGCAGTGAAAGGTTGGTGTTGCCTTGCAATCATGAATAGCCGGCATCATCCCTTCGAGAGTACCCGCAAGACCGTACCATTGTATGGTAAAAGAAGCGGGCCCCGATAGACAAGAAGCTTGGGCGCTTATGGGCAAGCGGGAGCAAATTATTGCTGCGGTTGCAGAGACGTCTTGAGCAAAGAAAGATTTCCAGCTTTCTGCGGCGTCTGGTGTCAATGTGGGTGCGTTTCCCCGGTATTGCGAATCGAAATGCTCAAATTGCACTACTTGTTTCGGTAGTGCTGCTACGGCGCCCAGAAGAGGAGTTAATGCCAATAGCGCCAAACTGAGGAGGGTAAACTTTTTCATAGTTGCAGGCTCTTGTTGTGGGTGATTCTTAATCAATAGTCGGCGAGTAGTAGTCTAGCGCAGAAAATAAACAAATTCCACCGCGGCCTAGCGAAATGTCAACAGCCCCCAACTAATTGATTTTAATATTATTTGGTCTGCTTTTCCGAAGGTAAGCATCGGGTCTGGGAAAACTTACGGACAAACTGGGTAACGATATAGCGTCCGATCGGGAGGCTGGAGGTGGCCGCGGGGGAGGGGGCGTTGCAGGTATGCAGGCTGCGGTTCGATTCCACGAATAAAAAATCCTGGATAAATTTGCCGGTTTTGTCGACGGCTTGGGCGCGAACTCCCGCCGGGTATCGGCTGAAATCTGGGCGTTTGATGTTTGGAAAATACTTTTGTACGGTTTTCAAATAATGCCTTTTGAATACCGAAGAACGAAATTCATCGATGGTGTTGCTGAAATTTTTCAGAATCAGTTTCCATGCCGGCCAATAAGTACAAATCTCAGCGCAATCTTTAATATTAATTTTTTTCCAGGTGTAGCCTTCTCGGGCGAAGGCCAATACCGCCGTTGGGCCCACCGTCACGTAATTAGTAATTTGCGGAGTAAAATGCACACCTAAAAAAGGCAGTGCGGGATTTGGGACAGGATATATTAAGTGTTTGATGTACTCATCATACGCTGGGCTCAAACGAAAATATTCTCCACGAAACGGAACGATTTTAAAATCGGCATTCAGCCCGTTCATTTTGACGAGTCGATCGGCATACAATCCCGCACACGTAATTAAATAACCACTGGTATAAACGTTCTTATTCGTTCGAGTAACAATATCGCGTGCGGATTCCGTAATGCTTACTACTTTTTCCTCATAAAAAATGCGTCCCCCTTGTTGTTCAAAGAGCTCGGCGTATTTTTTACACACTTGGCGCCAATTAACAATACCGGTTTCTTTTACAAAAAAAGCACCCGCGGTGCGCAGTCCGGGTTGCATTTTTTGCGTGTCCGAAATACTCAGTTTTTCCACGGTTAAACTATTTTGTGTGCACCGCTCAATCAGCGCTTGCATCCAGATCAATTCTTGTTGATTCGTTGCCGTAATTAATTTGCCCGGTACTTTGAAGGGAATACGGTGTTCCGTACAAAATGCTTTTATATCCCGGCAACCCTCCAGACAGAATTGTGCTTTTAAGCTGCCGGGCTGATAATACACGCCGGCGTGAATGACACCGCTGTTACGACCGGTTTGATGCAAACCCAGTTCGGGTTCTTTTTCTAAAACAGCAACGCGTAGGGTTTTGTCGTGTTTCAACAGCTGAAATGCCGTTGAAAAACCGATAATTCCACCACCGATGATGATTACGTCGTAATAGGTGTTTTCCATAATGGGTTGTTTTCATAAATAGAAATAACTTCATCAACATCGCCAAATGCTTTAACTCGACCACGCTCCAACAGCAAGGCTTTGTTGCACAGTTCTCTGATTAAAGTTTCAGAGTGAGAAGCTAAAACAAGAGTTTTAATTCCGGAATAAAAATTATTCAGGCGCTTTTCTGCTTTTTCAGCAAAATTGGCATCACCCGCGCCAATGCCTTCATCCATTAATAAAATATCCGGCTCAAGGGCTGTGGCTAAAGCGAAGCTCAAGCGAGTTAACATCCCCGAAGAATAAGTGCGTAAGGGCAAGTGAATAAAATCGCCCAGCTCGCTAAATTCAATGATCTCTTTTCGTTTCTCGGCTATTTCTCGTTTTGTCATCCCGAGAAACATGCTAATGGAGCGAATATTCTCTACCCCCGTATCATCAAGATCCATGCCCAGATTAATGTTGAATAATGAAGTCACCCGACCTCGGCAAATATAGTGACCTTGAGTGGGTCTATAAATATGGGCTAACAGTCTCAAGAGGGTAGTTTTCCCAGCACCGTTATGGCCGATCAGTCCAACGCGATCACCGGCTTGTAAGGAAAATGAAATATCGCGCAATGCGTTTACGTAAACTTTTTTATTTTTATTTCGGCTTATTTCCCCACCTAAGCGATTTGCCAAAGAATTCCGAAAACTTCGTCTGGCATCGAAGACGGGAATTTCAACAGAGACGTTTTGCAATTCGATATAATTTTTCATAGCCAATAAATTAATTTATTATAATTTCGTCCTAAACTAATCATGGTAAGTGTCCAGCCGAGTAAGAGGATTACAATATCTGCGACCCAACTGATGAGGTGTGCCTGTTCGCCCAATAACGGGTAACGGACTACACTGACAAAATGATACATCGGATTAAGATTGATGGTAAGCAAGGCAACTTTACCCGATCCTAGCTGAGATTCCGACCAAAATATAGGGGTAATAAACATCGCAATTTGCAAAATGCTGATAACAATCTGCTGAATGTCGCGCAGTCGGGTGCATATTAACCCGAGTGCAATTGCAATCCAGCTGCAGTTCAAGACCAGCAAAATAAAGCCGGGAAGGGCTAACCACGTATTTGGAGTGACGTGAATATGGAACATAAATGCAACGACAAGGAAAACAACCAGCTGATGGAAAAAGACCATCACATTACGAGAGACCACTAAAGCCGCATAAAAACTATAAGGCAAGGAAATTTGCTTCATGTGGCTTTCCGCGGCAGTAAAAGTGGTGCACGATTCAGTGAGTGTGGTTGAAAAGAAAATCCAGGTTATGTACCCAGACGCAAAAAAAGGCAGATAATCGTGAATCTCGCGATGCCACAGCGTGGAAAATAAAACTCCCATGCTGCTTATAAATATCGCAATACTTAAGGTCGCCCAAAAAGGGCCGATGAGCGTTCTCCGGTAACGTCGGCGTATGTCCGCATACGCCATGTAAAGCCACAGGCTCCATTTTTTAGAAGCCGTAAAATAATCCAAAGCGCCAATATAAAAAGGGGAGTAGGGCTTCTCAGCCGGTAGAGGCTGTTCCGAATCTTGTGCCAATGTATCGGTGACTTTATTCATCCGTGGGTGTCCTAATTGGTATAGCTCATGCCTTCGCCCGCATCGATGGGCAACATACAACCACTAAATAGTGGGCTTTTTTGGTCGCATAATGTTTTTATGATGAGAAAGAATTCTCTCGCATCCATCATTCGTTTCGAGGGTAATGACTTGCTATAGTCCTCAAATTCACTGAGCTTTCCATTTTTAAAATGAAACATATTGTTTCCTTCCGCAATAAAACTTCCCGGAGAAATCCCCGTCACCACGATGCCGGTGGCCGCTAGTGCTCTTCCTAGGCTCCGGACATAAGCGGCTAAAGCGGCTTTTGCCGTGTTGTAGCCGACCGAACCCTGTGCGGCATGAGCAGCAGTTGAGCCCACGTGAATGATGACCCCACTGCGACGGTCCAACATTTTGGGCACTAATCGGTCGTTTATTTGGACAGCAGCTATCAAATTAATGTCCAATAATCGGCGCAGTTCTTGCCGGGATAATAAGGGGTCGTGTATTTTGAACCCGCCTCCAGCGCAATGGATAATAACATCGGGTATAAAATTTATTTCCAATAAATGAGTCAGTACCTGATCCAACTCATCTTCACGAGCAAAATCCACTGCGTATATTCTGTTGGGATGTGACAGCTCGGCTTGGAGAGCGAGAAGTTTTTCTTGTGACTGGGACAATAAGCATAAATCTGCTGCCAAATCAGACAGCCATAAGCTTAATGCTTTACCCAGACCTGAACCCGCACCGGTGATTAATATTTTTTTGTCGTCCACAAACGCAACTCACAAGTCCATTTTTTATACAAAAAGTAATTTCTAATGATCAAGGTTATCAATTCCTTGCTAGCCAAGCAATACTACGGTACTTGTGGTGAAACGCTTGCGTCTGTTATCTTAATCTTTTATATTCTCTTGTGTTCAATTTTAAGCTATCTTGAGCACTAAATTTTGCATGAATTATAAATTAAAGAATGATCAATCTCAGAAGCAAAATTGAAATCCATGGTTGGAGTTGGCTCGTACGACGAATACTTCGCGAAATTTTGCAGCCGGTTACCCGGGTAGGAAAATGGCTGAAACCCTTCAGTTTTCTGGTTTACGGGGTGCTGTGTAAACCAATCGATGCCTGTAACTACCTTCGCTTAAGATCGAAAAAAAAATCAATGAACGCTTTATATTTTTTTTATGATCTTGAGGTTGAGCCAATCACGTACAATTTTTGTTGGGCTTTAGCCATCGCGGAAGCGAGGCGTAAGAAATATCAGTTGTCTGAACTGAAAATTATTATTGTGCCGGGGTTATCTCGTGGATTAAGAATAGAAGACCCTGATTACCAAGCCGTTGTGGACGATGATGCGCGGTGGTGGCGTATTTACTCTATTTTGCTGCCCATGGCCATGCTCCTGCCTAATCGCCCCAGCATTTATTTTCATGCTTCACGGCAAGAGGCATTGTTATGGATGAAAGAACAGGCCCGATATATATACCCCGATAAGTATAATGTCACTTTTCCAACGACACACCAAATGCGCGACGCTATGCACTTTAATGAAGATTTTATGGCCTTTCAAGCAACCCCAAAAGCGAGCGCCTACGTGTCTGAATGGTTGAAGCAACACGCGAATAATCGAAAAGTCATTGTCATTACCCTCAGGCAATACGATTATACGATAGAGAGAAACAGTAACATCGATGCGTGGGCTGCATTTGCACATAAACTCGATAAAGAAGAATTTTTCATTGTTATTGTTCCGGATACGGAAAAAGCCTTTCGTGGGTTACCTGAGCCGCTTCAAGATTTTATGTCCCTCGAAGCAGCGTGCTGGAACGTCGGTATCCGTGCCGCCCTGTATGAGTTGGCGTATTTAAATTTAGGTGTCAATACCGGTCCTATGTCACTGTGTTGGTTGAATGCGCGTTGTCGCTATATCACATTTAAAATGGTTACTCGGGGGCCGTCTCCCGCGTCATTAGAAAAAATGTTGGAAAACGGCTTTAAACCCAATGAAGCGCCCACTTTTGCCAATCCTCTCCAGCGTTGGGTATGGGAGGATGACGAGGAAAAAATCATATCGCGAGAATTCAATGTAATGTGCCAACGGTTAGAAAATAAAAACAGTCGACAGGAGCGAGAGCCTGCCACTATAATGTAAGGCCCTAATTTGGGAGCAATTCATGCCTATACTTTTTTCAGCGCTTGATCAACAACACGCGCAGTTACTTCCCGAAATATTAACTTCGCTTGAAAGTGTTTTGCGAGAAGCTCATTTTGTTTTAGGAAAATCCGTTTCAGAATTTGAAAAAAAGTTCGCAAATTATCACGGTAGCTCATTCGCGATAGGTGTCAACTCGGGTACCGATGCGTTAATTTTGTCATTACGTGCGTTGGATATTGGTGAGGGTGATGAAGTCATCACTACAGCCAATACTTTTATTACAACGGTAAGCAGCATTGCCTTAGTGGGAGCGACTCCCGTGTTGGTCGATGTGGGTGCTGATGATAATATCGATGTGGGCCAAATCGAAAAGCACATTTCGGGAAAAACTAAAGCGATACTTCCCGTACATTGGACCGGTAGGCCGTGTAATATGGAACAACTGGTTAAGCTTGCTAAGAAACATAATCTAGAAATTATTGAGGATTGTGCTCAGGCGGTTTCTGCAAAATATAAAGGACAACGGGTAGGGACATTTGGTCGGTTAGGTTGTTTTAGTTTACATCCCTATAAAACATTAAACGCGTGTGGGGACGGAGGTATCATCATTACAAATGACGCTTCACTTGCGGATAAAATTCGTGTGCTGAGACAAAACGGATTATCTGCCGATGGTACCTGTCATTATTGGAGTAACAACTCACGCTTGGATACCGTCCAGGCAGCCATTTTAAATATAAAATTTAAGTATTTTGAAGAATGGACAAAGCATCGCATTGAAATTGCCGCCTATTATTCAGAACAATTAAGAGATGTGTCGCAAATCATTACTCCAGCCATTTCCGATGATGAGTATTATTCCGTGTTTCACACGTATATTATTAAAGCGGAAAGACGCGATGAGTTGAAAGAGTTCTTGCGCGATCAAGGAATTGAAACTCGGATTCACTATCAAGTGCCTATTTATAGGCAGCCAGTAGCCGTTAAAAAACTGCGGTGTCGTCCAGAAGATTTTCCCCATATGGAGCGCGTGTCACAACGCGCCTTATCATTGCCCATTTACCCAGAGCTCGATTTAACACAACAAAAAGATATCATCGAAAAAATAAAAGCATTTTATTCTTTTTCAAAATTAAAAAATGAAAAAAATGTTCATTGTGTTTCCTGATTTTAAAGGAGGTATTAACTCATGCAGGTGCCGTATTCTTATTTAGAACGTCAATTTTCTGATATTGAACCTTATTTAAATGATCTTCGTGAATTTGTCAAAACGGCTGATTTTACGTTGGGTGCTGAATTAGAAAAATTTGAGAAGCGTTTTGCCCAATTGCACAATGCACCCCATGCCATTGGTGTTGGGACCGGTACTGATGCGTTGGCCATGTCTTTTAAAATGCTGAATATAGGGGTGGGTGATGAAGTCATTACTTGTGCGAATACCTTTATCGCATCCGTAGGCGCTATTGTTCAAGCCGGCGCAACTCCTGTGCTCGTTGACAGTGAGAATGGTTATGTCATTGACACTTCAAAAATCGAAGCCGCAATTACGGATAAAACGAAAGCCATCATGCCCGTACACTACACCGGCAATATTGCCGACATGCCGGCCATCGCTAAAATCGCTGCAAAACACGATCTTCACATCGTCGAAGACGCCTGTCAGACCATTTTGGGACGAATTAATAATCAATACGTGGGCAGTTGGGGAAAATTTGCGTGCTTTAGCTTGCACCCGCTTAAAAATTTAAACGTTTGGTCGGATGCCGGAGTTATTATTACTCATTCAGATGAATACGCAGAAAAACTGCGACGTTACCGAAATCACGGCTTGATTGATCGCGATGTTTGTGTTGAATATGGCATTAATTGTCGGATGGATACGATTCAGGCGGTTATTGCTAATCGACTGATCAATCAACTGGAGAACATTACTGAAAAACGTCGAGCCATTGCGCATTTGTACGATCGATCATTTTCGGATTTATCAGAATTTATCGATATTCCGGTGCGCCGCGAAGGGGTATACCACGTTTTCCATATTTATGTATTACGCGTAAAGCACCGCGATCAGCTGTTCCAATTTTTAAAAAATAAGGGTGTTGAGGTAAAAATACATTACCCCATTCCGATGCATTTGCAGCCGGCTGCAAAAAATCTGGGTTATAAAAAAGGTACTTTCCCGATGGCTGAGCGACACGGGCAAGAAGTGATAACGTTGCCCGCCCATCCCTATTTAACGCAAGAAGAAATTCACTATACCATTGAAAAAGTCAGAGAGTTTTATCTTAAAGCGCATTACAAAACAGTTGATACGTCCGCGCAGACTCAGAAGCATTCTGTCCGTAATGTTTAATAAATGCAATAAGGATTCAGATGATTACTTATCATCATATTGGCGGACGTAACGGTACATTTCCCATACCCCTAAAAAACGTTAGCTTTTCTCAAGAGGTTCATTTGGTCTTGTATGAGGCCGATCCCGATTGTTATGAACAAATCCTCCAAGCAGAAAAAGGCACTTTCGGAAAAGTAACCGTTCATCCTTATTGCATTGGTGAAAAAACAGAAGCGGGATATCTGAATATCAATTTCCACCCAACCACCAGCTCTTTATATGAATTTAATGAGGCATTTCAAGATTATACGTGTTTGATTAATCCCATTTATGGAGAATTCCGGTTGGGCGACGCGTGTCAATTTATTAAAAGTATTCCATTGAATCTTTTTTCTTTAGAGGATGCGCTGCATCAAGCGGATATTCAAGCGATTGATTTCCTATCCTTAGATATTCAAGGGGCTGAGTACGATGTGCTGAAGGGTTCTCGGGAACTTATTGAGAAGAATTGTTTGGGTATTCAACTCGAAGTCGAGTTTGCAACCATTTATAAAAATCAGAAATTGTTTTTTGACATCCACCAGCTGATGGAAAGCATGGGATTTGAACTTATTGAATTCAGCAGTTTTGACCGATATGCGCCAAGCTCTATGCCCATTGGTTTTAGAGGCTCGGAACAGCCTTTATACGGTGAAGCCGTTTACATTAAAAAAATCGATCAGGTAATAGAGAGTAAAAATAGAGAAAGACTCTATAAATGGGCCTTTTTTGCTTTAATCAATAAAAAAATGGGGTTATGCGCGAAGGCGCTAAAGGCACTATCGACAGTAGAGAAAAAACAAGAACTGAGAAAATTTCAGTACGTTTCTCTGCTGGAAAAGATATGGGCGCTGTACCAAGAAGAAGAATTGTGCACGTTACCACACTTAGCTGAGCTATTTTCAAGCGAAATACTCAGTGCTTTTTATCAAGGAATTCCTAATGATTCACTGAAATTTAGTGACGCCAATAAAAGTATTCGAGAATATTTACGAAATAAATACATGGTCTACTTGCCGAAAGTAGAGCGCTTGAGTAAGGATGTGGAAACTCCTTTTGAGCTGCTGTTAAAACAGCACGGTTTGTTTGACGTAGCCCAAACCGTAAAGGAAAATAGAGTACGAGAATCCGTTTGTTTTTTACGCCTGATTCGATCCCTAAAAATGTAATCTGCCTATACGCATCTTCAATACTCGATTGGGTAATGCCACTCGGCATAAGTATTTGATGTCTTCAGTCTTTGGAATAATGCCGCACGATAAATATTCTCGAAGTGCGTGAATTGCTTGCACGGGTGCTTTGATGTTTTCTTTGCTGCACAGGGTTAGCGTTCCATGCAATTTAATTTCCACTGTATTTCGTAGGAAAGTTTGTGTGATCGTTCGAATCGTTTCGCGCTTTATTAGTTTTAAAAACTTTTTTTTCTTCCGAGGTATTTTAGAAGCCAGAGCCGCGTGAAATGCAGTTTTAATACTTAAAATGCTATCCAGGTAATGTTCGAGTTGAGTGCCCTGGAAGCTGGCATTAGTGGACTTAGTGCCCACAATAACGGCGGGCTCATCCAGATAGATGACCTTTCCACAGCATGCGGGTCCCATGAGAAGCTCGTAGCCGGATTGCCACCGTGGACCCATCGATGTCGACATAACACCCGCCGCCATAAAATGTTTTTTTGAGTATAGAGTAGCCCCTACGATCAGGTTTCTGCATGCGGGATTTTCTGCAAAAGCAGACAGAAATTCCTCTGAAGTCATTAGGAATTTATGGTAAAGGGATTTAATAAAAAAATCCGTTTTCGGCAGTACCGTGGTATACAGATCTTTGTACTCGACTCGCGGTACTTTTTCTACATTGGGAAGTGAGCCATTTTCAGAATTTATTGTGTAATGCAGCTGGCCACCGATGACCATACTGACGTCGTTATGTGTTTTAAACGCATCAACTTGTCGGTAAAGCAGTGTAGTCGTTGACCAATAATCATCATCACACAAATAAACAAAATATTGTCCGCGCATGAGTTCATAAACAAAGCGTCGTATGTGCGCGCGATCGCCTTCGGTGGAGCCTACATTGACTTCATTACGGATGTAACGAATACGGTTGTCCTGGTAAGCACTAATAACGGTAGGTGTATCATCTGAAGAACAATCATCAATGATAATGAGCTCAAAGTCCGAAAAATCTTGCGTTAAAACACTATTAATTGCGCGCTTCAATAAGGCACTGCGGTTGTAAGTACAGATCAGTATGCTTACTAGAGGCGTGGCATTTTTCATTTTAAAGAGTGCATTTTTGTTGAGAAATAAAAGTTACTATATCGAAGTTACCTTACCGCTTCAATACAAATGTTTCCCTGCTTGCGCAAGAAATGCGCATCTGAGGAAAGCTTGAAAATGCTATGAAGAGGGGTGTGGGGCGATCGTTTTGGAAAAGGAAACGCGGGATTCTTCGGGAGATACTTCGTACAGAGAATAAGCGATACCTTCCCACAAATCTATTTGGTATTTAATGCGAGGGTCCATGATATCGAACACGAGCTTAACGGTAGCCGGAGATATCCCTTTATTTCGGTTAATCCTGAGATAATTATCTACCAAGATATCGGTGATATCCGATTCATGGTTGCCTGCAGGCCCGTTCTTGGGGAACACTTTCTTGGGAAATACCCGGTTACCCCATGTTTCCATGACGTGAAAAGAGGGAGAGACAAAATGAATAAGGCTGCTCTCCGGATGAGCTTCTCTGTTTTTTTGTGGAGAGTAATGACTGAAATCAACCCTGCGGTCTAGGAGCACGGGTAAAATTCGTATGCTCCCGATGCCATCCGGGTGAAACAAAAAGATAATCACTGCTGTTGAGAATAGAGCGGTCGCTAATGGCCAGATTTTTTTTACAGCAATATTTTTTATGTATTTTTTTACTATTCCCGTGATAAAAAAACCCGCTAAAAAGACGTCTAAAAATACTCCGACATAAAGGAATAAAGCTCGGCTGGTGCAAAAGCCGCCCTTAGTGAGTAACTTTTTGGTGCTAACCAAATGGGCTAAAAACGGATCTAAGAGGCGAAATGCTTCAGTTCGTGAGGATTCGGTCCACAGCGCGGGAGAGATTCCAACTAAAAATCCGAGGAGCAACAAATAAATCCATGGTGCGATAAACAGTAACCCGTAGAGCAGCTTGTTTTTAGAAGAATGCTGATCCGGAGCAGATAATCTAAACAGTATGCCAAGTGAAAAAAGAAGGACAATGAAAACGTAGGATTGAGACAGAAAATAGGCGACTTCCTCGCTCGCCAAAATAGTGTGCACAAAGCCATCTGCGAATGTTCCTGTGGTCGGCCAAAAACTTTCTCGGATCGCTATCCCGGGTGCCTGCGTTATAATGAGCGCGCTGATCAGGTATATCGCTGATAAAATCCAAACTTTTCTATTGTGTAATACATTTTTTATAAATACGGTGAATGATCCCTTCTTGTCGGTAGGGCGGTTGAGGGAATAGTCGTACCAGGCGAATAGTGGGAGGAAGAATCCACTGAGGACTAAAAAGACTTCATGACTCATGAGATTCACGGCGTAAATCACGCAAAACCAGGAAAAGTAGCGTTTGTTTTCGATGCTCTTTGGGAAAAGCGTGATCAGAATAAAAAAGGTAATGGTTGCTGTGCCATAAATAGCGAGATCCACGCCATACGAATAGGGGCCCGTGTCTGCATTGGTGCTTGCAGTAATTAAAAAGAGTGCAACGGTGGATATGATCAATGCGGCGATTAGGCTAAATTTGAGCGGAATTTTGGTGATTTTCTTTAAAAGAAACGCTATGGAAACAGGAATCAGAAAATAAGCAATCAGCCGGTTGAATACCCAGCCCATGAGCGGGGTGCTAAATAACGCAGCCGTTTGTGCCATAAAACAGGCGCCAAAGTCAGCACTCAGTCTGTTGATGCTGGTGTGGAGATAGTAATACTTCGTGCACCCCCAGAGTCCCCCTAAGTTATGATAAGTTTGTGATGCCACCAACTCATCGGGGAAAAACCAAGAAAATAATGCCTCAGATATGGTGAAATAGAAGCATATGATCGCTAGGATTAGACAAATTGTATAAAAAATGGCAGGTAAATGCCGTCGAATGGCGGTCATGTATCATCCATTCCTTCGATGAAGGGATAGGGGATTATGTATTGCACAAGTGGGAAATGCAAATAAGTTAGGGTAAAGTGTAAGGCTTTGGGCCAGTGAGGGGGGGTGCTGTTTGATTATTGCGTACGAACAAAAAAGTGATATTCAAAATTACCCCCATTCAAAAGAATATTGGGAGTACTTAATTAAAAATCCCCAATCCGTCAGAAAAAAAATTGGTATTCAACTGGCTGGAAGGTGTGGTTCGATGATGTTATCGGGTCTGTTGGATGGACACGGTGAAATGTTAACTTTTAACCCTTATGTCGAGCGAGGGCTCATACACCTCTTAAAAAATCTTTCCGTAGATGCATCAGTCACCATAAATAAACTCCATGAATTTTTGGTGCGTATTCTGGAGGATTTGATCCAAGAGTTTAGGGGTAACCCGCTGGTTCCCGAACCAATAAGGACTCATTATTCGGTGGATACCCGAATTTTTTCGGAATGCGTACAAGAAATTTGCCAGAATATCAGCGGACTGGACTATGACCTCATGGTCAATGTGTTTTATATCGCCTATGGCGTAGCGCAGCAACATCCGCTAACAACCAAGACACCGCTGTTACTCCTGCAGTTGCACGGGCGTTATTCGAAGCAGCAGCTGGATGCCACTTTCGGTATGCTAAAAAATACCGAAACCCTGATGATGGTCAGAAATCCCATCAAGGCGATAGACTCTCAATTTTACTTCCATTGCCATGAGTGGGCCCTCCCTCAGCACATGGAAGGTTATAATCGTCTTATCGATTGGTATAAAACTTGCTTTAATTCCTTTTTTTTCGAGAAATACCGGGATGGAAGTTTTTGCATTTTCTATGAAGACATACACGCACAGCCCGAAAAGACGATGCGCGCATTGTCCCAACATCTGTCGATTACTTTTCATGAAAGCTTACTGAAAGAAACTCAAGATTCACAGCCCATGGGTATGGTAGCACTCAAAAAAAATCTGCATATTATCAACACCTCTCCGGAAAGAGCAAAGGATACTACTCTGAAAATACTTCGTCCCACGGACGTATGGTTTATAGAGTTTTTTCTAAAAGATATTATTGAAGATTTGGGATATGCTCTTCGCAGCAATGTCCTCCAAAGGGCAGTCTCACCATTTTTAATAAGCCCACTGCAATTGGGTTATTTTAAAAAATTACTCGTGTATATTTGGAATAAAAGAAATCACATTACGATTATTTTTCTATTATCGGTTTCTGCCTTAATAAGGCTAATTTTTGATAGGCCTTTACTGCTTCTGTTTTTCAAGATAAAGCGAAAAAAAATTCCCTACAATTTCCGAGTCATAAAGCCATAAATTATTATGAATAATCGAAGAATCTCAAATACCGTAAAACAAAGTGCTTTATTTTTGATCCGACCCAATAATACTTAGCTCTGATCCAGTAAAATTTTGGTTTAATAGGGATAACTTTGTCTTTAATGAACGCCTTAATAAAAATAGGTAAACTCTGGATCATTTTAAAAATAATTTCGAGCTTATTTGGTCTCGACAAGATTTTTTGTATTATACGCTGACTTTTTTCTTTGATTTGATATTCTTTTTGGGTCAAGTCATTAACATGGACGAAAATAGGATATTTCAGTAATTCTAGCTTTAGTGGGTCGACAAAACCTGAGCACAACGTAATCATTTCGCGCCAATAAACTATTTTGGATATGTTGCTGAAGCGGCCTATGATGCCCGGTTTATGTTTAATCTGTAAATTATTATGAGGGCTGTGTGAGATCATGACAAATTCGTCTGAATCGGTAACGAGGTAGAAATCATCTTTCGTAAAGTTATTGTAGAGATACGATCCATCAATCGTATTATTTTTAAGGCATTCAGTATTGTGTGATGTTAACCGGGAATAATTGATAAAGACAGGACACCACATAAATGAATGGCACAGCATACTTCCCTTTTTATCGAGCGGCCACCACAGATCAGTAATAAAGTCAAATGTATAGAGGAATTTCCAATTTTGAGCCAAAAGTTCGATGTTTCTGTGTTTCAACGCGTGTTTAATTAAATCACGATTTTCAATTTCAATTGGCGTGGGCGCCTTTATATAACCCTGTTCACTCAGGTCCTGGAGTAACTCGGGGATGGCGAATCGAGGAAAATGTACCAAAACCGCTTTTTTATCTTTTTCGAGAATGTGTGGATAAACGGACTTTAAAGCATTTTTGGCGTATATCGTGTCAGGGAAAACTAAACTACCAATACATCGGTCCCGGTGCATTCTGGAAACCAAAGCCGTATGCGCTTCAGTGACAATATGTAATTTGTAAGCTAAAGGTCGGCCAAGTTTTTGGTATTCTTCCTCTGAAATTAAGTGGATGGGGACTAACTCGGGGGTAATATATTGACTCAGGAGTATAAAATGAGGGTGTGATTGTAGCCACCCCCAATCTTCGAGTGTAGTACAAAATAAGAACTTATTTTTATTTTTTAAATTTGGCAGCGCGGGAATATTGCCGCTGGCCAGTAGGGAGAGTAAGCAATATTCTACAAACGCTTTGCAAAAAGGTTTCCCCCACATGGCAACCCCGAAATAGATGGGGGGATCTTTAAAAACCCTCTTTTGGAAAGGACCCTTCATCGCGAACATCCCTGGATTTTTGACAGATTCTACTTTATTGTTGCGATTACTTGCAATAAAATCATTGTCGTGCCGAATCGGCCCCACAAACCCATGCGAAAATCGATATATGCTAAAGCTAAAAAGAATCCTGAAAAAATTAAAATTTCATACCCCTTACATTTTTCTGGCAGTCTCCTTGCGAACCGTGTTTTGGATGACGAAAATCCTAATCACTCATTTTATACCCCTCTTTTTTCGGAAGCTTAATGCATTGAGGCATCGAACGGTCTTTAGGGTAAAAAATCACCTGCGGCAATGGCGGCAAAAAATTCTGAAATTGAGAGACAGATTGATCGAGCGGGGTATTTTTCTCCAAACGTTTCACAAAGTTTTATCAATCCTTAAGAGCGGAGATCCAGAGAAGACGATATCCTTTCTGAAAAAATATAGGTTTCTCATTTATCCTTCCGTGCGTTTTTTGAAAAATCTGTATCAATACGCGCATCTTGTAGAGAATAAAAATCTAAAATTATGGGCTCCGGAAAAAACGGGTGAAAAAGTTATCCTTCATTTTTGCTGCTGGAGTGCCTCTTACGCAAATAAAGTCAAAAACTACTTACTGCCTTCTTTACTCTCTGAAAATAATCTTCCCTCAATTTCAAAAAAATATAATGTGGTATTGCTCATCCACTGTGATCGAATTACCAAAAATATGATTATCCAAAGTGGTATCTACGACCAATTAATTAAATACACAGCGATTGAGTTTTGTGTCTTTCCATTCATTCTTATGAGGCGCTATCGATCGTGTATAAAAAGAAAAACAAACGGTGTCATTTTCCCAACGGTTCGATATTTATTGTTGGGAGTGTGTCAGACTCATGCTTTTAAGGTTGCGCTGGCAAACCATGCCTATATTTCATTTTTAATGCCGGATCTGGTGTTATCAGAGTCCTTCATGAGTTTTGCGTTTGAAAAAATCGCTGATAAAAAAGTAATACTGACCACGACATATAGAACAAATCATGATGGGGTATCTGCGGATTTGAAACAATATCATGCGGATGACGGTGGAGGACAACGATTAACTATTTCGGCAAATAAATTAGTTGAGCTCCAAATTAAACATATTCATCCTGATGAACAAAAAAGAATTGTATCTACCGTAACGCAAAACTTTACGCCCATGGCCAGATTGCTCTTTAGAAATAAAAGAGGGTTTATTTTTAGATGCTTTCATTATCACCCAGTTATCATTAATTGCAAAGACATCAGCCGTCCAATCAAGCTGGATTATTTGCCAATCGATAATACCGCATTAAATTGTATCCTGGATGGTGATGTTCCGTATCACGATCAAACTTGGGTATGTGATGATGCGTGCCAGATGTCCATCATGGAACTCAGTGATGAAAGTCCTGAAGCGGCGATAATCATAAATACGAAAACTTTGAGTTACCAAGAGTTGGTTTCTCAAGTTCGGGATTTGATCGTCAGAGAGCCCAAGCTGTACGATAGTCCTTTCAACCAATTTCTTATTTCTCACCGACATCGATTCATTATTGACAGTCCTGAGATTAAAGAAAACGTTGGAGATGTTATCGACGACGCTGTATTTTTTTCTGAAATTTATAACTCGCTGGA
This sequence comes from uncultured Coxiellaceae bacterium, assembly GCA_947084935.1. GTDB lineage: Bacteria > Pseudomonadota > Gammaproteobacteria > Coxiellales > Coxiellaceae > CAMTUH01. The sequence continues at coordinate 140,882 of CAMTUH010000001.1, forward strand.
TCCCTTGAGATCCAGTTGACGCTTTTATTATGGGTTTCAACACTTATTTAGTAAAACGAGTACGTAATTTTCTTTACCCTGTTGCACGGCATCTCTTTGGCACTCATGCATTAAGCGCCGCCCCGCAAATAGCAAAAAATGAATCTCTGGATTCGGCGATTGCTTATTTAAGAAAAAAACATAAAATTTTTCGTCCGCGCCCCGTACGTTTTCTGCTTAAGCTTTATCGCTATTTACTGCTTATCGATGAAAACCCTCCTGTCTTACAGCAGGGAAATACATTCATCATTCATTTTTGCTGTTGGGGAAAATCGTACGGTAAAAAAGTTAAGAATTATTTGCTGCCTTCCTTATTATCGGATGGAAATTTACCGGAGGTCGTTAAAAAATATAAGGCGATGCTATTGATTCATTGTGACCAGGAAGTAAAAAAAGATCTCATGAATGCGCCAGTAATGAAGGAGATAAAAAAATACGCTGAAGTAGAGTTCATTGTGTTACCCCAGTCGTTGCTGAACGCTTATCAGGCTAATTTTAGATATCCTCGATTTTCATTTTTCAAAAAAATAATCAACATCAATTCTAACGTTAAATATTTTCTTTTGGGCGGCCTTCAGACCCAAGCGTTAGAAATAGCTATGGAAAGTAAGTCTTATATTTCCTTCCTGATGCCCGATTTAGTGCTGTCGGATAGGTTTTTAACCAATATGTTTTTGAGTATTGCAGACAAAAAAATGGTGGTGGCCAGCGCGTTTAGGGCGGCTGATCAAAAAGTTGCTGGAGCGTTAGATCAGTTTTTTCAAAATGAAGAGAAAACCCAATTGGCTGTTCCTGCCCAGGTTTTAATAGACCTTCAAATTAACAATCTGCATACAACGACTCAAAGAATGGTCGTATCCGAATCTACCCCAAATTTTACTCCCTGCGCTCAAATGCTTTTTGAAACCACGCACGGCTTTATTCTTAGGTCATTTCATTATCAGCCTGTATTACTGGATTGTTGTCGGTATAATTACACGTTTAGAAAAGACTATTACCCGATCGATTGTACGGTTTTAACTCAAATAGTGGGAAATAATTTACCATTTGACCAACAAATATCAACATGCGATGGCTCATCTGAGATGGTTTTTATGGAACTTAACGATGAATACTCTGCTCAATTAGTATCCAATAAGCCGAAAAAATCAACTTATAATGAGTTGGTTCAAATGATTGCTGAAATGATTCTAAAAAGACCAGATGCGTATGATACCCCTCTTAATCGCTATTTTTGCTCAATTAAAAATAAATTTGAATCTCCAACCCGTTCCAAGGAAGGCAATTTTATTGCGGACGATGCATTTTTTTCCGATGTGAAAGCCTATTTACTCGAGTCGCGCCTGCAGTTACTATAGCTGGCGTATTAATGGAGCAGTGTGAAATCACATTAACTAAAAACTAATCGACAAGGAAATCACTTATGAATATCGGCTTTTTAGGATTAGGGAAATTAGGGCTGCCGGTTGCTCTGGCCGTTGAGTCTCGAGGACATCGAGTTGTTGGGTATGACGTATCGGGAACCGTGAAAGATATTATCGAGGCAAAGAAAATTCCGTACCGGGAAGAGTGGGCGCAGTCGTATTTAGAAAAATCCCAGATCCAATTTTTGCCGATTGCAGAGGTGGTTCGTCAGTCGGAAATTATTTTTGTTCCCATACAAACCCCGCATCATCCAAAATATGAAGGTGTGACGAGAATCCCGGAAGAACGAATTGATTTTGATTATCAATACCTGAAACAAGGGATTAAAGCGCTGGCAGATGAGATTGAAAAACAAGGCGAAGATAAAGTCGTTATTATTATTTCTACGGTGCTGCCGGGAACGATTCGAAAAGAAATAAAGCCGTTGTTGGGGTCGCATACCAAGCTGTGTTACAACCCCTTTTTCATTGCCATGGGAACGGCTATACGCGATTTTCTGTGGTCGGAATTCATCTTATTTGGCGTTGATGATGATTGGGCCGCAGAAAAAGCCGAAAAATTTTATCGAACGATAAATCACTCGCCTTTTTATAAAACCACGATTGAAAATGCGGAGCTGATTAAAGTCGTTTATAACACGTTTATTTCGACTAAAATTGCGTTTGTTAATACCGTCATGGAAATGTGTCATAAATTGCCGAACACCAACGTGGATGACGTGACCAACGCATTAAAAATGGGCCACGTCAGAATCATCAGCGATAAATACTTTAGCGGTGGTATGGGTGATGGGGGTGGTTGCCACCCTCGCGATAACATTGCGTTGAGTTGGTTGTCGCAACAGTTGGATTTAAGTTACGACTGGTTTAGCCACATCATGATGCAACGGGAAAAACAGACGGAGTGGTTTGCCGATCTGATGGAACAGCACGCGAACGGTCGGCCTTTGGTGATACTGGGCAAGTCCTTTAAACCAGAGTCCAGCATCGAAACCGGTAGTCCGTCGGTGTTATTAAAAAATTTATTGATGGAAAGAGGCCATGACGTTGCCATGTGGGACCCGTACGTGGATCACAGAGATCAACTGGATCCTGCGTGGACAACCCAGCCGTGTCTGTATTTTATCGGTACCAAACACGAGGAATTTTTAACGTTTCCGTTCGTACCAGGATCGGCCGTTTTGGATCCGTGGCGATACATTTCCGAACGAAACGGCGTGGAAGTCATCCAAATTGGGGCGGGATCTAAAACAGCGCATAAATCAAAAAGCGAAGATTCCAAGGAAGTTCCCATTGAAGCCTGAAGTGCTTAGCATTGGTGTGATCGTTCCGGTTTATAATGAAGAGAAAAATATTAAACCGTTGCTAACCCGAGTTATTAACGAGCTTGCGGGGACCAATCACACGATTTGTATTGTCGATGACGGCAGCCGGGATCAAACCATACCGATTCTTCACTCGTTAATGGTAGACCATCCCCACATTCATTTGATTCAGCGAACCAAAACCCGCGCCGGTTGCCAACGTGGGGGCGCATCTCTTCATGCATTACAGTGGTTAATTGAAAATACCCCACATGAAGTGATTGCCGAAGTGGATGCTGATGGTGCGCACCCACCCGAAGAACTCCTCAACGGGGCCCGATGCATCAGTTTATTGGGGGTTGATGTTGCCATCGCCTCAAAATACGTCTATGCGTCTCGTGTGGAAGGGCGATCCTTGAGTCGGCGGTTTATCAGCACATTTTACAGTACTTCAGCGCGGGTTTTGTTTAACCGTCGTATTCGCGATTACAGCAACAGCTTTCGGTTTTATTCTCGGAAAGCCGTTGAACGGGTCCTACAATTAAAACCGCGCTATACGAGCCCCATTTATTTGCTGGAAATACTCGCCATGCTGATTGCCGGTCGATTTCAAATCCTAGAAATTCCCACACACTATGTGGAAAGAAATCGGGGCGATTCAAAAGTCAAAGTGATCGATTTGATTAAAGGATTTTTAAGCATGCTGGATATCGCCATTCGATTTCGGCTTAAGAAATACCAGGTAAATCTGTAGTTCCTTGATTTCGCGGAGCCTGTCCTCGTCTTGCGGGGACTCCATCAAGGCTACAGCTTAATTCGTAGCCTGGGTGCAGCCCCATTTCGGGGCGTAACCCAGGAATTCCTTGGCTCCATCAACAATTAGATTGGGTTGAACGGTCTGCGTTCTTCTTCTTCGTTGTTGTTGGGTTGGTGATTATCCATCCAACCGCCAACCACATTGCCCATTACAACAGCACCACCTATCGTACATAGCATAGCCACAATGACGTTTGCATTCACGATGTCGGAACTTCGTGGGTCGAACACCCACAGTTCATGACCGAGTGAAAATACAAATGATGCAGTACCCAAAATGGTACGGTATGAAAGCTCGGCGAAATATTGTCTGGCCGAATTAAATAATCTCATATTTATTATCCTTTTTAATTATTACTTAATGATAAATTATTATCGAAAAAATAAGTTCGGATTATATTTCTCTATTTCAGAACAAATGTCAACTGCGGCTGTAGGTTGGGCTGAATGAAATGAAGCCCAACAATTAATTCGTTGGGCTTCGAAGCGTAGCCTGGGTGTAGCCTTGATGCAGCGAAGCGTAATCAAGGAATTCCTGAGTTCCTGGGTTACGCAGGGCTGCACCCAGGCTACGAATTCGCTCCATCAAGGCTACATCCTGCCATGTGCAACAACGCTGGACAAGCCGCGGGACGTCGGGATGACGGTTAAGAAGACTCTGCAAAATCTGTCTCACTACTTGCGATGAGCGATTCAGTAAGCCTCTTTTCCTTGCGCCAAAAAATCCAAAAAAGACCACCCGGTAAGTAAATGAAAAACATCATAATGCCAAACAGAACTGAAAGAGAAAAGGCAGCCGTGGCAGAAACGCCAATCAAAGCGAAGAACGTAATCATCGCGCCCTCCCGAATTCCCCAACCACCGATGGAGATCGGGAGTGACATAGCGAGAATTACGGGTGGAACCAACGCCAGGGCATTGAGCAACCCAATGTGTATCTGCAGGCCTTGAGCCAGGAAATAAACGGCGAGTACTTGGCTGATGGTGGCCAGTATCGTAATAATAAACATCAGGGCTGTTTTTATTGGGAATTGCCACAGCCTATTTGTATCCACAGACAATCGCTGAATCATGTGTGTGATGCGAAAACGGTGCCAGTGAATGGGAAGCCGGTGCAAATAGCTTAATAAAATAAATCCGAGTACTCCCGCGATAACTAAAGCTTCAAATAGAATAACAAACGGCAGGGTGCCAAACAGTGATTTGAACATTCGTATCGACAGTTCAACCGTGAGCAAAAGCACCAGCAGTCCAATCAGTCGCTCTAAAAAAACTGCACTAATCAGTTGAGGGAAAGAGGTATTGGTTGACTTCATGAGCTGTACGCGCAGAGCATCACCGGCAATACCCGTAGGAAGACAGGCATTAAAAAACATACCTATCCAGTAGATTTGTAACGCCGTACGAAAAGACTGATTGACGCGAAACAGCGGTAGGATAAGACACCATCGGGCCACGCCAGCAAAAAATTGAATGGCCACGAATAGCGCGCCCAGGAGTAAAGCAGAAAGGCTTAGCGTGTGTCTAAAAGAGGCGACAGCCGTGAAATTTATTTTCGATAAAAACCAGTAAAACAAGCCAAGAGTAATGATGATTTTAATAAATAAAAATAAGTGTTTTTTCATGGGTCAAGCAGTCTCACCTAACTTCGTCCTCTTTAACATGGCAAGTGCGTTCAACCCCCACCGCGTCATTGCGAGGAGCCCCAGACCTTGATCTGGGGCGACGAAACAATCCAGAGAATTATTTAGTTAATTCTGGATTGCCGCGGTGCCTGACGGCGCCTCGCAATGACGCAGTGGAGTGCGGTTGCCATGGTCATCCTCCCACGAGGGCAGGAAAATTAAGTGGACAATACACTTGCTTCCAGTGTGGGTTCTTGGTCAATGTGAATATCATCCTTTTTCTGGCGTAATTCGTAAGTTAAACGAATCACCTGAGGCTGCTTGATTTCCAAATCAAAAAAATCGGATTCGTTGTAGCGCAGCCAACATTCCCACTTTGGGTTTTTATAAGTTAAATTACCGCGCATCATCGTATAAAACCCTAGAAATAAATCTCGAATTTGTCGAAACCCGGTAATTCGCCGCAGTTGACGGATTAATTGTTTGGGGCGCAGATAAAAAGATTTAAAAGCATATTTTTCAAACTCATAAATTTCTTTCGCGGTTAAATTCGGATTTTTCAGCAGGACTTCGCCCTGCCCATATTCATTCCAGTTTCGGTGCAGCAGTAAACCTTCGCGTTCTGCCCGCTGAAAAATTTGCGTGCCGGGGTAGGGAGTCATAATATTCAGCTGAAATAAATCGAGGTCGAGCGCTTTAGCAAAATCCAAGGTCGCCTGCATGGATTCTTGTGTTTCTTCGGGGCTACCAATGATAAAAGAACCGCGTACCTCCAAACCGTAATCGTGCGCGATTTTGACGGTATTTTTATAGCGTTTTTTATCGATGGGCTTTCGAATGCTTTCTAAAATACGATCATCGCCGCTTTCGATGCCGATCAGTACTTGATGGCAGCCGGCTTTTTTCATGGCCTCTGCCATTTTTTCGTTGAAGCAATCCGCTCGGATGTAAGCGGTCCACGTGATGTCGACTTTATCTTTTATTAATAATTCACAAAATTCTAAGACGCGCTGTTTGGCAACAGTAAACGTGTCGTCGTAAAATTGAATTTGTCGGATGCCGTATTTTTCACGCAATAATTTAATCTGTTCGACCATGCTCTGCGCGCTTCGTGAGCGCAAGGTGGTGAACGCTGAATTACAGAACGTGCATTTGCCCGGGCAACCGCGGGTCATCAGCATATTGATGGCGGGATAGCGGTGATAAGAACCCAACGCCGGAAAATACTTGCTGAAATCGACCAGGTGGTACGCCGGCATCGGATAATCATCGAGGTTTTTGTTAATGTCTCGTGGTGGGTTGTTGATGACCGTATTGCCGGAACGGTAGCTGAGCCCTAAAATTTCTGGGTACGGTTTTCCTTGCAGGATTTCCAGCATTAAATCTTCACCGTCACCTCGGCCAACGAGATCAATGCTGGAATTTCTCAGCATGCTTTCGGGTGCAGCTTCCGCGTGTACACCGCCGGCGACGACTGTGCAGTCTGGTACGGTTTGTTTACACAGCCGCGCGATGTGGTGGGCGGGAATCGCCATGTTTGTCAGCACCGATACGCCGACGAAGCGCGGCTGTTTCTTTTTTAATTCGGTGATGACGTCTTCTTCGGTTAACCGGTTGGCGTGGACGTCCAAGATTTCTACGGAGTAGCCACGTGCAAGACAGTGGCTGGCAATCGAGAGTATTCCTAATGGGGGCAAAGAATTTTGCAGCACGCCTCGTTTGTTGAGCACCGCCCAGGGAGGGTATATCAGTAAAAGATCTAGGCGCATGTTGTTCCCTTACTAAAATAAGTAGCCTTGATGCAGCTATGCGAAATCAAGGAATTCCCGGGTTACGCTTCGCTTCACCCAGGCTACAAAAAATTAAAGGGGTGAAAATAACCGCTCCCCATGCAAGGTTTCCGAGCAATGAGTTGCTGAGAAACGGAATGCCGGCCGTAAAGCAGGCCATTAATCCGGCAGCTGTCTTTGGATAGAGCGTTGAGGTTAGCCACGTTCCAAAATTAGTCCACAGCCAGAAACCAAATGTTGAGCCCACCAGTGCGTAAAAAAGTCTCACTACAGACGATTTTTCCCTTAAGCAGGCCATGCCTAAAAAAAGAGCCGCAATAAATCCACTGTACGTGAAAAAGGACCAAAAGCCAAAGAGCGGGTAATGATTTGTGAAGCCGAGAACTATGTCGGAAAGTATAAGCGCCATTAATCCCAAAGAGATTGCCTGATTTTTAGGCAAAAAGTAAGTGAGTGCCAAAGCGGCGCAAAAAATGGGCGCTGTATTCGGAGGATGTGGTAATAAACGGGTCAAGATGAGAAAAGCAAGCCATGGAATAAGGCTGACGTTTTTTTGTAATTTACGGGTGTCCATGTTAGTGTTCCTTGCTAAAAATACGACCCGACAAAATTATCACATCTTTACTGGGTAGAGAACCCCCATGGTTAAAATAACTAAGGTTTATACGAAGACGGGAGACGCGGGTGAAACCAGCTTGGCGGGTAGCGTTCGGGTCATAAAATTTGATACGCGGGTGGAAGCGATTGGTACGGTTGATGAATTAAATTCAGTGCTCGGCGTAATTGTTGCTTACGTGAGCGAATCCACTCAAAACTTTTCTGATTTAATTCGGCGCCTGCAGAGAATTCAAAATGAATTGTTTGATTTAGGAGCTGAGTTATCGATTGTGGATAAAGTAATTGCTTATTTATCTGAAAAAAATGTAGAAACTTTGGAACATGAAATTGATGAGATGAATGTTCATTTACCGATACTGCATTCTTTTATTCTGCCCGGCGGCTCAAAAATTTCTGCGCAGTTGCACGTGGCCCGTGCTGTCTGCCGAAGAGCGGAGCGGATTCTGGTTAAATTAGCCGATGAGGATGAAGTAGAAAAATACGCTGTTCCTTACGTGAATCGTTTGAGTGATTGGCTGTTTGTAACGGCTCGGTTTGTGAATCATGAATTGAATGTGGATGAGCCTTTGTGGAAGCCGGCTAACCCCCTCCTTTAAAAATGAAATGTTTCATTAAATTTATTTTTTACAGCGCTGTATTTTTTACCTCACTCGGCCTCGCCGACGACCAAGTTCCCGACGTGACGGTTTCTGCTGAGTCTTTTGATAGCCTCGATAATTATACCTTTCGCTCGCCCATCAGCATTTCTAAGGAAGAGATACAAGCCAGAGGGGCACACAACGTCGGCGATATTTTACAACAAAGCAGCGATATTCAATTACGGCAGTTATACGAAGGCGCGCCGATAACACCAAGCATGCGTGGATTTGGCGACAACGCGAACAGCAACGTATTAATTTTAATTAACGGTATGCCGATTTCGTATTCGGACATGGGTGCCGTTTTATTAGATGCGATTCCGCTCAACGATATTGAGCGTATTGAGATCTTGCCCGGTAGTGCGGGTGTATTGTATGGGGATCAAGCCGTCGGCGGCGTTGTAAATATTATTACGCCACAATTTCTTGAGTCCCACTATCAAAGCACATTAACCGTCGGTAGCTACGATTCCGTGAAATACAATTTAGGAATGGCTTATCCTATTGCAGAAGGGTTAACGGCTCATTTCGACGGGCAATTTTACCGTACCGATAATTATCGCGAGCACAATCAGCTCACGCAAGGCACTGTGGGTGTTGGCTTAAATAAGCAATACGCGAGCGGCTCTGTTCAGTGGGATTACCACTATTACGTGAATAATTTACAGTATCCGGGCGCGTTAACGGCGGAGCAAATTGCGGAAAATCGGCGGCAAGCTCAAAACACAACGGATTTCGATAACCAAAAACACAATGATGTTTCTGTGCAGTGGAAACAGCTTATTAGTGATAATTACTCATTCAATCAGGGCTTGATCGTACAAACCATGCGGGGCAAAGGTGTATTGACTAATCCCTTCACCGAAGATCGCAATCTGGTTGAAACTAACCCCACGATATTGGGTGCTTTTGATCTGAAAAACACACCCGTGCATTACCAGACGGGAATATCTCTGCAGTATTCTAATTATATTTTGCAAGGGACTCAGTTTTTCGATAATTCGAGTCAATATAAAGAGGCGGCTTTCGCTCAATTCGTAATGGCGTTGACGCGGCAATTGGACTTCACGGCCGGTGCGCGAGGGGCAGAAGCTCAAAGCCGCTTAATTACGAATACGACACGGCGAGCCGTTAATTCAGCGTTGATCAGCGATCTTGGATTGGAATGGAAATTCAATCCTCGCCTTAAATTCTATTTACGTCGTGCGGGGAGTTATCGTTTCCCGAAGGCAGAAGAAAATGCGTTATCGAAAGACGACCAACCGCTTAAGACGCAAGAGGGAGAGTCGTATGAAACGGGTCTGATGTGGCAGCACGCCGGCCATCAATTTATCATTGATTTGTATCACTTGGATCTCACCAATGAAATTATGTACGTGCCAACGATTTCGGGCTTGTTGGGCGTCAACGAAAATTTGCCTCCGACGAAGCGTTTTGGGGGATCGGCTAAATATCAATTTCCGATTGATGAAAAACTAAAAATGGGGATCAATTATTCCTACGTCGATGCGCGATTCAGTTCGGGCTCCAATCGAGGAAAGCGAATTCCTTTCGTTGCAGCGAACAAAGGCACGATCAGTCTCGATTATTATTTTTTACCGCGATGGACCTTGCGTGCGGAGACCGTTTTATTGGGCGATCAATTTCCCGATGGTGACGTCACCAACCAAGGTGCTTTATTGCAGGGTTATGCCGTTGTTAATGTGGTTCTGCGGTATAAATACAAATATATTTCAGTTGTGGCAACTGTTAATAACGTGACGAATGAGCGGTACAATAACTTTGCTCAAGTGGTACCGTTGGGGTCGAGCATAGAAACCTTTTATTACCCTGCGCCGACACGAAATGTGTGGCTCAGCATTAATTTTGAAATGTAGTATGACTAGGAAAAAATCTCTCTTTATTTCCGTTATCGCGCACAGTCTCTTAGTGCTTACGTTCCTTCCTTTTTCTTTCGCTCCGAAAGTAAACTCAGTGGGTACGATATCTGATTTGAAAGTTCACGTAGTTCCGGTGGGAGAATTAAGATCTTCTGTACATTCAGCCGCCGAGGGGTGGCGCCGGAAGGAGGGCTCCCACCGCGCGCAGCGAAGCGAGCACGGTGGGATACTGCAGGCGACAGGACCCCGAGGCAAATTGACTCCGCAAACAGCCGCGTCGTTTCAAAAAATGGGTAGCCAGGATGCATTGATGATTTTGCTGCATAATCTTATTAGCCAACAACAGCACTACCCTAATGCAGCGTTGCTCTTGGGTCAGCACGGAGATATTGAAGTTGGGTTTACGTTGTTTCCGAATGGCCGGGTACAAGAAGTTAGGGTGCTTCATTCCAGTAAGCATCAGTTGTTAGACAATGCGGCATTACGTGCGGTTCAAGCGATCAGTCCCGTATCAAATGCCCATGAATATATTCACGAAGAAAAATCGATGAGTGTGTGGGTGCGGTTTGAATCTCGGCGCTAGAATTTCTGGTTGCTCCCTAGTATGATGAGCTTTGTTAGGCATCATCGCCTCAGGAAAATGGAAAAGGAACTTATCCATGCTGCTCAAGTCCAAAGAATTGTTAAACTTTAATGAATTATCCTACGCCAGAGCCGGCAAGCCCATTCGGGTGCTCATTATTTTCCCTCCTTCCCGAAGAGCCGTCCGTGCCATGTGGACCATCCACAATGAAACGGAAAATTCATCCATTGGGGCTAAGCCGCCACTAGGGCCCATGTACGTAGCCGCCTATTTGAAAAAATACACGCCGCACGAAGTTCGGATTTTAGACTGCCAAGTTGAAAACAGTTCCGATGAAGCAATCTATGCTGCCGTGCAAGAATTTAAACCGGATTTGGTGGGTCTTTGTGCGTGGACGGAGTATTGGTACGACACGTGGCAGTGTATCCAAATTGTTAAAAAAGTCAGTCCAGACATTCACGTGACCGTGGGTGGTCCGCACGTCAGTATTTATCCGACTCTTACCTTAGAACACTCCGGTTGTGATTCCGTGGTTGTCGGTGACGGGGAGGTTCCCTTCTTTTGGTTATCCAATGCAATCTCCAACGGAAAAATTCCCCATAATTTGCCGGGGCTTCACATTAAATCGCACGGCGTGAAAGAGTGCGACATGAAATTTTATATCCACGGTGAGCTCGACACGCTGCCACCACCCGTGCGGGAAATGTTGCCCTACAAAAAATACACCAACGTCATCGGTAAAAGTGATTACGTGACGACGATGATCACCAGCCGCGGCTGTCCTTTTCATTGTACGTTTTGCAAATTATCGTTTCAAAAAACCCTGTGTCACAGCGCCGAATACGTGGTTGAAGAGTTCCAACGTATTTACGACATGGGTATTAAAGAAATTCAGATTTATGACGATACATTTACGTGGTCCAAGAAACGATTAATCGCCATTTGTCAGGGAATTATCGAGCGTGGTATTAAGATTGATTGGGCGATCCGTGACCGGGTATCCAGTCCAACGCCAGAAACGATGGAGTGGTTGGCGAAAGCCGGATGCTCGCGTATTCACTACGGCGTGGAATCGGGCTCGGATAAAACGCTCAAGACCATCAAGAAAAACATCACCACGGCTCAAGCACTGAATGCATTTAAATTAGCGAAGTCCCTCGGCATACAAACCTTAGCTTATTTTATGATTGGACTGCCCGGTGAGACTGAAGAAGACATGCGGGAAACCTTCCGTTTTGCGCGAAAACTGGATGCCGATTACGCGACTTTTTCTGTTACAGTTCCCTATGCGGGCACGGAGATTTACGATGAAGGACTCAAACAGAAAGTGATTCCGGTCGATTATTGGCAAGAATACGCGAAAAAACCCACGCCGAATTTTGTTGTGCCTTATTTCTGGGAAGAATTCTTAAACAAAGAGGCCTTATTAAAATTACGCGATGAAGGCACGAGAAAGTTTTATTTCCGTCCGCGTTATATTTGGCGTGAATTAAAGAAAATTCGACACCTTAACGAACTGAAGCGCAAAGCAAAAATGGCGCTCAATGTGTTTCAGACCTCAATTCTTCGCAAAGGACAAGAGGTATATTTGAAAAAGCCCGATGTTAATTATGCGAACAACACGGCGAATCCTTATTCCGTTCGTGATTGATAATGACGCGCGCACTCTATCAAAAATACCTTATCGATGAAGCTGCTCGATTACTCTCCTTTTTAGATCGAGATCCTTACTCGCCTACCTATGGATGTTTTGATCGATTACACTGGGCGTGGGGTGCATTCGATATTGCTAATGCGGATCTGCAAAAGTTTACGTTACCGTTGGCTTTTTTGTATCAATGGAACTATCCGGATAACCCTTATTATAATAATGCAAATTTATTACAGTGGATTGAAGCCGCTGTGCTTTTTTGTGCTCGAGATCAGAGTCGTTCGGGCGGTTTTGACCAGTGGCTACCGCATGATAATTCGATTGTTTCTGCTGGATTTGTTCTGCACGATTTAGTGACGGTGGCGGAGTTATTAAAAAATCAATTATCACCCGATGTCATTAAAGCCCTTGAAACGTGTGCATTGCGTGCAGCCCGGTTTTTGACGCGCTACGAAGAGCGGCACGGTTTTAATTCCAATCATTGTCTGGCTAACGCCGTGGCGCTGTTGGATATCGCACATTGGTTACCGGAACCCGGCGAAACCTTTAAAAACCGAGCCAAGGATATCATCCAAAAAGTCATCCATCGCCAAGCAAAAAGCGGTGCTTTTTATGAATACGCCGGTGCCGATTTGGGTTATCAAACCCGAGGTATTGCGTATTTGGCCGCCGCTTATCAACGACTGCCCGAGCCGATGATTTTTGACAGTTTACAGCGCGCCGTGGACTTTTCTTCACATTTTTTAAATCGAGTATCGGGAAATGGCGGTAGCTATGGGACGCGCGGCACGCATTTGCTGTATCCGTCGGGATTTGAGATAGCTGCGCATCACGGTGTCCATCCAGAATTGCCGGAATTAGTGGCCGATATTATTTCTACTGGATTGTGTGTGACACCGCGTAATACCGATTTAACAAATTTAATTCCATTGCTGTCGGATTACACACGTGTGTGCTTACTTCCCGAATTGCCTAACTTTATCGGCGTATCGGAAAATAAAAAAGATTTTTTTTGTGACGCAACAACGGTGTATACTTTATTTCGTCAAGATGCACAAATCCATGGTCGGTTAAATGGCGGTATGATGCAAATCGACTCTCTGTCTCAAGGGAAAACATTATTCGTCAGCGCGGGTTATATGATTGAAGTCGGTAAAACCAAAGGATTTTCAGGTGTTTTTAGTGGTCAGTGGCGAAATGAAAATAATCAGCGATTAACATTTGAAACTCAATTTCAAGTCACCAATCGCATGCGGCAGAGCGCATTAAAATTTTTAATATTGAGAATGGCCTTTTTCCTGGTGGGAAATTTTTTACCGATAAATCTGCTCATGAAAAAAATGATGGCGTGGTTATTGATATTTAGAGAAAAATATTTAAATGTTACTCTAAAACGAGAGTTTTCCATTGAAGAAAATGAAATTAAGATCAAAGACACGGTTCATAATCGCACCAAGGAAAAAGTTGTACTGCATCACGTGCATAATGGGTTTATTCATTTTATGGGTAGTGCGCGGTATTTCGATCGGAGCTTGCTGAATGAAAACCCCGGTACGCTGTGGCCTTCCGACAAGCCGAAACACTTTACGTTAGCGCCCGGGGAACACGTGGAGATTGTGAATCACGTGAGCTTGCCAAACTTGGCCGTGCACAGATCGGAGTTATTACCAACTCTTCCTCTGTAAATCATGCTGCTGGCGTAGCCGTGTTGCCAGCGCAAATGAACCCTCTGATCCACAGCGCTATAAATCACTATTCTGAGTGTTTTTAATCCGGAAGAGCTCCCCACTTGACTGAAAATGGGTACTAGGCTGTCGTTATTTCCAATTTTACCCCACTGTGATGGCGGCGAATTCAGCCAATTCAGAAAGAGATTTCTTTTTTCCCCGAAAATATAAAGGAACAGTTCAGTGTCAGTAGGTTTGGCTTCGAAAACAAAGTAATACAAGCCTTTCGACAAAGAGATATCATTACTGGTGATAAAATGTTCTCCTTGAATGGGGATATCCGTTAACTGCAAACAACCGACAGTGCGGTTTTTTACTTTCATACCGTGGGTAGTATCAAATTGAATGGGGGTGAGCGCCGTCATTTTTTTACGGGTGAGCAGCGAGGCCTCTGTTGTTTCGTTGAGGGTATTAGAGCAAAAGAAATTTGGCTTGGGCTCTCCCAAAAAAGAAAGGCAGGGCTCTTCCGGGAAGACCCTGAATAGAGCATACATCAAATCTTTCCATGGAGTTTGCTTCACTGCAATCGAATCAGTGACCGTAGGATCATAGATGGGATCAAGGGTGCCTGCTGGTATCACTCCTGATTGTTTGGCCTTAAGGTAATTATTAACCAGTATATTGGTGATGTTGTGTTGATGATTTCCCGGATTATTCTTGGGAAAGAGGGTACGGCTCAGGGTTTGTAGGGCAAGATTTTGTGGCGAAATCAGTTGAATAATACTGCTTTCGGGGTGCATTTCTTGGTTCTTTTGTGGAGAGTAGTGAGAAAGATCAACGGGGTTTTGAGCGAACGCAGGAAAAATCCGTATGCTGCCCACTCCATCCGGATGAAATAAAAAAACGACTATAAACATAGAAAACAAAGCGGTTACCACGGGCCAAGATTTTTTTGTGGCTGTATTGTGAGCTCGGTTTTTCAGTGCTCCGGCAATAAAAAATCCCGCAAGGAAAATATCTAAAAATAGTCCCACATAAAGAAACAGAACTCGACTGATGTAAAACCCGCCTTGGGAAAGGATATGCGTATTGGTAACAAAATGGGCCAATAACGGTTCAACTAATCGAAAAGGCTCGGTCCTTAACGATCCACCCCACAGTGTGGGGGTGATCCCCACCAAAAAACCTGCAACCAATAAATAAATAAAGGGTGCGCTTAACAGTAAGCCACAGAGGAGTTTGTTTTTAGGAGAATATGGGTGTGCAGCAGACAATCTAAAAATTACGCCAAGGAGAAAGAGTGAAATAACGAGAACGTAGAGTGTCGCTACAGAATAAACTACTTCTTCCACCGATAGGATGGCGTGCACGAAACCTTCTGAGAGGGTTCCTGTGGACGGCCACGTCTGTTGCCGGATTCCCACGCCGGGTGCGAGTATCGTAATCAGCGCACCAATAAGATAAATTGCAAATAAAATCCAAACTTTCTTGTTGCGCAATGCATTCTTTATAAATAGTAGTATTGATGTTCTTTCACCTATTGAGTGGTTGAGTTGGTAGTGGTGCCAGGCAAAGAGGGGAATGAAAAATCCACTGATCACTAAAAATATTTCGTGACTCGTGAGATTTACGGCATAAGCCATGCAAAACCCGACGAAGTAGCGTGTTTTTTCGATACTTTTGGGGAAAAGCGTAATGAGGGCAAAAAAGGAAACCGTCGCGGTGCCATAAATAGCGAGATCCAAGCCATACAAGCAGGGGCCGTAGTGTAGGATTGCCAGTAACGTTGCGGTGAGTATGAGTAACGTGGCCGTCAAGGTGAGTATGAAGGGAATTTTGAAGACCTCTCTCAGAGCAAACGCGAGAGAAACGGTAATAAGAACATAAACAATCAGCCTTCCGAATATCCAGCCCAGGTATGGGGTGCTAAATAGCGTAACACCTTTAGCCAGTAAGCATGCGCTGAAATCCGCACTCAGTCTATTAATTGTCGTGGTGAGATAATAGGATTTCGTGCACGCGAGAAGCCCGCCCACAGTGTGATAAGTCTGGGACAATATCAATTCATCGGGGTGCAGCCAAAAAAATAGACCTTGAGACAGAGTAAAGTAAAAACATCCAATGGCTAAAATCAGACAAATCGTATAAAAAATCGTGGGTAAGCAGCGGCGCATAATCATTGGGATTATGCAGCGCACAACTCCGCAAGTAAAGTCGAGGGAAAGAATTTTTTGTTGACTATAAAACCATCAATAATGTTAAATACAGGTTCTTGGAACAGAAGGTAGTGTTATCAAAATTATGACTCCCATAGAAAAATACGCTCCAACAAAAAAGGCTGTTCAGGGATTTTGGTCAGAACACCCGTGCAGTGGTCTTGGATTCAACACGATTGAAGAACTCATTGAATACCGGAAACGTAAAGATCCCATTATTCGTGTTTTTTTGGATGACCTTGCTTTCTCATCGGACGATTGTATTCTCGATATTGGATGTGGCCAAGGTGCGGACGTTACGGTTATGCACAGGCGTTTTCCTTCTACCTTCGGTGGTGATCTTTCGATGGGCGCCTTAAAAAGCGCAATCCGCCTTAATTCGGCACTCACGAGTAAAATTATGCAGTTTGACGCTCGTTGCCTGCCATTTTCCGCCGAATGCTTTGAGGCCATTTATTCTCATGGCGTCATTCACCATTCGCCCAATATCGAGAAATCGATTGATGAGATTTATCGAGTGATGAAGCATGGCGGTCGAGGTCGGGTTCTTCTTTACCGTAAATATTCACCGAAGGGTATGGCGGTCAGGTTGGTTCGATTTTTATTCAGTTCTAAGCGATTTGAGCGAATGTTTCGGAAGGTTTTTCGAAATCAAGGCAGTGCGGTCGATGAACTGTTTTTGTGTCCTGTGATGGACATGCACACGCGCGCTGAGGTACGCAAGCTGTTCCGCCAATTTGCCACGGTTAGAATAGAGGCCTGCCATATCGGTGTGCGGCATATTCTTTTTATTATGGGCCTGTCTGAAGACAACCCGTTCTACAAATTCATTGACTCCCTGGAGTCTTTTTTCGAACGCTTCTTTGGTTTTTACTGGATTGTCACGTTCCAAAAACCATCGCGCTAGGATTTTTTAGGCGTTACGTTAAACAGAGTATACATCAGGTTTTTCCATTGATCTTGTCTCACTGCAATGGAATTAGAGACGAGAGGGTCATAGATCAGATCAAGAATGGCGGGGGGCACTTCTTTCCCTCGGTTTGTCTTAAAATAGTGATTGACGAGTATATTAACAATGACGGATTCATGATCACCCGGCCTACTTCTTGGAAACAGTGTGCTGCCGAATGCTTGTACGGCAGGCCACCGTGAAGAAACTAAATCGATAATACTGTGCTCGGGATATATTTCTTTGTTTTTTTGAGGGGAATAATGAGCAAGGTCAACGTTTGTTTTAAAAAACGCGGGCACAATTCTCATGCTGCCAATACCGTCGGGGTGAAACAGAAAGATCGTTGTCACCACCGCGAAGAGGACTGTTTGAAATGGCCAGATTTTTTTTGCAACGGTGTTTTTTAGGTATTTGCTGACCGTTCCTGCAACCAAGAACCCGGCTAAAAAGATGTCTAAAAATAGCCCCAGATAAAGAAATAAGATTCGACTGATGTAAAATCCACCTTGCGTGAGCATATTTTTGTTCGTGACAAGGCTGGCCAACAGCGGCTCCAGTTGACGAAAGGCATTACTCCTGAGTGAGCCACCCCACAGTGTGGGAGTGATTCCAATCAAAAATCCTACAATCAGTATATAAATGAATGGTGTACTGAGTAAGAGAGCGTAGAGGAGCTTATGTTTTATGGAAAATTCACGCGCAAACCACCCTCTAAAAATCACACCCAATAAGAAAATTAAGATAATGAAAACATAAAATTTAGCGAGGAAATAAAGCATTTCTTCCGAGGCGAGGATTATATAAACAAGACCCTCCGAGAACGTTCCCGTGGATGGCCACGTATGTTGCCGGATTCCCACGCCGGGCGCGAGAATCGTAATGAGCGCACTGATAAGATAAACGGCAGATAAAATTCGAACCCTTCTGTCTTTGAATGAATTTTTTATAAATAAAGATAACGATACTTTCTCATTCATCGAGTGGTTAAGTGTGTAGTGATACCACGCGTACAGCGGAATGAAAAATCCACTGATGGCTAAAAACACTTCGTGACTCGTGAGATTTATCGCATAAACCACGCAGAACCAAATAAAGTAACGCTTGTTTTCGATGCTCTTTGGGAAAAGCGCCATCAGGATGAAAAAGGTAGCCGTCGCAGTCCCGTAAATAGCCAGATCAAGCCCATACAAATAATAGCCGTAATTTTCGATGATTAATAACGTGATGGAGTATAGGATCAACGCGACAATCAAGCCGAATTTGAATGGAATTTTGGCGATTCCCTTTAAAAGAAAGGCTACAGAAACAGGAATAAAGATGTGAACAACCATCCTTCCAAACACCCAACCCGTGAAGGGTGTGCTGAATAGAGCTGCACTTTTCGCCATCCAACAGCCGATGAAATCAGCGCTCAGTCTGTTGACGGTTGTATGGAAATAATAAGCTTTTGTGCAGGTAAAAATCCCACCCATCCTGTGATAAGTTTGCGATAAGATTAACTCATCGGGAAAAAACCAAGTAAGCAGTGTCTCAGACACCGTGAAATAAAAGCTTCCGATGGCGAGCAGCAAACAAATCGCGTAAAAAATGGTGGGCAAATGCCGGCGAATGGCGGTCATATAAGGTCAGTCCTTAAAACGGGCCTTGAAACCAATTTCCCGGAACGTCTCTCGGAAATGTGTCTCTTTCTGTACGTAGGGGTTCAACATTAACTTCGCGAGAGAGCATTGTGCTAATGACTTGCGCTATATCGTGACTGTATTTATACATGGGAGTCGCTAAGGTTGGGGAGGTTAGGATTGGATAATCGGGCATCGCGATTCGTTGAGGAGCAACCACTAAATCAGAAAAGCATTCCATGCCTACTTTCGCGATAATTTCACCCGCAACAGAACAGAACTCAAATCCGGTGTCTAAAACAAGCAATCTTCCTGTTTTCCGCACAGAGGCATAAATCATTTCCCAGTCCAGAGGTTTAATGGTCCTTAAGTCGATTAAATCGCACCGTATTCCTTGATCTTTCAAAAATCGAACAGCATGCAGTGCTTCAACCGTCATATAAGACATGGAGATAACCGTTATGTCGTCACCTTCCGTTACTTTTCGCGCCTTACCTAAGGGAACATAGTGATGCGCTAAATTAAGGTCGCTGACGGTGATGTTGTGCAGCCAACGATGTTCGAGAAATATCACGGGGCTGTCGTCAAAAATAGAAGAGAGCAGTAAACCATAGACGTCTTCTGCTAATGAAGGCATGACCACTTTTAAGCCCGGGATTTGTGCGAAGCACGACTGCAAGCTTTGGCAGTGCGTTGGGCCTTGTCCCCAGCCTCGCCCCACAATCGCTCTCATGGTGAACGGAGTGGATAGAGTTCCGGCAAATAAACTGTGCCATTTAGCGGCACTATTAATTATTTGGTCCATAGCCAGCAAGGCAAAATCCAATCGGCAATGCGATAAAATGGGGCGAAATCCATTCATTGCCAGACCTAAACCAATGCCGGTCATCGCGTTTTCAGCCGTAGGCATGTCAAAAACTCTATTCGGTCCAAATTCTTCGACAAGGCCCGCAGTGGTACCAAAAATACGTCCGCTGTCGTTAATACCCAGTCCGTAGCAAAGCACTCGTTCATCGAACTGCATGGCTTTTCTCAGGGCGGCATTAACTAAGTGAATGAATTTATTGTTCAAACGGTTACACCTTCATTTTGTTTATGTAATAGCGATTCTAGCCACTCCTCACGGCCGGCGGCATACTGATAAAGAAACCGATCTTCTGCGGGAGGAAATTCAGACTGTTCTGCAAAATCAAATGCCTCGTTGATTTCTTTTTGTATTTCCAGACGCCAGGCTGCTGCTTGTTGCGCAAATCCGGGATTGGATTTCGATAATTGCGTTTGCAATAAGACGACGGGATCCCGAGACAGCCAATAATCCAGTTCAGCCTTAGGTCGGTCGGAATGACGATCGTCTTCGGGGCCGCAGTGTACCTTGTAACGATAAGTTTCCAGCTCCAAAAACCAAACGCCACCGTCATCACGCAAATCTTTCACGGCATCACACACAAGAGTAAAACTACCGGTGACGTCATTGCCATCCAGTCGTTTTGTTTTAGCACCAAGGACTTTAGCCATTTCACTGATGGTTCTGTTTTTAGGCTGCCTGAGATGTAAAGGGGTGTTAACCGAATAAAGATTATTTTCACAAATAAAAATAACCGGTAATTTGTGTAAGACGGCAAAATTTAAGGACTCGTAAAATACGCCTTCTTCTACAGCGGCGTCACCCAGGAAGACACACGTAACGGCATTCTCTTTTTTAAGGTGTTGAGAGAAAGCCAGGCCTACACCAATAGGGACGGTATTAGCAACGATGGCGGTACTCGCCACAAAACCAACGTTCAAATCGCTTAAATTCATGGAACCACCGCGCCCTTGAGTACATCCAGTCACTTTTCCATACAGTTCTGCAATAAGCTTCCGTAAGCTTCCCCCTTTTGCTAAATAATGGGCGTGTGCACGGTGTGTGCTTACCGCCAAATCCGAGGAGCGTAAATTTTCACAGACCATTACCGCAATGGCTTCTTGACCGATGGATAAGTGCGTAGGGCAACGCATCTTTCCCTGTGGGTAACGGGCAGCGATTTCTTCTTCAACCATCCGTATGCGCAAGATTTTGTAGAATAAATCAAGCATGCAAAACAAATCCTTGGTTCTCGGTGTGTAATAAGTCCAGATATTTCTTTCCCCATTTCACCATATCCGCAATGCCTTCCTGAAGGTCAATCTGTTGTTTCCAGCCTAATTCTCGTTGAATCTTGGAGCTGTCCAACCAATATTGAGTATCTTCATGGGGTCTGCCGGGAACAATTTCGCACAGGTCATCGAACTCAATATTCAATTCGTGTGCTACCATCGTCACGATATCTTTTATCGTGTTTGGTTTTTCTGGGCCAACGTTATATATTTCACCTAAAGGTGCATTTTTAATGATTAAATAGATAGCTCTGGCTAAATCTTTAGCGTGAAGATAAGATTTTCGTGCAATACCGCCTCCTTCTAACGGAAGTTTCTGCTCCATTAGTCCACAATAAACCGCTCGTGGGATGACACGCCAAATTTGCTGGCCTGGAGCATAGGCATTTGAAGGGCGGATGATATTCATAGGAAGCTTTTCGGCGTAATGCAATGTTAATAAATGCAGGTCTGCTGCCAATTTTGAAACGGCGTAAGGACTTCGGCAATTGGGTGGGTAATTTTCATCTGCAGGTCGATCAACAGACCCATATAATTCTGAAGTCCCAACTTGGATAAACTTTTTTAAAAATCTGCGTTTACTCAGCTCTTCACACATTTTTACTACCGTGACTGTATTGGTATCGTAGTAACGGTGCGATTTTTCCCAGGAGGTCGCATAAGCAATAGCCGCATAATTAATAATGTAGTCGGGCTGCTCACGATCTATCAGCTCAAATAAGCTGTCTTGCTCAAAAGTAATATGTATTTGTTTATAACAGTACCTAGGATCGTCTTTGCCTACTTCTAAGGTATAAGCAGGCCCACGCTCTATGTTTCTACCAACAGCGATCACTTTTTCAGTATCAGGCAAATCGAGTAAATACGCAGCCATGTGCACCGCAAACACTCCACCACCACCAAGCAACATATATTTAGACATGTCTTCCTCTATAAAATTATTTTATTTATTCTAGTCTAGGCAATACCACTAAATTAAACTAAAGTCCAATTGTAATCTCCAGTATACCCAGCTTCGGTAAATAATTTAATCCAACCGTCTGGATAATCATGAAACTCTGCAGTCAATACCCAATTTTCAAACAACGCTTTTTCCTCTGGATTGTGATAGCTATCCACCTGAACATAAGCTTTTCCACCCGAAACCCGCTGAATTTCCTGCATTGCAATAATGGCTCTTTCACGCGGTAAGTTATGTACGGTATTTAATGAGATAACGGCGTCAAAACTGTTGTCGGGAAAAGGCAGATGATCGGCATTTCCTAAATGTAAACGACCAATCACTTCGGGCTCACAGTGCGTCAATGCGTATTCGGAAATATCAATGCCGTACGCTTCCAGTCCCGGACATACTTTCATAAGATCTTTGACTAAAAAACCTTTCGCGCAACCAATATCTAATACACGATCGCCTGCTTTTAAGTCAAAATGATTCACCATGTCTTTCGCAACAGGGATCCAGCGTCCGTCATAACGATAACCGCCATAACCGTAATCGCGTGGGCCATCGAAATACATTTCACCGTATTGTTTTGAAATATGAACTACTTCCAGATTTTTTGCATTTAAACGCGCTTGAACGTTTCGTTTGACTTTCGGTAGTGTGCTCAATAAATCAATTTGTTTCATGATCGTATAACCTCTTCGGGTATTTTCATCTGTGCTTGTGAATGCCGCAAGCCGTCATCAATGGGGGTATAAGAAAAATCAGGAAAAGCCGCTCGGCATGCGGCGGTGTCAAACGGGCGATAGCCATTATGTGGCATAGGGCCCTGACGAGGGGAGAATTGTATCGCAACAGAATTATTCGTGAGCAGGACCACCTTCTGGGCAATCTGTTTAAAAGAAAAAACGTGCCCGGTAGCAATATTCAGTATTCCACGGCTGCGGCGATCAATCACTCGAGTAATGATCTCTGCTGCGTCATCAATATACACGTGATCGCGCTGCTCTTCGCCTTCTCCGAATAAAATAATGGGTTCACTATTATTGGCCAAACGGCGAAATCGGTTGGGGCCGTAGCCATTATGCGGATCGTTTGCGCCATACAGCAGGGAGGGGCGAAGAATCGCCAAAGGCACATTCGTGGTGGAACATACGGATTGAAGCATCATTTCACGCGTGAGGTGCATGATGCCGTGCAGAGTGGTGGGCGCTGTCACAGAGGCTTCTGTCAGCAGAGTATCGCTGTCGGCATACACGGCATCGGAGCTGATGTAAATCACTTGGCTAACGGTTTGTTTTTGGAGGGCCTCACACACCGCGGTTATCATGCGAATATTGCGGTACAGCATGGCCGTGTTTTTGCACGGCGCTTCTGCTGCGGCTATCACTAAAACATCATCCGATCGTAACACGCTCAATAATTGAGTGGTTGCTTCTGGATTTAATAAATCCAGCTGTTGTCGCGTTACTGTGAGCATATTGACTCTGTCTTGCTTCAGACGTTGGCACAGCGCTTTTCCTACGAAACCCCGCGCACCTAATACAACAACGCGAGAGGGCTTATGTGGTGTTTGCACGTGCTCAAGCATAAGAAACTTCCGTATGTTTTTGTGGAGTGTGGGTATTCACTCCCAGGGTATAAATGTGAAATCCTGCTGGTACGAATTCGCTGTGATTTAATATCCGGTATGGGTCAATGATAATACGCCCCCGCATATGGGTCGACAAATCATTTACCGACAGTTTTGTATATTCCGGCCACGGCGTCATGATAACCAGTGCATCGGCGGATCTCAATGCGTCAGCCGTCATTGCGAGGCGCTGGAGGCGCCGAAGCAATCCAGGATTTAATTCTGGATTGCTTCGGCCTTCGGCCTCGCAATGACGATTGGTTACTACGGGATCGTGTACCTGGATACGTAATTGCGGAGCGGTTTTCTGCAGCACATCGATTAATGCCAGTGACGGAGAATTCTTCACGCTGTGCGTATTTGCTTTATAGGCTAATCCGAGAATGGCAATGACTGGCGTATCTGTTTTTGGAAAAACTTCTCTTTGTATACACCGATAAACCCAATTTTTATAATAATTACTGTCGCTTAGCCACGTATTTACCAATTCAGCACGGACTCGATATTTTTGCGCTAATTGATTAATGGTCATCATGTCGCGTTCTAGATTGCCACCTGAAATGCCGAGCCCCGGATCCAGATACGCGTATTGACCGATACGTTTATCTAAGCGTAGGGTAGGAACGACCTCTTGCCAATCGGCGCCAACGGACGAAGCAAGATCGGCTAATAGATTGCTGGTCATAACGGAAGAAACCAAATACATATTAATCGCGATCTTGGCTAATTCCGCGCTTTCATAGCGCATTTTTAACAGAGGACAATTAAATTTTTGTAAAAATGCATCGTAGCTGGGTGGTAAATTTTTTGAGGGATCTGTGCAGCCAATGATAAATCGTTCTGGCTGAGTGGCGCGTTCTATCGCATGGCCAAAAATCAGTGTTTCGACTTGGTAAAACAATTGCTCGGAAGGAAGTGTTAGAGATCGCATAAAACCCGGTGGAACTTGCGATAAAACAACGACGGTTTGCCCGGCGTGCAAACCTTTTTTTAAGTGTTCTAAAGCATTACGGATTGGTTGCACGTCACTGTGGTTTTCGGTGTTCGTGGGAACATCGATGGCGATGTAAATCAATTCGGCTTCCAACAGTTGATCAATTTCAGCAGTAAAGCACATAAGATTAGCGTGCGCGGACATTAGCTCGCGAAATTGGGGTTCCTCAATCGGGTATTCGTGTTGTTGGAGTTGTGCGATGAGTGTTGGGTTTGGATCGTAAGCAATAACCGTGCAGCCTTTATCGGCGGCCGCAACAGCGGATACTAAGCCTAAGTGTGTCATACCGTAAAAACCGATGGAGGTCATTTTAAAATTTCCTCTTTAGTTAGAACGTCATCCCGCGCGGCAGTTTTCATTGCCTCACTCGTTAAACGACTTAATTGGTCATAAATCCAAATATCTTTTTCTAAGTTCGTTTGTTGATTCGCGTTAACCAGAGATTTAAAGTAGTGATATTCCAACTCCCACGTGGGGTCACTCTGAATCAACGTGGTTGTTTTTTCTGTGGGTCGTCCGCTGGGTAAGATTCGTTGTCGATAGATCAATTGGCTGGGCCCCCATTTACACAATGAATCGATATGCAGTGAACCTTTTTCACCGATAATGTCGCAATAAAACGAATTTCGCCAAGACAATAATGACATTTCAAACTCTATTTTGATCTGTGCAGCACGATTAAATATGACTACATGATCGGGGGAGTTATTTTCATGACACTGAGCATCAATGCAAACATAATTAGGATCACGACATTCAAACCAATAATCGATAAAATCAAGCAAATGGCAGCAGAGATCAGTCAAAACGCCGCCCCCGCTGTCACGCCAGGCTGAGTCTCGCGCTAACTTTGCTGTGCCGTTGCCATAAAATAAACGGCATCGATACACGGTGCCCAAAACATTTTCTTTGAGTAATTCAAAAACACTTTTGACGTGCGGTTCAAAGCGATGATTGTAAGCGGTATATAATACGACGTTGTGCTCTTGTGCCAATGCGTGTAGCTCAAATAATTGTTGCCGCCGGGGTGTCCACAGGGGTTTCTCCACCAGCACGTGTTTATTGTTCGATAATAAATATTTGATGGTGTTGTATTTAGGCTCATCCGGCAAGCACACCAAGGCGGCATCATAATGAGATAAGGGTACTTCGTGCACGTCGGTATAATCGGCTTCGGGGTTAATGGGATCAGCGGACGCAACGTAATCATTGCTCGCAAAAAAACGACGTTTTTTCCCTTGTACACCTAACCCAACGACGATAACTTTCATGTATTAAACAACCGCCGTCTGTTCTTCCTGCACGATTTTGAAATCCGGTGAGTCTAAGTATTTTTTCAGTTTTAATAATTTTTCGAGCACTTTATTTAGAGTAATGGGTTGATTGCCTTCGATTTCACATCCGCAGGCGGCGGCGACGGCGCCTAAAATGCTGGCAATAACGGGACCTGTGCCTTTTGCTAACGCGAGTGCCGCATAAGCCAGGAGTGCATCGCCCGCACCCACCGGATCCACCAGCTGATCCACGAAACTGGAAATCACGAAAAACGAGTCCAGTGCTTCGTGATCACTGTCGCAACAAGTTAGAATACCCTTTTCGCCGAGCTTTAAAATGAGCGTCTTACAGTGGGCGATATCGTACAATTGCGAAGCCAACGGTCTAATTCCCGAGTCTTGATCGGCTAGAGCAAATCGTGCTTCGCGCTCATTGGGCGTAATGAGATCAAAGTTCTTAAATTCCGTTATGTTTCCCCAACGGCTGGCTACCTGGCTGTCCGCCACTTTGAATACGCCATGGGGGATCGCATTCAGGAGACGGTCGATCGTCCGGCGATTAAAGATACCGTGGCGGAAATCACTGCAAATAACGATGTCACAAGTTGTGTGTGCGATCGTTTCTTCGAAACGGACTAAACAGTCGTCGTTGATACTGGAATTATCTAAGGTATCCACTTTCAGTAATCGATAACCGGCAGCAATAATGGAATTTTTGTAAGTGGTAGGGCGGTTTTCGTCGATAATTGCGTTCACCTGAATGCCGCTTTCCGCCAGTGTTTTTAAGGTAAACTCTTTGCGCTCGTCGTTTCCCAGAAGGGTGGTAAACGTCACTTTCGCGCCCGCGGCACGTAAGTGTTGTGCCACGATGGCAGCACCGCCCACGTAATCTTTTTGCGATTCGTGGCGCACACTAATCGTCGGTGTTTTAGTTTGGCCTCCAATCATCGAGGTATAGTTAAATCCGTCGATGATGGTGTCTCCAACTACGTGCACGTGTAGCCCTTTGAGATTATCTAAAGCCTGTTCTAAGTCGCTAAAGACGAGATGGTGTGACTCCAATAATGTGGCTAATTTTTCGTAACGAACGTCGGGCTCATTCATGTTGATCAGTGCGGAGGAGGAGTAAACGATATCACCCGGCGTGAACAAGGTTTTTCCGCCGTACGTGGTTAATACTTTTTCTTCTTCAGCGGTTTTGGGGTGCATGCCACCGGAAATGTATTCAAATCCTTTTGCAAAAAGATCGGGCTGCAAGTAAGCAATCGTATGTAAAGGAGTGGCCTGCTTGTCAATAAGAACATAATCCACTATTTCAAACGCCGCTAAATTGGCGGCGCGCAAATCTTGTGGAATATGCGGCCGATAGTGCCCTTTGGTAATATGCCGATCGGAAGTCAAACTGGCGACGAGAATATCCGCTTTGCTTTTCGCGTATAACAAATGACGCAGATGCCCTGGATGTACGACGTCGAAGACCCCATGACACAGGACAACGGTTTTTTTTCGTGGAAATGTGCCGACAATTTCACGCAACTCTTCCAGAGTTTTTATCTTATGACGATACCGTTTCAGCAGCATTATTATTATCCTTACTATTATCCTTATGCTCTTTTCCTAAGTATTTAAACCACGTTGCCGTTGCTTCGGCTATTGATTCTCGATCCCACAGCGGGGCATCACGCCAGTTATTGATTTCCTGCATCATGAGCTCCACTCCTTCGGAGAAGGTAACCGATGGCTTCCAGCCTAAATCACGCTGAATTTTTGTGGTATCGGCCCAGGTGCACTCTGGCTCGCCCGGACGTGTAGGAATATATTCCACTTCGCCGCCGATTAATTCCACTAATCGATTAACGGATTGGGGGTTCCCAGCGCCCAAATTCCAAATTTCACCGGTTTTTTCCGTTTCGGCCGCCAGTAAAAATGCGCGCGCGACATCGGTTACGTAAAGAAAGTCACGACGTTGCGTCCCATCGCCCACAACCGTAAAAGGTTTTCCCGCTAATTTTTGCTTAAAAAACACGCCAAACACAGCACCGTATGCACCCGTCGTGCGCACACGAGTGCCGTACGCGTTGAAAATGCGAATGGAATTAACCGGTAATCCATAAACACGAAACCAATGAAAAACTGCTTGTTCGCCCATATATTTTGATAATGCATACGGGTATTGCGGTGCAATGGGGTGATCTTCTCGGGTTGGGACATTGGCCAAACCGTAGCAAGAGGAAGAAGCGGCATACACCACTTTTTTTACCTGAGCAGCGCGGGCACACTCCAGGACGCGCACCGTACCCATCACGTTAGTGTGTAAATAATCAACGGGGTTTTCGATGGAAGGCACGATGTCGCCAATACCGGCGAAGTGGAACACGTAATCGGCGCGGGTAAATAAATGGTGAGGAGCGTGCAGTTGATTAATATCCTTTTCCTCGAAAATTAAATCGGGATTGTTCGCGTGGTGTTGTAAGTTGCGTGAGTGGCCACCGACTAAGTTATCAATCACTCGAACTTGAAATCCGTGTTCCAGTAACAAGTCTACCGTGTGGCTGCCAATAAAACCCGCTCCGCCAGTGACTACTGCAATGGGTTTTGTCATTAAACTACTTCCAATGCCTTAAGGCAGCGTACGTTAAAGTAGCGATGATCATTCATGCTGTTGGGAAGTTTACTTGCCTTAAACGCTTTGCATAAATCGCGCACCGCATCTTCTAGGCTGTATTTAGCCTCAAAACCTAAGCATCGTTTGATTTTATCGGAGTTGATGTGATAGGAACGGATGTCGTCTGTGGGTGAAGTGACGATATGGATAGGCGCTTTTTCTGGGAATTCTTCCTCTACGACGTTTTTGACGATGTGTGCAATTTCCAAGATTGATTTATTTTGATACCCCACGTTGAATGTTTCGCCGGCTATCTTATTGTCGGGCACTTCAAGCAATAGTTGATATAAATCACACATGTCTTGCACGTGTAAATTCGGTCGTAATTGACTGCCGCCGAAAACCGTTATTTTATTATTATTGATGGCATGATTCGTCAGAATGTTAACGGATAAATCGAGACGTTGTCGCGGTGCGTAGCCACAGAGTGTCGCGGGGCGAATGGTCACGCACGTAAACTCAGGACTCTGGTGTTTGAATAATAACGGTTCGCACATCCCTTTATATTGGTTGTATAAGGTTAGGGGTACTAGGGGATGTTCTTCAGTCACGTTTTTGGCTTCAGACACGCCATAAACAGAACTCGAAGAGGCATAAATAAAGCGTTTAACACCCGCTGCCTTGGCCGCTTTTACCATCGGTTCGAATGCTTCTAAATTGATGGAGGTGCTTAACTGCTCGTCTAATTCGAAGCTCGCGTCGTTGGATATGCAGGCCAGCGAAATAACAGCATCTGCACCGTGAAAAGCGCTCAGGAGGTGTTGTGTGTCGCGAATATCACCTTCAATAATTTTTAGATTGGGATTTTTTTTGGGGAGGAAATCATCTCCAAAGAATAAGGTATCGTAAACAGTAACGCGGTAGCCGGATTCGAGGAGCTGAGGAACTAAAAGACTTCCGACATAACCCGCTCCTCCTGTGATGAAAATATGGGCAAACTGATTATCCATAATAGTCCCTTTGCAAGTCAAAAAGTGGACATAGTGTAGCGAGAAAAAAAGTAAATGACAATACAGTGGGAAAGAGTTCGTTTGACGGATTGGCCCACGCCCATTCATACCGTATACTACGAATTTACTCATTAGGTTGCTGGGTCCCTGCTTTCGCAGGGATGACAAGTACAAGGAAGCTCCATGCCGAGTCAGTCATTACAAAACCTCACCGTTAAAATATTTGCTGACGGCGCAGACCTTCAAGAAATGATTAAATTTTCAGCGCATTCGCACATTAAAGGATTTACCACCAATCCCACGCTCATGCGTCAAGCAGGTATTGCTGATTATGAAGCATTTGCACAAAAAGTATTGGCTCATATTCCTGAGCACCCTATTTCCTTTGAAGTATTTGCCGATGAACTCGATGAAATGGAAAAGCAAGCGCGGCACATCGCTGCGTGGGGAAAAAACGTTAACATCAAGATTCCCGTGACGAATACAAAAGGAGAGTTTACGGGGCCCATCATTAAACGGTTATCCCAAGAAGGGGTGACGCTGAACGTCACCGCAATTACCACTCATGTACAAGTCGAAAAAGTGTGTGAAAGTTTTGCCGACAACGTACCCGGCATTATTTCTGTATTTGCGGGCCGAATTGCCGATAGCGGAGTTGATCCGGAGCCACACATGAAAAAAGCACTGGAAATAGTAGCAGCGAAACCGAAGCTTGAATTACTGTGGGCCAGTCCGCGAGAATTGTTTAACATCATTCAAGCGGATCGTATTGGGTGTCACATTATAACGGTGTCGCATGCACTTCTCGCGAAATTATCGTTGCTGGGAAAAGATTTAACTCAATTTTCTTTGGAAACCGTGCAAATGTTTGCGAAAGACGCACAAGCGTCGAATTATACGATCTTGTGTAAATCGGTGACGCCGTAGAAGGGTACCATGAGTCACGTTAAATTATTTTTCAATCAAGTCATCACCGTGGCCGATCAAATCGACCACCAAAAAATAGAATCTCTGGCGAGTCATTTGGCTCAGGTTCGTCATCGCGGCGGTCGTTTATTTATTCTTGGTGTCGGCGGCAGTGCAGCCAATGCAAGCCATGCCGTCAATGATTTTCGTAAATTGTGCGGCATTGAAACGTACGCGCCTACCGATAACGTTTCGGAATTAACGGCGCGTACCAACGATGAAGGTTGGGAAACGGTATTTCGCGATTGGCTCAAAACAAGCCGGCTGAATGAAAACGACGCGGTTTTAGTGCTTTCCGTTGGCGGCGGAAACAAAGAAAAAAATGTAAGCGTGAATTTAATTCACGCGTTGGATTTTGCGCAAGAGTGTAAAGCAAGCATTTACGGTATTGTGAGCCGTGATGGGGGTTATACGGCAAAAGTAGCCGATGAAGTGGTTATTATTCCAACCATCGACGAGAAACACGTGACGCCACACGCCGAAGCTTTTCAGGCCGTGGTGTGGCATTGCTTGGTGTCGCATCCTCAATTACAAATTCAGGCGACAAAGTGGTAAGGACTGAAAAACCGTGTGTTTTTCTTGATCGTGACGGTGTTATTGTGGTCCCCGAATTTCGCAATGGCCGCTCGTACGCGCCGAAAACTCTGGAAAATTTCGGCTATTTTCCTGAAACACAAGAAGCATTGTTGTGTTTAAAAGCGGCGGGTTATTTATTAATTGTCGTGACCAACCAGCCTGATGTTGGCAATGGGGTTACTCCATTGGCGCTGGTTGAAGCCATGCACGACAAAATACGCCGAGAATTACCGATTGACCATATCGAAGCGTGTTACCACGCGCAACAGGACGATTGTCATTGTCGAAAACCCAAACCCGGTATGCTGCTCAATGCAACAAAAAAATTTACTATCAATTTGAAACAGAGTTTCATGGTGGGTGATCGTTCTAGCGACGTGGAGGCAGGAAAACAACTTGATTTAACAACTATTTTTATTGATCATTGTTATCAAGAGCCCGTAACCGTAACGCCGGATTACATTTGCAAAAGCTTATCGTGCGGCGTCAAAGTTATTTTAGAGCGGGGAACTGAAGTATGTTAAATCAATCAGGAACCGTATTTTGGCTGACGGGCCTCTCGGGTTCTGGTAAATCCATTATCGGATTGGCGCTGACAAAAGCGCTGCGCGAACGTGATTTCTCCGTCTTGTTTCTAGACGGTGACGACTTGCGGGAAGCCGTGGGAATCGTTAAGCACGACAGTGATGAGCGATTGAAGGCGGGTTTTCTCTATGCGCGCCTGTGTAAGATGATTGCTGCGCAAGGCATACACGTGGTGTGTGCCACGATTTCATTGTTTCATGAAATACAAACCTGGAATCGAAATAATATCCCCAATTATTTAGAAATCTTTATTGATGTTCCGCTGGATGAATTAGTTAAGCGAGACACAAAGAAAATTTATGAAAAGGAGCGTTCAGGATCAATCAAAAATGTAGTGGGTATTGATATTACGCCTGATTTCCCAAAGAAACCGGATGTGATTATTCACAATTATGGAGCAGTAAAAATTGAAGAGGCTGTGGCGCTTATTGTAAAAAAATTCAAAGAGACACGAAGGGAGCTTGTGGACGTATGAAGGTTGGAGATTTTACTCAATTAGCGAGTCAATATGCGAAATACAGACCGAGTTATTCGGAGGCCGTTTTACGCGCCGTCCTGGGAGTAATCAACAAGCCAGCAATGGATTGCGCGGACGTGGGGGCGGGCACGGGGATTTGGACCCGGATGATGGCGAAATACGTAAAGGGAAGCCTGATTGCGGTTGAACCTAATGATGCCATGCGTGAAGCAGGCCAAGCGGCTGACTCGCGAGAAATTATTTGGCGAGCCGGTTCTGCTGAGGAAACCGGGTTAGCCAATCAATCCGTTGACTTAGTTTCAATGGCCTCTTCTTTTCACTGGGCTGATTTTGACGCCGCTACTCGAGAGTTTTACCGTATATTGAAGGCCGATGGATATTTTCTCATGATTTGGAATCCTCGTTACTTGGAAAATAATCCTTTATTACTTGAGATTGAAAGTTATATTTCTAAGCTTAAGCCAGATATTTATCGCATTTCATCGGGTAAATCGAAACACATCGATGAGCTTGCTGAGAAATTAAATAATTGTCCTTTGTTCGAAGACGGAGTTTATTTTGAGGGCATGCACGCGGTTGTTTTAAGTAAGGAACACTATATCGGAGCTTGGGAGTCGGTTAATGATGTGCGCGTTCAGCTGGGGGAATCTAAATTCCAAAATTTTTTGGATTTCATTGACGAAAAAATTCAATCTCCTACGGTTGCTTGCGCTTATAAAACGCGCGCATGGATGGTAAAAAAACGATAGAAATAAAAAAAGTTAATCTCTATGACGGTTGTTGTTGATCAAGTTAGCACACTTAGTACAAAGGCAGAAACCTTACAGTTTCTTAACCAGCGCGTAAAAAGCGCTCGGATTTTGCCGTTTTATTTTTTTTCAGCCGCAGAATGGAAAAATAGCCAAGAGCAGATTTTAGCTGCTATTAAGAAGCAACCGTGGTCAAACTTAACATTGGCTGTTCGAAGCAGTACGCTTCATGAGGATCGTCGTGAGGGTTCACTTGCGGGTCATTTTACCTCTCTGATTGGAGTTGGTGCGCAAAATCTTGCGCAAGCTATTGACGAGGTGCTCACTTCTTATGAAAGCACGTGGGAGGAGCATCAAATATTGATTCAGCCTTGCCTGGGAAACGTCAAAGTTTCGGGTGTTGCATTCAGCCGAGATCCGAACACGAATGGTCCTTACGTGGTTATTAATTATGATGATGTGACCGGATCTACGGAATCGATCACCTCCGGGAAGAGTGTAGAAGATAAATGTTTTATTTGGCATCAATCTTCACCGTATCTTCCGGGTGGATTTCTCGGAAAAATTATTGTTCTTTTGAAAGAGCTCGAAGAAATTTTTCAGTCCGATCTGATCGACATCGAATTTGCAATTTCCCATTCAGACGAACTTTATCTGTTCCAAGCTCGCCCTCTGGTTATTACAGCACCGTCAAAATTCGCCGCGGAACAACACGAAAATATTATTTGTCGTGTGGTGAGTAAAATGGCATTGGGGCAAAAACGGCATCCTTATCTTCACGGCGAGCGCACTATTTATGGGGTCATGCCGGACTGGAATCCGGCTGAAATTATTGGGATACGTCCGCGCCCACTGGCATTGTCGTTGTACCGCAGCGTAGTGACCAATTCCGTGTGGGCGTACCAGCGTGATAATTATGGTTATAATAACCTCCGAAGTTTTCCCTTGCTGGTTGATTTTGAGGGTTTGCCTTATATTGACGTGCGCGTCAGTTTCAATTCTTTTTTACCGAAGGGATTGCCGGTTGATTTGGCTGAACGTCTGGTCAATTATTATATTAATAGTTTGGCGCATAACCCTGCTTTTCACGACAAAGTTGAATTTGAAATTATATTCTCCTGCTATACGCTTGATCTCAATGAGCGTCTCAGTGTGCTGTCTCATCATGGATTCAGTCAAGATGATCGCTTTACGTTAGCCAGTGCGTTAATACAACTGACTAATCGAATCATTCATAATAGGGAAGGTTTATGGCGTAAAGATTTAGAAAAAATACATGAGTTGGAAGAGCGGCAAAACGTGTTATTTGCTAGTGACCTTGATGCCGTTACTAAAATGTATTGGGTTCTAGAGGATTGTAAACGCTATGGAACCTTACCTTTTGCTGGTTTAGCACGAGCCGGTTTTATCGCAGTGCAGTTACTCAAGTCTTTCGTTGCTAAGGACATTATTAGTTCTGAAGAATACAGTGGATTTTTTTCGTCGCTCAGTACCGTATCTTCACGAATGAGGAAAGATTTTCATGAAAAAACACCGGAAGAATTCTTAAAAATTTATGGCCATCTCAGGCCGGGCACTTACGATATTCTCTCGCCACGCTATGATGAAGAGCCAGAGCTCTATTTCGACTGGGTTGAAAGAGAAAAAATCCAAATTGACGAAAGTAAGCCTTGTTTTTCTTTGAATATACAGCAGCTCCGTACCATTCAGAAATACATTGATCAAGATAACTTGCACACCAACGTGCTGGATCTTCTGGAATTTATTAAAGTTGCGATTGAGTCTCGTGAGTATTCAAAATTTGTTTTTACAAAAAGTCTTAGCTTTTTTTTGAAGCTTTTGACTGAATATGCCAGAGAATTTAACTTGACTGCCGACGATTGCAGTTATCTTGATTTAAGCGTGATTAAAACGTTATACGGTACCAGCGCTGATCCCAAAGAAATCTTGGCGCACAGCATTAAAATTGGTAAAGAGCGCTTTTCTGTTACCCGATCTATTGTCCTACCACCCCTTTTGTGTGATCCGAAAGATGGGTGGTATTTCAATTTACCTGAAACGATGCCCAATTTTATCACCCAAAAAAACTGTACGGGCCACGTGGTATTTAGTGATGCGTCACGCCAAAATTTAAAGGGCGGCATTTTATTTGTTCCCAATGCTGATCCCGGATTTGATTGGATTTTCTCGCATCAAATTGCCGGATTTATTACTCAGTTTGGTGGAGTTAATTCACACATGGCTATTCGTGCTGGTGAACTGGGGATACCGGCCGTTATTGGTGCGGGGGAAGCTCGTTATGCTCAATGGAGTAAAGCAAGGAAGCTGCACTTAGATGCGTTAAATAAACAAGTACATCTGTTATGAAAATTGTCGCTGTTACGCAACGAGTCGATTCGGTTGAAAAGTATCGAGAAAAACGCGATGCGCTTGATCAACGTTGGTGTCATCTTTTAACAAAGTGTGATTTGATTCCTCTGGTTATTCCTAACCGCATTGAAGTAGTTCAATCGTTGCTTGAGAAAATTCCATTAGACGGTATTGTTCTGACGGGAGGAAATGACACACCCGAACGCAAATGCGTTGAAAATATTCTACTGGATAAAGCAATTTCAGATCGGCTGCCTTTGTTGGGAGTGTGTCATGGAATGCAAAGTATTCAACGGTATTTTAATATTATTCTCGAGCCCGTTAAAAATCATGTCTGTGATAAGCAAGAAATAGTGATTAATGGGAAATCCGATACCGTGAACAGTTATCATGAGTTGGGGACGAATTATACGGCATCTCCATTAAAGGTTTGGGCGCGTGCTGCGGACGGCATTATAAAGGCCGTACAACACGAGCAACTGCCCATTACGGGTATTATGTGGCACCCCGAGCGTATTGTGCCATACGCAGAACGAGACATTAACTTGATTAAAAACATTTTTAGCAAGGCTTCTTTGTGAAAGCAATTATTTTAGCAGCCGGTCGTGGCAGCCGGATGGGCCATTTGACCGATAAACAGCCTAAGTGTATGACGCGGTTAGCGAAGAAACCTTTACTGGAATGGCAGCTCAGCAGTTTGTGTGATGCGGGATGTGACCCGATTGCCGTAGTCGCGGGTTACTCACATCATCATTTTGATCACTATAACGTGACTAAATTTATCAACGCTCGCTGGCAGGAAACCACGATGGTGGCTTCATTATTAGAAGCCAGAAGCTGGTTCAGGCACGATACCTGTATCATTAGCTATTCAGATATTTTCTATTCTGCGGCTACGGTTAAAGCGCTAATTGATGGGGATACGTCGTTTGCGATCAGTTATGATCCCAATTGGAAGGAATTATGGGAAGGGCGTTTTGCAGATCCCTTGTCTGATGCGGAGACGTTTCATTTGGATGCTGAGCAGTATTTATTAGAAATTGGAAAAAAATCAGATGATTATTCCAATATTCAAGGGCAATACATGGGGCTCCTTAAGATTACACCCACTGCTTGGCTGCAGATAGAGAATTTTCTTTCTCAGTGTGATGAGCGGCAAATAAATACGATGGATATGACGTCTCTTCTTAATCAACTCATTCAAAAGAACGTTCAAATTAAAGCTGTCCCCTGCCAGGGCCTTTGGGGCGAAATCGATAGTGAATCCGATTTGCGGTATT
Organism: uncultured Coxiellaceae bacterium; assembly: GCA_947084935.1. Taxonomy (GTDB): domain Bacteria; phylum Pseudomonadota; class Gammaproteobacteria; order Coxiellales; family Coxiellaceae; genus CAMTUH01. The sequence continues at coordinate 177,303 of CAMTUH010000001.1, forward strand.
TTGAGGGTATGCTGCAAAAACTTGTTTAACGACAGCTGTCGCGCCCACCATCCCGATCACAGAGGGGAATACGATTGTGTTGGCAAAACGATTGAGTTACCAAAGAGCAGGGAGGCTCGGGTTCGCTTTGAAAAGCAACCGCTAAACACGTCGCCTGATCTTTGTAAATAGAATCAGGGGTGCACTGTGGGGACAGCGATAATGGTTTACAGGAAATAGTGTCGAGATCGAGGCAATAGGGTTGCGTAGCTAGGACTCCATCGTGAGGCATGCATAAACAATAAGGATACATCTCTGGAGAACAGCCGTCTTCGTCAGGACCGCACAGGTAATATAATTGGTCGGCATGGCTGGTTATGCACAGAAATAGGCAAAAAATGGCGAAAATAAGACGATTGAACATGCTGGTATCCTTTTGTTTGTATATGTCACCTAGTGCTCCGTCAAATAAGTTTTTGACGACAGGCTCTAGTTTTATCGAACGAGGGAAATTTTCAATACCGGGATTTGAGATACAGCCAATAAGTAACTGATGTGTACACGTACGTGGGTTGCCACTATAATAAATCCCAAAAGGATTGATAGCTGCTTCACGATGAAAAAATTTTCTCTTTACGTACTTGTGGTTTTTTTTCTGATTATGGCGCTGAGCGCTTCTTTCGCTGCGGATAACGATTTTACTACCGTAAATCCTAAATGGACGAAGCATTGGTGGGTTGATATTACAGCGGGATACAGCGAGTTTGCTTTTACCAATGCGAACCTTCAGTCGGGATTTCACGCGCGACGCGTCACGACGGGGAGCACTTCTTTTCGTGGAGAATTGGGCTTTAATTTTAATCGTTATTGTGCGATTGCTTTAAGTTTAATGCGCGGCGCTTATTGGGTGCAGTACCACGGAATTCTGGAAGACAATGATTGGCACAGCGTGTGGAATAATTTATTCGGTTTGACGCTAAGGTCGACGGTGCCTTTGTCAGAATCGGTGGGATTATACGGCGAAGGCGGTTTGGGTTATATTTCTCGCCACGGTTTTGATATCAACGGCGTAACGGCTATCAAAGATGCGACAGTGTTAACGCCGATGTTGGGTGCTGGATTTATTTTTAATGTCTGGAAAGATCTGTTTATTGATCTCGATACGGTTTACGCTTTGCCGAATGCCGCGAAAAATCAGCCGCAAACGTGGTACGGTGGACTGGGTATTTTTTATTTATTAGGGTCAAGCCCTGTGCCTGCATCGGAAATGACTTATTGGTTTCCACGCAATTTTATTCAATTAGATTACATGAATAGAGATTTATTTTACGCGAATGTGGCCGGATCAATTTACCTGCCGATTTTTTTTAAGGGTGATATTTCGGTTAAACAAGGTCTTTCTTTCATTTATGAAAAAACGTTTTTCCACACGAGCAAGAATTTTTCGCTGGAAATGGGTGCGTCGGGCGGCTACTGGGCAAGCAATCATCTGTCGCAAAATTTTACGACGCTAACGTTATTTCCAGAAATTAAATTGTGGCTTGTGCGGTGTCCAAGATTTGATTTGTATATCACTTATTCCTTGGCGGGTCTTACGTTCATTTCGCGCAATTGGATTGATAATCAAAAAACCGGTACGAATTTTACTTTCCAAGATTTTATGGGGATTGGCGCGTTTTTAGGTAGGTCGAAACAATTCAACCTGAATATTCAAATCATGCATTTCTCGAATGGTAATCTGTTTCCACAAAATCCAGGCATTGATGTGCCGTTGATGTTTGGGTTGGGATATGCGTTCTAAAGGGGGTGTTGGCATTTCGGGGAGATTTGCAGCCTTGATGAAACGCTTTTGTGGTGGTGACCATAAAAAATACATTATTTCAATGGGTTACATATTCATTTGGATAGGGCTCCTCCCGCCCCCAATTCCCTTAATATATTGCAAAAGCCCGTGTGTATCTTGGATTTTTGATGTACAATACGCATTGCGATGGCACAGATTCGTTCGGTACTTCTCTTAGTTCAGTGACAGTTCTGACTATCTTGCACAAGCATTATCTAAAACAACATTAAGGAGTTTGACTGTGAGTCAAAACAAAATCTATGTAGGAAGTTTGGCGTATGAAGTGACGGGAGGCGATCTCGAAGCTCATTTCCGCCAATTTGGTGATATCGCTGAAGTTAAGTTAATCACCGATCGGGAAACAGGACGTTCGAGAGGATTTGCTTTTATTACGTTTGCGAATCCCGCTGGAGCGCAAGCTTCCTTAGCGGCTGATGGTGCTGAACTGAAAGGCAAAAAAATGCGAGTCAACATGGCTCGAGAAGACGATCGACGTCGTGCTGGTGGCGGTGGTGGCGGTCGTCCTCCGCGTCAGTCACAAGGTGGTCACCGAGGGGATCGGGATCGCTGGTAACCTTTGATTCTGTTCGACGCCAATTGACTATACTCGGTTGGCGTCGAGACAGAACGCTTCTTTCTCACGATTTTTCACGAATTCTATTAATAAATTAATGCAGTCATGGCGCTGGATGATTTGCCATGATAAGATTTTCGCGTCAGAGGGATTTATAAAGATGTTAGAAATCAATGCACTGGCCGAAAAACTCCGCGACCTTAAGTCTCGTCACGAGGCTTTACGGGGGTATCTTTGACCTCGACAATAAAAAGACCCGCCTATTAGAAGTCCAGCGTGAGCTCGAAGATCCTGCTATTTGGCAGAATCCCGAAAAAGCGCAGGCATTTGGCCGTGAGCGAGCCGAACTCGAAGCAGTGGTGCAACGGTTGATGGGGCTCACCAGCGCCATTGCCGATGCGGAAGAAATGATCCCCTTAGTGAAACAAGAAAAAGATATGCAATTGCTTCGAGAATTAAATGGGGAAGTTAAGCAAATCGAAGAAACCCTTGCACATTTAGAATTTCAGCGAATGTTTTCGGGAGAAATGGACGCACACAACGCGTATCTCGACATTCAATCCGGTTCCGGTGGTACGGAAGCACAAGATTGGGCAGAAATGCTGTTGCGCATGTACCTCAGGTGGGGCGATAAACGCGGATTTAAAACCACTTTGTTGGAAGCTTCCGCGGGTGAAGTAGCCGGAATTAAAAGCGCGACGGTAAAATTTGAAGGGAATTATGCATACGGTTGGTTACGTACCGAAAGCGGTGTGCACCGATTAGTGCGGAAATCGCCGTTCGATTCCGGCAATCGCCGCCATACTTCTTTTGCGTCGGTTTTCGTGTCGCCGGAAGTGGACGACGATATTGAAATTGAAATTAATCCCGCGGAATTACGTGTGGATACGTACCGAGCGAGCGGTGCAGGTGGTCAGCACGTCAATCGAACGGATTCTGCCGTGCGCATCACGCACTTACCGACGAATATTGTGGTGCAGTGTCAAAACGAACGTTCACAACACAAAAACCGCGATCAAGCAATGAAACAGTTGCGCGCGAAATTATACGAATTGGAAATGAAAAAACGGGAAGAAAAGCAAGCGGCCATCGAGGCCAGCAAGGCGGATATTACCTGGGGGAGTCAAATTCGTTCTTACGTATTAGACGATTCGCGCGTTAAAGATTTACGCACCGGGGTTGAAACGCGTGATACGCAATCGGTTTTGGACGGTGATATTGATTTGTTTATTGAAGCTTCTTTGAAGCAGCAGGAATAGAAAATGGAATTGAGCGTCAACACACAAAAGCCCAGTTTTTTTATCTTATTTTTGCTGATTTCCTTTGCCTCCATCAGTGCGATTTTTTATACGCCTGCGCTTCCGGCCATTGCCCAATTTTTCCATATCACCGCCGATCACGCCCAGTTGACCTTGATCCTCTATTTGGTTGGGTTTGCGGTGGGTCAATTGTGTTATGGGCCGATTTCCAATCGATACGGGCGGAAACCCGTGGTGTGTTTCGGCTTGTTTTTGGCAGTGCTCAGTTCATTTCTTTGTGGGTTATCCGCGGAATTTCATGCGTTTTGGTTGTTGTTGGTATTTCGAATGATGCAGGCGATGGGTGCTTGCGTGGGGATGATGATGACGTTCACGATCGTAGCCGATTATTACAAAACAGGCACGGCACGAATCAATACCTTATTAATTTTATCCATAGCCGTGTTGCCGCCGGTGGCCACGGTGATCGGCGGTTTTATTGTGCAGCACGTCAATTGGCAGGCGTGTTTTTATTTCATCACGGTATACGGCATTTTTGTGTTGCTGTTGTGTTTGCGCTTACCGGAAACGTGTCCTCAGGTGGATCGACATGCGTTAAAAGTTGGTAATATTATTCGTGGGTATCTCGCACAGCTGACGCACAGTCAATTCATGTTATTCTCGATTTTTATGGGCTGCGTTACCTCGATTGTTTATATTTTTGCAGCAGAATCGCCATTTATTGCAATTCATTTAATGGGATTAAGCCCATCGGCCTATGGTGTGTGGGTATTATTGCCTTATCTGGGGTTGGCCATCAGCTGTCTGGTTTCGGCCAAATTAGCGCACCGTGTTAAGCTCACTCGAATGATTCGTATTGGCATGACGGCCATATTATTTTTTAGTCTTGTGATGTGGTTTTGTTTTTCGCGAGGGTGGGTCAATGAATTCAGCTTATTCTTCTTAACGGGCTTTATCTTTTTTTTCGAGATTTTTGTTTTTGCTAACTCAGCCACGTTAGCGACTCTGATCTCCGAGAATAAATCCAATGCTTCCGCCGTCATGAATTTTTTTAATGTGGGCATTCCCGTGATCGCACTGCAAATGTTTGGTCTGGTGCCCGGCGTGGATCCTACGGCTATGCCAATTGGGTTGACGTTATTAATGCTGATTGTTATTGTGCTGTCTTTCTTTATCAAGGTTGATTATTAATGGCTAAAATTACCGATAAGATCCATTTGGATGAAAATGAAATCGAATGGCATTTTATCCGATCGAGTGGTCCTGGTGGCCAGAACGTGAATAAGGTGGCGACGGCTGCGCAACTGCGATTTAACATCAAGAAGACTCCTTCCTTACCCGAAGAGGTCAAGTCGCGATTGATGGCCGTGGTGGGTAATCGGGTGAATACGGAGGGTGAATTAATCATCACCGGGCGGCGTTTTCGTACCCAGAAACAAAATCGCGCCGATGCCTTATCAAGACTCGTTCATTTCATCACACTTGCTTCTCGATCACCCAAGAAACGTAAAAAAACCAAGCCTTCGAAAGCGGCCAAAGAAAAACGGTTAACGAGCAAACGGAAGCAATCACAAAAGAAGCGCTTAAGAGGGCGTATTAACGAATCATGATTCGTACAAATTGTATATCATAATTTCTGAGCGCTCGCCCAAGGGGTGGCGCCGGAGGCGGGGACCCCATCGCGCGCAGGCACGAGCACGATGGGGTGCCGCAGGCGACAGGACCCCGAGGGCGAATTTACGGAAGATTCAGGAGCAAATCGTATGAATAATGAAATCCAAGTGGGTCCTGAGCGACCGACGGACGAAAACGAGCAAATCGCACAGCGTAAATCTAAGCTGGCTACTTTGCGGGCGAGTGGGCCGGCTTATCCGAACGATTTTAAGCGCGACAGCTTGGCGCAAGAGGTGCATCTTGCCTACGATTCTTACGACAACGATGCCTTGCAAACGAAACCCATCCGCGTGAAATTAGCGGGGCGTATGATGACGCGCCGTCTAATGGGTAAAGCGAGTTTTGCGCACATCCAAGACATGAGCGGTCGGATTCAGTTGTATATCGCTCGTGATCACTTGCCGACGGGTGTTTATGAGGCGTTTAAAACGTGGGATCTTGGCGATATCGTGTGTGTTGAAGGCGATCTCTTTAAAACAAAAACGGGCGAGCTTTCCGTTAAGGCGGATCACCTGCGGTTGCTGACTAAAGCGCTGCGACCCATGCCGGATAAATTTCACGGGCTTCACGATCACGAGCAACGGTTTCGTCAGCGGTATTTAGATTTAATCGTTAATGAAGAAACGCGTCGCTTATTCGAACGACGCTCGCAAATCATTGCGGAGATTCGCCGATTTCTCGACCATCGTGGGTTTGTTGAAGTGGAAACCCCCATGATGCAACCCGTAGCCGGTGGCGCAGCGGCCAGACCATTTGAAACGCACCACAATGCGATGGATATGGATTTGTATTTGCGTATTGCTCCTGAATTATATTTAAAAAGATTGGTCGTTGGTGGTATTGAGAAAGTTTACGAAATTAATCGAAATTTTCGCAACGAAGGTATTTCAACGCGGCACAATCCTGAATTTACGATGCTGGAATTTTATCAAGCGTACGCGACTTATGAAAACATGATGGATTTAACTGAGGAGATGATCCGTCGTTTAGGGGAGGAAGTGATCGGGTCTCTGAAAATCACGTATCAAGGAATGGAGATTGATCTCAGTAAACCGTTTCAACGTATGGCGCTGCGCGACGCGATTTTGTACTTCAATCCCGATCTCAAACCCGAACAATTGGACGATTTTGAGAAGGCGAAACGCTTGGCGGGCGAACACGATATCGCTACGCCCAGTCATTATGGGTTGGGGAAAATTCAATTTGAATTGTTTGAGAAGTTGGTAGAACGGAAATTACAGCAGCCGATTTTTATCACCCATTTTCCAAAAGAAGTATCGCCTTTATCGCGTGCGAATGATAAGAACGATTTCCTTGCGGATCGATTTGAATTCTTTGTCGGTGCGCAGGAAATTGCGAATGGATTTTCAGAATTAAACGACCCAGAAGATCAAGCGGCCCGCTTTCGGGAACAATTGAGAGCACGTGAGGCCGGAGATTTGGAAGCGATGAGCTTTGATTCCGATTACATCACGGCGCTGGAGTACGGGCTTCCGCCGACTGCGGGGGAGGGCATCGGCATTGATCGGTTGGTCATGTTGCTTACGGACAGTCCCTCCATTCGCGACGTGATTTTATTCCCATTGTTGCGGATAAAATAGTTTACGGATAATATGGATAAGGTAAAGAACTGTAAAAGGAGTTACCGATGTTAGTGTGGGTTCTTATATTCTTGGTAATAGCCGTGATCGCTGCAGTTTTCGGGTTTACTGGAATTGCAAGGGCTGCTGCCAGCATCGCAAAAGTCCTCTTTTTCATTTTCCTGGTTCTCTTTGTCGTTTCGCTTTTGCTATTGATTTTTCGCTAAGTGATCGAATTCCTGGGTTACGTCCCGAAGCGTGGCCTGCCCTCGCCTTGCGGGGGGCTTCACCCAGGCTACGAATTAAACCGTAGCCTTGATGGAGCGCTTAGCGAAATCAAGGAATTTAATTCATCACTAACGTTTTTTCTTTCTTGATTTGCTCTTGGATTTCTTTTTCGAAGTCTTTTTGTATTTTTTCTTTGGAACCTTCTTTTTTACAGCTTTTTTAGATTTCACTTTTTTAGGCACTTTAGCTCCTTTTTTGCGCGCCTTCGATAAGGCAATGGCTATCGCCTGTTTTCGACTTTTTACCTTTTTGCGTTTCGGACCGCTGTGCGCCTTTCTTTTCTTATAGCGGCGCAGCTCCTTTTTTACCGCCTTTTGTGCACTTTTGCCGTATTTCCGAGCCATGATAGGTCTCCTTTTAGTTACTTATTGTTTAATATAGTATAAATGTTGTTTTCTTTAATTCCTTACACTATAATAAGGGATACTAAAATAAGTAAGGAATTAAGTGAATGTCTCAGGCTAAGCTCACCAGTAAAGGGCAGATCACACTCCCTAAACCCGTCCGGGAATATTTAAATATTGATGCGGGCGATAGGCTTGAATTCACCATTGAGCAAGATGGGAAAGTCACGGTGAGCGCGAAAACCCTGGATGTGAAGCATCTTTACGGTATGGTAAAGACAAAAAAACATGTCACTATTGAAGATATGAATAAAGCAATTAGACAAAGGGCTGTTCGTCGACACAAAAAATAATGAAAGCCATTGATACCAATTTTCTGGTGAGAATTCTTGTTCGAGACGATGAAATACAGGCGCATCGAGCATTAGCTTATGTTCAGCAGGGTGAGGTATTTATCAGTCAGATTGTATTGTGTGAACTGGTTTGGGTTTTGGAAGAGTGTTATGACATAAACAAAGAGGAACTAATTTCGGTTTTGGAAAGCGTGTTGAAAACGGATCAATTTATTATCGAAAATTCAGATACGGTATGGACTGCTCTAGGTGTTTATCGAAAATATTCTTTGGATTTCGCCGATTGTTTAATTGGTGTATCGGCGAGACAAAATTCTTGTGAAGTTACAGGAACGTTCGATAAAAAAGCTGCAAGATGCGAACTGTTTGAACTAGTCTGAAGAATTCAAACGCGTGATATCGGTCAATGGCTGTGAGCCACAGAAAATAGGCGCGCCGATTTGAAGCGCGCTGTCGTGAATAACGGCGAGTAACGATAATCCATTTTTTTCTCGGGCCAACTCAACAATCATGCCGATGGATTGTGAGGAAGAGGAAGTCAGTGGGTCTCCAATTTTTACAGCCGTGGGTTCATCCAAGTGGGCGCGATACAAATGACGTTTCAATTGGCCCAGGTGTTCGGTTCGTGCCACGATTTCTTGTCCCACGTAGCAGCCCTTTTTAAAACTAATGCCATCCCATTTTCCCAAATTAATCATTTGGGGAGTTAACGAGCCGCTTGTTTCGGGATAAATCCATACGAGTCCGGTTTGAACGTTTCGTGTTCGCCACGCTTCCTCACCCGGCGTCGCCTCTCCCGCAAGGGGAGGGGGAAAGGGGTCAAGGATTAAATGCGAATCCCGCGGAAAAGGAATGCTTCGAATTTTTTTTGGGATCTCAGCGGCCGATCCCAGCCACTCGCCGAGCTGAACGTTTTCTTCCGGTTCGATCGTGACTTTTGAGAATACCCCGTATTTACGTAAATGAGAAAGGGTAGTATCACGTAGGGTGGTGGGTAACAGTAAATAATAGGTTGACGCCTCGCGCCACACGAAAAAATTGGCGATCATGCGCCCTTTATTGTCGCAGAAAGCACCGAGAGAACCGTGCGTATCGTGCACGAGGCGAACGTCACAGGTTGTTTGCCCTTGCAGAAATTTTTCCGCATCAGGGCCGGCGATTTGTAGCACGGCCATGTGGCGTAAAGGGATAAAGTTGGGATGGGTTAGCATTGGCGTCACAAACTGCGAAACTCGTGTCAATTTGGGTTAGAATCTGCTTGATTTTATAATGTGATTGACTATCATTTCCACCCCAGTCTCGTATTGTTCAGAGATTAACCAAGGCAAAGCCGGTGAAAATGGAAAATATCAAAATTAATCAAAGTGTTATTCAGGAGTCCGCGCCAGTGCCTTTGGCGCATCGTTCTGGTCGCGGAACGGTGTACGCGTGGGTCATGTGGAGTATGACCGCTTCTTTCGTCTTATTTCAATTTTTCCTTCAACTGACTTCGGGGGAAATGGTGACTGGCTTAATGCACAGTTTCTCGTTGAGCGCTTTCGGCGGCGGAGTATTGGCGAGCATGTACTATTACATTTACGTGACCTTGCAAGCCCCGGCGGGCTTACTGATTGATCGATTTGGTCCGCGTCGGTTGCTTTCCCTGGGTGCTGTCGTGTGTGGGCTGGGTTCGTTGTTGTTTGGCTTATCCCAGCACTTACCGCTGGCGATTGTAGGGCGCTTGATGATGGGGGCGGGAGCTGCATTTGCTTTCGTAGGTTCCTTAAACGTCATTGCGAAATGGTTTCCACCGCATCGATTTGCATTGATGGCCGCCATTGCAGAAACCGTTGGTATGCTGGGCTCCGTTTTTGGTGGATTCTTTTTAGCGGAGTTAGTGCTTACCGTTGGTTGGCGTCATGCGATGATTGATGCTGCCGGTATACTGGCTATTATTGCTGCGCTGATTTGGATCGTAGTTCGAGATATTCCGCCGAAATCCGTGCCTTGGGCTTCTCTACTCATTCCCGTTCAATCCAGCTTCAAAGCCGACTTAAAAGCGCTAATCGGTAATCGATTTGCGTGGATGAATGGTCTCTATTCGGGTCTTATGTTTTCCATTGTCTCGGTATTCGTCGCTTTGTGGGGAGTTCCCTATTTTCAGTTGGCACATCACATGAGCTTGATGATGGCGACTGTGTCGTGCAATTTGATGTTTATTGGAGTCGCCGTGGGCGGGCCTATTTTTGGTTGGTTGGATAGTCAGATCGTTCATCGTCGACTTTTGTTAGGAATATGCGCGTTATTATCAGCGGCGCTGATCAGCGTTTTAATTTTTGTCACGAGTCTGTCTTTGTTCGGCGTGATGGGTTGCATGATTTTGCTCGGGTTATTTGCAAGCGCTTACGTGCTCACTTTTGCAATCGCGGGAGAAATCGTTCCTCCGCATCAACGTGGGACCAGTTTGGGTTTCACCAATATGCTTTCCGTGGGTACGGCGCCTATCTTACAACCCTTGGTGGGCCTGATCATGCATTTGGTGGCTAAGCATTCAGGATCTCTTTCTGATCAGTATACCGTTCACGATTATCAGATGGCGTTAATGGTAATTCCTGCTCTCGTTGTTGTTTCTGCGATTTTAGTGCGATGGATACCGAATCGTCGCGCGGTAAAAGATTTTTAATAATATCGGCACAAGGATTTGCTGAATTAAGCGTATAAAAATGTAAACTGGGTGCGCCGTACTGAATCAAATCTTCGCATAATTTAGTAATGACATCGATGCCGAATTTTTGTAGCGATTCCGGATCATTTTGATAGGTTTGCAGCCGTTTATCCAACCATTGTGGGATTTCTGCTTGGCACCGCGCTGAAAAACGTTTTAATTTTTCATATTGCAGGATGGGCATAATTCCCGGAATAATCGGCACTCGAATACCCATCTGCTCGCAATTGTTTCGGTATCGGTAATAGGCATCCGGATTGAAAAAATATTGCGTGATGGCCGCGTTGGCGCCGGCTTCAATTTTTTTTCTGAAGCAAACAAATTCCATCAGTGGATTTTCTGATTCTGGGTGAAATTCTGGGTAAGCGGCGACAATAATTTTAAAATGCGCGCCGGTTTTATTTCGAATATAATTCACCAGTTCACTGGCGTACGAGAATTCGTTGAGGGAAGTTTCGGGTTGTTGGGGGCGATCGCCGCGTACGACGACCAACCGATTAATTCCGAGAGATTGGTAGTATTCCAATAATGGATCTAGAGAGTCGCGAGACGTATTAATGCAAGATACGTGCGGGACAGTGGCTATATTGCGTTGCAACAGTTGCGCCACTAAATTCGCGGTCAGCGATTGTTTGGTGGACCCTCCCGCGCCGAACGTCACCGAAAAAAACCGTGGCCCTAAGGGTTGCAGCACGTCGACGGTTGAGTTTAATTTATTCCACCCGATAGCCGTATCGGGTGGAAAGAGTTCACAGCTGAATTCAATGTTAGCCTTCGGCATACTTCAATTCACCTAATTCCGTGGTGGTACTTCGAGCGAGCTCGCGCACTTGATGGGTCGCATCGACCATGTTTTTAAGTGCTTTATTGATTTCGTTCCATCCCCGTGTTTTCAAACCGCAATCCGGATTAATCCATAATCGCTCAGCGGGGATAAAGTTCAAAATCAATTGTATTCGCTCCACGATTTCTTCGGTGGTGGGTATGCGTGGAGAATGAATATCGTACACGCCGGGCCCGATGTCATTCGGGTAATCGAAGGCTTCAAAAGCTTTTAGCAATTCCATGTCCGAACGCGAGCTTTCGATGGTAATGACATCGGCATCCAACGCGGCGATTTCAGCGATAATATTGTTGAAATCGGAGTAACACATGTGCGTGTGTATTTGCGTTTTATCTTGTACGCCGGCTGCAGCGATACGAAAACAACGGATGGCCCAGTCAAAATACGCTTTTTGGTGACGGTGTCGCAGGGGGACTTTTTCTCGAAAGGCGGGTTCGTCGATTTGAATGACTTTAATACCTGCATTTTCAAGGTCAACAACCTCGTCGCGCAACGCCAATGCGATTTGCAGCGTTGTTTTTGCAATGGGCTGATCATCGCGCGGAAATGACCACGCGAGGATGGTGACGGGGCCGGTTAACATGCCTTTGACGAGCTTTTCAGTTTGCGATTGTGCGTAGCGAATCCAGTCGATCGTCATCGGCCCTTTGCGGCTGACGTCGCCGTAAATAATCGGCGGTTTTACGCAGCGCGATCCGTAACTTTGTACCCAGCCGTTCCCCGTAAACGCAAATCCATTGAGCAATTCACCAAAATATTCGACCATGTCGTTGCGTTCCGATTCGCCGTGCACGAGCACGTCCAAACCCAGTTTTTCCTGTGCGCGAATATCACGCGTGATTTCAGCTTGGATGAGCGTTTGGTACTGAGCCTCATCGATCTTGCCCAAGCGAAAATCACGGCGAATACCGCGGATTTCATTGGTTTGTGGGAAAGAACCGATGGTTGTTGTGGGCAGTAACGGTAACTGTAATGAAGCGTTCTGCGCTTCTTTACGCACGGAATACGGGGAACGACGCCGTTCGTGATCGGAAGTCAGCGCATCCAGTCTCTGTTGCACCGCGAAATTATGCACCAAGTTCGATTCGCGCTTGAATTGTGCGGCTTCATCACTGTCGCGAAGCACGGCAGCGTAGCGTTCACTGCCTTCGTTTACTAGCTTTGTGAGCGTTGCCACTTCCGCGACTTTTTGTTTCGCAAACGCGAGCCAGTTTTTAATCGTGGAATTTAATTTTGATTCATTATCGAGATCAACGGGAGAATGCAACAAAGAGCACGAGGGGGCTACCCACAGATTTCCACTAAATTTTTGATGGGCGTGTTTTAACAATTTCAACGATTCGGAAAGATTGTTTCGCCAAATATTCCGACCATTAACAATGCCGAGTGATAACACGCGGTCTTTGGGATAGGCGGCAACCACGGAATGGAATTGTTCGGGAGTGCTACACAGATCGACGTGCAATCCGGCCGTTGGAAGTTGTACCGCCAATTCCAGATTGTCCGCCAACTCGCCGAAATACGTGGTCAGTAACAATTTGAGGGGGGATTTTGCTAACCGTTGATACGCTTTTCTGAAAGCGTCCTTCCATTTCGGTTCTAAATCCAAGGTTAAAATGGGTTCGTCGATTTGAACCCATTCTATCCCTTGATTTTCCAGTCGTTCCAGTATTTCCGTGTAAGCAATCAGGAGGTTATCGAGAAGATTCAGTTTATCTGCTTTAGATTTTCCTAAATACAAATACGTAATGGGGCCTAATAATACGGGTTTGACGGTGTAATCGAGCGATAGCGCATCGTCGATGGATTCAAACAACTCTTCGCTCGCAATTCGAAACGACTGATCGGCAGAAAACTCCGGGACGATGTAATGATAATTAGTATCGAACCATTTGGTGAGTTCGCTGGGGACATTTTCAAGGCCGTTCGGTGCTTGTCCGCGCGCAATGCAAAAATACGTGTCTAAATCCACGTTATTTGCAACGGATCCAAACCGCTCCGGCACCACGCCCAATAAAGCGCTGGTCGTTAATACGTGGTCGTACCAGGAAAAATCACCGACGGGAATTAAATTTAACCCCGCTTTGTGCTGTAATTTCCAGTGTTCTCGACGAATTTCTTGGCCGATTTGTTTTAATTGATCTTGACTCATCTCACTGCGCCAGTAACTTTCGACCGCTTTCTTTAATTCGCGTTTTGCACCGATGCGTGGGAATCCCAGATTATGCGAAATAGCCATGAAAACCTCCATTTAGTAACGTGTCGGCGAGCCGGGGTCATCCCGAGAAGCCAAGCGATAGGTGATCCGATAATATCAGCGGACGGGGAACTGCTAAAGTGGGAGTCATTACACTCTCTTTAGCGGAAATTTAATGTGCCCGCAAGCTGAGTTATCAAATCGACACGCTTTGGATTCTATTTTAAATTTTCGTGGGATGCAAGGATGACCTTTTTACACGCCTGCTTGCATACCCAGACTGGTTTGCGCTACAGTAGCGCTTTCTCAGATTTCACCAAAAAATACGGAGATTTTTAGCCATGACGGGGAACATTTTTCGCGATGCTTTATCTCAACTGGACCACGCCGCCCAGTATTCTCACGCCGATCCCGAGACCATTGAACGACTGAAGTACCCTCAGCAGAGGTTGGTCGTCTCTATACCGGTGCGTATGGACGATGGTTCCTTAAAAATTTTTCAGGGGTATCGCGTTCACCACAACGACAGCCGCGGCCCCACGAAAGGGGGAATCCGTTACCACCCCAATGTCACCTTAGATGAGGTCGAGGCGTTGGCGTTTTGGATGACCTTAAAGTGCGCGTTGGTTGGTTTGCCGTTTGGTGGTGGCAAAGGTGGAATCACCGTCGACCCGAAGCAATTGTCGCGTTTGGAACTCGAGCGCTTGAGCCGCGGTTACATTGAACAGATTGCGAATTTCATTGGCCCGCACACCGATATTCCTGCACCGGACGTGTACACGAATCCCATGATCATGGGATGGATGATGGATGAATATTCCAAGATCGTGCGCAGTCAAAGCCCGGGTGTAATCACGGGTAAGCCCATTGAATTGGGGGGCAGCTTGGGACGCGACGATGCCACGGGAAGAGGTGCGTATTATTGTATTAAAGAACTCGAGCGCCACCGACAATGGCGTCCGGAAGAAATTCGTGTGGCCGTGCAAGGTTTCGGAAATGGTGGGCAGCACGTGGCGCAGTTGTTGCATCGCGACGGTTACCGCATCGTTGCCGTGAGCGACTCTCAAGGCGGAATTTATCGCAAAGAAGGCTTTGACGTTCCGAGCCTTATCCACATGAAAAAAGAAACGCAACGCGTACAAGCCGTGTATTGCGAAAATTCCGTGTGTGAATTCATTCCCGCTGATGTGATCAGCAACGAAGAATTATTGGCGTTGGACGTGGATATCTTAATTCCGGCGGCGTTGGAAAATGTGATTCATGCGGAAAATGTGGACGGAATTAAAGCCCGCGTAATTATTGAGGTGGCAAACGGCCCAACCAGCAGTAAGGCGGATGCTATTTTATTTGAGAAAGGAATTACCATTGTCCCCGATATTTTGGCAAATGCCGGTGGTGTGACGGTGAGTTATTTTGAATGGGTGCAAAATAAAAATGGCTATTATTGGCCGCTCGAAGAAGTGCACGAAAAATTACACCGCATTATGCAGCGCGAATTCAATCACGTTTACGAAATTACGCAGCGTCATCGTGTCAGCATGCGAACCGCGGCGTATACGCACGCGCTCAATCGATTGGGTGATGCGATTGCGGCTCAAGGAACGCAGAAATATTTCTCGGTTGTTGCGTGATTTATTTAGGCTCTACGGTGCTTAATATTCAAGGTTGAGGGCCGTTGTTTCGTAACGGCCAAGTTTTCTATTAAGCTTGTCAATCTTGAGTGCGATTTCGAGTGTAATTTCTTCTAGACTGGACTCTACGTTTAAGAAACGAATTAACAAAGCTTCAACATCCTGTTTAGCATCCTTAAGAACATCCTTTGCAGCATCTTTAAGCGTTAATTCGGGTATAACCATAAATAGGCCGGTGTATTTCTGCAGCCAATCGTCTAAAAGACATTCTTGAATGTTGCTGTTACGAACGATGGTATTGTAAGTTTCTTTAAAAAACTTTCTGACGGAATCGGGTGGATGGTTAGTTCTTGCTATAAATTTATTGATTAGTATTTCTCGCTCTTTGGTCAAGTCCTCTTTTTGAGAAAGTTTCTTCTCAATGGATCTTTGTAAAAGTTCAAGTGATGAGAGTGGGGTGTTTACCAACTCAGCAGTAAATTCCATGGGTGTTTGCTGCGGTTGGCTGTTGTTTGGTTGGGCTTGTCTTTGTTGTTCCTCTTTGCGCCGCGTTGCCCAAAAACTGCTGGTTGGGATGCGTGGAGGAGTGGGCACTGCATCTGGTAATACGGGTTCTTCTTCTAATGAAAGGAAGAAAATTTCCTCCGGAAAATCATCGTCGCGCGGTGAGTTAAGAAGTTCCTCACGCGCTTCATCATCTTCCTTAACAGCGGTTTCATCTGAGAAGAAGGGTGAATCGAGTTGAGGCTGAGCGTGAGTACTGGGTGGCGCGCCCACAATAAATTCTGCTTCATTTGAATCATTTGAATCACTTGAATTTGAACTGCTCGTTTGTCTCGTTCGTTGGATGGCGCTGCGAATCGGAATGCCTGGAGATTTTCGGCTCATAATTATTACTCTGAAAAATAGGAAAGGCGAGAGTGTAATCGTTAGAGATTAACAAAATATTAAAGAAAATGATTTTGCGGGAAAAAAACAAGGAATTCCCGGGTTACGCTCTGAAGCGGAGCTGCACCCAGGCTACAGTCTTAGTTCCTCGTGGGATCCCTCATCGTCTGAGCTATCCCCATTAATCCCGTTAATAAGACGCTGGCTTGAGTCAGTCAAACGCGCTTGATTTTGTTTGGATCGTTCGTAGCGATCGTGAACGTTCAGGACTAAATTACCGCTTGCAATCACAATCAGTAAAATCAAAAACGCCAGTGCGACTCCAAAATCTCGTCCATTTTGGTCATTATTCAAAACATTCGCTAAAGCCTCAACGCCGTGGCATCCGGCAAATCCACCCACGACACCCGCCGATGCCGAAAGCAAAATAGTAAAAATGGGGTAATCACCCGTGAAGCGGCGCAAACTGTTCAAGCGAGACGGAGGATCAATCGGAGCCGACATCGATTCGATAAAAAATTTAATTTGAGCAACGGTATAAGGGGTAAATTGGAATACTATTCGCAGTGACTGCCGGGATGATTCTGAATTTAATGGAGTGAAAGGAGATCTTATCGTGCCTTCCATAGCGGTGCGGAGTTTTGAGAGGTGTTGGCTTAATAGTGATGTTAACTCCATAAATGTTTGTAAGTCAGCACGACCGCTCTTATTTGCGGCAAGCTTAGTCAGTCCCATTTGCAAGGCAGTAAAAATACTTGCTAATTTTTCAGGGATTGGAGGATCTTCATTTGTTAATTCCGTTAACAGCGATTCCATACTGATTTTAAATTCTTGCCTAAAAATCGAATGATATTTTTGTTTTTTTTTAAATTTCTTATGGAGCTTTTTTAATGTTTCATAGAAAGCAACAAAGGCATCGATGACGGACTGTGATTGATTGGCCCAGCAATTAATAACGGTGGGTTCTCGGCGACTCATGTGATCGCCTCGTGCTGCAACAGCCACCGCTTGATTTCGATCATGCGACCGTGCTTGTCGCCGCTATAACCACCGATGTCTTTTTCAGCGACGATACGATGGCACGGGATAATAATGGGAACGGGGTTTTTTCGGCAGGCGCTGCCGATAGGGCGAGGGCTGGTTTTTAGATTTTTTGCGAGTGTCGCGTAACTTTGCGTGGCGCCAATGGGAATTTGTTTCAGTGATTCCAATACCGTTTTTTGGAAAGCGCTCACGTTAAGCGACAGCGGAATATCAAAAGTATATGTGGGGTCCGCAAAATAACACAGCAATTGTTCAACCGTTTCTTTAGCAATGGAGTTTTTCGGTTTTATGAGCGCAAAATCGTCGGTGAGGTAATCGATGCCGAGTAACTCGCGCTCCGAGCTGCGGATGCCAATTTTACCAATGGGCGATGAAAGCACTGCTTGATAGCTGAGAGTGACCATGGGGGTATTTTACTCTTGTGCGGTGCTAAGAGAAAGGCTGTAGAGACGAATCTAAATTTTCTCTTTAATTCTCGCTTGTCGGCCTTCCAGATTACGCAAGTAATAAAGTTTAGCGCGGCGGACTTGGCCACGGCGTTGCACTTTAATTGCAGCGATCAGGGGGCTGTACGTTTGAAACACGCGTTCAACGCCTTCGCCGTGCGAAATCTTACGAACGGTGAACGCCGAATTTAATCCGCGGTTGCGTTTGCCGATCACGGTACCTTCGAATGCTTGTAAGCGCTCTCGGTCACCTTCTCGTACTTTGATTTGAACTAACAGGGTATCGCCCGCACGAAATGCCGGGATTTTCTTATCTTTCATTTGTTCGGCTTCAATTGCCTGAATGATCTTGCTCATGGTTCTTCCTCACGGATGTACTCGTCTAACAATTGACGTTCGAGCGTGGTCAAGGTTCGTCTTTTTAACAGATCTTGACGCCTTTGCCAAGTCCTTCCTAAAGCTTGTTTGAGTCGCCACTGGGCAATAGCCGCGTGATCGCCGCTCAGGAGGACTTCCGGGACGGGTTGATCGTCCACGACTTCAGGCCGGGTATAGTGTGGGTAATCGAGCAACCCCGATGAAAAAGAGTCTTGTGGTGCGGAAGCTTCGTGGCCCAAAGCACCCGGTAACAGCCGGATTATGGCGTCGATCACCGTCATTGCTGGGAATTCACCCCCGCTCAGTACGTAATCCCCCACAGACCACTCTTCGTCAA
Organism: uncultured Coxiellaceae bacterium; assembly: GCA_947084935.1. Taxonomy (GTDB): domain Bacteria; phylum Pseudomonadota; class Gammaproteobacteria; order Coxiellales; family Coxiellaceae; genus CAMTUH01. Next base: position 195,666 of record CAMTUH010000001.1, read on the forward strand.
CGTCCGCTTTGATGAGGCGCTCGTCGATGCCCTCGTATCTTCCTGCAATTAATACCAGGGGTTCGTGGCCCGCGTGTTCCATCAAAAGCTGCTGTGTCATGAGTTGACCCTGGGGGGAAAGGTGAATCACTTTGGTTTTCGTGCCGAATTGGTTTTTTGCGGCCTGAATAGCCTCGTGCAGGGGTTCGAATTTCAGGACCATGCCGGGACCACCACCGTACGGGCGATCGTCTACGCTGCGGTGTACGTCGGTGGTGTAATCGCGAGGATTATGGAAGGAAATTTCCGCGAGTTTTTCCCGCAATGCGCGCCCGACCACGCCGTATTCCAATGCGGCGAACATTTCGGGAAATAGCGTGACGACGGCGATTTTTAAAGTCATTAGAATTCCGGGTCCCAATCCACGGTTATGATTTTATGCGCCAAATCGATGGATTGTATAACGGCTTTTACATACGGAATCCACCGTTCGCGGTGATTTTTCACGATTAAGACATCATTCGCGCCGGTTTCAAGTAAGGAGTCGACGCGACCGAGATCGTCGCCCGTTACAGTAACAACGCGGAGTCCAATCAAGTCGGCCCAATAATATTCGCCCTTTGTTAGAGCCGGAAGTTCATCTCGATCCACCGCGATAAAAGCATTCGTGTATTGGCGGGCGGCCTCGGGAGTATCACAGCCAGCTAGTTTCACCACCAGGAACTTTCCGTGCGTGCGGCTCGCTTCCACAGTTATGGGGCGCCATTCTTGATCGAGTTGGATTTGCCAAGTCGGGTAATGGAGTAAATTTTCGGGTGGGTCTGTGTATGAGATAAGCTTAATCCACCCTCGAACGCCGTAAGGTCTTGCTAATCGACCGACAGTGATTTTGGGGTGATTACTTTGTCTCACCTTCGCTTTCGGGCTTAGCTTCTACGGGTTTTTCAGTGCTCGCTTCGGCTTCGGCTGCTGGTGCGGGTGCGATTTCCGCTTTTTTAGCTTCAGCCGCTGCTTTCTTTTGAGCTTTGACGGATGCTTCGGCTTGGATTCTCTTCATTTCGCCTTTGCGAGGGCCTGCCTTTTGAGCGGCTTCGGGGGACTCTTCCAGCCAATCCAGAAGGAACTGTACGCGATCCGAGGCAATGGCGCCTTTGCCGACCCAATAGGTCACGCGTTCTTGTTCCACTTGAAGGCGGATTTCCGACCCACGGGCCATGGGGTTGTAATACCCTATGTGCTCGATGTAACGGCCGTCGCGTGGCTTGCGGCTATCGGCTACCACGATGCGGTAGAAGGGATTTTTATTGTTTCCCCCGCGGGAGAGTCTGATAACTACCATGCGCAGTATTTACCTCTTGTTCTGTAACTGGCGGATTATACCCCAGGAAGGCGGGTATTCTAAGCAATATTTGGGAAAGATGGAAGGGGGATTTTTTAGTTTTTAGAGCGCCAGTCGGGAGGTAGGTTATTGAGTAAGTCGTTTGGTAAGCCGCCGCTGTTTTTCATTTGCTGGAGGCGTTTCATCATTTTATCGCCCTTCATGCGCTTCAGCATTTTTTGCATTTGAGCAAACTGCTTCACCAGTTTATTGACGTCTTGAATCGACGTGCCAGAGCCTAAAGACAGTCGGCGTTTTCGAGAGCCGTTAATGAGCGCGGGAAAGAGGCGTTCTTTTTTCGTCATCGATTGAATGATGGCTTCCATTTTTACCAATTGTTTGTCGTCCATGAGTCCGGCCGTCCCTTTGGGAAGTTGCGCGCCGCCCGGCAATTTGCCGATTAACGATTTCAGCCCGCCCATTTTTTTCATTTGTTGCAGCTGTATTAAAAAATCGGTGAAGTCGAACCGTTTTCCTTTTTTGAGTTTTTTCGCGATTTTTTGCGCTTCTTTTTGATCGACTTGGCGTTGTGCTTCTTCCACCAGCGAAACGATGTCGCCCATACCTAAAATGCGTGAGGCCATGCGATCGGGGTGAAACGGTTCTAAGGCATCGATTTTTTCACCCACGCCGATGAATTTAATCGGCTGTCCCGTAATCATTCGCATCGATAACGCCGCGCCGCCACGCGCATCGCCGTCGGTTTTTGTTAGAATAATTCCCGTCAGTGCGAGTGTATCGGAAAACGATTTCGCAACGTTGGCGGCGTCCTGTCCCATCATACTGTCTACCACGAGTAAAATTTCCGTGGGGTTGATGGCGTTGCTAATGTCCGCGATTTCTCGCATTAATTCGTTATCCACGTGCAAACGCCCTGCGGTGTCGATAATCAATACGTCAATAAATTGAGTCTGCGCGTGCTTCAAGGCCGCTTCAGCGATCACCGTGGGTTTTTGATCGGTGTTACTCGGGAAAAAAGAGACGTCAATTTGACGCGCCAACGTTTCGAGTTGTTGAATCGCAGCAGGTCGATAGACGTCGGTGGACGTGACCATGACGGTTTTTTTGTTATTTTCTTTTAGCCAACGTGCGAGTTTAGCCGCCGTGGTGGTTTTACCGGAGCCTTGTAATCCCGCCATCAAAATGACGAGGGGTGGTTTTGCGTTGAGATTAATTTCAGCCTGCGCATCACCCAAAATGTGAATCAATTCATCCTGGACAATTTTGACGAGTGTTTCACCGGGGCGGACGTTTCCGATGACTTCTTGGCCGAGCGCTTTTTCTCGAACGCGTTCGGTGAAGTCTTTTACGACGGGAAGCGCGACGTCGGCTTCGATCAATGCGGAGCGTACGTCGCGTAATGTCTCTTGAACGTTTTCCTCGGTCAAACGACCTAGGCCACGTAATCTATTGATCGTTTTGGCTAAACGGTCGGTAAGGCTCGTAAACATGGCGGGATTATACCCATTTCACTTCAAGATGCGAAGTACTCTATGCAGGAGTCTCGCTTATAGATGTGTTATCCTAATTTTTATGAAAACCCTAGTTCTGCTTCACGTTCTTTTATCCGGGATTACGTTCGCGGTACTCGTGATTGCTGGATTTCAAGCGGTGTTGTTAGCGATTCAAGAGCGTTGGTTGCGTTTTGCTTCCAACGGCCATTTTATTCAGAAATTACCGCCATTAATTACGATGGAAAAGTTATTATTTCGAACTATTATCGTCGGTTTTGTGTTGCTGAGCGTTCTTTTAGTAACGAGCTTTTACGCGTTTCACGATTTATTGTGGCATAACCGTTTGCTGCTGCAGAAAACGATATTGGTGCTTGTCGCTTGGGTAATTTTTGCTGTTTTATTGTTGGGACGTTTTGCGTGGGGGTGGCGCGGTCGAAAAGCTATTTACGGTACGTTTTTTGGAGTATTATTACTCATCGTTATTTATTTTGGCAGTCAATTGATGTTGGAAGGCTAGCATTGACAGGGACCCAGATTCATTTACTTATCGCACTATTGATATTTCTAATCGTGTTATCGGCTTTCTTTTCAGGAGCAGAAACCGGCATGATGGCCATCAACCGCTATCGATTGCGCCATTTGGCACGTAAAGGGAATCTTAACGCGCAACGAGTCGCGAAATTACTGGAACGACCGGATCGATTGCTCGGAATTATATTAATTGGCGATACGTTTTCCGATATTTTTGCTTCTGCCGTTGCAACGGTTATCGCCGTGCACTACCTGGGGGAAGTAGGGATTATCGTCTCGACGTTGGTGTTAACCTTTGTTGTATTGATATTTGGTGAAGTGACTCCCAAAACGTTTGGGGCGATACATCCGCGTCGCGTGGCTTTCACGGCCGCACTTCCCCTGAAAATTTTACTCATTGTGCTGTACCCGTTGGTTTGGTTAATTAATTCGATTGCGAACGGTTGTTTGCGTCTTTTCGGCGTGAAAGTCCGGGGCCATACGGCAGAAGCCTTAAGTACGGAAGAATTGCGGACCGTTGTTCACGAAGCAACGAGTAAGATTTCTTCGAGCTATCAGCAAATGTTGCTGCGGGTTTTGAATTTGGGGCAAATGACTGTTGAAGACGTGATGGTCCCGAAAAACGCGATTAACGGTATTGATATCACCGACCCGTGGGATAAAATTTTGGAGCAATTAATCAATTCAGAACACGGGTATATGCCGATTTACCGGGAAAGCATCGATCACGTTGTTGGGATGTTAAACCTGCGTCAAGTAATGGCGACGATGCCGAATGAGGCATTAAGTAAGGATAAGCTCGTGAGGCTCGCGGGAGAGGTGTATTACGTTCCTGAGGTGACATTGCTGCATCATCAGATCATGAATTTTCAGCGGGAAAGTAAAACCATCGGGCTCGTGGTGGACGAATACGGCGACATTCAAGGGCTGGTGACCTTGCAAGATATTCTGGAAGAAATTGTCGGTGAATTATCGGTGGATGTTGACGTAACGGCACGATTAGTGCAAAAACAAGTGGACGGGAGTTATTTGGTGGATGGACGCATCAGTATTCGAGATCTGAATCGACTGACGGCGTGGAATTTATCTATCGAGGGGCCAAAAACGCTAAGCGGTTTGATTGTGGAATATTTGGAGACGATTCCCGTTTCGGGTGTTGCGCTTCGATTATCGGGCTATCCCATGGAAATTGTTAAAATGAGTGGTAATACGGTCCGTTTAGTAAAGGTTTGGCCCGAGAAATGGCTTCCCACGTCCGCCTTAATAAAATCTGGGGAGTAACTTTATTTGAGTTGCTCGTCGTCTTATTTCTATTAGTGATAATATATTGTCTAATATCGCCACTTTGGCAAACGTGGGTTACTGATTCGCGGGTGCAATCGATGTTAGTGCGCTTGACGAATGCCGTTGAGTTGGCGCGTTCGCTTGCCATCCATCGGGGAATGATTACGACTTTATGTGGCAGCGACGATCAAGAAAACTGTAATGGTAAATGGACGTCCGGTTATTTGCTTCAAGTGGTTTCGACCGGTGAAATCATTCGGCATTATGGAAAATTACCGGCGAATTACCGTTTAGTGTGGAAAAGTACGTTTTCGCAAAACAGAGCGCTGAGCTTTAATCCCGACGGTTTCACCGATGGCAAACAAGGCACGTTTTACGTGTGTGCGCCAGAAAGAGAAAAACGGTTGTCGCGTGGCATGGTGGTGACGCGTTCGGGCCGGTTGCGTTATATTGGTGCGGGAGTGTATCCTTCTTGTTCGTGATGGAAAAGGTGTTCTTGATGCGTATTATTTTATTAGGCCCACCCGGAGCTGGAAAAGGCACGCAAGCGCAATTTATCACGAAGCGATTTACTATCCCGCAAATTTCAACGGGCGATATGCTGCGATCTGCCATGAAAGCAAAAACGCCTCTCGGTGAGGAGGTGAAGAAAGTCGTGGACAGTGGGCACTTGGTGTCGGATGACATCATGATTGCTTTAGTCAAAGATCGGATTAAACAGCCCGATTGTGCCAGTGGATTTTTATTGGATGGTTATCCCAGAACGACGACTCAAGCCGATGCGCTTCGTGAGGCGGATATTCTTATTGATCACGTGATTGAAATTGATGTCCCGGATGAAGTCATTATTGAGCGGATGGGAGGTCGTTTGGTTCATGCGACGTCGGGACGCGTGTATCACCGAATTTATCATCCCCCAAAAGAAGATAATCGTGATGACGTAACGGGTGAGCCGTTAACACAGCGAGAAGACGACCGTGAAGAAACCGTTCGCAAACGATTGGCTGTTTATCATCGAGAAACGAAACCGTTGGTGGCTTATTATCAGAAATACGTGAAATCAAAAGATCCTTCTGCGCCAGTATACCACCGCGTGTCGGGTGTGGGGAGCGTGGAAAGTGTTCGTGATCGGATATTTTCTCTTTTAACATCTTAAATTCAGTTGATTTAAAAATAGGGAGGTTTTTGATGAGTGCCATAACCTTAACCGCCGATAACTTTGACGACGTCCTGGATAAAAATGAATTGGTGGTCATTGATTTCTGGGCAGAGTGGTGTGCGCCATGTAAGTCATTCAGTAAGGTGATCGAGCAGCTGAGCGCGAAACATTCTGACGTGGTTTTTGGAAGTGTCGATATTGATAAAGAAAAAGAGCTGGCGGAAGATTTTCATATCATGTCAGTACCCTCCGTGATGATACTACGGCGTCGGGTGATCGTATTCGCCGAAACGGGTGCGTTGACGGAACAAGCCATGCAGGATTTGCTTCATCAAGCAAAATCCTTGGATGAAAAACAACTTCTTTTAAATAAAAAGCCCGCTGAGTAGCGGGCTTTTCATAGTCTCAAAAAAAAGACTATTTTGCTTTACGGGGTCGTCCGCGACGTCGGCGACTTGCCGATTTTTTCGCGGCGCTCTTCTTTGGGCGACCACGACGTCGGTGTTTCGACATGGAAGCAGATTTATGCTTACGACCTCGATGAGAGGTTTTCTTTCTTCCACGACGACGTTTTTTAGTACCCGTTTTCAGCTTAGAAAGCTTGCTAGTAGCTAGCTTCTTTGCTTTAGTGAGTTGCTTCAGTACGGTTCGTAATTTCTTACGTGCTTGATTGCGCTCTCGGAGCACTTTTTTCAAGCGAGTTGCACTGACTTTTCCCGCCCGAGCCTTTCCTCGTTTGGCTGATTTTCGTTTTTTTGCTGGCATCTTATTCTCCCTGATTAGCTAATAAAAACGACAGTTACATTTTACAATGAAAATCAACAAGTTTAAATATCTGAATGCATATTTTTTTCATTTTCATAGAAAAATTGGTTAGAAATGATAGAATTTTGGTGTTTTGGGGCGTTTTTGGAGTAGGGGAATGCGACTTTTTAGGAAAATCAGACCCTTTTTCTCATTATTGTGCTGCCTTTCGGTGTTTGTTGGGTCCGTTATTTATGCGGATTCTGTGACTATCGTGGGAAATTGGGAGACCACCGATCATAAAACCCACCAACCATCCAGCGTTATTCGCATTTGGGAACGGAGCGGAAAATATTTCGGAAAGATTGTGAAGATTTACCGTGAAAATAATCAAAAGGCCGCCGACCGGTGTACGCAGTGCCGCGGGAAGCTGCAGAACAAGCCCATTCTCGGCATGACCATTATTCAGGATTTGGTGGCGTACCGCGATGCGTATAGGCAAGGAATGATTTTAGATCCCAGAGACGGGAAGTTTTATCATTGCCAAATGACGGTTGTTGATCGTGGTCAACGATTAAAAGTTCGCGGCTATATCGGATTTCCGTTGTTAGGGCGAACCGACATTTGGCTACGCGTACGGTAGTACGCTAACCTCCTTTTAGGACGAAATATGTTCGAACAGCACCTCATTTTTTCTATATTTCTTATTTTTGCAGGTGCGGCGCTCTTGTCGACATTAGCGCTGTGGACGCGGCAATCCATGCTGGTCGCTTACATGCTGCTGGGTGTTCTCGTTGGACCTTGGGGATTTAAGTTAATTCCGAATACGATGCTGGTTCGTGCCGTCGGTGACATTGGGATTATATTTTTACTGTTTCTGCTTGGGTTGAATTTACCCTTCCAGAAGCTGTTGCTGATGTTACGTAAAACGACATGGGTTGCCATTTTCAGCTCCATTGTGTTCGCGGGGGTGGGCTTTTGGGTGTCCTGGTTGTTCGGTTACAACATGGTTGAGTGTTTGGTGGTGGGTGCAGCGATGATGTTTTCAAGTACCATCATCGGGATTAAATTACTCCCCACTACGATCTTACACCATCAGCACACCGGTGAGGTCATGATCAGCGTCTTGTTGCTGCAGGATTTAATTGCTATTGCCGTTTTATTATTGCTACACGGGGCTTCTCGGCAGGGTGTGTTGTTAACCGATCTCAGCTTGGTTTTGCTTGGACTTCCGGGCATACTTATTTTTGCGTATTTGTTCGACCGATTCGTTTTACTGCCACTGTTTGCTCGTTTTAATCGAATTAAAGAATACATGTTTTTGTTAGCCATCGCGTGGTGCTTGAGTATGACGCAGTTGGCTTCTTCAGTGGGACTCTCGGGGGAAATTGGTGCATTCATCGCGGGCGTGAGTTTGGCACCGAGTCCCGTTTCCGTTTACATTGCCGAGAGCTTAAAACCCATTCGCGATTTCTTTTTAGTCCTCTTTTTCTTTTCCGTTGGCGCGACGTTTGATTTAAGTTATTTGCCCAAGGTGATTATTCCGACGCTTATTTTGTTGGGGTCATTATTGTTCATTAAGCCTATTACCTATCGGGTATTATTTAAATGGGTGGGTGAAGCGAAACAGGTGGCCTGGGAGGTGGGTGTTCGGCTCGCGCAGATCAGTGAGTTTTCATTGATTATTGCCTATGTGGCCATGGATACGCGAATCATTGGTAATAAAGCGGCGTATTTGATTGAGGCCACTACGATTGTATCCTTTATTGTTTCTTCGTATTGGGTGGTGATGAAGTATCCAACGCCGATTGCCATGTCTGATCGCCTGCGGCGGGATTAGGGATGCATTTGACGGAGCAGGGGCGATAAGCGAGAATGATGGCCTTCTTTTCAAGAAGGAATATCGCATGGCTTTGACCATTATTTTAATTTGTCTTGTTGTTCAGCGCTGGTTTCACTTTGACAGCTATACCCGCCGTTACGACTGGTTTGACCACTATTATCGGTGGTTTAAACACCGGTTTGATCATCGAGGTTTTTGGTCGGGTTGGGGCGGATTTTTTATCACTGTTTTACCCGGCTTGATTATCTATATGTTAGTCGCTTCATTGGTTTGCCACGTGATTGGCCTCATTGCGTATTATTTGCTTTCACTCGTGGTGTTGTGGTATTGCTTGGATGCTCGCCGCTTGACGGTCGAAAGCGCGGGTGGGAGCAGTGCCCGACAGCTTTTGGGTATGACGGTTCAGAATATTTTCGCCCTTATCTTTTGGTTATTGGTGTTCGGATCAGTTGGTGTGGTGTTGTATACGTTAGTGGTCAGTTTGCGCAAAACCTTGGAATCCGAAGAAGATGAAAAGTCAAAATCCCTCTATGCGGTTGCTGCAAAAGCAGAGGGTATCTTGGATTGGATTCCTATTCGCTTGATGGGCATTACTTATGCCTTAGTCGGGCATTTTTCACCGACGTTCAAGTGCTGGTACGAAAATTTGTGGACGGGAATCTACTACACGCGAGAGCAGGCTGCTGGATGTGGGTTAATAGCGATGGGTATGGATGATGCGCCAGGACCGTTGTCGGAAGATCAATTGGGTGATATTGATGGGTTGGTAAATCGATCCTTGCTGGTCTGGTTGGTTGTTATCGCGCTATTCACCATTGGCGCGTGGATTGGTTAAGTATTATGCCGGAGAATTCAAAAACTTCTCAGGATGCTGATCCCATTGAAACCCAGGAATGGAAAGACGCACTCGATTCAGTAATGGAATACGAGAGTGCGGGACGTGCTGAATTCATTATCCAGCAATTATTAGATCACGCCCGCCAAGTGGGGGTCGCCGTGCCAACGGGGATTACGACTCCGTACCTCAATACCATTCCCGCCGATAAAGAAGAGCAAATTCCCGAAGATTTTAAACACATGGTTCGTTTAACGGACTACATGCGCTGGAACGCATTGGCCATGGTGATGCGCGTGGCGGAGAAAAAGGCAGGATTAGGTGGTCATATTTCCAGTTACGCATCGATTGCCACGCTTTTTGAGGTCGGTCTGAATTATTTTTTCCGAGCCGATGATTTAATTTTTTTCCAGGGACACTCGGCGGAAGGTATTTACGCGCGGGCCTTTTTGGAAGGACGAATCAGCGAGAAAATGCTCGAGAATTTTCGTCAAGAAGTGTTTAAAAAAGGATTGTCTTCTTATCCGCACCCTTATTTAATGCCGGACTTTTGGCAATTTCCAACGGTGTCCATGGGGTTGGGGCCATTCATGGCTGTTTATCAAGCTCAGTTTTTAAAGTACCTACACAATCGTGGGTTGGCAGACACGAGTAAACGAAAAGTTTGGGCGTTCTGCGGCGATGGTGAAATGGGAGAGCCCGAATCTCAAGGCGCGGCGTTAATTGCCAGCCGCGAGAAATTGGATAATCTTATTTTTGTCATCAATTGTAATTTGCAACGCCTGGATGGGCCGGTTTCGGGTAATGGTCAAATTATTCAAGAATTGGAAGGATCATTTCGCGGTGCTGGTTGGCGCGTGATTAAAGTGATTTGGGGCAGCGGTTGGGATGCGTTATTTGCTAAGGATAAAGCGGGATGGCTGACGAAGCGAATCGGCGAATTGGTGGATGGTGAGTATCAATGCTATTGCGCCAAAGACGGTGCTTATCTGCGCGAACATTTTTTTGGAAAATACCCCGAATTATTGGAATTGGTTTCACATTTGAGCGACGAGGAGTTGAAGCAACTGACCGACGGCGGTCACGATCCCCAAAAAGTGTATGCCGCTTATGCGGAAGCGATGAAAGATTGCGGTCAGCCCACCGTGATTTTAGCAAAGACCATCAAGGGATACGGTTATGGCAAGGAGGGAGAAGGACTCAATATTACTCATAATTTAGAAGAATTGAGTGTAGAGGGGTTAAAAGCGTTTCGTGATCGTTTCGATTTGCCACTGACCGATCAGCAGCTGGAAAAGCTCGAATTTTATAAGCCCAAAGACGATGCGCCAGAAATGGAGTATTTGCACCGTCAGCGCAAAAAATTAGGCGGGTATTTGCCGAGTCGTCACACCGATTGCGATGCGTTAACAGCACCGGATCTCGCTGAGTTTGAGGCCGTGTTGAAGGGATCGGGTGATCGCTCGATTTCAACGGGCATGGCTTTTGCGCGTGTGCTGATGATTTTATTAAAAGATGAGAATATCAAAGACCGCATCGTGCCGATCGTGGCGGATGAAGCGCGTACGTTGGGCTTAGAAGGATTATTTCGACAAACGGGTATTTACGCCGTGGAGGGCCAAAAATACACGCCGGAGGATCGCGAACGATTGGTTTATTACCGCGAAGAAAAGCAAGGACAAGTATTGCAGCAAGGTATTAGTGAAGCCGGCGCGATTTCAAGTTGGATTGCAGCGGGAACGTCGTACGCGAATAATCGAGTTGCCATGATTCCGTTTTATAATTATTACGCGATGTTCGGCTATCAGCGCGTGGGGGACTTTGTGTGGGCGGCGGGCGATATGCAAGCGCGGGGATTTATTCTGGGTGGCTTGGCGGGAAGAACTACTTTGCCGGGTGAAGGACTGCAGCATCAGGATTCCCACAATTTATTGATGTTCAGCGCCGTGCCGACGTGTCGTACGTACGATCCTACGTTTGCTTATGAAGTGGCCGTCATTGTTCAAGACGGTTTGCGCCGCATGGTGCAAGAACAAGAGAACGTGTTTTATTACATCACACTGATGAATGAAAACTATCAACACCCGCCGATGCCGAAAGGCGTGGAAGAGGGCATCATTAAAGGCATGTATTTATTTCAGCGCGGCAGCGATAAATCATCAAAACGCATGCAATTACTCGGGGCGGGAGCGATTCTGCGCGAAGTCATTGCAGCAGCGGATTTGTTGGAAAAAGAATTCGGGGTGGCGGCAGACGTGTGGAGCGTGACGAGTTTTAATTTACTGCGTCACGATATTGAATCTACGACGCGTTATAATGATTTGCATCCCGAGGAATCACCTAAAGCAAGTTACGTCGAAACGTGTTTGAAAAACCAAAAGGGACCCGTGATTGCCGCGACCGATTACATGAAATTGATGGCCAATCAAATTCGTCAGGCCGTCAAACAACCGTATTACGTGTTGGGTACGGATGGGTTTGGTCGCAGTGATACGCGCTCTGTGTTGCGTGATTTTTTTGAAGTGGATGCAAAAATGATTGCGTACACGGCGTTAAAAGCGTTATACGATCAGGGTGATTATTCAAAGGATGCGCTGATAAAAGCGATGAAAACATTGAAGATTGACGCCAGTCGGCCAGATCCACGGACCATTTAGGAACTAAGGGGAAAATAGTGGCAAGTCGGATAGAACAAGTGCTGATTCCCGATATGGGAGGCGCAGAAAATGTCGAAGTCATAGAAGTTTTAGTCAAGCCCGGCGACACCGTTGAGGTAGAAACTTCGCTGATTACTTTGGAAGGCGAAAAAGCCACGATGGATGTCCCATCTCCTTTTGCGGGTATTGTTAAAGACATTCAAGTGAAGGTCGGTGATAAAGTTAAAGAGGGAACCAAAATTTTAACCCTGGAAGTCACTGAGAAAGCGGGCAAAAAACCCGAAGAAAAAAAGACAGAAGAAAAACCAAAAGAAAAATCGGAAGAGGCACCTTCGCGGCCCAAGGAAAAAGCCGAAAAAGCGCCCGAAGAAAAAGAAGCGGCTGAGTCGGAAGAAACTCCTGAAGCAACCGAAGGATTTGGGACGGCGGTACACGCAGGCCCGGCGGTTCGTCGAATTGCCCACGAATTTGGGATAAATTTACTAAAAATACAAGGCAGCGGTCCGAAAAATCGCATCTTAAAAGAAGACGTCCAGAAATTTGTAAAAGCCCAATTAAAAGTGGCCGAAAGTAAAGGTGTTGGTGGGTTTGGTTTCGCGCCTGCGCCCAAGATTGATTTTTCAAAATTTGGTGAAACTGAGAAGAAGCCGTTATCAAAAATCAAGAAGGCAGCGGGAGCAAATTTAAGCCGTAACTGGGCGACGATTCCGCACGTGACGCAATTTGGTGAAGCGGATATTACCGAATTAGAAACCTTTCGGCACAGTCAAAAAGAATACGCGGAACAACAAAACGTTCGATTAACGCCGCTGGTTTTCATCATCAAGGCCGTCGTGGCAGCGTTAAAAGAGTATCCTCACTTTAATGCTTCGCTGGATGAAACGGGTGAAAACCTTATATTAAAAAAATATTTTCACGTCGGGGTGGCGGTGGATACGCCGAATGGATTGGTGGTTCCCGTGATTCGCGATGCCGATAAGAAGGGTTTATTTGAAGTCGCCCACGAATTGGGTGCAGTCAGTGAAAAAGCACGTACCAAAGGGTTGAGTTTGACGGACATGCAGGGCGGTTGTTTCAGTATTTCCAGTTTGGGAGGTATTGGTGGAACGGCGTTTACGCCGATTATAAATGCGCCTGAAGTAGCGATTTTGGGCGTCTCGCGTATGTCGTGGAAACCCGTTTGCGACAGCGCGGGAGTGTGTCAAACGCGGTTGATGTTACCGCTCAGTGTGTCTTATGATCACCGCGTGATTGATGGTGCCGATGGTGCGCGGTTTACGGTTTATTTAGCAGAGTGTTTGTCGGACATTCGCACGTTGTTGTTGTAAAAAAGCCGTAGCCTGGATGGAGCCCCCGCTTCGCGGGGCGTAATCCGGGAATTCCGGAGATTGATTATTTAAAATTTAAAGAGGAAATTCATGTCAAAAGAAATCAATACTGAAGTGGTTGTGTTAGGCAGCGGACCGGGCGGATATGCTGCAGCATTTCGTGCCGCGGACTTGGGTAAGCAGGTCACTTTAGTCGAGCGCTACGAAAATATCGGCGGTGTTTGTTTAAATGTGGGCTGTATTCCTTCAAAAGCGCTATTACACGTGGCCAAAGTTATTGATGACGCCGAGGACGTGTCGCCATTTGGCGTGGACTTTGGGAAACCCAAAATCGACGCCAAAAAAATTCGGGAATGGAAAAACAGCGTCGTGAAAAAATTAACCGGCGGTCTCAAGGCCATGGCGAAACAACGTAAAGTAGAAATCATTACTGGTGTGGGGAAATTTACGGGCGCGAACGAAATAACCGTCGAGCACAATAAAGAAAAAACCGTGATTAAATTCAAGAACGCGGTTGTTGCCGTGGGTTCACTCCCCGTTAAATTGCCTTTTATTCCGGATGATCCGCGTATATTCGATTCCACGGGTGCGCTAGAATTGGAAAAAGTAAACGGTCATTTGCTCGTCATTGGCGGCGGTATTATCGGCTTGGAAATGGCAACGGTGTACCATGCGTTGGGCACGAAAATCAGTGTGGTTGAATCGATGGATCAAATCATTCCGGGCGCGGATGCTGATGTGGTAAGGCCATTGTATCAGCGCATACAAAAACGGTATGACCATATTTATCTCAAGACAAGCGTTACAAAAGTTGAGGTGAAAAAAGACGGATTATACGTGACTTTTAAAGGTGACAACGCACCCAAGGAACCACAAAAATACGATCAAATTTTAGTGGCCGTGGGTCGTCGCCCGAACGGAAAAATGATTGACGCTGAAAAGGCGGGAATTAAGGTGGATGATCGTGGGTTTATTGCAGTTGACAATCAACTGCGAACCAATGTATCCCATATTTATGCCATTGGTGATATCGTCGGGCAGCCGATGCTCGCACACAAGGCGACTTACGAGGGACGATTGGCGGCGGAAGTCATTGCGGGGAAAAAACATTTCCGTGACGCGCGTTGTATTCCGGCCGTTGCGTACACCGATCCGGAAGTGGCTTGGGTTGGTCTTACCGAAAATCAAGCAAAAGAAAACGGTATTAAATACGACAAAGGTGTTTTCCCGTGGGCGGCCAGCGGTCGTGCGTTGTCGCTCAATCGTTCGGAAGGTTTTACGAAATTATTGTTTGACGAACACGGTACCGTGATTGGCGGTGGAATTGTCGGCGTGAATGCCGGTGATTTGATTTCCGAAGTCGCGTTGGCGATTGAAATGGGTTGCGACGCGGAAGATCTGGCGCTGACGATACACCCGCATCCTACTTTGTCTGAGACCGTTATGATGGCGTCGGAGATGTACGAGGGGACGATTACGGATTTGATTGCGCCAAAGAAATCGTAAATGGTCGCCAATAAGTTTCCCTTGCTGAACGCTCCGGAGGAACACCGAGCTCCCGGCATTCCTCGGCTTGCGCCGCCTTGGAATAAACCGGTCGCGAAATTCGACGTCCCTGTCTCAGGATTCGCTCCCATTTTCTTTCGTACTTCCCTGTACTCGTACTGTCATTTTTCTATATGCACCCAGCCCGCCTTCCCTGGCGGGCGTTCGGCGGGTGCAAAGCTTCGCTTTGCACGGTTTCCGCCTCACCCTGCGGATGCTCGATGGAGCTCGGTGTTCCTCCGGAGCGTTCAGCGAACACCGTAGCGAAGCCGTAGCCTGGGTGTAGCCTCGCTTCGGGGCGTAACCCGGGAATTCCCGTATTTAGCGAGACGTTGTGAGGGGCGCCACGCGCCACGCACCATCGTTCGATTTTTGAGACACCGTTTTTTTGAAAGAGCCGCTCTAATTCATTAATGGTATTTCCCGTCGTCACTACGTCGTCGATCAAAGCAATGTGCGTTGCTTTAATGGGGCGAACGATTTGAAAGGCTCTTCGCACGTTGCGCGCCCGCTGTTTGGCGGATAAATGAGATTGGGGCTTTGTATTTTTGATTCGTCGGCATGCAATAAAATCCAAAGGAATCTTGAAATGTTTTGCGATGGGTTTAGCGATTTCCAACGCTTGATTAAATCCACGCTGACGCAAGCGTTTTGGATGCAAAGGCACGGGAATGAGGAGTTCGGGGAGCGGATTAGCACGATGCTTTTCAATATATTCAATGAATAATTGCGCGAAGGCATGCGCGTACAACAGTTGTCGGTGAAATTTAAGTAGA
This sequence comes from uncultured Coxiellaceae bacterium, assembly GCA_947084935.1. Classification (GTDB taxonomy): domain Bacteria; phylum Pseudomonadota; class Gammaproteobacteria; order Coxiellales; family Coxiellaceae; genus CAMTUH01. The sequence continues at coordinate 211,179 of CAMTUH010000001.1, forward strand.
AGTAGGCTTCGATCAATTGGTGGTTGGTAGGTGAAGGGTGAAAAAATGGATGCGTGTGAATCTGCCCACGGTAATTCAGCACGACAAAATTCGCAGCACACGGTTTTTCGTGCTACTTCATTGCGGCAGAATACGCAGGTGGGTGGGAAGAGCCAGGAAAACATCGGAAAAAATTCTACGTGGTTTATTTGTTTTTGGAATACCGGGGGTGGAGCACTGAATCGAATAGGTCCTTTTTCCGGCAATGGCTCGTCGGGCTTTGGCCCTTGCGGCGCTACGCATTCCATGCTTCGCTTGCAAGCTGCCCTCGCCATCGTTGGCTCGGGCGCTCAGCGGGCATGACGCTTTGCTTCATGCGAGTTCCGCTTCGCCCTGCGCTTTATTTGCCTGCAAAAGGACCCATTCGATTCAGTCCGTAGGTTACTGTTTTCGCGTCAAGCCTGGGTGCAGCCCATGGCAATCGCACTCAACCCTTCCCGTCATCGCGAGGCGCCATTAGGCGCCGTGGCGATCCAGGATTAAAGTTCTGGATTCCCCGCGGTCAAGCCGCGAGGCTTCACTTCGAATGCATAACCCAGGAATTCCCTGTGTCGTCCTGAGCCCCCAAATTTTGATAAGATACCTCCATGAAAAAGGCAACACTTCCTCTCCTTGATTTTCAGGTGATCCGTAGCGCCCACCGGCGGGCGGCGCCTGCCTATGCAGCGGCTTCGGAGTTTGATCGGCTGATTGCCGACCGTTTGATTGAGCGGCTGGAGTGGATTCGTCTGGCTCCTCAGCGCATTTTGGATGTCGGAGTGCGAACGGGCTATACACAAAAATGTTTAGTAGAACGGTACCCAGGCGCAGAGGTGTACGGCGCGGATTTTTCTTTTGAACTTATTCAACAAGCAAATTCCCCACCGTCCAAGATGGTAAACGATTACACCGCGCTTCCCCTGGCGTCGAATTCCGTTGATTTTATTTTCTCGAATCTGGCGTTGCCGTGGTCGGTGGATTTGGATCAAACGTTAAAAGAATTTCAGCGCGTGCTGAAACCCGAGGGGCTATTGCTGTTTACTACCTTGGGTCCGGATACATTAAAAGAGCTTCGCACCAGTTTTTTAGAAGTGGACGATTATCCGCACGTGCACGCGTTTGTGGACATGCACGATATTGGCGATCGTTTGTTGCATCATCGTTTCCAGGATCCCGTAATGGATATGGAACACGTGACGATGAATTACGATTCTGTTACCCATTTGGCGCGGGATATTAAATCCGTGGGCGCACAAAACGCATGGGTGCAGCGATCAAAAAGTTTAACGGGAAAAACGAAGTGGCAACGGGTATTATCTCACTACGAAAATTATCGTACTGAGTCTGGCGATTTACCCGCGACGATTGAAATCATTTACGGTCACGCGTGGGGTCACCCGGTCTCGTCATCCCTGCAGGGATGCAGGGATCCAGACTCCTTGGATGGCGAACGTCAGGGAAAAATTTTTCGTATTGAGAGGGACTCATAATGCCAAAAATAAAGAAATCCGATTCCGAATGGCGCAAACAATTAACGCCCGAACAATACCGAATTACCCGAGAAAAAGGCACCGAGCCGCCTTTTACGGGTGAATATGAAAAATGCAAAGAAAAGGGCGTTTATCACTGCGTGTGTTGCGGGGCGAAGTTATTTCGCTCGGAGGATAAATACGATTCGGGTTCCGGCTGGCCGAGTTTTGTGAGGCCTGCCTCGGAAACATCCGTGGAAGAAAAAATGGATCGATCTTTGCCAGGGCAAGCGCGAACGGAAGTGGTCTGCCCACACTGCGGTGCGCATTTAGGACACGTATTCGAAGACGGCCCGCAGCCAACCGGGCTTCGTTATTGCATTAATTCCGCCGCGTTAAATTTGAAAGAGAAATCTTAAGGTGAAATTAAATTAAGATAGCCTTAAGTCTTGAATTGAAATTTCTCATGGTTTCAGTATAGTAGAGTGAAGCCATTCTGTAATTCTCTCTTCGAATTAATTTTTTAATGAGAACGGAAAGGAGGTCCTTATGCGTTCCATTCCTCAACAGGTTCGTGAAACTGCTGCTCCAATCGACATGAAATTTGTGGCGACTACTCTTGCTTTTAGTTTAGTGCAGAATAGAAGTGACCACCACGATCAAATGCTTCAGGTGTTGTTGGCTTCTGGGGTAGCTGGGTCTGAAGATTTAGAGTCGCGTAAGGATCTTCACCAAAATATTTCAGACCAGCAATACCGGTATTCCATTGCCCAATGTCAAATTGAATTGTTGAAATTCGTCCAGAGGGTATTAGCTCATCCTGAATTATTGGCGGGAGGGCAGGATGCCGCTCCTGGGCAACAGGTTATCAATCTTCAGGAAGCGATTGAGACGATTAAAAAGGCTATTGAAAATAAATCGCAAGAATTTTCACCTCATTTAAGTCACGAAAATGAAGTTATAAAAACCATCCGCACTATTCGTCAAGCTTTTGGATTGAAGGGATCCGTTGGACTCCCTCAGTTAGATTCAAACGAGCTTCGAGGGATGGAAAAGGAACATTGGGACACTTGCGTTAAAGAATTGGGAGAGCGGTGTCAGGAGCTTTTAAATATTGTAGATCCGGGTCAGGAGCTTGCGGGAAACCCAGGTGGTCAGATGACTGCAGTGAGAAGTTCGGCCACACGGGTTCTTAGCGAACTCAACACTAAACAAAGCGATGAGTGGGCGGCCATGCAGGCGAGTGTGGAGCTCTTTGATCAGGGGCTAAGAGATCTCGCATTGGGTATTAGTGATGCACAATCCTTGTTACATGAGCCATCCTTACCGCGAGAGTTGGGAAATCCCATTGACGTGAATGCCCAAGATAACCTCGGAAATACGTTATTGCATTACGCCATTGAAAAGGGAGACAAAACGGTTATCCCAATGCTTTTGGCTGCCGGCGCACGCTTGGATATTCGAAATTTTAAGGGTGAAACGCCACTCGATATCCTTGGTGCTGAAATATTATTGAATTGCGTGCATGAAGAGACAGGCAACAATCCTTTGCACTGGGCAGTTATTCATGGCCATTTGGGTTCTTTTCAAGCGTTTTGGCGGTTTGTGAAAGAGAAAGATTCCAATGATCAGTACAAGATTTTTGGTGCACTCAATTGTAAATGGGAAAATGTCTTTCAAGTGATGGATAAAAACCAAAACACCGCTTGGCATTTAGTTGTAAATGGGGTATTGGATGTGGCCGATGGTCATCGCGACCTCATTCACGAAATGATGGAGACAACAGAGGAAAATTGTCGGGTGGTTCAGGAAACAGGAGGGGCGATTACATTAGAATCGGTGGTCGAACAACCCCCTGAATATGATTATGCAAAAACTTGCAGTTTATTACTGAGCAAAAATGCAGATAACAAAACGCCTTTAACGGTTGCGACCGAAACTGCACAACAAGAATGGGATAAATTACAGCGCGTAAAAGGGCGGGCAGCACGGGTGGAAGAAGCGTTTTCTGAGGTAGTTTTGCATTTGTATCGGGAATTGGATGATTTGTCTGAAAAGACAGGCAGTAAAGCCCACCAAATTTTGAACGCGAAATTAAACGAAGTCCAGAATGCCATGAAGCGAATTCGGGAAGGTGAGGATAAAAATCACGTACTCGAAGAACTCAAGCAATTGAAGGATATTCGTCGGAGACGCCATTGGTGGGATTTTCGAACTCCAAAGACACAACAGTTGATAAGCAAAATTAGATTTTCAGGCGAACCGATTCCTGTGCCTGCAACGACCGCAGAAGCGAATATGCAGAATTCCGGTGTTTTTGAATTGGCTATCCGGCGCCGTGATGCAGATCTGGTCAGTGCCAGCTGTAATTACGTAATAGATCATATCTGGAACCCCAATTGTTTGTTCCAGCGAATTGAAGTTGAAGAGTTGCCAGAAGTAACGGAGCAATCTCAGGGTGGTGCACTTACCATACAAACCGTGTTAGAGCTAACGCCTTTGGAATTGGCACATCGGCAAGCAACCACTTATTGCCAACAGCGCAAAGAATTATTACAGCGCATTGAGCACGTGACCCAGGCTTTTGCTCTTATTGAAGGGCATTTAAAAGCAAAGCGATCGAAGTACACCCCTGGCAGTCGTGATCACCGAATATTAACCGCTAAACTGAGCGCTGTTTCTGAAAAGCGTAACGCGGTTATCGATAGTAAAAGGGATATTCAGGCTGTTTTAACCGAACTTAAAACCGATTCGCGGATTACAAAACACAGAAACGGGTGGTTACATTTTTGGAATAAGAAAACACACACTGAAAAGCTTATTGATCATGCAATTGAAGAACAGAATCACGAGAGGCCGGCGGCAGTGTTGTGAGATCCTCCATGGCAATCGCACTCAAATTTAGTGACGCCCTGTTCTCACCCCGCCGACGTGCCGCGACTCGTTCGCGGCATCCAGGAAGCAAAAGCTGGATCCCGCGGTCAAGCCGCGGGACGACGTCCTTATGCGGACAAGCTGTGGGACGACGTCCTTATGCGGACAAGCCGCGGGACGTCGTTAAATTTGAGTGCGTTTGCCATGGGTGGTCCCGAAGCAGAGCAATTGCTCTTTGTGAGCCGGCCTGTTACACTTTTTTTATTAGCGAAGCAAAGACCTCGGCTTTAGCTGGGGTTACCTTGCGCGAACTTGCTTCGCGCCGACATTCATAAAAGGAAAATACCGCGTGTTTACACGTGGTATTATAAAGGACTATTAATCATGCACTACAAAAAATGGAAAGCCGTTGTTGCACTGAGTATCAGTGTGGCAATGACGCAAACTCCTGCGTGGGCCAATTCGGATAAATCTACCGTGGCGCCCCCTCAAACGCCTCCCATTCACTGGTCGAAAGTATTGCAGGAAACCATCAATTTGCCCGCCGTTGAACGCGCGCGTTTTGTGTATCAGGTGTATTGCCTGGTAGAGGCTACGTTAACGAAAATGTAGGAATTCCCGGGTTACGCCCCGAAGCGTGGCTGCACCCAGGCTACGAATTAATTAGAATGTAGCCTTGATGGAGCGTCAGCGAAATCAAGGAATTCCTGGGCCTTCGAAGCCCAATCCGCTGCGATTGCGTAGTGAATTAATGACCTCATGAAGCACCTCTGTTTTTCCTTCCAATCCCGCTAATAATTTCTGGGTTTTTTGGAATAACTGATCGATGCGATTTATGGTGGATTTCTTGTCGGTAACGGTTTCATCGAGAAGATCGTCTTGCCACTGAAAAATCAAGCCGACGTGAGTTCCGAGTTCAAGAAAGCGATTCAGCAATTTTTCATCGGTGCAATCCGCGGCAATCGCGCCTAATTCGACGGACGCACAAAAGAGGGCGCCGGTTTTCAAGTGGTGAATTATTTCCATTTGGTCTTTGGAAATGGGTTTATTTTTCGATTCCAGATCGAGTTGTTGTCCGCCGGCCATACCGAGTGAGCCGCAGGCGCGCGCCAAAACAGCAATCAAACGCGCATTATTTTCTCGAGCGAGCGTTTCAAACGCCAAACTTTGCAGCGCGTCCCCTACAAGAATTGCAGTCGACTCATCAAATGCTTTATGGCAGCTCGGTTGTCCGCGGCGAAAATCATCGTTATCCATGGCCGGTAAATCGTCGTGTACCAGTGAATACGCATGAATCAATTCAATTGCGACGGCGCACGCATCTATTTTTGAAAGATCCGCGTCAAAATAAAATCCCGTTGCGTAAGTCAGTAAGGGACGAATGCGTTTACCTCCGTTCATGACGGCATAATGCATGGCTTCATGCAGGCGCGTGGGCGTTTGATTTTTATCGGGCAAGCATCGGTGCAATTGATTATTCACGCGCTGTTGATACGTTTTAATAAACGCATCCAGTATTTTATTCGTCTGAACGGGATTCATGATAAGGTTTGAGAACGTCGATGTTGTTCTCTTTAGTGAGAATTTGTATTTTTTGTTCGGCTTTTGTGAGCGCTTGTTGGCATTCGCGAATCAAGCCCACGCCCGTTTCAAAATGTTTGAGTGACTCTTCGAGGGTTAAATTGCCGCGTTCCATCTTCTCGACGAGGTTTGTGAGCTGAGTCAGCGACTTCTCAAAATCTGGGCTGTCGGTCTTCTTTTTTGGCATGGGTATACGTTAACCGATGTGGGGGTGAGGGTCAAATGACAAAGTTAAATGGCACTATCTTAAATAACTCGCATAATTTCGTCGTCCTTCCGCGATGGCCGTCCTCGGCACTGGAAAAGAATGCGGAAGTTTCACGGCCAGAGACGGGAGGATCCAAACTAAAGATTTCGAGAAGAATTTCTTATCAGAAATTTCTACGAAACTTGAATTTCCTTCCATGGGTTTGGATCCCCACCATCCTTGGTGAGGACGACGGCATCTGCTTTTTCTTAAAGTAGCGCCATTGATAACAAAGTCCATTCCCCTGGCAGCCATTTAATATTAACGGCCTAAATTTTTTAGGAACCACGTGCACGCTAAGTCGGTTACGGCCTCTAATGCGCCGGGTTCTTCGAATAAATGTGATGCCCCAGGAACGATTTCCAAATGATTTTCACACGGCAGTTTTTCTTGGGCTTTTTGATTTAATTCAATGACCGTCGTATCCAAACCCCCGACGATTAATAACGTGGGCGCTTTTACTTTTTCTAAATAAGGACCGGCCAAATCCGGGCGTCCACCGCGTGAAACGACGGCGCTGATTTCAGCGGGGCGCTCAGCGGCGGCAATTAAAGCGGCGCCGGCGCCAGTGCTGGATCCAAAATACCCGAGGTTGAGGGATTGGTATGGTTTTTGCTGGCACAGCCAATCGGTGGCATCCACTAAACGTTTCGCGAGCAACGGAATGTCAAAACGGTATTGAGCCGTTTGTAAATCGATTTCTTCTTCTTCGTGGGTTAATAGGTCGAATAATAGCGTGCCCAATTTTTTTGATTGGATGCTTTTTGCAACGAAGCGATTTCGTGGACTGAATCGACTGCTGCCGCTGCCGTGCGCGAATAATACAATTCCCGTTGCATTTTTAGGTAGGATTAAGTCGCCTTCTAAAAGAGCAGTTCCGCTTTTGATTTTCACAGAAACTTTATTCATCGGATTTTTCTCCGGAAAAGCGATGTGCTTTGGTAAGAAGATCTCGGACTTCCTCATCGGAAGTCTGTGAAAAATCGTGATACCAATTTCCAATTGCGTAAAAAGGTTCAGGCGTTTTTAAACAAATTACTTCGTCGACTTCGCGATTTAATTCCTGCACGGTTGAAGCGGGAGCTACGGGAATGGCGATTATTAAACGTTTGGCACTGAGTTTTTTAATGGCGGTAATCGCCGCGCGGATGGTGGCACCGGTAGCAATACCGTCGTCAATTAAAATAAGGGTTTTTCCTTTTAAAGTAGGCATTTTTCTTTGACCGCGGTAACGTAAATTCCGTTCATCCAAAACCGTTTGTTCTTCGGCTTTGACGCGATCGATAATTTCACGCGGGATTCCCAGCTGTCGGATGATGTCTTTATTTAATACTTCGGTATCACCCATCGCAATCGCGCCCATGGCCAATTCTTCTTGGCCGGGCACACCGAGTTTTCGTACCAGGAAAACGTCCAAAGGCAATTTCAGGGCGTTCGCGACTTCAAAAGCGACGGGGACACCACCGCGGGGTAGCGCGAGTATTAATGTGTTTTTTTGACGAGCGTATTGGCTCAGTGCTTGTGCTAATCGTTCACCCGCATCCGTCCGATCGCGAAAGATCATTTTAAAATCTCCTACGTAGCCTCGGTGAGCTTTGCGAACCGAGGAACTCTAAATTAATTCCTCGGTTCGCAAAGCTCACCGAGGCTACGGCTCTCAGCCCAACCTACACGCTTACAAAAGAAACTTTTCCGTCTCGGTTAAATGTTTGCGCAAATATTCCATGAACGGCGTTCCACCCGTGCCGATGGTCGTGGGATTGGCCAAAGAGGTTTGGCTTTGCTTCTGAATATAACGCGCGGCGTAACTGAGGTGCGTGTGTCGAAATTGGGTGACGAGCTGAACGCAGTCGTTATAAAGTTTTTTGAATCGATTTTTTCGGTCTGTTTTTTCAAAAATGTATTTTCGGAGAGAAGGCTGTTTTTCAAGCGATTCTAAAAAGCGTTGGTGGTTGGGCGGCATATACAGACGCATTTCATCCAGATGCTTTTTTAATGGATTATTTTCGTGGGTGATGCCGAGAAAAATATCGTACGAAGGAATAATCGTGCTCTGCGCCCCCGTTTCGCCCTTAAAAAACTGGGGTTTCCCACGATATTCTTCGACGCCTTCATACAATAATCCGTTGGGTAAAGCCGGATTATCTTTCCAGCCATGAATATACGGGCGCACACGGTTGTAATAAATATAAGGATCGCAGCTTTCGGGCATGCGGTTTAGCGTGTCGTTCATGGCCACGAGAGAATCAATCATCGTTTTCAGATGATCGAGCGTTTGATCGTCGTCGGATTTTTTCATCGCATCGTGTGTGTATTTCATGGTGCGTAGTCCCAAAGCGGCTTTGGCTTCAATATCCACGTGAACAAGGATAAACCATTCTTCATCAAGGCCACCTAAGAAATTTTGCAGTAAAACTATATTTCCAATTTCGATTGGCTTGTTAGGATCCAATCGCCGCCAATTGTAGAGTGCGTAAGAAGCGTAAGATAATACGGGAGGCCGTCCGATTTTCTTCGCGACGAAAACCCATGGTTTTGCGACTACTGCGGGTAATCGATCAGCAGGATTTGACTGTCCCCACACATAGGCGTGTCCGAGATAAGATAATAACAGCATAGCCCGTTCGAATTCCGCGAGAGAAGTCAGTGATGGGGTATCAAAAGGTGGTAAGGCTTCTATCGTCTCGCGAGCATGATCGGTGGTAAGTAATTTAGGTAATTCCAGTGCCAGAGATTCCCAGGCATGGAATGCATTGGGAAGTTTTTCTATCGGGTCGACGTTAGGCAAAAAACCGCACGATAAATCAAAAGGACTCCGTTCCATCTTCCCCCTTACTGAAAAGTTTCCGTCGCGTCCAGCGATACTTTTTTCATTTCCGGTAACAATAACGTTGAGAAAATGCCCGCGATACACACAACCGCCAGGACACCCATCGTATAGCGTAAACCTTGGGTATGGAGTAAATGCGGTAAGAAAAACGCGCCGACAAACGCGCCTACTTTCCCGAAAGCCGCAGAAATACCATGCGCACGCGCGCGTAAATTGGTGGGATAAATTTCCGATGGAATTAAAAAGGTAGTCGTGTTGGGGCCAAAGTTGACAAAGAAATAACTCATGCCGAACAACAGGAAAAACAGCCAAATTTCTTCGGTCAAATGCGGAATTAGCGCGATTATTCCGTAACAAACCGCGATCATGAAAAATCCGAACATTTGAAGAAATTTTCGTCCGATGGTGTCGATGTAATTAGCCGCTAAGAAATAACCGGGAACGGCGAAGACCAAAAAGATGAGCGCTGAAATCAGCGTGTTGGTCACCAGACGGGATTCCGGATTGAGTGCTTTTAAAATTAAGACGGAGGACACGCTGTTTCCGTAAAACGCGACGTCCAATAAAAACCACGCACTGGCGGTTCCAATCAATCGAATCAACCATTTATTTTGGAACAGTCGCTGTTTTTGAAACGTACCATTCTCCGTGGGCGAGGTAAGCCCGGTTAAATCAGATACCACACGGCTGACTACTAGAGGGGAGCGCTTCGTTAATAAATAGCGCGGTGTTTCTTCGATTCGGCGCCGCAAATAAAATACGGATGCCGCGGGAATAGCGCCGAGGCCGAGTAATATCCGCCACACCAAGGCGTGTGGAATGGGGGTGAGCAGTAAGAGGGAGGCGAGCAATGGCCCGACCACGAGGCCAATGGCCTGCATGGCAAATACCAGCAGGACTAAAAAGCCGCGACGGTGCATGGGCGCGTATTCGCTTGCGATGACGGCACTGGAGGGGTAGTCACCCCCGATGCCCAGCCCTACTAAAATACGCGAGACGAGCAGCCAGGTGTACGAAGGGGCAAGTGCGGATAATATGGCCCCGGCAAATAACAGCACGACCTCAACCCCGTACAGTCGTTTCCGCCCGAATTTATCCGCCAATACACCAAAAGAAATTGCCCCAATGGCTGCTGCGCCTAGCGCGGCGCCGTTCAGCAGGGCTAATTGAGAAATGGACAGATGCCACAGCGGCATGAGGATAACGGTAACCACACCGATGATGAATAAGTCGTAGGCATCCGTGAAGAAGCCCATGCCCGCCGTGAAGACGATGCGCCAGTGAACAGATTTCACCTGCGTTTCGTCGGTCATGGGTCTGGTCATGCGCAGCTGTCCCTAGTTATCAAAATATTATGTGGCAAACATGGCAGAATCTCGTTCGGGATGCAAGGGGATTTATAGCCTAGTAGAGCGATTCACAGATTTTGCCCTTTTAACTTAATCTTCTCGGGGTCCTGCCGCTGCGGCACCCCATCGTGCTCGTGGCCTGCGCGCGACGGGGTCCCCGCCTCCGCGTCACCCCTCAGGATATTGTTGAGAGGGCAAAATCTGTGAATCGCTGCACTAGGCTTGTGGCGTGGGCTGAGCTTCGAAGCCCAACAATCAATTTGAATTGACTTAAAAAAAATTGTTGTATATCGTTCGCAGTTTTGTGGGGGTGTGTGTGAGAAGAGAGATGACAAGGTCTACCCTGGCTTTTTTCCTTGCGACGGTCTTTTTAGGGTCGGTTTATTTTGTTTTAAATAGAGAGATCAGGAGTATCGGTGATTACCGATCATCCGACGCGCTTACGATCGGTTTCGTGTTTATTTTAATGTTTGCTGTTTTAAGGCTGGGCTTTCATCTTGAAGATCACCTTGCAGAACAACAACGGAACGTTGACAGATATGCACAGGCAAATGCGGATGCTATGCGTGCGTTGAGAGAGTTAAAGGCATATCTTGAGATTTTTCAGGTGAGGGAAGACAACAACGGTATTCAGCTTCAGAGACGGGAAGGTTCGGGTGGCACTCTCTTCTATCGGGGTGGCGAAGAAGAAAAAGAGCCTATTAGGCAGTTGATCAATCAGCTGAGAGCATACTTTATAGATCCGAATATTTGGGATGAAACAAAGGAACAAATTGAGACAGTATTTAGAGAACAAAACTTATTTCTATCAGCATCAGCAAGACGTGATACTGTGTTTCAAGTTTAGAAGGGATATGCCGCAATGAGACGGGGTTACGTGTTAGCGACGGTTACCGTGTATGCTTTTTTCTTTTTGTCTTTACTGAGAAAATTAAATCCGAACGGTTATGAATCATCAACGGGTTGGATTTCCGTTGAAGATGAATTCGGAAAAATGCTGATGCTCAGTCTTAGCATTGCTTTATATGGTGTTCTCGGTACGTGGGCTATGAATTCTGTTGAAGAAGATCGGGAACGAATGATCGAGAAAGAGAAAAACGAAAAACGGAGCGAAGTAGAAACGCGTTCGGCTGCCATTGAGGCTTGTACTGAATTGAATAAATTATTGGACCAACTGAATTTGGATGCTCAGAAGAGCAATTCGGACTCCGATATTCAACCCGTCGACAATCAAGAAGAAAGATATACGCAATTGATTGATCAATTAAAAAAGTATTCCGAAGACCCTGCATATGCAGTCATGAAAGAAGATATTGAAACTGCGCGGGCGCGGGCGCAATTACAACTGGTAACCGCTAAAGCTTTGTGTTTGTAGTACGAATTAAACTGTAGCCTTGATGGAGCGCTAGCGCAATCAAGGAATTCAATTCCCGGGTTACGCCCCGAAGCGGGGGCTTCACCCAAGCTACGATCCGGAGAAACAACGGGCTCCCAGCATTCCTCCGGATCGTTCAGAGTGAGCGGTGGTGATTGGCCTGAAACAAACGCTGCAAAAAATCGGTGATTTTTGAAATCTTTTCTTCGATTTTCCACGGCGGGTTAAGAATTAATAATCCGCAACCAATAAGACCGTGTTCGCCGCTGTAATCATCACTCAAGACTAATTCCGTAATGAGTGTGGGCGCGAGTGATTGTTGTTGATAGTTATTCAGGAATTTTTGGTGCTCGCGTGTTTTGATTGGGTACCAAACCGCATAAATTCCTGAGGGAAAACGCTTGAGCACCTTCGGTAACACATTCAATAAATCCTCAAACTCTTCTTTTTTTTCGTACGGGGGATCCAATAAAATAAATCCGCGCCTTGGAGTGGGCGGCAAAACCGCAGGCAAAAATTCGTAGGCGTCGCGGTGGTGGCAATGAACGTGTGGATTACTCTGCACGAGCGATTTTAATTGCGCGTATTCTTCGGGATGCCATTCGTTCAAAATCATGTAGTCTTGTTTTCGCAACAAACGCTCTGCGATTAACGGAGAACCTGGGTAAACGCTCAAATGGTTGTCGTTTTGAAAAGAGCGAATGATATCTAAATAAGTCTGACATTCAGGAATTATTTCTTGTGCCTGCATTAAAGCAAGCACGCCGCGTTCAAATTCTTTATTTTTTTGCGCTTCTTTGCTGGTTAAATCGTAGAGGCCTCGACCGGCGTGCGCGTCGATGTAGCAAAAACCGCTTGCTTTTTCATGCATGGCGCCGAGGCAAGCGATCAAAATAACGTGCTTAAACACGTCAGCAAAATTGCCAGCGTGATAAATATGACGGTAATTCATAGGCTATTTTGGCTTCTCAAGCTCACTCAGGCTCTTATGCGTCATTTTAAGGCCAGGGAGTAGCAGCACTGCTGTGAGTAAGCCTGTGATCGCCATAATGGTGAAGGCGCTGGTAAAATTATAGCTATTTTGGGTGAAAAGCGCGGAAAGGGAAAAAATAATCTGCGCGCAAAACGCACCGCCCAAATGGCCCAAGCCGTCGGTGATGGATAAGCTGGTCGCTCGAATGCGCGTGGGGAAATTTTCACCCGTGTAAATATATAAAATAGGGATGATCATGGCGATGGTCGTCGTTGCTAAAAATCCCGCAATCACAATAACTGCCGGCGTGGGATACCAACCGATGATGAATAAAACGATGGCCCAAGCCAAGGCAATCCAGATGGCAAGCCATTTTCGTTCAACGGCCTCGCTAAAAACAACGGAAAGAATCGAGCCTGCAATAAAACCAAACGAGGCGATAGCCACAAATCCGATGCTGTGAGCGACAGAGAATCCGTGTTTGATTAACAAGCTGGGTGCGAGCGTGAGCCACGCATAATTGCCGATGTAATAAACAAACCAAATAATTGCGAAAGCAAAAACTCGCTTTAATATTGATAAATGGAAAAAGTTGGCGAGCGAAGTATCGTGAATCATTTCGTATTCGCCGACGGGCGGTACTTGAGGCAGATCACGGCCCAAACGCAAACGGACGCGCTCTTCAGCGGCTGCGACGATGGTTTCTGCCCGATCCAATTTATTTTGGATCACCAACCAACGCGGAGAATCCGGTAGGTGCCGGCGGGTGAAATAAATTAAAATACCGCCGACGGCGCCGGAGAGAAACAAAATGCGCCAACCGAAATCGTAATGCGGCACTAACCAGTAAGCGATAAACGGCACGATGGCAAATCCGATCATGCCGAAGGCAATGGCCAGGCACGTCGATCGTCCACGCACGGGAGCGGGGGACATCTCTTCCATATACGTCGTGACGACGGCGATTTCAGCGCCGATACCCATGCCGGTAATTAAACGCCAGCCGATGAGCCAGTTTAAGTTAAAACTGATCCCACAAGCCAACGATCCCACCGTAAAAAAAAGAATGGAAATAATCAGACTGATTCTCCGACCTAGGCGATCCGCGATTCGGCTGATGAAGAATGATCCGATGATGTAACCGATCAAACTGCTCGTAATGGCCCAACTGGCTTGTGTCAACGTGACGCCGAAAGCGGGTTCAATTTTGGGAAGAGTGAGGCCGATAGTCAAAATATCGTAGAAACCGAAGAAAAAGCCGATGCCCACGATAAACAGGTAAATGCGCCGGTAGGGCCAAATCGGGAGTCGGTCGAGTCGGGCGAGGATTTGTCGGCCGCGGATGGTATCGGAAGTCATATCCTTAACTCCATTTCATTACCTATTTTATTAGTGTAACGAACTCAACTTAAATTAGCCATGGGCAGAGGTAGTCTACGAAGGTGAGTCACTTGGGCTCTCTGGGAGACTGGCGGTTTCATCTTCGTCAGTTTTGTGGGTTTTGCTTTTATATTCTTGGAAAAGTCTAAATGGTAGGCGTGGTGAGATGTTAACATCCTTATCGCTGTCACTAACCTTTTCCCAATCGTCATCATTTCCTATCGGCTCTGGGAAAGGGGTTAAATCAACGTACTCAGTATCATCGCAATCAATGCTCTTAGCAAAATCACGACACGCTTGTGTCATGGCTCCCTTGTGATTTGGGTAACGGATGACGATCGTATTTTCATTTTCATTGATGTGTTGCTTGGCGTTTAAAAATACAGCTTCAGCGCGCTCATTAAGGCTTAATTTAAAATCATCAACATCAAAGTATGTTATGTCGATTTCTTCCTCTTCATCATCTAAATCTAATAATTTCAGCAAAGCTGAAATATTTTTTTGTATTTTAATTTCTGTGTCAATGCATGAATTTTTGTTTACGTAACGAATATATGCCCCCATGGCGGAAGGATTTATTTTTTGAACATTAAGTTTTTTAATGTAATCCATTTGTTCTTGGCTGGGTTCCCCAGAAAGTGAAGGAATAAAACCATCTGAAGACAAATGCATTCCTTGAATTCTCAAGTCCACAAGTGCAGTGGCTTGCATGAGTGAAGTAAGAGAAGCCGGTAAGGGCAAGAAAATTTTTTTATACCCTGCCAAGATGAGCGTATTTATTGCATCACGCAGCTTGTCAGTATCGATAGCGAGCGAAAATATAAATACTGAACCCATTCATTTGTCCTTCATTCAATTTCTTGCTGAATGGACTGAGTTGTCAGCGTACTCTTAACTACTTATCATATCTTCCGATCCTTTTTCAAGTACTTTGTGTCGCTCTGTTTTTTTCAGATTTCTTCAGTTTGAAGCGGTGAGACTATTTGTGTATTATGTTTATGAAATCTCGAATCAAAAGGAATCGATTCGTATGAGTCTCTTATCGAGATCTTTACTGTGCTGGTCAGAGAAACCGTTTCTTTTTAGAAAGCAGAAGGATTTTGTGTGATACCTTTTAGAAATTATGTGAAGCTTGCGGATAATCACTATCGCGAGCATTTTGGTTTGGACTTCGAGCAATTTGAAGCGGGACAGATTTTTCACCATCGCCCCGGCATCACGGTCAGTCAGCAGGATAATGCGGAAGAAGCGCTCGATACAATTAACAGTGCGCAGCTGCATTACGATGCGCAGTACGCTGCACACACCGAATGGAAACAGTGTTTGGGTGTGAGCACGATGACTTTGCAGAAAGTCATCGGAATGACGTCGAAAACTTTTGCACGAAAAAAACGTATTCCGACGTTTATCGACATTGCTATGACCCATCCCGTTTTTGGTGGTGATACGTTATATGCAGAATCGGAAATTGTGAGTAAAACGAAGGATACGGATGATCCCTCACTTGGTCTGGTGCGGGTGATTACGAAAGGACTTAATCAGAAAGGAAGCGTCGTCGCGAAAATTGAATATGAAGTTCTTGTCTATAAATCGGGAAAACACCCCGTTGAACAAGCGGAAAAGTTAACGCGTGAGGGAGTAGAAGATCCTAAATTTGCTTCGCACCGTTTGCTTGACGACGGGAGTTTTATGGAGCAAGTGGGAATGTATTACGAAGACCTCATTCCCGATGAAATCTACGAACATCGTCCCGGTAAGACATTTGGACGGGAAGAAAATCGGCTGCATGCTTTTCGATCCACCGAGTTAAATCCCCAATACGCCAATGAGCATTATACCGAGCAGTATACGAACGGACGGTTATTAATCGCTGAGCCGTTTATGCTGGGAGCCGTGACGGCTTTAACCACTCGTACTTTTGATCGGGTCGTCGCCAATTTAGGGTGGAATAACATACGGCTCATCACGCCGGTATACGTGGGCGATACGATCTATGCGAACTCACAAATTTTAGATAAGCGCGAATCGCATTCGCGTCCCACGCAAGGAATCATGCACGTAAAGTCGACCGCGCATAATCAAGACGGAAAAACGGTGTGCGAATACGAGCGTTACTTTTTAATTTATAAAAAGGGAATGGGGCCCTACGAAGCGGCGGGGTATTAGGCGCTTGCGGTCGATAATTTCCACGCCAGCTGATATACTGCAAAATCCCAATAGCAGGAGCCGTAGGACAGCAGTCATGAATATCGCTAATCGCCCGGTGGGCATCGAGTACCCGCCTTTTATCGTTGCAGAAATGTCGGGGAATCACAATCAAAGTCTTAAGCGCGCGTTAGCAATCGTTGACGCGGCTGCTCGCGCGGGCGCACATGCTCTGAAAGTGCAAACGTACACGGCGGATACCATGACGTTGGATATCAGCGAAAGAGAATTTTTTATTTTTCAGAAAGAAAGTTTATGGCAAGGAAAATCGCTGTACCAATTGTATCAAGAAGCGTATACGCCGTGGGAATGGCACCAACCCATTTTTAAGCGCTGTAAAGAATTAGGAATGATCGGTTTCAGTTCGCCCTTTGATGCGACTGCGGTGGATTTTTTAGAAACGTTAAACGTGCCGTGTTATAAAATTGCTTCTTTTGAAAATACGGATTTGCCCTTAATCCGAAAAGTTGCAGCGACTGGGAAACCCATTATTATTTCGACTGGGATGGCGAGCCTGGCGGAATTAGACGATGCCGTTCGAGCGGCGCGCGAGGGGGGGTGTACGGATTTAATTTTATTAAAATGCACGAGCAATTATCCGGCTTCGCCTGAGAATTCCAATATTGCGACGATTCCTCATTTACGGGATTTATTTCAGTGTGAAGTGGGTTTGTCGGATCACACGATGGGTGTGGGTGTTGCAGTGGCGAGTGTTGCGTTGGGTGCTACGGTCGTTGAAAAACATTTCACGTTGCGGCGTGCAGACGGTGGTGTCGATTCCGCTTTTTCATTAGAACCGGAAGAATTACGCGCGCTGGTTGTTGAATCCGAGCGCGCTTGGTCCAGTATGGGCGAAGTGACTTACGGCCCGATTGGGAGTGAAAAAAATTCATTACAATTTCGCCGAACGCTTTATATTTCTCAGGATTTACAAGCAGGAGAGGTATTAAGCAAAGAGAATTTACGCGCAATCAGGCCAGGTGCTGGATTATCCCCCAAATATTACGACACGCTGCTGGGCAAAAAAATCAATCGCGCGGTGAAAAAAGGAACGCCGGTGAGTTGGGATATTATCGCCTAGTGTGGTAGTGTTTACGCACTCAATAATTGGAGACACTTTATGAATAAAAAACACGTTTCTGCTGTTCCCGTAGGTTATCACAGCGTAACCCCTTATTTAATTGTGGATAATGCCGCGAAGGCCATTGATTTTTACACAAAAGTTTTTGGTGCGGAAGAAGTGATGCGTATGGAGAAACCGGACGGGAAAGTGGGGCACGCCGAACTCAAAATTGGGGATTCTAAAATCATGCTTGCCGATGAATACCCAGAAATGAAGGCGCAAGGGCCAAAAGCCTACGGAGGTTCAGCCGTCAGTATTCACTTGTATCTGGAAGACGTGGATCACGTCGCGAAACAAGCCGTAGCCGCTGGTGCGAAGTTGGTAAGACCCCTTGAAAATATGTTCTACGGCGACCGTAGTGGTACACTGGTGGACCCCTTTGGGCACCAATGGCATATTTCGACGCACGTCGAAGACGTTTCCGAAGACGAAATGCAGAAACGCATGGCGAAGATGCAGGGTAACCAATAAGTTTTTCTTGGCGACAGGCATGACTATCCTGGATAGCTGTGGATTATTTTTCCGTAGAACCGAAATAGGAAATTTCTAGGCCGGTGTTGTTCTCCTTTGTGATGTCACACAGATATTTTGATAAGATCATATCGGGGAACATATACCCTACTCCTTTGAAGATAACCCTTTTTTTTGAATGCCGGATATTTCCGTGAATGGCATCAGATATATCGAAAATAGCGGAGTGATTAATAATTCCTCTCTGTAAAGCCAGTTTGATTTCACCAGATTCTGTCGCACACGTGACTTTACTATCCGTTATTAATAGTGAATCTTTCATAAGCTCGGGTGGAAATTCACAGGCCTCAACAGACGCTCCACCAATGGAATTGATATGCGTAGATTCATCAACGTCTGCTACTTCAATAATGGGCTCTTTCCCTAGGTGCGAAGTGGAAAAGCAAACAATATCTACACCTTTTACCGCATCTTTTGCCGTATTATAAACAGAAATATTTTTTATTCGGGGGTATTTTTCCCTTGCGTCATCGCGAAATTGTAATGATTTAAATTCAGTTCTGGAATAAATTCGTATTTCTTCAGTTTCTCGAACGCTGCATACAGCATCTAGTTGCATCCGCGCTTGGACACCTGCTCCGATGATGGCGATGGATTTGGCAGTTTTTTTTGCGAGTAAATCAGTGACAAGCCCAGCCATTGCAGCAGTCCGAATAGCGGTTATGGCTTCTCCGTCGACCATAGCTTCAATTTCACCAGTGACAACATTTAGCATAAGTATTTTGCTGTGTATGGTAGGCAAATTTTTCTTCGGATTTTCGGGGTACAAGGTGGCTACTTTGATCCCGGCACATCCTGCATCTTTTAAGTAGGCGGGCATAAAAATGGATTCAGCATGATTTGTTTCCATATCAATGCAAAGCCTTGTTGGAATATTTGCAAACTGATCTGCTCTATTTATGTATGCGTTTTTAAGAAGACCAATGGCCTTTGCCATTGACAGATGTACATGAATGTCTTTCGCGTTAATCAACCGCACATTAATTCTTTTAACCTAATTATTGACTTCAATTGCATTGGCTGAAAAATCGATTCCTTTTTCGTAGTAATCCAAAGATAGATTGATTTTTCCATCGTAATCTCTTCCTTCAGAAGCAGGTATTCCATAATAGTGGAGCCATTCACCATAATGCTCTTCTTTATGATATTGATACTCGAAGTGCCTGATAGGTCTCAGGGAGGGCTCTGTATCAATGGTTTTGTGAGGATTAGTAGCCCCGTGCGCAACTCCATATTTTACTTCGTTCGAGAGCATTATCATAACAACGTCGGTGTCTAAATTTATTTTTAAATAGAAAGAGTAATCGCGTAATAGCTCGTTATAGTATTTTTCTTTTATCACAATGTTATAGTTGTCTGGAATATTAGTCACTAAAGCCCTTGGGTCTAGGTTTTTGTCTGCACAATATCTCTTGGTATCGCTGATAATTGGGTATCCATCGGAAATGTTGGTGTTAGGACCATAAATATTAGCAATAAATGGCGTTGCAGTATCAAAGTGAATACATTTACTGGTGATAAAAGCTCTTCCGGAAATTTTTCCATCGTGTGAAAAGTTTTGATTTACATTAAACCCATCAACATCCATTTTTGCAAATCTGGAGGCTCTATCGATCACGGTGTAGCTATCCATATTAATGTGCGACATTACTTTATTGAAAAGAGTTTCATAAAAATCATAAATTTTACTTAAATCGGCTTTAAGATTTAACTGGAATTTTTTAACGAGTTTATTGATTCCATAAAAAACTAAATAACCATTTTCTTCATCAAGTAACTTAGCGGCTTCTTTGAAAAGATTTTCCGATGGAGAAAAATTTCCGTCCATAAACTCTACATCATATTTACTAATATCAATGAGAGATTTCTTTATTTGATTTAAATCTAATTTATTCATAAATTCCTCTGCTGACGGTGGTTTTCAGAAATTTTTATATGTATTCACAATTTTTTTTTATTAAATTTACTTCTGTTGAGTATTTTCTTTGCTTTTAACACAAATGGAGGGCCAATCATTTGTGAATCCAAAACTTTTATTCCACCCTCGGAGTTGCTGTAAGCTTGGATGACTTTTGTGGCGTGGTCAATCTCATTCTGTGTGGGTGAAAATATACAGTTAATAGTCCCGACTTGAGATGTATGTATTGCAGCTTTTGCTCGGAAGCCTAATTGTCTCAGTTTATTGCATTCATCAGCTAGCCCAACGTTATCGCTAACGTCAAAATAAGCAGTATCAATGCAGGGGATACCCGCATTACTGGCTGCCATGACTATTCGACTTCTTGCTAATAACAAGCTTTCCCAGGTCGGTTCAATATCACTGTCTGCGGCAAAATCTAAAGAGCCAAAAATAACACCGTCGCTTGCGGTTGCAATCGAAACAACATTAACAACTGCTTGTGCCGATTCAATGATGGCCATGATAATGGGTAATCTATCCCGATTTAATTTTAATAATTCTTTAACGATCGTTATTTCTTCCGAACAATTTACTTTTGGTATAAAAATGACATCAGGTGTAAATTTTAAATTTATTAAAAATTGTAAATCGTCAAGTCCTTCTCTTGTTCGAATACTGTTTATTCGAATCGCTGTTAAGAATGGCTTTTTATTCATGAAAAAATTGATAAGATTCTGTCGTGCTTGTGGTTTGTCAGTCAGAGCAACAGAGTCTTCTAAATCAAAAACGCTCACGTCAGCATGTATCTGCTCACCTTTGTTTAATTTCCCTGAGTGTATTGCAGGGGTAAATAAAAAACTTCTCGCGTATTTAATTAATTCTTTATTATTCATAGCTAAGTTCCACAGATTCTTCGGATAATACTTTTTTTAACACATCGGTAAATCTCTTTATATCGGCTTGATCCATATTGGCTCTAAGCATAATTCGAAGTCCGCTTTGCCCTTTTGCAACGACAGGAAAGAAGACGGCAGATGAATAAAAACCATGTTCAAAAAGCTTCTTCGAGCAGATCAATGCTTTTTCATCCGATTGGTTTAATACTATCAATCTAATTGCTGAATCCGTATTACGAAATGAAGTCGGTAATAAGCTGTCGAAATATTCTATATTTTTTCGAAGCTTTCTTTGTAGATCAATTAATTCAGTAGAGTTATGGATTCGGATAGACCCCTTAACTGCTCCGATGGTACCCGAATTTAAGTATTGAGACCAGGCTAACCCCCCCCCAAATCGTTTAATAATCTCCATATGGCATGGTGCCATCATGGCAATGGCCCCGCTGGCGCCAAAGGCTTTTGATAAAGTAGCAGCAATCACCGTGCGGTCAGACACTTCTTTCATATGACTGCGAATATACCCGCAGCCCATTTTCCCGTGAGTAGAAAGTGAGTGGGAGTCATCAAAATATAAAAATAGGCCATATTTATTTTGCAGTTCTAATAGCTCTCGAATAGGTGCGTGGCCACCCATGCTGTAGGTGCCGTCGGCAACGTAAGCAACCGAGGTATGCTTCTTGCAAATATCTTCGATGAAATTCAGGTCGTTGTGTGCGCACGTAAGAACGGTGGTTTCATCGCCGCAAGCAGCTTTATTGACATTCATTGAAAAGTGAGCATTTTTATCGAATATCATTACAGGTGGTTTTTTATTAGTTAGTTCGCCAGCAGCGATTAATGGCAAGATGCCTTGGCTTACTGTTCCACAAGAAGGCCCTGTGATGATGGACCCTCCAAACAAATTTTCGAGTTGGGCTTCTACTTCTTCCAGGGGGATAGGTAATATGCGTAATCTTGATGTGGGCTCGTCATTAAATCCCAAGCTTTTAATTTCATCAATTGCGGATTGCAAGATGGCTGGGTGAATATTTAATCCTAAATAGGAGCACGAACACATATTAATGAATTGGTGACCAGAGTTTGTTTCTAGTCGGTTGTTGCCAATATAGCGTGTCTTCAGATTGATTATTCCGTATTGGCTGGCTTGTGACCATGAAGGGTCGCCAATTTTTACAGTTTTAGGAATGTTAGCAAATTTATGCATAATTTTACTCGTATTTAGCGCTTCTTGTTTTGCTAAGCAATCTTAGGCTGCTATAAACAACATTTAGAAATAGAATTTCTTAGTACAGATGCTAGTAATTGTATATAAAATGACCAATTAGTGCAAAAGTTATTTAAAATATTTTAATAATCAATTAGTTAGGCGTTTCTGTGCGAATCCGATGAGACATTGCATACGCTCGGGTGTTAGTGGCAAAATGGTACAAGTGTTTAAGGAATGACGCGCCCATGCCCTCCAATCACAATGATTTAGCCGCTTCTATTGAGCTCTCTTCGGATCAGCGCGTGTTGCGGTGCCGTGGGGCGTGGACCCTCACTGGTCTTGAGGAATTAGAACCTGAACTGATGTCTTACGCCAAACAGGTTCCAGAAGAAATCACTCTGGATGGCGAGCACATTGAAACCATGGACAGCGCCGGAGCGTTGTTGTTTCAGGATTTAGTCGATCGCATCAAATCGCTGGGAAAATCCGTGACGATCACTGGCTTCAATGAGGCAACACAATCTTTATTAAATCTCGTTGCTGAACAATTAAAAGTGCTCCACAAGCCTTTGCCCACGCCGACCGTACCGGGATTTCTGTATTTTTTAGGCGAATGGGCCGTTATCAAATGGATCGTCATCATTAATTTTTTATCTTTTGTGGGTGAAACGGTGGTGACGCTGGGTCGCTGCTGTGCGCAACCGCGACGGATACAATGGCGGGCCACGTTGAGGACTGTGGATGAAGGGGGTTATCGCGCGTTACCCATTGTTGCGCTGTTGACTTTTTTGGTCGGCGTCGTTTTGACGTATCAAATCGCACTAGAGTTAGAAAGTTATAACGCTGATATTTTTATTGTTGATATTGCGGGAATGGTTATTTTACGCGAATTTGGGCCGTTGATTACCGCAATTATTGCAGCGGGACGAACGGCGACTGCATTTACCGCACAAATTGGAACGATGAAAGTGAATGAAGAAATCGATGCGTTGTATACGATGGGGGTGCCGCCCATCGAACGATTGGTCTTACCAAAAATTTTTGGCGTTGTAGTAGCGTTGACTTTACTCACGGTGTGGGCTGATGTTTTTGGTGTATTTGGCAGTATGGTGATGGCAAAATACCAAATGGGAATCAGCTATTATTCTTATTTAGATCGATTTCAACACGCCATCGCGGTTCGTCATTATATTGTGGGTTTAGTAAAAGCGCCGGTATTTGCGTTAATTGTTGCGGCCGTGGGGTGTTTCCAAGGATTTCAAGTAGCTGCGACGGCGGACGATGTGGGTAAGAAAACCACGCAGAGTGCTGTTCAATCGATTTTTTTGATCATCATTGCTGATGCTATTTTTTCAATCGTATTTAGTTGGCGGGGTATTTAATGATCGCCCCAGAACCCGGTAAACCCGTCATTGAAATTCAGGACTTGGGGAATTATTTGGGTGGACGTTGGGTTCACGAGGGTTTGGATCTTACCATTTACCGAGGTGAAATCGTTGCGATCATTGGCCCGAGCGGTTGCGGTAAAACGACGCTGTTGCGCAGCATTTTAATGCTGCAAAAACCCACGTCAGGAACCATTAAAGTTTTTGGGATTGATGTAGTGGGATGTTCTGAATCGGAAGCGCTCGCCGTTCAACGCCGTTGGGGGGTGATGTTTCAAAGTTCAGCACTGTTCAGTTCGCTACGCGTGTTGGAAAACGTAGAATTTCCACTGAATGAATATACCCAATTACGGACTGATATTAAGGGAGAAATTGCTCTCTTAAAAATTGCCATGGCGGGTTTAGAAATGGAAGCGGCGAATAAATATCCTGCTGAACTGAGTGGCGGTATGAAAAAACGTGCGGCCTTAGCTCGGGCAATTGCGCTCGACCCCGAGCTCGTGTTTCTCGACGAACCCACAACGGGCTTGGATCCCAAGAGCGCGGGTGAAATGGACGATTTGATTTTGCATTTACGAGATACCTTGGGGTTAACCTTTGTGATGGTCACGCACGATCTCGATACGCTGTGGCGTGTTCCGGATCGTGTTATTTTTTTGGATGAAGGGAAGGCGCTTGCTGCGATGCCGATGTCGGAACTCGCACGCCAAAAACAGCCTTCCATCCGGGATTATTTCAGTGGTGACCGGGCCTACCCTCGTGATACTCTAATGGCAGGGGCTAGGGATGGACACTAAAGTCAATTACACCATTGTTGGCTTATTCGTGCTTGTTTTGGCGGCATTGTTGGTCGTGCTGTTCTTGTGGTTAACTTCCTTTAAGCATCGCGAAGTATACGACACCTACGTTGTTTATATGCATGAAGAAGTATCCGGTCTGGGATTGCAGAGTCCGGTTCGCTACAATGGCGTGAAGGTGGGTTATGTTGATTCCATACAGTTGAATTCGAAAGATCCCCAGCAAGTGAAGTTAGTTTTAAAAATAAAACAAGGGACGCCCGTCACGACGACCACGATTGCAACGTTAATGTCTGAAGGAATCACCGGCATTGATTACGTCGGTTTGAAGGCATTAACTTCTCAAGCACCTCCGTTAACGTCCAAACCCGGTGAGAAATACCCCGTCATTCCATCGGAGCCTTCCTTGTTATTAAAATTAAGTACTGCCTTACAAGAGGTGACTAAAACGATCAAAGATTTAAGCGATAATATTGGTAAAGTTTTTGATGAAGAGAATCAAAAATCAATTCGCGCAAGCCTTAAAAATATTGCTAAAGTCACACAAACCTTGTCCGATAATTCGAAAAATATTAATGAAAGTATTTTATCGATGAAAAAAATGCTGAAAAACGGTGCGCAAGCCAGCGATCGTTTGCCAGATGCCATGGGACAATTACAAACTACGCTGACATCCATACAGAACATGGCAAACAAATTTTCTGAGGCGGGTCAAAGCGTGGAGCTTACGGTTCAAGACACGCGTGGCGCGATGCAAAGTGTTTCTCAGCAGTTAATACCGAGCGCGCAACAGTTAATGGATCAATTAAATACGGTGGGTGCGAATTTACAGCAACTCAGCAATGAATTAACACGTAATCCATCGATACTGGTTCGCGGGAAATATCCCTCGCCACCAGGACCGGGGGAGAAGTGATAGTGAAACGAATATTTTTATTATTGTTAATGTTCTTGCTGGTGGGTTGTGGCCCGATTGCCACTCCACCGCAGTCGGTTTATTTGATTAGTAATTTGAATTCTGGGAAAGCACCAGAAACTTCGAAAACGCGTTTGACTCTGTTGGTTTCAAATCCGATTCCCAATTCAGGCTATCAAACGGCAGCAATGCTCTACATGATGACGCCGTATGAATTAAAAGCATTTTCTGATAATCGCTGGGTGGCGCCCCCCGCGCAAATGTTATTGCCGATATTCGTGCAAGCGTTGCGGAATACGGGGTATTTTCACGCAGTGGTTTCCCCGCCTTTTGTAGGGCTTGCGCATTATCGTTTGGATACGCAGCTCATCCGATTGCAGCAAGAATTTTTATTGCCGACGAGTCGCGTGCGATTGACTGTGCAAGCGACGTTGATCAGCAATGCGAGCAATCGAGTGGTAGCAACGCGATTATTTGAGGTTACGGTAACGGCACCCGCGAACAATCCTTACAGCGGTGTACTGGCGACCAATAAAGCGGCCGCGATTATCAGTCAACGCATTGCGCAGTTTTGTGTGCGGAATATTCGTTAATCCGTCGTCCTGGGCCCCGGATCGAGTCCGGGGCGCGGGATCCAGTATTACTGATGGCTTTTAACGTTGAATCCACAGTCATTAATACCGCTTTTCGGTTGACCGCAGACGTAATCTTTATGTTGTTGGCTAAATTCCCAACCCGTTCCTTTTAAATCGTCTTCATTAAAAGGATGATAGACACTCGATAACAAAGCAACCCAATTGCCATCGCTTCCTTTGTAAACGCAGGCAATGCGTTTTTTTTGCGGCGAATAAACAGCGCCACCAAAGTTTTTCGATTCTAAGGTGATGTTTTTATCCGTCGGACGATGTGATTTCCAACCGGGTGTATCGTTCGAGGTCCAATAGCCATTGCTGTCTTGATGAAGAGCAGTCGGACAAGTAACGGCAAGTGCGCTTGCCGAAAAACTTAATCCTGCGATGAATCCTAACGTTACCATCAAACGGTTCATTGGCGTTTCCATTGTCGTATTCCCGTTTTGATAAGATACGGTTAATTATAGCTTATGGTGGTATTTCCCACTTGGCGTAATTGGCCACCCGTATTAGAAGAAATGGGATTAGTGGGGTAATAACTGAA
Source organism: uncultured Coxiellaceae bacterium (assembly GCA_947084935.1). Taxonomy (GTDB): domain Bacteria; phylum Pseudomonadota; class Gammaproteobacteria; order Coxiellales; family Coxiellaceae; genus CAMTUH01. The sequence continues at coordinate 237,414 of CAMTUH010000001.1, forward strand.
TGAAATTTCACCAATTCGTTGAACTTTTCCGCCATTACCGCTCAAACTTTGACACGCTTGTTGGTATTGGGGATTGACGGTTAACGGTGAAGCACCGTTGTTTGCGGCCGGGTTTATGGTTTGGCCACCGTATTGGATGCTGTTTAAGGTTGGGTTGGAGGCGCTGCAGGAATAATAAACAACTTGGATCCCATTAACCTCGGAGATCTTTCCAGCATTTCCATCGAGGGCAGAGGGTGGGTAATATTTGATCTCGAGTGGCTTGGAAGGGGGCGGGGGTATGGGATGATCGCCCAGTGCCTGGTTCAATCGTTGGTAAGCCGCTGCTTTGGGGTCATTGGGGGACACCTTTTCAAGGAATCCATAGACACTCACCTGGAAAATGACTTCGGGTGTGGTAATCAATACGGCTTGTATCTGGCCATTGGCGTCAACCACCTTATTTATAGCCGCATCGAGGGCGTACGTGGCTGGGGCGAAGAAAATCGCTATCCAGAGGATTAATGCTCGATTTGTTTTCATGTTTTTTTGATCCTGTCGTTAAGGAGCCTGTTGTGCCTCCGGATCGTTCAGGTGCTATCTTAGTACGTTTTTTGACCTGGGGACAGGCCCTAACCCTTAGACTTGTCTTACTCGTCTTAATAGTGTTCAATAAAGCCCCTTAACCCCGTGAAAACTCAGCGAGAGTGGCGGAACTGGTAGACGCGCTGGACTTAGGATCCAGTAGGTTTATCCTGTGAGAGTTCGAGTCTCTCCTCTCGCACCACGAAAACTGTATGATGAGGAAATTTATGTCTCTATCCCTTGAAGCGCTTAACGGTTTGAAACGACGTCTGACCATCCAAATCCCTACTACCCAGGTAGAAGTAGTGTATCAAGCTCGCCTTAAGAAGGCGGCCAAAAATGCGAAGCTGGCGGGGTTCCGACCCGGGAAAGTACCCATGAATGTTCTGGAAAAGCGTTACGGACAAGAAATTTTGGGTGAAGCAGCCAACGAACTGTTGCAGTCTCAGTTCCAAGAAGCGGTCAAGGAAAAGCATTTACATATTGCCGGGAATCCGCACATCGAAACCAGCCAAGTCGCCAAAGGCAAGCCAGTCGAATTTGTGATTCACTTTGAAGTGTTTCCCGAGATCACGCTGAAGTCGCTGAAGGGCCAACACATCCATCGTTATCACATTGAAGTAAAAGAGCCCGACGTGGATCAGATGCTGCACTCGCTGCAAAAACAACACGCCGAGTGGGAGGAAGTGGATCGCGCTGCAAAAATCGGTGATCGCGTGGTTCTTGATTTTGAGGGAAGCATTAACGGTGAACCGTTTGATCGTGGCAGCGCAAAGGATTTTCAATTGGAGCTGGGATCGAAACGCATGATTGAAGGTTTCGAAGAAGGTATTGTAGGAATAAAACCCGGTGAAACGAAGGATATTAAAGTCACTTTTCCTAAGGATTATCCCGGTGAAGAATTAGCTGGTAAAAAAGCCGTATTCAAAATTACGGTACACAAAGTTAAGGAACCCAAGCTGCCGCTGGTGGATGATGAGTTTGCAAAAAAATTAGGAATCCAAGAAGGCGGGTTGAATAAATTGCGTTCGGAAATCCAAACGACGATGCAAACAGAGAGCAAGCAGATAGTGAAAAGGCGCCTTAAGAAAGATATTTTGGATAAGTTGGTTGAGGTGAATCCTGTTGAAATACCGGAGTCTTTAGTGGATGCTGAAGTGGATCATTTGCAGCAAATGACGCGTCAACAAATGGCTGCACAAACTCAGCGGCCTGAAGAGGCTAAAAAGATAGAGCTGCCTCGGGAGCCTTACGTTGACCAAGCGAAAAAGCGGGTTGCATTGGGCTTGTTGTTGGCTGAAGTCATCAAGGAGCATGAGATCAAAGTGGACGCGGATCAGGTTCGTGCCCGCGTGGAGGAAATCGCAAAAGCTTATCACAAACCAGAAGAAGTAATTTCCTGGTATTATAATAACAAGAGAATGTTGTCGGAAATTGAATCCGTTGTGTTAGAAGACCAAGCCATAGAGAAGCTACTGGCGCAGACGGACATCCACGAAAAGGATATTTCTTACGAAGAGGCGACTCAATACGCCCAACAAACCAAAGAGTGAGATGAGAATCGTATGAGCACATTAGTTCCAATGGTCATTGAGCAAACGTCCCGGGGTGAGCGGGCCTATGATATTTATTCCCGCTTACTGAAGGACCGGATCGTCTTTTTGGTGGGTCAGGTCGAGGACCATCTTGCCAATTTGGTTATTGCGCAGATGCTTTTTTTGGAATCAGAAAACCCCAATAAAGACATAAACTTATATATTAACTCTCCGGGCGGGGCCGTTACTTCGGCAATGGCCATTTACGACACTATGCAATTTATCAAACCCGACGTACGAACGTTGTGTATTGGCCAGGCGGCCAGCGCGGGGGCTTTATTATTGGCGGGTGGCACTCAAGGAAAGCGGCACTGCTTACCCCATTCGACGGTTATGATCCATCAGGTTCTGGGTGGGTACCAGGGACAGGGCAGCGACATTCAAATCCATGCGCGCCACACCAAACTAATCAGCGATCGCATTACGCGAATTTTAGCAAAACACACCGGTAAAAATTTTGAGGAGGTTGAAAAGGACACCAACCGTGACTACTTTTTAACCCCCGAAGAGGCGGTGAAATATGGCCTTGTAGATTCTGTGTTTACGGAACGACCCCAATCCTAGCAGTTGAAAGTGAAGGAAGAAGCCCCAATCTGTTAAGTGATGAGGTAAAGAATGAGTTTAGATAAAGCACAAACCTTACATTGTTCCTTTTGCGGCAAGAGCCAGCACGAAGTGCGTAAATTGATTGCGGGTCCTTCTGTTTTTGTTTGCAACGAATGCATCAATTTATGCACTGACATTATCCGCGAAGAAGAGTTGTCGCACGCGGTTGAAACGCAGAAGAAACTGCCCTCACCGCAAGAAATTCATCGGTTGCTCAACGAATACGTGATTGGTCAAGATTTTGCAAAGAAAGTGTTGTCGGTGGCTGTCTACAATCACTACAAACGGTTGAGCCACCACATCACGCAGAATAAAGACGTTGAAATTGCAAAGAGCAATATTTTATTAATCGGTCCGACCGGATCGGGGAAAACCTTGCTCGCGCAAACCTTGGCGAGAATTTTAAACGTGCCTTTTGCGATTGCCGATGCCACGACGCTGACCGAAGCCGGTTACGTCGGAGAAGACGTTGAAAACATCGTGCAAAAATTATTGCAAAAATGTAATTACGATGTTGAAAAGGCTAAAACCGGGATTATTTATATCGACGAAATCGATAAAATTGCGCGTAAAACCGATAGTCCTTCGTTGACGCGCGATGTTTCGGGTGAAGGCGTGCAACAAGCGTTATTGAAATTAATTGAAGGAACGGTAGCATCGATTCCACCGCAAGGGGGGCGCAAACATCCGCAACAAGAATATCTTCAAGTGGATACTTCGAATATTCTGTTTATCTGCGGTGGAGCTTTTACTGAGTTACATAAAATTGTTCAACACCGAACGGATAAAAGCGGCATTGGTTTTTCTGCGGAAGTGCGTTCGAAAGACGATTCCTCGAACGTTTCGGAACTGTTCAAACAAGTTGAGCCGGAAGATTTAATTAAATTTGGATTAATTCCTGAGTTCGTTGGGCGCTTGCCCATTGTTGCAACTTTGGAAGAGTTGGATGAAAGTGCGTTGATGCGCATTTTGACCGAGCCGAAAAACGCTTTAACCAAACAATACCAAAAATTATTTGAGCTAGAAGGCGTGGATATTGATTTTCGTAGAGATGCGCTGGAGCAAATTGCGAAACGCGCCATTCAAAGAAAAACGGGTGCGCGGGGGCTTCGCTCCATTGTCGAACACACGTTATTAGATTTGATGTACGAATTGCCAACGATGCATGACCTTAAAAAGGTTGTTATTGACGCAAAAGTTATCAATGGCGATTCTGCGCCATTGTTCATTTATGAAAACGAAAAAAAGCGACATAAGGTCGTACAGGAATAAGAGTCTGTCGGGCTCTTGTTCTTATAAGGGGTAGGGGAATTATGACTGGAGAACAAAAACAGCCGATGGTGTTGGCATTGCTACCACTGCGTGACGTCGTGGTGTTCCCACATATGGTCATACCGCTTTTCGTTGGGCGCACGGAATCCATCAAAGCGCTTGAAGCCGCGATGGAAGGTGAAAAGCAAATTTTTCTTATCGCGCAGAAAGATCCGAATATTGACTCTCCCGCTCAAAAAGATATCTATGAGGTCGGTACCGTTGCGACCATTTTACAGTTGCTGCGATTACCCGACGGCACCGTAAAAGTATTGGTGGAGGGGGCGAAGCGCGCGAAATTAATTCAACTGCAGAAAAAAGATAATTACTTGGTTGCCGAAATTGAACTCATCGAAGAAAGCGGTGATCCGGGTAAATCTGAAGTACAGGCGCTGATTCGCGCCGTGTTAGCGCAATTCGAACAATTGATTAAGTTAAATAAGAAAATCCCGCCGGAATTATTGACTTCTTTATCCAGCATCAATGACCCTGGTCGCTTGGCCGACAGCGTCGCCGCGCACATGACGATTAAATTAGATTCGCGTCAAAAAATTCTTGAAGCGCCAGAAATTCAACATCGACTCGAATTGCTGCAAACCTTGTTGGCTCAAGAGCTTGACTTGGTTGAAGTCGAAAAACGCGTTCAGGGGCGCGTTCGACAACAAGTAGAAAAAAGTCAGCGTCAATATTATTTGAGCGAGAAAATTAAAGCGATACAGCAAGAACTCGGCGAGCTTGAAGAAGGCAGTCCGCTGGACGAACAGAAACAATTGCTGGAAAAAATTGAAAAAGCGGGCATGTCGGCAGAAGCCAAAGAAAAAGCACTGAATGAGCTGAATAAATTAAAAATGATGCCGTCCATGTCGGCGGAAGCAACCGTGTCACGAAATTATTTGGAATGGTTGCTCCAGGTTCCCTGGAAGGCGCAGACGAAAATCAGCAAGGATTTGAAGAAAGCAGAAGAAATTTTGGAGACCGATCATTACGGATTGGCTGAGGTTAAACAACGTATTCTTGAATACCTTGCCGTGCAGCAGCGCGTGAAGAAATTAAAGGGCCCTATCTTGTGTTTGGTTGGACCTCCAGGGGTAGGTAAAACTTCGTTGGGACAATCGATTGCCAATGCAACGGGTCGTGAATTTGTGCGTATTTCGTTAGGGGGTATCCGTGACGAAGCGGAGATTCGTGGACATCGTCGAACGTACATTGGTGCATTGCCCGGTAAAATCATTCAAAAGATGGCGAAGGTTAAAGTTCGAAATCCGCTGTTTATGTTGGATGAAGTGGATAAGATGGCGATGGATTTTCGAGGGGATCCCGCATCAGCATTGTTGGAGGTTTTGGATCCCGAGCAAAATCACACATTCAACGATCATTATTTAGAAGTGGATTACGATTTGTCCGACGTGATGTTCATTGCGACGGCGAATTCGTTGGACATACCTCCTCCGCTGTTGGATCGTATGGAAGTGATCCGTTTGGCGGGTTACACCGAGGAAGAGAAATTAAATATTGCGAAGCGATACCTCATTCCGCGTCAAATTAGGCAAACGGGTTTGAAGGAAGACGAGCTCAAGATATCCGACGGTGCTGTGCGTGAAATTATCCGCACGTACACGCGAGAAGCGGGTGTTCGTGCGTTAGAACGAGACCTCTCGAAAATCTGCCGAAAAGTAGTAAAAGAAATTTTAAGTGAAAAAGAAAAAGAGCCGAAAGGAAAGCTGGTTCATCGCCGAGTGACTCGGAGCAATCTCGAAAAATATCTGGGCGTGAAACGTTTCCGTTTTGGTTTGGTGGAAGAGCGTGATCAAGTGGGTCAAGTATTTGGTTTGGCGTGGACGGAATTTGGCGGTGAATTATTAACGATTGAAGCGCAGGTCATGCCGGGTAAAGGAAAGTCTTTACACACGGGGCGACTGGGTGACGTGATGCAAGAGTCGATCCATGCCGCCATGACGGTGGTTCGTTCCCGCGCTGCAATGGTGGGGATCTCGGAAGATTTTTTCCAAAAGCACGACTTTCATATTCACGTGCCCGAAGGTGCGACTCCGAAAGATGGGCCCAGTGCGGGTATTGGAATGTGTACGGCGTTGGTTTCGGCGATTACGCAAATTCCCGTTCGCGCCGACGTTGCCATGACGGGAGAAATTACCTTACGGGGTGAGGTACTGCCAATTGGTGGGTTGAAAGAAAAATTGTTAGCGGCTCTGCGCGGTGGTTTGAAGCACGTGATTATTCCTGAAGAAAACAAGCGCGATTTAAAAGAAATTCCGAAAATCGTGACGCAAGGGTTGAAAATTCATCCGGTCAAATGGATTGATCAAGTGTTTGAGTTGGCGCTTCAACATCTGCCCGAAACCATGGCTGCCGTGAAACCGGGCCATTTGGAAGAAGGGCGCGCGAAATCGACGCGGAAAGAACACCGCACGCGAACGCATTGAGCTCAGAGGAATCGTGGAGGAGGGGGAGGACGAGTTCCCAGCATTCCTCAGCTTACGCCGTCGCGGCTCAGCTTGCGGATGCTGATGGAACTTGTCCTCCCCCTCCTCCACAATTCTTTTGGTGGTGATGAAATATGGCTCATGCATACGAACAACTGATCCACGATGTTCAAACCCTCCTGGCACACGCCGAGCAAAAAGGCCTAGATCACGCCGAAATCTCTGCGGCCATTGAAAGTGGATTTTCCGTTAACGCCCGCTTGGGTGACGTGGAGACGGTGGAGCACCATAAAAGCAACAGTGTTTCTCTGACGGTTTATCGAAAACAACGCATGGCTTCGGTGCACCTTTCCGATTTGTCGCCGTCGGCCTTATCCCTTGCTCTTGAAAAAGCACGGGTGATGGTTCAGTACACCAACGAAGATCCGTATTCTGGGTTAGCGGACGCATCATTGATGGCGTACGATTATCCGGATTTGTCGCTTCATCACCCGTGGGAAATTGACCCACCAGCCGCGATAAAAATGGCGATTGATTGTGAAACAAGGGCGCGCCAATACGATGCGCGCATCACGAACTCAGAAGGTGCTTCGGTTAATACCTTCACCTTTTTCAAAATTTATGCGAATTCACACGGATTTTTGGGTTCGTACACGAAAACGAATCACAGCATCAATTGCAGCGTGATTGCCGAAGAAAGTGGCCACATGCAGTGCGATTCTGAATATACGGCCGCGCACGATCCCAAAAAATTAGTACCGCCGGAAGTAGTCGCCAATCAAGTAGCAGAAAAAACCGTTCGACGTTTGGGGGCAAAAAAAATATCCACGCGGGTTTGTCCGGTGATTTTTCATGCGCCTGTTGCAAGAAACATATTGCGTTCCTTCGTCAATAGTATCAGTGGTGGTAATTTATACCGCGGCACCACTTTTTTGAAGGATTGCTTGGGTGAGTCAGTTTTCCCGAAATTCATCACAATTCATCAAGATCCGCATTTGCCGAATGAAATGGGTAGTGCGCCGTTCGATGCGGAAGGAGTGAGAACGCAGGAACTTAAGTACGTCGACAAAGGTGTCTTAGTGAATTACGTTTTGGGCAGCTATTCCGCAAGAAAATTAGGACTGCAAACGACCGGTAATGCAGGTGGTGTACATAATTTATTTGTCAACACATCCCAAAAAAATTTGAATGTGCTCCTCAAAGAAATGGGGAGGGGTTTATTAATTACTGATCTGATGGGGCAGGGCGTTAATATTACCACGGGTGATTTTTCTCGCGGTGCGTTTGGTTTTTGGATTGAGAACGGTGAAATTCAGCATCCCGTGGAAGAAATTACGATCGCAAGCAATTTGCGCGATATGTTTCGTGGCGTACAGCTCGTCGGAAACGACGTGGATTATCGAAGCAACATTAAAACAGGTTCAATATTAATTAATCAAATGACTATTGCCGGAAATTAATGTTTTTTTAAGAATACAAATCTTGATTTGCATTGCCTTTGCCGATACTATCCTGGTTTTTTAATCGCTTAGGAGGGAAGTGTGAGGTTAGCCTTAATTCTCAATCCTTTAGGTTCTCGATTCTTATCGAACAAAACCTCAAAATTATCTCCTCACCAAAGAGCAAAAGTAATATTGACGGAAATTCCTCCGGAAGCTTTATGGGTGCTGTATGGTAAACACAGTAATGATGCTCTTTTAAATGCATGGGATTTTCTTTCAGAAATAGAAGGGAAGAAACATAATCTGCTGATTAGTTTGTTCAAGCTTCACGTGTGTTTGAAAGTTACTGAAAATGCTTTAATAGAAGATGATGAAAATAAAAATTTACTTTTAATTTACGGAGGACTTAAAGAAAGTTCTGTTACTCTTAATAAGTGTATCAAAATGATGATGGCGCCCACGACATTTCTCGAACCCCCAAATGGACAGGGAAATCAAAAAAAACAAGAAAATCCCGAGGAATCTGATAACAACGATACCGCGGATCCCTCCCAAAGATTGGGCCCAGTGAAATGAAGCCCAACAATTAATTCGTTAGTCTTCGAAGCTCAGTCCAACGGACCTACCTAATTATTCCAAGCTACATTTTTTGTAACTATTCACGCCCCATGGCAATTGCACTCAAATTTAATGATGCCCTATTTCCACCACCGACGTGCCGCGGCTTGTCCGCGGCATCTAGGAAACAAAAGATTCTGGATCCCGCGGACAAGCCGCGGGACGTTGGCGAGGAGCGCAAGATACTGCCAAATGCAATTGCCATGGGGCGTGAATAGTTACCATTTTTTTAGCTTTTTAAGATCTGTTTAATATTATCCAGCTATACTTCTTCTTCGTATTTTTTCAAACAAACTCAGCAACGAGATTAGCTATGCGATCGCACGAACCTCAAAAAAAAGCCCCACGCCGAGAAAGCAGAGTAGTCGAAGCACTCGAGGAGCAAATAAACATCGCCCGTCGAGGGGGTGACCTGAAAGGATTGGAAGACGCAATAACAGAGTGCATACTTCTGGGTGAGGGATACAAATACATAAATAACGATGATCAAGTCCGCATCGCGGAAGCAATTTGGTTGCTTGATAAGCGGCAATATTTGCCTGAGAGGGTGACCCAGCTCAAGAAAATCTTTATAGAAGCTATTGAAGGCAGGGTGTTATTAAAAAAAGGGGAAGGATATGAACGAAAACGAAACTTATCGGAACTACACTCATTAAACAAATTATTTATCGAGGTGAGTTTTCAGGATAATTGCAAAGAAATGCGAGAGAGGCGAATGGAACTCGTTACCAAGATTGGGGCATTGTTGCGTAAGTTGCGGTATCCCAATCAGCCCTTGTCAATAGAGGGGTATCTGTCTATCAAACGACTACTGCCTTATCTGGATGGTAGTGATAGCGCAACACAGACGTTATTAGGGGAGTTTAAAGCGTTGCAGAGTGCAGCAGCTCGGAAGCTAGAGGCTAGAATTAAGCAACAAAAGACGAAACAAGAAGTATCGGAAACAAAAGAAGAAGTAGAAGAGGCGGAGCTACGAGCATCGAAGAAAAGAGGAGCGAAAGAAAAAAAAACGAAGAAGAAGAAAAGCCGGCCAGCGAAACGCCCAAGACCCTCCTCTGGAAGTCCAGATGAATTTCCTCAGCCAGTAGTGAACTCTGATGATACTGATCCCACAGCTCTACTGCCGCAAACTGTGAGTCCGGCCCCAAACGGAACATTGCTTCAACAAGCGCGTTACAACTTGGTTAGCTGCTGGCTTCAACAAGTGTGTTCTAACCACGACGCCCCTCAAGCGGGACTGGATTCAAGTCTAAATCCAGATCCAGGTCCAGACTCCGATTCAGATTCTTCAGATTCTGACTCTGATTCCTGTGACTCTGATTCAAATTCTTCAGATTCGGGCTTTGATTCCGAACCTATCGAAGGACAAAGACAGGCGGCAAAATTCTCAAATGGTTTTTTTCCAACAACCACCACGACTTCCACGACCAGGGCGGCTTCTGAGGCGTCGCCAAAGCCCGGCGATTACCATAACACCACAGCCGACTCTCAATCGGATTCAGACTCAGACTCTGAAGAAGTTCAATTCACAACATCGTCTAGCTTGTTAGATTTATGGAGTCCGCCTAGAAAAAATGGCCCTGCAAGGTCCTAGGCCTCTTCACCAAACCGATCGTTAATTAACGCTTCAACGGCCTGTGCAGCCTCTTGTTCGTCGTCGCCAGACACAATCAATTCAACTTCTTGGCCGCAGCTGACGGCCAACACCATCAGACTCATGATGCTTTTCGCGCTGACTTCACGTCCTTTATAGCCAATTTGTATTTCGCTCTGATACCGACCCGCTAAGTTCGTCAATTTCATTGCGGCGCGCGCGTGGAGCCCCAGTTTATTTATTATTTTTAATTTTTTTCGAATCATTTTTGTCTCGAGCTGAGTGACATTTTTTATCAAAGATATCGCCGACGTCAATGCCTGTTAAACGCAAGCGATGATTTTTTACCAGTGTTTCGATCAACAGCGGTAAATTTCTTCCGAGATTTGCCGGGAACGTGATTTTCGGAACAGTAATATCTAAAACTTTTTCATTATGATACAGCGGTTTTAAAGGGTCATCCACTGGTGGCATTTTATTTGGTGCGACAAGATCAATACAAAGATTAATTTCGTGGTGATCGAGAGTTGCGCGTTCACCCAATAATTGAGACACGTCAACAACACCCACGCCTGTGATCATGAGCATGTTTTGGGTAAGCGACGGGCAAGAGCCAATCAATTTTCCGTTTTGCTTTGCTATTTCCACAACATCGTCACTCACGAGTGTGTGCTTTCGATCGAGTAAACTGAGTGTAAGCTCGCTTTTCCCGATGTCGTGTGATCCGGTAATGAGTACGCCGAGCGTATCGATCACCAATAAATTGCCGTGTATCGTGTGATTATAAGTCAAATTCATGCCCCAGATACACTTCGCGAACGTCTTTGTTGGCTAAAATTTCGCTGGGTTTTCCTGTGGCGATGATACTGCCTTCGTTGACGATATACGCGCGTTGACAAATATCTAACGTTTCTCGCACGTTGTGGTCAGTAATTAAAATACCAATGCCGCGATCGCGTAAATGAATAATAATGCGTTTAATATCGATGACGGAAATAGGGTCAATTCCGGCAAAAGGTTCGTCTAAGAGAATAAATTTAGGATCCATCGCCAAGGCGCGCGCGATTTCAACGCGGCGTCGTTCACCACCGGAGAGGCTGAATCCAGGAATCTTGCGTAAATGTCCGATGTGAAATTCTTGCATCAGGCTCTCGCATTTTTCTCGACGCTGTTTTTTCGATAAATCATCGCGTAATTCAAGAATGGCCAGAATGTTGTCCTCGACAGACAACTTACGGAAAATGGAAGTCTCTTGGGGGAGATAACCAATCCCCAATCGCGCGCGTTTATGCATGGGGTATTGGCTGATGTTGATATCTCCCAAATACACTTCACCGTTATCGGGAGAAATCAAACCGACAATCATGTAAAAACTCGTTGTCTTTCCAGCGCCGTTGGGGCCGAGCATTCCTACCACTTCATTGCTGATACTGATGGAGACGTCTTTAACAACTTGGCGGGATTTATAGCTTTTTTGTAGGTTTTTCGCGCTTAAAATAGTCGGCATAGTGTTTAATTTTTAGGTTTTCTTTTATGATACCAGATATACGACTTTCTTGTCGAAGAAGTGTTTTTAGTCTCTTTTTTAGGTACTTCTTCAGCCGTTTCTTCACCGTCGTAAAAACCTTGTGAATGGGAAAACAATTTTATGACGCCGGTCTTTAAATTGGCTTCCATGCCCGTGCCTTTGACGAGGGAACCGGGCCTCACGATGGTGACCGGGTCGTCAGTCGTTGCGGTGGATTGCGGCGGGTGTATGGTTGCGGTGGTCGTGAGGATCGTGGTTTCCGGATTGTCCGGTTCAGCGGGTTGATGGATGTGAACGTCATCGCGCAAAAATACGGAATTGATGCCGTCTCGGCTCGTTCCGTGTTCGGCCGTAATGTACCACGGAACACGTTCACTCGTATAAATCATGAAATTCGGTTGAGCGAATACCGCAGAATTTTGATTCGGATAGTGAATGACTTTTGGCGTGAGTAAATGGCTGTGCAGATTTCCTTGGTCATCGTATTCTGAATAATCCACGTTAACCATGAAGGCGTCGGGGCGTTGATTTAATTGTTGCGTGGGTGGAGGCGATTCGTGTTGAGTACTGCGCAGCATGAACAATGTGCTCAACGAGGCAGCGATTATTAAAAATAAACTTAACCAAAAGTTTCGGTTCATGACCCTCTATTCCAAATATGAGTTTGCAGTGACAATATCATCTCGCAAATTTCGCGCACAGCGCCTTCCCCCCCCGAACGTTTCGTCTGGTAATCGGCAGCTTTTTTGACGGTATCGACAGCATTTTTTACGGCAATAGCAAGCCCGACGCGTTCCAAAACCGGAAGATCGGGTAAATCGTCGCCCGCAAAAGCCGTCATTTCAGGCGTTAACTGCAAATCGGTTAGCAATTTTTCGAAAGCCGTTAATTTATCTTTTTGCCCCTGATAAATGTGTTTGATACCCAATTCCTGCATACGAGTCTGTACGGCAACGCTGTCTCGGCTGGAAATTATGGCAACGTCAACGCCGGTTTGTTGTAAACGCTTGATGCCCAACCCATCGTGAACGTGAAAAAACTTTAATTCTTTGCCATCGGACGTATAACAAATTTTTCCGTCGGTTAGGACGCCATCGACGTCGAGAATCAGGAGTTTAATTCGGCGCGCTTTTTGTCGGAGGGCGGAATCGATCGTCATTTACGTCATGCCCACGCGAAGCAAATCGTGCATGTGTACGACTCCCAAGGGAAGACGTTGGTCGTTGACCACTACCAATGAAGTAATTTTATGTTCGTGCATCATTTTCAGTGCTTCAGCGGCTAATAAGTGTCGCGAAACCGTGATGCCGACTTCCGTCATGACTGCGCCGATTTGCGTCTTATGGATATCGTGTCCTTGATCAAGTGTGCGGCGAAGGTCGCCATCAGTAAAAACACCTACAAGCCGACCCTGGTCGTCAACGATGGTAGTCATGCCCAAGCTTTTTTTAGTAATTTCAACCAAGGCTTCGTCTAAAGGGCACGTGTGTTTGACGAGTGGCATGGAGTCGTTTGCGTGCATGATATCATCGATGGTCAACAGAAGCCGTCGTCCCAAAGAACCGCCGGGGTGAAAGCGCGCAAAATCATCCGCCGTAAATCCGCGCGTTTGCAGCAGTGTAATGGCAATGGCATCACCCAGGACCAACATGGCGGTAGTGCTGGACGTGGGTGCGAGCCCCAGGGGGCATGCTTCTTGTTCAACGCTGGCGTCCAGGGTTGTGGTGGCCACGCGCGCCAACGTCGATTGCATCTGGCCTGTGATCGCGACGAGGGGGATGTTGAGTTGCTTGACAGTGGGTAATACATTAATGACCTCTGGGGTCTCGCCCGAATACGAGATAGCCATTACGACGTCGTTCTCCGTGATCATGCCGATATCGCCATGGCTGGCTTCCCCAGCATGGACATAAAAAGCGGGGGTTCCTGTGCTTGCTAAGGTTGCGGCAATTTTTTTAGCAATATGCCCGGATTTGCCCATTCCCAGAACGACAACGCGGCCTTTGCAGTCGAGAATTAAGCGGCACGTGGTGGAAAAATTTTGACCAATTCGGTCGTGGAGTTGCTTAATCGCTTGCTCTTCGATGGCGATAACAGCCTTTCCGAGCTGGCATAAGTTCTCGCCCTCTCGCAAGCTTTTAGATCCTGTCGCACTTTCTACTATATGGGTCATAGTGGCGGTAACTCAGCAGGATCTAGTAGGCAGTGTGTCATGATTTCGGTATTATAACCCGAGTTCTGGCTGAGCGTAAGGTCGCCGGTCTGAGCTTGCTATAAATTGCTATAATGAACATATAATGATCACTCGCAGACTTTGTTATTCGTCCGGAGATAAGGACATTTCATGGACAAATTAGTTATTACTGGCGGCATTGCGTTAAACGGCACGGTTCGAATATCCGGGGCTAAGAATGCCGTTTTACCCGTTTTGGCCGGTACGCTACTGATTGAAGAACCCATTACGCTGAGTAACATTCCTCACCTCAACGACGTCACCACGATGATGGAATTGTTGGGTCGCATGGGGGCGCAAATCACCGTGGGCGAGCGTATGAATATCGAAGTGGATTGCTCGCGAATGAACAACATGCATGCCCCCTATGAATTGGTGAAAACCATGCGTGCGTCGATATTAGTGTTAGGGCCATTACTATCGCGATTTGGCAGCGCGGAGGTTTCGCTGCCGGGAGGTTGTGCGATTGGGTCGCGCCCGGTGGACGTACACATCGATGGCATGCGTGCACTGGGTGCTGAGATCGAAGTAGAAAATGGTTTTATTCGAGGGTCCGTGGACGGTCGTTTGAAAGGAACCGAACTCAATTTGGGAAAAATTACGGTGACTGGCACGGAAAATTTAATTATGGCGGCGGTTTTAGCGGAAGGACAAACCATCATCCACAACGCCGCGTGCGAACCCGAAGTGCAGGATTTAGTGAATTTCCTGAATAAAATGGGTGCACGAATTGATGGTGCGGGTACCGATACGGTTGTGATTGATGGCGTTGATCGTTTGTCGGGAGGAAATTACGCGATTATGCCGGATCGAATTGAGGCGGGGACTTATTTAACTGCAGCGGCCATGACGCGGGGGTGTGTGCGCATTAAAGACGTGGTTCCAAAAACCTTGGGCGCCGTGCTTGGAAAATTACGCGAAGCCGGCGCTAAAATTAAAATCGGTGAAGATTGGATCGATTTAGACATGGAAGGGCGAAGACCCAAAGCCGTCGATGTAGCCACAGCACCTTACCCCGAATTTCCCACTGATATGCAAGCACAACTGATGGCGATGAATGTAGTAGCAGACGGTGAATCGGTGATTACGGAAACCGTTTTTGAAAATCGATTTATGCACGTGCATGAGATGCGTCGCATGGGTGCCGAAATAAAATTAGACGGCAACAAAGCGTGGATCCGAGGAAAAGAAATATTGACGGGAGCGCCCGTGATGGCCACCGATTTACGCGCGTCGGCGGGACTGGTGTTGGCGGGGCTGATGGCAAACGGCAACACGATCGTCGATCGCATTTACCACATTGATCGCGGCTACGAATGCATCGAGGAAAAACTGTCTCAACTCGGCGCCCACATTCGCCGGGTTTCTTCAAAAATTTACGCTGCTGAATACACGTCAAAATCTTCTGAAAGTTAGCCGGGGTAAAGCCCCTTCAGATTTTCTTAATGTCAAGGTGGTATGCTTTTAAGCACTTTCAACCCTAATCCTAATATAAAGGTGGCAAGGTATGAGTAGAGCAATGCGTGATGCAGCCAATTCATCGCTGGTTCCAGTCGAAATAGCGGGTCAATATGCAGCTCAATATAAAGAAACGTTGCTGAGCGTATTAGAGAATTTTTCACAACAATTCAAAAACAGCGACAAAAAGAGCGAGTTGAGTAAGAAACTTTCTGATTTCATTGAAGCGGTTAAGAAGGGCGATTCTTTAGGTAAACTGTCATTCAAGGATTTAGTGGATGTACTGGGCGAAATAGGAAACATAACTTTAGCTTACTGGGATCAATTAATCTGGGGCACCAAACAGAGCGAATATATAGAATATACATTTAATGCCTCAACAATAACACAATTAAAAAAATTGCCCGAGCCCATGTTACACACCAACCTTTCACCATGGATCATGTTGCTGCT
Source organism: uncultured Coxiellaceae bacterium (assembly GCA_947084935.1). Lineage (GTDB taxonomy): Bacteria > Pseudomonadota > Gammaproteobacteria > Coxiellales > Coxiellaceae > CAMTUH01. The sequence continues at coordinate 253,257 of CAMTUH010000001.1, forward strand.
GAATGAGCGTCAAAAGGAAGAGATTTTTAATTTAGCAAAACAAGAGCTGAAAATAAAACAAGAGCTGGAAGCAAAAAAAGGTTCTCAAATTCTCTTCGATATTACCGATGATATGCTCTCTATTACTTGGAATGGAGGTCGAAGTTCAGAGATTGATGATGCTTTAGTATACATTTTAAGCTATTTAAATTTATTACCGACATCTTTTCTGGTGAGCACAAATATTTTCCGTTCTCTGCATAACACGTCACATTCTTGGCCACTCAGAGCGCTGTCGCTTGGCTCTAAAGATACTCCGCCTTTTACCCGAGCTGTTTATGACTTTAGTTTCCAAGAGGAACTGAAGTATGCTGCAAACGAGTCAGAAGGGGTTTTTTCAAATAGTGCTGCCAACTTTCGTGTTATTGCGGATATCCCTCTTTCAGCGGATCAAAAGCAGAAATTAACTGACATTCTCACAGAAGCTGGTTTTCGCGATGTGCGAAATGATGAACCCACGTTTCCTCATTACCTACTTGAAGAGGGGGAGGAGGGTAATGATACCCTTTATCTGATTTCTACGGAACGTGACGTTACTGAAACCCAACTCACGCAAGTGCGTAAACAGCTGATTGATCTAGGAATCGAGGGAGTGGAGTCGTTTATCGCCACCCCCTTTGATGCTTCAAATTTCCGTGCGATCGGTATTACTGGGCCGAAAGACAGCATTGACCAATGCAAAACGAAAATAGCTATAGCGAAACAGTGCAAAGAAATAGACGATGAGCTCAGCAAAGCAGCACACAAAATTGAATACGGACCCGTGCGAGCAAGCTTCCTTGCTGGAGCTACTCATTTAAACAGTGCCACTGAGAGTACCGCTATAACCACGCAAAAAATCGTGACTATAAAAAACTCAGCGGGAAACAAATTGAATAAAATTTTGAAAATTCCGCAACTTACTACCACTCTGTGGAGTCCCGATGGGAAGGTCATTGTTGTTGCTCCCATTATTATCATCGATAGTAAAGGAACTTTAGACACAGTCGACCACGAGATAAGGCGTATTCCGACTTCCGGTATGCCGCCGATACAATATATGAATAAGGCGACTGTTGATTTGAAAAAGTGGCAGAATGATGATGGCTACTTCTGGTGGTGGCCAACGTTCAGACGTGCTGTCATTGGCAGTTCTATTCCTGTAATAACATTCACCCCTAAAGAGTGTATCGAGTTTGGTAGTGATGATCACGACAATGTGGAATTACTGCAGATTGAATTAGAAAGCATTCGATCGCTATTGCCAGTTACGTCGGAACCTTGCTCGGGTTCCACCTCTGATTTTCAAGATAAGTGCACAAGAAGTCGTGGGAAAAGTCTGAAAGGAGGAGTGGGAACAACCGTGAACGACACTCACGTGATTCAAGCGGTGGTCTCCAAAACCCGAGCGTCGGTAGATCCAGGCACATTCCTTTTCTACTTTGGAGCTAAGCATGAGCTCATTGCTTATTTCACGATTACAGTGTCCCAAGAAGCTACTGCAGATGAAATCAAAGGAATCTTTGAAAAGGGTGTCAACTCTATAAAAGACAATATGATTATGAGAGGAAAACAAACGTATCGATTGCATCAGTTGGATGAGTTAGGGCTCCAATTACCTCCAGTAGATCGATTTACTCGCGTGATGTGTCACCAAAAGATTTTCTTTGCTGAGGGTTCTTCTTTCATCACGACCGAAAACCCACCCTTAGCAGAAAAGTTAACGATGTTAAGAGATCAATTGATTGAAATTTTTGAGCAGATTGCGGGTGAGCGCACTGATCTAGAATTACAAGACTGCATTGAATGGTTTAAATTAGCGTTATCTGAAAAAGAACTGGAAAGTTACACGGGTGAATCGCCAGTATCCGAGCTATCCATTTTTCACTTATTACTTTTAGTAAAAGTATTGAATCGTATTAATTCTAATCCAGCGGTTGAGCGCCTTGGGACGAATTCCAATAGCAGCTTTTTCGTTTCGAGTGGCAGTGATCCAATACCCGTTTCAGTCATTTTCCGGGAATGTCTTTTGGACGTAAGGAATCAGTGGGGTAACTACTCTGAACATGGTCTAATCTTAAACGATATATTAAACGCTATTGCCGCAGAGATACACAAAACTTTTCCCCAGTTCCAACTTGAAAGATCGGAAGAAATTAAAAACGGTTCTGACTTAGAGAAGAGCGGAATTGAAAGAACAATTCAACAATACGTACAAAAAATGGATTTATTGATCGAGCTGACTGGAAAGTTAGGTGACGAAATAAAGAGATCGACGACATCAAGTTCTGCCGATGCAGGTTTAAGGCTTAGTGCGTGAGTGAATGTAGAAATTCCCGGGTTACGTCCCGAAACATGGCCTGCCCCGCGCAGGCGAAATAACCTCGCCACTTGGGGCGGGGATTTTTATTGATCTTGCTGAATCACTAAGAATAATTGTCCATTTCCACGCGAAACTTTAAGCAGTAGCTGATTGGATTTGCTGTCCGCAATTTGAATTAATTTTTGAACGGTTGGTGTCGATTCGCCATTCGCGCTGATGATCACATCGCCGGGGATGAGTCCTGCTAAAGCACCACTGCTGCTGTCGTCCACGCTGATGACGAGTACACCGTCGAGTACACTGCCGTCGGGTTCGAGATCGCTGAATTTTTGTAAGCGCATGCCGGCAATAAAGGGCAGAGCGCGTTCTTGCAGCAGCGTTTTTGGATTCGCGATGACTGCTTTGAGTTCTCGGGTTTTGTGGTCGCGCAATACCGTGAGATGAACCAACGTACCGGGACGCACTAATCCCAGTATGTTGTGCAATTGTTCCGAGCTATCAATGCCCGTGTTGTTAACTGATTCGATAATGTCTTGTACGTGAAACCCTGCTGCCGCTGCGGGACTATCGGGAACGACTTCGGTGACGATTGCACCGCGGTTGTGTTTCAGGTGCATGGCGTCGGCGAGTTCTGGCGTAATATTTTGTGCCATCACACCGAGCATGCCGCGCTCGACTTTGCCGTATTGGATGAGTTGTTCGGCGACGCTGTTGACCATGTCGCTCGGTATCGCAAAACCAATACCGATGTTACCCGAAGACGGTGAAACAATAGCCGTATTGATACCGACTAATTTTCCTTGCAGGTCGAGTAAAGCGCCGCCCGAATTTCCCGGATTAATGGGCGCATCGGTTTGAATAAAGTTCTGGAAGCTGTCGATGCGCGGCTCCGATCGATTGAGTGCACTGACGACACCCGATGTCACCGTTTGCGTCAATCCAAAAGGACTTCCAATGGCGACGACAAAATCACCCACTTTTAATTGATTGGAATCGCCGACGGTGATTGCAGTGAGGTGATTGGCGTGTATTTGAATAACGGCAATATCAAAACCGTCGTCTTTACCGATTAATTTTGCGCGGTAGCGTCGCCCGTCTTTGAGCGTCACGATCATGATTTCTTGATCTTTGACGACGTGTGCGTTGGTGACGATGTAACCTTTTTCGGCATTAATAATCACACCCGAACCCACGCCGACGACTTTTGTCGGGGGTGACGGATCGAGTTGCGGTTGCAGGGGGTTATCGGCTTGCGGAATAATTTTTTCAACGGCGATGTTGACTACGGCCGGGGTCGCGGTGCTTAACATTGGTGCCAGACTGGGCATCGTTTTTCCAGCGACGTTGGAGGGTAGGTAAGCCATACCCAGTGCCAGTGAGGGTAACGGCAGGAGACTGAGTGTGCCCGCAAGAATTAAGTGAGATAATTTCTTCATATTAACAACTCGATATCGGTGACATTAAAAGAACTTTATTCTACCGGTTTATGGCTTCACGATCCATATTAAAGTGGCCATTCGGCCGGTGCGGCCGTTGTCGCGGCGGTGAGAGTAAAAACGGCGTTGGTCTTGGTAGGTGCAGAAGTTACCCCCGTAGAGCGCTGAAACGCCGAGTTGGTTTAGGTCCAGGCGTGCCAAATGATACAGATCCGCTAACCATCGGTTCCGGTGCGGCTTAAACGCGACCGCGTATTGGGGATCCCGCTCGAGGTAAGCCGTTCGAACTTCTTCGCCAACTTCGAACATTTCGGGTCCAATGGCTGGCCCTAGCCAAGCCAGAAGGTTCTCGGGAGGGACGCGCAGGTTTTGCACGGTGGCATCGATCACACCTTTCAATAAGCCGCGCCACCCGGCGTGGATGGCCGCGACGGCTCGGCCTTCCCGATCGGCGAGGAGGATGGGTAAACAGTCGGCGGTTAAAACGGCGCACACGCGATTTGTTTGGTGTGTGTATGAGGCGTCTGCCGTGGGGGAGTTACCTGCGAAACTTGTGTATGGGACATCTAATGAAACCGCGACATTGCCATGGACCTGCTTCAACCAAATCGGTTCGTTGGGCAGCGATAGGTCTTGAATTAAATGCGCGTAAGGGCCAGTGCTCGAGCCCGATAGGCGGGTTGAGGTGTAAGCGCGAATGGAGTGGGGTGCTGGCCATTCTGGTTTGAGGTAATGATTATTGGTGGTCACCGGCGTCTTCTCTTAATACTTCTAATAAGTGTGCCATATCAGAAGGTAAAGGGGCACTCCATTCCATGCGCTCATGGGTTTTGGGATGGAGAAGCGCCAGTCGACAGGCGTGTAAGGCTTGACGATGAAACGCCTGCAGGGTTGCTTTTAATTCGTGGGAAGCCTTCGCGGGAGGAGCCGTGTGTCGTCCATACGTGGTGTCGCCGACGATGGGGTAATGAATATGCGTGAGGTGTACCCGAATTTGATGGGTTCGCCCCGTTTCTAATTGCACGTGAATATAAGTATGGGCGCGGTATCGTTCGAGAACGCGATAATGCGTAACGGCTTCGCGGCCCGAATCCACAACCGCCATTTTGATTCGTTGCGTGGGGTGTCGTCCTATTTTTTCATTGACTGTGCCGCCCGCAATCATCACACCATTCACAACCGCTTCGTATTCGCGCTGAATGTGTCGTAATTTCATTTGCTTCACTAAAAAATGGTGCACTTCTAAAGTGCGTGCGATCACCATTAATCCGGTGGTGTTTTTATCCAGGCGGTGAATGACGCCTGCGCGTGGCACGGATGCCAGTTGAGGATCGTGGTACAACAACGCGTTGACGAGTGTGTGGTCGGGAGTGCCCGCGCCGGGATGAACGACTAATCCTGCGGGTTTGTTGATGACGATGATGGCATTGTCTTCATAGATAATGTCGAGTGGGATTTCTTGAGGAAGCCATCGCTCGTCCGGCACAATTGGCGCAGTGATATCGATGATTTGATTTTCTTTGACGATTTCTCTTATTTTATTTTGAACGTTGCCGTCGACGGTGGCGTTTCCAGCGCGGATCCAGGTTTGGAATTGCGATCGCGAATACTGTGGAAATAATTGCGCGAGCGCGCGATCCAGCCGCAGGCCCGATAAATTTTTTGGAATCACTTCGTGTAATGTTATTGTGTTTTTGGTCATGTCTTATATTGTATGGTACCATACCCCGCTTTTCTTCGGTGATTCATCATGTCGCAGGGCGATCTTTCAGTACAGTCCGCGCAGCCATCCCAAAGCCTGTGGGAACTGATAAAACGAGTCATGCGCTTGGCCATGCCCATGGCGGGGTCGCGCTTGCTGCAAATGCTCAGCGGTTTTATTGGAATGTTGATGCTCGCGCATTTGGGGCATGGGGTATTGGCCGCGAGTGCACTCATGACGGCGACTCAAATCGCCATCCTCGTGACTTTTATCGCACTGTTGTTTTCCGTCGCGGTGGTGGTGGGGCAAGCATACGGCGCAGGAAAATTTTATGAAATTGGGACGATTATTCGAGAATCCTGTGTGCTCGCCCTGTTTTTATCGATCCCATTAATTATTTTATTCCTCTGTGTCGATCGTCTTTTGTTGTGGAGTGGGCAAATTCCAGGATTAGTTTCCTACGTCAGAACTTTTTTTCACGCATTGGTTTGGGGTACGCCCGCTTATGTTATTTTGGCGGCGCTGCAACAGGCGTGTTATGGAATGCTGAAACAAAAGTTTGTGATTATTGGAAACGTGATTTGTTTGAGTGTGTTTATTCCGACGGCATATGCATTAATTTATGGAGGGCTGGGAATTCCTGCCCAGGGTGTGGCGGGATTATCCTACGCATTGGCCATTCAAACTTACTTGAACGTACTTTATATTGTGTTGGGCTTTTATTATTTGAAGCAATTTAAGCCACTTCAACTTTTTTCAAAGAGGAAAGATCGAAAGTGGTGTTATTTGCGTCAGCTCTTTGCAATCGGCTGGCCCATGAGCGTTCAGTTTGGCGGTGAGTTATTGGGATTTTTTGTGATTGCCATGATGATTGGTTGGTTGGGCACGAGTGCTCTTGCAGCTGCACAAGTGACACAACAGTGTATGTTTCTTTTTATTGTGCCTATGTTCGCTGTTGCGGAAGCGACCGGTATTTTGGTGAGTCAATCGGTCGGTGGAAAACACTATCGAGATATTCAGCGTGAGACCAACGTTTGCGTTGGCGTGTCTATCAGTATTGCGGTTATTTTTACCGTGATCTTTATTTTTTTTCCTAAGCTGTTGGCTTCGCTGTATTTAGACGTGAATGATCCGCATAATGCGATGACGGTGCATTTGATTAAAATATTATTTATTATAGTTATTTTTCTACTCACTTTTGAATCGTGGCGCCATATTTTTACAGGAGCTTTGCGCGGCCTCTACGACACTCGATTTGCTATGTGGGTGGGAATTATTTCGATTTGGGTGGTGTCGGTCCCGTTGGGTTATTTGTTGGGGTTTCCCGCACACTTGGGTGTGATTGGTTTTCGTCTTGCGTCTACATTGGCTTTGTTAATAGGCGCCTTGTTGGTGTATTGGCATTGGCGTATGCGCTTGCGTGAATTTAATCAGCGATGACTTTTCTTTTTTACCCAATTGATTAGACTGCCGCACAGGATCACTTCTTTTTGCCTTTCAGATAAATCGTGATGCACCGTGATGGTTTTATTTTTGTTGACGATTTTAATCGTCAGATCGGCTTGTTCAGGGGCGTGATCTCGTTCTAAGATCTGGTGCAGATCGTCGATTGCGATTACATCGCCGACTTTAAGTAAGTCATAATCTTTCGGATTTTTAAAGGTTAATGGAATAACACCGAAATTAACGAGATTTTGCCAGTGAATGCGCGCAAAACTTTTTGCGATGACGGCGCGTAATCCCAAATATCGGGGGGCCAGTGCCGCGTGTTCGCGGCTGGATCCTTGTCCGTAATTTTCACCCCCCACAATAATATGTCCGCCCGCGTCGCGTGTTTCAGTGGCGCGGTGATAGTACTCAGGATCAACGGCGTGAAATGAAAATTCGCTGATCTTGGGAATATTGCTGCGGTAGGGCAGCACTTTATTTCCCGCCGGTGAAATTTCATCTGTCGAGATGTTGTCACCCACCTTTAAAATCACCGGTAATTCAAAACTTTTTGGAATGGGCTCTAACGTCGGCAAGGTAACGATGTTGGGCCCCTTCACTAAAGGAATTTTTTTTGCTTTATCCAGAGGAAGTGGTTTTTCGAAACAGTTTTTATTTATATCCCGTTTTTTGGAGATTTTAATTTTGGGATAGGGAATGCGAAGGTCGCGAGGATCGGTGATCACGCCCCTTAGTGCGGAGGCGGTTGCCGTTTCAGGGCTGCATAAAAATACGGAATCGTCGGGTGTTCCAGAGCGCCCTGGAAAATTACGCGGTACGGTACGTAAACTGTTTCTTCCGCTGGCGGGGGCTTGTCCCATACCGATACAACCGTTACAGCCGGCTTGGTGAATGCGTCCACCCGCATGAATCAGGTGTTCCAAATGCCTGTCTTTCACGAGTTCTTCTAAGATCATTCGCGAAGAAGGATTAATATCGAAAGAGACGCCATTTTTAACGGTTTTCCCTTTTACCATTGCGGCGGAAATTGCAAAATCACGAAAGCCGGGATTGGCGGAGGAGCCGATGTACGCTTGATAGATTTCTTGACCCGCTAATTCTTTCACGGGAACCACGTTGCCGGGACTTTGTGGTTTTGCTATTAACGGTACTAATTTAGATAAATTGATTTCATCCGTGCGGTCGTACGTGGCGTTTTTATCCGCGCTGAGTTCAATCCAATCTTTCCCACGACCGACGCTCTTCAAAAATTCTTTTATTTTTTCATCGGAGGGGAATACGGTGGTCGTTGCACCCAATTCCGCGCCCATGTTCGCAATGACGTGGCGATCCATTGCGGATAAATATTTTAAACCGGGTCCGTAATATTCGATGATGCATCCGACGCCGCCTTTTACGCCGTAACGACGCAGCATTTCCAAGATAATGTCTTTTGCGCTGACCCAGTTCGGTAATTTTCCAGTTAATTTTACTCCGAAAATTTTGGGCATTTTGATATAAAGCGGATGTCCTGCAATGGCCATGGCCACTTCTAATCCACCCGATCCGATGGCGACCATTCCTAATGAACCGGCGGCACAGGTGTGGCTGTCCGACCCCGCTAAAGTTTTCCCGGGTTTTCCGAAGTTTTGCATGTGAACGGGGTGGCTGACGCCATTGCCGGGACGACTGAAATAAAAACCGAAACGTTTGGCGGCGCTTTCGAGAAACAGGTGGTCGTCGGGGTTTTTATAATCTTCTTGAATTAAGTTGTGGTCCACGTATTGTGCGGATAATTCGGCTTTGGTGCGTTCTAAGCCCATGGATTCTAGCTCTAACATGACGAGCGTTCCGGTGGCGTCTTGGCATAAAGTTTGGTCTATTTTGAGGGCAATTTCCGTGCCGGGGGTCATTTTCCCTTCCAGTAAATGTTTGCGAATGATTTTTTGCGCGACGTTCATGGCCATGGGTGTATCTCCGTAAATGCCTACATCAAATTATAGTACGTAGCCTGGGGTAGCCTTGATGGAGCCATGCGTAATCAAGGAATTCCTGGGTTACGCCTCGAAGCGTGGCTGCACCCAGGCTACAATTCGCTGCATCAAGGCTACGGTTCCTTTTTGGGGATAGGGACTTCTTTGACAACTCCATCGTCGTCACTGATTAAGCCTTCGTGCCACGGCAGATCTCGGTAAGGCCCGTGCCCCGCTAAAGGAAAAATAGGGTATTTTATGATAGCAAAATAAGGGGAATAATCGAAATCGCTGGGCGTGAATAATTTGGGATTACGGTGAATCATTTCAACGTTGTGTTTATCGTCTTCACGGATCAAGGGCAGTATGGGAAATTTGATGGACGTGAATGCACTCGCGATCATGGCCGAACAAATATCTTGCGTGACTTTTCCGGGGGTCTCTTGTTCAAATAACGTGGATTTCCATCGGCGTGGAAGTAGATGGCTGCCCAAAAAAAAGCGGCCTAAATCCATAATATGTCGGAGGTTGTATTTATGTCCGAGGTGTCGGATGGCGTATCCGATTACCCGTTGTGCATCCGTGTGTGAAATACCCGTGGGTCGACAAATGCGAATATGGTGATGACGGTACTCGGTGATGGGCTGAATAATGGTGCCTTTGCCCAAGAGACTTTCGATCAGGAGTTGTTTTCCCGCAGGACCGTGATAATAACGTCGGACTAATTGCCGCAATTCGGGATCTTCGATGCTGTGCAATCGACCGATGTATAACGCGGAGTGCGTCCACGGGCTGTGCGTGATTCGCTTGATCATTTTGCTGATGCGATTAGTCCCTTCAACAAGCAATACATCACCGGGGATGATTTCGTGGCAGATCCGATCGAAATCGCTCAAGTAAGCGTGTCGTTCTTCACCGGACTCACTCGTCAAGTAAGCACTGATTTTTTTAAATAACCATTTGCCTAATCCCATGGCGATTATTTCATCCTATTTTTTTTGTTAATTTTTCTGCGAATCCAACGTAATTTTGCGGCGTGAGTGTCAGCAATTGTTTTTTAGTTTCCTTGGGTAACGGTAGTTCATTAATTAATTTTAAAAATTGATTTTTATCAAAAGATTTCCCGCGCGTCAGTATTTTTAGTTTTTCGTAAGCCTCACTGATTCCATACCGTCGCATGACGGTTTGAACGGCTTCTGCGACTACTTCCCAACGTGTTTCCAAATCGTGTTTGATCTGGGATTCATTCACGCTCAATTTACTTAAGCCTTTATTTATCGATTGATACGCAATCAGCGAGTAACCAAAAGCCGTTCCGCAGTTGCGCATCACCGTAGAATCGCTGAGATCGCGTTGCCAACGAGAAATCGGCAATTTGTTGGATAGATGATTGAGTAAGGCGTTTGCCAAGCCGAGATTTCCTTCCGCATTTTCAAAATCAATTGGGTTAATTTTATGCGGCATGGTTGAAGAGCCAATTTCACCAGCGACCGATTTTTGTTGGAAATAACCCAAACTGATATAACCCCAAAAATCGCGACACGTATTGATCAGAATATTATTCAATCGAGAAATGACGTGAAATAATTCCGCTAACCGATCGTGTGGTTCGATTTGCGTGGTGTATTCATTATTTTCTAGCCCCAAGGATTCAACGAAACGCCGGCTGACGGAAGGCCAATCGACTTTGGGATACGCGACGCGGTGTGCGTTAAAGTTCCCAACGGCTCCATTCATTTTTCCAGTTAATGGCAGGTCTGATAGGCGTTGGTATTGATCATTTAAACGCGCGACAAAATTTGCTATTTCTTTTCCCAGCGTGGTGGGAGTGGCCGGTTGGCCGTGGGTCCTTGACAGCATCGCCATACCCGCGTTTTTTGTAGCTAAGCGTTCGAGCGCGTCGATGAGTTGCTCCAAAGCGGGCAAGAGTATCTTGTCCCGAGTGTCTGTGAACATCAAAGAATATGAAAGGTTATTGATGTCTTCGGAGGTGCAGCCAAAGTGAATGAAGGGGATCAACGGCTTGAGCGTCACGTCTTTCTTGAACTGTTGCTGTAAGAAATATTCAACCGCCTTAACGTCGTGATTGGTTTTTCGTTCGATGGTTTTGATCATTTCTGCGTTTTTCAGGCTAAAAGCGGAGGCAATTTGTTCTAATTTTTTACAATCGGAGGCGCGGAGCGGAGGGATTTCGGGTATTTGTTTTTCTTTGCTGAGCCAAATCAGCCAGCGGATTTCAATCAGGACGCGATAACGAACGAGACCGTATTCACTTAATAGTGGCCTTAGCTTGGAAAGTTTTTCTTGATAGCGCCCATCCAGTGGCGACAGTGCAGTTAGTGGTGTTAACTCCATATTTTAAATAGTACACGAGTCGGTTCGGGTCGTACAGTTTTCTAACCACGGTATTGCTCGGTTTCAATGTCGTGTTATAAATCAGAAACTCGTTCGATTTACACCCCTAAAGGAGGGTTCATGTTTTCAATTAAATGTATCGTATTTATTGCTGTATTATTTTTATTTTATTCTGAAAGTTCCATGGCTCAACTGCAAAAGACATATCCCTTTTATACGCACACGCTGGAAAGAAAACCTCCGAGTGCTTTGAAGTTGCAGAACGATTTGTCCACGGCGTTGGGAGAGGGATGGTCTACCGATAATGACGTTCCGGTCGGTCAGTGTTTGAGTGGGACGATGGATTATATCGGAACGCCATCCGGGTCTGTTTCTATGGACACGGCGTACACCTACGATGACGTGATGGATCAACTGGATTATAAAGGCGACGGGGGATTTTCTTTGCCGGGATTTGAGGGAGAAGTGGCCGTCAATTACGCGCACCTCCTGAAAGACACGGATTATTCGCAGACTTTTGTTTATCGCGCGACGATTTTTCTTAAAAGTCGCCATTTCGTTGCTTCCAATCAGCAGTCGCCATTAACGTGGATTGGGCAACAGTACGTGCAAGACCCCGTTAATTTTCGTGCTTATTGTGGCGATAAATTTGTAACGGAGCAACAAATTGGTGGAGTGTTGTATGCAGCGGTTACGTTTCGTTTTATGACGAAAGATGAAAAGTCGGCGTTCAACTCTTCGTTAAAAATAAACTTGGGGTCTTTAGCAAGATTAAACGAAAACTTGTCGACGGCGGTCAGCGCGGTTCATCAGAGTGGAGCTATTTCAGTGACGGCATTTCAGATCGGCGGGGATCCGACGAAATTAGGCAGAATTTTGGGGGTTAAACCCGGTTCGACCGAAGCGCCGTTGTTGAGTTGCGGCCTCAGTGATCTCGCAGCATGTCGAAAAACAATAAGTGAAATTTTGGCATACGCCGCGAGTCCAGAGGAAGGTAATTTTTCCACGCAATTTAAAGAAGATAACCTTGCGAGTCCGATTGGGCCGGGCGTTATTCACAATGTTTTTCAAAATTACGCGACGATCGTCCCCGTTAAGATGGGACCGAGTTTAGTTACTCAAGATATTCTAGATGCGCGGGCGCGCGTATCGCAAAAATACGAAAAATCTTTAGAAGCTGAAAATGAGGTGAGTTCTATTTTGAATAGAGATCAACCGTTATCACCGGATTATGGAGATCAATTAAACCGATTGCAGAGCAACGTGGCGAGCAATAATGCCTTATTGCGCCGAGCCGGCACGTTGTGTTACGACGGGGATATGAGTCAATGCATTTCGGGGGAAGCGTTGACTAATAATAAATTATTGCCCATAGATGCGTCGTCGTACAAAAAAATAATTAGCGCGGTTGGTAATGGTGGAGTGAGTTATTTCTTTCCGTATTCGTTCAATCAATACATTTATAGCTCACACAATCGTTACTTCAGAGATCAGATTTATACCGTGCAGACGATTAATCCCACTCGAATTTTATTGCAGGTGCCTTATTCCAGTGTTGAGGGAGCTTCGAAAGACGGAGGGCTTACGTATCGAGTGGTGTACCGTAATACGAAAACCGGTCATCGTGAGAATATGACGTTGGTACCGGATTTTGTGGTTGGCGATTGAAGTAAACGATTGTTTTGGGTACCATCTCGGGTTTACAAGAGTAACTGAATGGCCGTATGAAATTTATCGACTTAAATCAACAATATCAATTGATTAGTGGTCGGATACAAGAACGAATGTTGCGTGTGTTTGAACACACCCAATTCATCTTGGGGCCGGAAGTAATTGAGTTAGAAAAGCAACTGGCTGAATTTGTGGGTGTTAAGCACTGCGTGACGGTGTCGAGCGGGACACTGGCGTTGCAAGTGGCTTTGATGGCTTTGAACATTGGGCCGGGTGATGAAGTCATTACCTCGCCCTTCAGTTTTTTCGCCACGGTTGAAACTATTTTGTTGCTGGGGGCGATCCCGGTTTTTGTCGATATTGATCAAAAAACATACAATATGGATCCGGGGAAGTTAGAAGTAGCCATCACGGATGCGACAAAAGTAATCATGCCCGTGAGTCTGTATGGGCAATGTGCCGATTTAACAGCCATTAATGGGGTTGCAGATCGATACGGATTACCCGTTATTGAAGACGGTGCCCAGAGTTTTGGCGGGACGCATTGGGGTAAATTTTCCTGTGGATTGACGACGATCGGTTGTACCAGTTTTTTCCCCTCTAAACCCTTGGGTTGCTACGGAGATGGCGGCGCGTGCTTTACTAACGACGACAACCTGGCTGAGAGAATACGTTCGATCCGTCATCATGGACAAAAAGAGCGCTATCACCACACACTAATTGGTACCAACGCGCGTTTCGATAGCCTTCAAGCGGCTGTATTGTTAGAGAAATTAACTTTGTTCAGAGGCGAGTTGGAAAAGCGCCAAGAAGTGGCGAGTTGGTATAACCAGCGACTTAAAGGACAATTTTCTATCCCTTATATTGCTTCTGAAAATATTAGCGCGTACGCGCAATATACCATTCAGGTAGACGATCGGGATGAAACGCAAAGAAGGCTGGCTGAGATCGACATTCCAACGGCCGTCCATTATCCAAGGCCGCTGCATCAGCAACCGGCCGTGCTACCCTATTTAAACAGCCCAGTTTCCTGTCCCGCCGCCGAAGCGGCTGCAGAGCGTGTGTTGAGTTTGCCCTTCCATCCTTATTTGAAACAAGATTCAGTGGATCAAATTTGTAATGAGTTACTGTCTGTAGTGTGTGATCAGAGTGTTAGTGCGTAATTCTCCCTCGTGGTATTTAATTTATACAAAACCCCGCCAAGAGCGTACGGCTGAGGAAAATTTACAACGGCAAAACTATCAAACCTATTTGCCCTGGATGCAGCGTCACCAAAGGCGTCTGGGGCGCTATACATGGGTCAAAGAGCCCGTATTTCCGCGCTATTTATTTATCCTTCTCGACAGTGAGAACGACAATTGGGGGCCAATCCGCTCAACTCGTGGTGTGTCGACTCTGGTACGATTTGGTGGAGTGCCTGCAAAAGTCCCGACGGATTTTATTCAGTTTTTGCAAAATAATTCGCAACTGGATTCGGAGAAGAAGGCGCCAGAATTCCGCCCCGGCGACTCTGTTCAAATTTTAGACGGCGTCATGGCCGGTTATGCGGGAATTTTTGAAGCTAAATCGGGAGCGAAGCGGGTTACGTTGTTACTCGATGTTGTTGGAAAGGCTACGCGGGTAGAAGTTTCTGCAGATTCTATCGATTTCTTGTCTTGAAAATTTTTTCCATTCGTGTACAGTGTTCATGCTATGAACGCTGACGATGATATGGAGATCACGCTCCCCATTCTCCAATCGATTGAACAACAGAGCAACATTACGCAACGGAGTTTAGCGAAACGCCTGGGCTTGGCGCTTGGGTTGACGAATGCGTACTTAAAACATTGCGTCACTAAAGGATTAGTAAAAATCGAACAAATTCCAGCGAACCGTTATCTCTATTATTTAACACCGAAAGGCTTTGCAGAGAAAGGTCGTTTGACGGCTGAATACCTTTCGCGCTCGTTTCATTTTTATCGAAAAGCGAGTGATTCGTGTTTTCGTCTGTTTACAGAATCCGTTTCAAAAGGGTGTCGAAAAGTTTTATTGTGTGGGTTATCCGATTTAACCGACATCGCACTTTTGCAAGCCGCGCGCGCAGAAATAAACGTGGTAGGTATTTTTGATCCCCGCGATCCCCGGGATCGTTATATGAAATACGCAGTTTGGCATTCTACTAAGGATATACCGGATGACGTCGTTGTTGTGGTGACCTCGCTTCAGTTTCCACGGAGATTGCGTCGGTTACTGCAACAAGTTATTGCGACAGAGCGTGTGTTAGCACCCGATATTTTAGGGCTGTAACGCACTGAGAGCGCTCTTTTATTGATGCGGTGTTTTGATGCCGTAGGGCGGTAGCGTGCTTTATTTAGGAGGAAAAATCATGATCGAACAACTTTCGTCAGAACAACTTAAGACCCTTAATGAGCAGGGATTTCTCGTCGTCCCGAGACACACTCCATACGCTGCTTTAGAAGAAGCACGTCAGGCAGCGGGCCGGATTGTCGACAAATGCATTAAAAACAAGTACCCATTCTGTCGTGCCGAGCATCGATTATCGGACAAATTTATTGAAAAAATCGACAATATATTTTCGCCCGAATTATTTGAACCGGAGTTGCTGAAATTAGTGGTTGAATCTCCCATAGTGAATTATGCGAAAACAATCTTAAACGATGAAGATATTTATCTGGCGTTTCAACGGTTGCATCCGTCTCGCAAGTACAGCATTTGGAGCAATTGGCACCGCGATGCGGTTCCCGGAGATTTTGGCACGCTTAAGATTACTATTCCGCTGTTCAACGAGGTGGGGTTTCACGTGATCCCCGGCAGTCATAAAGCGGGAAATAAGCAATTAGATAACGGCACTTGTGATACCACGATACGCGGCCATCAAAAAGATGAGGCGCGAGTTCCAGTTAAAGCCGGCGATATTTTAATCTTTTATTCTTCTATTTTGCATCGTGCCAGTTGCCCCGGAGGAAAGAAGTACCAACGGGCGCATCTTCATTTCAATTTCATAAAAATGTCGCAGAAAGAACAGAATGGTCAGATCAAGCAAGATTTTTTAACAAAAGATTATCTTACCTCGCGTATTCCTCAAGAATGGAAAGAGTTGCTTGCTAAAGCAGTCCCACCGACTTATCCGATTACCACTCCACATGAAAAAATAACCGTCGGTGGTAGGCTAAAACGCGGTGTTTCGCTGTCGTATTATTATCTGTCCGCACTGCTTCCCTTTAAAATCACGCAGCATTCGCCGCAGTGGTTAGTTCCTTATTGCCGCTGCCCCAAAGAGTACCAGTCTTATTTTTCCGAATTACTTATCGAAAAATGATAAAATCCTTACGCGTTATTGTAGGAAGCCTGCACGTTGGTGGAACGGAGAAGCACCTGGCAACTTTATTGCCTGCGTTGAAAAAAGAGGGATGGCAGATTAGAATTATTACCACCCAAATGACTCATGATCCTAATTTAATTCCCATTTTTGAAGCATTCAATATCCACGTGCAGGTGCCACCGAAATGGTTTCGATTTCGTTATCTGCCGAAATTTTTTGGAAAGAGGCTTCGCCTGCTATTTAATCTTGTCCGCTTATATAGAGATTTTCGAAAAGACAGCGTTTCTTTGACACATTTTTTTCTGCCTGAAGCTTATTTGTTGGGTATGAGTGCGGCGATGGTGTCGCGGTTGAAGGCGCCGACGATTATGAGTCGGCGATCATTAAACTACTATCAGAAAAAATGGCCAATGATGCGTTGGTTAGAACTACAATACCATAAAAAAGTTAATTTCGTGCTGGGTAACAGCAACGGTGTGTTGCAGCAATTAACGAACGAAGAACAGGTTTCAAAAAACAAACTGCGCTTGATTTATAATGGCATCGATGCGATTTCTTATAACAGAAGCCACCAGCGTCAGTCCATTCGGCAGCGATTAGGATTGAAGGAAAATTCGCTCGTTTTGATTATGGTGGCTAATTTAATTGCTTACAAAGGACACGAAGATTTATTGACGGCATTGGGCCTTATTCGTGAAAAATTACCCAGCGATTGGCAATTATTGTGCGTGGGAAGAGACGATGGAATTTTACTTCGGTTGCAACAAATAGCGAGAGATCAGAAAATTGAATCTCAGGTTTGTTGGTTAGGATCGCGAAACGATGTATCCGATTTACTCGTGGCATCGGACATTGGGGTATTATCTTCTCACGAAGAAGGCTTTTCAAATGCGGTGTTGGAGGCGATGGCGGCGGGATTGCCGTTGGTGGTGACGGACGTGGGTGGTAATGCTGAAGCGGTGGTTCATGGTAAAACGGGATTTGTGGTTCCGCCCAAAAATCCAGAGGCGTTATCACAAGCCTTGTTAACGCTGGCAAGGGATCCGTTCTTATCGCGTTTGATGGGCGAAGCGGGCCGAGAACGCGTTGTGGCGCATTTTTCGTTGGAGAAATGTGTGTCGTCGTATCAGCAGTTTTATGAAGAATGCTTATGTGTGGGCTAGCGGGTTATTGGGATATTAACAATCGTTTCGTAACGGATTCACCGGAGCACATTGGTGAAGCGATGGCAAACGCTGTGCGTCATCGCGGACCCGATTCTTCGGGTGTGTGGTGTGATCGAAATGCGGGGTTGGTGTTGGGTCATCAACGATTATCTATTATCGATTTAACTGAAGCAGGTCATCAGCCTATGATCTCGCAATCCGAGCGCTGGGTAATTGTTTATAACGGCGAAATTTATAACGCCGATGAATTGCGCGAAGCATTAGCAGCTCACGGTGTTCGATTTCGAGGCCATTCCGATACGGAAGTGATTTTGGAAGCCTGTGAATGGTGGGGCGTTGAAGCCGCAACGAAGCGATTTATCGGTATGTTTGCTTTTGCGCTGTGGGATCGGCGCGATCGCCAGTTGTTTCTGATCCGAGATCGTTTGGGGATTAAACCGTTTTATTTTGGATTTCATCACGGAATCTTGCTATTCGGCTCGGAGTTAAAAAGCTTTTTTGCACATCCCAAATGGCATCCGGAAATTGACCGCGATGCCTTAGTGTCTTATTTTCGTTATGGCTATATTCCCGCGCCGCAATCGATTTATAAAGAAATTTATAAATTGCGCCCGGGCCACATCGCCGTTATTGATGCAAAAGGAAATGTTCGTGATACGGCTTATTGGCAAATGTCCGATGTGGCTAAACAACCGCTGTTGTCGGAAAAAATGAATGAAGAGCATATTATCGTTGAATTAGATACTTTGCTGAGAGATGCCGTAAAGCGTCGTATGGTTTCGGACGTGCCGCTGGGTGGATTTTTATCGGGAGGTATTGACAGCTCTACCGTGGTTGCATTGATGCAGGCGCAAAGCAAACGTCCCGTGCAGACGTTCGCGATCGGTTTTTCGGAATCCGATTATAATGAGGCCAAACACGCGAAGTCTGTTGCAAATTATCTAAAAACGGAGCATCACGAATTAATTGTTCAGCCAAACGATGCATTAGATATTATTCCCGAATTAGCTTCTTGGTACGATGAGCCTTTTGCAGATTCGTCGCAAATTCCGACGTATTTGCTTGCAAAGATGGCGCGGCAGTGGGTAACGGTCAGTTTATCCGGTGACGGTGGTGATGAAGTGTTTGCGGGATACAGCCGATACGTCGTTTCGCAGGCGTTTTGGTCACGGTTTCGGTTTATGCCATCGCCTCTGCGTCGGTGTTTAGCAAAAGGAATTAATTCACTTTCGCCGACTCAATGGAGCCAGATAGCTCGGTGTTTTCCCGTTCGAGTTCGGCCGACCAACGTGAGCGAGAAGGTTGATAAATTCGTAACGATGCTTCGTTCCAATCGCGATTCTTATTATCAGTCGATCATGAGTGTGTGGCCAAATCCCGATGAGTTAGTTTGTGGAGGCCAAGAAGTCAATCAATGGAATGAACTGAGTTTGCACCATGGGTTGATTGAGCGGATGCAATATACCGATATTAACACTTATTTACCCGACGATATTTTAACAAAAGTTGATCGAGCCAGTATGTCGGTGGGCTTAGAAGCGCGTGTGCCTTTGCTTGATCACCGCGTGGTTGAGTTTGCTTGGCGTTTGCCGATGTCGATGAAAGTGCGTGGAAACGTTGGTAAATGGATATTGAAACGCGTTTTAGATCGTTACGTGCCGAAAAATTTAATCGATCGACCTAAGATGGGTTTCGGTGTGCCGATCGATCAATGGCTTCGTGGCCCCTTGCGCCCTTGGGCTGAAGCACTGCTCGATAAAAAAAGTTTTGACGAACACGGAATAATGAATACGGATCCTGTTTATGCCCGGTGGAAAGCGCATTGTGATGGGCGACGCAATTTTCGTTATTCGATTTGGGCCGTGTTGATGTTTCAGGCGTGGTATCAACGTTGGATGAATTAACAGCCGTAGCCTGGGTGCAGCCATGCTTCGTGGCGTAACCCAGGAACTCAGGAATTCCTTGATTTCGCTATCGCTCCATCAAGGCTACGAACTACGAACTAAAAATAGAGAGAAAACGATGTTTAATAATAAAGACATTCTAATTACTGGTGGAACCGGTTCATTTGGTCGTGCTTTTACCCGAGTGGTGTTAGAGCGCTATCAGCCCAGACGCCTGATTATTTTTTCTCGAGACGAACTCAAGCAGTACGAAATGAGTCACGAGTTTAACCGCGATTGCATGCGATATTTCATTGGTGATGTGCGTGATTTAGAAAGGCTGAAACAAGCCATGCGCAGTGTGGACTACGTCGTTCACGCCGCCGCGCTAAAACAAGTTCCCGCAGCGGAATATAATCCCATGGAGTGTATTAAAACCAATATCCACGGCGCGGAAAACGTTATCAAGGCAGCTGTTCACAACGAAGTGGAAAAAGTTATCGCGTTATCAACGGATAAAGCGGCTAACCCGATTAATTTATACGGCGCTACGAAATTGGCCTCTGATAAATTATTTATTGCGGCTAATAACATGGTAGGAAAGCATCGTATTAAATTCTCAGTGGTGCGGTACGGCAACGTAGCGGGATCGCGCGGCTCGGTGGTGCCCTATTTTAAAAAATTATTACAGGCGGGTATTAAGCGATTACCGATCACGGATAAACGAATGACTCGGTTTTGGATCAGTTTAGAAGAAGGGGTCGAATTTGTTACTAGAGCGTTTGATCGCATGCAGGGAGGCGAAATTTTCGTGCCAAAAATTCCCTCCATACGGGTTATTGATTTAGCGTATGCGTTATCTTCGCACGGTGACCACGACGTCATTGGCATACGTCCGGGTGAGAAATTACACGAAATCATGTGCCCTGCGGACGATTCTCATTTAACGGTTGAATTCAATGATCATTACGTCATTATGCCGACGATCAACTTGACGCACGACGTGAATTATTCAAAAAATCTACTCGGAGAAGAAGGGCGGTTGGTTCAACAGGGATTTGAATATAATTCGGGAACTAACCGGCATTTCTTATCGTGCGATGAATTAATGGGTTTATGTCAGGTATGACCGCAACAAAGGTTCCAGCGCGCTTTTTACCATACGGCCGTCAACACATCGACGAAGCCGATATTGAAGCGGTTATTTCCGTGTTAAAAAGCGACTATTTAACGACAGGGCCGACGATTCCTGCATTCGAACGTGCTTTGATTGAATACGTACAGTCGGAATACAGCGTATGTGTGAACAGCGGTACCGCCGCGTTGCACGCGGCTATGGCGGGATTAGGTGTGGGGGTCGGAGATTGGGTCATTATTCCGTCCATCACGTTTCTCGCAACGGCCAATGCAGCACGTTGGTGTGGCGCAGAGGTCATTTTTGCGGACGTGGATTCGGATAATGGGCTGATGGGGCCCGAGCAATTGCAGCAAACATTCGATCAAAATAAAGATAAAAAAATTAAAGCCGTGGTTCCCGTCCATTTGTGTGGTCAAACGGAAAACTTGGCTGAAATCCGTGGTATTGCTCAATCACGTCATTGCGGCGTTATTGAGGATGCGTGTCACGCGATTGGAACCGAATACGTACACGGAGAAAATTACCGCATCGGTGATTGCCGGTACAGCGATGCCGTTGCATTTTCTTTTCATCCAGTGAAAGTGATGGCCATGGGTGAGGGGGGTGCAATCACCACGAATCGCCGTGACGTGTACGATTCGGCGATGCTGCTGCGTAATCACGGCATGAATCGTCACAGCGCCTGGCATTATGAAATGACGGAAATTGGATTGAATTATCGATCCAGTGATCTTCATTGTGCGCTGGGCTTAAGTCAATTAAAAAAATTGCCCTTATTTATTGAAAAACGCCGTGCGCTGGTGGCTCTTTACGACCAATTATTAGAGCCGTTATTTCCGTTCATTCGTCCGATTAAGAAAACCCTTTACTCAAAACCGGCCTGGCATATTTATTGCGTGTTAATTGATTTTAATCGATTGAATCAAGACCGTGCGCGCGTTGTGGAAATGCTGAAGGAACGCCATATTGGCACACAAGTACACTATTTTCCGGTCCACGAACAGCCGTACTATGAAAAACGCTACGGCAAGCAATCATTATCGGGTGCACGAAATTATTATGAAAGAACGCTGACTCTGCCTTTGTTTCCAGAGATGGGGGAAGAGGACGTTGAGTATGTGGTTGATAGTCTTAAACGATTAGTGGAGCTTCGATGAAAACTGTTCAATTCAACAATCGCTTAGTGGGTGATGGGCAGCCGTGTTTCATCACGTTTGAAGCCGGGCCCACGCACAACGGTTTGGCCTCTGCCAAACGGCTGATAAAATACGCCGTGGAAGCGGGAGCGGATGCCGTCAAATTTCAAATTTTGGATCCGGATCGCTTGGTGGCGGATAAGCAGCAATTATTCACGTACCAAATTTTAGTGGATCGGCAAACAGGAAAAATGGAAACCGTGAGTGAGCCGCTGTACGATATTTTTGTTCGTCGCTCGTTGTCGAAACAGGAGTGGATTGAATTAAAAAAACAGTGCGACGAATTGAATCTTGCATTTTTTGCAACGGTTGGGTTCATCGATGAAATCGAATTTTTAGAAAAATTAGGCTGCGATTCGATTAAAATTGCTTCGGCGGATGTGAATCACTTCCCGTTAATTCGACGAGCGGCACAAACGGGTATGTGCATCCAGTTGGATACGGGAAAATCTTCGGTTGGTGAAATCGAAATGGCCGTGGACGTAATTCGTGCGGAGGGAAATGAAAAAGTGATTATTCACCATTGCCCTTCGGGTTATCCCGCTCGGTTAGAAAGTATTAATTTAAACGTCATACCCACTTTGAAACGAATGTTTCCGTATCCCATCGCGTTTTCGGATCACACGCCGGGATCTGTCATGGACGTTGCGGCTGTTTCTTTAGGAGCAAATTTAATTGAGAAAACTATTACGGAGGACCGGACGACAAAAAGTGTTGAACACATTATGTCGTTGGAACCGGATGAAATGAAATCGTTTGTTGAGACGATTCGGGAGTTAGAAACGGCGTTAGGCTCTTCTCAACGAATTTTGCATGAGAAGGAAAAACAAGATCGGTTAGCCATTCGTCGGAGCGTTTATTTGACGCGTCAAGGTAAACGAGGGGATAAATTGCGGGATTGCCAGGTAGAATTTCGTCGGCCGGGTTTTGGAATTCCGCCGGATCGGTACGATGAGTTATTGGATTCGACGTTAAAGAGCGATTTTCCGGTAGATCATTGTTTGCGCTTGGGTGATTTAGTACTCTGATGAAACGAATAGCATTAATTCCCGCGCGCGGTGGATCAAAACGATTACCACGAAAAAATATTATTGATTTCTTAGGCAAACCGATTATTGCATACACGATTACTGCAGCGTTAGAAACCGAGTTGTTCGATCGCGTTGTGGTATCCACGGAAGACGAGGAGATTTCCGATGTTTCTCGAAAACACGGTGCGGAAATCGATCGACGTCGACCGGAGTTAGCCACCGATCAGTCCACCGTGGTCGATGTGTGTGTGGATTTTATTCATCGTCAAACGACACCGATCGATGTGCTTGCCGTCTTGTATGCCACAGCACCCTTACGTAATGCAGATGATATTAAAAACGTCGTTCATTTGCTTTCGTCGCATGTTCATTTTGGAATGGCCGTGACAAAGAGCGCACCGTCCGCGCATCAAACGTTACGGTGGAATAACGGCGATGTTACGCCGCTGTTTCCAGAGTGGGTTAATTTGAAATCTTCCGACGTGGAAACGTTGGTGATTGATAACGGCAGCACGTATGCGGTTCGCGTCCCCACTTTTTTAGAACAAAAATCTTTTTACGGGCACCCTTTAAAGGGTTATCTGATGCCAAATGAACGATCGGTAGATATCGATACACCAGATGATTTGGCCAGGGCACTGAATGTTGCATTAGAATGAAAATAAAATTACTCATCCTAGGATATGGCTCCATTGGGCGCCGCCACGCCACCAACGCGATAAAATACGCGCGGGTTGGTATTTACGACAGCAGTCCGTCTACCCACGTTGATGCGAACGACATTTGCGTATTCAGTAGCGTGCAGGCTGCTTTTGAATGGAAGCCCGAAGCCGTCATCATTGCGGCACCGCACGACAGTCATGTTTCCTTAGCGAAGCAAGCGATTGCCGCGGGTGCACACGTATTTATTGAAAAGCCGATTTCGAATAACTTGGATGGCACAGACGATTTGTTGCGGTTAGCGCGGGAACGGAATAAAAAAATTTACGTGGCCTGTAACATGCGTTTTCATCCAGCGGTATCTGCATTAAAAACAAATCTTCCAAAGATCGGCCGGCCACTGTTTGCGCGTGCGCATTATGGAAATTACTTACCCAACATGCGACCGGGTCAAAATTACCGGGCCCTTTATGCGGCGCAGAAAGACTGTGGAGGTGTTATTTTAGATGGAATTCACGAAGTAGATTATTTGCGTTGGTTTTTTGGTGATGTTGAAGAGGTGGTGGCGCATTCGGCGAAATTAAGTGATTTAGAGATTGATGCAGAGGACTATGCGTGTCTGGTATTAAAGCATAACAGTGGGGTGCGTTCTGAAATTCATTTAGATTATCTGCAACAGTGCAAGCGACGCGGGTGCGAGATTGTGGGCGAGCAAGGAACATTGGTATGGCACAGCGAAGGAAAACAACCTGAAAAATGTGAAGTGCGATTATTTTTGAAAGGATTCAATGATTGGAAAACGGTTTATTCTAATGAAAACGAAGATATTAATAACGCCTACGACCGCCAGATGAAAGCATTTATTGAAAGTTTATCGGGCGCGAAGACGTCTTTATCCACCGCCGAAGACGGAGTGGCGGCTTTGAAAATCGGTTTATTGG
This sequence comes from uncultured Coxiellaceae bacterium, assembly GCA_947084935.1. Taxonomy (GTDB): domain Bacteria; phylum Pseudomonadota; class Gammaproteobacteria; order Coxiellales; family Coxiellaceae; genus CAMTUH01. The sequence goes on from CAMTUH010000001.1 coordinate 277,500, forward strand.
CGCGACAGTTCAATCAGGAGGTTGTCTCATGAACTCTTCCAAGTTCAATCACAGTCACGCCTTGTTGGAAAAAGCACTGCGGGTTATTCCAGTGGGTTCGCAAACGTTCAGTAAAAGCCATGTGCAATACCCGGAAGGGTTTTCACCGCTGTTTTTAACGCACGGAAAAGGTGCGCGTGTGTGGGACGTTGATGGAAATGAATACGTGGATTTAGTTAACGGATTGTTGTCGGTGGTGTTGGGTTATTGCGATCCGGACGTAGATGCAGCAATAAAAAACCAATTAGAAAACGGCATTTCACTCAGCTTAGCAACCGAATTAGAAGTGCAATTGGCGGACGGGCTGGTTGAACTCATTCCGTGTGCGGAAATGGTCCGGTTTGGGAAAAATGGATCGGATGCGACGTCTGCAGCGATTCGTCTGGCACGCGCGTATACCAAGCGGGATCGCGTTGCCGTTTGTGGTTATCACGGTTGGCAGGATTGGTATATCGGCTCGACGGTACGAAACTTAGGGATCCCGCAACGTGTTTGCGAGTTAACGCATCGTTTTATCTATAACGACATTGATTCTTTACATCAGTTATTCAGCAGTTATCCGGGCGAATTTGCGGCGGTTATTATGGAACCGATGAGCAGTGTTGAGCCGAAAGCCGGATTTTTAGAGGCGGCAAAACAATTAACCCACGACGCGGGTGCCGTATTTATTTTTGATGAAATTGTAACGGGTTTTCGGTTTCATTTGGGTGGAGCACAAAGCTTATTTCAGGTAACGCCCGATCTTGCAAGTTTTGGTAAATCCATGGGGAATGGTATGCCCATTTCAACGATTGTGGGCCGAGCCGATATCATGCGTCTGATGGAAGATGTTTTTTATTCCGGCACGTTCGGTGGAGAAACCCTATCACTGGCAGCCTCTATTGCAGTTATTGATAAAATGAAGCGCGAGAACGTTATCGATGCTCTTTGGAATCAGGGAAAAAAATTAGCAACTTTAGTTTCTGAAGCTATTAAAAAATTTGAATTGGAAGAAATATTTTCTTTGAGCGGTTTTTCTCCGTGGAAATTTTTAAATATTAAAGATTATCGATCCATACGAAAAGAATCTCTGAAAACTTTATTTATACGTGAGATGTTAAATCACGGTGTGCTGATTCAGGGGACGCACAATATTTCTTATGCCCATACGGATGAAGATTTCCGCTGGGTCAGTCGGGCGTATGAAAAAGCCTTTATGGCTGTACGCGAGGGCATTCAGCAACCCGATTTTGATCGGTACCTGAATTGTAAAGTGCTGCAGCCGATATTTAGTGTGAGATCGTAGGTGGGAGTTTTACGTTCGTCCCCACCATCCCTGGTGAGGATGACGCAGTAGAGGGGATGCAAGATTATTATGCGAATAGCAATTGTGGATTATGGGCTGGCGAATATTCGCTCCGTGGTTAATGCCATTGAATGTCTGGGTCAAAGTCCGTACGTGGCAACTTCGGGAGCAGATCTGGAAGTGGCCGACAAGATTATTCTGCCGGGGGTCGGATCTTTTGACGCCGGAATGAAAGGGTTGTGCGAGCGCGGTCACGTTGAAGCACTTAATTTTTTTGTGTTAGAGAAAAAAATTCCGTGTTTGGGGATTTGCTTGGGATTTCAGTTTTTTTTTGAGGGAAGTGAAGAGGGGCGAGAGCCTGGGTTGGGTTGGTTTAAGGGGCGAGCCCGTGAGTTCGATAAAAAAAAAGTGAAAGTGCCGCACGTGGGTTGGAATGAATTAGTCGTTAAAAACGATTCACGACTTTTTCGAGAAATTAGCTCGCCGGTTGACGTCTATTTCGTTCACAGCTTTTATGTGCCTCATGATTCAGGCTCGGAATTATACGGCATAGGGTATTGTGAGTATGGATTACAATATATCGCTGCTGTTGAGAGGGAACAAATTTTTGGAGTGCAATTTCACCCAGAAAAATCTCAATTGGTGGGGATAAAGATTTTAGAGAATTTTTTGAATGACTCTGTCATCCCGAGTGCATTATGAAAACGAAACACCGATTAATTGCAGTTCTGCTGGTTTCTGATGGCATTGTCGTTCAAACACGAAAATTTAAACGCACTAATATGGTGGGAAACGCCTTCACAGCCGTTGATTTTTTTAACGGCTGGACAGTGGATGAAATTATGGTTCTGGATATTTCCTATTCGAATGAATACCGAGATCAATTTATCGCTATTGTTGGCGAATTATCTCGCCGTTGTTTTGTGCCGCTAACCGTCGGTGGTAAAATTAATGACTTGTCAGTAGTACACCAGTATACGCGTGCGGGTGCGGACAAAGTGGTCGTCAATACTCATGCCCTGGAAAATCCGAAAATAATTTCCGATATTGCTTCGCACTACGGTAGTCAATGCTGCATTGTATCCACCGACGCTAAAAAAGACGAATCGATGCCTTCGGGCTATCGCGTTGTTGTGGATAACGGCTGCCGTGAAACCGATCATGACTTTCTTGCTTGGGTCAAAACTGCAGAGCAATCGGGTGCCGGTGAAATAATGGTAAATAACGTCGAATACGATGGTAATAAACAAGGCTACGATTTGTCTCTAATAAAATTAGTTTCAGAGAACATAAGAGTCCCCATCATTGCCATGGGCGGCGTGGGTAAATGGCAGGACTTTGTCGATGGAATCGTTGTCGGTGGCGCGGATGCGGTTGCTGCGGGAAATATTTTTCATTACACCGAACACAGCACGAAAAAAGCGAAAGAATTTATGGAAGCCGCAGGGCTTTATGTGCGGCGTAGCTCCTTTTATAAGGTGAGTATGCCGAGACAACAAATATACCGACCATTTCAGTAAGGTAAAAACATGCAATACTGTACACGTTGTGTCTATCCGGCCAATACACGCCCCGGAATTATTTTTGATGATCGGGGTGTTTGCTCGGGCTGTCGTCTCATCGAAAGCCGACCCGATGTTAATTGGGCAGAACGCGAAAAGATGTTGCGTGAATTATTAGAGGAATATAAGGCGAGGCAACGCGCTAAAAGAAATCCCTACGATTGCATTATTCCGGTATCCGGTGGAAAGGATTCGACGTTTCAAACGTGGTTGATGCGCAAAAAATACGGAATGAATCCACTTTTGGTGACCTACAATCATACGTTTAATACACCGATTGGTATTCGCAACTTGACCAATTTGATTGAGAAAATGGACTGTAATCTGATACGGTACACAACGGCACCGGGTTCTGCGCGCCGACTATCCGTTTATATGTTGGAAAAAGTGGGTGATATTACGTGGCACTACCACGCAGGAATTATGACTTTCCCCATAAAAGCTGCCGTAATGTATGACATTCCGCTTGTGGTGTGGGGTGAGGAGGGCTTCAGCGAGCTGATGGGAATGCACAATCAAGACGATTTTGTCGAATTTACCAAGAAAAAACGTCAAGAACATTCCATGCGTGGGTTCGAGCCGGAAGATTTATTGGAAGATCCTACTTGCCCGCTGACACCCTACGATTTAGCACCATTTTTCTATCCTTCCGATGAGGAAATTGAAAAAGTAGGTGTTCGCGGTATTTACCTTTCAAATTACATGCCCTGGAATGCGCGAAAACAAACCGAGTTTGTCATTCGTGAGTTGGGATTTGAAACCGCACAATCGCGCGATCGTACGTTCAATCTCTACGATAAGCTGGATGATATTCATGCGAACGGAACGCACGATTATTTAAAATTTTTGAAGTTTGGTTATGGCCGCGCAACCGATGATGCGGCAACGGAAATACGACATGGCCGGATGAGTCGAGAAAAAGGGATTGAAATGGTGATGAAGCACGATCACGTGCGTCCGCGTGATATGGATATTTTTTTGCGCGTGAATAACCTGAAAGAAGAGGATTTATTGGCAATGGTCGAACCGATGCGCGATCAGGCTGTTTGGGAAAAAGACGAAAAGGGACAATGGCATCGAAAAGATCACGTCGGTAATCACGCCAATGATCGCGGTGTTAACGAGGCTCGCGTAATCGTGAATCATCGTGAGGAAGATTTTATTCGGTGCGAAGAAAAAGTCAGTCCTCATGCACAAAGGACGCTAGAGCAAACGGAATACGTGATTTTATAAATGCGAGAGCAGTCATCAGTCGTTATTCGAGTGGATTCATCGTATCGGATAGGATACGGTCACGTCATGCGGTGCTTAAGTTTGGCGGATGCTCTTTCACGGCAGGGTGTTCGCACTGAATTTATTTGTCGTCAGAAACTGGGAGATTTGATCAGCGCTGTAAAAAGACAAGGTTATCGCGTTCATGTGTTGGATTCTGTTGATGCTAGCGAAAATGATACTCACAGTAGTTGGCTAGGCGTTTCGCAGCAGCAGGATGCCGAAGAAGCCATCACACGCTTGCGAGAGATCTCAATCAAGCCGAATTGGCTTGTGGTAGATCATTATGCGATCGATAGTGCGTGGGAACAGTGTTTACGCCCCTACGTTGAAAATATTATGGTACTGGATGATTTGGCTAATCGCACACACGAGTGCGAGGTATTGCTGGATCAAACATTAGGGCGAGTTGAAAACGATTATCAGGGCTACGTTCCTCAAAACGCCCACTTATTGCTGGGCCCACAATATGCTTTATTGCGTGATGATTTTCGTCGACTTCGCGATCAATCGCTGGAGCGACGAAGAGGAATTACGAAAATAAAAAATGTATTAGTGAGTTTAGGGGGAAGTGATCCTCACAATATCACCGGCTGGCTTCTGGAGATTGTTAAAGACACGGAATTGGAATTGAATTTTGACGTTATTTTAGGTCCGGGTATGCTGCATCGAGATACATTATTAAACCAAAATTATCCGAATTTTATTCGCATTCATGATGCGGTAAAAGAATTTGCAGGTTTTGTGAGTCGGGCGGATATCGCTATTGGTGCGGCAGGAACCACTTCTTGGGAGCGGTGTTGTTTGGGTTTGCCCACGTTACTGATTGTGACGGCGGATAACCAGGGAAAAATAGCAGAAGAGTTAGAGCGAGCCGGCGCGGCGAAAATAGTTGGACAGGTAGGTCAGTTAAACCGAGATCACTTAGTAGAGAATTTACAGAAGTGGAAACGAAATCCGAAAATCGTTTCTGAGGTGAGTCAACGAGCCGCTGATATTTGTGATGGTTATGGAGTGGATCGTGTAGTCTCATTCCTGGATATAAAGAATGAGTGGCAGAGTGAGGTGAAGTAATGACGCTTTGTACGAAGTGTGTTATGCCGAACACGGCTGAATCGTTATCCTTTGATGCGCAGGGTAAATGTTCGGTATGCAAGCAAATTGAATTTAAGAAAACCAATATCGATTGGAACGCTCGTCGAAAAGGGTTGGATGAGCTGGTTAAACATTATCGAGGCCAGTACGATTACGATTGCGTGGTTCCGTTTTCTGGGGGGAAGGACTCAACCTTTACCCTTTGGTATATCATTCGCGAGCTTAAATTGAGACCCCTCGTTGTCCGCTTTGACCACGGCTTTTTACGGCCTAACGTGCAGGAGTGTGCCGAGCGAACGTTCCGTCGTTTGGGTGTGGACGTTATTCATTTCACTCCCAATTGGCAAGTGGTTCGAAAACTCATGTACGAAGCTTTGGTTCGTCGTGGGGATTTTTGTTGGCACTGTCATACGGGGATTTTTTCTTATCCCGTTTGGATGGCGATTAAATTTAACGTGCCGTTGATTTTTTGGGGAGAACCCGGTGCTGAATATTCTTCTTTTTATTCTTATGAAGAAAAAGAAATAGCCGATCAGCGACGATTTAATTTAAAGATTAATCTGGGTATTAATGCGGAGGACATGATTGGAATGCTGGATAATTCGATTTCGGATTACCCTGTAGAATTGCGTGATCTTAAACCCTACACGTATCCACCCTTGGAAGAAATTCGCCGCGTTGGCATTCATTCTGTTTTTTTGGGAGCTTACATTCCTTGGGACGTGAAGGAACAAGTAAAAATTATAAAGAATGAATTGGGTTGGAAGGAAGATGAAGTAGAGGGAATTCCGCCTGAATACCGGTATGAAAAAATTGAGTGTTACGTACAAGGTGTTCGGGACTATATTAAATATTTAAAGCGTGGTTTTGGTCGGACGACACACCTGGCATCGATTGATATTCGGAATCAGCGTTTGTCGCGTGAAGAAGCTTTGGGGTTAGTAAAGCAGTACGACGGCAAACGGCCGGCGGCCTTGGATCGCTTTTTAGAAATTTTGGGAATTTCAGAAGAACAATTTATGGAAATTGTGTCGCGTCACGTGGTTGCGCCGCACGTCATGCCAAACCGGAAAGACATTGAATCCGTGACTCATGTGCCTAAAGATTTTGCAGAATGGGGCGAGAAAATAAGATGAAATTCTGTACCACCTGCGTCATGCCGAACACGGCTGAGTCGCTATCTTTTGATTCGCACGGTAAATGTTCGGTATGCAAGCAAATTGAATTTAAGAAAACCAATATCGATTGGAACGCGCGCCGAAAAGATTTGGATGTATTGGTTGATCAATATCGTGGTAAGTATGAGTACGACTGCATTGTTCCCTTTTCAGGAGGGAAAGATTCAACGTTTACGCTGTGGTATATTGTTCGTCGGCTCAAGTTAAAGCCGTTGGTAGTTCGTTTTGATCATGGTTTTTTGCGGGCTAATGTGCAAGCCTGTGCAGAGCAGACTTTTCGCCGTTTGGGCGTGGACGCTGTTCATTTCACTCCGAATTGGCAAGTGGTTCGAAAGCTCATGTACGAAGCCTTAGTTCGTCGCGGGGATTTTTGTTGGCATTGCCACGCCGGGATTTTTTCCTATCCGATATGGGTGGCTCTTAAATTTACTGTTCCGCTGATATTCTGGGGTGAGCCTGACGGGGAATATTCTTCATTTTACAGCTATGACAAAATTCAAGAAGCCGATATCGAGCGGTTTAATCGATTTATTAATTTGGGCATTAATGCGGAAGATATGATCGGAATGCTGGATAATTCGATTTCGAATTATCCCGTTTCTGAAAGAGATCTTAAGCCGTATACGTATCCCCCGTTAAAAGAAATTCGTGAGGCCGGCATTCGTTCGGTTTTTTTAGGAACGTATGTACCTTGGGATGCTAAGGAACAAGTAAAAATTATAAAGAATGAATTGGGTTGGAAGGAAGATGAGGTAGAAGGAATTCCACCGGAATATCGGTATGAAAAAATTGAGTGTTACGTACAAGGTGTGCGGGACTATATTAAATATTTGAAACGCGGTTTTGGGCGAACAACGCATTTAACATCGATTGATATTCGTAACCGGCGGTTGTCTCGCGAAAAAGCGGATGAATTAGTGAAGCAGTACGACGGCAAACGGCCAGCGGCGTTGGATCGCTTTTTAGAAATTTTAGGAATTTCGGAAGAGCAATTTATGGAAATCGTAGCGCGTCATGCCGTAGCACCGCACGTGGTGCCTAAACGGGAAGACATTGAATCCGTGGACCACGCCCCGAAGGATTTTGCCGACTGGGATCGTCGAATCAAAGGGTGGGCGCATGAAGACTCGTAAAGTGGGCATCATCGATTACGGCGCTGGGAATCTGGCTTCCGTAGAAAAAGCAGTGGATTATGCAGGTGGAAAACCGTGTCGCGTAAAATCTGCCGAAGATATTGTTGGCTGTGAGCGAATTATTCTGCCGGGAGTAGGTGCGGCGGGCGAGGCTTTAGGTGAGCTTAAAAAGCATGATTTGATGGAGCCGTTAACGGAAGCCGTTCGCCAAAAAGGAGTTCCTTTTTTAGGAATTTGTCTGGGGATGCAGTTACTGGCGGATGATCTCAATGAGTTTGGAACGCACAAAGGGCTGGGTTGGATTTCGGGGAAAGTGGTGCATCTCAGTCAGTTAACGGACGAAATTCGTCGCGTTCCACATATGGGCTGGAACGCAGTCAACTTTAAAGATCATGCAAAAAACTTTGCCGTTCAAGTCGACGGAGGAAATTATTTTTATTTCGCCCATTCGTATACGCTTTGTGTTGGAGATCCCGCAACGATTGCAGCAACTGTTAATTATGGTGTTGAGTTAATAGCAGCAATAAAACACGAAAATATTTTTGCAACACAATTTCACCCCGAAAAGAGCCAAGTAAACGGTGAGCGTCTTATTCAGTCTTTTCTTCAATGGAAACCGTAGTCAATGTTGTGCCAACGCCTAATTCCCAGTTTATTATTAAAAGATAAGCGCCTCGTGAAAGGTAAACAGTATCGCGATTTTCGCGATGCCGGAAATCCGCGCACAACCGCGCGTGCACATAATCATCAGGGTGCCGATGAATTAATGGTGCTGGATATTGAGGCATCGCGTCAAAATCGTGGGCCGGATATCGAGAGTATTCGAGCCATTGCGGAGGAGTGCTTCATGCCGGTTTGTGTGGGTGGCGGTATTTATAATCGCCAAATCGCACACGCTTGCATGGAGGCAGGAGCGGATAAGCTGTGTTTGACAACAACGGCAATGGATAATCCAAACCTGATTTCCGAATTAGCGCATCAGTTTGGGAGCCAAGCAATTGTGGTAGGCGTCGATATCATCCGGGATGAGCAAGGAAAAGCACGATTGTTTGATCACCGCTACGGTTCGATGGTTCGCGACAGCAATCCCTGGGAATGGATGAGTTTGGCCGCTTCACGAGGAGCGGGAGAAATTCGTCTGATGGCGGTCGATCATGAGGGAACTTTATCGGGTTATAACCTGGATGTCTTTCGCCGCGCGCGTCAACTCGTGGAGGTTCCCATTATTTTCGAAGGCGGTGCCGGTTCACTCATGCACGTGCAGCAAGCATTTGAAGCGGGAGTCGATGGTGTTGCGGTGGGTGCTATGTTGGTATTTTCCGATGCGAATTTAGTTAAAATAAAGAAACATATGTTTAATCATCGTTGCAATATCAGAGAATAACAGGAGTTTCGCACTTTGTGCGAAACGCTTTACCCGATGGGGATTCTCAAGGGGAGCATCGGGATGCTCCCCTTGAGTCGCCGAAGCGCGAACTTGCTTCGCGCCGGCGAAATCATACCAGAAACGAGTTTCGCAAACTGCGAAACTCAAACTGCGAAACTCGTGAATAAGATGAAAGTAAATAAGCCCATTTCCACCGAGCGTTTGTATTTAGAGAATTTGCAATCGTCTCATGCTGAGAGAAATTATAAAGAATGGGTCAAAGATCCTCAGGTGAATCAGTTTTTAGAGCTGCGTCATTCCATCCCAGGCGAACAGGACTTAAAAGAGTTTATTCAGCGCATGGATTTGGCATCCAATAATTTATTGTTGGGAATTTTTTTAAAATCCGGCCAACACATCGGAAATATTAAATTAGGCCCCATTGATTGGAGAAACGAGCGCGCCATGGTCGGATTACTCATTGGTGATCAAAGAGAATGGGGAAAAGGTTACGCGACGGAAGCCATACGCACGCTCACGGATTATGCCTTCGATGAGCTGAAATTAACGAGTATACGAGCGGGTTGCTACGCGAGCAACGTAGGTTCTTATAAGGCCTTTCTTAAAGCGGGTTACCGTGAAGAAGCGCGCATGAAAGAGTACTGGCAAACGGAAGCAGGTTTTGTGGATAACGTTTTACTCGTGTGCAGGAAAGATAATGCAGTACGATGAAGTAGCAGAAATCAACCAAACGGAATTTGTCGATTTGGGCTACCAAAAATTAATTTTGGATATCAACCAAATTCCCATTACTGAAAATGGAATTCCCTATTTTTATTGGCCCATTAATCCTTTTGAGATTAATCACGCTTATTTTTCGTTGGTAAAAGAAGCTGTAAAAATAATTCGTGAGGCCATTAACGCGGAAACACCCGGTACTGATTTGGCGATTATTTTATATTTGCACTTTTTGCACGAGGTCATCTGTGCCTATCAAGCTGGTCTTCTTATTCAGCGTGCCAGACAAGAGGGGTATACGATTTTACCATCGTCCAGAAGTCGCTTGGTTGACCCCTTGTTGAAGGGTGAAATGCCTCGCCTAACGGGTATTATTCAAACACTTCGAAACGGCCCTTCTAAAGCGAAATGGTGGCGATTTCCGATTCGGATTATGCGCGATATTCTCATTGGCTTTAAGGAAGGCATGCGGCGCCGAACGTTATTCCCGGTGCGCTACAAAAAGAATATTATTTCAATGACCGTTGACGTAATGGCAACGCGATATGTAAAAAGCGTTACAAAGAGGGTTATTTATCGACGCTTAGATACGTGGTTTCGAAAGCTTCGCCGTGGAAAAATCAATTCTGCTTCGTATGTGGATATGCAAAATCGGTTAATGAAGGTGCCGAAAGCGTTATTTAATAAAAATTTAAATGAGCTGTCGCCGTTACTGGAATCTTATATGAGCCGGTGGCTCAACGAAGCATTTACGTTAACGGATTGCTATTGGGAACAATTACAGCGACGTCCGCGTAAAATACCTCATCATTTATGGACTATTACGGCGGGTGACATCTGGGGCCGAATACTAGCGCGTAGCGTGAGAAAAAATGGAGGTCGAGTCACTCGGTTTACTCACGGTTCTGGATGTGGTTTTTTAGCGCATCCGTTTGAGCAGGGACATTATGAATTTGAGGACTGCACAGAATACGTTACCTTTTCTGAAGCGCAAAATAAAGCATTCAGAGAGGCTTTTACAAAAGAAGACACCGTTCAAATTAATCCGCCGGATTTTAATCGGGCCGCTTCTGGTAAGAATTTATTTAAAGTATCAAAGAACGTCAGTAAAAAGCAGCGGAAGAAAAAGCAGTGCATTATGTATGTGGCTTCCGTATACCCTGGCGAGCATGTTTATACCGCGACCCAAGGACTCATGAGTGATGTCGTCATGTTGGATTGGGAAGTTCGGCTGTTAAAAAAATTGAAGTCGTGGAATTTCGATATTATCTTAAAGCCTCATCCGGCGGAATCCAATTGCATTAATGCGCCCAAATCTATTGAATATCAATTGGGATCGATTATCGTTAATGAACTTTTAGAAAATGTGCTGCATCGGGCGGATATTATTTTATTTGATAATCCTGCCTCTACGATTACTTCTACCTTAGTTTTATCCGAAAAGCCGCTGGTTTATTTGGATTTTCGAGCCGTTCAATTCACTCCAGAAGCCCGGGGACAATTAAATAAGCGTTGCCCAATTGTGGAAGGCTGGTACGACGATAAAAACAGAGCGCAAATAAACTGGTTCGATTTAAGAAAGGCTGTGTTGACGTGTGATCAATACACCGATCCGGGTTTTGCAGAGAGTTATTTTCGGAGAAAAACCCATGACTGATAAAGTTAAAATACTGGCCCTCTCATCCGGCGGATATGCCGATATCTTTAAAAAAGTATACCGCTACTGTAAGAATGAATTAGGCCACGAAATATATGCCGTAGCCAGTTCTAAATCAATCAAACCCTATAGCGAATTTATTGATTCGCCGGATCAGCTGATTGTCATGCCAGAAGTATTAGAAAAAGGAGCGTGGGAAGACGATGCCGACGTCGTAAAAAAAATAGAATCGCTGATTTCGGCCAGTGAAAAGATTGTCGGTGTTCCTGCTAATCGGCTAGTACTTTCCAACGAGCGGACGATTGGGCGCGCCTATTCAAAATCCCATTATTACTGGGCGGAACGAAAACTGGCTCGCCTTGCGTTGCGCGACAAGGATATCGGCAATAGAATACTCATTCGATTATTTAAATTTGCGGACGACGTCATTAATCACTGCAAACCCTCTTTGTGCCTGGGGGCTCCCACCGGTGGTATGTGGAACTCTGTGTTTTACTACGTTTCGAGATACTACGGAATTCCTTGTATTTCTTGTAATACTTCTATGCTGGTGAGGAACCGACATTTTTGGGCGTCGAACTGGGGTACTTTTAATACAAGAATAACGACGCATTATCGTGAAAAATTACGCAATGCGGACTCTCCGACAGAGGGCTCGTTTCACCACATAAAAAACTTCAGAGAAAAACCTGCTTCGCTGCCCCATTATCAAATCTTATGGAATACTCTACGTGCGAGCCTTAATTTCATGAATATCAACAAGGAAATTATAAAGAGGGCCATTATAAGATTTTTGCCAGTGATTAAGCGGCAAAAAGTTTCAAATCCAAAACCGTTTTTTCAATTTGTGGTTGATCGATACCGAAATTATTTTTTAGCACGATGGCAGCGTAAATATTATCAAACACTTTCGGAACAAACGCTTTCATCCATGAACTACATTTATTACCCTTTTCACGTAGAGCCGGAAATGGTTCTGAACGTAATGGCGCCGAGTTGGCATAATCAATTGAATACAATCAAGATGCTCAGCTATAACTTACCGATGAATTACAAATTACTCGTCCGTGAGCATCGTCTCAACGTGGGACGACGCCCGACGGCTTACTTGGAAACCATCAGTCGATTCCCCGGAGTGGTATTAATCGACGCCTTTGATGATCAATACAAATATATTAAAAACGCAGGAGTGGTGGTGACGGTTAATGGCACGACGGGTTTTGAAGGCGTGCTGCTGCAAAGGCCCGTGCTTACTTTGGATAAGACGTTCTACGATGGTCTGGAGTGTGTGAAAAAAGCATTCGCTTATCCGGATCTCGGTGCGGCCATTCTTGATTGTATTTCTTCATTTAACGTAGATGACCAATATGATGAGAAAATAGCTTTATTTTTAGATGCTGAAAATGAAGTCACTATTGATCACAGCGTGGATCCACAATCGGAATATGTTTATATTCAGAGTGTCGTGAACGAGCTGCGAAATCAAAGTTTCCCTCACAAAATAGACGTTCACCTGGAGAGTGTTGTATGATAGGTTTTTCAAAAATTCTGTATTCATTTCTCAGTAAATCAGATCGATTCTTTTTTACGCTCCTATTTTTTTTAATAATAATCACAGCGGTGATTGAGCTAATGGGGGTTGGCTCGTTATTTCCATACATAAAAATGTTGGGTGATCCAAAAGTGATACATGAGAATCATTTTTTACGCGAAGTCTATGAATTCTTCCATTTTACCAGTGATAATCATTTTTTGATTTTTGTTGGTTCACTGATATTTGCGATGATTTTAGTTAAGGGGCTGATTACTTGTTTTAATAATTATTACCAGGCTAGGTTTACTTATGGATTAAGTAATCGGTTATCGAGCTTTTTTCTTAGGAGTTATATCCAAATGCCGTACAGTGAGGCGATCAGTACCAATTCTGCGTTTTTATCTAAGCATTTGTTGGTCGATGTGGCGGGAGTTATTGGGGTTATATCCGCTATTTTGACATTATTAACGGATGTCACGGTATCGATCGCATTAATTGGTTTGATGATTTTGGCAGATCCTCAGCTGGTTCTTATGGTTGTTGGAACCTTGCTGACTTTATTGTGGCTGACGGTTAAACTGACAAAAAATAAAACCCACCACATTGCTAAAGAAACTGAGAAATCAAATCGGTATGTCTACAAAACAGCAGCTGAGGCATTTTGGGGTTTGAAAGACATAAAAATACACCACGTTGAGAATTATTTCACTCAGCGTTATCTAAAGTGGCAACATCAACTATCCGACCAGCAAATAACGCTCAGTGTAATATCGAACGTGCCCGTGGTGGCGATGAATGTGATGGGTTTTGGAATGTTGCTGATTGTGCTACTCTATTTAGTGGCGACGCGGGGCAATCTCATGGCTGTATTGCCGACAATTGGATTAATTGCGATTTGTGTTCAGCGGTTGCTTCCGTCGGCTAATCGATTTTCGGCGTCCATTGTGGCTATACGTAAATATAAACCCTGCGTTGCTATTGTGCATCAAGCGACGCGCGTATTATTGGCGGCAGCTCGTCGAAGCGATCCTAAAAAACCTCAACTGCACGTCACTTTTAATCATTCTTTATCTCTCAACAATCTTTCTTACGCATATCCTGATGCTAAGCACGATACCCTTTCCAATATTACGTTAACGATTAAAAAGAACACCACGTTGGGCATCGTCGGTGAATCGGGCGCGGGGAAGAGCACTTTAGTCAATGTGTTGCTGGGTTTGTTGCCTATTGAACGCGGGCAGATTATGTGTGACGACGCGGACATCACGCGGTATGAAAATTTGGCGCTGGCTAAGTTAGTCGGTTATGTGCCGCAGCAGACTTTTTTACTTGATGGGACCATCCAAGAGAATATTGCTTTTGGTATTCCTGATAAAGCCATTGATACGAATGCCTTATCTAAAGCTATTCATGTAGCCCAGTTGGAAAAATTTATTGAAGAATTGCCAGAAGGGCTAAATACGCGAATCGGAGAGGCAGGGGTTAAACTTTCCGGTGGCCAAAGGCAGCGTCTGGGTATCGCGCGTGCGTTGTACAATGATCCCGAAATTCTCATTATGGATGAAGCAACCAATTCGTTGGATTCTGTAACTGAGAAAGAGTTTACGGAGTCTCTGCAACAATTGATGCAGCAAAAAACAATCATTATCATTGCGCATCGTTTGTCTTCGGTTCGTATTTGCGAGAAGCTGATTCAGCTTGAGAAAGGTCAAATTGTTGCGGAAGGGAGCTACCACGAGCTTGCTAAGTCTTCCGATAAATTTCGTCGCGTTTATAATATTTCAGAAGTGGCGTGGTGAAATTAATTGCAAACTGTAGCCCAATGGCACTACTTTAAGAAAAAGCAGATTCTGTCGTCCTCCCGCGCAGGCGGTCTACTGAAGTTGAAAATGGCGCTGAAATATCACCGCCAAGACGGGGGGATCCAAATTGAAGATTTCGAGAGGAATTGCTTATCAGAAATTCCTACGAAACTTGAATTCCCTTCCCTGGGTTTGGATCCCCACCATCCCTGGCGAGGAGGACGAAGTTATGCAGGTTGCTTAAAGTAGTGCCATTCAACTGTAGCCTCGGTGAGCTTTGCGAACCGAGGAACTTCTAATGAAAGTGAATCCAATGCCAACAATTAAGTTCTCATTTTCCTATCCATGGAAGTCCGTGAAGATGGGTAATACCACTGTGTATTATGCCGGCATTATTGACCAGCTTTCGGATTTTGCTGAGATAACGCAGGCAGGGATGAGCGAAAGATTAACCGCATTACTGCTGAAGCAAAAACATCCTTTTTCGGTTATTGTTCATGCGCCGAATTATATTTTCGCCTCGGTAGATCGCTTGCGCAGTTATCCAATTTATTATTCCGATGGCTTTGTGTCGAATTGTTCAGAGCTTATTAAAGAGCAATCAACTTCTAAGAAACTGAACGAGCAAGGATTGTTGGAGTTCGCTCTGTCCGGTTATGTTTACGGTAAGGATACGCTGTATGAAGGGCTCTACCAGCTTCAAGCCGGTGAAAGTTTATTGTGGCAAAACGGAAAATATGAAACGCATCGTTACTATCGTTACGTGCCGAGACCGAAGTACGATTTAAATCGAAAGGAATGCGTGAATCAGCACGCTGAAATTATTGATACCGTCATGAAGCGGGTGGTCAATACGGCCGCGGGTGATCCCATTTGGGTTCCACTGAGCGGAGGGCTTGATTCGCGACTGGTTCTCGCTAAATTGGTGGAATTACAATACCCGAATGTGAAAGCTTTCAGTTTTGGAAGGCCGGGAAATCAAGAAGCAAAGATCGCAAAGCGTGTAGCAAAGACACTCGGCGTTCCCTGGCTTTTTATTCCTCCTGAAAAATCCCATTTGGCGAGTGAACACTATCGGGCGGACCGTCAAGCGTATTCGCGCCGTGCGCACGACAGCTGTGTCGTCCCCAGTTATTTGGGGTTTGATGCGTTCCACCGCTTAGTCACTGAAAAAATGATTGAGCCCAATGCCATTGTTGTTAACGGTCAAAGCGGTGATTATTTAGTAGGGGGGCATATTCCCGTATCACTGTTTGAGAATCCCTCAAAGGAAAACTTATTGGCTTCACTGTGCGATAAGCACTGTTCGTTGTGGCTGCATTTGAAGACCGAAGAAAATTTGGAAAAAATCACGGCTAAAATCGTGTCACAATTTCCAGCTGTTTCTGAAGAGCAGACGGTGCGCGATCAGTTATGTTCCCAGTATGAGAGCTGGGAGTGGCAAGAGCGCCAATGTAAAATGGTCGTTGGTGGGCACCAGATGTTTGATTATTTCAAGCTACGCTGGATGATGCCACTGTGGGACCCAGACTTAATGGATTTTTGGGAAAGCATGCCTTTTGATTGGAAGCTGAAACAAGATCTGTATTTGGAGTATTTAAAAAACTATAACTTTTGTGACGTGTTTTCAATAAATCGAGCACGAAACCATCCTTGGCGATTCCGTCATCAGTGGGTAGTTTTAATGGCTAAGATAATCGAGATTATTTCTGATAAAAAAATAAAAAAGAAGTTTTATCGGTATATGTATTATTACGGCAATGATCATCATCACTACGCCGCCTTTGGACGAAAGTTTTATAAAAAACACTATAAAGACGCGCGGAGTGTTGTTTCATTCTTTGTGAAGCAATTTCTCAACGATATGGGTATTAATCTTGTCTGACAATATTTCCGATCTCAGTATTTGTATTGTTTCCTGCGATCATTATGCCGATGCCTGGGAACCGTTTTTTCAGAATTTCTTTCAGAATTGGCCCGATTGTCCTTATCCTATTTACTTACAGACTAATTTGCTCAAGCTCAGCTTTAAAAATGTTTCCATCGTGACGGTAGGCGACGATGTGGATTGGTCGTCCAATTTAAAGAAAGCCCTCAATCAGGTGCCTTCTGAAAAGCTATTATTATTGCTCGAAGATTTTTGGATTTGGCAGCCGGTGGATACTCTGGCGATCAATGAATTTCCATTGCTGATGGATAGGCTGAAAGCCAGCTATTTGCGCTTGGTACCAAAGCCACCTCCCGATGAAGCAATCGATGGGCATCCGCATATTGGCAAAATTCGAAAGGGTTCAAATTATCGCGTTTCGTTTCAGGCGAGTATTTGGAGGCGAGACGTATTACAGCAGCTGTTAACAGCGGGTGAAAGTGCGTGGGAAGCTGAAATGAACGCGTCGATTCGCAGTTGCAGCTTGGACGGTGAATTTTTATCGGTTAGCAAAATGCCCAAGGAAAAATGGCCTATTCGTTATCTGAATGCCATTATTAAACGAAAGTGGACCCCAGAAGCGGTAGCGGCAGCACGTCACCGCAACATTACTCTCGATTTGCAAAAACGCAAAGTGTGCAATTGGTATGATCAATGGAGAAGGAAAAAACATTTTAGAAATTCAGCGAGTTTTATTGCTTCTTTTTCTAAAAAAATGTTGGGTGATCGTATTTACGAAAAATTGAAAAGCAACCCTCTTATACGGAAAATCATTTATTGATGTCTCTTGAGTTTTTTTCGAGTTCATATAGTATCTAGTTATTAATAGTTCAAGCATTAATGATGCTTGACCCTTGAGGAGGAGGTCACATGAAATTTTTAGAGTTATTTAAGTCGGATTTAAATATCTTTCAACGCATTGCTGGTGTTTGTCGCACGTTGAGGGAAGATGGTTGGGGACGTACGTTATTGCGCGTGAATCGCAAGTATCGTTTTATCACCTATCGTCAAATGCGAACGATCATTAAATTTTTTAGAGTCATGGGGCATCCTTTGGATTATTCGAGACGCCGATTGATGGCAAAAAAAATTGCGCAACACTCGATATACAGAGACATGCTCCCGCAAAAAACCGGTTATCGGTTATTAACACCGGAAGAGATTCCATTTGCACAAAAGGCCATTGAGAATTGTCGAGAATTTTTGAATAAGAAGGCCGCTTTTTTGAAGGAAAATGAAAATAATGGAAAAGAAATATATCTTTATTTGTTGATAGAAAATCAGGGTCACAACATAACGATGAAAAAAGCAGATGTCTATAATTTGCAACAGATACCGGGATTAACGGAGTTGGTGTTATCCCCCGCGTTACTTGAAACTGCAACTTGTTACTTGGGAGAAGTTCCGATCCTTGCTGGGGTGACTATCTATGCATCGCTACCGAACAGTACGTTGGGAGGGAGTCAATTATTTCATCTCGATAAAGGAGATTTTAGGCAGGTTAAATTTATATTCGCCATTGCGGATGTGACGGAAGAGAGCGGGCCGTTCACCTTCATTCCGGCGGATAAGGGAGCGATCGCTGAAAAAAAATTGGGAGAAACCTCATACGGTCGAGTGAGTGATGCGGATATTTACGGGATTGTCGGCGAAGATGCGGCAGTTCGGTGTATTGGTGATAGTGGTTCGGCGGTCATCGTTGATACGGGTCGTTGTTTCCATTATGGAAGCCGTAATATTACTAAAACGCGATGTTTATTGCAGGTTCAATATCTGAGTAGATGCAGTATTGGCGAGCCTTTGTTCTATTTGTCTCAGGGACGAATTGAAAAATTGAATAATCTGACGAAACTCCAGAAAATGGCGTTATCACATATTAACGTAATCACGGAGCGACCTACTGTTCTTTCCGAAGAATGTAGGTTGGGCTGAGCGCAGCGAAGCCCAACAGCTCAGCTGTTCCTACGAAATTTGAATTTCCTTCCATGGGTTTGGATCCCCACCATCCCTGGTGAGGACGACGATTTGTAGATCATGACTAAAAAACGAAAGCATACTATTTTATACATCGAATCGGGAAGCTCTGGAAAAGGCGGATCCTACGTCAGCTTACTCCAACTGCTGACGGTGTTTTCGAACAACTACGAACTTCACGTGCTTCTTTGGAACGATTCTCCCTTTATAATGCAATACCAGGAACTGGGTGCACACGTAGTAAAGATAGACAATCCAATATACACAGTAAAAAAAAGCAGGCTCAAGAAACTATACAACGCAGCAACCGCCTTATTTTCCCGAACGGCACCCCGGATGTTAATTGGGTGCGAATTACTTCTGCAGTATTCGTGTTATCGAAAAGTGCTGAGTTACGTGAAGAAAAATTCGATTACCTTGATTCATTTGAATAACCAACCGATACGAAATTTCATCGGTTTTTGGCTGGCGAAAACGTTGAACCTTCCCGTGGTATCGCATTTGCGAACACTCAACGGTTACGGCATGACGCCCGCGCATATTAATTTTTTAAAACGACTGCGCTGCCGAATGGTAGCACCCTCCCATTCGGCCTCGGATTACTGGCAAAAAGCTGGGGTTCCGCTGGAGTGGATATCGGTGTTACCCAATCCTTATTATGAGGAGCCGGGATTCCGACCTCTCCTGAATGATGTGCCGGCGACAAGACCAACGGGCTATTCATTGGTGTGCATCAGCCGATTGGAAGAGGGGAAGGGTTTATTTTTTTTAATTGCAGCGTTCAGAGAATTACTGAAGAGTGACTCTCAATTTACGCTAACTCTGATTGGCGACGGTATTTTACGCGAAAAATTGCAGCAAGAGGTCGAACGGTATCAACTCAACAATCACGTATCGTTTTTGGGTTATGTGCACGACGCAAAGCGTTTGTTGCCACATTACAATCTTTTAATTTTTGTTTCGGAAAGAGAAGGCTTTGGTCGGGTTGCTGTAGAGGGCATGGCTGCGGGGATACCCGTGGTTGCTTCTAAAGTGAGTGGTATTGTTGACGTCGTACAGGATCAGTATAACGGTTTGCTGGTTGATTACGGCGATATTCCACAATTGACTTCAGCGGTCCTGTCGCTGCAGCGTGATCCTGCCTTACGTGAGAAATTGATTGAAAATGGCCGTCGAACAGTAAACGATCGTTATGGGCTCAGCGCGTTTCGCACAAAAATGGAAACCGTTTACGAATCTTTTTTTGCAGGCAATTCAGCATGAAGCGGGTTGAATTTTTTGGCTTATCGGGAGCGGGGAAAACGACGCTGGCGGAATACCTTCGCCAAAACCGAGGCGAGTACCTCTGGTGTGAATCAAAACCCAATAAATGGCGGTTTCGTTACGAAGGGGTTAAATTTTTGTTGAAATTATCGTGGAATGCACCGCGATTATTTTTCAGATCCTTTTATGACAAGGAACTGAATGCGCTTATCAAGAAACTATCTTATCGACTGGGCTGCGTGAATTACCGTAAAAATTTTACGGGCGTGCTTATTTTTCATGATAATGGTATTTACCAACCTTTCATTGATTATATTATCAGTCACGGTATCGATTGCACCCAGTATATAAAACCTCTGTTGCCACTGTTGCCGGTGCCAGGGCTTATGATTTACGTCGATTTATCACCGGAAGCCGCTCAACAAAGATTTTGCCAGCGGGAGCGCATTAACGATATTGATCTTAAAGACATGAAAATTCGTTACAATCGTTCGGTGATGATTTGTCACATACTCCGCGACTACTTTGGACAGAAAAACATTGATGTGGTCAAGCACGATGGCGCTGAAATGCCTACCGATCAGTCCGTCAAAGAGATCTGTGGAAAAATTTCCTCATTAATTCAGGCGGGAAAGGTCGCATGATAATAACGAAATATATTCGAAACGGGATGAATGCTTTTTTGCACCATCTGTCGGTCGCATTTTTGTGGCTTCGTTTAAAAATTCAGAAATTATTGGGTCTGGTTTCTGTGTATCAGAGCGATCCTTTTCGGGTGAAAAATTCCGATGATCCGCGCGTTCGCGTTTGTGAGGAGCGTTATCGCGCTTTTTCAGCCTATTTGCCGAAAGATCAAGCTCTATCCGTCATTGACGTGGGTTGTAACCAAGGATATTTTTTATTTCGAATGGCTCCGTACGCCAGCATTGGAATCGGTATCGAAAAAGCATACAACGAAGTCATGTACGCGCGCGCTTTAGCGGGGACTCGGCGAATCAATAATCTGGTGTTTATGAGCTATAGCGTAACTCCCGATAATATCCGTTCTTTTCCATCGATGGATGTTGTCATTTTCTTGTCCGTCTTTCACCATTGGGTCCGAGATTTCGGAGAAAATGAAGCAAAAGTGATGTTGAAAGAATTGGCTCAAAAATCCCGAAAATATTTTATCTTTGAAACGGGGCAGTATGAAGAAAAAGGGAAAAAGTGGACGGATGCGTTAGCTTTTATGGCTCCGGACAGTCATCAATGGATTGTCTGCTTTTTGCAGGAATGTGGCTTTCAGAATATTCACGACGTCGGTAAGTTTTCTACGACGGTAACCGACATTCCGCGTAAACTGTATGTGGCAGTGAAATGAAAAATAAAAAGTGTACTATCCCGCACGACTCCGCCTGTCCTTCGTGCGTCGAATGGCAGCCGTATTGCACGAGCAGTGACAAGCGTAACCGAAATCTCACGTGCGACAAAGAATCCTGGACGTATTATCAATGTAATACCTGTCAGACAATTCAGATTGATGAATACATGAATGTAGACGACGTATACGAAAAAGAAAAAATACACACCACGTATCAGCCTCTGAAACCGCTGGTATCTTTATCGCATCGAATACTGGGGCATCCGTTGAAGTCTCTGTTTGGGACACTGGATTTTAATGGGTGGAACGTTCTGGATATTGGCTGTGGCAATGGGCAGAAGCTTTATGATTTTTATACGAGAAAAGCAGCAGTTTGTGGTATCGAAATATCCGAAGAAAAACTGCAAGTGGCTCGTCGGTACATGCCGGAAGGCCAATTTTATAATGGCTTTATCGAGACGGCTCCTTTCCCTCAGCGCTCTTTTGATCTGGTCATCGCCGACAACGTAGTGGAGCATTTGCAAGATCCCGATACGTTTGTACGAAAGCTGCGCGAGTTCATCAAGCCGACGGGGCGCGTTGTCTTATTTGTCCCTTACGGAAAATCGTATACCATTCGTCGATTGAAGCAGTACGCGTTAAACATTTGGCCTCCGTTCCACATTAATTTATTTACGAAGGATTATTTTAAACAGCATTTTCCAGACATTACTTTTACCTTCCAGACGCGCTCACATTTTTTTACTCTGCAACACTCGTTAAAGCGCGCGGGTAATCCAACGTGGTTGGCAACGGTAAAAGCACTGTTTTTGTTGCCCTTTGCTCAAGAAGAACTGGTGGTGATTTACTCATGACGAACCAAAAAAATTACGATCTGTGCGTTGTTATTAACGACTTGGGTGCTGGCGGCTCGCAGCGGGTATTGACTGCGTTGCTGTCCGCTTGGGAGCCCTCTAAGCGCATTGCCGTGGTAACGCTGGGTGCCCGTGAAAGTGATTTTTACGTATTGCCGGATTCCGTTGATCGTTACGTCATTGGTGGAATCAAGAAATCAAAAAATAAACTCATGGGCTTAGTTGCGAATTTACGCCGGATTTTCCGGTTGCGCGCACAGCTACAAGAAATTGATGCGCCTGTAATTTTAAGTCTTATCTGCCCCATGAATATTCTGACGATCGTGGCATCCTGGGGGGTTAAATCAAAAATAATTATATCGGAGCGCAATGATCCGTCGCGGCAATCTTTTGGGGTTGTATGGAATTGGCTGAGGCGTCGCTTATACCGCTACGCGGATTACGTGACGGCCAACACGCGGGGCGCCATCCAGTCCATGAGCGCTTACGTACCGTCTCATAAATTACGCCATATTCCTAATCCGATCGCGTTGTTGAATCCAACAGGAGTTTCGCACTTTGTGCGAAACGCTTTACCCGATGGGGATTCTCAAGGGGAGCATCGGGATGCTCCCCTTGTGTCGCCGTCGCGCGAACTTGCTTCGCGCCGGCGAAATCATACCAGGAGCGAGTTTCGCAAACTGCGAAACTCGTGTCCAAGTGAAAAAATTAACCCTGAAAAGCCGATGATTTTAAACGTGGGTCGTCTGCACCCGCAAAAAGCACACGACGTATTGCTGCAGGCATTTTCGTGTTTCATACACGAATTTCCCGGATGGCAGCTGGTTATTTTGGGCGAGGGACCGTTGAAAGAAGATTTGCAACGGCATGCGGAAAGTTTAGGAATACACTCTTACGTGGATTGGCGTGGCAATGTAAAAGATATTGAAGCCTTTTATAAGGCGGCTACCTTTTTTGTGTTGCCCTCGCGCTACGAAGGCATGCCAAATGCGTTGTTAGAAGCCATGAGCCGTGGATTGCCTCCTATTATCACGGATGCTTCTCCCGGTCCTTTGGAATACGTTGAACACAACGAAAGTGGTCTGGTTGTGCCAGTGGATGACGTTGAAGCATTGAGCTATGCCATGAAACGATTGGCTGAAAATAAAAGCCTGCGTGAACGGCTTTCGGAAAATGCGCGCAAAAAAGTTAAGCCGAATAATCTTGAGGAAATAATACTGCAGTGGGAAAACCTGTTTGTTTCAGACGATCAGTCCGTTTATGAAAAAAGTTAATGTCCTGACTAAGGGATTTACCAGCCCAAACGGTTGTGCCTTTTTATTTCCTTTGATTAAACACCGGCGCGCATTGAAGGAAAATGGGATTGACATTCGTTTTTATACAAAAGAGAAGCCATCGCTCGGCGATGCCGACGTTCTGATCGTAGACAGTAAATATTTCCGAAAACGCTGGCGAACCGATACCGATGGAATTATTTCTGCTTTTAAACAATTTCGATTAACCGCCGAAAAAATTATTTACTTCGATATCAGTGACAGCACGGGCTGGCCACACGCGCGTATTTTACCCTACGTCGATCGTTACGTGAAAAACCAATTATTAAAGGATCGCTCTCGTTATCAAGCAGCGTTGTACGGGCACCGCCCTTATACGGACTATTACCATGCGCATTTTGGTGTTGCAGATACGAATAAAAGTTATTCTGAGCCGGTTGCTGAGTCCTCGTTATTAAAAAAATTAACCGTGGGTTGGAGCTCGGGATTAGCCGATTACTCTTTTTTGGGCCCTTATCGCATGAAGGCTTATAACCGATTGCGTTTTTCGCCTATTTTATCGTTTCCGCGTCGGTATATTTCTCCCGCGCCAAATCGCGTGTTCGATGTATCGTGTCGGATGGGACTCAATTATCATCGAGAGACGGTTTCTTGGCAGCGGCGGCAAATCCGAGAGCGCCTCAAAAAATACGTGCCGACCGACAAAATTTCTCGGAAAAAGTATTATCAGGAAATTGCTTCCAGTAAAGTAGTGGTTTCGCCTTTTGGATTAGGTGAGATCACGCTCAAAGATTTCGAAGTGTTTCTGACGGGAGGCTTATTGCTTAAGCCGGATATGACACACCTGGAAACGTGGCCGGACCTGTTTCGTCATAATGAAACTATGATGGCGCACCGTTGGGATTTGACGGATTTAGAAGAACTCATAACGGAATTAGTCAGCAATTATCCGAAATATATCGACATTGCTCGATCAGGCCAAAACGAGTACCGGCGCTATTTAGTCAGCTCAAAAGCGCCGCAGCTATTTTGCGAACACTTTTTGCAAATTATTAATTCGTAGTCTTTGTCGTTCGTGAGGTTTACGTTTGGGCTCCTTGGCATCCGCAAGCTGAGGAATGCCGGGAGCCCAAACGTAAACCTCACGAGCGATAGCAATTGTAGCCTGGGTGCAGCCACGCTTCGTGGCCTGTCCTCGCCTTGCGGGGAGCGTAACCCAGGAACTCAGGAATTCCTTGATTTCGCATGGCTGCATCAAGGCTACACCTACAAGTTTTTAAGTGAGCACCGAATCGTGGGGGATCCCCCACGATTCGGTGTTAGTGAATTAAAAAGAGATAAAACCATGAAACGTGCATTAATTACAGGAATTACCGGACAAGACGGCGCTTATTTGGCGGAATTGCTGCTGTCGAAAGGTTACGAAGTACACGGCGTCAAACGACGCGTATCCCTGTTTAACACCGATCGGATTGATCACCTGTATCAAGATCCCCACGATCACGGTGCACGACTGTTTTTGCATTACGGCGACATGACGGAATCCTCGGGTTTATTGCACATCATGCAAAAAACTCAACCGGATGAGATTTATAACTTAGCGGCGCAAAGCCATGTTGCCGTTTCGTTTGAGAATCCGGAATATACTGCCAATGTCGATTCACTGGGGACTTTGCGGCTTTTAGAAGGAATCCGTATTTTACAGCTGGAAAACAAGGCGCGTTTTTATCAAGCGTCTACGTCTGAATTATACGGTCTCGTCAACGAATCTCCTCAGCGTGAGACTACTCCTTTTTATCCGCGTTCGCCTTACGCGGTAGCAAAATTATACGCGTATTGGATAACTGTTAACTATCGAGAAGCGTATAACTTATTTGCGTGTAACGG
Source organism: uncultured Coxiellaceae bacterium (assembly GCA_947084935.1). Lineage (GTDB taxonomy): Bacteria > Pseudomonadota > Gammaproteobacteria > Coxiellales > Coxiellaceae > CAMTUH01. The sequence continues at coordinate 302,700 of CAMTUH010000001.1, forward strand.
AATTTTATTTAATCATGAGTCGCCGGTACGCGGTGGAACGTTTGTCACTCGTAAAATAACCACGGGATTATCGCGAATAAAACTGGGTTTGCAGCCGTGTCTGTATCTCGGCAATTTAGATGCCAAACGGGATTGGGGTCATGCCAGAGATTACGTAGAAGCACAATGGTTGATGCTGCAACAAGAACATCCCGAAGATTTTGTTATTGCTTCGGGAGAACAACGCAGCGTTCGAGAGTTTGTGAGCGCCGTTGCGCGCGAGCTCGAAATCACGATTGAATGGCAAAGTCAGGGGATGAATGAGAAAGGCTATGACGAAAAAGGTCGCTGCATTGTTTCCGTTGATCCCCGTTATTTTCGTGCCACGGAAGTCGAGACTTTACTTGGTGATGCACAGAAGGCCAGGGATAAGTTGGGTTGGAAACCGAAAATTGGTTTCGATGAACTGGTAAAGGAAATGGTGCAAGAAGATTATACGGCAGCTGAACGCGAGCTCATCGTCCGACAGCACGGTCATTCGGTACCCGTGAGTTGGGAGTTGTAATGCAGCAGCACCATCGAATTTATATTGCTGGCCACACCGGAATGGTGGGGAGCGCCTTATACCGCTTGCTTCAATCTCAGGGGTATTCGAAATTAATCGTGCGGACGCATCGAGAGTTAGATTTAATGGATCAACGTGCGGTGTTTACATTCTTCGAAAAAGAAAAACCGCAATACGTGTTTTTAGCGGCAGCCAAAGTCGGCGGCATCGTTGCCAACGATACGTACCCCGCAGAATTTATCTATAACAATCTTCAAATTCAAGCAAACGTGATTCACGCGGCTTGGAAGGCGGGTGTTGAACGACTGCTGTTTTTAGGCTCGTCGTGTATTTATCCCCGTGATTGTCCACAACCGATTAATGAAAGTTATTTCATGACGGGTCCTTTAGAAAAGACCAATCGACCGTATGCGACAGCGAAAATTTCGGGTATTGAGCTGTGTTGGTCGTATAATCGGCAATACGGGTGTCGATTTGTAGCAGCGATGCCTACGAATTTATATGGGCCTGGTGATCATTACGATCCCGATCATTCACACGTGATTCCCGCACTGTTGTATAAATTCCACGAAGCCAAGCGCCATCAGCAGCCGAGCGTGACCGTTTGGGGCAGTGGAAATCCAAGGCGTGAGTTTTTATATTGCGAAGATGCAGCAAATGCCTGCGCGCACGTAATGAACTTACCTGAGGTGCTTTATGCGTCATTACTCAATGATCGCGAACCACCCATTATCAACGTCGGAGTGGGGGAAGATTTAACGGTAGGTGAATTGGCGCACAAAATTGCTCGTGTTGTTGAATACGATGGCGATATTGTATGGGATAAAAATAAGCCGGATGGAACGCCGCGGAAATTATTGGACGTCAGTCGTATTCGTGAATTGGGATGGTCTCCAAAAATGAGTTTGGAGCGTGGATTGCAATTAACTTATCAATCATTTATTTCAAATTATGAAAAAGCTCCTATTTGTCGTTAGTGGTGCGAAGTTTTTTTTGTCGCACCGATTGACCCTCGCGCAAGCCGCGAAAAACGCAGGCTATAAAGTGCACGTCGCTACTCCGCCGTCCGAGTTCATACAAAATATTCGCGAAGCCGGATTGATTTACCACCCCATTATGATGGATAGAGGTGGCCTCAATCCGATTAAAGATATTGCTTCGTTAATTTCTTTGTATCGATTGTATCGGAAAATAAAGCCAACGATCGTTCATCACGTCACGGTAAAACCGATTCTTTACGGTGGTTTAGCGGCTCGTTTGGCGCGAGTTCCCGGGGTGGTTCATGCGTTGACGGGTTTGGGTTATATTTTTATTTCCGAATCACGCGCTATCGCGCGGCTGCGTGGACTTATTCAGCGGGCCTATCGAATCGCTTTTCGCCATAAAAACCTGCGCGCGATCTTTCAAAACGAAGAAGATCAGGGTCAATTTATTTCGCGTAAAATTGTTGATCCGAAGAATTGCATTCTTATTGCGGGGTCGGGTGTTTGCATGTCGACGTTTACTCCTTCTGAAGAAGCGCTAGAAACTCCTTTGGTAATTTTAGCCTCGCGTTTGTTGTGGGATAAAGGAGTGGCTGAATTTGTAGAGGCTGCGCGGATTCTAAAGAAAAAAAATATTCCCTCACGATTTGCATTAATTGGAGAGGGGGACGAGGCCAACCCTGCTTCAATTCCGAAGCAACAACTCGAAGCGTGGTCAGCGGAAGGCGTCGTGGAGTGGTGGGGGGAACGATTCGACGTGCCGGAAATTATGAAACAAGCGCACGTCGTGTGTTTGCCTTCTTACCGCGAAGGATTACCGCGCGTTTTAGTGGAAGCAGCGGCGAGCGCGCGAGCGATCATCACGACGGATACACCGGGATGCCGGGACGTGGTTCGCCATGGAGAAAATGGACTATTAGTTAAACCCAGAAATAGCGAGGAGTTAGCATCGGCGATGGAGGTGTTAATTAATGACGTGGAATTGAGAAAAAAAATGGGTTCGCGTGGACGCGAGATGGTCGAGGAAAAATACAGTTTGACTCGCATTATCGATCAGACTCTGAGAGTTTATGAAGATTTGGAATATACCGCTCGCACTTGAAAATTCGATTTCATGTAATTAGAGATAATTCTAGTCCTCCGTCAAGTAAGTGATCATGCGCTCTCGCTCGGGGGTCCCGTTTGGGCTCCCGGCATTCCTCAGCTTGCGCCGCCTTGGCATAACGAGGCCGCGAAATTCGACTTCCTGTCTCAGGTTCGCTCCCTGGGACATCCCTGTCCCCAGGGACCTCGTTATGCCGGCGCGGCTCAGCTTGCGGATGCTGAGGAGCCCAAACGGGACCCCCGAGCGACAGCATCAGCAGAATTTACAGAAAATTTGACAAGACACTGGTTTTGTAACGAGCCAGAGGGAAGCAACTCGCTCCCTCCAGCATCCGCAGGCTGAGCCGCGTCGGAATAAACCGGGATCTGGGGCTGGAAGCCCCAGAAAGCGAATCCTGAGACAGGGATGTCGAATTTCGCGACCGGTTTATTCCAAGACGGCGCAAGCCGAGGAATGCCCGGGAGCGAGTTGCTTCCCTCTGGCCCGTTACAGAACAATCTTTATTACATGAGATCGCATTTTCAAGTGCGAGCGGTATAGTATTTCAAATACCATTCCACAAACTTTTTAATGCCTTCTTCCAAGGAAGTTTTGGGTTTATAACCACAATCTTTTTCAAGGCGAGAAATATCCGCATACGTTTCCGCCACGTCACCCGGCTGCATGGGTAACATATTTATAATGGCTTTTTTATTGAGTATCTTTTCAAGAGACCCAACAAAATCCATTAAAGCGATGGGTCGATGACTGCCAATATTGTAAATTCGATAAGGTGCGCGGCTGGTAGCGGGGTCAGGGTGTTTTCCCGACCAGGTAGCGTCTGGCGTGGGTGGGTGATCGAGCGCGAGGATCACGCCATTGACGATATCATCAATGAACGTGAAATCCCGCGACATTTTCCCGTGGTTATAAACGTCGATGGGTTGGTTGGCTAACATGCTGCGAGTGAATTTAAACAACGCCATGTCGGGCCTGCCCCACGGTCCGTACACCGTGAAAAATCGAAGACCCGTGCACGGAATATGAAATAAATGTGCGTAGCTGTGTGCCATGAGTTCATTGGCTTTTTTGGTAGCTGCGTATAACGCGAGCGGGTGATCCACGTTATCACTTTCTGAAAAAGGGAATTTTTCATTTGCACCATAAACCGAACTCGATGAAGCAAAAACTAAATGTTTTACATTTTGTTGGCGACACCCTTCTAAAATATGGCCGAATCCCGTCATATTAGAATCGACGTACGCGTAGGGATCGGTGAGCGAGTAGCGAACGCCTGCTTGAGCGGCCATGTGAAGAACGGCATCGAACGAATGTTCTTTAAATAACTTATCCATTGCTGCTCGATTCGCAATATCTTCTTTAACAAAATGGAATCGGTCGTTATTTTCGAGCAGCGCAAGGCGCGATTTTTTCAATGAGACGTCGTAATAATTGTTGAGGTTGTCGAGACCCAGAACGCGGTCACCGCGTTGCAGCAAGTGTTGCGTTAAATGAAACCCAATAAAACCCGCACAACCCGTGACTAATACGCGCATTACAATCTCCAGAGTTTTATGCCATTTAACGCGCACGCGTTGGCATCTAAAAGACCTTTGACGTCCATGATAATGGGATGATTGGCGAACTTGGCCTGATAATCGGATAAGGAGTATTGACGGAATTGATCGTGAGCGACGGCGAGAATGAGTGCGTCAACACCGCGAATCGACTCCCACGATTGCAGGTTAATGTTATACAGTTCTTTAGCTTCATCGGGATTCGCATTGGGATCGTGTACGAGGCAAGTAACACCGTAATCGGTTAATTCGTTGATGATGTCGACGACTTTAGAATTACGTAAATCGGGGCAATTTTCTTTAAACGTTAACCCCAAGATAGCGACTTTTGATCCTTTAACCGGGTAACCAGCAAGAATCATTTGTTTGATGGTTTGTTCGGCGATGTATTTACCCATGTAATCGTTGATGCGGCGCCCTGCAAGAATAACTTCGGGTTGATAACCGTAACGCTGAGCTTGATACGTGAGATAAAAAGGATCGACGCCAATGCAATGTCCGCCAACAAGACCCGGTTTAAACGGTAAAAAATTCCATTTGGTTACGGCAGCGGCCAGTATTTCTTGTGTGTCTAAGTTCATCCGATTAAAAATAATCGCGAGTTCATTCATGAGCGCGATGTTTAAATCGCGCTGGGTATTTTCAATGACTTTTGCGGCTTCTGCGATGCGAATGGAAGGCGCACGGTATATGCCGGCGGTCACTACGTTTCCGTATAAGTGGGCGACGATATCGAGTGTTTTAGGATCGGATCCCGATACCACTTTGGTAATGGTTTCGAGGCGATGATTTTTGTCGCCGGGGTTTATGCGTTCGGGTGAATAGCCAACCGTAAAGTCGCTACCGAATTTTAATCCGGATGCTGCTTCTAAAACGGGAACGCAATCGTCTTCGGTGGCGCCGGGATAAACAGTGGATTCGTAGACAACGATATCGCCGCGCTTTAAATAACGTCCTACGGTTTCGGAAGCGGCTAGCAATAAGTTTAGATCGGGTAATTTAGAGTGATTAATGGGTGTCGGAACTGCTACGATGTAAAAGTTGGCTTGGGAGAGGTCGTCGGAATTATCGGTGAAGTGGATGTTGCTGTTGTTTAATGTTTGCGGGTCGACTTCCCCAGAAGCATCGCAGCCCGTTTTGAGCTCGGCAATGCGTTTTTTGTTTTGGTCATATCCGATGACACGACTGTACCGACTGAAAGCGGTGGCTACGGGTAGACCCACGTAGCCGAGACCGATGACTGCAATGTTCCTTTTGTAGGCGTCTTTCATGGTGGAAGATTTTAGCGTATGTTGGGTGAGAAGGGTAGGTTGGGCTACAATTGGGGCTGTATCTCGGGGGTGTTTGGGTTCCGACACGCCGTGAATACATCCGTGTAGGCTCGGACGCAACATCCCTGTTGCGTACGGTCGTCACCCAAACACCCCACTCGTACAGCCACCGCAAGTTTGTAGCCTCGGTGAGCTTTGCGAACCGAGGAATTAGGTTGGAATACCTAAATAAGTTTTCCTAAATGCTGAAGGTAAAGGCAGGAAATATGAACGTTGCTGTTTACGGCGCCGGTTATGTTGGTTTAGTCAGTGCGGTGTGTCTGGCGGAGCTGGGTCATCGTGTGTGTTGCTTTGATGTGGATAAGGGGAAAATTGCGGCTCTGCAAAAAGGGAAATTGCCCATCTACGAGCAAGGGCTTGAGCCGCTGTTAGTAAAGAACTTAGCAGCAAAACGCATTCATTTTACCCACGATTGTGCTCAAGCCGGTTCTTTTGGCGAGATCAAAATCATCGCGGTTGGCACGCCCTCGAATCCAGACGGTTCCGTGAATTTACACTATATCGATCAAGTCGCTGAGATGCTGGGCGAACAGTTATCGGAATATTGCGTCATTGTGATTAAATCGACGGTGCCGGTGGGTACGTCGGAACGATTGAAAAAAATAATCGATGCTAAGTTAAGTGAGCGTGGCATTTCTATTTCTTACGACGTGATTTCAAATCCTGAATTTTTGAAAGAGGGAGAAGCCGTCAGAGATTTCATGCAGCCCGATCGCATCGTGATTGGCACTTCTTCGGGTCGCGCCATTGAATCGATGCGGATACTTTATGATTTTTTTATTCAAAAAAATACGCCTTTTATCGTGATGGATACGCGTTCGGCTGAATTAACAAAATACGTGGCGAACGCATTTTTAGCGACTAAAATAAGTTTTATGAACGAAATGAGTCGATTGGCGGAGGCCTTCGATGCCGATATCGAAAAAATAAAAGAAGCGCTTGGGGCGGATCCGCGCATCGGAAATAAATTTATTAATCCCGGCTGTGGATTTGGTGGGTCGTGTTTCCCAAAAGACATCGATGCGCTGTTAACGCAGTCGCAGCAGGTTGGCGTGTCAGTTTCCATTATTAACGCCGTACGAGAGGTTAACGAAGCTCAGAAGCAAATTGTATTTGATAAAATTCACCGTTATTTTAAGGGGAATTTAAAGGATCGAGTCATCGCGCTGTGGGGTCTTGCTTTCAAGCAAAATACAGACGATATTCGGTCTGCGCCCAGTCGGGTACTGATGGAATGCTTGTGGAAATCCGGTGCTCGTGTTCAGGCGTACGATCCTTTAGCCATGAATAACGTGAAACGGGAATACGCGAATTTTTCGGGGCTCACGCTTTGCTCGTCTGCACAGGAAGCACTGATCGGAGCCGATGCGTTGGCGATCGTGACGGAATGGGATGAGTTCAGAAAAATGGATTTGTCATTGATTAAAAATCAACTGCGTTTCCCCGTGATTTTTGATGGAAGAAACCTATTTGATCCTGCTCAATTAAAAATGATAGGATTTGATTATTTTCCGATTGGAAGGAAGGCCGAATGGACGCGACGCGACATACCGCTGGCAGTCATAGATTCACGCTGAAAATACTTATTGGAATGAGTGCGGGAATAGTGATGGGTATTCTCGTCAAATGGATTCCTTTTTCGGAATCCACGCGATTGTTTCTGGTTGATAATATTTTTCAGCTCGGCGGACAGCTATTTTTAAATTTAATCAAATTATTGGTGATTCCGATTGTGTTTGTTTCTTTGGTGTATGGAAGCGCCTCGCTGGGCAGTCTGGGAAAGCTGGGACGAATCGGTGGAAAGACGATTATTCTCTATCTTTTGACTACTGCGATTGCCGTTTTAATCGCGTTAATAGTGGCAAGTTTGTTTGACGTTGGGACGGGTTTGTCGCTTGCCGAACCGACTCGTTTTGTAGTTCCAGCACGACCCTCTTTCTCATCGTTGTTGCTGAGTATAATCCCAGAAAATCCATTTCGGGCCTTAGCTGAAGGCAATTTGTTGCAAGTGATTGTGTTTTCTTTGTTGTTTGGCGTGGCAATCGCTGCTTCTGGCGCAAGGGGGAAACGGATAGCCGACGCCTTCCACTCGATTAATACTGTGCTGTTGAAATTAATTTTCATGATCATGAAGGTGGCGCCTTATGGTGTGTTTTTCTTATTAGCGGCGTTGTTTGCGAAAATCGGCTTTAGAGCGATTGCACATTTAGTGGGATATTTTTTTGTGGTGCTGATGGTGTTGGCGATTCAATTATTCGGTGTTTATGGTTTTTTTCTTAGTGTTGTTGGAGGCCTAAATCCACTGACTTTTTTCCGAAAAATGTATACGGCGATGTTATTTGCTTTCAGCGTATCGAGTAGCAATGCGTCGATACCGGTTGTGTTGCGGACGGTTGAATTTCGACTCGGAGTCAAAAATTCCGTTGCCGCTTTCGTGATACCGCTGGGTGCAACCATCAACATGGATGGCACGGCCATTATGCAAGGAGTAGCGACGGTATTTATCGCGCATGCGTATAATATTTCCATTGGTTTTGTTGGATATCTCACGGTGATTACGATGTCGACGTTGGCTTCTATTGGAACGGCGGGTGTTCCGGGGGTAGGATTAATTACTTTGGCAATGGTGTTGCAACAAGTGGGGTTGCCGATAGAAGGCATCGCGTTGATTATTGGCATCGATCGTCTGTTGGATATGGCCCGAACGGTGATCAATATTTCGGGAGATGCGATGGTGGCTTGTGTCGTTGGAAAAAGTGAACGGGCGTTTCGATCGGAGGTCTTCAAGAGTGTCGGTGAGCATTCTTGAGGTTCGATAAAAAAGAGGATTGATAATGGAGATTAAAAATCAAGTCGCTGTCATTACGGGCGGTGGATCGGGGATGGGTGCGGCGACGGCGAAACATTTGCATCAGCAAGGAGTGCGCGTGGCCGTTATTGACAATCGTCTTGAAAATGCAGAGCGCGTTGCCAAAGAAGTTAATGGATTAGCAGTTGAGTGCGACGTCCGCGATGCCGACAGTGCAAAACGCGCTATTACTGCAGTCGTAAAAGAATTTCACCGGATTACCGTTTGTGTCAATTGCGCGGGGATTGCTCCGGCGGGTCGCATCGTGGGGCGAGAGGGCGCGCTGCCCTTAGAAGATTTTCGACGAGTAATCGACGTAAATTTAATTGGCACCTTTAATGTTTTACGCCTGTGTGCGGAGCAGATGATGAAACAAGAGCCCGTCAATAACGACGGTGAGCGTGGAGTTATTATTAATACCGCTTCCATTGCGGCATACGAAGGACAGATCGGACAAGCGGCTTACAGCGCTTCTAAAGGCGGCGTGGTTGCGCTCACGTTACCGGCGGCTCGGGAATTTGCGAAGTTTGGAATTCGCGTGATGACGATTGCGCCGGGTGTTATTTCAACGCCGATGATGGAAGGTATGCCCGATGCGGTCCAGGACAGTTTGGCGGCTTCGGTACCTTTTCCGCATCGATTGGGTCACGCGAGTGAATACGCGTCGTTGGTGGAACACATTATTCAAAATACGTATTTAAACGGATCGGTTATTCGTTTGGATGGCGCATTGCGGATGTTAGCGAAGTAATTGCATCTATGGATCATTCACTTACAAAATCAGCACCCTGGAACGCGTTGCGTGCGCATCATGAATCTTTGCGCGAGCGGCATATGCGCGAGTGGTTTGCCACGGATCCAAAGCGAGGTGAAAAATTCAGTCTCGAAGTTTCGGGATTATATTTAGATTTTTCAAAAAATATTTTTACGGAAGAGACTTTATCGTTGTTGGTGGGATTGGCGGAGCAGCGACTTTTATCTGAAAAAATTGAAGGACTGTTTAATGGAGTTCCGCTGAATACTTCCGAAGATTTGCCCGCGCTGCACGTTGCGCTTCGCGATATCGAGAGTCCGACGAATGCAATTCGATCCGTGTGGCAACGACTCCAATTACTGGCGAGTCAATTGCAGGCGGGAGTTTATGCCGGTTACAGTGGCAAACCCATTCGTGATGTCGTGAATATCGGTGTGGGTGGTTCGCATTTGGGTCCGCTCATGACGGGTTACGCGCTAAAACCTTACGCCAATTCGCTGTTACATTTTCATTTTATTTCCAATCAAGATCAAACAGCGGGCCTGGAAACGCTGCAAAATTTAAATCCCGAGACCACGCTCGTTATTATTACTTCGAAATCGTTTACTACAAAAGAAACCATGGATAATGCCGACCGCGCGAAGCGTTGGTTATTGTCGGCGGCATACGATGAATTGGCCATACGACCGCAGCTCATCGCGGTAACTGCCGACGTCGGTCGCGCGTGTGCATACGGCATTCGTGAAGATAATATTTTTCCGATGTGGGAGTGGGTAGGTGGTCGGTTCTCGATTTGGTCCGCGGTCGGGGTATCGTTGATTTTATCGATTGGCTGGGATCATTTTTACGAATTTTTGCGCGGCGCGCATTCAATGGATTGCCATTATCGACAAGCGGATCTGTCGCAAAATATGCCGGTAATCTTAGCGCTGCTGTCTCTGTGGTACGTTAATTTTTTTAATGCGCAAACGCACGCGATTATTCCGTATAGCCAGCGTTTGTTGCATTTGCCCGAATATTTAAAACAATTGCACATGGAGAGTCAGGGAAAGTGCGTGCAAAATGATGGCGCAGCTATTGATTATGCAACGGGCCCCGTTGTGTGGGGCGGCATTGGAACGGACAGCCAACACAGTTTTCATCAATTGTTTTTACAAGGTACGGTACAGGTGCCGATTGATTTTATTCTTCCGCTGAAAAATCATCCGAATGATTCCTGCCAGCTGGCTCAAATGGCCAATTGTTTGGGACAAAGTGAAACATTACTGTTGGGCTATTACGAAGAACGGGCGCCACATAAAATTATTCGAGGCAATAATCCGAGTAATACACTGCTGATGGATGCATTGACTCCCTATCAGTTGGGCGCATTATTAGCGCTGTATGAGCATAAGGTTTTTACTCAATGTGCCTTGTGGAATATTAATCCTTTCGATCAGTGGGGCGTGGAGCGCGGGAAAAAGTGTTCGAGTGAAATTTTATTGGGATTGCAACAAGGGTTGTTGCCCGCATCCGCCGACAGCTCAACGCAAACGTTAATGAAGCGCGTATTAAAATCGGAAACCGTCAAAGAGAGAGTGAAATTGTGAATCGAAAAGTAACCACAGCCGTATTTCCCGTGGCGGGATTGGGGACTCGTTTTCTTCCCGTCACCAAAGCGGGGCCGAAAGAAATGCTGCCGATTGTGGATAAGCCCGTCATCCAATACGTGGTCGAAGAAGCCGTGCAAGCAGGGATCAATCATTTAGTACTTGTCACCAGCAGCAGTAAGCGTGCGATTGAAGATTATTTCGATACGAATTATGAATTAGAAGTGCGTCTTCGAGAACGCCGTAACGAACAGGCTTTGATGACGGTCACCAACATTTTACCCAAACACGTTCGTTTTAGTTACGTGCGGCAGTCGAATCCGTTGGGATTAGGTGATGCGGTGTTATCGGCAAAACATATTATTGGCGATCAGACTTTTGCCGTGCTATTAGCGGATGACATCATTGACTGTGGAAATGGGAAGAGTTGTTTGCAGACGATGGTTGAAATTCACGAAAAGACGAGTGCGAACGTGATCGCGGTTGAATCCGTTCCGAGAGATCGAACGGATCGATATGGAATCGTTTCCATTGAAAAGACCGCTGGGCTGGAGAATCGAATTACGGATATTGTTGAAAAGCCTTCGCCGGAACGCGCCCCTTCGAATCTTGCCGTTACGGGCCGTTACGTGTTATCGCCTCGAATATTTTATTTTCTTGAACAGATTGGTCGTGGTGTGGGCGGTGAAATTCAATTGACCGATGCGATTGCTCTGTTACTCAAAGAAGAAATGGCGATTGCCTATCCTTTTCCCGGTCGTCGTTATGATTGTGGGAGCCAGTTGGGTTTGCTGCAAGCGACGGTGGCGTATGCGCTTAAACGGCCTGATCTGGCTCAGCCTCTGCGGGATTCTTTAAACGATCTTCTAACAAATGATGTCATCTCTCGATGAATTATTATACAATGCTATTGACCGCTGGGATAAGTGAGAAAGGATTCTTCACTGGCCATGAGGCAAAATCGCAGACATTATCGTTATTTAGTAACCATACTTTTTAATATTTTTCTTTTTTATTTATTGTATTTGTGGCTGCAACGCAATATTCACCTTCATTCCCTCCTCGTCGATATCGAAGAAACTAAACTCTCTTCGGTCATTCCTATTTTTTTCTTCTATTTTATCATTACGTGTTTTTACGGCATGCGGCTTGCTTTGCTGCTGAGGACGGAATTTCGTCAGTCGTTTTATATTACAAGCATCGGTAACGGACTTAATAATATTTTGCCTTTCCGATTGGGTGATTTTTTACGCGTGTATTTCGCAAGGCGATTTTTTGATATTGACATGCCGCACACGTTTGCGGCTACTTTTATGGAAAGGTATTTTGATTTAATCGTATTGCTAATATTGGGCTCTGTAATTTTATTGAATGTGGAGTATGGCTTTGAAATAAATGCCGTGTATTTATTTATAATTTTATTGAGCTGCAGTTTAATCAGCTTGCTGCTGTATCGCTATTTGATCGTGAAAGATACTTATCTTAAAAGTTGGGTGTGTCGATCAGAGCGAATAAAATTATTGTTGCAGGCCGTAGAAGACGTCGTTTCAACGCGCAACAAATTACGGGTTTTTTTATTAACGCTCGTCATTTGGTCTTGCCTTTTGCTTGTGTACTACGTGTTTTTTAGCGTTAACCTCAATTTTCCAGCCATCAACGTAATGGGTGCTGTTTTTTTGTTATTCACCACGACGTTGTCGTTTGCTGTGCCTTATTCTTTTGCGGGGATTGGAATTTTTGAGGCGGCCATCGTTTATGATTTAATTAAATACGCCCATGTTGTGCCGACTAAAGCCCTTGCCTTAGCTTTAGTTTTTCATTTCACCGTCGCCGCCCCGCAGGTGGTTGCGATGGCCCTGGTCTTTCTGCTGCTGTCCTCCCCGATTGGACGGGTTGTTTCGAGTGAAAGGATGTAAAAAAGTAGCCTCGGTGAGCTTTGCGAACCGAGGAACTCCAAATTAACCCCTCGGTTCGCAAAGCTCACCGAGGCTACGAGCTAACTCATTCCAACTATATCCGAGGAAGGCGGGTGTCATGAAGCGCAAATAAAGCGCAGGAGGGCGGAGCCCGACGAGCCATTGCGCGTAATGACACCCGCCTTCCTCGCTCCAACGTCCCCGAACGAATGTACAAAAACTTATTGGATGAGATCCCCTTTTTAAGGTACAATGCCCTCCTTTTAAGAATATCCCCCTGACTTCTGTAAATGACAGTGGATATCAGAGGGCTTTAATCAACCGAGTCATACGAGGTGTATAATGTCATTACTCTCTTCAGAAACCGCGAAGATTGTCAAAAAATATCAATTGAGTGAAGGGGATACGGGCTCTCCCGAAGTTCAGACGGCCCTTCTTTCCAGTAAAATTGATAAGCTAACCGAGCATTTAAAGGCGCACAAAAAGGATTACCATTCTCAGCGAGGGTTGATCCGCATGGTGAGCCAACGACGTAAACTGCTCAATTACTTGCAGGAGGTTGACAGTGATCGATATCGCAACATCATCGAAAAGCTCGGCTTACGCTCCTAAAACTAAGGAAACCATGGTGAGTTTGAATAAAATTGTAAAAACCTTTCAATACGGTGCCCACACTGTTACGTTTGAAACCGGACAGATTGCACGGCAAGCCACGGGCTCTGTTATCGTGCGGATGGGTGAAACCGTCTTATTAGTGACGGTAGTCGCCCAGAAAGAAGCCAAAGAAGGCCGTGATTTTTTCCCGTTAACGGTTAACTATCAAGAAAAGACCTACGCTGCAGGTAAAATTCCCGGCGGATATTTTAAGCGCGAAGGCCGTCCGACGGAGAAGGAAACCCTGACGTCGCGACTCATCGACCGCCCGTTGCGGCCCTTGTTTCCAAAAGAATTTACGAACGAAGTTCAGGTTATCGCAACCGTTCTGTCGATGGACCCCGCGGTTTCGGCAGACGTTCCGGCCATGTTGGGTGCTTCGGCGGCCATTGGTCTTGCGGGGATACCGTTTAATGGTCCATTGGGGGCTGCTCGTGTCGGTTATCGAGACGGACAGTACCTATTAAACCCCTCCTTAGCAGATATCGCTACTTCGCAATTGGATCTTGTGGTGGCGGGTACTAAAGAAGCCGTATTGATGGTGGAATCGGAAGCCCATGAACTGTCTGAATCCATCATGTTGGGGGCTGTGCTGTATGGTCATGAGCAAATGCAGGTCGCCATTCGTGCTATTGAAGAGTTAGTTGAAGAGGCTCGAGGTGGCGGAGGCTCTTGGGAGTGGGCTCCCCCAGCGGTGAATAACGTTCTTGAACAGTTGATTGCTGAGAAAACGGAGTCTCGGGTTCGGGAAGCCTATCGTATTCGCGAAAAAATGGTGCGCCAGACTCAGTTGCAGAGCATACGCGACGAATTGGTTTCAGCCGTTTGTGGCGAGTCGCCTGAACAAGAAGGTCGTCCGACGAACGCGGAGGTCGCCGCTCTGTTTCACGAGTTGGAGCGAAAAATCGTTCGGCAACAAATTATATCGGGTGAACCGCGTATTGATGGTCGTGATACGAAAACAGTGCGTCCCATTTCGATTGAAGTAGGCATTTTGCCGCGTGTGCACGGTTCTGCGCTTTTTACTCGGGGAGAAACGCAGGCGCTAGTGGCTACGACGTTGGGTACCGAGCGCGATGCGCAAAGGATCGATGATCTGGATAGTGATCGTCGCGAAGATTTCATGCTGCATTACAATTTCCCCCCCTTTTCCGTGGGCGAAGTGGGTTTCATGACGGGTCCGAAGCGACGAGAAATCGGGCACGGACGTTTGGCGAAGCGCGCTGTTGTCCCCATGGTTCCAAAGCTGGAACAATTTCCCTACGTCATTCGCGTGGTTTCCGAAATATTGGAATCGAACGGCTCAAGCTCGATGGCGAGCGTGTGTGGAACGAGTTTATCGTTGATGGATGCGGGTGTGCCCGTCAAGGCTCCGGTGGCTGGGATTGCGATGGGGCTTATTAAAGAAGGGGATCAATACGCGATTTTGACTGATATTTTAGGCGACGAAGATCATTTGGGCGATATGGATTTCAAAGTAGCCGGAACGGCAAATGGAGTAACGGCTCTGCAAATGGATATTAAAATAGAAGGGATTACTAAAGAAATTATGGAGCGTGCGTTGGATCAAGCGAAAGAAGGACGCATGCATATTCTGGGTATCATGAATCAATCGCTTGATAAACCTCGAGAACAGGTATCCGAATTGGCTCCGCGGTTAATCATGATGAAAATTAATCCCGAAAAAATTCGCGAAGTGATTGGAAAGGGCGGTGCGACTATTCGTGAAATTACCGAAAAAACGCATTGCACGATTGATATTGCGGACGATGGCACGATAAAAATCGCGGCTGCTAACATCGAAGACGGTGAGCGAGCTAAACGTCGAATCGAAGAATTAACTGTCGAAGTGGAACTGGATAAGACTTACGAAGGTCAAGTCATTAAAATTTTAGATTTTGGTGCTGTAGTTTCTTTCTTGGGCGCTCATCAAGGTTTGGTGCATATTTCGCAGATCGCTGAAGAACGCGTCGAAAACGTTACCGATTACGTGCAAGAAGGGCAAGTGGTTCGCGTTAAAGTTATTGAAATTGATCGACAAGGACGCGTTCGTTTGAGCATGAGGCAGGCGGATAAGTAACGTTCTTTCGTCATTGAAGAATTAAACCGTAGCCTTGATGAAGCCATGCGAAATCAAGGAATTCCTGAGTTCCTGGGTTACGCCACGAAGCGTGGCTCCACCCAGGCTACGGGTTCCCGTTTCCGGACAATTGAAATCGACAATAAATTCTCTATGATTAGTAATACAGGTAATAACAAAAATCCCTGCGATGATTACGTTGTTTTACTGCACGGCATTGCTCGTACCAACCGAATCATGCGCAAAATGGAGGGGTATTTAACTCAACAAGGATATAATGTCTATAATGACGACTATCGTTCCCGTTCCAATTCCATCGAGTTATTAGCCGATCAAATACACGAGCGCATTCGTGAAAATTGTCACGATGAAAGTAAGCCCTTGCATTTTGTCGCGCATTCTTTGGGGGCGATTATTACTCGCCTTATTCTCGCTAAATTTCGGCCGAAGCAATTGGGGCGGGTAGTTTTGTTGGGGCCGCCTAATAATGGCAGTCAGCTGGTGGATTTTGCTAAGCGATTCAAATTTTTTGATCGCGTGTACGGTCCCGCCGGACAACAGTTGGGAACGAAGGATGAGTTAATTCGTCAGTTGCCAGCTCCCGATTACGACGTGGGCGTGATTGCCGGTGATCGCAGTGTGGATCTACTTTTTTCTTGGTTTTTGTTGTCCGGAGCCAACGACGGAAAATTAACCGTCGAAGAAACTAAATTAGCGGGTATGAAAGACCATATTATTTTACATGCCACCCACACCTTCATGCCCAGCAATGCAAACGTCCTGAAGCAAGTTGTTTATTTCCTCGAGAACGGAAAGTTTTTCCGGTAGCTAAGTCCTGTAACTAAGTCCTGTAACTAAGTCGTGTCATTCTGTAGTTAAGTCGTGTCATCCCGAGGAGCTTTGCGACGAGGGATCTCCTTATTGTATAGAGATTCCTCGCTGTCACTCGGAATGACGACATACATTTCTAACAAACGTATTCCACGTGTCTCACTACGCGGCAAAAGCGATCACCCCAGTAATTGTAGTGGCAGTAGCGATTGTAATACACGCGTTGGCAATTCTGATAATAGCCTTGGTTCTGGCTCATGGCGGCTACCGCAATCATGCCGGCCGCGGCTCCAAAGATGATCCCAGCCGCTAATCCATTGCCACCACCGTGGTGGTAATAATGAGGATGATAAGGGTGATAAGGATAGTGCCCGTAAGCATAGGAAGGTGCTGCGGCGAATACACCCGCAAAACCCACCAGCCCGATCAGGGCAGCAACAATGCCTTTCTTTTTGTTTTTCATTGGGTTATACCTATAGCAGTTAATTGAAGACGCTACCATCTTATAAGGTGAATGTTACTGGATTGTGATGGCATAAGTTAACTTTGTAACGGGGTTGTTACTTTTCTCCCCCTGCCGACGTCGGTGGGGGGCGAGGCTACGATTTGGATGGTCCGATTGCGTTTGTTAAAATGATCAAAGAGGAAGTGTCACCCGAATTGGGAGGAGAAGAAACAATGGCGCTGGCACAAAATGATTATAAGTGAACACTTAATTGGAGAGATTTTTCTCGATATTTCTTTTCTTTTGTATTTGTTTCTGTATCCGCCGCAGGTTTATCATAATTTTCGTTATCATAAAGTTAGAGAATTAAGTTTTGGCTTTCACACGTTAATTGTAATTGCCTCGACGACCGATTTGTATTATGCCTTCGGTCGGATTGCTCAATGGCAATATCGTGCGGCGAGTGTTCTTACGTTCGTTTGTTTGATGATACAACATGTTCAATGGTTATTGCATGCCGATAAAACGCGTTATAAATTGCTTAATTGGTGGTTGCTAACCGCGTTGATTATTACCTTATTAGTGGGCTTATTTGTTGTTTTATATATTCACCCGGAGAGTTTGCGTATTTATATAATCGCGGGGTGGATCGAACGGCTGTGTGGTTGGACGTATACGATACCACAAATTATTAAAAATAGCCGACAGCACTCGGCTGCTTCCATCAGCCCGGTATACGCTTCCATTGCAGTTATTACCATCATTTTAGATACTACTGCTGCGTGGGTTTTTCATTGGGGATCGCCAAGTTTATATGGCACACCCATTTCATTGGCGATGCATACGTGGTTATTGCTGCAATGTTTTTTAATAAAAAAGAAATTAAAGCAGAATAATTTTTAACTGCTTGATTTTTTAATCGCGTTGGTGTGAAAATAGATTGTAGCCTGGATGAAGCCCCGCTTTGCGGGGCGTAATCCGGGAATTCCTTGATTCCGCTAACGCTCCATCAAGGCTACACACTAAATATGCTGGCGATCGCCAGCACGACAAAAAAGTTACGTATTCCCTCACTTTTAAACGCGACCAGTGGTTTGCCTTTTGGCAATTACTGACCGTGGGCTGCATCATGTCGGATTATTTACTGGAGAACCCCGTTTTTGCGGCGATTGC
>CAMTUH010000002.1:0-108161 GCA_947084935.1 uncultured Coxiellaceae bacterium
AAGCGGAACTCGCATGAAGCAAAGCTTCATGCCCGCTGAGCGCCCGAGCCAACGATGGCGAGGGCAGCTTGCAAGCGAAGCATGGAATGCGTAGCGCCGCAAGGGCCAAAGCCCGACGAGCCATTGCGCGGCATAACACCCCGAACTCAATCCAATCTAGAAATACGCCCCAAATTGAAGCGTCACCATATTCCGCGTACCGCCCACATTCGCCGTCGGCACCGGTAACTGCACACCCGTCACGGCGTTTAATGGAGTTTGCGCGTAGTTAATATCGTGGCGGTATTCAATCCCCATCATCGTATTTTTCCAAATCGAGGCACTGATCACAAAAGCATAGGTATTCTTCGGCAAATTCAATGCCAATGCTTGCCACGTCTGTCCGTACACAAATCCGAATGAAACCGGTTTACCGTGGATGCTGGTGTTGAAATCAATTTCCGTATGAAGCGCTTTTACTGCCGCACCAACGTTGTTAAACGTCATATCCGTCGGTGAAAAACGATTGGTCGCCGATATAAATTCAGCAAGCAAGGTAATTACTTTTCCTGCATATTCCAGATGCCAATCTAAAGCCGGTACGCTGCGGGCTAATTCTTCACCTCCCGGCGTTTCACCAAATCCACCAAACTGGGCCAAGGAAGTCTGTCGAATATTTCCCGTCACAAACGCAACCACGAGCGGGTCAATCCCGTTATTCTGCATACCCTGCGAATCCGCAATATTGCTGACATAGCCGGCACCAAAATCCAACGAGGTCGTCTGATATCCCGCATTGACGCCGCCTTGCCGCAGCAGACGATCCAAGCCCGAAACTTTATTCCCCTGAAATCCGTAAGCCTGAGCATAAAATCCGTTGTCGTAAAAACCCAGCAGCGCCGCACGAACCTCGAGCCTCGCCATAGATTCTGTTAATGGCGTCGTTAACATGAGCGAAGAATAGCGACCAAAGGGTGCATAAATTTGACCGATTGTAAAATACAGCGGCGTATAATTTAAATTTCCAATCGTTAAAAAACCACGGCTTAAATAAATTCGAGAATTAGTGACCCGGCTACCGGTTGACGGTGGAGAGCTGTCGTAATTTAAAGCAATCAAGCCATCAGCCCACGAGCTGATAAACGGTGCAACATCCAAGTTGGCCGTACTTAAATTGATGTCGTCGTCTTCCTTGTTATCGAAATTGTGGTTGATAATCATTTGCCCTTCTAAACCACCACTGATCATCAAAATGGCCCGATTTTGCAGCGTATCTCCCACCGTCGACAACAGATAGTCCAAATACTGACGCTGACGCAGTAAAATCAGGTCTTCATTCATACTGGGATATTGATACAGCAAATCCGACGCATCAAAAGCGGACTTCAACCCCAGCAAAGGCGAAGTAGTTACGGTAATCCCCTGGCGAAAACGCATCGGGCTAAAATAACCATAAGGCTGAATCCCTAAATGGAGCGCCTGCTCTTCTTTCGCTTCTTCTGGCCCGGAAACCCAGCGAGCATCGGGATCATGCAGGTGACCGTTGGGGGCGGGCGGCGGTATGTGGGCTTTCGATTTCGCACGGGTTTTTGCTTTGGATTGAGCTTTGGATTGACGCTTTCGTACCTGGCTTAACTCCGATTGCAACTGATGAATTTCCTGGTGTAATTGTTCTTCTTCGGACTGAACCGATTGCAAATGGCGCTGTAATTCTTCTTTTGAGGGAACGTAAGGTATCGCCGCGTAGCACGAAAAGGAAAGCAAACTACCGGTAAGAGCACACAGTAAAAGTATTCCTCTCACGGCTTCGATACCTCCTTGAGCAGAGACTCATAAGATACACAGCTCATGGCCATTTTGCTACAATAATTTTATGAATAAAATTAGCTTAATCCGCCCCGACGATTGGCATTGTCACTTACGCGATCATCACGCGCTTTCACGAACCGTCACTGATGCAGTAAAACAATTTCACCGCGCCATTGTGATGCCAAACCTATCACCCCCAATCACACACGTTGCACACGCCAGCGCCTATCGGGAGAGAATAAAAAATCATATCCCCAAAAATAGCGACTTCCAGCCACTCATGACACTGTATTTGACCGAAACTCTGACAAAAAAAGACATCATGGAAGCGAAAAATTCAGGAATCATTTTCGCATTTAAATTATATCCTGCGAACGTAACGACACACTCTCAAGCCGGCGTAAAAAACTTACAGAATATTTATCCCTTGTTAGAAAGCTTGGAAGCCGTCGATTTACCGCTATTAATCCACGGAGAAATTCCCGATCCGGATGTTGATGTCTTCGATCGTGAAGCCGTTTTCGTTGAACGCCATCTCAATGCTTTTACAAAAACTTTCCCCAAATTACGGATGGTGTTAGAACACGTCTCCACAAAACTCGCCGTCGATTTTGTGATTGGCGCACCCAACACCATCGCCGCAACCATCACCCCTCACCACCTGTGGCTTAATCGAAATCAGTTGCTCGCAAACGGATTGCGTCCGCATCTTTTTTGCCTTCCCATTGTAAAAACTGAGCGAGATCAAAACGCGCTGGTGCAAGCTGCCGTGAGTGGGAATCCCAAATTTTTCCTGGGCACCGACAGCGCACCCCACGCAAAATCCAAAAAAGAATCCGCCTGCTGCCCGGCCGGCATTTACACCGCCCACGCGGCCATCGAACTCTATGCAGAAATATTTGAAAAACAAGATGCGTTGGATAAGTTAGAAGGCTTCGCCAGCCGTTTTGGCGCGCAATTTTATCGGCTGCCCGTGAACACCGATACCATCACCCTGCACCAACAACCCTGGCAAATCCCCCCTTCCTTACCTTTTGGCGATGAAGAATTGGTCCCTTTTATGGCCGGAGAAAACTTACGGTGGAAATGTAGGGCTGAATGAAATGAAGCCCAACGCCTGAATTTTAGCCTCCGTCATTGCGAGGCGCCGTCAGGCGCCGCGGCAATCCAGAATTAATTAATAATTTCCTGGATTGCTTCGGCATGGCCTCGCAATGACGGGGAAGTTCCTGGGTTACACCACGAAGCGTGGCTGCACCCAGGCTACAAATTGCCCTTTCAAATTGAATTCCGTGTAAAATACCGGGATGTCTGACCAACCCACATTGCCTGTTGCACTAAGAAACCGATTTTCTGGATATCTTCCGATCGTCATCGACATCGAAACAGCGGGGGTTAATCCTTTAAAAGATGCCTTACTCGAAATCGCCGCTATTCGTATTGTTTTAGACGATCAAGGACAACTGCAGCCCGGTGAATTATTTGCCTGCCACGTGCTTCCTTTTGAAGGAGCCAATTTGGATCCCGTAGCATTAGAAATTAATCGGATTGATCCTTTTCATCCGTTTCGATTTGCCATCGATGAAAAAAAGGCGCTGGAAGGCCTGTTCGATTTTGCAGAAAAAGCCGTAAAAGAAACCGGCTGTCGTCGTGCGGTACTCGTCGGGCACAATGCGCATTTTGATCTGAGTTTTATTCAGGCGGCGATGAAACGGTGTAAATTTAAAAAATCCCCCTTTCACGCGTTCACGTGTTTTGATACAGCCACACTCTCGGGAGTGGTATTTGGCAAAACCGTTCTCGCCAAAGCACTTAAACACGTAGGTATTCCATTCGACAAAAATGAAGCCCACTCCGCCATCTACGATACAAAGCGCACCGCGGAATTGTTCTGCTTGATTGCTAATCGAGTTCAATTTAAATGGTGAGCTTCTGAAAATAGTGTGTCATCCCGAGAAGCCATGCGACGAAAGATCTCCATGAAACCAGGGAGATCCTTCGTGAAGCACTCAGGATGACACCGATCCGTTACATCGCTTCTGCGGGTTCCATCGCGGACGCAGAAGGTTGCGGCATATCCACTCTCGGTGCTCGTGGTTTTTGAGCGGCCGGACGGTTTGCGCGAGGTTGTTGTGCAGGCGCTTCCGCAGCGGGTTGAGCTTTTGCACGACGGCGAGCCGGCGATTTTCGAGCCGGTTTACGACCTGCTCTTTTTGCCTTCACGGAAACGGCAACGCGCGGTGCTTTTTCACTGTATGTTTGTTCGAATTTCGCAACGGCCTCTGCAATTGCTTCAGCACAACGAACGGTTCGCTCTTGGGCGGCCAAATAACCCGTTTCATAGCCAATGTTAGCCGCTTCCTGGATGACTGCTTCCTGATTGGCTTGCATTTGGCTCATAGCTTGTTGACAAGCGCGAAGTTGTTGCTTCAAATCCACCACTTGTTTTTCCGCTGTTGATCTTGGCATGGTTGTCCTCTCCATTTAAATGAATTAACGCAAGAAAGGTAACGAGTATATCAGAAATTTTATAAATGTAATGCAGGCAAAAAAAAACGGCGGAGCATTCTCCGCCGTTTTATTAATCTTAATCGTTAAGCAATGTCGATTATAATCGATCGCCGTTTTCAGCCAGATATTGCGCAACACCAGCGGGCGAGGCTTTCATTCCTACGTCGCCTTTTTGCCAGTTAGCCGGGCACACTTCACCGTGTTTTTCCGTAAATTGCAATGCATCAGCCAGACGCACTAATTCGCGAATATTTCGACCCAAGGGCAGATCGTTCACAATTTGCGAACGAACCACACCGCGTTTATCAATCAAGAACGCGCCGCGCAACGCCACGCCGGCATCGGGATGTTCCACACCGTAACTGCGGCAGATAGTGTGATTGATGTCAGCCGCTAACGTGTAGCGTACCGGCCCAATACCCCCCTTATCAACCGGGGTATTGCGCCAAGCATTGTGCGTAAATTGGGAATCGATAGACACGGCAATCACTTCGACGCCGCGGCTCTGAAATTCAGAAATCGCATGATCCAACGCAATCAGTTCAGACGGGCAAACAAAGGTAAAATCCAGGGGATAGAAGAATATGACCCCATATTTGCCTTGGATGGCCTCACTTAAATTGAAGTTTTCGACGATCTTGCCATCGGCAAGAACGGCAGGAACCGTAAAATCAGGGGCTTCGCGCCCTACCAGTACAGCCATGGATGAACCTCCGCTCAGTAATTAGTACTAATTTAGTCCTATATAGACCTATTGTCAATAGGGTCCTTATAATACCCGCTACTCGCGCCACGAGCAAAGCTAGAAATCACCCCCACAATACGGTATCGTGCATGAGCGAGAAGTCATTGAAATAAGGAGACCCTCATCATGACCTTTGAACTCCCGAAACTCCCCTACCCAATGGATGCTTTAGAGCCACACATTTCTCAGGAAACCCTAGAATACCATTACGGCAAACACCACGCCGCTTACGTTAATAAATTGAATGGGCTAATCAAAGGCACGGAATTTGAGAAGAAATCGTTGGACGATATTATTCTCAAATCTTCTGGCGGGATATTTAATAACGCCGCGCAAGTGTGGAACCACACTTTTTATTGGAACTGCATGAGTCCCGAAGGCGGCGGAGAACCCTACGATGCCTTAGCGGCGGCGATCGATAAAAACTTCGGTTCTTATGAAAAATTTAAGGACCAATTTATCAGTGCCGCCAACAACCACTTCGGATCCGGTTGGGCCTGGTTAGTGAAAACAAAAGACGGTAAATTGGAAGTGGTAAGCACCAGCAATGCCGGAAATCCCATGACCGATCATAAAAAACCGCTGCTTACCTGCGACGTCTGGGAACACGCGTATTACATTGACACCCGAAACGATCGTCCTAAATACGTCAATAATTTTTGGCAGTTGGTGAATTGGGATTTTGTCGTGAAAAATTTTAACGGGTAACCAAGAGACTCATGGCAATTAAAGTTATTATCAACGGCGCCAATGGCAAAATGGGCCGAGTCACTAAAACCAGCATCGCTGATCAAAAAGATTTGCAACTGGTTGCCAGCACCGATCACGAAGACGACCTTGCACAAACCATAAAAAAAACCCATGCCGATGTGGTGATTGATTTCACGACACCACAATCGGCCTACACCAACGCGCAAATTATCATGGACGCAGGCGCACGACCCGTGATTGGCACGACGGGATTAACGCTCGAACAAGTGAAAAAACTGGACCAATCCTGTCGCACTAAAAAATTAGGAGGCATCGTTGCACCTAATTTTTCTCTGGGCGGCGTGCTCATGATGAAATACGCCGCAGATGCCGCGCGGTATTTTACGGATGCGGAAATCATCGAAATGCACCACGCACAAAAAATCGATGCACCTTCTGGAACTGCAGCAAAAACCGCGCAAATGATGGGCGAAGCCCGCGCGAAAAAATCAAAAAGTACTACGCACAAAGACCGTTCCCGCGGTGATTGCCAAAACGGCGTCACGATTCACTCGGTCCGCTTACCGGGGCTGTTTGCACATCAGTCGGTTATTTTCGGGGGAAATGGGGAGACGCTAACCATCCGTCACGATGGCCTCGATCGAACAGCCATGATGCCCGGCGTATTTCTCGCGTGCCGTAAAGTGATGGAGCTGGATCGTTTAGTATACGGATTAGAGAATCTTTTGTAGAGCCGTTATGGAAATGCCGTAAACGGACAATAAGCTGGATCCGCAGAGCCTGTAAATACTTTTGGGCACCCCCCTGCAACCACCTGACCTTGATCATTTTTTTCCACGTTCCAGTTTTGCACCTCAGATAAACCCATTAACGTCTTTGCCGCAAAAACGTATTGTTCTTGCGGGCCATAAGCACAGGCGTATTGACCATTAATTTGCCCGAATACTGTACTAAAAGGAGGAAATTGAGTCTGCGCCGAGCAATCGTCGCCGTGTAAAAGACGGAAACCAGACAAAATAGGAACTCCTTGCGAACCTCCTCCTACGATTTGGCACTGAATAGCACTTGCTGGAGGACACAGAGCAGCAAAAGCATTGGCCACGGTCATAAAGCCGATGCCGGCAATAGCAATCCGCAAGACTTTTTTCATTTATTGACTCCTTCCTTTTTGGAGAGGAAGTTCATTATAGCAAATGGGCAAAAAACGTAACCCTGCTGGCTCAAAGTTAAGCGTTTTGCCACCGTAAATCCAGATCTCTTGCAGCTTTCACCTCATCCAGTCGTCCGACGGGTTGGTTATGCGGTGCCGTGTGCACTCGCTCGGGATCGGTTTTTATTTCTTCTAAAATCTGCTGCATGGCTTCCACAAATCGATCAAGTTCTTGCTTGCTTTCCGTTTCCGTCGGCTCAATCAAAAGGCACTCGGGCACGAGCAAAGGAAAATAAATCGTCGGCGCATAAAAACCAAAATCCAGTAAACGTTTGGCCACATCCAATGCGGAAATCCCGTATTCTTTCGTCAAGGGTTTGAGCGTCAAAATAAATTCGTGCGAGGCACGACGATTCGGAAACGCCAGGGTAAAACCCACTTGACTCAAGCGTTTCATTAAATAATTAGCATTCAACGCCGCAAAATCCGCCACGCGCGATAACCCGTTCTTACCCAAGTGACGCAGATAAATATACGCGCGCAGTAAAACGCCCATATTACCCATGAACGTAGTCATGCGGCCAATCGTGTTCGGACATTCTTTTTCGGTTAACCAAACGTAACCGTCCTGATTTTTTCCCACCATCGGAATCGGTAAAAATTCTAAAAGCCGTTTGCTGGCGGCCACGGGTCCTGCACCCGGACCTCCACCGCCGTGCGGCGTCGCAAAGGTTTTATGTAAATTTAAATGAACGACATCGAAACCCATATCACCCGGGCGCACTTTACCTAAAATGGCATTTAAATTCGCGCCATCGTAATACAAGAGCCCACCCGCCTCATGAACGATTTTCGCAACGGACTGAATTTGTCGTTCAAAAACACCGAGCGTCGATGGGTTAGTTAACATAATCCCGGCTGTTTTGGAACCGACCATCTTTGTCAGCGCATCGAGATCAATATCACCTTCTTTAGTCGTCGGAACTTCACGCACCTTAAATCCACACATCGCGGCCGAAGCGGGATTGGTTCCGTGCGCCGCATCGGGGACCAACATCTCGTCACGATCGGTATCGCCGCGTTTTTCATGATAAGCCTTAATCATGGCAACGCCCGCAAATTCACCCTGCGCACCGGCCATCGAAGCCAACGACATTTTCTCCATGCCCGTGATGTCTGCCAACATCGTTTGCAGCTCGTACAAACATTTTAAAAAATCTTGACTGTGTTTGACGTCGTTGAGCGGATGTCGTTGCAAATAACCCGGCAGTGACGCCAAGGTATTTGCCGAACGCGGGTTGTATTTCATGGTACACGAACCCAACGGATAAAAATGTGTATCGATGGAAAAATTGCGCGTTGATAAACGCGTAAAATGGCGCACCACTTCCAATTCCGATAATTCCGGTAGTTTCGGTGGGTCTTCGCGCAACAGCGCTTTGGGAATGTCGCGGACGTCACCCGCTTCGCGGATGGCTTGCGCCCAGTTACGTCGTTCGGGTTGTGATTTTTCGAATATGAGCATAGGGTTTCCTCAGGCACGTCATCCCGCGGCTTGACCGCGGGACCCAGAATTGATTAATCCTGGGTCCCGCGGTCAAGCCGCGGGATGACGGGTTAAATTTGCCTCGACTCGCAATGACGATGTTAATTCTTTCTCAAATCGTTCAAAATCTTCTTCTGTCTTAGTTTCCGTCGCGCACACTAATAAGCAATCACCCAATTCGGGATAATCGTTTTTCAAATTAAATCCTGCTTGAATACCGCGGTCCGCCAATGCGGACAGTACATTTTCAACAGGCTTATCCAGTCGAATTACAAATTCATGAAATAAGGGCTGAGAAAACACGGGTGTCACGCCGTTGATTCGCGTCAGGCGTTCGAATAATTTGCGTGCGTTGGCGTGTGAAGCGACGGCTACTTCGCGCAAACCGGCTGCGCCGAGTAAGCTTAAATAAATCGTAGCAGCGACAACAACCAAACCTTGATTCGTACAAATATTCGAGGTGGCTTTCGAGCGGCGAATGTGTTGCTCGCGCGCTTGCAGCGTTAGGGTGAATCCTTCTCGCCCCTGCGCATCGGTGGTGCGACCGACGACTCTTCCCGGCATTTGGCGCACGTCGGATTTTCGGCAACACAGAAAACCAAAGTAAGGGCCGCCAGAAGCCAATGGCACACCGAGTGGTTGACCTTCACCGCACGCAATATCCGCACCGCGCCGACCCCATCGTCCCGGTGGTTTTAACAACGCCATCGCGGTTGGATTCACACATGCAATCACGAGAATATTATGATCATGCGCCCAATCGGTTAATGCATCGACGTCTTCCAAGCAGCCAAAAAAATTCGGCTGCGAAATAATTAACGCTGCATAATTCTGAGGATTCAGGGAATGTAACGATTTCACATCGACAGTACCCAGCTCTTTGCCGAAGGGCACAGTATCCACGTGAATATTTTGCCGCCTGACCATCGTGTGTAACACTTCACGGTAGCGAGGATGGACGCTCGTGGGCACCAAAATGCGCTTTTTATTACGTTGCAAACGCACCGCCATCAACGCCGCTTCGGCGAGCGCCGTTGCACCGTCGTACATAGAGGCGTTGGACACTTCCATTGCCATCAGCTCAGACATCATGGTTTGGTATTCGTAAATGAGCTGCAGCGAACCCTGACTCGCTTCGGCTTGATACGGCGTGTACGCCGTGTAAAACTCACCGCGCGTTGTGATTTCCCACACGGCCGCGGGAATGTGGTGTGCGTAAGCGCCCGCACCGATAAAACATAAATTCGATTTCTGCGTCGGTTCACGGTCTTTTATTAACCGCGTAACGTCACGTTCGTTCATGCCATCAGGAACGGTCGTGATTTTCGCCGCAGGCAACGATGAAGGAATTTCATCGAAAATTTCTCTGATTTCATTCACGCCGATGATGGCGAGCATTTTTTCAATGTCATCGCGGGTGTGCGGAATAAAAGGCATGCTTATTCCACTTCTTCTTTCACGGTTTCCTCGTACGCATCGGCATCCATTAAATTATCCAATTCGTCGAGATCGTCTGCTTTTATACGGTATAACCAACCATCTCCATACGGATCTCGATTAACCAGAGCAGGCTCATTGTTCAGCGCCTCGTTGATTTCAATAATTTCGCCACTCAAGGGACTGTACACGTCCGCTGCGGTTTTAACGGATTCAACCACAGCCACTTCATCACCGGCGTCCACGTGACCGTTCACGTCGGGCAACTCAACAAAAACAAGGTCGCCCATCTGATCTTGAGCGTGATCGGTAACGCCGACCGTCACCACGTCGCTATCATCGACGCGAACCCACTCGTGACTTTTGCTGTACCGCAAATCGTTCGGAACATCAGACATGAATTTCTCCTTTTAAAAAACTTTCTCGCCCTTTCGGACGAAAGGCGGTTTTATAATTTTTACGGGAATTCGTTTTCCTCGACGCTCGATGTGCGCATCGCCCTGAACTTCAATCGGAATCCGCGCCAAAGCAATCGCTTGCCCGGTGGTTGGTGAAAAGCTGCCGCTGGTAATTTCCCCTTCACCATTCCCCTCAATCCAAACTTTTTGATGATTACGCAACACCCCCGGCTCTTCCATGACCAATCCGACTAATTGCTCGGTGATTCCGTGTTCCAATTGTTTTTTCAATGCATCGCGCCCAATAAAATCCCGCGTCGGATCACTCCACGATACCGTCCACGCTAAATTTGAATTCAGCGGTGTTGTCGATTCATCCATGTCCGTGCCGTATAAATTCAAACCGGCTTCCAATCGCAAGGTATCGCGCGCGCCCAAACCACACGGCTTCACGCCGTGCGTTACGAATTTTTTCCAGATATCCGGGGCTTCTGATGAAGGTAAAATAATTTCTAAACCGTCTTCACCCGTATAACCCGTGCGCGCAATAATTTTATCGTGTGCGAAAATAAATTGAAACGGTCGCAGATCTTTTATGCGTGCATACGTGTCGTGATCAAATACGTGCTGCGCAATGCCAATCGCTTTGGGGCCTTGCACCGCAAGAATACAGCGATCGCGAAGTTCATTCACGGCGACCTCAAATCGTTCACCTTGCAGTGTCAACCACGCAATGTCTTTTTCGCGCGTTGCCGCATTCACGATGGTTTGATAATGCGTGTCGCTCAGTTGATACACGATCAAATCGTCAATGACACCCCCATCGACATTCAACATGCAGCTGTAAATCGCACGCCCCGGCGCGATTTTTTTCACGTCGTTCGCTAATAGAAAGCGTAAAAAATACGTGGCGTCGGCGCCTTCGATATCCACAACACCCATGTGCGACACATCGAATATACCCGCCTCGCGCCGAACGTGGTGGTGCTCTTCAATTTGGGATCCGTAATGCAAGGGCATCTCCCACCCCGCAAAATCAACGAAGTGTGCGCCGGCTTTGTGGTGTTGTTTATAAAGTGCGGTGTGTCGTGGCATTGGGTTCCCTCTCAATCGTGGGGAGATTATAGCGATAAGCAGAGGGGAATAACAACTGCAGCCCGGGTTCCCCGAATGCCGCTCAGGAACGTACATCCCTGTACTCGGCGCTTAAGTACCCTCCATGGCCGCGACGTCCTTCGCTGGCATCCGGGAAACCCGGCTGGGTCAGCTTATGAATTCTCTATTTGGAGTGGCAGCGTAACAATCACGGTCAATCCTTTTGGATCGCGATTTTTTAAAATAATATCTCCGCCGTGTGCGCGAATAATGTCACGGGCTACGGCGAGGCCCAAACCGGTTCCACTTTTGTTCGGAGAACGAGCCGCATCCACGCGATAAAAGGGCGCAAATACCTTTTCCAGTTGATCTTCCGGAATGCCCGGCCCTTCATCGCAAATGCGGATCTGCACGTCTTTGTCATTTTGTTTTAACGTCACTTCTGCCTTGTCACCATACTTAACAGCATTTTCAATTAAATTCGCAAACGCGCGTTTCAAAGCGCCGATTCGCGCAAAATACGGCATGCGTTCCAAATCGCTGTGGTAAGTCACGTCGTGCCCTACGTCCACCAAATCGTTACATAATGATTCCAACAACGCATTCAAATCAAACCGTTCCCTCTTTTCGCTGCGCACGTGATCACGAGCAAACGACAAAATCGACGAAATCATGTTTTCCATTTCTTTTAAATCGGCAACGGCTTTTTCGTATTGCGTCGTACCTTTGAGGTATTCCGCGCGCAATTGTAAGCGGGTAATCGGCGTGCGCAGATCGTGCGAAATGGCCGCTAACATCTGAGTGCGATCGTGCAACAGACGACGGATCCGATTCTGCATCTCATTAAACGCTTGAATCACGTCCTGCATTTCAGGGGGACCGATCGGCGCCAACGGCGGCGATTCAATGTCCACGCCGAATTGTTTGGCCGCTTCGGAAAACCTGCGCAGCGGCAGATCTAATCGTTTAATCGTCCATAGGCACAAAAAGACGAGCGCAAACAACAATACCGCCCCTGAAAAAACTAGCCCCACGATCAGCCAGGTGTGATCCACCCGATGGGTGCGTATGTTTAGCCACTGCCCGTTCGCCAGAGGAACACTGATCTGAATGCGATCGGGGTTGCGGACCACGTAATCGTGTAACTTGTGTGGATCGGTGAGTGGAGCAGTCAACGGCGCCAGCAATGGCTTTGGGCTCATCTCCACCCGCAAACCACCCCCACTGAGTAAGCGGACGGTTTGAGGAAGCTCATCGGGTGAAACGGCGCGCGCAAGCGTGACTGCTCGAATGACGTTGATGGCCAGGTGTTGTATTGTCGCGCTTCGGCGGCCGTGCAGTAGGTAAATACTAAAAACCGACAGACTGGCACCAATGATCAGCAAGCACCCGATCAACAGTATCCAAAAGGATTGGCGGGTTTGGTGACTGTGAAATAAGGCGTGTTTTGGCTGCATGGAATTGAAATTGTACCTGATTTTTGAAGCGTATCACAGAAAATTTTCTTTTTCCTAGGCTTGTGTGGTGTCCTGTGTTGAGTTTTGGGGGTTATTACGCGCAATGGCTCGTCGGGCTCCGCCCGACTGCGCTTTATTTGCGCTTCATAACCCCCAAAACTCAACTACTGCCACCTACTTCATTTAGCGATTTTCTGTGAACGATCCGGAGGAACATCGGGCTCCATCGAGCATCCGCAGGCTGAGCCGCGCCGGAATAAACCGGGCCCTGGGACCGGAGGTCCCAGGGAGCGAATCCTGAGACAGGGACGTCGAATTTCGCGACCGGTTTATTCCAAGACGGCGCAAGCCGAGGAATGCCGGGAGCCCGGTGTTCCTCTGGAGCGTTCAACAAAAAAGAAAACAACATCCGCAAACGAGTCAATCCGTCGTGACCGTGGCGTTGAATTGGTAGCCGTCTCCCCGCATAGTTAAGATAATCTGCGGGTTTTTGGGGTCTTTTTCGATTTTCTTGCGAAGGCGAGCAACCTGGACGTCGATGGTGCGATCGAAGGGCACGGCTTCTCGACCGCGGGTAAGATCGAGCAACTGATCGCGGTTCAAGGTCCTCTGTGGGTTTTCCAAAAAAGCGACCAACAATTCGTATTCCCCCGCACTCAACGGAACCGTCACCCCATCGGGCGCAATCAGGCGGCGTTTGTTTTGATCCAGCGTCCACGCTTCAAAATAAATGTTCGGCATCTTGGCTAACTGGCGAGCCTTTCGTTTCTCCGCCAGGACTCCCGTGGTTCGCCGAACTAAAGCTTTAATCCGGGCGAGCAATTCACGGGGACTGAACGGTTTCGCGAGGTAATCGTCCGCACCCACTTCGAGCCCCACCACGCGATCAGCCTCTTCACCAACGGCGCTTAACATAATAATGGGCATTTCCGAGGTACTGCGCAGCTGCCGGCACAGACTCAAACCATCTTCGCCGGGCAGCATGATATCTAAGACTACTAAATCGACCTGGGTGCGCTTCAACACCCGAGACATCTCACGACCATCGCGAGCCAACGAGACGCGGTAGCCGTGCTGCTCCAAATAGTCGCTGAGTAAATCTCCGATTTGCGGATCATCATCGACGATTAAAATGTGCGGTTTTTGCGCTGTCATGCCCTGTTTTACCGTGAACTCAACTATTTGACAAGCGGCAAGTTGTAACAAATCAGTTACACATCGAGGGCTTACGTTCACACCCGCGCAACAGACTCTGCCTACAATGAGCCCATTGTTCAATCATGAAAGAGGTATAAAAAATGAGAACCCGAATGAAAACCTTAATTGCCGTTGGCGCACTGGGCTTAGCCACTATTGGTATTTACAGCGGTGCTGGCGCGACGGACTCCATGACAGTCCAACCCTTAACTCCAGCAAAAGCTGCAACTGGAAAACGCATGGCCGTCCTGCAACCCAGCGAATTCCGTTGCGATCACTGTAAGGTGATTGTGGTTCGTGGACACGGCGATCATCGTTCGATGTGGAAACTCGGCATGCGTCACAACAAAAATTTGAGTGAAGCCGACGCGCGTACGATTACCAAAGCCGCCTTGTTAATGCGTGGCAAGCACGATTTGGACGTGGGACAAATCCAATCGAAAGTAACGCGACACAATCGAAAAATATATTTGATTAATATTGTAAACAGTAAAAATCAAGTCGTTCGAAGTGTTGTATTAAATAGCGAAACGGGACGTATTCATACTCTACGCCCCGCTCATCGTTCGTAGCAAGGTTTGGCTGAGCGCAGCGAAGCCCAACAACTAACTAATTCGTTGAGCTTCATTTCATTCAGCCCAACCTACACCAGCCTCTGCGGTTGCTTATCTAAATCTCCCCAATTCGTAGGAAGCGGATCATCTACCTGTGGAATTGGTTCTTCCAAACAAACATTATTAGCAAAAAAAGTCCATTGACTGAGTTCAAATGATTCATAAGTGCGATAAAGCAGAATCGGTACCGCTCCGAAAAACAACTGCCATGCCACACTTGATGCATAATCCTCATCGAGCCACTTTAGATCATTGGGTTCACCCAAACTCAATAGGGTGGGCACAAGCGGTAAAACAGCAGGCCACAAGGAACCTGCGTAACCGCCCACAATACGGTTAAAAGAAAGTTTTGCCCCTTGCCAGAATTTCGCTGCTGCCGATTGATGCTGCACTAAAATCCTCTGCTGATTTTCTTCGTCTATGGCATGATATTCCATGTCGCCTCCTTCATTGGCGGAGTTGCAACGGTTATACAAAAATGACAACCCTCTTGGAACATCAATGCAGAAAAGTTGAAGCGCTAACGACAGGAAGGTAAGCGCAAGCGGTAATTGAAAATTACGCTCAACATAGGTCGATAACGTACACCCCGAAAAGTCATCGGGGCCTGGTTTTTCCGTACAAATATCGGTAAACCCTGCTGTCTTTGCAAGATCAGTTCCAAGCGCGTACCCTCCCCAACCTGCTAGGGCCACTGCTATCGCCTGTAAAACCAGCTTTGAAACACGCACCCACGCTCTGTCTGGATTTGTGGGTATCAGAATTAAGTTTTGTGCAGGATGATGCTTAGCTTCTCTGCTGCGATTTCGACTGGGAGGGAGCTGAAAGGTATTATCTGCATTGAACAAATCAGATCGAAGTGCATCAGACGAATTATTAGAATTATTAGTAGTGGTAGCGCCGTATGTTTTTTGGCGATCCCCTGCCAACAATGAGACTGCATCGCCCCTTTGCCTTTTCATAGCGTTTTCTCCTTTAACGTTGCGGAACAAACGCTAACACGCAACGCAAATACGCCGCAATGGTTTTTAAAATTTAATTTATTCTTAAGCTACTTCGCAACAGACGGCAAATCGTCGGTTTCACCGATGGCGTAACGCATCAGAGCGTTTTTTAAAAAATTGAATCGATTCGTCAACTGTAAGCCCATATTTCGCGCTTGAATAATTACGGAAGAATGTGAACCAAATAATTCTTTAAACATTCTCATTCCAAGCAGCATAAGCGCGTTATCACCCTTTCGCCACCGTTCATAGCGACGCAACACGCGCACACTGCCAAGATCTTTATGTTGATCACGCGCATCGATGAGGCATTGCGCCAAACACGCAGCGTCCATAAACCCCAGATTCACGCCTTGTCCGGCCAATGGATGTATCGTATGTGCCGCATCACCCACCAGCGCCAAACGCGGCTCCACGTAATTTTTCGCGTGGCGCATGACGAGCGGAATGGCGACGGGCGACGTTAATCGTTTAATTTCACCCAAACGCAAACCAAACGCATTATTAATTTCGATAGTAAATTCGTCTTCTTTTAGCGCTATTAATTGATTGGCATTTTCAGTCGAAGTGGACCACACGATGGCACACCGATGCGAATGAAACAAAGGCAATAACGCCAAAATACCGTCCGGCAAAAACGCTTGCCAACCCGTTTTTTGATGGGGCTCTTCGGTTTGCACAACCGTAACCACCGCACTTTGTTCGTACGGCTTCTCCACCAGATCACTGTTCATCTGTGTTCGCAGCCACGAATGCGCACCATCCGCGCCTACAATAATAGAGCTACTGATTTTCGTTTTATCTTCTAAAATTAAATCGACGGAATGCTCGTGCCGAATGAGCTCTGCAGGTGTTGCAGGACACACTAATTCAACGTTCGATTTTTTATTTAAAAAAGACAACAGCGCACGAACAATTTCGCGGTTTTCAACGATCGCACCTAATGCAGGAACGCCAATTTCCGCACTATCAAAATCAATTTCGGCGCCACCTAAACCGTCCCAGATTTTTAATTGCATCAACGGTGAATACGATTCACGATGAACCTCATTCCACACCGTGAGTTTTTCCAGCAACCGTTGCGATACGCGATTAATCGCAGACACGCGCGCATCCAACGTTTCTTTATTCCAGCGCACACTCGGTTTTTTAGATTCAATGACAACGACGTGGAAATTTGCTTCGCTTAATAGGGCCGCGAGCAATAATCCCACCATACCACCACCGACGATGGTCACCGTTGGTTTTGCCGATGATTTACTCAATGTCAATTCCTCGTGCTAATCGGGGAACGCGTCCCGCCACTCCCATCATTTGTCGCGCCAGGCGTTTTTTCAGCGGTGAAAATAATTCCGTGGCCAGCAAGCCCATTCCCCGAATGCGACGCATCAGAGGCAAGTGCAAACCAAATACATGAGTAATCCCTTGGGTTAACTGGCTCACGCGTTTTTGATCATTCACTCGCCACTCTAAATACTGCTGCAACACGCTCAAATCACCGAGTCGTTTCACGTGTTTTTCGGCATCGGCCAATACTTCGCTCAACACCGCCACGTCACGTAATCCCAAATTAAATCCTTGCGCGGCGACGGGATACAACGTGTGTGCCGCATTGCCCAATAAAACAAACCCCGGACGAATTTGTTCCGCGGATACCACGGTTTTCAACGGATACTGGCTTTCTCGCTCTAAAGAACGCATATCATTAACGTATCCACGGAAATAATACTGAATTTTTTTAAGTAATGCTTCGTCGGTTCCTGCGGAAATTTCATCGGCGTGAGATTTCGGTAACGTCCACACCAGCCGGTATTGATTGTGACTCGGCAACGGCAGTAACGCCAAAGTTCCCTCTTTCGTAAACCGTTCAAACGCGGTTCCCTCGTGTTTTTCATTTAAGGTAATTAATCCGGTTAATGCCACTTCGTGATAATCTTTCTCTTCCGTCGCAATGTTCATCATGTGTCGCGCCGTGGATTTCGTGCCATCCGCCGCAATCAACAAACTCGCGCGAAATTCACGCGCTCCGTGCACGGTATTGACTTTCACCGTTGCTCCCGTGGCTTCGCAGTTAATCGCCGTTATTTCTTGGATGGGGACGAACTCCACGCCTTCTTGAGCCGCAGCCGATCGATATAACGCTTCTTGCAGATCCGAAAAAGGAACCACATAACCCAGTGCGGGCACCCGCATTTCATCCGCGCGAAATCGAAGAGAACCCAGAGCACCGTGATCAGAAACGTGAACCGCTCGAATCGGACACGCCTTTTCTGCGAAACCGTCCCACACCCCCAACTGCTGCAGAATTACCACGCTCGCGTACGACAGCGCCAAGGGGCGCGTGTCTTTCTTGGCTTGGGTGGTGACTTCGGGAAGATGATGCTCAAGGACATGAATGCGGAACCCCTGGTTTTTCAGCGCAACCGCCTGACTAGTGCCGATCAACCCCGCACCCAGAATAATAATATCACTGATTGCTTCTGACATTTCTAGTCCTTACAATCTTTCATAGCCGGTACGGTTCTTGTTTCTGAACGTTCAGAAAAATGTAACTTCGCCCCCCAATAGGGTATCATGAGTCCCACTTTTATCGCAGAGCCATTTTAACTATGATCAAAAACGATTCCGCTAACCGCGTACAACAATTACGTGCATTAATGAACGAAATCGGCGCGGATTATTACTACGTCCCTACCGCCGACGACCATAACGATGAATATCCTCCCCACTGCTGGCAACGACGCGCGTGGATCAGTGGCTTTGATGGATCAGCAGGTGTCGCACTCATTGGTAAAAAAGACGCTTACCTCTGGACGGACCCTCGTTATTTTTTACAAGCCGAGCAGCAACTCGATCACTCTGTTTTTAAAATTATGAAAGCCGGCGCCGGCGAGACGCCTCGAATCGACCAGTGGCTCGCTCAGCAAAATAAACCTATCGTACTGGCCACGGATCCACGCGTCATGAGCGTGGATTTTGCCGAAAAAGTAAAAACCGCACTGGAATCCATCGGTGGAAAACTGCTTATTTTAAATGAAAATTTAATTGATCGGATTTGGAAAGACCGGTCGCCACTACCATCAAACCCCCTCCGCCTCCAAGACACTCAATACGCCGGCGTCAGCGCGAGCGAAAAATTAAAAGCGCTGCGAAATGCAATGCAGCAAAAAAAGGCGGACGTGCACGTGCTCAACTTACTCGATGCCATCGCCTGGTTGTTTAACATTCGCGGCACGGATATCGATTTTAATCCGGTTGTGATTAGTTATGCTATTGTCACACAGAAAACCGCGACATTGTTTGTGGATCAAAATAAAATATCCCCGGAAAATCAATCGTATTTCAAATCCGCGGATATTCATTTGGAACCCTACGAAAATATTGCCGCGGCACTGAATCAATTAGCGGGAACGGTTTGGCTCGATTCCGCAACGGCGAGCCTGTGGATGAAAGAACACATTCGCTCCGCCGATTGCATTTATGCCCCTTCGCCCGTCACGTTGATGAAAGCCTTAAAAAATCCAACCGAACAAGAGGGCGCGCGCACAGCGCATCAAATTGATGCGATCGCCGTCATTAAATTTTTACAGTGGCTCGAAAACCACTGGCACGAAGGCGTCACCGAATTATCCGCGGAAGAAAAATTGAAAGCATTTCGACTCGAAGATTCACGTTGCGTGGGATTGAGCTTTCAAACGATCAGTGGATTTGGGCCGCACGGCGCCATCATCCATTATCACGCCACCGAAGAAACCAACAGTAAAATTGATGATCGTTCGATTTATTTAATTGATTCGGGCGGGCAATATCATTACGGCACCACGGACATCACGCGTGCGATTCATTTAGGCACTCCCACGGATGAGGAAAAACACCTGTATACGTTGGTGTTAAAAGGGCACCTGGCGCTGCGGCACACGGCTTTCCCCCACGGGGTCTGCGGGGAACATCTGAATGCTCTTGCACACCGAGCTCTGTGGCAAGAAGCGCTGGACTTTGGGCATGGCACTGGACACGGTGTCGGCGCTTATTTATGTGTGCACGAAGGGCCTCAAGCCATTGCCTATCGTACGACGGGAGTTCCTTTGCAACCGGGTATGATCCTCAGTAACGAACCCGGTGTTTACCTCGCAGATAAATTCGGTATTCGCATTGAGAATCTGTGTCTCGTCACGCAAAAATACACCGTATTAGATAGCCAAACCGGTCACGGCCCCTTTTACGAACTCAATGATTTAACGCTCGTGCCCCATTGCCGCAAACTGATCAACACGGCTGAATTATCACCCGATGAAATTCAATGGGTTAACGATTATCATCAACGTGTGTACGATACGTTGATCGATCAATTACCCACGGATGAATTGCGCGAATGGCTTACGGATGCCACGAAACCACTTTAAAACAAATAGTTGACCTATCACCACTAACAAACTATTCTTAGTGAAGAAACTTACAATACGTAGGTTACTGTTTGATAATACAAGGATGCTAACAATGAACACCCTTGAACTCAGTGGATTAGAATATCAGGTCAACCATCTGTTACACGTACTCGATCGCCTGAAAATAGAAAATAATACCTTACGGCAGCAATTAGCCTCTCAAACCCGAGAGCGATCTCAACTTCTTGAAAAAAATCAATATATTTCCGAGCGAATTAGAAAAATCATTGCCCAATTAAAGGGAGAAATGCAATGAGCGATAACGAACAAAACCTTATTTCCGTTAAAATTCTTGACCGCAGTTACAAAATTAAATGTTTGCCCGAACACGTCTCAGCACTACAAGAAGCCGCCAGCGCCGTGGAAGAACAAATGCGAAAAGCAAAGCACGGAAATCAAATTAATACCACCGAGCAAATCGCTGTTTTAACTGCTTTGAATGTTTGCTACGAACTCATGCAGTTACGTAAACAAAAAAATAATTATATTGACATTATGAATCAACGTATCCAAGACCTTCAGCGCCGCATCGAAAATTTCCTAGCCGTCGGCGGGGAAATTACGGTATAATTAAATTACCCTCTGTGATTATCGTCTGCGGGATTCGTATTTTTGAACCGATACGATTATGACTAGGGAGTTGGTTGTGGTCATTGCTGTTGTGCACGCCTGCAACGTTAGGAAGCCTGATGCGATGCCCGCCGTTCCCACTTGAACACTGGGTTCAATCATAACGTCTGCAGCGGTATCATGGAGGCTTTTATATGGAAGCCATGACGACCGATAAAAACCAAATCCGCGAAACGTTACGGAAACAGCGACACACGTTAACGCCCAACGAACGCTTTCAAGTAGGAATGCACGTTGCGAAACAAATCGCCGCGCTTCCGGTTTTTCAATACAGTCAACACGTCGCTTTTTATTTGGCGGATGATGGCGAAGTGGACCCCAACCCCACGTTACACCTCGCGGAACAACAAAAAAAATCCTGCTACTTACCGGTATTGCATCCTAAAAAAGATCATCACTTAGAATTTTACGCCTACCACTCGGGGGATCCCTTAATTGAAAATCAATACGGAATTGGAGAGCCCGATATAAAAAAACAAACACACATCGATGCAGAAAAATTAGATTTGGTGTTGATGCCGTTGGTGGCTTTTGATGAAAATGGAAACCGCGTGGGTCGCGGCGCGGGTTTTTACGACCGCACATTTAGTTTTAAAATCGGATCGAAACGAAAAACACCGCTGCTCGTAGGCCTCGCGTACGAATTTCAAAAAATCAACGTCATCACCGCCGCCGACTGGGACGTCGCGCTGGATCTCGTCGTCACCGAACAGAAGATTTATCGTAAATAATCCGATAAATCACACCGGCGTAGTCGTCTGACACCAGTAAGGAACCATCGGGCATGACCAGCGTATCCACCGGTCTCCCCCAAGCACTCTGTCCTTGCAGCCAACCCGTAACAAACGGTTGATACGAAACCGCTTTATTTCCATTTACTGTGACCGTTGTTAATCGATACCCATCTTTCTTGCTGCGATTCCACGAACCGTGCTCGGCAATGATAATTTGATTCCAATACGATTTTGGGAACATTTTTCCCGTATAAAAAGACAGACCCAAAGCGGCAACGTGCGGATCGAGATTTTTCGCGGGAATCGTCATACCCTGCGAGGATCGCTCACGACCATACTGCGGATCCGGCACGTTATCGCCGTAAAAATACGGAAATCCAAAATCCATGCCGGCGTGTGGCGCGTAATTCAATTCATCCGGCGGCAAATTATCGCCTAACCAATCGCGACCGTTGTCGGTAAACCACAATTTTTTAGTCACCGGATGCCAATCGAATCCCACGCTGTTTCGAATGCCCTTGGCATAAATTTGAAAATCCTGACCGTTCGGTTGCAACCGCGAAATCGTTGCAAAGCGCGGATCCTGACTCACGCACACGTTACACGGCGCACCAATAGCGACATACAGCCAACCGTCCGGGCCAAATTTAATAAAGCGCCAACCGTGGCGTGTTTTATCGGGAAGCTGATCCGTAATTAATTCGCGTTGAGGGCGGTTGAGATTTTTTTCAATGTTGCGGTAGCGCCAAATTCGGCTCATTTCAGCAACGTACAAATCGCCGTCGCGATAGGCCACGCCGTTCGGCATTTCCATATCCGAGCCGATGATAACTACTTTTTCCGCGTGGGTTTGTTTTTCATTCGGAATAACCGCATACACTTTTCCCACCTTTCGCGTGCCCACATAGACAATGCCATTTTGCCCCAACGTCAGGGAACGTGCGCCTGGGACCTTGGCATAAATGCGAATGGAAAACCCTGAAGATAAATGTAATTTATCGAGTGGGAGAGATTTGTTATTGGAATTGGAGCAGGAGGCGAGTAAAACGATGAGCGCTAAAATTCCCTGTAATACGCCTTTCTTCCACATTCTATCGTCTTCGTCGGACTAAAAACCCAATAAATAATAAAATCACTAATAAAGGAACGACGAGGGGAAAGATAATCGGAAAGAACGTAATGGCTAACAGCGCGCCGATAAAAGCGAATAACCCTAAAATTAAAATGCCTGCGCCAGAAAAAACAAAAAAGAGAATAATAACAATAGAAAGCACGGCAATGGTTGCGAGCAGTACACCCCAAGCAGCGGCTGTAACGGCTAAGGTAATTCCTAAAATTGGGAACAGCAAATGCCACCCAATAATGACGACCAAAATAATCGCAATCGCGATGATTAAAGGAATGGACGATCGCTTAGGTTTTTGCTGTTGTTCGGATGAATTGTTCACGGGTTCATTTTAGCTTAGGTGTGGTCTCAGGCGCAACAGCGGGATCTTTGTCCTGCTTCTGCTCTCAAATAACGGCTAAATTACCTTTCTTCTCAAGCCATTCGCGCCGATCCGCGGACCTCTTCTTCGCCAGCAACATATCAAGAACCGATTCGGTTTTATCTTTACCGGTGACAGTGAGTTGCACCAGTCGGCGCGTTTCCGGATTCATCGTAGTTTCCCGCAATTGCGAGGGATTCATCTCACCCAATCCTTTGAAACGCTGAATATTAACCGTGCCTTTAATGTGTTCGGCCTGGATGCGATCCAAAACACCCTGCTTTTCGTCGTCGTCCAACGCATAAAAAACTTCTTTTCCCACATCGATGCGATACAAAGGCGGCATGGCTACGTGTACGTGCCCTTCGTGCACTAGCTTTGGAAAATGTTTCATAAACAACGCGCACAACAACGTGGCGATGTGGTAGCCGTCTGAATCGGCGTCGGCTAAAATACAGACTTTTCCGTAGCGTAACCCTTCAATATCACTCGAGCCCGGATCAACGCCGAGCGCAACCGCAATGTCGTGCACTTCTTGCGAGGCGAGCACTTCAGCCGGATCCACTTCCCAGGTATTCAGAATTTTTCCGCGCAACGGCAGAATCGCTTGAAAATTTTTGTCCCGAGCTTGTTTTGCTGAACCACCCGCCGAATCACCTTCCACCAAAAACAACTCTGCCTGCATGGTACTTTCTTGCAAACAATCGGCTAATTTTCCGGGTAATGCGGGACCCGTGGTCACCTTTTTTCGTGCGACTTGTTTGCTCATTTGCAGGCGCTTTTGTGCATTTTGAATAGCCAATTCAGCCAGCGCCGTTCCCTCTTCCACGTTTTGGCTGAGCCATAAAATAAAGGCATCTTTAACAACGCCGGAGACAAACACGGTTGACTGCCGAGACGTTAAGCGATCTTTCGTTTGACCGGAAAATTGTGGCTCCTGCATTTTCACCGATAAAATATAGCTGCACTGCTCCCATAAATCGTCGGCAGTTAATTTGATGCCGCGCGGTAATAATTTGTGAAGCTCACAAAATTCACGCAGGGCTTCCAGCAATCCCGTTCGCAAACCCGCAACGTGCGTACCTCCTTGCGGAGTCGGGACTAAATTGACGTAACTTTCCGTGACGTTCTCACCACCCTCAACAAGCCACGTAATTGCCCAATCGACCGTTTCATTTTCGCCGCTAAAATGGCCCACCCACGGCATTTCCGGCAACCGCGTGTACGATTGAACGGCATCTAATAAATAAGTTTTTAACCCTTCTTCGTAATGCCATTCATCAGTCTGCCCCGTTTGTGCGTTCGTAAAACGAACCGTTAATCCCGGACACAATACTGCTTTTGCACGCAAGGTGTGTTTCAGTGCAGAAACCGCTATTTTTACCGTATCAAAATATTTAGCGTTCGGCCAGAAATGAACGCTCGTTCCCGATTCTCGTTTTTCACAAGTGCCAATCGCGCGTAATTTACTGGTTTTTTCGCCGTCGGCAAAATCCATTTGGTAAACAGTTCCGTCTCTCTTAACTTGCGCAATTAATTTTTGCGATAGCGCATTCACGACGGAAATACCAACGCCATGCAATCCACCGGAATATTCGTAGGTTTTTGTAGAGAATTTTGCACCCGCATGGAGCCTCGTGAGAATCAACTCAATCCCTGGTAATTTATGTTCGGGATGAATATCGATCGGCATGCCTCGACCGTCATCGACGACTTCCAGCGATCCGTCGGCGTGTAAAGTCACGTCGATGTGATGTGCGTAACCGGCAATCGCTTCATCGACGCTGTTATCAATGGCCTCGTGCGCCATGTGATTGGGTCGACTGGTATCGGTGTACATTCCCGGCCGACGTTTAACCGGATCGAGACCAGACAACACCTCAATCGATTCGGAGGTATATCCACTTTTTCCTGGGGTCGTTTTTTGCTTAGTCATGTCAATTTACATCCGGCTCTAATTCAGGCTATTGCTTCCTCTTTTGTACATTGTACACTACACGCATGCGTTATCTGTATACCTTCTTAGTTTACCTTGCAATGCCCTTCGTCATTCTGCGTATGTTGTGGCGCTCGCGGCGCATAAAAGGGTACCGTGCACGTCTGGGTGAACGGTTTGGAAATATCCCCGTTTTACCAAAAAATAAGCCCTGTATTTGGATTCACGCCGTTTCCGTAGGCGAAGTCATGGCCGCTGCTCCCCTTGTTACAGCGTTACGCGCACGTTTCCCAAAATATTCCCTCGTCGTCACCACCACCACGCCCACCGGATCGGAACAAGTTCTAAGACAATTTAAAAATACCGTGAAACACCTTTACGTACCCTATGATTTAATTGGAGCCGTTCGTCGTTTTTTAAATCGCACGCATCCGGCATTGGCTGTTATTATAGAAACGGAATTATGGCCGAATTTATTGTATTACTCGCATAAAAGAGGCATCCCCATTTTACTGGCCAACGCTCGACTTTCTGAACGATCGTGTCGGGGTTACCGATGGATCAACCGACTTACGAAAGAAATGATGTCTAAAATCACGTTGGTCGCCGCACAAAGCAAAAAAGACGGTGAACGATTTATCAGCCTGGGCCTCAATCCCGCGCGTCTGCTCGTTACCGGAAATGTAAAGTTTGATTTACGATTACCCGAAACCTTAATGCACGAAGGAAAATTATTGCGGGAAACATGGGGCGCACGTCCCACGCTCATCGCTGCGAGCACGCACGACGGTGAAGAAAATATAGTGTTGAACGCGTTTCGTGAAATTCGTGTTCATTACCCCGATGTTTTTTTAATTCTGGTTCCGCGACATCCGGACCGCTTTGAAAAAGTGGCGAAATTGTGTGAAAACGCTGGGTTTTCAGTTGTTAAACGGAGTTTGCGGCAGCCGCCCAACTCAACCATCGATATTTTACTCGGTGATACCATGGGTGAATTGCACTTGTTGTACACGGCCAGTGACATCGCTTTTGTCGGCGGCAGTTTAGTCCCCGTTGGCGGACATAATTTAATTGAACCCGCGGCTGTCCGCTTGCCCATTATCAGCGGACATTATTTACATAATTTTGCGCCCATCAGTGAATTACTCAAAGCAGCCAACGCCGTTATTATTGTAGACAATCAAGAAAATTTACAGCGTGCGATTATTGAATTATTGGGCGATGAACAAAAACGTAAATCCCT
This sequence comes from uncultured Coxiellaceae bacterium, assembly GCA_947084935.1. GTDB lineage: Bacteria > Pseudomonadota > Gammaproteobacteria > Coxiellales > Coxiellaceae > CAMTUH01. Next base: position 26,129 of record CAMTUH010000002.1, read on the forward strand.
CGGCGAACGCGCTTACCAAGTCAGCACCGCAAACACCGGCGCCGTTGAAAAACACATGGCGTGGATTAGCAATCAATTGAATTCGTAGGTTGGGCTGAATGAAATCTAAATGTCGTGCCGTCCTTACCGAAGAGTGGGCCGCGGTAATTCGGGGTCCGTCGGTGGGGGCAGAGGTGAATTCACTTTCACTTCCGAAACGTTTTTCGTTTTCGACTGATGATGCCCCAGCGGTTTCACATTTGGCCCGTGAAAATAGCGCGTGGGTTGGCCGTCTTTTGGTGGCACGGCGTTTTGCATTGGATTCGGCATTCGCGTGGTCGCGTATTTACTGATCGTAATGGGTTTTCGCAAATCAAATACCACGGTTTGTCCCAGCCACGTATTAATTTGTGCTAAATCCTTCGGCGATAACGTGCCCGCTTGTTGTTTCAAGGTAATGATGTTCATGACGTACGTGTACCGATCCGTCGCCCACTGTTGTTGCGCTTGATATAAATTCGTGACGGCTTGGAGCACGTCCACCATCGTCCGCGTGCCCACCGTATAACCCGCTTGCGTCGCCTCCAATTTATTTTGCGCGGAAATAATCGCTTGCTGATCCGCTTGAATTTTGCTGATCCCCGAATCAACACCCAAATACGCTTGCCGCGTTTGTTTCACCACCGTGCGGTGCGTAAAATCCAATTGATCACTGGCAGAAAGATAATTGTATTCTTGTTGCTTGGTCGCGTGCGTGACGTAATTGCTCTGAAACACGGGAAAATTCAAATTCAGCGTGCCATTCGCCGTCGTGGTATCCGTCGTTTGAAATCCTCTCCCAATCGTGTTCAACGAGCCACTGACCGACGGCGGAAATCCTTGTGCTTCCGTTCCATAACTAAAAGCACCGGTCAACGTGGGGTATCGCCCCGCTGCCGTTTGCTTCACGGTTTCGCGTGCGGCCAGCATAGTATTTAGCGCGGATTGAATGCTGTAACTTTGTTGTTCTGCAATGGTAACCCACGAATCAATATTTCGCGGCTGTGGCATCACCAATGGAATTGATTTTTTCAATCCCATTAAAGAGGAATAGGCTTTCCCCGTAATCGCGCGCAAATTTTCTAATTGATTTTCTAAGTTATTTCGATCCTGAATTTCCTGCGCCACCGCCTCATCGTAACTGGCTTGTGCGTCGTATACTCCCGTAATCGCAATTAATCCTACTTTAAATTTTTGTTCGGTGGTGATTAATTGGTGGAGAAAAGATTTCTTTGAAGCAATGGTATATTGCAGCTGATCATAGGCATTTAGCACAGTAAAATAAGCTTGCGCGGTTCGAAACATGAGGTCTTGCGCAGCGGTGACGTACGTGGCCGTTGCCGCTTTCACGGAAAAACGCGCACTGCTGATTGATTTCCAGGTGGCGTAGTTAAAAATTTGCTGAGTGACCGTCACCAGATAATTATTCTGATTAAAATAACCCGAAGCGACGGATGGGCGAACGACGACGCGCTGATACGTGCGCCCCAATCCACCCGTCACGTCCACGTACGGATACAAACCGTTTCCCGGAACTCCATTCCCCGATACCGCGATGGGTAAATTTTGTTGTGCCGATAACCAGTTCGCGCGCGCTTGCTTAAAAGTAGGATCACTTGCCACCGCCTGTTGGTACACTTGAACGAGATCATCCGCCCGCAGCGGCGAAGCAATAATAAAGAGCAGAGCTGATAAGCTGCAGGCAAGGAGTCGGTTTTTCATATGCTTTCTCAAGTGTAGCCTGGATGGAGCCCCGCTTCGGGGCGTAATCCGGGAATTCCTTGATTACGCCCCGAAACGGGGCTCCATCAAGGCTACAAATCCAGGCCAGTCATTATCCTATAAATGCGCATTAATTAGCAAACCTCAGCCTCTAGGTTACTTTTCGATCGATTGTTTAAAACTTTGACAAATTTACCATCGTGAAACTATACTGCTCTCCTCACAAGGTAACAGAGGCCCTACACATGCGCCCTCCTCAGCTTAGGGATTATCCAGGCTATTATAGTTCTACCATTAGTGTTCGTATTGAAAAGCTGCCGGAGTGGCTCGAGAACAATCCTGAAGCAACTCATCTTGGATTAGACTTATTGTCTGCATATCAAGGCGAGCACACCGTAGAGAATATAACGACCCTGCTGGCAAGCCTCAATGGTACCTCAGTCACCTCATTAGATCTGGAGGGAAATAGCTTATACGCCCTAACAACCCCCTCTGGCATAGCAACCGTTTTAACTGCTCTTGGCACTACCAATGTCACCGAGGTAAATTTAACTTACAATCGCCTAGGAGCCCTAACCGGTTCTGGCTTAGCCACTGTACTGTCTGCACTGCGCAGCACGAAAATCACCGTGCTCAAAATGAGAGCCAATCACTTGGAAGACCTAACGGGTACTGCCTTAGCAACTGCACTGCGTGCTCTGGGTAATTCCAGCATTGCTTCACTGAATTTAGGAGGCAATAAGTTAGGCAAGCAATCTGGTAAAACCTTAGCGCTCATGGCGGCGGCTCTCCGCAACACGCCCGTCACGATGCTGAATTTAAGTGTGAATGAATTAAACCAACGAAGTGAAAAAGAATTAATAAATATGATTGCCCATCTGCCAATGACAATTAAAGAAATAAACTTAGGAGACAATCGGTTATCTCCAGAAACAATCCTTGCGCTTCATGCCACACGTCCGAATATTCGTTTCAAATTGAATATCACCGAGGAGCCTAAAACTGTTAAGGCCGTTTTTGTGGCCATTACAAAACGAGTTACGAATATTCTCAAGGAGCTGGGGGATTTATTTCCAGCAACACAGCGCTTTGCTTTCCCAGAGGAGTGCGCTTCTTTGCTGAAGCCAGCGCAAGAAGAGATCGATTTTTTACGGGCGCTAATGCATGGTGAAAAACATAATACCACAATAGTAGCTGCTAAAACGAGGAAATGGATAAAACAGATAGAAGAATTGAAAGATAAACACCTTTCTTGGATGGGTTCTAATATGTCGGCCATTGTACAGCTCATCGGGGAATGCAATCCTCTACTAGAATCTGGAAACCCCGCCACTGAAGAATATGCTCGCTTTAGAAATGGCGTATTACTTCTTATTCCTCTTATTCCACCGCACCTAATTGACGCAGTTTTATCTCATTTCTTGCCGGGCGATAATCCGGATATTTTAAGGGACTTTTTAACCCTTGCGGCAGCAGCGAATTTAAGCGACGTAGGAACTCAGCGTTTTATTTATCGCATCCTTCATCCAAAATTCGGGATGGTTCCGAATCTTTCAGATGAAAAAATTATGATTACGGCAGAATCGTTGCATGCAGAGATTGAAGCAAAACTCGAGACATTATCGGAACCGGAGAGTTCTCAGTCCGCAACTTTGCTGCTTGATTATCCGGGTACTCTGCTCTCGTCCCCAAGCTCCGACAATAACGCATCCTCCCAACCGGATGCGTCTACTCCAAGCAATCAAAAATAAGACAGTACAATCCCCACAAAAATCACAAGCCCCACCCAGTTATTATTGCGGAAGGCTTGGAAGCAACGAGCAGGTTCGCGGTGACGGGTTAGAAAATACTGATAAATCATTAATGCAGCAGCGGCCAGCAGCCCCACGTAAAACCATGCGTTGAACTGTAGAAAAAAACCCAATACGATCATTAAAAACATCATGACCGTCTGCAAACCAAAGATTATCACACGATCGTATTGGCCAAACAGAATCGCTGTTGATTTCACACCAATTTTTAAATCGTCTTTCCGATCCACCATCGCGTATTGCGTGTCGTAGGCGATGGTCCATAAAACCGCAGCGATAAAGAGCAGCCACGCAATCGGCGGCACGTGATTTAATTGGGCCGCAAACGCCATGGGAATGCTGAACGAAAAAGCGATACCTAATCCCACTTGCGGCCAATGCGTCCACCGTTTTAAAAAGGGATAAATGATTGCAAATAAAATTGCAACCAACGCTAACGCCAACGTCAATCGATTCAGCAATAACACCAACCCCAGCGCGACGATGCATAAAATAAAAAATAAAATCATCGCCCTGCGCACGCTCACAGTTCCGTTTGCTAATGGGCGATCTTTCGTGCGGTTCACGTGCGCATCGAATTTGCGATCTGTAATATCATTGATAATGCACCCCGCCGACCGCATCACCACGACACCGACGACAAAAATAACGAGAATCGTTAACGGCGGAAATCCATCCGCCGCAATCCACAGCGCCCATAATGTCGGCCACAACAATAAAAAAATTCCGATGGGTTTATGCAGGCGCATGAGCTTAAAATAATGACCCATCGCACAGCTCCTCGGGATGACGCGATAAAAAAACAATCGGCAAGAAAATCTCGCAAATTAATAAGGGGGCCTCGTCAAAATAAAACAACGAACGCCGCGCCCAAATAAATGATAGGGATTTTGGCACGTACAACTCAGCGCGATGAAATAAAACATGCGCTCTCGTTAATTGTGCGAACTCAAAATCACCGCGATCGACATTCGGATTCGCAAATAAAATATCGCCCAGCGAACGTTTCCCGATTGTCCTCAGCGGATGATCGTGGCCGCGCGCCGTTTCTTTCGGGATAATGACTCGCGCCGCAACCCACAATTTACTCGCGTGCCACCAATCGATTTCACGCACGTACGTTTCCGTACGTTCGGGAATATTTAAAAATTGGCACTCGTTATTTTCAGGGATATCGAGCCCTTCCTGAAAAATACGGTGTTCAATTTTGCCGTGAGTCACCGCACGTAATCGCTGCGTGAGTGATCCCTCATCCGTCAACCAAGCCCGCTCATGCTCCGTCCACGCCGCTTCATCAACTTCTCTCGTTTTTTTCCAAATCACTGGTTTCATAGCATTATTACCCCGTCAAATAAGTTTTGTGCATTCGTGAGGGGCGTCGCGACCACGGAAGGTAAGAAGCGCCGAGTACAGGATGTACGTCCCCGAACGAATGTACAAAAACTTATTTGACGGAGCACACTATGGAACATTATGAAGATGTTGCTACGTCAGTCAAGAATCAGCACTACGCAAAAAAAAACGTGCCTGCTTTAATAAGCAGGCACGCAGGACGGTTCCCTTTAGTTAGCGCGTAACGATCACTGGGGTACCAATATCTAAGAAATGTTGATTCAGCCACTTCGCATCGTCTTTAAACAGGCGAATACAGCCGTGGCTGGCGTGGAAGCCGGGTAACGTGGATCCGTGCAACGCAAATCCGCGATAATAGTGCATGCACCAAGGCATCGGCGCGCCGCCCCCAGTCTCTACCGGATATTTCGGCGACACGCATTTCGGCCCTTCTTTTTGAATCACTTGGAACGTGCCGACCGCGGTATTGCAATAGTGTTTTATATCGGGGCACCAACCCTTACCACCTGAGACTGGCCCCCAATGCACGAGCCTGCCCTCCTCGTTGTAAGCCCCAAAAGCATGCAACCCAAGGTTCACAATCAGCAATTTTTTACCGTTCGTTTTAATGGTATCGGGAAACGGGGATAAATCGAGGTGATTTACTTCGGCGATATTCGTCGGTACTACAATCCATCGGCGATAACCCAACGGGGTATTGGTGCGGTTTAAGCGCTTAACGATTTCGCGCTGACGTTCATTGGGAAATAGCTTTTCCCAGGTATCTCCAGATTTTACCGTAATGCATTTAAATTCAGGATAGCCGCACAAGTGGGCGCCGTAGTATTTCGACTGAGCTCCGTAGATTTCCTCTTCTTCAGCAAATGCAGCCTGATTAGACCAAGCCAGCAGAAGCAGGGCGGGGAGCAAAGAAAGCCATTTGTTCATGGATATATACCTTCCTCTTTTCCTTCTCCAGATCACCAATATGGTCTCTTATTTGTCATTATAGTATTTACCGACTAACTTTCTTGGAAGTTTTGTATCTTTATGAATTAACGAAATAAATTGTTTCGACCGAACCTGCCTCATCCGCTCGGTTTGGCGTTCAGCCACGTGTACCCCCCGCCTAAAAAACCTCTTTCATTCATATTATCTTAAGGTTGCTGAGGTATACTGGTCAGAAATTTGGCGACAAAGAGGAAGGAACACATGTCCATATTTTCCGAAACCATGAAAAAAGGTATCAGCATCTATCGATCGATGCTCAGGAAATACTTGCCGCAAGCTGAACGTGTAAACAAGCTGCAGCAGCTCAATCTCAAGAACCCGCAACTGTATGAAAATGAAATTGCACTTTTTCATACTGGTTATACCATCGTAAATGATATTGAGAAAAATTTGGCGGATGCAACGAACGGCTATTATTCTTATTCGGGCGTCAGCAGCTTTGCTCATTACCTAAAAAGCTTCTTAACCAATTACGAAATCGAAGGACAACACGTTATTCATCGCTCTCAAAAAGCCTCTCGCGCTCTCGTTCAAGCGATACAACTGCTTTCCCTACCTCCCAACAAATTAACCGAGGAAATCGCCGATAAATTATCGCAGTGCAACTCCGTTATCGCCAGCTACGGCTCAAAAGAGCAGTGTGAACTGCACCACAATACGTTACAAAACACGATTCGCAGGCAACAAGAACAAAATACGGCGTTTTATCGTTCGGTCTTGCATAACTTTCAGCGACACGCTGCCCAAAATGGCGGCACAGAAAGAAGCCGATAACTCTAGACAAAATTACTCGATCACGATTAGGATCGTAGAGCATGGAAATTAAATTTGCTCATCATCCGTTTTTAACTTTCGCCGACGTACTCGTCAATAACCCCGATGTCCAAAATACGTTGGAACGCTTGCATGCTCAGTACGCTTTAAATGGCAATCTGATTCTGTATGCCGTTTGGTGGGGACACCATCAACGCGGACGGTTAGCGAAACAAGACTATAAAACGCTATCATCCATTGTACACAATTGGCACGAGCGGGTTTTCTTGCCACTACAACGATTAATGCAGAATATCGCATATCAAAACAATCCCCGGTGGGCTTCGATAAAAAAATGGATAGTCACGGAAATCAATACTGCCGTGCACATTGAGCGACAACTGATTGCAGATGCGTTTCTGAAACTCACCTCCCACAAACGCAATCCCGCGCAACAACTCAGCGACGCTTGCCATAACATTACGAATTACTGCCAATTTTCGCGCATACGCATCGATGAAGAAGACCAAGTAGCCGTCAGCGGCTTATTACAAGCGGCATTTCCGAATCTCATCACGGCCGAGATTACCGAAGCGTGTCAAAATTCTTTAAATTCAAACACTTTTTCGATGGATTTAACCTTTGCCCAGCTGCCTCTAAATGATTTTTAAGGACGGTGCGTATGGAACGCCCACAAGAATACGCCGCACTGGAACAATACGCTTCTGCCACGAACAGCCGTTTGCTCGAAAATCAAGCCGATTTGGATCCTAAAGACCACGCCATGCCAGAAATGCTATTGTGGTGTCGCGAACAAATACACGTCGTCGTATTAAAAAGCGGAAACATTTTAACGAGCCACCCCGGCTCACGACTCGTTCAAAATTGCAAAATCGTCATGATTAACAAGGGTCTGATCCCTGGCCAAATGTATCCCGCTTCCAGTGCGCTGATTCGCATGCTGCTCGAAAATGCCGAAGAAAAAGCATCGGATGAAGACCAAACACCCATCACCGTCAGCTCACAGCAACGACGATTGCGCATTCTCGTCAAAGAAGCGCTGGATCTTGAAGCCAGTGATATTCACATCGAAGTGCGAAAAGACATCGCACGCATTCGATTTCGGAAACACGGTGAATTATTTCTGCACGCGGAATGGTTGCCAAAACTGGGGCGCGAAATCGCTTCCGTTGCTTTCAATAAAGAAACGGACCACGCGAGCACTCACTTTAACCCATGGATTCCGCAAAACGCATCCATGCCCTTACACATTGATGGCCATGAAATCCGCTTGCGGTTAGCGAGTTTACCCGCACACCAAGGATTCGACGTGGCAATGCGAATTTTAACGACGGGCGATGAAAAGATTGAAAACTTAGAATCCTTAGGTTATTTGCCGGATCAAATCAAAATGATTCGAAAAGCGATTCAAATGCCGCACGGAGCGGTTATTTTATCGGGCCCCACCGGCTCAGGAAAAACGACTACCTTAGCCAGTTGCATGCAACTCATCAATAATCACCGAAAAATATTTACGGTTGAAGATCCCGTTGAAAAAATCACGCCCAATGCCACCCAAGTACCCGTGAATACGGAACATTATGATCGCAGTTTTGCCAGCATGACGCGCACGGTTTTACGCATGGATCCCGACGTGATTGTGCTCGGAGAAATGCGCGACGAAGACACGGCGAGCGTGATGATGCGCGCTGCCGTAACGGGGCATTTGGTTTTTTCAACCCTTCATACCAATACGGCCCCCGACATTATCACGCGCCTGACGGATTTAGGCGTTTCGCAATCCTTGCTGGCCGGCGCCAACTTATTGGTCTGTTTGATTTGCCAACGGTTAGCGCCTTTGTTGTGTCAGTCCTGCGCCCTACCCGCGACTCAATCCATTGTGCATCAATCGCACCTCACTCGTTGGAGAAAAATATTCGGTGATTATCTTTCTCAATTAAAAGCACGATCACGGTGTCAACATTGCCACCAATTAGGCATCCGCGGACGCACGGTGGTTGCAGAAATTATTTGGGTAGATGAAATCGGACGTCAGTTCATAAAGACGGGCGATGTACTGGGATGGCAAGAATACTTAAAAGCAAGCGGATGGAAAACTTATCGGGAACGATTATTGTCCCTCGTCAAAAACGGAGAATGCGACCCCCTGGATGCGGAAAAATTAGTGGGAGAGTTTCATCCGGAATTCGAAATGAAAAGTTTCAGCTATCGGGAGCCGTAATTTACCCATGACACTAACGCGATTGCGACAACGTTGGATTTCACTGCAATTCACGCACAAACAACAGCAGGCTTTTTTAGAGGATTTACATTCTCTAGTCAAAGACGGTGTTTCCGTGACGCAAGCCATCGAAACCATACGCACGATTTCCACGCACGCGACTCAGAAAATCGCCACACGAATCGCTGAACATATCGCGCAAGGAAAATTACTGGCGGATGGCATGCAGGGTTTTTTTAGCCGCGCGATCATTGAGATCATTCGAGCGGGTGAAAACAGTGGTACATTGGATTCAACACTCGAATCCGCCACACAAACTTTTTCGCAACGCAGCAGCGCGATCACGTCGTTGATTCATGCGATTCTGTATCCACTCACGGTTGTGTGTTTAGCGCTCGGCGTTACGGTTTTTATAAAAAATTCGGTATTAAACAGCTTTGCTAAAATCAAGCCCATTACACAATGGTCAAGCATGGGGCAATCGTTGTTTTATTTGGCAGAAATAACTCAAGACGGGTGGTGGCTGATTCTGCTCATTATTCTTGGGATTATTTTTTTAATCGCCAAAATGCTTCGTCATTACACACACGATTCTCGACACACCATCGATACCCTGCCTTTATTTTCACTCTATCGGAACGTTGTTGCTGCCCGCCTCATGGAAACCCTAGGATTATTGATGCGGAACGGCGTTATTTTGAAAAAAGCGCTGCAGATTTTACAACTCGATGCCTCGCCTTATCTGTCGTGGCATCTGCTAATGATGGAACTTCGATTGAGCGGCGGCACGGATAATATTGCCGATGTCCTCGACACGCAACTCATCCAAAAAAACGATCTCGTTCGATTACGCGTGGTCGCAAAAGGAAAAGGATTTGAACGCGCTTTGATTAGCTTAGGCCGTCAAGCCAACGAGCGAAACGGTAAAACGATTGCGTTGATGGGAAAAATTTGCGGCGCACTGTTACTCGCGCTTGGTGCATTTATTGCGGCGACGTTGATTTTCGGCATTTATACCGTCGGCAGCACCATCGCTCAGTAAATCCTTAAGTAAGGATTAAGCTTCAATATGGCTTTATCGTACAAATTACATTAGGATTACCAATCATTCAGGAGAAAAACCATGAGCAAGAAGCAATGGGGCATTAGCTTACTGGAAGTTTTATTATCGTTATCGATCATTGCCATTATTCTAGTTCTGGCCACGCGTTATTTTTTCGTTGCTGCCAATAATAACAAATTAAACACCGCCATCAGTCAGGTCGGCGGACTTGTAGCGGCTGCACACAATTGGAAAAGCATTAAGGCTTCTTTTACCGGCATTAGCATTCAAGTGCTGTACGATGAGGGTCAGCTCGAAAACTTCCCTGGACTGGACAGCTCCTCAACCACAGCTTCCGTAAATGATTTATGGGGCGATCCTTTCAACATTTCGCCCACGACCGGTAACAAGGCAACGATTTCAATCACACTGCCGAATTCGGGTAACTGCCAGGCTTTGAGCAATGCTTACACGGGAGCAACGTGCAGCGGAGCTACTTTTAACTACCCGTTTTCGTGATGAATGCGTGGCTTTACTCTCATCGAGTTATTGCTGGCCCTCACGGTAATCGCGATCGTGACATTGCTCAGCATTAACCGTTACCAGCAATACCGAAATCAAATTGAAGTTCTTTTGGTAAAAAGCGACATTGCCGTTATTGATCAGTCGTTAAATAATTATTTTCATCTTATCGGCTGCGACCGCGACGGCATATTTCCCAACGATAAAATAAATCCGTCGATAGCCGATCTAGGTTTATCTACTACTTATTACGCCCGCAAACCGTTAGTAACCCACTATGAAACTCAGATCATTGACACAGGAAGCAAAACAAAAAATGACAAACCGATTTATTTACTACAAGTCCGCGCAACATTAAACACCTCACTTTCACCCGAACAATTATCTTGGTACTTAAATTTATTTCACGCGGGAAAAATGGACACGAGCGGGCACATACTCACGTGGCAAACTTTACCGGGAAACAGCGCCGCCAATTCAGACGATTCTTTTTGGATTTTAGACGGGGCAAGGAAAATGTTTCGCCACCTCAATGATAACCACAATTGCGCGGCGTCGTAATGAAACAACACAACGGCTACACTCTGATCGAACTCTTGCTGGTTATCGCCGTGTTATCGGTTATGGCGTCGCTTGCAATTCTCACCGTGCGGAAAAACACCGATAATCGTCGTATCGATCAAGCCGCGCTGGAAATGCAACACGTCCTCGAGGCCGCACTGGCTTACCGCGTCGACCAGGATTCCTGGCCACCGGCCAATAACACCTTAGCGAACGGATGCACCGCAAGCAGCACCGTCGACACGTTTATCAACACGTATTTACCGAATGGAACCTACACCAGCAATTACGGTGCTCATTTTTGTTGGTCTTCAAAAACGCCCGGAGATAAAGGTCCTTTATTTTGGGTTGCGCTGAAGATGCCGTTTTCAGACGCCACACGAAATTATCAAACCGCGACTCAAATCGCGGCGCGATTACCGAACGCGCTGGCGGTTGTTAATCCCGCTGTCAGCACACGCAATTCTGCGAATACTTGCACGAGCGGCAGCACTGCTTGCTACGTACGGAGCGAAGTGGTCATACCCGCTGCATCCAGCGAACACGACGGTAATCGCGTGGCGGGAATGGGCTACTGTAATCCCACGCAAGGTGGCGCACAACCGGGATCTTCGGACGACGTCTCTTGCACTCAAGGTTCATCAGGCGATCAGTACGTGATTAAATTTTCTTGTCCGGATGGAGAAAAAGGCCAAGTGTACACGTTTGCTAACTTTTATAAAGCAGCGGCATTGCGGCAAGCCAATCCACCCACGATTTTAACGGTTTTAAGCACCAGCACTCACCGAGATACGTGTCACGAATCTCCCGCAGGATCATCACAATATATGTGCACTATTTCAATTATTGCGGAATACGATCACAATACGTATCCGGTGGTTCATCCACGAAAAGGCGACGCCGGTACTATCGGCGCTTCGTATATTGCTTATTGCGCTCAACGACCACCGCAATCGACACCGGTGAAATTATGGTAGGACTTATTCTGTAAAGAAACATTATGTCACGAAACTCACAAACTACCACACGCCCATTTCCGACACCTTCTGATTTCCTTAGAGAAATGCGCCGCAACGGAAAAAATGGCCGTCGTCGGCATGAAAGGCTTAACCCTGATGCCGGATTCGTTACGCGTGCAGTAAATACTATTTTGCATGAAATGCCGGATTTGCGGATGTGGTGGCTCCTCCCGATCTTGGGAACCCTGACCATCGCTTTAGCCCGTCGTCTTTATGACATCCTCGGTGCCGATGGGTATTTTCAGGGATATTATTTACCGGGGTTTAGCGACACGGAAGAGCAAGATAATTTAGAAACCGTTGAGCGTTTTGCGTGGATTGCCTGGATCGTGTTTTGGCTGCTCAGCATACCCTTATCTTATCGCATCGGAAATCGCTTGGACGACAGCAGTGATCTCTGCGCATTTCGCCGCATTATTTCTGTTTTACAGCGAAAGCGTTATTTATTGCCGCTGAATGCTATCGAAGAAGATCCCACTAATTTTATTAAAAATTTAAATTCCCTAAAAGACTTTTTATTACACCTCATTGATCATTTGATTTTAGAAGGCGACTACGGACACACCGCAAAACGGCAAGATTACTGGAACGCCACCATAGATATCGTGCTCGCCGTCGAACAATTTATTGTTGAGAACGAAATTCCAAAGAAATTAGAGACGGCTTTGGAACATACTGTAGTCTTCAATAACACGGTTGACAACTTTGATGCGGCGCAATTCCCTTTGGATTTACTGTGTTACGTCAAAGAAAAAATGATCAGTTTAGATCGGGAAATTCCGCACGACCCCAACTCTTATCGAATAGAATTACCCGATCGTATTCCTCCGGACAGTCTAATGGGTCCCGATCGTGCAACGGCCCTTGAGAAATTATTTACCGATGAATTCATGAGCGACTTCCGCAACGACTTTGACTTGCGCAGCGCTTTACGTCGCTTGATTACAGAATTTTTTTCACACCAACAGAATGATAGTGAAATGCTCGAAGAGAACGTCGAAACTCTTCGCGCGCTGTCTCCCGAACATCAAGCCGCCGCATTTATCTTATTTTTAACGGGCAATGAAACTCAACGCGACCTGGCGATGACTTTATTTTGGCACGAAAAATTTACTGACCCACACCGCGCACGCATCCTCTCCGCGCTCATACAACCCGAAGTGTACAATTTATTACTTCAACAACAAATTTTATTTCAACTATTTGATGACCATGAGGACCGAGTTGCTGCTTTTTTTAATTTCTATCCTGAACTTGCGACATCAATATTAGTATTGATGGAAATCACTCCGAATGCTAATGAATTATATGAGCCTGCACGTGAAAATTTATCGCAGCAAGAAGTCGCTGCTTTTACTGAACCGCCCCTCATTATTGCCATGATACAGCGCTTGCTCTGGAATGGAGCCGTTCTTCCAACCACTCGTCTGAATATAGTGAAGCGCCTTCTTGAAAATCATTCGAATACGCTGCGCACGCTGTTTAATTTAGACGATGAATCCAATCGCACACGTATCGTCGGAATTTTGACGGCACACGATAACGAAGCAATGGCGCTGGATTTACTCGAGCTGCTGACACCGAGCGCAAATGACATCGCCACACCTCTATTAACCCAAATGGACGAGGTTGACGTTCAACAATCAACGAAACTTCGGCATGAATTAAATCAACGCCTGCAAGAGCAAGTCTCTTGTTGCACCCGCCTAAACGCCACTCTGACCGGCCTTTTTTCGAGCCGAACAACGGACGGGGATGAAACCCCTCTTCTCGACCCTATACACCGCAGTTACGGAACACACTTGTAGCCTTGATGGAGTCCCCGGGTTACGCCTCGAAGCGAGGCTTCACCCAGGCTACGAATTAAACCGTAGCCTTGATGGAGCGCTAGCGGAATCAAGGAATTCTTGTAGCGGCAAATACCCGAATCGAGTGGATCCTTAAGAAAACATTAATATGCCCAGAAATGTATCAAATCAATCAAAACGAAATTAGAATAAATACCCCAGTACCATACAAAAGTTCGAGATTTATAATACGGATTCGGCGGCGGCAGGCAAGGAAAATCCTCATGGAACTAAAAAAAGGCGCTCTCATTGGGCTATTTTGCTTCACCGCATTCGGTTTTACCAAATGGATATTTGCTTATACCGCTGAATTACCTCTTGAAATAGTACGCGCCAAAAAATTACCGCACCCAACACCCACTGTAAAAATTACGCATCAATGGATACCGCAAGCCCAATTCATTTTTTATCCCGGCTCACTGAAGCAAAACATTCAACGCGTGGCGAAAGATTTCGGATGGCCCATCGTCTGGAAGCCGGAAAATGATTACCAGTGGGTTGGAACTGCACGCCTTGCCAGCAATAGCCTGCCTTTTATTTTAGATAAAATATTACGCAATTTTCCCTTACAAGCCATTTTTTACAGCGGTAACCATATTTTAGTGATCACCCCACGGAATATCAAATGAAAATGAATTTATTAAACTTATTCGTGCTTTTGTTGCTTATCCAATTTTTCGCAGCCTGCTCGAAAATTTACAACAACACCAACTCAAACGTCGACCAAACAATGCAAAAAATGAAAGTGGCAAAATCTGAGTCGGAAAAAACGGAACCGGCCGTCATCATTAAATCTGGGTATTACGTCGACACCGATCCCATCGCGTTCGACACCGAACCCGCATGGCTCAAAAATCGAGTTTCTTTGCAAACGCACGGCATGCCTTTCAATTTACTCATGAATCGACTGTTGCGCAGTAAAGACATCATGCCCAGTTACGACAACACCGTTCAACCGCAACGATCCGTGAACATGAATTACGTAGGTACGATCAAAGGCGCACTGAGCACGCTTGCAAATGCGATGGACTATCACTATTCGATACACGGCAACACCGTTCACTGGTCCGCCTTCGAAACGAAGACGTTTAACGTTTCCTTCATGCCCGGCGCATCCAATTATTTAGTGGGGCAGCAGCAAAATAATACGGGCAATGATTCCAGTAACGGAACGGGGAGCGCTTCACCAGTTGGACAAATCAACGACCAACAATACAGCAATATGGAAGCTCAATTGTCGGTGTGGCACGACATCGAACGAACGTTGAATGAGCTGAAATCCACGCAAGGTCGCATCACCGTTTCAGAATCCACCACCAGCGTAACTGTGCGCGATCATCCCAACAACGTTCGCGCGATCGCCCAATACCTCACTCAATTAAATAGCAATTTATCGCAGCAGGTGGCGATCAAAGTTCAAGTGCTCGAAGTCGAATTAAACAAAAATTTTAATTATGGCGTCGATTGGAACGTCGTCGTTAATGCGTTAAATACGCGATTTAATTTAACCGGCAATTTAGGAACTGCTACTAACCTTACCCAAAACACATTGCTGTTAACCGGCGGTACCTCTGCGGCAGCGGGATTACTGATTGGAAAACAAACCGGCGCACAGACGTTGATTAACGTATTAAGCCAACAAGGCAAAGTACGTGTCGTAACGGAACCCGAACTCGTAACGATGAACGATCAAATTGCGTCGATTCGCATTACGCAAAACGTGGGTTACGTGGAAAGCATCAGTCAATCACTGAGTCAAAACTTCCTCACCACTTCCATCACCCCCGGAACGATAACCGATGGTTTTACGCTATATATCTTGCCAAAAATACAAGGTGATAAAATTTACATGCAAATCACCAGCACCATAGCCAACTTAGAACGCCTGGAAAAAGTAAGCACGGCATCGACGGGAAATGCCACTCAATCGAACAGCAGCAGCAACACGAATACCAACCAACAACAATTCGAAGCCATCCAAGTACCTACGCTCGCACAAAAAGCCTTTAACCAACGAAGCGTACTGACCTCAGGATCTACTTTGATTATCGCAGGGTATAAGCGATTACGCGATGAGGTAACCAAGGCCAGCTACTTCGGTGTTGATCCGTTGGGCGGCAAAGGATCGCAAAGTCAAAACATAGAAACGTTGGTATTAATTACACCCATTATTTTGCACAGCGGTAAATCGAATGTCCACCTTGGTTCGTGATGACGGCACACCGTTCGTGATGCAAGCGTATCGCGAGTTGCTAACGGCAGAAAAAAAATCGCTGCTCGCGCACCGCGTTCGTCTTCTGGCGGGACAACACGGTCAATACGTGCGCCTACTTAAAAAGGGGCACGGTGAATACGAAGCTGTATTTTCGCCTGAATCAGGATATTTATTAGGTGAAACCGTGAAGCAGTATTTTGGACATCCGGACCATCTTATTTTTTGTGAGGCATTGCCCAACAGTACGGACATTTTACTCGTGGTTATTCGCGATGGAAGCGTTTATCTCGACGCACTGATTGCCGCAAAAAATATTCGTCATGAATTGCTGCCGTTAATTACCAACCCGGAAAAATATCACATCGTCACTTCAGGTTCGGTTCCAATAGAATGGCACCCAGAATCCAATGCATTCACGTTGCCACACGAGCTGGTGTATTCATTCGAAAAATTGGACGAGCCTCTTTTTCCTCGGCTCAGCGTGATTCGATCGCTTCAATTGCTTTCTTTGCCGTTGGCCCTACGCGCCGAGCGCCTTACAGGACAACCCTTTTACGTGGCACTGCTTTTCGTCGCTGCTATCGCAATTGGTCTCGGTTATTATTGGCTACAAGTCCACAAAGACCAACGACAGAAACCCGCTGTGGAAACGGTGCCTGCGGCATACCAAATTTACGACCAAGCATTAATCACTCCCGCACCCCAACGACAACTGAATGAAACGTACAATTTAATTCAAGTGTTATATTCTCTGCCCGGATGGAAAGCAACAGCAATCCATTTCCGTGATCACCGTTATGACGTCAGCGTTTCTTCCGAAGGTGCTGACTTAGAAGCGTTAAATACCTGGGCAAAGCAACACGAATTTCAATTTCAATTAACGCAATCGAGTGCGATTTTGGTGGGAAATTCAGCCACGCCACCACGTCCAAAACCAGACAACATCTATTCAACACAACTCGTACTAACCGCCATTATCGATGAACTGGATGGAATGCTGCACGGCAAACGTCTGAGTATCCAACAAACTATTCATCACGACGCAGTTGTTGAGGTACAATTATCCCTCGCTCTTCAAGAGGACACGCCCAAAACTCTGCTGCTGATCGGTGAAACGCTGAAGGATTTACCGGTAACAATCAATCAATTTGAATTAACTCTGAAGCCTGGCTCTTTAAGCGGGACCATTAATCTTTCTGTATGGGGAAAAGAAAATGAAAGTAGATAAAAGACAAAGTATTATTTTGGTTATTACACTCTTCGCCTTTGCTTTTTTGGCATTCGAAGCGTATCAACTCGTGCGAAACGATATATCTTCCGCTCAAACGAAACCCACCCCTACTCCCGTGATCGCGCAGTCTCAACATTCATTAACCGCAACGCCTACTTTTAAAGCCGAATTACCCAAAAGCACGAGGGAAAACCACGAGCGACTCATCACGCACCAGCAAAAATATATTGACCTAGTCAACCAATACGAAATGGCAAAAATGGAACGTCAACTGCTCGAAGAGCAAGTGGCAATTGCGCAGGCACGTCAGCGTATTGCTGAATTGTCTGCTAAAACTCAACCATTGGCCGACACAAACAACACCACCGCGTCGCCCATTCCAACGGCTAGTGCGGAGCGAAACAGCAATCCCGCTTATCAATTGACTTACCTCGATCATCAAATATCGGGATACAGTGCAACGCTGAACAAAAATGGAAATTATTACGAAGTTACCCCGGGATACCAATTACCGGATGGTGTTGAAGTGAAACAAATTACGCACGACAGCGTGCTATTGCAGCAGAATGATCGTCAATTTCGCTTAACTTTTAATGGGCTCGCTCCATTACCGCAAAATAATGCGAGCATTGATGCGCCGAAGCCGAAAGACGCTGTTGACTTGACGCACATCGAAAATAAAGTATTTGCACTCAATCCCACCAACCATACTCCTCACACGTACACGCTGGATGAAATATTACTCCTGGAACTACCGTCCACGAGTTATACGATCCTTTTAAAAAGCGATTCGGACAGACACGCCTTGGTGCTTTTTGCGCAAAAAAACGCTCTGGGGGAAAATGCAATTTATTATTCACTGCCGAGTGAAACGCAAAAGAAATACGTTTTGCTCTACAGCTATTTTAACACTCGCGCAGAAGCAGAAATGGCTTTACAACGGCTGTCTCCTACCTTGAAAAACCATCATCCTACAGTCGAAAGCATCGCCACCATCCAAGACATTATCAAAGCACAGAAAAATGAGGCGCGGGGGTAACGGTTGTTTAATTTATAAACAACCTTTGATATAATGTCCCATTCTAGTGAGGTGACTATGAAAAAATATTTACGATTATTATCTTTATTGTTTATAATCATTAGCTTAAACGCCGCATTTGCAGACGATGGCGGTCATGGCCACACTCTTGACATCCGAGTATCCCCAGGTTCCGACCAGGGTTTTCCGCCCTTTGCTGGCTGCCTGGGTACGGTGGTCGATGTCGTTGCCTCATATAAATTTGATGAACAACCCCTTCCTCCTGGCTGCCCGGCTGACGCACAAGAAACTCAGATTACATTGAATCAAGCGGGCTGGTATGAGGTTAAAACGGATGATCGATGTGGTACTTACGACGTTTCTTATAAACCCACGGATCAGGAAAAAGACTTTTTGCCTTCTAATATTGCTGATAATGCTGATGTGGAAATTTACAATGGTAGTCTACCGCTGGGATTTTCGTGCGATGCGCGTGTGTGCGATGGGAATTGCTAATCAAGAAACTGAGCTAAACTTGGACATCCAATTGGCGGGTAAAATCCTGATGACGGGGGAGTTCCCATGAAATTATCAATAAATCATCGTGTTACCAAGTCAGTTTTCGTGCTTGGCTTGTTGGCTGCATTAGCCCTGACGGGTTGTGCACCGAAACCGGAAATCCCGTTCACCGAAATGAGCATTAAGACCTCTCTGTCGCAGAGCCAACAGGAAAAATTACTGGCCCAAATTGAAGACGCCGGCGTTCAAGTCATTCAGCAAGGTTCACGATTGCAGCTCATTCTTCCCGTCAACAAATTTTTCTTAGCACAAACGACTGACGCTCGAGAAAATCAAGTGAAAACGTTGCAGTTAATTGCTTTGTATTTACATAATTACACGCGCACACGTGTAACTAATTATCCGATTAAGATTTTCGCTTATACCGGCACTGTTCACACGCGACAATACCGACAATCGCTCTCAGAACAATTCGCGCAAGTGATTGCGGCGTATATGTGGAGTCACGGATTTTCTCCCGAACGCATGAGTGTGGTAGGGTATGGTGCGAAGAATCCGATTGCAAATTATCGAACGCCCGTTGGGAATGCCTACAATCGGCGCGTGATGATTCAGGTCAATTAGTTTTCCTCTTCACTTCCCGAATTCTCTCATACGATTCATAAACGCGTTCGCGAATTTTTTTATCGTGTTGAGACAATGTGAGTAAGGTGTGAAAGAGTTTGTCGGCATCTTCTGCAGGGTCGTGGCCTTGAACACCACCGTACAAAATAATATTATTCCCCGCCAACACGGCCAAACGAATTGCTTTTTCCATCGAAAAATAACGGCGAATGGCGGCCACGTCCATGTCGTCCGTTATAATTACGCCCTCGAAATGCAATTGATGGCGCAATAATTGGGTAACCATTGGCGACAATGAGAGCGGCAATCCACTCGAGTCCAAGCGACGATTCACCAGATGCGACGTCATAATGAAGGAACAGGTCTGATGCGCGTGAATTAATTTCTGATAAGGAATAAGTTCTTGAGCGCTCCAAGTATCAGTGACATCCGCCACGCTAAAATCGGTATTTTTGTCCGCACTGCCTAATCCGGGAAAATGTTTCAGTGTGCATTCAATTTTTACTCTGCGATACGCTAAAATTGCCGCTTTCAAATCGTTGGTTACCGTTAACGGATTGCGGCCAAAACTCCGTTGGAGCAAACCCACCGCCGGATTTTTAGGGTTAATATCCAAATCCGCCACGGGCGCTAAATTCAAATTAATGTTAAAATTCCGTAATAAGCGCCCTCGGTATAGCGCTTGTTTCGTGATCACTTCCCGATTGCTTTTTATTCCGAGTTGCCGTTCACTCTCGTTGCCATCTAAATCAAATCCGCGATTGGCTTGCAGCGTGTTAATCAATCCCCCCTCTTGATTAACCGCAATAAGCAGCGGGTAATCGCCGTACTGTTTCGCGTAGTGCTGCAGTGCTTGAGTTAAGTGTTTTAATTGTTGGGGATTTTCAATATTACGAGGAATCCACACTCCATTTTTCTTTTTATCGAAATGATCAAAGAGAATAACGCCACCGATGTGGTATTTTTTAATGGCTACTACAATCGGTGAATCATCATTAATTGTGGTGCCCGCAAAACCCACCATCATCATTTGCCCCACAGCGTGTTCAAGGTCGGGGGTGGATAGGGCCGATGGAATCCATAAAAAGAAAAGAATCCATACTCCGAGGGCAAATTTACAGGAAAAATGTGGGGCCATGAAAATCGTTCATCCTTGCCATGTTCATCCTTGTGCTTACCGCCAAAAAACCTCGGTTCGCAAAGCTCACCGAGGCTACGGTCTGCAGATTACGGTCTCCAATCCATTTGTAGTACATTACCCGACTGCGAACTGTCTCGGGTGATATTTTTGGGGTATTTATAGTAATAAATATTCGCGTCGTTCGATGCGAATGCACGCAGTGTGTTTACGGGCATTACCTTCACAACAGCTTCATCCGTTGCTTGGACTTGCGCGTAGTTAATTCGTAAATACTGTGCATCCAACACAGCGCGCCCTTTCACGCGCGCATATAAAGTATTCGTCACACCAGCCAATGAAATGCGGCCCACATCTTGGCTGTTGATCGTCAACGTGTTGCTGTTCACCCAACGCACCCAAATACGATTAGACCCTCTCTGATGGATACGATCCAGTTTCACCATGCCCGCTAACTGAATAGTACCCGATCCTCGCGCATCAATCGTTAAACCACTGCTTTTCACGGCCGTACCCACAATTACTGCGGAGCCTCGCTCAACCAACCTGGTCAGTTGTGGAAGCGTCACGGTGACAACGGGTCGTTGATTTAATCCCGGGGCGGGAATTCCCGAAGGTCGTATAATCAGCGTCCGGTTAATCACTCGGGCAGAAATCGGCTGCCCGCGATCGTGGGATACCACTACCGTTGCTCGCGGCGCGCTTTTGATCTTAACAGTGACATAACCCGCTGCATCAATTGCGTTGAAAACGGCTGCCTTAGCCAAGTGCGAGGCTGAGCCTTTGGAAGCGGGACGCTCAGCCCCCCCGGCGTAAACCACTGAGACGGTCATCACAGATATAAACAAAACAAACCAACGCAGCTTCATCTTCATAAGGCCCCCTGTATTAAGCCCATATTATGGAGCAATTATTGTTCAAAGGCTATAGGGACTTCAATGCGACCTTAAGCGCCGCCAGCGCCTGCCCGCGGTGGCTGATGGCGTTTTTGACAGGCTCCTCCAGCTCGCCCGCGCTGCATTCGTGTGTGGGCACGTAAAAAATAGGATCATATCCAAAACCCTTGTTCCCGCGGGGCTCCGATAATATTTCTCCTTCCCACATCCCATAACCAATAATCGGCGCTGGGTCCCGCTCGTTCCGCATCAACGCCACGGCACAATAGAAAAAAGCGGTGCGATCTGCTGATTTTATTTTTTTTAATTCCGTGACTAATTTTTTAATTCGGTCGGCATCGTCCGCGTTTTTCCCTGCGTATCGGGACGAAAAAATACCGGGCTCGCCATTTAACGCAGGCACCACCAGTCCCGAGTCATCGCCCAATGCCGGAAGCCCGGAATAGCATGTGGCGTGCCGCGCTTTAATAATCGCATTTTCCATGAACGTGGATCCCGTTTCTTCGACGTCGGGAACAGCAAAATCACTTTGGGCAATTAATCGGATGGGAAAACCGTTAAATATTTTTCGGATTTCATTAGCTTTGCTGGGATTACTGCTCGCCAATACCACTTCTAGCATGATTATAACTCAATAAAATAACGCGTACCGTTCTTGCACTCGTCTTCACTCGATTGCGCGTGTGCGATGTCGCTCAAACGCCGTCGCAAATTAAGGCACGCGCGTTTCGGCACTTCTTCCAGAGTTATTTTAACAAAACTCGCATCCGTTCCTGGCCCTACGGTAATGGAACCGCCCCACGGATCGCGCTCATCCTCCGCCGTAATCAATCCCACGTTACGCAATTGAGTCATATCGATAGCGGTACCACTCGATCCAAAATCCGATTGTCGTGCGGTTTCCAGCCATTGATAACTAGCCTTTGAAAGGGTCTTTAACTGCGAAATCGATTGGCTGATTTTTTGATTAAACTGGACCACGGAAAAATAACGAACGGATAAAATTAATATTAAGCTAATGACCGAAATCACCAATACCGTTTCAAGTAGGGTCAATCCATGCTGTTTCATGCGAATATTGTATCAATCTTCCTTGAAATTACAATGCAACGCACACAGCAGCCTTGATGAAACGAAGTGAAATCAAGGAATTCCTGGATTACGCTTCGCTGCATCCAGGCTACCTCGAATCATATCGGATAACGCCTTCACCCAATCGGGATCTGAATTCAATGCGGGAATCAATCTAAACGACTCACCACCCAAACGCTCCCACTGTTCTTTCGCGCGCAAGCCAATTTCCTCCAACGTCTCCAAACAATCGGCGACAAACGACGGACAAACCACCGCCAATCGTTTCACCTTTTTTTCTGCTAATTGCGACAAACGCTCCACCGTGTACGGTTTAATCCACGACAATCGCCCCAAACGCGATTGAAACGCCACACCGTAACGCTCGTCGGGCCACTGCAACACCGAAGCCACTAATCGTGAAGTTTCAAAACATTGCGCACGATAGCAGTGCGCAGGGTCATGTCGCTCAGGAATGCCGTGGTAACTCATTAATAAATAATCGGGATTATCGTCCGTGTTCTTTTTAATAATGCGCGCCAAACCGTTAATGTAAGTAGCGTGATTATAGAAACTCTGAATTACGACGCATTCTTTTTTTCTTTGTTCTGCCAATTGTAAGACGGCCGTAATTGCCGAGCGACTCGTCGCTGTGGCGTACTGAGGAAACAGAGGAAAGACAATAATCCGATGACAATCCGCTAATTGGTCCATCGCCGATTTTAGTGACGGCTTTCCATAACGCATTCCAAGCACAACGCGGAAATTATGATTTAATTCACGCTGCAACGATGCACACAATCGCTGACTGTTCACCAACAACGGCGACCCTTCGTCCGTCCAAATTTTTTGATACAACTCAGCTGAACGCTGAGATCGAAAAGGCAAAATGGCGCCCCGCACCAGCAACCACCGCAACGGCAACGGCAAACGAATCACTTCTGGATCGGATAAAAATTCACGTAAATAATGACGAACGGCAGACTTCGTGGGAGCTTCAGGAGTACCTAAGTTTATTAATAAAATTCCGTTTTGCGCTGGGAACGACATAGTTGCCGATTATAACGCCTTAAGATTTTATCCAACACCCTTCTCCCCCCGTCCAATGGAAGTAGTAAGAATCCTTGGTAGCCGTAATATGCAGGTCTTCGCCTTTTCTGAGCACGCAATTTAGCGAACCGTTATACCCATCACTCTTGATCCAGAGGGTTACGAGGACTCCCTTGGCAAGCTTTGGGTCCGCATTGGAGACATGCTGTCCCGGCGGTATATTCACGTCCATACAGGGGTCCGTGACCGGATTACAGGTGGACCAATCCTGGGTGACCGCAATCGAGTAGGCGGAATTGCTTTCATTGTACACGGTAAAGGCATTATCGTTGGCCAGCGCTGCTTTAAAAGCGCATAAACCGAACAGCAATAATCCAGACACAAAAATAGTCTTTTTAATCAAAAACTTATATTTTAGCCACTTATTTGCTCTCATACGTCTACGCCCTAGGTTTGCAAATCGAAAAACAGGGCAGTATACGCTAAAAAGCCAACTTGTTCAAATATTAAACATATTGGCTGGGAGGGCTAACTAGACCGGAGGTTTAATACTAATGCTTTCGTCCCACCATCATACGCGGTAAGCCCGCTAGATCAGGGAGGTCTTCAATGGCTTGGTAACCCGCTTCTTCCATGAGCGCTCTCATTTTCTCACTTTGGTGATCGCCGTGCTCAAGCACCAACCAACCATCCTTCCGAAGGAAATCGTAAGCCTGAGGAATAATCACTCGAATGGCGTCTAGGCCATCCGCACCAGCAGCTAGTGCTTCGCGCGGTTCGAATCGCAATTGCGGCCAATGCGAATCTACCTCCGGTACGTAGGGCGGATTTCCCAAAATCGCGTGATAATCGTTTCTCGGCAAAGCCTCACACCATTCACCGCTGTAAAATTTTACATTTTTAAT
Source organism: uncultured Coxiellaceae bacterium (assembly GCA_947084935.1). Lineage (GTDB taxonomy): Bacteria > Pseudomonadota > Gammaproteobacteria > Coxiellales > Coxiellaceae > CAMTUH01. The sequence continues at coordinate 50,676 of CAMTUH010000002.1, forward strand.
ACCGTGCCGCTTGGCATTGCGTTTTGCCACTTTCAATGCACGTCGAGAATTATCCGCGGCATGGATTCTCCACTGTGGACGCTCGCGCGCCAAAGCGAGCGCAATGGCACCGGATCCCGTTCCTAAATCTGCAATGCGGCATTTGTCTTCTTTCGGACAGTACATTAATGTCCACTCCACCAGCATTTCCGTTTCAGGACGCGGAATTAACACATCCGAACCTACTTCCAAATCCAAATCCCAAAATTCTTTGTGGCCGCTCAAATAAGCAATGGGTACGCCTTTTTCACGGCGCTTAACTAATTTCGACAGCTGCCGCAACTCTCGCGAGGATAATTCGATCTGTGGATGCGCGAACAATTCTTCACGCGTTTTATGTGCGACCAAACCCACAATTAATTCCGCGTCTAAGCGCGGCGACTCTGAAATGGATTTAAATCGCGGCGTGATTTTTTCGATAATTTCTTTGACGGTTGCCAATTACTCCTCACCCAGCGATGTCAATTGTTCCGCCTGAAACTCACGAGTCAGTGGACCAATGACGGGATCCAAATCACCCTCCATCACATTATCCAACTGATACAACGTTAAATTAATTCGGTGATCCGTTATCCGTCCCTGCGGAAAATTGTACGTGCGAATACGTTCAGAGCGATCCCCGCTGCCTACTAATAATTTTCGTTTTTCTGCTTGTTCGCGATCTTGCTTTTCTTGTTCCGCCGTTAATATTCGTGATTGTAATAACGACATGGCTCGCGCTTTGTTTTTATGTTGCGAACGTTCATCCTGACATTCAACCACAATTCCTGTTGGGAAGTGGGTAATTCGAACCGCGGAATCGGTCCGATTGACGTGCTGACCTCCTGCACCGGAAGCTCGATAAGTATCGATACGCAATTCGGCGGGATTAATATCGACGTGATCAATCTCTTCCACTTCCGGCAGAATGGCTACCGTGCACGCGGACGTGTGCACGCGCCCCTGGGATTCCGTGACGGGAACGCGCTGCACGCGATGCGCCCCCGATTCAAATTTTAATTGCGAGTATACGCGTTCTCCTGCTACACGCGAAATCACTTCTTTGAATCCGCCGTGCTCGCCTTCGCTGGCGGAAACCACGCTCAACCGCCAGCCTTTTTTCTCGGCATATCGTGCGTACATACGAAATAAATCGCCCGCAAATATCGCCGCCTCATTGCCACCGGTCCCCGCGCGTATTTCTAAAAAAACATTACGCTCGTCGTTGGGGTCTTTGGGCAATAATAAAGTTTTTAATTCATTTTCTAATTCGTCGCGCCTTATTTTTAACGCACTCAATTCTTCTTCGGCTAACTTTCTCATTTCAGGATCGTTCAACATTTCTTTTGCGGCATCGATCGCCTGCGCCGTGTCTTGATACGCGTGAAAACATTTCACCAACGGTTCTAACTGGGAATATTCTTTTCCCAGCTCGCGATAGCGATTTTGATCGTTCATGACCTCAGGATCGCTGAGCAGTGCACTCACTTCAACGTGACGATTCGCAAGCGTTTTCAGTTTTTTGACGAGGGAGTCTTTCATGATGTTTTATAGTTCAAACAAATCCTGTGCGGACAGCAGCAAATCCAGCCGCTCCTCATAGGCAGCTTCTCGCAATTTTATCGTGGGCTGATGCAGAATTTTCTTTGTTAAACTGTGTGCTAAATAATTCAATGTTGCCTTCGGATCTTTGGTTCGCTCCCAGTGCGCAGTGGCTTTTTCAATCTCCGCATCTCGAAGGGATTCCATTCGCTCGCGAAAGCGGCGTATCATATCACCCACTTTAATCACACGCAATTGACGCAAGTAATGCTCGGCTTGCATGTCCACCATCGCTTCCGCTTGTTTTGCAGCAGCTTCGCGATTTTTCCAATTGCGCGAAATAACGGCTTGCAAATCGTCCATATTATAAAGATATACGTCTTCCAACTCACCGACCTCGGCTTCTACGTCGCGCGGCACAGCAAGATCTACAATAAACATGGGTCGATGCTTACGTTGTTTGATGGCAGTTTCAATCGCTCCTTTTCCCAGCAGCGGTAATTGACTCGCGGTTGCCGTAAAAATCATATCGATTTCTTTCAGATGCGCGGGAATTTCACCAATGCGAATTCCTTGGGCTTGATACGGTTCAGCTAATTGCTGCGCGTGCTCGATTGTTCGATTGGCGATAATTATTCGGCGAATGCCCTGACCGTGCAAATGCGTCAGGAGCAATTGAATGATCTCACCCGTACCAATCAACAAGACGCTGCATTTCACCATATCTGAAAAAATTCGTTTGGCCAGTTGCACCGCCGCATACGCAAACGTCACTGAATTTGAACCAATGGAAGTCTGTCGCCGAATGTGTTTGCTGGTCGCAAACACGGCAGGAAACAGTCGCTTGAAATGATCCCCCACGCAACCGGTCTGACACGCTAACTCATAAGCCTGTTTCATTTGCCCAAAAATTTGGGCTTCCCCCAAGACCAGAGAATCCAGTCCGCTCGCCACGCGCATGACGTGCCGAATCATATCGAACTCCCGGTGTTGATAAAGGTAAGGGTTCATTCGCCAGGGGGCCGTGTCGGGCCGATCCGCAATCCAGGCTAATACGCCTTCCGGATTATCCGTTTCTGCGTAAATTTCCGTCCGGTTACACGTAGACAATAAAACTGCCTCGTTAACGGCAGGAACCTGCCGCAAATCGTGCAAGGCTTGGGGGATATGGTCGGGGTGGAAAGCGAGCTTTTCCCTAACGGCCAATGGCGCAGACTGATGATTGATACCGCATGCAACTAAAGCCATGATGAGGGCATGATAGCATAATTTTGGCGTAACTATTCACGCTTTTTCACGCAGGTTAAGCAATTCGTGAAGTTACATTGCTGAGCCCTGCGAAAGCAGGGATCCAGGTATGGCAATATATGGACCCACACTTGCTGTCATCAAGTCGCTGGGTTGGCGGTAAGAGGCTGCAGCAATAGTGGTTGTTCTTCTTCCAAGTCCAAATTGCGGAATGGAAATTCAATTGGCCTCTGATAGGTACGGCGAACAACGTTCAAAGCCGCACCTAAACAACACGCAAGCACTCCTGTAACGGCTAAAATAGCAATTGTTTGCATATAGGAGTCAGAGGAAAAATGGACGTCACCGGAAAACACCCAAACAAGAAGTCGCATGAAAGCCGCCACCGTAAATAAACCAGAACAAGAACTCATTAAGCACCGTTCAGCATTGACAGTTGCATACTGTACTGCTTTAGAATTCACATAACCTGCAAGGCTGCTACTCAGGTTAATTTCATTTTCATTACTTTCACTCGGTAGCCTTACGTCTAATGGCCTGAGTGAACTAGAGCGCCGCATTTTATCCCGGAGTGAATTTAATTTTTTTCTAGCACAGATGGTAATCCCTTTAAGCGTTTTTGCGTTAAATCATAATCCTTACGCTCCCAATCCCTGCTCTGGTTGGTTGACCGTTCCAGGGTGTTCTGCATGGGCTCTAGGAAACTCAGCGGAAAGATGGGCCAGCCGGTAATTTCCGTGTAAAATTTCTTATGCCGCCCATATTGTTGAGCAATATCGATTCTTTCTTTTGTCGCAAGAATAGCCCTGAACATTACGCAAACGCGGATCATGCTCAAATAATCAGCGACAGGGTTATCACTGATTGTTAAAACCAAGTTCAAAATTCCATCGAGCAGTTCATTCGGCAACTTCTCAAAATAATTTTTGCCTTCGTCACGGTCATTAATTGTAGCTGGGGCAGGACAAGGAATGATTGCTTGAATATTTTCGTATGCCGCAAGCAATTCAGATATATCAGTTTCGGTACCCAAATTAAGCAGCGCGTCCGTTTGCGAAGAAGGCAGGTAAATACCGAAAAATTCAGATACGTCATTTCCCGCTAAGTCTTCTTTGGTCGCCGTCGCGCGAACTTGCTTCGCGCCGGCGAAATCATACCAGGAACGAGTTTCGCAACCTGCGAAACTCGTGCAATTGCGAATTGACGCATAAAAACTGTTACCGAAGGGGATAGCGAATACAGGACGATTTTGGGGATTGCTTAACTTTTTTCTGGAAATAACCCGGGCAACCAGCGTGATGCTAAGCTTGCCGGGAAGGCAAGCCTGATGGGAGCACGAGGACTATCTGATACAACAACATTAGCGTCAGTTAACGCAGCAATAACACGCCGGGTTTGTCTGTCACCAACGCCTAAAATTTCGGAAATATCATGGCGAACCAATTCGCCCCTGTCTTCAACCTCTAGAATGTCCACTTTTATGTCCGGTTTATTTCGGTATATTATTTAATGATATCAACAAATTAAATGATTATCAATAAAATTTTGACCGCTTAAATGTCCACTTCCAGATCGTGGTTGTGTTGTGTGCAGAGAGAAAGTGGCAAAGTGGTATACGTGTTTACACGTGGTCTTTTATTGCCGCGAGGACCGTTCCACCATCACCCCAGCTCCTGCTGCATCCGAAAAAGCACCGAGTTTTACCGCCGACAATTGAATCCACGACAACGAAAATTCCTGCATTAAAAAATTTACTAATTGATCGGCCAATGTTTCCATGAGCTGAAATCGTCGTTTCGCTAAAAAATCAATAATCGATTGGCGAACCACCGCGTAATCAACCGCATGTGTGATATCGTCCGAGGCAGCCGCCGCCGTGAGATCAATTTCAAAGGAAACGTCAACAATAAGTGTTTGCGTTGAATTTTTCTCGTGCAGCAATAAGCCGACTTGCGCAGGAACACGGAGTTCACGGATAAAGAGTTTATCCACCGGATTGTTTTTCTCGAATTTCTTCGAAGGTTTTACAATCGATGCACTTCGTCGCCGTTGGGCGAGCTTCCAATCGCCGAATCCCAATTTCTGCACCACAGTCTTCGCAGTAACCATACTCACCATTTTCAATGGCATCTGATGCTTGCTCGATTTTCTTGATGAGCTTACGTTCACGGTCACGCGTGCGCAATTCCAAATTGAATCCTTCTTCTTGACTCGCGCGATCGAGTGGATCAGCGTAAGGAACAGCTTCTTCTTTGAGGTGCACCACGGTCGAATCCACTTCTTCCATAAGTTGCTTTTTCCATTCCAAGAGAATCTTGCGGAAATGTTCGCGTTGAGCGTCATTCATGTACTCTTCGCCCTTTTTAAGTTTATAAGGCGCGAAGCCAGGGGCCGTTGCTTTGCTGGTTTTCGATATTGCCATCTCAGCCTCCTCTAATAAAACGCACCCATTCTATACGAAAGTGTACCGGGCGCAAGGTAATATTGTGCTAAAAATGGGCGGGGCGGCGATTCAATCTTCCCATTGCCCCTGAAACACCGTCACTGCCGGCCCGGTCAAGCGCACGGGAATATTCGGACCTTGCCAATCGACACTAAGACTGCCCCCTGGCTGAGTGACCACGACCCGCTCCTGCAGCAGGCCGTTTCGCCGACCAACCACCACCGCCGCACAGGCGCTACTTCCACACGCTAAGGTCTCACCCGTGCCGCGTTCGTACACACGAAGACGAATATTTTGCGGATCAATGACTTGCATAAACCCTACGTTCGTTCCTTCCGGGAAACGCTCATGCTTGCTCAATTGCGCTCCCAAGGTCGCTACTTGATTCGACTCGATCTGATTTACAGGGATTATCGCATGCGGATTTCCGATATTGACTACACTCAATTGGACGATTTGACCATCCACCTCAACGCCGTAAAAATTGGACGCCTCGTGAGCAACGAAAGGAACATCGGCGGGGTTAAAGCGAGGAATTCCCATATAAACAGAGACTTTTTCATCCGTCTCGATAAGCAAGCGCAGCACGTCTTTAATCGTTGAGACGTGAAACTCGTTTTTCTGGCTTAACTCTTGCTCGCGAATGAATCGCGCAATACAACGCGCACCGTTGCCGCATTGACCCACCTCGCTGCCATCGGCATTAAAAATTCGAAAATGGTAATCAATGCCAGTTTGTTTGGGCGCCTCGATTACCAACAGTTGATCGAATCCCACGCCGAAACGCCGGTTTGCCATCTTCTGAATTTGGGAGGGCGATAAAAGAAACGGGCTCTTCGTCGCATCGATGACCACGAAGTCGTTTCCCAACCCCTGCATTTTCGTAAATTTTACTTTCATAGCCTATGATAACTGCTTCGCTACAGGGCTCGCAATTGTATTCGGGGTATTTGATTTCTCTGGCAAATACAAAGGCCCCGACTGCCCACACGCAGAGAGCACACACGCCACGGCAACGATAGACAATAATTTTTTAATCATTTCATATATAATACCGCAACTCATGAATAAACCCTCATCTTTAGAAAAAATTACCGTATCGCCAAAGAAAACGGCGACGGGCAGCGTCATCTGGTTACACGGACTCGGTGCCGACGGATACGACTTCTCTGGTATCGTTCCCTTGCTTAATTTACCGAAAGATTTGCATATTCGGTTTATATTTCCACACGCGCCAATACGCCCCATCACCATTAACGCCAATCTGCGGACGCGCGCGTGGTATGACATTTACAGCTTGTCGGACCTTAATCACGAAGATGAACCCGGCATCAAGCAAACGCAAGAATCCATCCATGAATTAATTCAGCACGAAATGACCAATGGCATCGACAGCAATCGAATTCTGTTGGCTGGTTTTTCCCAGGGAGGCGCGATGGCGCTGTACGCGGGACTTCGTTATGAAAAGCCGCTGAATGGAATTTTAGCGCTGTCCGCGTATTTACCGTTGCCACAACAGTTTCAAAAGGAAGTGAGTCCCGCTAATCAAAATATTCCTATTTTTATGGCGCACGGAAAGCACGATCCGGTATTGCCCATGACACTCGGCTACCAAACCTATCAATTACTGAAAAAATCAGGGCACCCCATCGACTGGCACGAATACGACATGGATCATCAAGTGTGTCCGGAAGAGATTGAAGACATTGGGCGGTGGCTAACAAAACGACTGTCACAGCCATAGTAGTAGCCTTGATGTAGCGATAGCGAAATCAAGGAATTCCTGGGTTACGCATCGAGGCGAAGCTTCACCCAGGCTACAAGCTAGTTTTTGTGCATTCGTGAGGGGCACCCTAGCGAATCTCAATACACGCCTTCAAGCGCGACAATTCCTCCCGTGTTCCTACGTTAAACCATTTTCCCTCGTAAACTTCACCGCTTACTTGCCCTCGCAAAATGGCCTGACTGAATAACTCCGATAAGGGAAATGCGCCGGGTTTACACCGAGCAAATAATTTGGGATGTATTTTAGCAATATTCGCATACGTTAATTTATCGCCGTGCAAAGCGACCCGCCCACTTTTTTCAAGCGCGTAATCGCCGGTGGGATGGTAATACGGATTTTTCACCAGAACTAAATGCACTTCGTTATCCGCTTTCATAAAAGACGGCTCGAAAGGGAAATCCGACCAAATATCCGCACTCACCACGATGAAAGGTTCATCGCCTAATAACGGCAAGGCGCGATTAATTCCCCCGCCTGTACCTAAAGCGTGATTTTTCTCATGGGAATACTGAATGGATACACCGTAACGCCGACCGTCTCCCAAACAATCCATGATTTGTTCCGCGTGATGACACACGTTAATCACGATATCGCGAATGCCAGACTTTGCTAACAATTCTACATTGTGTTCAATTAAATTTTGCTCGCCCACCGACAACAAAGCTTTCGGCATTGTATCGGTTAACGGTTTTAATCGTGAACCACGTCCCGCGGCCAACAACATGGCTTTCATTTTTTACCTTCCGCTCTTTCAAAAAAATGATTTAAATCGGTCAATTCGGGATAGCGCTCACACACGCTTTTTGCGTAGCGAATAACACGCGGTATGTATTGCAAATACGACGATTTGTTATCGCGCTCTTTTAATCGAGTAAATATTCCAATGCATTTCAAATGCCGTTGCAAACCGATCCAATCAAACCACTGCAAAAATTGCTGTTGACTCACTTCTTCCAATAATCCTACTCGCGTAACTTGCTTTTGATAATGCAATGCCCATAATTCGACTTGTTCGGGTGGCCAATCGATATAACAATCCCGCAACAAGGACAACAGGTCGTACGTAACGGGACCCCAGACCGCATCTTGAAAATCCAATACCCCCGGCTGCCGAGACTCCGGCACCCGAATTAAATTCCTCGAATGATAATCGCGATGCACGCACATCTGCGGTTGTGCTAATGCGGCTTCGATGAGCAATTGAAACCCCTCTTCCAAAGTTTCCCATTCCATTTTCGATAACGAAATACCCAAGTGCTTTATCAAATACCAGTCTCGAAATAAACTCATCTCTTTATAATAAAGCTCGCGGTTAAACCGCGGTAACACGTAACCCTCTATTTCCGTGCACGATTGAATTAACAACAGATCGTCAAAAGCGTGCTGATATAACTCATTAGCGTTTTCTTTAGTTAACGCATTTACGTACAGCTCATCTCCAAAATCCGTCAGCAATAAAAATCCACGGCTGACATCTTCCGCATAAATGACGGGCACGTTCAAACCTAATTTAAGAAAAGTTTTTGCAATGGCGACAAAGGGAAGACAGCTTTCCTTATCCGGAGGCGCATCCATGGCCACGTAACTCGTTTCACCACAATCCACGCGAAAATACCGTCGAAAGCTCGCATCTCCCGCCAGAGGGATTAACCGCCGATAAGGGGTTTCCAACACACCCGCCAACCACACTTGTAACTGTTGCTCACGTTCATCCTGCACGACTTGACCCACTCCGATTTGTTTAGTACTGGCTGTCATATCTCTCGTAGAATTCCTGTCTATAGCCAAAAGAAGATGAAGCAGTTACCATTCTTCGGCAATGAAAGGGAAAAAGGCATTACACTTCGCAAGTCTGTTTATTTTGTTGCTGTTCTTTCAGCAACTTAGCCGCGCCGGCGTCAACCAGCCGCCTTCGAATTCTTCCCACAATCCCCACGTTGCTGATCATAAAGAGGCTACCAAAACCACTCCGAGAAAACAACGAAACACGCCATCGGAAACCTTGCCCAACAATCTCCCGCGCAAAGCATTCTTAAAACACATTGCAGACGGACTGGATTGGGTTCCGAGCGCACACCGTCGTTATGTTTGTAGGGGATATTTCAAAGAGCCCGCGATTGTAAAACGCTATCCGCACCCAGCTCCCGTCAAACAAGAGCCCGCCATCATTACCGCAAAAGGACCTTCCACCATTGAAACACACGGCGTTTCTATTTTGGAAAAAGACGTGGTGGTCACTCAACCCGGGCGTAGGGTAATGGCGGATAAAGCCTATATTTATCGCGATGGAAAAACCGGTCGGATCACGAAAGTCATTTTGGTGGGTCATGTCCGTTTACTCGAAGCCGGAAAACTCATCATCGCCGATCGAGGCACTTTGACGATCTATCCAAAAACGGCTCTCTTGATCAATACCGCATACCATTTATATAGCAAAAAAGCGTATAACCATACGTTAAAAGGGGCTTACAACGCGTGGGGGACTGCAAAACGCGCATTTCGCGATAAAAATGAAATTACCCACCTGCGCCACGCCACTTACACGACGTGCTCACCCACCAACCCCGTGTGGCAAGTAAGTGGGACCACCATTATTTTGAATCACCCGGAACACCAAGGTCAGGCGTACAACGCGGTGTTGCGCATTAAAAATATCCCCGTTTTTTATACGCCTTATTATTCCTTTCCACTCGATCACGTGAGAAAAACGGGATTTTTAGCCCCACGACTCGGATACAGCAGTCGGTCGGGCGGTGTATTCGCCTGGCCTTTTTATTGGAATATGGCGCCAAACTACGATTTAACATTGACCCCGCAATATTTCACGGAACGCAATTTTGATTTTTCTGGTTTCTTTCGCTTCATGAGCGAGCGTAGTGTCGGCACAATTTATGCCGATTATTTACCCAACGATATGGCATTCGAAAAATTTCGAAACAATACGTTCAACACATTTGTTAATCCACCATACAATCAAACTTTTTTCGCCCCGTACTTAAATCAACTGCAAACGTTCACCAATACTCGTGCTTTCTTTTCAATGACGGATATCTCTCGTTTAAATTCGGAGTGGACCTCGCATATTGATTTAAATTACGTCACCGATCCTTATTATTTTCAAGACTTGAGCGGCGCCCTAAATTCAAACAGCGCGTCCAATCAATTATTAAACCAAATAGATTTGCACTACGAAGGATGGCATTGGGAATTTACGAGTATGCTGCAAGCTTTTCAAACCTTGCACGTCATTACTCAAACGCAAAACCCCGCTCTAGATCAATATTCACGACTGCCCGATTTAAATTTAAATGGATATTACCCCGACGTCGTTCACGATCTCGATATTTACCTGAACGGCGAATTCGTTAATTTCAGCTACCAGAGCTTGTTCCTTCCCAATAAACCCATGGGGCAACGCTTACATCTGCGCCCCGGACTGAGTATTCCCATCACGTACGCTTCGGCTTATTTCACCCCGCAAGCGTGGGCCGACCTTACCGGCTATAACGTCGAGCACGTTCAGCCCGGACAAGTCAGCTCGGCCGACCGCATCTTACCGATTTTCGATATCGACAGTGGCTTGTATTTTGACCAAGATTTTCATCTGGGCACGCACAACTTCACTCAAACATTAGAGCCGCGTTTTTTTTATTTATACGTACCTTATCGAAATCAAGACAGCCTACCCAATTTCGACACGGTGCTGCTGCCGTTCTCCTTTGACCAACTGTTTGCACTGAATCACTACACCGGCGATGATCGCCTGGATAACGCCAATCAAATCAGCATGGGATTAACTTCGCGCCTGTTAAACAGCGATACCGGTTCAACCATTTTGACGGGCAGCGTCGGCTTTGCTTACTACATTGAAAATTCCCGCGTGTGCCTCTCCGCTGGGTGCGCAACCCCGGACTATCGACTCTCACCCATTGTAGGAGAGCTGGCTTATACGCCTACTGATTATTGGTCTTTGTCCGGAAGCTGGGCGTGGGACCCCAACCTCCGACAAACCAACAATGCCTCAATAAACACCAGTTATACGCGCGACGAGCGTCGCAACATCAGCCTGGGCTACTTCTTTGTGCACGGAAACGGTGCCTCAATTGTCACGGGAATATTGACGATGCCAACAAATATCTATAGTAATAACACCAGTCAAATCACCTTTTCTGAAGTTTGGCCGATTTCTAACAAGTGGAGTACCGTGGGTGCATGGAACTATAATATCACTTATCATCGAACCGACTCGTATAATCTCGGATTTCAGTACGATCCCTGCTGCTGGGGAATGCGCGTGATTATGCAGCGATCGTATGCGGGCTCCACGCTAACGGAGAGCGGTCGGATACAAAATCAGTATAATACGAGTTTTTTTGTACAACTCGAGTTGAAAGGTCTTGGTGATTTCGGTTCAAGCTTTAGCGGTCAGTCGGTCTCTGCCGCTACCTCTACCGTCATCACAACCGCTCAACGCTACTATTGAGATTGAGGTAATATGTTGAAAATTCTAGTACGTACTTTTTTATCCGCTGCTCTTTTATTCGTTATGACAAATGCAACCGTGGCGGCGGGGTTACCCACCCCCAACGTGACAAAAGAGCAGTCCGTTAACCAAATTGTCGCCGTGGTTAATGATGAAATCATCACACAGAGTGAATTGGACCATGCTCTGTTGGCTGCTCAGCAACAGTTTCAACAACGCGGCATCCCTGTGCCGGATGAACAGACGTTTAAAAAACAAGTCTTGGATCAATTAATTTATCAAAAATTGCAACTGCAATTGGCTAAGCGCAATAACGTCACAGCCAGTAACGAAGAAGTAAACACGGCAATCGCCCAAATTGCCGCACAAAACCGAGCGACGCTCGATCAACTCAAAGAAAAATTAACTCAAGACGGGGTATCGTATGAAACTTTTCGAGACCAGATTCGTAAACAAATTATCATCGGCAAATTACAGCGCCAAGCTATTGGCGGCACCCTCAGCGTGAGTAAATCCGAAATTGCAGAATACCGCGCAAAAAATGCAACTCAAAACAATTCCGCACAATACCACGTCGCGACGGTTTTATTTTCCTTGCCCGATGCCGCTACGCCCGAACAAATTGCCGCCGTGAAACAACAAGCCGAAAGTGAATTAAAGAAATTACAGCGCGGCACCAACTTCACCCAAGCGATAAATACGCACCCCGGAAGTTCTGATCTGGGCTGGCGATCACTTAATGATTTACCACAGCTTTTTGTGAATCAAGTCACAAAGATGAAACCGGGGGAAGTCGCAGGACCCGTTCAAGCCCCAAACGGTTTCCACGTGATTAAATTAATCGGCAAACGTCAAAACTCCAGCGGACTTACCGACCAACAAATACAAAATGTTCTTTTGCAGCAAAAATATCAGCAGGCGCTGGAAAAATGGCTGCAGCAGTTACGGCAAGGGGCTTATGTTCGTGTCACCCCCTGAGCACAAAGTAATGAGTGAATTATCCCGTCCGATAAGTTTTTGCACATTCGTTCGGGGACGTACGTCCTGTACTCGGCGCTTCTTACCCCTGCTTTCGCAGGGGCGGAGCCTCTGTAGTCGCGACGCCCCTCACGAATGCACAAAAACTTATCGAACAAAAACCAAGTACAGTAGCCTTGACGCAGCGAAGCGAAGTCAAGGAACCAAGAAATTCCTTGATTTCGCTATCGCTCCATCAAGGCTACGAACTGGGGTCCTTTTGCAGGCAAATAAAGCGCCGTCGGGCGGAGCCCGACGAGCCATTGCGCGGAATAACACCCCACAACCCTGAGCTGTTGAGGTGAGTAGCGGATATGAAACCCATCGTTATAACTCCGGGAGAACCGTCGGGCATTGGTCCCGATGTTTTGTTAAAAGCCGCGCACCGTTTGTCGTCGATTGAGTTGCGGGCGATTTGTGATGAAAACCTGTTGATTGCACGGGCAAAAATGCTCGGTGTTTCTATCCCGCACAACCTGAAGATTCACCACGTTCCGTTGAAGGTTCCCAACGAAATAGGTAAACCAAATTCCGCCAATGCTCACTACGTTTTAGAAACGCTTAAAATCGCGGCATCCGCGTGCGCACAAAAAGAATGCCGCGCCATGGTCACTGGACCTGTGAATAAATCCGTGATGCAGGACGCTAGAATTTCTTTTCTGGGCCACACGGAGTGGCTCGCTCACTATTTCAAGGTAAAACAGACCGTCATGCTCTTTGTGTGCGATAAATTCAAAGTGGCGTTGTATACCACGCACCTTCCGCTCGCGAAAGTTCCGCGCGCACTGAAACGAAATTCATTGCACCGCTGCGTGACTATTCTCAATCGCTACTTAATGGATTATTTTCAGATTGCACGCCCACGTATTCTCGTGTGTGGACTAAATCCGCATGCGGGAGAGCAGGGACACTTAGGAAAAGAAGAAAGAAAAATTATTGAACCCGTGTTGGGGGAACTCAAGAAAGGTGGATTGAACGTCGTTGGGCCCATTCCCGCGGATACCGCATTCACGCCGGAAAATCGTTCGGATTTCGATGCAATTTTAGCGATGTACCACGATCAGGCTTTACCGGTCGTGAAAGCGCTCTGCTTCAATAACGCCGTGAATGTTACACTGGGATTGCCGATCATCCGCACTTCCGTCGATCACGGCACGGCTTTTTCGCTAGCGGGAACGGGAAAAGCCGATGAAGGTAGTTTGGTTGCAGCAATTGAATTAGCTTGTAGCCTCGGTGAGCTTTGCGAACCGAGGAACCACTAGTACACTGTAACATTATTTATTCGCTCAATCTTATCCCGAGGGGTGACGCGGAGCGCGGGGCCCCCGCTGCGAGCAGCAGTGGGGTGCGCGCAGCGGCAGGACCCCGAGTGAATAAGCAATCCATAGAATTAATGTTACAGTGTACTAGGGAGGGGTAAAGTAATAATGTGAGGCACACATGTTTTACAAAAACACCCGCAAACGATTTGGGCAGCATTTTCTAGACGATATCGGCGTTTTGGAAAATATTGTGGAAGCGATCGGGCCAGCAGAACACGATCACTTGGTTGAAATCGGTCCCGGCCACGGCGTTTTAACGGAAGCATTAATCGACCGCTGCGGCACGCTCGACGTGATTGAGATCGATCGAGATCTCGTAAAAATTCTCCAGGAAAAATTTAGGGATCACACGAACATCACCATTCACCAAGCCGACGTTTTACAATTCGACTTTCAGCAATTAATGACTACGAATAAACCCTTGCGCGTAGTTGGAAACCTTCCTTACAACATTTCATCGCCGCTTTTATTTAAACTGTTCTCGATTTCAGAGTGCATCCAAGACATGAATTTTATGCTCCAAAAAGAAGTGGCTCTGCGCCTCACGGCAAAAACGGGCGATTCTGATTACAGCCGTCTCAGCGTGATGGCGCACTATTTTTGTGAAAACGTTTTACTTTTCATTGTTCCGCCAACTGCATTTAACCCACCGCCGCGCGTCGAGTCTGCTTTTATCTGTCTCACTCCGCATAAAAATAAAAAGTCACGCGCAAACGACCTCCACCTATTTAGCCAAATAGTGAAAGAAGCCTTTACCTATCGACGAAAAACATTAGGCAACGCACTGAAACGCCTCATCACTCCTGAAAAATTACGTGAAATCGGAATTGATCCCATGCTACGCCCGCAGCAATTAACTGTAGAAAATTTTGTGAAAATCAGTAATATAATGGAATCCGACTCGTAGCCTTGATGGAGCGATAGCGAAATCAAGGAATTCAATTCCTGGGTTACGCCACGAGGCGTGGCTGCACCCAGGCTACGAATTATAATTTTCAAGGACAATGAACATGTACAAACACATCCTCGTCGCCGTAGACTTATCACCACGAAGTAACGCCGTCGTTCAACGTGCGCGAGAAATCGCCAACACGGATCATGCCTCCCTTGACGTGGTTCACGTCATCGAGCACTCGCCGATTGCTTATGGAGGAGAATTTTCAATCCCCATCGACGTAAATCTCGAACAAACCATCGAAACACAAGCGCGCGAATCGCTGGCTGCTTTGTGTCAATCGTTTCAAATTATCCCAAAAAATCAGCATATTCTCGATGGCTCAGTGAAGCGGGCGGTTATCGAACTCGCCGATAAATTAAAAATCGATTTAATTATCGTTGGCACGCACGGACATCACGGCATTGATAAATTATTGGGTTCCCGCGCTAACGCTATTTTGCACACCGCCAAATGCGATGTGCTAGCCATTCGCGCCAAAGAGTAAACTTTTTAACCATCTAGTGCTTTAAGCAACAATTTCGCGTATCATACCTAAATCATTTAACCTATTTAACCATAACAAAAGGAGCTTGACATGAAAAAATTCTTTTCTTTTATTTCGGTCGCTTTTATTCTCGCTACATTATCATTTTCCACGTTTGCTGCAGATCCCTTTACTCAATTAATCAGAGAGGCCTCTACAGCACCAAACAGCCAATGTCCTTATCCGCCATCGGATCCGGGCAGTTGGTGTCCCTGCATGGATGCCGCTATGATCGCTGGCTGCAAACAACATTTGCCCGCCCCCGATTGCACGATACCAAGAATCAAAGCGCAAGTAAGAAGTATTGGCGTTCAAACCGTATGCGCCAGATACTCGCCCGTACCGCAAGATGAATGCGTGACGGACGTCAATTATTTTATGGCTAGTTGCTAAAACCAAAAACCCGTACTGCGAAGCTGTAAGGCAGCAAAGCAGTATGGGTTTTTTTATGCGCGCATGATGAACTGAATGAAAATAAGAACCTTCGTCGCATGCCTGACTGCTTGCGCGTTCCCAGCATTATCTTTTTCACAAACCCACGAAGCCATGTGGGCAGCCCATCCTTTTTACTTCGGTGTGGAAGGCGGTTGGGGAACCACCGACTGGAGCCATTTAACCGTACGCGCCACTAACCCGGACGACTACATCACTTTGTCTTTGTCTGCCCCCACTTCAGCGACTGATAAAGGCCCGGTCTATGGTTTTATGACGGGATACGAAATCAATCCCCACTTTGCCATGGAAATGAATTACATGCGCTTTCCCAATACCACAGTAATTTTCGATCCCTTTAGCTTGTACGCCTTTCAAGATGGTATTGTGGAGATGAATTCCAGCACTTACGTTTACAACATCGTCGGTAAATTCATGGTGGAAATGAATAATACGGGTATTCGCGGGTTCGCCAACGCCGGCGCTTCTCTGATTCACCGTCACGATTCGTTGGTGGACGTGGGACATATTGGTGCAACGTTTGGTGTTGGCCTCGGCTATGTTTTCCCGGCGCGCGTCATGCTGGAGCTGGCTTTTCAATATTACGCGGGGTATGGAAAGGTTGTGCTGAAACCGGCGATCAATTACATCCCATTTTTATATACCGTCCATCTCAAGCTCGGATACCGATTTTAAACGAAACAAATTCATGCTATTGTGAATAAGCAAGAGAGATACTATGAACGACAAATCCCTTGAAAGTACCGTAGCAAAATCCCTTCTCAATGACCGTCGCTCGGACCGACGCTGGCGGAACATTCGCTTTGCGGGATGGATGTTTATTTTAATCCTCTACGCCATCCTGATTTTCGCACCAACAAGCACTCAGACCGCCACAAAAAAAACGGGGCCGTACGTCTCATTAATTCGCCTCAGCGGTATCATCATGGCCAATACGTCTTTTTCCGCACAACGCGTAATTCCCGAATTACAAAACGCTTTTTCGGACAACAACGCGAAGGGTGTGGTGTTGTTGATTAATTCGCCTGGAGGAAGTCCGGTACAAGCCTCAATCATCCACGATAAAATTATGGAGCTAAAGCAGGAATACCATAAAAAGGTGGTGGTGGTTGGCGAAGACGCGTTGGCTTCCGGCGCTTATTTAGTGGCGACGGCCGCGGATAAAATTTACGTGAACCGAGACACGCTGACGGGATCCATTGGGGTCGTGATGAGTGGATTTGGTTTCGTGGATACCCTGAAAAAAGTCGGCATGACTCGGCGTTTATTTACCGCCGGGGAAAACAAAGATCGCCTCGATCCATTTGAGCCGCTGAATCCGGAAGACGTCGACAAAGTGAAATCCGTTCTGTCCGGCGTGCATCAAAATTTCATCGCCGACGTGGAAGCAGGCCGTGGAAATCTTTTGAAAGGCGCCCGACAAGAAATTTTTTCCGGTGATTTCTGGACGGGCGACGGCGCTGTTAAACTGGGATTAGCGGACGGTACCGGTAATCTGTGGAATGTGCTAAAACAAGAATTTGATGTGAAACATTATCGCGATTACACGAAACAAGCTTCCTTTTTACAATCGTTATTTCATGACGCCGCCTCGGAACTTAATTTGCATTTGATGAACGAAACGGCCCCCATTCGCGAACAGGCTTATTGAATATTCAATGTCCACCTACATCATCGGAGACGTTCAAGGGTGTTATCACGAATTGCAAGAATTATTGCGCCTCATTCGTTTCAACCCCAAAAAAGACCAATTGGGTTTTGTCGGCGATCTCGTTAATCGCGGCCCCAACTCTCTCGAAACGCTTCGCTTCATAAAATCATTGCCATCACCGATGGTGGTTTTAGGAAATCATGATTTATATTTGTTAATTCTCGGGCTCGATTTAATGCCCGTTGATTCATACGAACATACTCTTGATAAAATCTTAGAGGCTCCCGACAAAATAGAATTGCTCTCTTGGCTTCGACAACAGCCGCTCATTTATCACGATGCAAAGAAGAATTTTTTGCTCGTGCATGCGGGTCTCGCACCCCAGTGGTCGATTCAACAAAACATCGATCACGCGCATGAAGTCGAAACGATCTTGCGTGGGAAGCACCATCAAGATTTTCTCAAGCAGTTGTTCGGTGATGATCCTCTTGAATGGCGCGATGATTTAACAGGACAAGATCGTCTGCGTTACATTACCAACGTATTCACACGGCTTCGATTCTGCGATAAAAAAGGGCATTTGGATTTAGCGGCGGATGGCAAAGTGAGCTCCGATCCCAAAAAATTCCAGCCGTGGTTTGTGCACCGTGATCCGCACCAAGACAAAACCGATATTATTTTCGGGCACTGGGCCGCACTGGGTGGAAATTGCGACGCCCCCGGCTGCTACGCGCTCGACACGGGTTGTGCCTGGGGACACTCCCTAACCGCCCTTCGCATCGAAGACAAGAAGCGATTCAGCATTCCTTGCCGCTCCTCGTTAAGAATGTGATTTTATTTCCTCTGTAACTCCACAAACCGATAGGGGTAACTATTTTTTGAATCCGGATCAAAAGATTGCGTGGAAATTTCTTTCCATTCCTTTGGATCCCACGACGGAAAAAAGGTATCGCCGTCAAACGCCTCGTCAATAATCGTCAAATACATTTTATTTGCCATCGGCAAAGCTTGTTCGAAAATCGTTGCGCCACCAATAATCATGATTTCTTTTTCGCTGGTCAGTGCTTTCAATACGGCCTCAAGCGAATCAAAACTCGCGTACCCCGCAATCTTCAAATCTTTTTGCCGCGTAATAACAATATTTCTGCGCCCCGGCAAAGGCTTACCGATACTCTCAAACGTCTTTCGCCCCATCACGATCGGTTTACCCATCGTAATAGACTTAAAATGCGCCAAATCCGCCGGCAAATGCCACGGTAACTGATTGTTTTTCCCAATCAGACGATTTTTGTCCATGGCGACGATGAGGGAAATGATCATGCTCAATAATTTCTCTTTATTATTTGTGATATCTTAAATTAAAATACGATGCGTAGGAATTCCTACCTACGAATTAAACCGTAGCCTTGATGGAGCGCAAGCGAAATCAAGGAATTCCTGGGTTACGCCCCGAAGCGTGGCTGCACCCAGGCTACGGCCTAATATAACGAAGTACTGGGATTTGTCTTCATGAAATTTATTCATCTTGCACTAATCATCGGAATCACCGCATCAACAATAACCCTAGCCGCCCCCAGCGATAATTTTACACAAACCGTGCACAAAGACGGATATCCCACCTATCCCACCGTTAACTACGGCACGGGTGCAAAGGCCGAACAATTAAAACGTGGCGAATACTTGGTAAAACTCGGAGACTGCATCGCCTGCCACACCGCGCCCAATGGCGGAAAAACGTTTGCGGGTGGTTATCCCGTCGAAACTCCGTTCGGAACCATTTACACCCCCAACATCACGCCCGACAAAGAAACGGGTATCGGTAATTGGACTCAAGCCGACTTCGATAAAGCCGTAACGGAAGGAATTTCTCCGCAAGGGCATTACTATTATCCGGCGTTTCCGTTCTACTTTTTTAATATTCTTACCCCCCAAGATCTCAAAGACATGAAAGCGTACTTAGACGTGATTCCCGCCGTCCACCAAGAAAATAAAAAATCGGATCTCTCGTTTCCGTTCAATTGGCGGTTTTTGCAACTGGGTTGGCGCATGATGTTTTTCACGTTTCAAAAACCGGGTCCGTATCAACCCGATCCCAAACAAAGTGCGTTGTGGAATCGCGGTAACTACCTCGTCAATGGCTTAGGCCACTGCGGCATGTGTCACACACCGTCGTACTATTTATTCTCAAAAAAATATCCACTCGCCGTGCCGATGCGAAAATACGATTTTACCGGCGATATGGTACAAGGCTTTTACGCACCGAATATTACCAGCACCTTACTCAAGGATACGCCGGTACAGGAACTCGCCGACGTGTTTCTCAAGGATCGACTGATCGGTGGCGGAGAAGTGCAAGGCCCCATGAAAGAAGCCAATCACGACAGTTTGAAGTATTTAACTATGGAAGACATCAAAGCCATCGACACTTATTTGGTGAGCGTTAAGAGCAAAACACCCCCAGTACCCTCACACACCCACAAATCCGGTCTGGATCAAGGCTCGGGTACTTACGAAAAATACTGTGCCGGCTGCCACGCCACTGGGGCGGGCGGTGCGCCTAAAGTCGGTGATTCTGCTGCCTGGGAGCCTCGTCTGAAGTTGGGCCTCAATGCTCTGTATAAAAACGCCATCAACGGCATCGGTGGCATGCCGGCCAAGGGCACGTGTATGAGCTGCACGACTCAAGACATTCAGTACGCCGTGAATTATATGGTCAATCAAAGTAAACCTGGGGCGGTCGGAGAACAAACCCAAACCACCACCGTCAAAGCACTTCCTAAATTAACGATGCAAGACGGTAAAAAAATCTACGGCACGCATTGTGCCGAATGTCACGCCCCTGGAACGAAAGCCCCCAACTCACCCATCGTGGGAAATCAACAACAGTGGGCGCCCATTATCGCGAAGGGCATGGACGTCGTCATCCTAAATGCTATTCAGGGCTACGGCAAAATGGCTCCGCGCGGTGGATGCACCACGTGCACCGATGCAGAAATCAAAGCCGCGGTAAAATACATGGTACAAAACAGCCAAACCGGAAAAGATTATAGTCTTTGGTAAAATGCGGTAAGCTATAGCCAATTGAGCGCAATAACGACGGAGTGTGGGATGCGCCGAATTTTGATAATTCTAAGTTTTATTTTCCTTCCAGTCTCTGCTTTTGCTGATTCGTTCACCATAAATATGACTCGCGGCGTAACACCGATGAGTCACGATATCTACGACTTACACATGACCATCTTTTGGATTTGCGTGGCCATCGGCGTCGTGGTTTTTGGCGCGATGATTTACGCCATGGTGAGGCATCGAAAATCCATCGGCCATAAACCCGCGAAATTTCACGGGAGCACCGGCGTTGAACTCACGTGGACCCTAATTCCCTTCCTAATTTTAGTCGCCATGGCCGTTCCTGCAACGCTCGTGTTAATTCGAATGGAAGACGACGCGAAAGCCGACGTCAATATTAAAGTGACCGGCTACCAATGGAAATGGCAGTACGAGTATCTCGATTACGGGATCAGTTATTTCAGTAATTTATCGACACCGCGCGCGCAAATCGAAGGCAAAGAAAAAAAAGGACAGTGGTATTTATTGGAAGTGGACAAACCACTGGTCGTACCGATTCACAAAAAAATTCGTTTCCTAGTAACATCGAATGACGTCATTCATTCGTGGTGGGTACCGGCTCTCGGCGTTAAACGCGATGCAATCCCTGGATTTATTCACGAATCGTGGGCGCGGATTGAAAAACCCGGTGTGTATCGCGGACAATGCGCTGAATTGTGTGGGATGGATCACGCGTATATGCCTATCGTCGTGGTGGCTAAAACAGAATCCGATTTTAATCGCTGGGTGGCCGAACAAACCAACCCAAAAACACCAACAAAAACAGCCGCGCTAAAAACCATGACTAAAGAGGCGTTAATGAAAGAGGGCGAGACGGTGTACAATTCAAAATGTGCCGTGTGTCATAAATCCGACGGCACGGGAACACCGCCTGCTTTTCCCGCATTAAAAGGCAGCAAAATCGCAACGGGTTCGGTTAACGATCACATCGCGATCGTGCTCAATGGAAAATCCGGCACATCGATGCAAGCGTTTAAAGACCAAATGAGCGTGGAAGAAATCGCAGCCGTCGTCACGTACGAACGCAACAGTTGGGGGAATGACGGCGGCGTCGTTCAACCCGCAGACGTCGCGAAATTAAAACAAGGAAGTCAGTAATGGCACACACTTCTGAACATCATTTCGGCCCTGAAACCAAGGGATTTTGGCAATGGATTAAACGCTGGGTTTTTACTACGAATCACAAAGACATCGGTACATTATATTTGTGGCTCGCCTGCGTCATGTTTTTTTTCTCCGGCGCCATGGCCTTATTAATCCGCGCGGAACTATTTCAACCGGGTCTCCGCCTGATGAATCCGGATTTTTACAATCAAATGATCACGTTCCACGGATTGATCATGATCTTCGGGGTAGTCATGCCGGCTTTTGTGGGGCTCGCTAATTGGCAAATTCCGATGATGATCGGCGCGCCCGACATGGCATTGCCGCGATTAAATAATTGGAGCTTTTGGATTCTACCGTTTGCATTCGCTATTTTGATAAGCAGTTTGCTGTTCGTCAGCGGCCCCGCGCCGAATTTTGGATGGACGTTTTACGCGCCGTTATCCACAACATACGGCCCTCCCAGTACGGACTACATGATCTTTTCCATTCATTTACTCGGCTTATCTTCAATCCTGGGCGCCATCAACATTATTGCCACTATTCTGAATTTACGAACACCGGGTATGACGCTCGCAAAAATGCCGATATTTTGCTGGGGATGGTTTATCACGGCATTTTTATTACTTGGCATCATGCCGGTATTGGCGGGCACCGTCACCATGATGCTGACGGATCGTCACTTCGGCACCAGTTTTTTCAACGCGGCGGGCGGCGGCGATCCGCTCTTGTTTCAACACTTATTTTGGTTTTTTGGTCACCCCGAAGTGTACGTGTTGATTTTGCCTGCGTTTGGCGTGATTTCTGAAATTATCCCAACATTCAGCCGAAAAAAATTATTCGGCCGCATCGTCATGGTTTACGCCATGGCCGCAATCGCTTTCTTGGGCTACATCGTGTGGGCACACCACATGTTCACCACCGGCATTCCACTACAAGCCGAATTGTTTTTTATGTACGCCACGATGTTAATCGCCGTGCCCACCGGCGTAAAAGTATTTAATTGGGTCGCCACGATGTTCAAAGGCGCATTGACGTTTGAAACCCCGATGTTATTTGCGATCGGATTTTTATTTATGTTTACCATCGGAGGATTCTCCGGATTAATGCTGGCCATCGTACCGGCCGACTATCAATATCAAGATACGTATTTCGTCGTGGCGCATTTTCATTACGTGCTCGTGCCCGGCTCGATATTTGCGCTCATTGCAGGTGTTTATTACTGGCTGCCCAAATGGTGCGGCCGCATGTACAACGAGACACTGGGGAAATGGCATTTTTGGTTAAGCGCTATTTTTCTCAACGTGACTTTTTTTCCGATGCATTTTTTAGGTTTGGCTGGAATGCCACGACGCATTCCCGATTATGCGTTGCAATTCACGAATTTCAACATGATCACCACGGTTGGTGCCTTTGTTTTTGGATTCGCGCAAGTGTTGTTTTTAGTGAATGTGATTTGGACCCTACGCCGCGGCACACCTGCTACGGCGCAGGTGTGGGAAGGCGCGCGCGGTTTGGAGTGGACACTGCCCTCACCGCCCCCCTATCACACGTTTAAGACGCCGCCCAAATTTGATGATTCGATGATTGGATAGTGTTCTGTAAATAAGTTTTTGCACATTCGTTCAGGAACGTACGTGATGAAAAAAACCAAAAGAATTGTCATCATTTTATCAATCGTCGCCGTTGGCATGTTCTTTTTTGGTTATGCGCTCGTGCCGCTGTACAACGTCCTCTGCAAAACACTGGGCATCAATGGAAAACCCACCGCCAATCGTGTCGAAAATCAATCGCACGTTGATGCATCCCGCACCATCACGGTTCAATTTCTCGCAAATACCAATGCCAATTTGCCGTGGGAATTTAAGCCACTGACGAAAAAGATAGAAATCCACCCCGGAGAAAATGCGAAAATTACTTATTACGCCAAAAATCTTTCGGATCACACCATGGTGATTCAAGCAGTTCCCAGCATCACACCCGGACTCGCCGCCAGACATTTGAAAAAAACCGAATGTTTTTGTTTCACGCAGCAAACGTTGAAAAGCCACGAAGCGATGGACATGCCGTTGATCTTCCACGTCGACGCCACACTCCCCCGCAACATTCACACCATCACGCTTTCGTATACGCTATTCGAAGCCACTAAAAAACCCGTCAAAAAAGAAAAGCAGGGACGGTTACGATGAAAGAGAAGGAAGGGGAATCTGTTCGGTCCCCGCCGACATGTCGATTGCAGCCCGCACAAACCACCCCACCGTGGAACCCACCACAAAAGCAAGACGACTACCCCTTCTTACGGGACGATCGTCTTGCAGAGCAGCCATAAGCTGGTACAGACTACCCAGACGCAGCAATGCGCTCGCTCGTCGATCCGAAATAGAGGCACTGAGTGCAAGACCCAAGAAAAAAGGAACAATGCCGACGAAACAATAACCGACAATATTGTGCGCGTTGTTGGGATTCATAATTGGAACCTCTCAGGTAAAAGAAAGTAAAAATTTTACTCAATCCATTTATCCCCCGTCAATCAAAACCCTACTGGATTGGAAATATAACATTCCCTTAAGCCGGAAATTTCTTTCGACGTAACCCCCCTACCCATATTCTCACCATACATTAAAATTGCTATACTCTCGGCGCAATCGCAGGAACTCAATATGGCCGCTCACAAACAACCTCATTACTATCTCCCTGACCCCAGCCACTGGCCCATCGTGGGCTCAATCGGCCTGTTCACCCTGCTCGTGGGCTTCGCTAACTGGCTACACGGAAATGCCATCGGCCCTTATCTCTTTTTCCTGGGGGCCTGCATCGTTGCTTTCATGATGTTCGGCTGGTTCGGCACGGTAATCCGCGAGAACCGTCAAAATTTGCTGAGCGACCCGCTCGTCAACCGATCGTTTCGTTGGGGCATGCTGTGGTTCATTTTCAGTGAAATCATGTTCTTTGGCGCTTTTTTTGGTGCTCTGTTTTACGCTCGGATGTTTTCAGTACCCTGGCTGGGTGGAGAAGGAACGGGTACATTGACCCACATCGTCCTTTGGCCAAGCTTCCACGGCGCGTGGCCGGTTTATCAAAACCCTAACCCCGGCGAATTCATCGGCCCCCAATCCGTGATGGAGACCTGGGGAATTCCTGCGATTAACACACTTATTTTATTGACCAGCGGCGCTACCGTGACCATCGCGCATTGGGGCGTGATTAAAAATCGCCGCAAGCAAATGGTTTTCGCGCAGCTCGCTACCATTATTTTGGGAATTACTTTCCTGGCCATGCAAGCGCATGAGTATGGGCTCGCTTATACTGAAAAAGGGCTACGATTAGCTTCTGGTATTTATGGCACCACGTTCTTCATGCTCACGGGATTTCACGCGGCGCACGTAACGGTCGGAACAATTGGTCTGTGCGTGATTTTTTATCGGATGCTTAAACGCGACTTTACCCCGCACAACCATTTTGGATTTGAAGCCATCTCGTGGTACTGGCACTTCGTCGACGTCGTCTGGCTGCTGCTGTTTATTTTTGTTTATTGGATTTAGGGCCTGCCGTCAATTGGTAAACTAAGCTCTTCAGGCGTCAAACCCGTTACTTTACTCACGAACTCAATATTCGCACCTTGCTCAAGCAGTCGTTCTGCAATCTGCCGTTTCGTCATCAGCTCACCTTTCTGACGTCCCTGCTCCTCCCAGATTTTTGCCAAGGTTACTTTCGCTTCTTCCAGTCCCTTTTGACGCCCTTGCTCTTCCCATATTTTTGCCAAAGTTACCTTGGCTTCCTCGAGTCCTTTCTGACGCCCTTGCTCTTCCCATATCTGTGCCAGTGTCATTTTTGCCTCCTCCCCTACTTTGGGTGAAATTTCGTGCTCGATGATCCGAACAAATGCCGCAGGATCATCCAGCTGCGCTGTATTGCAAATATACCGCAACGTCTTGTAAATATAATCCTCTCCGTTTCGTTCAGCAAGGTCCCGGAGTAGGGGCGCCAAGACTTTCAACGCAGAAAGAAAATTCTTTGCCCAAATGTGTTTCTGTACCAGTTCCATCACCGCCGCCCAGGTGTGTTGCCTTAAGGTTTCATCGGGAATCTGAGTTAAGTCAATTAAATGAAACGGCTTTAGAAAAATCTCCCGGGCCAAGGGTTCTAAGTCACCGAATAACGTAAAGATATCCGTGCTGCCCGTGTAAGGTGCTTTACCCGAGTAAAAAACCAAAGGAATCACCAGCGGCAAGTCTGCTCTTGGATTTTGCTCCACATAACCGTGCATGATGTCTATCACGTAGCTTAATATCCGAAACGGCATTAAAGGATCTACGGTTGATTGATGTTCAACCAAAATGCAAACATACCCTTCACCTTTTCCGAACTGCACGCGGTACAGCATATCCGTTATGGTTTCGGACAGGCGTTGGTCCACGTGATGGCCCGATTCTACGTGCAAGGAATCGAAATTAATTTCAGATAATATTTTTTCCGGCAAGTGTGCCTGCAAAAAGCTTTTAGCCACGCGCGGATCACTCATGGATGCACGAAAATATTTATCGTGAGGATTATTGAGTTTATCCATGCCTTAACCCTAACGGAAAATTTTTTCCTCGGAAATACCGGGGTAGAGTCTTGAGATACCCGCGAATCGAATGCGCACACACAACCGTGTGGTGGCGCTCGATCCGCGAGTGGTCCACCACGGGCTAAGAAGTCGTTACTTTTTCGTAGCTCACTTCTCCGCTGTCCAGGGCGTGGGCCAGTTCATCGGATAACCGGTTCCACCGTTTGGCAATTGCCGCAAAAACGGGGGTCTCCAGTAAATAATCCGACATGATGCAGCCCACGGTCAGCAATTGCCAAAAGGCAAACCACTGGTCGCGTTTAAAAGTGAGGGAATACGTAACTTTTTTGTCGTGCTGGCGATCGCCAGCATCATCATTTAGACTATCGTCAGCCATGACTAACTCCTGTTTAGTTAATTGTGGTTAGTGGCGGCGGGGTGTTAACGCACTCCTCCGTCACGTTTCTTTTGTAGCACCAACGAGCACAAAAATCAAGCGGTTAAAGATAAAGTAAATTCATTTCCGCAGTTATTTCTTGAATGTAATTAAATTGAAAATAAGTAACGTCTTCATAATGATTTTTACTGGCTTTTGTTTTCTGGATCCCGCGGACAAGCCGCGGGACGTCGGGAAAGTAAGGTTGGGCTGAATGAAATAAAGCCCAACAATTAATTCGTTGGGCTTCGAAGTTCAGCCCAACCTCCGCCCACCCTTCTTTACTTGCTTCCAATAGACTTTCTTGAGCAAAAGTGCCAAAACGAAAAAAATAATTAAAAAAATCATCGTGCCGATTCCCAGATAAATGCGAAATAATCGGCTGGGATCACTGGCGTATACAAAAAAATTAACCAAATCAGAAACCACTTGGTCGAATTGTTCCGGCGTCATGCTGCCTGCTTTTACCGATTCTAAAACTCTGTAATAAGGCGGTTTTCGAAATTTTCCTGCGGCTAATAATTGTTTTCCGTGCTCAGTTAATACTTGCTCTCCTTGCATCGCCGCGAATAAATTGGGCATGTTAATGTCTTTCGCCACTAAATTATTATATCCCGTAGGTCGAGCAGGATCTTTATAAAATGAAACTAAATAGGTATAAATCCAATCCGCCGACCGCTGGCGCGCAATCAAAGAGAGATCGGGTGGCACGATGTTCAACCACCACTCCGTTTGCTTCAAAGGCATTTTATCGAGCGTAATACCCGCTTCTTGGGCCAATTTGTTATGCGCCAAATACCGCATCGTATGACACACCATACAGTTCTGCGCGTAAAACGCAGCACCGCGCAATAACGCCGCTCGATCACTCAAATTAATTTTGGCCTTTTCCAAACGAATCGGCGGCCCATTGCCTGCATAGACGTGTCCAAAAACACTAAACAACAAGATTATAAAAAAGATCGCCCGACAGAAAAAACCTAACATCATTCTCTCATACTCATGAATAACGAATCCGATCCGGGATCGGCTTTGTTTTCTCGTATTTGGTGTAAAACGGCATCGTGACAAAATAAATAAAATAAAGCAGCATAAAAATTCGTGACAACCACACATTGGCCGGCGACAACACCATCGTGCCCAATGCACTCAACACAATAAAACTCACCACAAATGCCGTCAAAGCCACTTTCGTCCAAACGCCTCGATAACGAATGGATTTAACCGCACTTCGATCCAGCCACGGCATCGCAAACAAGAAAGCCACCGCGGCAGCCGCTAAGCAAACGCCCAATAATTTATTAGGGACTGCACGAAGCATGGCGTAATACGGCGCCAAATACCACGGAGGCGCAATGTGATGCGGCGTCACCAACGGATTGGCCGGCTCAAAATTGGTGGGCTCTAAGAAATAACCGTGAAACGTCGGTGCAAAAAATACAATGGCTAAAAAAACAATTAAAAATCCAACCACGCCCATGAAATCTTTCACGGTATAATACGGGTGAAAAGGAATGCGACCCTGTTTTTTAATCTCAATACCATCGGGATTATTTGATCCTACTTGGTGCAATGCCATTACGTGTAACAAAACGATAAAAACAATTAACAGGGGGAACGCAATAACGTGTAAAGAAAAAAATCGATGCAGCGTAACACCCGATACGTTGAAATCGCCTTGCACCCACAGCGCAATGCTGCTGCCCACCCACGGAATAACGGTATAAATTTCCGTAAGTACTTTCGTGGCCCAATACGACATCTGCCCCCACGGCAACACGTAACCGCTCCCGGATTCCAATACCAACAGCACATACAAGCTCATGCCTAAAATCCAAACCAATTCGCGCGGTTTTTTAAACGATCCGTACATAATGGCTCGATACATGTGCAAATAAATCACCACAAAGAAAGCGGACGAACCAGTACTGTGTAAATAACGCAACAGCCAACCGAATTTCACGTCCCGCATGATGTGTTCGACTGAGTTAAAAGCGTCGGTACTCGTGGGCGTGTAATACATCGTTAGCCAAATACCCGTGACTATTTGATTGATTAACACAACCGTGGAAAATATCCCGAAAAAATACCAGAAATTTAAATTAGCGGGGACGTAATAACGGGAAGCGTGTTCGCGCCACAATTCTTTGACGGGGAATCGCGTGGAAATCCATTCTTTAAATCCATTCGTCGAGGCCATTGTTGTCCTTATGCCGGTATTTTATCCGTTCCGATTAAAATTTCATTTTCGTTCACAAAAACGTAGGGCGGCACTTCCAAATTAATTGGCGCAGGAACATTTTTGAAAACGCGTCCCGCTAAATCAAACTTAGAACCGTGGCACGTACAAAAGAAACCTCCCGGCCATACCTTATCAATCGAACCGGGTTCGGGACGATACGTCGGCGTGCAACCCAAGTGGGTGCACACACCAACGACCACTAAAAATTCAGGATTAATCGAACGATAATTATTTTTTGCGTAGGCAGGCTGCTGATCAATATTCGAGTGTGGATCGCGTAATAAATTGTTGTGCTTCGGTAATTCTGCTAAATCGGATGGCGTGCGTCGAACAATCCAGATGGGCTTTCCGCGCCAAATGACGGTCAGCTGATCACCCGGTTTCATTTCGCCAATTTTGATTTTAACCGGTCCACCGGCCGCTTCGGCGGCACGATTGGGTAACATTGATGCTGCAAAGGGAACGGCTGCAGCGGCCACTCCAACAACACCCATCGTCGTCGTGGCGCGCAACAAAAATTTTCTCTTTTTTAAATCGATGTCACCCGTAGTCATCAACCGTCCTTGTATGAGACAACGCTATCTTAGCGTGAGCCCTTTAGAGTTCGCAACCCCGTTAGAAATGCACGCTGTTACAAATAAACTGTCCGTTCTTATCGGTCATTGCGGCAAAATGATAGTCTTGGAGATAAGCAAAGTGACCGTCAAACGGTTGGCAAGGAACGGTTGTGCCCCCTGATTTTAATTCCGTGGCAGTGACGGTAATGCTGTGGTGCCACATCGGCGTAAAGCGGCGCCAAATAGGCAATGCAATAAATGACGTGTGGAACTTAAGCTTATCCGCGCTGTGACCGGCATCGTCCGTGACATGGAATAACACCGGGTGACCGCGGTGGAGCAGCCCATCGCTGGTCGTGTTATAAAAAAACAGTGGTTGCTGTACGGGAAATGGTGGCATTGGCGGATTAGCAAGACAAGTGATTGATATTGTTGACAATAATAATGCGGCGGCGCTGGGAGTTAACATTGAAACAAATTTCTTCACGGTTTTAGCCTCTTGGTAATCTGTCGCAACTCCCCTGTAAACCCCTCCCTTATTGGTCAATTATTGTACCAAAAAGACCCTGCTTTGACACGACTGATTAAGCAACCTCTTTTCAGCGGAATTTGCTGAAGGGGCTGGAGGGGAGGTGTTATGAAACGCAAATAAAGCGCAGTCGGGCGGAGCCCGACGAGCCATTGCGTGGAATAACACCTCCCCCTCCAAGCCCCTTGATGTCTGCTCGCGAAAAATACCTCACCAACAGCTTCAGCGGAATTTACAGAAGAATGGTTGCGTAATCACGACTTGATTTCATCAATCTGCAATAATGAGGGCATTCGTGAGGGCCTTGGCCATCCAAAGGCCCAACTCATACAACAACCACAAGGGGATGGCTAACAACGTTTGCGAAACCACGTCAGGGGGAGTCAGCAACATACCCACAATAAACGCACCCACGATGACATAAGGACGCTTACGGGATAATTGCGCAACGGAAACGATACCCGTCCACACCAATACTAACATCGCAATCGGTAATTCAAACGCCAATCCGAACGCTAATAATAATTGCAGCACGAACTCCAAATAATTCGTGATATCGGGTTTTACTTCCACACCCACCGGTGCTACGTGCATAAAAAATCGAAACATCCACGGCAGAACGACAAAATAAGCGAATAACGTTCCAATATAAAACAAGGCGCAACTTGAAATTAATAACAACCAAATAATACGGCGCTCACGCTGATACAGCGCCGGCATGATAAAAACCCAAATTTCATAAAGCCAATATGGCGCAGTGAGGTAAATCGACAGAACAAAAGCGGCTTTGTAGGGAATAATAAATGGGGCCGTGACCGACGTCGCGATAATCCCATCACCCTTCCCCAGGTGACTCAATAAAGGCAGCGCAAAGAGGTGATAAACGTGATTGGCGTAAATCGCTAAAACAATAAATATAATTCCAATGACCACCGCGCATCGCAATAATCGCTTTCGTAATTCGATCAGATAGCGAATCGTGTCTTCCATACTAATGAGGATCTTGATACGAATCTTCTGCGTCGCGCTTCATTTTGTCCCAAAAACGCCTGGCTCGTCCTAAAAAGCGCCCAACCGTTCGTGCTACTTTGGGTAACCGTTCTGGGCCAAATACCAACAACGCCACAACGAAAATAAGACCGACCTCTGTAATACTAATATCGAGCATCTCTTACTCGTTTTTTTGTTTATTTTCTTTTTCACTGTCGCGCAAGCCTTTGCGAAATCCGCGCAAGGCATTTCCCAAATCTTCGCCAATACTGCGCAAGCGTCGAGTCCCAAAAACCAGAAGCACGATCGCCAAAATTAATAACAGTGAACCGACGCTGATGCCACGAAATCCCATACTACCCTCCTTAGTTTTTTAGTTCTGCGGCACGACCGGTATCCAATGCGGAGCGACCCAGCCCAAAAAATACGACATCATGATGAATGCAAACAAACACAATGATAATACAATTCGCCAGGTTAAGGCTTTTGCGAGGCTTCTCGATCCCGTACCTTGCCGCACCAAATAATAAAGCCCGCTTCCCAAGCAATACAGTATGATCGCTAAAACGATTAAGACCACGACCTTAGGCCACACCGGAATTTCCTCTTCTAAACTTATAGAGTACACCGTAATGCTTTGTTTTTCATCTTACTCGTAGCCTGGGGGCAGCCTTGATGCAGCGATTCGTAGCCTGGGTGCAGCCCTGCGTAACCCAGGAACTCAGGAATTCCTTGATTTCGCATGGCTACATCAAGGCTACATCCAGGCTACGGTTTGCACGAATTTGGAGTTAAGTATATGATTGATATTTCATTATACTGAGGATGCGATGATTGGGCGACGGGTAACGAAAAGCAGGCGCTCCTTTTACCTCGCTTTTATCATTTTGTTATTTTTAATTCCCGTGATTTTGGCATGGATCTTTTATGCCGACCGATTTAGCTTAGGCAAAGGCCACCTAAACTACGGTCACCTCATCCAACCTCCGATCTCCCTCAACGACATTCCCCTGTACAACGCAAACCAAAAACGCCTGGGTAGTCCCTTTGGAAAATGGATGATGGTGTATTTCTACCCTGAGCCATGCGGGGAACATTGCGCAAAAGGATTGTATTACGTGCGACAAATTCGCTTAGCGGCTGGAAAAAACAGCCTGCGAATAGAACGGGCCATTCTAACGTACCGCAAAAACGAGATTGACCCGCATTTATCGGCAATCTTAACCCGCCAATTTCCAGGGACACAACACTTGCTCGTCGATCAAACGGTATTTTCACAAGTCATGACAAAACGGGTGAATACCCCGTACGCAACAAAACCGGGAACCTTATACCTCGTTGACCCGATGGGTAACGTAATGATGGCCTATCCACCCAGCGCAGATCCCGATGGAATTTTCAAAGACGTACAATTGTTGCTGAAGGTATCGCAAATTGGATAAGAGCATTTACCAGAGCAATCGATTCGTGCGGCTTACAAAACTGTGTTTCGTCGTCGCATTTTTTGCTTTACTCCTCAATGTTTTTATTTATACCCGCTACCATCATTTCAGTTTGGGGGCCGCCTCTTCACTGAGCGCTCTGATTCGAACGTACACGGATGCCACTCTTTTTATTTTAATTACTGTATTAAGTTTCTGGGCACTGTTTCGCAAGCGCATTTCCGCAACACAACCCCTGTTTGTTCCCGCGCTACTGTTTCTCGCCATTCTTTTTCAGTGGTCGTTAGGCACGTGGGCTTTTATGTGGCAGGGTTCACCCCAACGATGGGCACTCCATTTATTACTCGGCATGTTTATTGTTAATTTATTGTGGTGGTTGACGTTGAGCACACGAAAACGTATTGATCCACCGCCCATCGAATTAAATCGCCTCCGTCCTTTTGTAACTATCGCCTTTTCCCTCATTCTAATTCAGACCTTTTTTGCCAGTCTGATCATCGCAACCAACGCCATATCCGTTTGCCCGAATTTCTTTACGTGTCAAGAGTACTGGTTTCAGCAGATGTCCTGGCGAAATGCTTTTGATTTTTTGAACGGCGGATTAACTATCCAAACAAAAATTGCCGTTCAAATGCTGTATCGGTATTTTAGTCTTATTTTTCTCGTTTATTTTATCCCGTTTGCGGTTTATCTCGTCGCGAAACGTGCGTATCGTTCCTTGAGGCCACTGGGCGGAGCCCTCATTTTCCTTTTTATTTTAAAATTACTGTTGGCTATTTTTAATATGGTCCACGGCGCCACGGTTTATAAAACGCTATTTTATACAGGCGTGACCACTTTGTTTTTAATGTCCATAATCAGTTTACTGTATAAATTGTTTGGGCGCGGATGGGAAGAGCGGTTCCTATGAGAGAAGCAAAACGATGAAAAAATGGTGCTCTGTATTTATCGTATTATTTTTGATAAGCATCGCGGCCTGCTCTTATCAGCCCGATACGCTCGACAGTGAGGGACACCCCATTCGCCTAAGCGATTACCGAGGACAGTGGGTAATCGTTAATTTCTGGGCGCCGTGGTGCAAGCCCTGTTTGACGGAAATGCCGATGCTTAACGCGCTTTATCTTCATCATCGAAATAAAATCATGGTGCTGGGAGTCAGCTACGATCACCTTTCGAATCAAGAAATTCAGTCCATTGCAAAACGGTATCGGATTAAATTTCCGTTAATGTCCAATTTTCCGATGAAAAAATTAGGTACGAATGATATTCCCGTATTACCAACCTCATTTATCATCAATCCGAGCGGAAAAACAGTCCAAACACTAAAAGGCCCGCAGACGGAACAAAGCCTTCTGCGCGTCATCAATTCCGCGCAACGTCCCGAGAAAACTCATGGCGAGCACTAAAACCTGCATTCACGCCATCGTCACGGGAAAAGTACAAGGGGTGTTTTTCCGCGACAGCGCTCGTCAAAAAGCACAATCGCTAAATCTGAGCGGCTGGATTAAAAATCTGCCCAACGGCTGCGTCGAATTAGTCGCGTGCGGTGATCGCGATCCCATCATGATGCTGACAGAATGGCTGTGGGAAGGCCCACCGGCTGCCGAAGTCAACAACGTGACGTGGGAAGAAATTCCCGAAGAAAATCACAAAGAGTTCAGCGTGATTTCGTAACGGAATCCGCAAACGCGCTGAGATTCTCAAAAATCGGCACTCCTTTAAGATCGTAATTCATAGCCAAGGTATAGTGCCCGTTTCCTGTTTTCACCAAGGCGGCTTTGCAGTTCGCGCGATGCGCTGCGAGAATATCGCGGTAACTGTCGCCGACTAAAATAGCGCTGCTAAATTCATCGGGAAAATCGGCTTTTATTTGCAGCAACAATCCAGGCTCCGGTTTTCGACACGCGCAATGCTCTTCCGGCGTATGTGGGCAAAAATAAATGCCGTCAATGTGTCCGCCCACCTCAATTAACACGCGCCGCATTTTTTCGTGGATTTCCCTGAGCGTTTCCAGCGAATAATATCCGCGGTTCACGCCGGATTGATTGGTGGCCACCACCACGGTATGGCCGCGCTGTTTCAGGCGCGCGATAGCTTCCAGACTACCCGGGATAGGAATCCATTCGTCGGGATTTTTTATGTAAACTTTCGAGTCGTAATTAATTACGCCATCGCGGTCTAAAATAATCAGCATGGCTTTTTCCTTAGCGATTTAGGCGCTGAACTGAGGGGATGATTAATCATTAACTCTTCCCGATGCGCGTTTATAAAATCAGAAGCCGCTTGCACGCGCTTTCCCGGTAATTGTACTTGCAACAATCGTAGCACACCACGGCCCGATGCCACATCAATGCTGTCTTTATTCACGCGAATCAAATGGCCCGGTTTCTGCGTGTGGTTTTCATCCAGTGATTCGGCTTGCCAAATACGAAGAGGCTCATTGTGAAAATGTGTATACGCGATGGGAAAAGGATTAAATGCTCGAATGCGCCGTGCTAATTCAACCGACGGTAACTTCCAATCGATTTTCGCGTCTTTTTTTTGAATTTTCGGCGCGTAAGTTGCTTTCGCATCTTCTTGCTTAACTGCTTTCGCTTGTACGGCTTCGAGATTATTTATCGTCTGCACCAACAATTGTGCGCCCGATTCCGCGAGCCGATCGTGCAGTGTTCCTGTCGTGTCTTCAGGCAAAATCTCACATTCCCATTGCGCCAAAATCGCGCCCGTGTCTAACCCCTCTTCCATTTGCATAATCGTCACACCGGTTTTTTTATCGCCCGATAAAATCGAGTGCTGAATCGGAGAAGCGCCTCGCCAACGCGGCAGTAAAGACGCGTGCACGTTAATGCAACCGAATCGGGGAATTGTGAGAATTTCGCGCGGGATAATTAATCCGTAGGCTACCACGACAAACACATCGGGTTTTAACTTCACCATCCGATCGTACTCGGAGTGACTCCGCAACGAAGCGGGCTGAAAAACCGTCTTTCCGAATTTTCCTGCTAATTGCTTCACGATGCTCGGTGTTGTGACTCGTCCACGACCCGCCGGACGATCCGGCTGCGTGTATACCGCAATAACCTCGTGCTCCGAATTCAGCAAGGCTTCCAGACTCGGGACCGCAAAATCAGGGGTCCCCGCAAAAATAATCCGTAATGACACCGTATCATTCCTTATCTATACCGCTCACCATTGAAAATGTGGACATGCTACCGTAGGTTGGGCTGAGCTCTGCGAAGCCAAACACTCAAATCGTTGGGCTTCGCAGAGCTCAGCCCAACCTACGTCTTATTAAGATTCGCAATTTCAATTCGAATCTTGGCAACGCCTAACGAGGATCCACCTCTGACCCGTCCGTGCGGCGTACATCTGTACAAAGCGATAGAACGTATGTAAGCAGAGACCCTTGTAAATTGTCAATCGGATTTACAATTTGTTAATAGCCCCGTATTGCACGCCCCGAACAAACTCTTACTATGCTTTAGTATGATTGACATGCACGCCTTCCTGACCCACTGGTACCGACATCAACTCAAAACTCCCGACTGGGAGCGCCTGGTTGAGGGTGATCTCGCTTGGACACAGCGCCCAAACCACCACGTCCTCACCCTCTCCGATCCCCGGTATCCACCCCTACTGAAAGAAATCAGCGATCCGCCGCCCGTTCTGTTTTGCATCGGCGATCCGGAGTGTCTGCACCGCACCCAAATCGCCATTGTCGGCAGCCGTAATCCTACGCCCACCGGAAGGGAAATCGCTCATGAACTGGCGGCCTCGTTGGCGCGTGCGGGCTTTTGCATCACGAGCGGATTAGCGATTGGCATCGATGGCACGGCTCACCACGCCGCCCTTCGAGCGGGTGGTTATACTGTCGCGGTATTAGGAAATGGTTTATCAACGATTTACCCACGCTCGCATCGCCACCTTGCGGAACAAATTGCAAACCACGGCGCCGTTATTTCTGAATTTCCCCTCGAAAGCCAAGCGCACGCCTATCATTTTCCGCAACGCAACCGCATCATCAGCGGATTGAGCCGAGGAACATTGGTGGTCGAAGCCACCCGCAACAGCGGCTCACTGATTACGGCCCGGTGCGCCCTTGAACAGAATCGAGACGTCTTTGCAGTCCCCGGCTCCATACGAAACCCCCTGTCCAGCGGCTGCCACGAACTGATTCGACAAGGGGCTACCCTAGTGGCGTGCGCAGAAGACCTCCTGTCTGAGTGGGGGATTCCTCAATCCCAATCAAGCCCGAAGGAATCGTGGTGGAGGGAAGAGGAGGAGCCCCATCGGCATCCGCAGGCTGAGCCGCGCCGGCATCACGAGGCCCCTGGGACAGGGATGGCCCAGGGAGCGAAACCTAAGACACGAGGTCGAATTTCGCGGCCTCGTGATGCCAAGACGGCGCAAGCTGAGGAATGCCGGGAGCTCCTCCTCTTCCCTCCACCACACTCACTTGAAGCGGATGCCGAAAAACTGATAGAGTGTGTCGGTTTTGAAACAACCTCAATTAATCAAATAATAGTCAGAAGCGGCCTAACTGCCCAACGCGTCACCGCCTTGTTGTTAAATCTGGAATTACATGGTTATATTAAGGTTGTGCCGAGTGGATACATACGGGTAAGGCAATGAAAGAAGAAAGTGTACTCAATGTACTGATGTACTTATTCAAAAACCACATGCACGAAAACTGTGGCCTCGATGCGGGGCAATCTAAGCTCCTGCCCAAACTCGAAGAGCTGGGATTTCAGCGACAAACCATCGACCAAGCTTTCTCATGGTTGAACAATCTTACCCGCGCCAATTGGGCGCCCTTACAGCTGCCTCGACAAAACTCCCTCCGCGTATTCAGCGATTACGAATGCGACGTATTCGATTTGGACTGTCGCCGCTTTTTAATGATGCTCGAGTACCAAGCTATATTGAATCCCCACACCCGCGAATTGGTTATTAACCAAGCTTTGGAGCTTGAACCCGAAGGGATCGATGTCAGTTTATTGAAATGGGTAACGCTGATGGTCCTATTTAATCAGCCCGATGAAAAACACGCCCTAAGCTGCATGGAACTCTTAGTTCTCGATGACACAATAGGTGGTATACATTAAATCATGGCAAAGTATCTGGTAGTAGTCGAATCGCCCGCCAAGGCGAAAACGATTGAGAAATATTTGGGTAAAAATTACAAAGTCATGGCGTCTTACGGTCACGTTCGAGACCTCGTCCCCAAAGAAGGTGCTGTTGATCCCGATGATAATTTCAAAATGTATTATCAATCCATCGAACGCAATATTCGCCACATGGATGCGATTTCCAAGGCACTCAAATCCTGTGAATCTTTACTGGTCGCAACCGACCCCGATCGAGAAGGCGAAGCTATTGCGTGGCACGTCAAGCAGCTCCTAGAATCTAAAGGTATTTTAAAAAATAAAGATTTTGCGCGCGTGGTTTTCTACCAAATTACCAAAGCCGCCGTGCAAAATGCCATCGCTAATCCTCGGGATATTTTGATGGATTTAGTCAACGCGCAACAAGCCCGTCGCGCTTTAGATTATTTGGTGGGTTTTAATTTATCGCCGCTGTTGTGGCGAAAAATCCGGCCCGGTTTATCGGCCGGACGTGTGCAAAGCCCCGCGTTGCGGCTGATCGTCGAACGAGAAATTGAAATTGAAAATTTCAAAAGTCAGGAATACTGGACGGTACACGCAAAATTAAACGCACACGAACAAGATTTTGAAGCGCGCTTAACGGAATTTCAAAATGAAAAAATGGAACAATTTTCCATCACGGACGAGAAACACGCAAATGAAGTGAATTCGACACTGAAAAAATCGGCCCAGGGTCGCCTCAACGTCGCTCACGTTACGAAGAAAGAGCGCAAGCGTCATCCGACGGCTCCCTTTATTACTTCTACGTTGCAACAAGAAGGTGCGCGTAAAATCGGTTTCTCCGCATCAAAAACCATGCAAATTGCGCAGCAACTTTATGAAGGCGTGGACATCGGTGAAGAAGGCCCAGCCGGCTTGATCACGTACATGCGTACGGATTCCGTCACGCTGGCCCCTGAAGCCGTTGCTGAAATTCGCGAATGCATTGTTCATCGCTACGGCAAAGAAAATTTGCCCGACGAGCCCCCCGTTTACAAAACGAAATCCAAAAACGCGCAAGAAGCGCACGAAGCCATTCGCCCCACTTCAGCGATGCGAACGCCCGACGACGTAAAACCTTATTTAACTACTGATCAACTGAAAATGTACACGCTCATCTGGAAGCGAACCATTGCAAGCCAAATGATTGAAGCGACGCTCCACACCGTTGCCGTGGATTTAACAACCTCGGACGGGAAAAATACTTTTCGTGCAAATGGATCTACGATCGTCAATCCGGGATTTATCACCGTTTACCAAGAAGACATCGATGAAAAGAAAAAAGACGACGAAGAAGACAGCAAAATGCTTCCTGCTTTGGAAGAAGGTGAAGCCATCGACGTGAAAGATATACTCGGTGAGCAACATTTCACGGAACCACCGCCGCGCTACACCGAAGCAAGCCTCGTGAAAGCGCTGGAAGAAAACGACATCGGCCGCCCTTCAACATACGCCACCATCATTGCCACGCTGAAAAATAGAAAATACGTGGATCTTGATAACAAACGATTTATTGCTACGGACGTCGGTCGTGTCGTCAGCCGCTTTTTGACAACGTATTTCACCAAATACGTGGATTACGGTTTCACCGCAAAACTCGAAGACGAGCTCGACGATATTGCGCGCGGCGAAAAAGAATGGGTCCCGGTGCTACAGGATTTTTGGTCCCCCTTTAAAAAATTGGTGGACGTTACCGAAAAAACGGTGAAACGCAGCGACGTCACGCAAGAAAAAATCGACGAGAAATGCCCGAAGTGCGGCGCACAATTATCGATTCGACTCGGAAAACGTGGCCGTTTCATCGGCTGCACTGCATACCCCAATTGCGATTACACACGCAATTTAAACGATGATGCTTCCGAGCCACAAACCGTGGAAGGCCGTCAATGCCCCGAATGCCAATCGGCACTCGTGATTAAGATGGGGCGTTACGGAAAATTTATCGGGTGCAGTAATTACCCCAACTGCAAACACATGGAGCCGTTAGAAAAACCCAAAGATACGGGCGTACAATGTCCCAAATGCCGCAAAGGAACTATTCTTCAACGCAAATCCCGACGTGGCAAAATATTTTATTCGTGCGAGCGATACCCCGATTGTGAGTACGCGCTGTGGAATGAGCCGATCGCCGAAGCGTGCCCGAAATGTGGATTTCCCATACTCACAATTAAGACCACTAAAAAACGGGGAACCGAAAAACTCTGCCCACAACAGAGCTGCAACTACCTCGTGCCGTTTGAAAAATCAGAAGGTGAATCGGAATAATTGGTTATGGCAAACAAAACAGAAATAAAAAAACCATTTGTTGCAGTTTTGATGGGATCCGAGAGTGATGCAAGTACGATGGGCATTACTTTTAAAGAATTAAAAGCGCTAAAAATTCCTTTTGAAGCGCGAATTTTATCCGCGCACCGCACACCGGAAGACACGGTAAATTACGTCAAAGACGCTGACCAACGGGGTTGTGCTGTTTTTATTGCCGCCGCGGGTCTGGCCGCACACTTAGCCGGCACCGTTGCCGCGCACACGATCAAGCCCGTGATTGGAGTACCGATGCCGAGCGGCTATTTACAGGGGCTGGACGCATTGCTGTCGACCGTACAAATGCCCGGCGGCGTGCCCGTCGCCAGTATGGGAATTGGTGAGACCGGCGCTAAAAACGCTGCCATCTTAGCAGCACAAATCATCGCCTTGCACGATGAATCCGTGAGGCAAAATATCCTCCGTCAGCGCAAAAACAAGCGTGATGCTTTAAAAAAAGCGGATGCTGATTTTCAACGGTAGCCTTCGGAAGAATCGCCGAATCGAGCGGTAACCATTACCTTTCCACCCCCAATTGACTTAAACTAAACCCCATGGACGATACTCTGATTCAAAGCGTCAACAATGCGATCGCCTCGCTTCGTCACGGTGGCATCATCGCTTATCCCACGGAAGCAGTTTACGGCTTAGGTTGCGATCCTTTTAATCGACAGGCCATCGAACGGCTCCTGAAAATAAAAAATCGTTCCCCAAAAAAGGGGTTTATCCTGATTGCTTCCGAATGGAAACACGTACAACGCTTAGTTGAGCCGATTGATCCCAAAGCATTGGCGCGCGTTTTTGCGACGTGGCCGGGACCCGTGACGTGGGTTTTCCCCGCGAGTCCAGAAGTGCCGGCTTGGGTGCGTGGCGAACACACAACCGTTGCGGTTCGCATCACGGCGCATCCCATTGCAAAAGCCTTGTGTCAGCGCTACGCACGACCGATCGTATCCACGAGTGCCAATACAGAAGGTCAACCACCGATGCGCGATGAGCGAATGATACGTATGGTCTTTGGTAACACCATCGACGCCATCGTCGCGGGATCCGTAGGCCCCTCACACCGCCCTTCCGAAATTCGAGACGCAATCACCGGCGAAGTGCTTCGAGCCCGATGAATCTTTAAAAACGGGGAATAGGCGTTTATAACAGAGGAGATTAAAAATGGGTGCAACCATTACTTCATTATTTGTAATGGGGCTAATAACTGGCATTGCCATTTTAGGCGCATGGGTCGTTTTATCAGACGATAAACCTCGCACTAAAAAGCATTAAACTCCAGCTCAGCAAACAACGCGTCGCATTTTTGTTTCACGTCATCCACGGTGATTAACGCCATCGCTTTCGGCGAATGCACCCGCGTGCGCCAAGAAATTTCAGAGGGATTTTTATTCAAAAAAGCATGCACTGCTTCGGGAAATTTATTCACCACCCACTGCCGAGAAAAGTAGGGCCCTGTTTTTTCCGGCGATGCGACGGCATACAAACCGACGACCGGCGTTCGCTGCGCA
This sequence comes from uncultured Coxiellaceae bacterium, assembly GCA_947084935.1. Lineage (GTDB taxonomy): Bacteria > Pseudomonadota > Gammaproteobacteria > Coxiellales > Coxiellaceae > CAMTUH01. Next base: position 92,054 of record CAMTUH010000002.1, read on the forward strand.
CTGGCAATGTGAACGGGACCCGTGTCGGGCGACACCAACGCATCCACTGTTCCCAATAACGCCGATAATTGCTTCAGTGAACTTTTTCCCACTAAATTCAGACAATTCATTTTTAATTGTGTGTGAATGGCATCCGATAATCGTTTTTCAGTCGGATTGGGTCCACCCACCAGTACTACATTAAACAACCAGCGTTGATGCAACGCGTTCAATAATTCCGCGTACCGATCCGCAACCCAATTGCGCTCCGAATTACTTGCTGCGGGACATACCGCCACCCATTTTCCGGGAAACACTTTTAGCTGTTCGCGCGCCCACTGAAAATCATCGGTGGAGATAGGCAGCTCCCAATCCAAAATTTTATTGGAAATACCAAAAGGTTCTGCAAAACGGAGAAAAGAATCGAGCAGATGCTCTTCTTTTGCGGCAACGGTTCGATTGACGAATAACCGTTGCCCGTCGCGACTGTGCAAAGCATCGTACCCGTATTTTATTTTTGCGCGAATTAAAGGACACAATAAATTCGATCGCAGCGTCGCCTGCGGCGCCAACAACACATCAAAATGATACGGCTTAAATTGCTGGTAACACCGCCAATAATCACGAATCGATTTCGGCTTATCCATCACGATAAAGCCAACGTTCGATAACCCTTCCACAAGAGGGTACACCGAACGGCTAATAATCCAGTGGATTTGTACGTAGGACAAATGATGCTGCAACGCGCGTATCAGCGGAACGGTGAGGCACACGTCACCGAGCGCACTCAAGCGCAACACCGCGATGGATTTAATCGGGTTTCTCTGCATAATCCGTGATTGTATTATACGTCACCCGGCAATTCCACCACGGCGGACAACCCGCCTTCAGCACGATTTTTCAAATAAACACTGCCATTATGATCTTTGATAATGTCTTTCGTTACGGCAAGTCCCAGCCCAACGCCACCCGTATCACGCGACCGCGAACGTTCACCCCGATAAAATGGCTCAAACACACGGGATAATTCTTTCTCGGCGATGCCCGGCCCGTCGTCTTCAACAGCGACAATGAGCCGATGGTGACTCCGCGAAACATGGACCGTAACGTTTTTCGCGTATCGTGTCGCATTATTTAATAAATTGGTCAGTGCCCGTTTCAACGACAGAGGGCGCCCCAGCATTTTTAAACGATGATATTTGCACTGAAAATTGATGTGATGGCCCATGTCGGCTATGGACTCGCACACGGAACGCGCGAGAGACACCAAATCTAACGGGTGTTTCGCTTCATCGGCCGCATCTTCTCGCGCAAAAAATAAAATCTCATTAATCATCGCCCCCATCTCATCTAAATCGGCAATTAACTCATTTTTCGCCGCGGATTCTTCAACAAATTGCGCGCGCAATTTCATGCGCGTGATGGGTGTTCGAAGGTCGTGCGATATCGCAGCCAACATCTGCGTGCGATTGCGAACGAGCTCTTGAATGCGCTGTTGCATATGATTCATCGCCTGAGCCGCTTCTTGTACGACGGAAGGGCCATCGATGGGCACCGGTTGCGTATTTAAATCTTTACTCAAACGCTCCACGGATTCTTTGAAATTTATTATCGGTCGCGTAAATCGATTAATAGACCACGCCACAACAATAATCATTCCAAAGATGAGCACTTCTACTGAAAAAAAAGCTAATTGCGTCAACAGAAAATGGGTATAAATCGTCGCATTAATATTCAACCATTGATCTTTTCGCAATAACATGGAAGCAGCAAATGATTTTCCTTGTTTTTGCAGGGCTTCGTCAATTTCCCAAAACGACACTTCTTGAAATTTCAACGGAAATCTCGGGCTGCCCGAAACAGATACCTGCAAATCCGGATCGTTCATCGCCGCAATCGCTTTGGCACGCTCGTTGGCAGGTGTTGCTTCCAACAAATGAACCACGTTGACGATCTTTTGCAGAACGGCATCGCGACCTGCCTCGCGTTCCACCAGGCGATTATCGTTGATGTAAAACGACATCGCGATCAAATGAACTATAATGATGACCGTCATAATGCCCAACGCATTTCGTCCACTAAAATGATGGGCAATTCGATCGACTCTTCTCATCACTTATATTTCCGTTGTACTTCGGTCGCCAACACATAACCGCCACCGCGCACGGTTTTTATTATCTGCGGATTCTTTTGATCTTGTTCAATCTTGTGGCGCAGCCGACTGATTTGAATATCGATACTTCGATCAAACGGTCCTGCCAAACGGTTTTTGGTTAGATCCAGCAAAGTATCTCGACTCAATACTTGATGGGGTCGCTGCACCAATGCGCAGAGGAGATCAAATTCACCGGTGCTTAGCGTAATTTCTAAATTATCGGGCGAGGTAAGGCGGCGCTCCACCGTATCTAAAATCCAATCGGCAAAGTGATACGCGCATTGCTCTTTGATTGGTGTATTTTCAGCGACCATACTTTGTGTACGCCGTAAAACGGCTCGCGCACGCGCCAATAATTCGCGTGGATTAAATGGTTTGCTGATGTAGTCGTCGGCACCCATTTCCAAACCTAAGATGCGATCGATGTCTTCACTGATCGCCGTCAACATGAGGATGGGGATGCTCGACGCGGTTCGAAGGTTGCGGCAAAGCGTGAGGCCGTCTTCGCCGGGTAACATAATGTCGAGAATGATTAAATCAACGGTGTTCTTCGATAATAAAACGTGCATCTCCTCGCCGTCTTTCGCGAGGCTGGTTTGAAATCCGTGCTGATGCAGAAATTTGCCCAACAAATCGCGGATGCCACGATCGTCATCGACGATCAAAATATGCTGCGCCATCGTGCTCATTTTATGGATTATAACATTGAAATTTTGCTGAGAGCCTTAAGGAAAAATTAAATACTAAACTCAGCACGTAGGTCAGGCTGAATGAAATGAAGCCCAACGAAATTAGTTGTTGGGCTTCGAAACTCAGCCCAACCTACAGCTATCGCTCCATCGAGGCTACAGTTTAATCCGTAGCCTGGGTGCAGCCACGCTTCGGGGCGTAACCCGGGAATTGAATCCTACCTCTCAGTGACTCGGGACGCGCCCTTGAATTACGAGCTCTTTCTGCTGGCTGCGCCGATCATCCCGCGCTTTACGCATAGCCTCACGATCTAATTGCTGAAACAATTTGGCGGTACGGCTCATACCAAAAAACAAATGCTGTCGTTTAAATAATAATTTATGGTCGTCGTCTGCCTTGATAACAGTATCTGCTGCACTCTTAACATCATAACCATTGTTATGCAATTCGCTTCTGAATTGTTTCAGTCTCTCTAGCTTGAACAACTTTAAATTTTTGCTTGTTTGCAGACTCGTGCGCCAAAAAGCAAACCGCGAGTTCAGCCGAGCTTGCAATTTTTCCTCTTCTCGAGTCAATCGCTCGATGCTTTGATCAATTAATCCATCAATTTTCCTGTGAAATTTCCCAAGACGTTCCAACTCACTTTCAACATGAGTGATGTATTCATCTGAACAGTTGCCATACGCATTTCGAATAACGGTAGCCATGAGAGGGGTCAAATGACGCGTAGCTGCCGGGCGAACACATTCGTGATAGCTTTCGCTGGTATCTTTGCGCAACTCAAAAGAAATTTCATTTTTAAAACATACAGTATTCCTGTTGTATACAGTGCTGAAATTGGCTTTCGGGGTAGCGTTTCGAGACCACGCGTTTGAAGGGGGGCTGTAGGATCCTGGTCGCAGCATATTTAAATATAACGACTCAGTGCCTAAACGAGCATCAGTTTTGCTCCACAGAAAAAGAGACTGTCCTGGGATGTCTACTAAAGTAATATCACCAATCGTGAAATAACTGACTTTGCCTTTAACTGTGAGTTCGATAGCCCCACTTTGTGAGAACTGTGAAAATTCGGGATGATAGGAAAAATAATACGGCTCAGAACTGTTGAGCAGAAGACGGCGATCGCCATCCAAAAGCGTCATGCAATGAATCAGGAAAGCACCCATAAAGGTGCGCTGCTTCAGCGCCTCAGCTTTATCGTTTTCTGTTACCTCATCTTCATCACGCAGTTTCGTTTCTGCAGCCAGATGGATCTGCACCCAGGTCAACGTTTGGTCTTCGGATACTCCTCGTTTAAAAATATTTGTGTTTTCTTGGGCAGTACTTTTTCGCATGGGAATAGCGTAACTTCCCCTTGTAACCCCCGTATTTCACTGAAGCAAAATTTTGTAACAGTGTGTAACATTACCGGTGATTTCATTCTGATCTTAACGTGATAGACTGATGAAACCATGAAAGAGCACCTTAAATCATTATTAACCAAGGCCGTACAAAAATTAAAATCGGACGGCGTTTTGCCCAATGATTTGGAGGCGGTGATTCAAATTACGCCGAGCCGCGATCCCAATCATGGAGACTTTGCGACCAACCTCGCCCTGACGCTCGCTAAAGAGGCCAAGGCGAACCCGCGAGTGCTTGCAGAAAAACTCTTGGCAGCCCTGCCCGCTTCTAAGCAGATCAGCCAAACGGAGATCGCGGGTCCTGGGTTTATCAATTTCTTTCTGGTGGAAGGAAGCTTCCAGTCGGTGGTTTCAACGATTTTAGAAAAGGGTGATGCCTTTGGCCACTCGGATATCGGCAAAGGCCAACGCGTGCACATCGAATACGTTTCTGCTAACCCAACGGGGCCTTTGCACGTCGGACACGGTCGAGGCGCGGCTTACGGCGCGTGCGTGGCTAACTTATTAAATGCGGCGAATTTTAAGGTACACCGCGAATATTACATCAACGATGCCGGCCGACAGATGGGCATCTTGGCGCTCAGCGTGTGGATCCGTTACTTGCAAAATCAAGACGAGGCCGTTGAGCTTCCCAAAAACGCGTATCAAGGTGAATACATCGTCGGCATCGCGCGTGATTTAGAAAAACAATACCAGCAACGATTCCACCACACGCAGGAACAAATCGAAGAAAAATTACCCAAAAAAATTAATCTCGAGACGGATCCTGAAGCTTATCTTGATGCGTACATTCAAGCTGCAAAAGAAATCTTGCAAGACGATTTCAACATTATTTTCAAGGCCGCGCTGGAAAGTATTTTGGCCGATATCAAAAACGATTTAGAAGAATTCGGCGTCACTTACGACGAATGGTTCCGTGAAAGTCGACTCGCAGAAGAAGGCCTCCTCGAAGAAGGCGTTTCTCTTCTAGAAAAACACGGCTATGTCTACGAGCAAAACGGTGCGAAATGGTTCCGCGCTACGTCCTTGGGCGACGAAAAAGACCGCGTACTCATTCGTAAAAATGGTGTGCCCACGTATTTTGCCTCGGACGTCGCTTATCATCTTTATAAATTCCACCACGGCTATCAGAAAATCATTAACGTGTTCGGCGCGGATCACCACGGATACGTACCGCGCGTTCGCGCTTTTTTAAAAGGATTGGGCGAGGATCCTGAAAGATTGCGTGTACTGCTGGTTCAATTTGCTATTTTGTATCGCGGAAAAGAAAAAGTTTCCATGTCCACGCGCGGCGGAACGTTTGTGACGCTTCGAGAATTGCGACAAGAAGTCGGCAATGATGCGGCCCGCTTTTTTTACATCATGAGAAAACCCGAGCAGCATCTGGATTTCGACCTCGAGCTCGCCAAATCAAAATCGAGCGAAAATCCCGTGTATTACATACAATATGCCCACGCGCGCATTTGCAGCGTTTGGCGTCAATTAAAAACACAAGGGCTTCAATGGGGCAAAGCCGAAGGCTTGGCCCACCTTAAGTCATTAACCAGCAGCCATGAAAAAGACCTGTTAAGCGCGCTCGCGCAATACCCCGACTTGATTCATCACGCGGCCGTGCATTATGAACCGCACCTAGTGGCACACTTTTTGCAGACGCTCGCCAATCATTTTCACACGTATTACAATGCAGAACGATTTTTAATCGAGGACGCTCAACTTCGAAATGCGCGACTCTCGCTCATCGCCGCAACTCAACACGTATTAAAAAATGGTCTAAAATTATTGGGTGTATCCGCCCCCGAAGAAATGTAGGAGAACTAACGTGCGCAAATTTACCACCTTTCTCGGATTATTGATTCTGGCAATCGTCGTTATTGCGTTGGTTTTACCGCTCGGAATGGGCTTTTGGTTAAAAAACCATTACCAACAGATCTTAACCCATTTGGACCGCTCGCGAAACGTAACGATTACACTCGTTAAATTTGACCGCGGCTGGTTTTCTTCTCGCGCAACGGTAACCGTCACTATTTTTGGGTCCTGGTTGAAATCCGAAACCGATGCCTTAACCGATAAGCGCACAAGGCCCTCTCAATTTACTATTCAAGAGCGCATCATTCACGGTCCCTTTGCGTTTGGAAAAACCAGTACCGAGCGGTTCCGCTTATTTTTTGCGAAGGCCTTAGTTTACAGCGACAGTAATAATCCCAATTTCACGTTTCAATCCAACACACTGATTCGCTTTGGGAATGTCATAAAAAATACGTTTTCCGCAAAAAAAATTAGCATCACCAGCAATCAACAGCAATTCGTAATTAACGACACAAAATCCAATCTTTTATACAACACGGCCCAACATCAATTTACCTCAGAAACCACGATCGCTTCAGCGACGCTGTTCGAAAAACAAAATGGAGATATTGCGCCCAATGAAGCCGAAACCAAATTTACCCTACAAAATATCAGTATGAATGCTCACTTAAAACAAAAAGCGCCGCTGTGGTATGGTGATCGATCCATGAAAATCGAGAAATTAACTTATTTTGACGAGAAAAATAATCCCACTAACGTAGATAATATATTGCTTCAAACCAATCAATCAGAATCTAATGAAACGACGACAGTCACCTTTTCTGGGCACGTAGACACCCTGGATAACGAGTGGTTGAAATTAAAACCCATTGATCTTAGCATCAGTCTTTCCAATATCAATACAAAAGCCTTAATTGCATTGATGAATAACGCACTGCAATTACAGCAACAATCACTGACCGGGCCGGATCAGCTGAAATCATTGTCTGCACCCGCAGTCCAATTACTCAGCCACGGCTTGATGTTCCAGAACCATTTCAACGCAGGTACAGAAAATGGACCGATTGCCATGAACGCTAAAATTCATTTTCCGCCACAAACGGATCTCGACAATCTCCCGATGCTTTTAGCCAACGCGCAAGGACAATATTCTTTGATCATGCCTCTCGATTGGCTGAAGTCGCAATTAGCGAATCTCTATCAAAATAAAAAGTTAACCGTCAACAATCAGGCACTCACTCCAACTGAAGTCGCTGAACAACAAGTTCACTATTGGATTACCAATAAGAAACTTATTCCAGACGGGCAAAACGTTAAATTGGATATTACGTATGACAAAGGGCAATTTCTCATTAATGGATTACCCCCTTCTTATGGGGCTCCCCAAACACAACCGCCCCAACCCAACACAATACCGCCGGCACCACCACCATCAACGGACCAAAAGAGTTGAACCCATGGTCTTCGACTATGTAAGACACTCAACGGCTCGTCAACGGCCGCCGAAACGGCACGGCAGAGTAGTTTTAACAATCTTTCTTATTTTACTGGCCATCGGCATACCCTTGACAATGTACCTCATCCGACACGTGCATCGAGTTCGTCCCGCACAAAAAGAAGAACCACCAGTCATTGAAAAAAAATCCTCTTCCGCTCCATCCAAACCAAGCGTTGCGCTTGACAATTCCCCCGAACAAGACCACTTCGATTTTTATACCTTGCTGACCAAAACGGAGGTGTCAGCACCCCAAAACGTGGCCGAAGCCGTTACGCACGAAGAGCGTTACCTGTTGCAGGTAGCCTCACTTCAAAATCCAGGCGACGCAGAGCGCTTCAAAAATCGCATCGAAAACTTGGGGTTCGTGACCACCATTCAACCCTTTCGAGCTCCCAATGGTATCGTTTGGAACCGCGTGTCCGCGGGGCCCTACAGTAACCTCGCCGACGCGGAGCGCGCTCAATCGTTGCTTTACCACCATTCGATTAATAGTATTTTAGTCAGGGTTAAATGAGGGTTGAAATTCATTTGAATCGCCCCCATATTGACTGGACGGTAAACAACTTCCGGGAGAGCAGCTTGGAACAATTTCGCGGTACTACCATTCTTTCCGTCCGACGCAACGGCAAAGTCGTGATTGGCGGTGATGGCCAAGTCACTCTGGGCAGCACAGTTATGAAAGGCAATGCCAAAAAAGTTCGGCGCCTTTACAATAATAAAGTGATCGCTGGATTTGCGGGCGGGACGGCTGATGCATTTACCCTCTTCGAGCGCTTCGAATCGAAACTGGAAAAACACTCGGGTAATTTGACGCGCGCCGCCGTGGAATTAGCTAAGGACTGGCGAACGGATAAAATTCTTCGCCGCTTAGAAGCCCTGCTCGCCGTAGCGGATCATAAAACATCGCTCATCATCACGGGATTAGGTGACGTGATTGAACCGGAACACAGTTTAATGGCGATCGGATCCGGAGGTCCGTTTGCGCAATCTGCCGCAAAAGCATTGCTCGATTCAACGCAATTGAATGCACGCGAAATCGTCGAAAAGGGATTAACTATTGCCGCGGACGTGTGCATTTATACCAATTACTCGTTCACCATCGAAGAACTCGATAGCGAACAATAAAAATTCCCGCCAAAAGGCGGGGATTTTTATTTCCTGGTAATATTTCGCCGGCGCGAAGCAAGTTCGCGCGACGGCGACTTAAGGGGAGCGAACGCCCGCTCCCCTTAAGAAACCCCAGGCGTAAAGTATCCGCCGCAAGCGGCGTGGATAGAAAAAAATTCTCGCCAAAAGGCGGGGATTTTTATTAACAACAACCGGAATAAAAAAATGCCTCCTAAAAGCAATTCTTCTTTACCCTCGCTCAACAAATCTGAAATTACCATGACGCCGCGCGAAATTGTCGCGGAACTGGATAAATTCATCATCGGCCAAGACGAAGCAAAACGTGCCGTCGCCATCGCACTCCGTAACCGTTGGCGTCGCATGCAATTGCCAGAAGAGTTACGCCGAGAAATTTACCCCAAAAATATTTTAATGATCGGGCCAACGGGTGTGGGAAAAACCGAGATCGCGCGGCGCTTATCCAACTTGGCGGGAGCACCGTTTATTAAAGTAGAGGCCACAAAATTCACCGAAGTGGGATACGTGGGTCGCGACGTTGAATCCATTATTCGCGATCTCGCCGATATTGCCGTGAAAATGATGCGGGAAAAAGCGATGAAACAAGTGCGCAGCTTCGCGCAAGAAGCTGCCGAAGAACGCGTGCTCGATGCGCTGGTACCGCCGGCTGCGCACGGCGCATTTGCCGGTGAGCCCGCAGAAGAAGCACCCGCGCTTAAAAAAGATTCCGCCACGCGCCAATTGTTTCGAAAAAAATTACGCGAAGGCGAGCTGAACGATAAAGAAATTGAAATTGACGTGAGCGTCGGGCCCAACTTTGAAATCATGGGGCCTCCCGGCATGGAAGAAATGGTCAGCCAACTGCAAGGCATGATGGAAAGCATTTCCAGCCGACGCACGAAATCTCGCCGATTAAAAGTCAAAGACGCGCTCCGCGTTCTTCAAGAAGAAGAAGCGGGTAAGCTCGTCAATGAAGAAGACATTAAATCCCGAGCACTGGAAAGCGTCGAACAAAACGGTATTGTATTTCTCGATGAAATCGACAAAATCGTTCGCCGCGAAGGTGCCGTCGGCGCCGACGTTTCCCGCGAAGGCGTTCAACGCGATTTATTACCACTCGTGGAAGGCAGCACGGTATTCACCAAGTACGGCATGATCAAGACTGATCATGTTTTATTTATTGCTTCGGGTGCGTTTCACACGGCGAAACCCTCGGATCTCGTTCCTGAATTACAAGGTCGATTTCCCATTCGCGTGGAATTAAAAGCGCTCACCGCCAATGACTTTGTCCGCATTCTCACCGAGCCGAAAGCGTCTCTGACGGAACAATACACGGCACTGCTGCGAACGGAAAGTTACGAATTGAAATTTACCCAAGACGGAATCAAGCGTTTAGCCGAGATTGCTTATCAGGTGAACGATCATTCCGAAAATATCGGTGCAAGACGCTTGCACACCATCATGGAACGTTTGCTGGAGAAAATTTCCTTTGAGGCTACCGACAAACCTGGCGAATCCATTGTGATTGACGCTAAATACGTTAATCTGCAACTGAAAAAATTAGCGGAAGATGAGGACCTGAGCCGATATATTCTTTAATAAAAATTCAATTGTTCGCCTGAGTGTTATAAAAATTATTTTGCTTTTTCTTGCCTTGGAAAGTAATAGTTATAGGAAAATCGGTGTCGCGATTCCACGTGACTTTATTCAATTCATAAATATTGTCAGTAACGATGTAAGGAAACACTAACCCGGACCACACTTTCTCAATACGCCATTTCGCTTCCGAGGGAGAGTTCGGTACCATTGAAAATTCCGAAAATTGACCTACAGCATTTAAGGCCGACGGCGATTCAACGGTAGAAAATTTCAAGGTGAGCTTCGTTTGATTATCCCATGCGCGCGTATAGGAAAAATAAATTTTCCCGGAGCCGCTGGGCACAATGGCCAATGAAAGATACGGCAACGACGTCGCACTGGGCACAGTGACATTCTCTGCCACCGTCACCCACACGTAAATGGGGTACTCGGAACGATTCGTTACGGAAATGGCGTGGGTCGTTTGACCCGCCATGGCCGCTGAAGTAAACACCCAGAAAAGAAAAGCCGCAATGACTCGTTTTCCTTGAAACATAAGCTAACTCCTTGTTAATACTATTATAGCTCAAGTATAAATCAAGCGCACCCTTGATCTGGCTTAAAAAAGCGCATATCCTGGTCATATTATGAGCTAACAAGCAGCGCCATGCCAGACGACAATATTTCCTCACAAAGGGAATTAGACGAAGCATTGGATGCACTACGAAAAGAACACCCACCTGTTCAGCCGGATTCCATACGTCAATATTTCATACATCTAGCCCGTATCAAAAAGCTCTGTTGGGCACCCGATCCTGAACAAACGGCTAAAAAAATACGAGAAGCAGCTGAGACGGTTATTATTAACTTGCCCTTCTTAGCAACGCATTTCAGTCAGCGGCTGGAGCAGGAGCAGGAAGTAGAGATTTGCGCTTATCTGCTCGCAGCATGGGCGCAATTAGATGCGGATGCTTTGCCGCCTTTTTTTGATGCAATTTCAAATTGGAAAATGGACGGTGATTCAGAAAACCGTTGTCAAGACGGCGCAAATGAGTTATTCCAATGGATATTCCAATACTTAATTGATGATGTCCATCCTCCCTTGTTCTCGTCTCCAATAACGTTGCCCACACTACAGCATTATATGTTTATCTGTCGATCGTTAGCTTTGATTTACCAGCATGCGCTCGAACGCTGGGAAAGCACCATTACTTTGCCTTTTCAACGGGGAAACATTTCTGTTATTTCTGTTAAAGAAATGCTGCAGGAACTCATTGCCGTCGTAGAACAGCACATCTATCTACTGGAATTAAATTCTGGGCATTGGGGCAGTCACAGCGAAACAGACAGTGGAGATGATCTGGGAAGTGATACTAGCGATCCTGCCAGCGAAAAAAGTACCTCTCCTTCCAAGCTGGTTAAAGCATTATTTGCCTTATCCCAAGCACAACAATTAACAGGCCTTACACTTTCAGCGGCGTTACAGAATAAAATAGAGGAAGCGATAACCTGGCACAAACCGGCTACTAAACCTTCTTCTAATGAAAGAAAAATAATCCGATCGATTCGCCGTAAGCTTCTTCCGAAGCAATATCAATCTCTCCTAAAACCACAAGTAGACATACCGGGCACTCCCTATACTGTTGATGCCGCTATTGAAATCGGCGATCGCAAAATCGCGATCGAAGTTATGGGACCTGGCCATCACAGCATTCTGGGGAATGGCGCAGACTATAATAGTGCAGCACAAGCAAAAGACACCATCTTAAAAAAATTTAGGTTGGGAAGTTTTCTATATCGATATTGCAAATAACACTCAGCAAGTCGAAACGGTCACCAACACCATTAATGAACTTCTTTCTACTCTACCCGTTACCGTTATAGAAAGTCCTAAAAGTCTCCCTCAACAACCCAACACCGGTTATTACAATGTGTTGATGAGCCCCCCTTCCAGCACTACTACCAGCGCTACTTCCAGCAGTAGTGCTCACCGTCGTCGTAAAAAAACTAAGGCTGAAACCACCCTGCTTACTACACAAGAGCTGCTGGATGCTTGGAACGATTTACCCGCGGAGCATACCCATCCTAGGCTACTGGCGACCCCAACCCTAACTTCCGCTATCGAAAAAATTATCGCCGCCCTGGATGACACCCGCTTTACTGCTCGAGACAAGCCCAACGCGGTTAATGCCTTATTGAATTTATTATTAGACAGTCTGTATCCCGCTTGGGGCTTCAATTTATTTTGTACGAGTTATCACTTCGCAGAAGACGACACCCGCGATACACCGCGCCACCTTTCAGACCATTACATCAACAGCGCCATTGAAATACACCACAGCACTACCGCACCATCGCCTCGCATTCACTCTTAAGGGCCTAATCTCTCTTGTCGCTCCTCCATCGCCAGGCTATGATTAGTTCATGACAGACCCAAAAACCACCCATTTCGGCTTCCAAACAATTCCAACGTCTGAAAAAAAAGGCAAAGTGGCAGAGGTTTTTCATTCCGTTGCGGTTAATTATGATCTCATGAATGACCTCATGTCCTTAGGCTTGCACCACCTGTGGAAACAGCTCGCGATTAAGATTTGTCGGGCCCGGGAAGGCCATCGAATTCTGGACCTCGCCGGCGGCACGGGGGATTTGACCGCTCGACTCAACCCGCTGGTGGGCGACTCAGGAAAAATTGTCCTCGCGGATATCAATCGGGCGATGCTGCAACGCGGACGCGATCGATTGATCGATCACGGCATTATTCATAACGTAGAATACATTCAAGCCGACGCCGAACACTTACCTTTTCCCGATAATTATTTCGATCGAGTCGTCATCGGGTTCGGCTTGCGTAACGTCACCGAAAAAGTAAATGCTTTGCGCTCAATGTACCGCGTGTTAAAACCGGGCGGATTTTTACTGGTTTTAGAATTTTCACACCCAACATCCGCGCTTTTTAAAAAGATATACGACGCCTATTCTTTTAACGTCATTCCAAAATTAGGAAATTTCATTGCCAAAGACGAAGAAAGTTATCGGTATTTAGTCGAGTCCATTCGCGTTCACCCAGATCAAGAAACTTTAGTAAGCATGATGCACGAAGCCGGTTTCGAAGACTGTCATTACCACAATTTAACCGCGGGCATTGTTGCTATTCACCAAGGATACAAATACTAATGATGTCGTTTTTCTTATCCGGTTTAGAAAAAGCGATTAACGCCTATTTGCACTTGGATGCTGAGAGTATTAACCGTTTAGCGAAACTGGAAGGTAAAATAATTAAAATCGAGATTACCGATTGGCAACTTGAATTTTACATTCATCCACAAAAAAATGGGCTTACCCTGCTGGCAACAGAAAAAAAAGAGCCCGACGCGATCATTTCAGGCACATTATTCGGGCTGTGCCGGGCCGGTTGTGCGAAAGGTGAGAACACGGCTCTTTTTAAAAATTCCATCTCCATCCGGGGAGATACCGAATTAGGCGAGGAAATGCGCGATATTATTTCCGGAATCGATATTGACTGGGAAGAACACGCCTCAAAAATCGTGGGGGACACAATCGCTCACAAAATCACTGTGGGAATACACCACACAAAATCCCTTGGAAAAAATACCCTCCAAACCCTGAGAGAAAATCTCAAAGATTATTTGCAAATCGAGTCTTCTTGCGTGCCTTCGAAAAACGAGGTCGAGCAATTTATTTCTGACGTGACTCAGCTGCAACACGCCGTCGACCGGGCCGAAGCTAAAATAAAGCGACTTCTGAAAAAAAGGAATCCCTCGGCATGATTCGTCCGATACAATTAATTCGGCTCGTACAAATCAATGCAATTTTAATTCGCCACGGATTGAATCGCGACGTTATTGGCAAACATTCAGCCGTATTGCGCTGGCTGAGCTATCTGAACCCGTGGAGTTTCTCGCGAAAAGCAAAATCGCGAGGAGAATCCATGCGCTTAGTGCTGGAAGAGTTGGGCCCAATTTTCGTTAAATTCGGCCAGCTGTTATCCACACGACGCGATTTACTGCCGGATGACATCGCCGAAGAGCTGTCGAAATTGCAAGACCAAGTGCCTCCTTTTTCCAGTGAAATTGCAAAACACATGATAGAAAAAGCGTATTCAAAACCGATTGATCACTGTTTTAAATATTTCGATGAAAAACCTTTGGCTTCCGCATCGATCGCACAAGTCCACGCCGCAACGCTGTTTGACGACAGCGACGTTATTGTGAAAGTGCTACGTCCTAACATTGCTAAAGTCATTCAGCGGGACATTGGACTGATGTATTTGGGCGCCAAACTCGCGCGACGGTTTTGGAAGCACGGGCGACGGCTAAAACCCGTGGAAATCGTCGCCGAATTCGAGCGCACCATTTACGACGAATTGGATTTGATGCGCGAAGCCGCTAATGCTTCTCAGTTACGACGTAATTTCGCTCACTCTGAAAAGATGTATGTGCCGAAAGTTTATTGGGATTACGCGCAACGGAACGTGCTGGTGATGGAACGAATACACGGCGTCCGCATTTCAGACATTCATGCACTCAAAACCGCACACGTCAATTTGAAAAAATTAGCGGAACACGGCGTCGAGATTTTTTTCACGCAAGTGCTGCGCGATAGCTTTTTCCACGCCGACATGCACCCAGGTAACTTATTCGTCGACATCACTGATCCTGAAAATCCCAAATACCTCGGCGTTGATTTTGGAATTATGGGTTCGCTGAATCCACAAGATCAGCGATACATCGCTGAAAATTTATTAGCATTTTTTAAACGCGATTACCGACAAGTCGCACTTTTACACGTAGAATCGGGCTGGATACCCCCCGACACGCGCGTCGATCAATTCGAAGCCGCCATTCGCACCGTCTGCGAACCGATTTTTGAAAAGCCATTCAGAGATATTTCTTTTGGGCAATTATTATTGCGTCTCTTCCAAACTGCCGATCAATTCGACATGGAAATACAGCCTCAATTATTGTTGCTGCAAAAAACGTTACTGAGTGTCGAAGGACTGGGGCATCAGTTGTATCCCGATCTGGATTTATGGCGAACCGCAAAACCTTTTCTGGAGCGCTGGATGCGCAAACAGCACGGTATTCGTCATTTAGTCAAAACGGTTGCGAAAGATTTCCCCGCGGTGGCGGATATTTTAGTAAAATCTCCTCGGGTCGCCTACGACGTTCTTCATGAGATTAACCTGCAACAACGCCTTTCTTTTTATCGCGATAAATCATCGCTTGTTTCCACGAATAAAAAGCTCAAGAAAGGATTTCTTATCGGCGCGGGCTTGGGTTTTCTCATCAGTGCCGTCGCCAGCTTTTTCCTCAGCGCGCCCCCCATTTCTCCCTGGCAATGGACGGCTTTTGGAGTGGGTATCGCTTTATTTCTTATTGGCTGGATCGCACGTGAAAACTGAGCTCATATTCCGTATGAATAAATAACGGATATTGGCAACAGCAAATGCAAAACACCCGCGAACCGAATGCACACACGGCAGCCCATGCGGCACTCGATCCGCGAGTGGTCCACCACGGGCTAAGAAGTCGTTACTTTTTCGTAGCTCACTTCCCCGCTGTCCAGGGCGTGCGCTAATTGGTCGGATAGCCGGTTCCACCGCCTTGCAATTGCTGCAAAAACGGGGTTTTCCAGTAAATAATCCGACATCATGCAGCCCACGGTCAGTAATTGCCAAAAGGCAAACCACTGGTCGCGTTTAAAAGTGAGGGACTACGTAACTTTTGTGTCGTGCTGGCGATCGCCAGCATCAACATTTAGTCTATCGTCAGCCATGATTAACTCCTAATCGGTTAATTGTGGTTAGTGGCGGTGGGGTGTTGATGCACTCCTCCGTCACGCTTCTTTTGTAGCACC
>CAMTUH010000003.1:0-200567 GCA_947084935.1 uncultured Coxiellaceae bacterium
ATGCAGCCCACGGTCAGTAATTGCCAAAAGGCAAACCACTGGTCGCGTTTAAAAGTGAGGGAATACGTAACTTTTGTGTCGTGCTGGCGATCGCCAGCATCATCATTTAGACTATCGTCAGCCATGATTAACTCCTATTCGGTTAATTGTGGTTAGTGGCGGTGGGGTGTTGATGCACTCCTCCGTCACGCTTCTTTTGTAGCACCAACGAGCACAAAAATCAAGCGGTTAAAGATAAAGTAAATTCATTTCCGCAGCTATTTCTTGAATGTAATTAAATTAAAAATAAGTAAAGTAATGTAGATTGGGCTGAATGAAATGTTTCCTATTACCAGTATTGGTTATCTCAGTTGATATTTTATTGAAGGCCCTTTTCCAACCTTCACGACTTTATTTTCTTTAATTAAAGCAGCCAGTTTGCGGATGGCTGTATTGTGTGAGACCGACAAATAGCTTGCAATTTCTTTGGCGCTAACCTCTTTTTGCATTCTAATCAATGCAACGATGCTTTCTCCTTCATCTTTGTATGTGGTTGGTTCTGGTTCGAAAAAAAATATTATTTTTACAAAGTCACCTTCCTCGTGATACTCAGGCCTCTTCAGACCCGCTTTTCGACAACTGTCGTAGATGAGCTTAATTCCTGTGCCACGCGTTTCAACCAAATGCAGTTTATAGGCCAATCTTGCTAGGAGTGGATTTCGCAAATAAGTTGTCCCATCACCCAGGTTATTCATATCCACTAACCCGGGAAAACACCCAGGATTGAATATCTCTACTCGATCATCATAAACTGCAATTTTTGTTGCACCGGGGATATTATATTTTCTGTGCAATAATGCATTAATAATAGCCTCACGCAACGCTTCTCTTGGGACGGGAAACACCCGCTTTAATTTCACACCACGCATTTCAAAATGGGTTGTTATCCATTGACTCACAATACTTAAGCTTTCAGAAGCCTGCTTATCAATGGTTCCAGAAACATCTTCAGTTTGAAGCATATCTCTGCCCGCCACACCTTTAAATTGTGTACATCTCACCATGGCTTCAGGAATATAATCCTGTGGTGCTTCACAAAACATCAGTATTCCGGCTACGGTGGGCGCATAGGATTCTTTATTAGCAGGTAGTTCTTTAACAATTCGTTCAGACAATAAACGCTTTTTTGTAATGCGACCTTCAACAAACTGTGTTATCAACTCATTCGAAAGTGCTTTATGAGGATCTACCGAAATAATTTCTTCATCATAGCTGATACGTTGTGCTTCACGACTCAGATCCTCTATATATTCAGGCGTTGCTTTACGTGTCGAAGATCCCACACGAATGTAGGTGCCATTATGCACACCCTTGCTTTTTAAAAAGTAAGGTTTCTTTGGCCCTATTGGAATCTCGATAACTAATATCGACTTATTCGCTAAATTTTGTTCATAAACTTGAGCAATCAAGGTAGGTGCAGCTGCGTCATATAAACTATTGGGAAAATCATCGTATATTTTGTTGCGATCGCTGTCCGTAACACCAATCACTTCATGCGTCTTGTCATCTACACCAATAACGATACGCCCACCAGCAGCATTGGCAAAAGCAATACAGGTCTTGATTAACACTTCAAATTTTGGAAGTTGTGACTTAAATTCGATTAATTTCGACTCCCGATCAGGAAAAATGGGTTTGCTCACGGTACTTCCTTTAGGCTCCGGTTAATGCGCCAGAGCCATTATCTCACCAATCTCACCAGACTTCAACAAACCTCACCAATCTCACCATTAAGACTAAAACCGCACTAACGGCGCATTCATTGTCGATCCAGCTGCCGATACCCCAGCGCCTCAGCCACGTGGTGCTGCTGGATCTGTTCCGCGGTGTCCAAATCGGCGATGGTGCGCGCCAGCTTTAAAATACGGTGATATCCACGTGTAGAAACTTGTAACCGCATCATTGTTTTTTCGAGAGTGGTTTTGATCTCATTTGACAGACAACAGTGCTCCTGCATTTCTTGTGGTGACAGCAATGCATTGGGTTTATTGCTGCGATGTGATTGCCGTTCGCGCGCTTCGACGACGCGCTGACGAACCACCGCGCTGCCCACGTTTTCACTGCTGCTCAAAGTAAAGTGGGATATTGGAACAGAGGGAACTTCAACGTGCATATCAATGCGATCCAGCAACGGGCCCGACAACCTCGAACGATACCGCTGCACTTGTTCGCTCGTGCACTGACATCGTCCGCGCGCATCACCCAAATATCCGCAGGGACACGGATTCATCGCAGCGATCAACTGAAATCGAGCGGGAAATTCGACACGATACGATGCGCGAGAAATCGTAATCGTTCCTTCTTCCAACGGTTCACGCAAGGTTTCCAGTACGTGGCGATTAAATTCGGGTAATTCATCTAAAAATAAAACGCCGCGATGCGCGAGTGTAATTTCGCCCGGATGCGGTGGACTGCTACCACCCACCAACGCCACGCTCGAGGTGGTATGATGCGGGGATCGAAACGGACGCTGCTTCCATTTTTTACTGTCAAATCCGTGCCGACAGATCGAATAAATCGCGGCCACTTCTAGCGCTTCTTCGTCTGTCATCTCGGGTAATATGCTGGGAAAACGCATGGCGAGCATGGTTTTTCCTGTGCCCGGCGGCCCAATGAATAATGCACTGTGTCCACCCGCTGCGGCAATTTCTAGAGCGCGCTTGGCTTGCTCCTGGCCGTTAATCTCTTTGAGATCATGCGGAAAATAACCCACTAAATCGTGATTACTCTGAGATTTTATTTCGGGCAGCGTTTCTAAGCCCCGCAAATAAGAGCACACTTGAATTAAGTCGGTCGCGACAAAAAGATTGTTTGGCATGCCCAATGAAGCCTCGTCACCGTTTCCAACGGGCATAATAAGCTTGCGTGATGTTTGACGCGTAGCGATCGCAAAAGGCAGCGCACTACGGATCGGCCTTAATTCTCCCGACAGCGCCAGCTCTCCACCAAATTCATAATCCGATAACGGCTCTTTGGGAATTTGCTCGGAAGCCGCGAGAATACCAAGCGCAATCGCTAAATCGAATCGACTCCCTTCTTTGGGCAAATCCGCGGGTGCTAAATTAACCGTGATGCGTCCACGGGGAAATGCAAACCGGCAATTCATAATCGCGCTGCGCACGCGGTGCTGACTTTCCCGCACCGCCGTTTCCGGAAGTCCCGCGATCGAAAAACGCGGTAATCCGCTCGACAAATGAACTTCCACGGTGACGAGCGGCGAAGCAATCCCCGCGCTCGCACGACTGTACGCGATGGCTAACGACACGGTGAGCCGAATTATTCGCGTTCAAGGTTTTTGATTTGTTTTTCCAACTGCTCTAATTTGGCGCGCGTTCGCTCCAGCACTTTGGTCTGCGCGTCAAATTCTTCGCGCGTGACCAAATCCATTTTGCTGAACGCACTGTGCAGAACACCCCGAAAATTTTTTTCGATGTCTTTCGGGAGATTCGTCAATCCCGGCGGCAGCGAATCCAGCAGTCGATGCACCACTTCATTGATGTGTTTTGGATCAAATTTTACATCCGTCATAATGGGTTCCTTATATTGGTATTAATTATGCCCGTTATTAACCAGAATACACCGCTTTTTTAAAAAAACTATACCGGGATTGTAAAAATTAAGATTTTTTTAATATTTGTGTGCTACGGTGAAATTTCTCGCTTTTTTAAACAACACCAAAAAGGAGAAATCCATGAGTCGTGAAAATAACAACGAAAAACAGTCAGTAGCGCAGAACAGACTTCCTGACAACTACGGCAACCGCTCCCTCGGGTTTTTTGGCCCTCAGCCGGCTACCCAACGACAATCTGCGGGTGAATTCAACAAAGGTAAATTCGTCATCGGCTGCTTCAATGATGGCGGAATGAATAGCCGACATGCCACCGAAGCTGCAGACACTAGCACTAGCAGAGTATCACTCGGTCATTGCGCGGAATAAAAGTTCAAAATCTACGGGTGGGCTTACACAGCCCACCCTTTCTGGAACAACAAAACCCACGGGGCACCAGCAACCGGCTCCCTCGGCAATAGCTTCATTTGTTTTTCCGTGACACCTCCCTTATACTTTCTTTATCCTCCGTCTCATTCCGACGCCAAGCAGATACGTTATGCTTATTAACAACATCCTCAACGCTATCGGAAAAACTCCCACTGTCCAATTTCATCGCATTGGTAAAGAATTGCCCTGTGAACTGTACGGCAAGTGTGAATTTCTCAATCCGGGCGGATCGGTAAAAGATCGTATTGGTTACGCCATGGTGGAAGCCGCCGAGCGCGCGGGAAAAATTAAGCCCGGTGATACATTAATCGAACCCACCTCAGGCAATACGGGCATCGGCATCGCATTAGCCGCCGCGGTAAAAGGTTATCACGCCATCATCACCATGCCCGAAAAGATGAGCCACGAAAAACAGGTCGTCATCGAAGCATTGGGCGCTAAAATTTATCGCACCCCCACCGAAGCGGCTTGGGATTCCCCCGAGAGTCATATTTCGCTCGCGAAAAAATTAAATAAAGAAATTCCCCACTCGTATATCCTCGATCAATACGCTAACCCGGAAAATCCGGATATCCATTATCGAACTACCGCGCAAGAAATGTGGGACGACGTGGGCGAGCGTTTAGCGATGGTGGTTATGGGTGTGGGTACGGGTGGCACTATCACCGGTGTCGCTAAAAAACTCAAAGAATTAAATCCCAAAATACAAATCATCGGCGTCGATCCCATCGGATCGATTTTGGGTGGCGGAACCGAAGTAAAACCGTATCTCGTTGAGGGCATCGGTTACGATTTTATTCCCGATGTATTAGACAACGATCTCATCGACGAATACATTAAAATTAGCGACAAAGATTCTTTTTTAATGGCACGACGACTGATTCGCGAAGAAGGATTATTGGTGGGTGGATCGTCGGGTAGTGCCGTGTGGGCTGCTTTACAAGCGGCTAAACGACTAAAAAAAGGAGATCGCTGCGTGGTTTTATTGCCCGACTCCATTCGAAATTATTTAACGAAATTTGTGGATGATTCCTGGATGAAGGAGCACCATTTCCTGTGACAACGAAAAATAAAAAATCTGCTCTTGCGACGCGCGTGATCCACGCCGGCCAGCACCCCGACCCAACGACGGGCGCTGTCATGACACCGATTTACGCTACTTCCACGTACGCGCAAAAAAGCCCGGGCGTGCACCACGGATTTGAATATTCCCGAACGCAAAATCCCACGCGCTTTGCGTACGAGCGCTGTGTCGCGGATTTAGAATCCGGCACACACGGTTTTGCTTTTGCTTCCGGCATGTCGGCTATTGCAACGGTTTTAGAATTATTGCAGCCCGGTGATCACGTTGTTGCGATGGACGATGTGTACGGCGGCACTTATCGATTATTTGAACACGTGCGAAAACGCTCGGCCGGTTTGTCTTTTTCATTCGTTGATTTTACCGATGAAAAAAAAGTTCGCGAGGCCATCCAATCCAACACGAAAATGATCTGGGTGGAATCGCCCAGCAATCCCATGCTGAAAGTGGTTGATCTGGCTAAAATCGCGGCCCTGGCAAAAAAGCATAAACTGATTTCCGTCTGCGACAATACGTTTGCAACGCCCCTGTTACAAAGGCCTCTGGAATTGGGCTTTGATCTCGTCATGCACTCTGCGACAAAATATTTAAATGGGCACTCCGATGTGATCAGTGGAATCGTCGTGGTGGGCGATAATAAAAAATTAGCCTCCGATTTAAAATATTTGCAAAATGCCGTGGGATCGGTGGCTTCACCGATGGACAGTTTTTTGGTGTTGCGCGGTTTAAAGACGTTGGATGTACGCATGAAACGGCATTGTGATAATGCGGCCGAATTAGCGCCGTGGTTACAAAAACACCCCAAAGTAAAACGCGTGTATTATCCGGGGTTAGTTCAACATCCGCAGCATCTTTTGGCGAAAAAACAAATGAGTCAGTTCGGCGGCATGATTTCCGTTGAATTAAAATGCACGCTGGCCGAGACTAAAAAAATGCTCGAACGCTGTCGTATTTTCACCTTGGCAGAAAGTCTCGGCGGCGTTGAAAGTTTAATTGAGCACCCCGCCATTATGACGCACGCAACGATTCCAAAAGCCGAACGCGAAAAACTCGGCATTACCGATGGATTTATTCGCTTGTCCGTCGGTATCGAAGACGTTAATGATTTGCGCGATGATCTGGTGGGAGCTTTGAAATAAAGGCCCTGGCATCGCCATGCCAATCGTACTCAACCCCCGCTGCGTCATTGCGAGGACCCCGAGCTTCGAGGGGGCCGAAGCAATCCAGAATTAATCCTAGATTGCCGCGGCGCCTAACGGCGCCTCGCAATGACAGAAAGGAATAATGAGACACCC
Organism: uncultured Coxiellaceae bacterium; assembly: GCA_947084935.1. GTDB lineage: Bacteria > Pseudomonadota > Gammaproteobacteria > Coxiellales > Coxiellaceae > CAMTUH01. The sequence goes on from CAMTUH010000003.1 coordinate 6,413, forward strand.
CTATTCTCCGTGCAGCATGCGCCACGATGCATCTAATCCGTACTGAAATAATTTTGCTGCAGTAGAAGCAACAAAATATTTCATTTGATCGGGCGCGAATCCGTGCTCAAAGCTCGCATCGATTGCTCCGTCCACCGCCGCCTTGATCAACTCCTTGTTAAAACCCATGTCCGTGCATCCCACAATACCCACCAGCGCCAAATTGGCGATAATCACTATTTTCCCCAGCGGTTTTAGCAGCTTGCGGTAAAATGGTCGTCGCGGGGGCTTGGGCCAATAACCAAATCCATTGAGCGCAATATTTTTTCCTTGAAGTGCCTTGTTTGTGGGGTTTTTCATATGCTTATCTCCTTGCCGTATGTACTCCCTACGTACTCATTTCGTTATCATAGTCCTTCTTTTTTCGGGAAACAAGATTATTTTTGTGACCAAAATTTTACCGCGCGCCTTATTTTTTCTACGCACAGTTGCATTTATCAAAAATTCCATTAGTATTGGCAAACTATGAGTTACTGGACCGTTTTCACCTCTGAATCTGTCTCGGAAGGACACCCCGACAAAGTCGCCGATCAAATTTCTGACGCTATTTTAGACGCGCTCATTGCGAAAGACCCGAACTGCCGTGTTGCCTGTGAATCCGTTGTTAAGTCGGGCATGGTATTCGTCGCCGGTGAAATACGAACCGCTGCCTGGGTAGACATTGAACAAATCGTTCGAGACACCGTTTTATCCATTGGCTATAACGACCCACGCATCGGATTCGACGGAGAAACCTGCGCGGTGGTTTCTGCGATTGGGAAACAATCTCCCGACATCGCTCTGGGTGTGGATCAACGCGAAGACCAAGAATTAGGCGCAGGCGATCAAGGTTTAATGTTCGGCTATGCTTCGCGGGAAACGGATGTGTTAATGCCGGCTCCCATCACGTACGCGCATCGCTTAATGCAACAGCAAGCCCGCTTGCGTAAAGAAGGTGTTTTAACGTGGTTACGACCCGATGCAAAATCACAGGTGACGTTGCGTTACGAAAATGGAAAACCCGTTGCTGTCGATTGCGTCGTACTCTCCACGCAACACAATCCGGAAATTTCCCAAAAAGATTTACACGAAGCCGTCATCGAAGAAATTATTAAACCCATTCTCCCTGCAAAATGGTTGCATAAAGAGACTCGATATCTGGTCAATCCCACGGGCCGATTTGTTATCGGCGGCCCCGTCGGTGACTGTGGATTAACGGGAAGAAAAATTATCGTCGACACCTACGGCGGAATGGCGCGTCACGGGGGCGGTTGCTTCTCTGGAAAAGATCCTTCTAAAGTGGATCGTTCTGCCGCTTACGCCGCACGATACGTTGCGAAGAATATCGTTGCTGCCGGATTAGCCGACCGCTGCGAAATACAAGTATCGTACGCGATTGGAATTCCCGAACCGACTTCAATCAGCGTGGAAACGTTTGGCACAGGGAGAGTTGATAATCATCGAATCGAACAATTAATACATGAATTTTTTGATTTACGTCCCGGCGCTATTATTAAATCCTTGGATTTATTACATCCTATCTACAAACAAACGGCTGCCTACGGTCATTTTGGCCGTGAAGAACCTGGGTTTACCTGGGAGCGGACGGATAAAGCCGATGCCTTACGCGAAGCCGCTGGAATCAAATATGAAGAACGATTGTCCAGTCATTGAAATCACTCCGTTTAATTCGAAACGATCGGGATCCATCATGAAGAACGACTATCAAGTTGCTGACATCCATCTTGCCGATTGGGGAAGAAAAGAAATCGAAATGGCCGAATACGAAATGCCCGGGCTTATGGCGCTTCGAAAAAAATACGCCAAGAAAAAGCCTCTGAAGGGTGCGCGTATTGCGGGCTGTATTCACATGACCATTCAAACCGCGGTGTTGATCGAAACCCTTATTCAACTCGGTGCTGAAGTACGCTGGTCGTCCTGTAATATTTTTTCAACTCAAGATCACGCTGCGGCCGCAATAGCAAAAGCAGGTGTTCCCGTATTTGCGTGGAAAGGCGAAACAGAAAAAGAATACTGGGAATGCATTGCAAAAACGATTGCCGGACCGAACAACTGGACGCCTAATATTTTATTGGACGATGGCGGCGATCTCACCTTGCACATCATCGAAAAGCATCCTGAATTATGCAAAAAAATCCGCGGGGTTTCGGAAGAAACCACCACCGGCGTGCACCGATTGTATGAAATGAAAAAAGAGGGCACACTGCCGTTTCCCGCTATTAACGTCAACGATTCCGTCACGAAATCGAAATTCGATAATTTGTATGGCTGCCGCGAGTCCTTGATTGACGCATTAAAACGCGCCACCGACGTTATGCTCGCCGGCAAACGCGCCGTTGTGTGCGGTTACGGCGATGTTGGAAAAGGGTGCACGCAGGCTTTGCAGGCATTTGGCGCCACGGTTTACGTCACTGAAATTGATCCCATTTGTGCGTTACAAGCGGCGATGGAGGGGTTTCGCGTGGTGCAATTGGAGGACGTGGTCGCCGAAGCCGATATTTTTGTAACGGCAACGGGAAATACGAACATCATCACCCACGATCATATGTCAAAAATGAAAAACGAAGCGATTGTGTGCAACATCGGGCATTTTGACCTTGAAATCGATATTGCTTCTTTACGAAAATATAAATGGGTCAATATTAAACCCCAAGTGGATCAAGTTATTTTTCCCGGTGGAAAACGCATCACCATTTTAGCCGAAGGACGTTTGGTGAATTTGGGCTGTGCCACTGGCCACTCCAGCTTTGTAATGTCCACCTCGTTTACCAACCAAGTCTTGGCACAAATGGAATTGTGGCAACACCCCGACAAATACAAAAAAGATGTTTATATCCTGCCCAAAAAATTGGACGAAGAAGTCGCTCGACTCCATCTGGACCACGTCGGCGCTAAGCTAACAAAATTATCCACAAAACAAGCCAAATACCTTGGCGTTCCTGCTGAGGGTCCGTTTAAATCCGAGCATTATCGATATTAATAAGGAGTTTCGCAAACTGCGAAACTCGTGTCTATAAAAAAACGAGGTACAGAATTATGTCCAGACGCCTTTTTGAACCCGAATTTAACGGGCAAACTGTCTCTCAATTGCTGCTGCACGTTATTCACGGTGAGCAAGACGAAGCCGAAGCAATGATAAGCGCTAATCCTGATTTATTATTAGAAGAAGGTGAGGTCATTGATTATTCCGGGCGCACGATTAAACGCACCGCTTTTCAGATGGCCGTTGGTGCTGAAGACGTTGAGATGGCTGAAATGATCGCGCAGTATCTCGATGAATATTATCCTGGCGAAAAAGAAAAACAATACGAAGAACAATTTCCGGTGGGTGAAGGGGCGGTGGAGCTTTGGCGACAGCACCAGGACTCAGAAGCACTCAACGCAGTCGTCGATGCGATTGGCTCTTCCCACACCAATGAAGACTGTGCAGCCGCGTTCCAAACATTTGGAGACTATTTAGAAAGTCAAGCCAAGAACGTGATCACCACCGGGAAACATTTTAACGTGCAACTGCTGGTGGAAGCATTCCGGTTATGTTCATATGATCAAAATTCAGATGCTTTTCGTGGTTGGAATAACCGTCAGAATAATTTATTTTGGTGTAACGTCATTAATCCTATCCAGCGTTTTTTACCGACGTGTTATGCGCAAGCCTTCTGCCAGCGCCTTGATCAGGGTGAGGGAGGGGAATCCTTGCGGCGTTCTTCTGAGATGTCGTTGGGCCAGGGGGTGATCACCGGGGCGCTCTCGCGGGCCGTGCACGGGGTCTGGAAGCGCGGGAGAGTCCGCCGGGCCTGTTTGATCGGCCTTTCACTTCTTGAAAAATTATGTCAAGAAAAAACAGTAGGGTTGCACAAGCTTATGCAGAATCCCGACGAGCAGCCACAGCCTTGGTGTCTCGTAATGTAGCCGGTGGGAGCTGCACGGCGCTGTAATTCCTGTGCAACTACCCATTCATACCACATGCCCACCTCCCACTGTATCTTCAATGTTGATACGATTGCTCAAAAAATCTGCCGAATCGCTTCTTTGACTTTTTTCAACGTCTCTTCGGCCACTGCGTTGGCTTTTTTGGCGCCTTCTTTGAGAATGGCTGTGACTTGCGATAAATCGCGTTCATAATCGGCTCGGCGCGCTTGAATGGGTTTAAGCAAAGCGAGTAATACTTCTATCAACCGTTTTTTGCACTCGACGTCGCCGATTTTTCCCTCGCGGTAATGTTGCTTTGCTTCTGCTACCCAGGATTTATCGTCATTAAACGTATCGTGAAAAATCCACAGCGGATTATTTTCGACCGTTCCCGGATCCGTTGCGCGCAACCGTTTGGGATCCGTATACATATCCATAATTTTTTTCCGCACAGTGTCAGGACCATCACTCAAATAAATCGCATTATTTAACGATTTACTCATTTTTAATAATTGCCCTTCTTTCCCTGGACCACCCGTTCCCACCAAACGACGAATGCGACCCACTTTCGCTTCCGGAATCGGAAATAAACCACCCGCCTTGAGATAATCTTCATCTTTGGTGTGTGAATTCACGCCGCAATACAGTTGATTAAATCGCCGCGCCACTTCGCGCGTTAATTCTAAATGCGGAATTTGATCTTCGCCTACGGGCACAACATCAGAACAAAACGCTAAAATATCGGCGACTTGCATGATGGGATACAACAAAAATCCCATTGAATAATTGTCACCCAATTCTTTATCACGAATTTCGTCTTTAATCGTGGGATTACGCATCAACCGCGGAAACGGAATCAGCATGCTGAAAATTGCGGTCAATTCAAAAATCGCGGGTACGTCGGATTCAATAAAAATCGTGCTCTTCACCGGGTCGATACCAACGGCCAAATAATCCAGCGCAATATCTAAGGTGCTTTGACGAATTTCATCGGGCTTATCCACGCGCGTGGTAAATGCGTGGGTATTTGCTAACAAAAAATAACATTCATAAGAATCCTGCATCGCCAAGCGATTCTCGACGGAACCCACCCAGTGTCCCAGATGCAACTTCCCCGTCGGCGTATCGCCCGTCAGCAGTCTTGGTTTTTGTGTTGTGCGGTGAGACATAACGTCCTCATGATCTCCAGTTCGCTCCAACCTGTCAATCTCTAGGGTACCATTGAACCCCTACTTCCGCCTCATCAGCCTTATTTCCCATTTTTTTCTGAGCCACAAACTTTAAGTGATTTTCGCGGGTGATAACACTTTTGCCCAGCTCTCTTTCTGTATCTTTACGTGCGTTCCCGGCCACAGTACCGCCGCGCCGCGCAACTTTTTTATTTTCCGGCATGCCTTGTGGTTTTTCTTGTTTAGAAATCTCCGTCGTGACTTTTTCACCGAGCATCGTGAAAATTAATTCCAAATCCGTCATATGATCCCGCAAATTGGTTTTAGATTTCACCGGCAAATTTTTATATTGTCCATATTCGCTGGGTGTCATACCAAACGCTGCTTTCGAAATTTCAGCAGTCAGAATAGTATAATCTTGGCTGCTGTAAATACCCCTCGTTTTCCATTCGTCAGTTAAATTTTGCCTGATGGCCATGCCTCGCAAACGCCTATCAATCCACTCTTTGGGGTACCCTTTCTGTTCATAAATTTGTTTCATACGCTCTTGCGCCAGAGCGGGATCCTCAATTTCTTGAATTCGCTCGTAGCCAATTTTCGCCAACCACCGCTTGAATGGCTCAGCCCTCGAAGAAGGAATAGACTGGATAATGCGCAATATCCCTTCGGTATTGGCGCAATCGGTTATACGCATTTTCCCATCTTGAGCTTGTAGCTTCAACCCGTGACAAAATGTCACGGGTTGGTCCGATTCGCTATCTAACCGCTGCTTTAACTTACGCCAATAAGCCCCAGCATCAATGCTCTCAGTGAGCACTGAGCAAACATCGACCACGCTAAACCACCACTCCTCGTTGTGCCAAACGCGCCTGATCTGCTTTTCTTTAAATAACACTATCGCCGTTTTTTTATCCATTTTTATTTCCCAGTTGAATCTTTCCACAATGAAAATCAGCCTAAACGATATCACGGGGGAGGTCTATACCGGGGTTCCCTCTCCCCGATGGGTTACCCCCAGCTTTCTCTTCACCCCCATAACATACATACGTTACAATGCCCGGCATGGATCACTCAGCACTCCTTGACTCACTCAATGCGCCGCAGCGAGAAGCGGTGACTGCCGAACCGCAGCACCTACTCATACTCGCGGGGGCCGGGAGCGGTAAAACGCGCGTATTAGTTCACCGTATGGCGTGGCTCATCTCTCAAAACAACCTCTCTCCTTATCAATTACTCGCCGTCACCTTCACCAACAAGGCGGCGCATGAAATGCGCGGCCGAATTGAATCCCTGCTCGGACTGCCGCTCTCAAACATGTGGGTGGGAACTTTCCACGGCTTGTCTCATCGATTATTACGCGCGCACTGGAAAGATGCCGGCCTGCCTGAAACGTTCCAAATTTTGGATTCCGACGACCAATACCGATTAATCCGCCGCATTCACAAAAATTTAAACTTAGACGAAACAAAATGGGCGCCAAAACAATCGCAGTGGTTTATCAACAAGCAAAAAGAAGAAGGGCATCGCGCGAATCAAGTGCCCGACAATCAAGACAGCTATTTCGTGGAAACTTTATTGCGCGTTTACAAAGCTTATGAAGAAATCTGTCAGCGCAGCGGCTTAGTCGATTTTTCCGAGTTGCTGCTTCGCTCGCTGGAATTATTGCAACACAGCGATACCATTCGCCCGCATTATCAAGAACGCTTTCGACACATCCTGGTCGATGAATTCCAAGACACCAACGCGATTCAATACGCCTGGCTCCGATTGCTGGCGGGAAACCACAACCTGCTGATGGCCGTCGGCGACGACGACCAATCCATTTACAGCTGGCGCGGAGCGAAAATTGAAAACATCCAGCGCTTCACGAAAGATTTTCCCGGCACAAAAACCATTCGGTTGGAACAGAACTACCGTTCCACACAAACCATTCTCGATGCCGCCAATGCCGTCATTGAAAATAATACGAAACGACTCGGGAAAAAATTGTGGACGGACAGCGCACGTGGCGATTTAATCGGATTATATACGGCTTTTAACGAGCGCGACGAATCTTATTACATCATTTCGTGCATCGAAGAATGGATGCAGCACGGAAGAAAAGCCAGCGAAATTGCCGTGCTTTATCGATCCAATGCGCAGTCGCGGGTTCTCGAAGAACGCTTAATCGATCGGCAAATTCCGTATCGTATTTATGGCGGGTTAAAGTTTTTCGATCGAGCGGAAATTAAAGACGCGCTCGCTTATTTACGGTTAATCGCCAATCGGCACGACGACGCTGCTTTTGAGCGTGTGGTGAATACACCCACGCGCGGCATCGGCAGCACCACACTCACCACGGTGCGCACCTCTGCGCGTGACAATGCAACGTCGCTGTGGGATGCCGCTGCTCATCTGATTAATAATCAGTTGCTGCCCGCACGGGCCTGTGGTGCGCTAAAATGTTTTCTGGATTTGATCGAGTCGATGGATCGCGAAACACAATCGCTCACGCTGATGGAACAAACCGATCACGCGCTAAAACACAGCGGTTTGATGGAATTTTACAAAAAAGACCGCAGTGAAAAAGGCCTGTCGCGTGCGGAAAATTTGGAAGAACTTGTCAATGCGACGTCACAATTCACCAGTACCGAAACCAACCTGCCTCCACTCGCGGCATTTTTATCGCACGTGGCCTTAGAAACCGGCGAAGAGCAGTCCAACCCCTACACCGATTGCGTGAGTCTCATGACGTTACACGCGGCAAAAGGGCTAGAATTTCCGCTGGTTTTCATCAGCGGCATGGAAGAAGATTTATTTCCACACCGCATGTCGATTGATGAACCCAACGGCTTAGAAGAAGAACGGCGACTGTGTTACGTCGGCATGACCCGCGCCCGGGAAAAATTAATTCTCACGTACGCCGAATCCCGACAATTACACGGCATTGAAAAATTTTCTCAGCCCTCGCGATTTATTTATGAGATACCGACCGAATTGCTCGCCACGGTTCGACCGGTTCCAAAAATCTCACGTCCGCAAATGAATTCATTTCAACCCACTGTCGTTGAGCCCGTTAATGAAGATGGGCTTTCTGTAGGGCAGCGTGTCACTCATAAAAAATTCGGCCGAGGAATTATCGTGAGTTGTGAAGGGCGCGATGAACACGCACGCGTACAAGTCAAGTTCGATCAGCATGGCGCAAAATGGTTAGTCGCAAGCTACGCAAACTTGGAGCCTGCCTAATCAATAGGCATAAAAAATCTGGCTCGTCATGTACAGCGCCATCACCAACAAAAAGATACTATAAAGACGCTTCAAAGTTTTTTTCGACAATTTATTTGCCGTTACAACCCCCTGGTGAGAAAACAACAATATCGATGGCACAATAACGGCAAACGCGACTAAATTAATAAATCCCAGCGAATACGGCGTACGCCCCGGCACACCCCAACCGCTGACAATGACCCCGACGGTACCAATAATTCCAATTAAAAAACCGGTTGCGGATGAAATGGCGATTGCTTTTCGCAGCGGATAATCATACAGTTGGCACACCGGCACCGTAAACGGTCCCCCACCAATTCCCAGCAATACCGAAAAAGCACCGATTAAAGCTGCGAATATCGACATCCAAAATCCTTCCGGTTTTTTTTCACTGTCGGACTCTTTAATTTTTTTCATTGCCACAAAAGTAAAGGAAAGATACAAATAAATCGTAAAAATAACTTTTAAATACGTCGTGGGAATAAATTTCACCGCGGAAACACCCATCAAACAACCGATGATGACGAAAGGAAGCCATCGCTTTAATAATGTAAAATCCAAATTGCCCATTCTGTATTGCTTCCGGGCAGCCATAAATGTATTGGGAATCAGCAACGCCAATGACGTTCCAATCGCCATGTGCATCAGCATTTCGTGTGAAGTGTGAAAAAATGGGAAAATCGTAATAAAAAAGGGAACTAAGACCGTGCCGCCACCCACGCCAAATAAGCCGCCTACGTAAGCGGCAACAATGCCGACGGCAATCAATAACAGAACGAATAAAACATCCTCAAATCCATGTGCCATGAGGTTCCTTCAATTATTGCGAGGATGACAATACGATTCTCTCAAGCAATAAGCCGCAATACCAGCGACGATAAAGCCTAATGGGAAAATCAACATCGCCCAGTGAAAATCCACCGGTAAAAAATTCCCTGAAACGTGATGTAAATATTGAACGTGTTTATCCATCAACGCTCCAAACAACGGTTGGAAAATGGCTTGCCCACTCATGGTAGTGATGTTCACCACACTCACCGACATGGCGGTGATGGCGGGAAGACTGTTTTCAGCGACTGTCGGATACCCAATAATCTGTGTGCTGGTCGTCAACCCGATAGCAAAAAACAAGAGTAACAACGCAACAAACGAAAGATTAGGCACAAGCATCACCGTCAACACTAACATCAGAGAAACAAAAGCACCCACCAACATCGGCAATCGCCGACGCCCAATACTATCGGAAATCCATCCCGCCAAAGGGCCTCCAACAACCGTCCCAAAAAACAACATCGAAGTAATATACGTGGCGTCTATCTTCGGAATGTGGTGCGTGATTGTTAAATATAAAACACCCCAAATTCCCCCCAGCAAACTGATCGGTAAATTCATAAAACACGAATACAGCCCGCCAAACCAATTTTGCAACTTGAGGAAAGCCAGACCGATGCTTTTCCAATAACCCATCTCGTGAATTTGGCGTTTTTCACGTTGATGCTGTTCGCGGTAATCAGCAGGATAATCTTGGACAAACAAACTGATGAGGAAAAAAATAATCACGCCAAAAACGGCATCGATCAATAAAGCATTTCGCCAATCGACAATTTGTGTCAATAACGTCAGCGGTGTTTGCGCAGCGATCCCACCCAGCATCGCCATCGTTACCACGACTCCCGTGACTAACGCCAATCGTGCCGACGGAAACCAGCGTGTCGTTAACCGAATGACGCTTAAAAAACAAAAAGCACTGCCAATTCCCGTTAAAAACCGAAAAACCATGGCCCATCCGACAGAAGACGTCATGGAAAAAGCAGCCGTCCCAAAAATGCAAATCGCGAGCGAACCCAAAATGATTTTGCGCGTGGAATAACGGTCCAGCAACATACCCGCAGGAAATAAAAAAATCACGTTAGAAATAAAATAAAACGCAGACAATCGTCCAAGCTGATAGGCATTAATATTAAAGGTTTGCATCAACTGTGTGCTGATGGCATTAAACATATTCATTTGAATAAATTCGTAAAAGAAAAACAAAGACGCGCACAGACAGACCATCCACCCACGCCACGAACTGGTTCGTTCGCTCATTTGCGACAGCGTTAATGAACTTTCCAAATCAATGATTGAATCTTTCATTAAGTCCCCCGTGCTTAGTTAATCTTTCTCTCGCTGTAACCGATGCAATGCGTCTCTCGAATGATCAATGCGATGATCAATGCCAAAATAAATGCTATTGGCATGATGGATAACGCCAGCTGGTATTCCTTTGCCGAAAACACCGGAATCTGGTTTACGGTGCGGTGTATCCAGTGCCACTCCATCAAACGAGCAAACAGAGGCTGGGTAAACCCTCCCGCCATGATCAGCATGGATGCCAGTCCTTCCGCCGTCCCTGTCAATGCCAAAGGGTTACTTTCCGCGATCAAGGGATAACTGATGATCTGCGTACTGGTAATCAACCCCAGCCCAAAAAAGAGGGCCAATAGTGCCGTCATCGACAACTGGGGCACGAACATCAGCACAATGATCAGCGCACACGCAATAACTGCCCCAACAATCATCGGCATACGCCGAAGCCTGAGGCGATCCGACGCCCATCCCACAAGCGGGGAGCCAATAATTGTACCGATAAACAGCATAGACGTCACCACCGAGGACTCCGGTCGGGTAAGGCCGCGCACCTGGACCAAATACAGGCCCCCCCACATAGCGCCCAGCAGAAAGATGGGCAAATTCATCAGTGAAGTATATAAGCCGCCGAGCCAATTTTGCAGATTCCTGACGGTCCTCCAGAGCGCTTTCCAAAAACCCATACCCTGCAAGAGCACGTGCTGATCGTGGTACGAAGCCGACTGGCCGGGGGGAAAGTCCCGCACAAGCCATACGATCAATACAAGCATGAGTACCCCAACCCCGGTGTCGATCATCAAGGTGTAGCGCCACCCCACGCTATCCGTGAGCAACGTGAATGGGGTTTGAGCGATCATGCCGCCGATCATTGCAAATGTGACAATCAGCCCGATGACCAAGGCCATGCGCTTCGGCTCAAACCAACGCGACGCCAGTCGGACATTGCTCAGTAAACAAAAGGAGCCCGCTATCCCCGTAATAAATCGAAACAACTCCGCCTGCCACAGGGCCCTCGACAGTGCAAAGCCGAAAGTGGAAAGCACGCTTGCGAGCATGGCCCATACGATCACTTTGCGCGTGGAAACCCGATCCAGAATCATACCGGCCGGAAAAAGAAAAATGACGTTGGCGTAGAAATAGTTCGCCGATAAATGGCCAAGCTCAGTGGCACTGATGTGGAAGGTGCTGATCAGCGCCGGATCCAGAGCATTGAACATGTTCAGCTGGACGAATTCGAAGAAAAAGAAGAGTGATGCGGTGAAACAAACAACCCAAGGCTGAAAGGGATAGTCGAAGCTGTCGGTGGTTCTCGAGTTCATGGTTGTCACGGCTATCGCCGGTGGCATACACCACCCCTCTGTCGGTCAGTCAGCGGTCGTTCATCGCACGCAGGGATTATACCGGAAACTATTTAAGAAACACAGTCGAAAACACGGTGCGCCTGACCTAAACGAAAATGCTTACGACAGGTCGCAACGTAGCGTTCATTTCCACCAATCATAATTTGGCTGCCCTCTCGAACAGCCTGGCCTTGGTCATCGATTCGGAGATTCATGGTGGCCTTTCGTCCGCAGTGACAAATCGTCTTTATTTCGATGAGCACGTCTGCCCAAGCCAGCAAATAGCGGCTGCCCTCAAAAGGCTCCCCCTGGAAATCCGTCCGAAGACCATAAGCCAGCACCGGCCGGTTCAGCCGCTCAGTGACCAATGCCAGCTGCTCTACTTGTGCTTTTGTTAAAAAATGGGCCTCGTCCACTAAAATACAGCAAATGTTCTGATTTTCTGCGATCTTGAAGTAAACGTCATCGAAAATGTCGCTATCTTTCGAGAAAACAATGGCGTCAGCTTGCAGACCTATTCGTGTAGTAACCTTGCCAATTCCGTAACGATCATCAATAACCGGAGCAAACACGAGCGTATCCATGCCGCGCTCATTATAGTTATGACTCGACTGTAACAAGGTCGTGCTTTTGCCCGCATTCATGGCAGAATAATAAAAATGTAATTTGGCCATCGTCTTTGTACCCCCAAAAGAAGCTATCACATACGGTAATCAGTGACAAAACCGACTGAAGATTATAATATAAATGCACAAAATTTAACCCGGACGAATGGTTTATTATGAATTTCTACCGATCCCTAAAGTGGCTATTGATGACCGCCCCAATCGTGTCGTCACCCGTTGTTTTCGGCGATGTGCCACCAGCCCCATTACCCCCGGGTTACTCAGTTTGCCCCACCACCAGCGACATCAAAAAAGATCCTTCGACGATGATCTGGTCTACACCAACCGGTTGGCGCAGCTTTTCCGCCTCTTTTGCAAATCGTCTTACTCAATTTTTGGGGGCCCAGTGGCAGGGCGTTAACGTCGGCAACCTATCCTGTTTATATCAGGGCGATGACATGACTTTTCCCATCGTGCTGCAATTCAATCGCCTGGTTTACGCACCCGGTGGCAGCAAATGGGGTAAAAATCTCGGCGGTTACCGCAATTGTGTTTCTCCGCATCGTCGGGACTGCCTCTTTAAACCGAAACTGGAAGAAAAAACCGGTGATATTTATCAAACCGCGAGTAAACTAAAAGTTTCAGGGCAGCAAGAATTAGGATTCTAGGTTTGACAGGAGTCGGGAAATGCGAGCCGTTTTTCTTCTCGCGCTTTTAGCGATTTATTCGTTATTTTTTTCCTTATTCATTCTATTAGGCGGAATCGTCCTGTGGATTATACCGCTTAAATCGTGGCGTCGCACGATGATGCGTACGCTGTTAATGATTCCCGTTTTCTGGACCAGCCTGACCAACAACCTGATGCAAACGTGCCCGGGTGAATGGGAAATCCGAGGAGAGGCGGCGCTCAACGATCAAAAATCGTATCTGCTCATCGCCAATCACCAAACGTGGCTAGACATCCTCGTACTCGGATTTGTTTTTAATCGCAAGATCCCCGTCATGAAATTTTTTATGAAAAAAGAATTGCTGTGGTCTTTGCCATTGGTGGGCCTCGGCTGCTGGATACTGGGATACCCCATCATGCATCGGCATTCGAAGCAAGCCATTCGCAAACACCCCGAACTCCGAATGAAAGACGTTGAAACCGCCAAAAAATCCTGCCAAAAATTCATGGAATTTCCGACCACCGTCATGAATTTTGTAGAAGGCACGCGATTCAGAGATGAAAAGCGTGCGCGGCAAATATCACCATACAATCACTTATTGAAACCTAAAGCGGGCGGTATCGCCATCGTGATGAATGAATTTCGCGATCGTTTATCGGGAATTTTAAACGTCACCATCCACTACTCGGAACCCAACATGACCCTTCTTAAGTTTTTCAGAAAAGGCTGTCGAAAAATCACCGTTCACTACGAGCTGATCCCGGTAACGCCGGACCTGATTGGAAATTATTACGAAGACCGAGAGTTTCGCAAATACATTCAGCAGTGGTTAAGTGCACTCTGGGAAAAGAAAGATTTGCTGTTAGACAATCTGAACGAAAAAAATCGATGACCAAAAAGCGAGAAATCATCATCGCCACTCGGAAAAGCCCTCTGGCTTTGTGGCAAGCAGAATACGTCAAGCAACAGTTGCTGCGATTGTATGACGATTGGGAATTCCACATTTCCGCCCGAACCACCACCGGTGACCGCACTCCCGATCGTGCACTCGCTGAAATGGGTGGTAAAGATTTGTTTGTAAAAGATCTGCAAAAAATGCTTAAAAACAAAGAAGCTGACATCGCCGTCCATTCATTAAAAGATATGTCGGCTCAAGATTCTTCGGAGTTTACGCTTGCTGCGTTTTGTACGCGCGAAGACCCGCGCGATGTGTTTCTGTCGCACCGCACGAAAAAGTTTGTGGATTTACCGAAAAATTCCGTGGTCGGCACCTGCAGCCCACGTCGACAGTGTCAATTAAAAGCCCTTCGCCCCGATATCGAAATGAAAATACTGCGTGGAAACGTGGGCACGCGGTTAGCGAAATTGGATAATGGGGAATACGATGCGATTATTTTGGCCGCCGCCGGCCTAAAACGACTGGGTCTGGAAAATCGCATCAACGATTATTTTGAGGTCACCGAAGTAATACCCGCGATTGGTCAGGGGATTATTGCCGTCGAGTGCCACGCTGAAGATGAAAATCTCAAAGCCTTGCTGAAACCGCTGGACGATCTGACCGCCCGCGTGTGCGCAACTGCAGAACGCGCCGTTAACAAAAAAATCGGCGGCGACTGCTATACCCCCATCGCCGCACACGCCACGCTGGATCGGAAAATGCTGCATTTAAATGCTCTCGTCGGCACCTCAGATGGCCACAAAATTCTTCGCGCCTCAATGACTGGGCGCTCTGATCATGCAGAACAGTTAGGGTTAGACGTCGGGGAAAAATTGTTATCAGGCGGCGCAAGAGCTGTTCTCAGCAAAACCTAAACCTTCACCGTTGTCACGTATTTATGCTTTCCGTAATCAAGAATGTTTTTATCGTGTGTCAATAATGTCAAATTGTTCAACCGTGCCGTTGCGATAATAATTCTATCCGCCGGATCGCCAATAAAACTATTCGGCAATTGACAACTTTCCACGGAAATCTCCGGTGATAAATCAATTAATTCACACCGCGTGGCCCGAAGTGCTTGTTTCACCCAATCTAAAGTGGGATGGTTGAGGATTACTCTTCGCTTTAATACCAACATGGATGTTTCCCACACAGAAATTGCCGAAAGTGAAAGCGCACCATGAGCATAAGCTTTTTCAAGAAGATCACGACTGATTGGCTTGAGTTTTGGATCGCCATTGACTAACCAAATCCACACGTGCGTGTCTAGTAAAAATGAGGTCACGTCTCCGCATCCCATTTTTCACCGATGGGCGAAACGATGTCGCCTTGAATAGTCACCGTATTTTTAAGACACCCAAACACTTTCACCGGCTCTTCCTCGATGGGTATTAGCTTCGCCACGGGCTTCCCTCGCTTAGTAATAACATATTCGACATGCTGCTCCTTAACGTGACTCATAATTTTCAGGCATTTTGCTTTAAATTCGCCAGCGGGTATGTGGTAATGACGAGCCATTGTATACTCCCATAGTCATATGATCATGGTCATATTATAGGGCCGAATCCACTTTACGTCAAACCACGCCCTCCCTTCCCCCCGCGACCAATTCATTTTATGATTCACTCAGAAGTGGCATTTTATCCAGAACCACCACCGAGTAAATACCGTGTATAAAATAACTTTTTACGTTCCTGAATCCGACCTCGACAATGTCAAGCAAGCGTTATTCAGTAAAGGCGCGGGCAAAGTGGGAAATTATGATTGCTGCTGCTGGCAAACGCTCGGGGAAGGCCAATTTCGCGCCTTAGAAGGCAGCGATCCGCACATCGGCACAAAAAATAAAATCGAAACGGTGAAAGAATATTTGGTCGAAATGGTGTGCGAAGATAATATAGTGAAAGAAGTATTAAAAGAATTAATTCGCGTGCACCCTTACGAAACCCCTGCTTACGCGGCCTGGAGAATCGAACCGCATGGTTTTTAAACGCCTCAATAACCGCACTATTTTACTGACTCGTCCTCGTCATCAAGCACAGCAATTAGTGGATTTAATCGAAGATGCCGGCGGGAAAGCGATTGTATTTCCCACTCTTCAAATTATACCCCCCGATGATTCAAGCGCTCTGCAAAAAGAATTGCACCGATTACCCGACGTCGATATCGTCATTTTTGTGAGTGCCAATGCCGTCGACCACGCCATGCCTTACTGGAAACGCACGGATTCACCCACGATTGTTGCCATCGGACCCGGCACCGCACAAGCGCTACACCGACACGGGATTCCTCCCACGCTAGTCCCGAAAAATTACAGCAGTGAAGGAATAGTAAACCTCAGCGTATTTCAAGCCGTCGCTCACAAAAAAATCTTAATCTGTTGCGGTGAACATTCGAGACCCTATTTAAAAGACGAACTGCAAAAACGGGGGGCGATCGTCAGCGTCGCCATCTGCTATCGGCGCGCTTGTCCCTCAATCGACGCACACCAACAGACTTGGATACAGCAGCAGCCGATCGATTTTATTGTTTCAACCAGTAAAGAAAGTTTACACAATTTACACGCGTTATTTTATTCGTCCGGTTTGCCGTGGCTCACGAATATCCCACTTCTGGTAATCAGCGATGCCATGGCCGCCGAAGCCACCGCACTCGGTTTTCGCAACCGAATCATTGTCGCGCGCAATGCATCGAATGAAGCGATTCTTGGAGCGCTACTGCATGAAGCCTAAACTAAATAAGTTTTTGTGCATTCGTGAAGCTTAGGGTGTTATGAAGCGCGAATTAAATTTTTTTTTATTGTACAATAAGATTTTCCTAAAATGCCGAGGGACCCGATGATCAAAGAACCTACCCCAAAACCCACCGAAAAACCCAAGCACACCCTCAGCAACAAAAACAATTTAATCAGCCTTTTTGCCGTCATTTTAGCGGTCGTGGCTATTGTTCTGGCGTTAGTCGCCTGGCAACAGAAAAGCAGACTTCGGGGAACTGAAGGCAATCAGTCCACCCAATGGCAACAATCGGTAACGGAATTAAAAACAGCTCTCGAGCGGTATCAGCAACAAACCCAAACCGCCATTGCCGCCAACCAAAGCAATATTTCCCAATTAATGAATCAAAGCGCCCAGGGCACGCAAGAACAAGCAACGGCCTACGCCGGGTATTTAATCCGCTTAGCGCACTTACATTTAAGCGTCGAAAATAATTTACCCTTGGGAATAGAGTTATTAAAAATCGCGCAACAACGGCTGCAACCCATCCCAACCTCAAACGTAACATCGCTGAAACAAGCGCTCAGCAACGACATCGCCGCCTTATCCGCATTGCCCCAGATTGACAAAGCAGGCCTCATCAACCAAATCGATACCCTGAGCGATCAAATTGCTCATTTACCCACACAACCCACACTAGCACCACCCGCTCCCGAGCCGAGCACAGCCACCGATTCATCAAAAAGCTACTGGGATAAAATAAAGCATAATTTATCTGGCTTGAAAAATTTATTCATCGTTCGCCGCGTCGACACACCCATGACGTCTCTGCTGCAACCGCAACAATCGATGTTTCTCAGAGAAGACGTTCGATTTAAATTGCTCCAGGCACAATGGGCGTTGTTGCACCAAGAACGTACGCTTTACGGACAAAGCTTAAATAAAGCGGCGCAATTATTAAGTCAATACGACCAAAATCAACCCGCGACGGCTTTAATTGCGAAACAATTGCAGGCCTTAGCCATTATCGATATCAAGCCACAAATTCCAGAATTGCAATCCCTGCGTATTTTACCGCCCACCACACCCGCAGCGCCTTCCTTACCGAATAAACCCGAACGCACGGAGAGCGTGGAATCATGAGATACCTCATACTGGTTTTTATTCTATTACTTCTCTCCATCTGGCTTGGGCTTGAAATGTCTCGCGGCGCAGGATACGTCCTGATTGCCTATCGACATTGGACAATTGAAACCAGCCTGTGGGTTGCCATTATTTCACTCTTAATTATATTTATCGTTTTCTACATCGTGTTCCGCACGCTCGGACGCACGGCACGTATTTCAAAAAACCTCAAGCGATGGCGTAAAATGCGTCACCACCGCAAAGGACGACAACTGACTCACATCGGCTTGTGTGAACTCGCTGAAGGGAATTGGCAGAGCGCGGAACAGACTTTGATTAAAGCTTCTAAGCTGGCTCGAAATCCGCTGATTAATTTCTTAGCCGCAGCACAAGCCGCTAATGCGGAACACGCTTACGAACGCCGCGATAATTATTTGCGTCGCGCACACAGTTCAGCCAGAGGCTCAAAAATCGCTGTTGATCTTACTCAAGCGCAACTGCAAATGGAGAGTAAGCAATGGGAGCAAGCACTGGCTACGTTGCAACACGTTAAAAATAACGATCCCCACCAACGCCACGCATTAAACCTATTGAAAACCGTCTACACGGAATTGGGTGACTGGGAATCACTTCGTGATCTATTGCCGGCTTTACGGAAAAATAAAATTGAATCGCCCGAAGCGCTCGATGGACTTGAACAAACGGTTTATCTTTTTTTACTGGAACGTGCTTGCCTTAAAGGAACCCAAGCATTAATGGAAACCTGGCGCAAGTTCCCGCGATCTTTTCATCACGACCCCATTTTAATTCGAAAATACACGCGTTATTTGGTGGAGCGCCATGAAGACGATGAGGCCGTGGCTTTGATTGAAAGTGTTCTGAAAAAACAATGGGATTCGGTTTTAGTAAAAACATTCAGCGTGGCTAAGGGAGAAAGCGTTGCCAAGCAATTAACGGTTGCGGAACACTGGCTAAAGAAATACCCCAAAGAACCCGAATTATTACTCTGCCTCGGACGATTGAGCGTTCAAGAAAAATTCTGGGGAAAAGCCCGGGAGTATTTGCAAGCCAGTCTGCAACTCGCTCCCTCTACCGAAGCGTACCAAGAGCTGGGAAAAGTTTACCTTGCACTCGGCGATAAAGAAGCGGCACTGGAGTGTTTTCAAAAGGGAATTCAACTTTCCGTATGAGACTATTCCGCCTTATTTTTATTCTGGTTCTTTGCACAAGTGGTTGCATTGCACACGCTTCCACGGTTACTCAATGGAAACCACTCGCCGCGGGTTTGGATTATGCCGTGCTTCATCCGATGCCCAACACGACAAACTACCAATTACACGCGTTTCGGATTGATTTAGATCACTATCGCTTGTCCTTAGTAGTCGCTAAAAACATTAATCAAACTTCTTTATTTACGGATCAACTCGCTGAAGAAAAAAAAGCGTTGCTCGCCATCAATGGGGGATTTTTCACGCCCGACATGCAACCACTCGGCTTGCGTATTACCCAGGGGCGACTACTGTACCCCTTGAAAAATACAGCCTGGTGGGGCGTGTTGATCGTTCAAAATAATCAAGCAAAAATCGTCGCTCAAAAGGATTATCAATTTTCACCAAAAATTGGTTTCGCGATTCAAGCCGGGCCTCGATTGATCGTCAACGGCCGAGTACCCAATTTACGAGAAGGCATGGCGCAACGATCGGCGATTGGCGTGACGCGCGAGGGAAAAGTGATTATTGCCATCACAGACAATCTGCCGATGTCCACGACGGAATTAGCGACGATCTTGCAAAAACCGGAGAATGAAGGCGGCCTCAGTTGTTACAACGCGTTGAATTTGGATGGCGGATCGTCTTCGCAACTGTACGCACACGTCGGCGATTTTACGCTGCACATCCGCAGTATCCGCCCCGTCAGCGACGTGATCTTGGTCACGAAACGACTAATGAAATATCCGGATTAACCCTTCATTGAATCAAAGAAGTCGTTATTCGTCTTCGTCAATTTGAGACGGTCGATGAGGAATTCGCTGGCCGCCAATTCATCCATCGGATGCAGGATTTTACGCAGAATCCACATCTTTTGTAGAATATCAGGCTTCGTCATTAACTCTTCGCGTCGCGTACCGGATCGGTTGATGTTGATCGCAGGGAATATGCGTTTTTCCGCAATGCGACGATCCAGGTGAATTTCCATATTACCGGTACCTTTAAATTCTTCGTAAATCACGTCGTCCATTTTAGACCCAGTGTCTACCAAGGCGGTGGCGATGATCGTAAGGCTGCCACCCTCTTCAACGTTTCGTGCCGCACCAAAGAATCGCTTGGGCCGCTGCAACGCATTGGCATCCACGCCACCGGTCAGTACTTTACCCGAAGCGGGTACCACCGTGTTATACGCGCGCCCTAATCGGGTGATGGAATCCAATAAAATTACGACGTCTTGCTTGTGTTCAACTAACCGTTTGGCTTTTTCAATCACCATTTCCGCCACTTGAACGTGACGTGACGCCGGTTCGTCAAAGGTGCTGGCCACCACTTCACCCCTGACCGATCGATCCATTTCCGTCACTTCTTCAGGACGCTCGTCAATCAATAAAACAATCAACACGCATTCCGGATGATTCTCAGTAATAGAATGTGCGATGTTCTGCAGCATCATAGTTTTACCGGCCTTCGGCGGCGACACAATTAATCCTCGTTGCCCTTTACCAATCGGAGAAACCAAATCAATGATCCGCGCGGTGATATCTTCCGTGCTACCATTGCCCAACTCCATTTTGATTTGCTGATTGGGAAATAGTGGTGTTAAGTTTTCGAATAAAATCTTTCCTTTTGAAGCTTCCGGTTGTTCGAAATTGATGTCGCCGACTTGCAGTAATGCAAAATAGCGCTCGCCTTCTTTAGGCGGACGGATTTTTCCGGAAATCGTATCGCCAGTTCGCAAGCTAAATCGACGAATCTGACTGGGTGATACATAAATATCGTCGGGACCCGCTAAATAAGAACTGTCCGATGACCTCAAGAAGCCAAATCCGTCTTGCAGAATTTCCAAAACGCCGTCGCCGAAGATGTCTTCGCCCTTTTTCGCGTGCGCTTTTAAAATGGAAAAAATGATGTCTTGTTTACGGGAGCGAGATACCTGCTCGGCACCCATGTCACTGGCAATCTGCATCAGGTCTGATACAGACTTCTGTTTCAGTTCGGTTAAATTCATAGGTGATGATGAATCCTCTGGTCGATTAATTAGATTGAAGTAAAACCATAGAAAGCGATGGGAATTACCGATTGGTACCGAAATTCTAGTCGCTTATGTTAAAAAAAGCAAGCTTGGGGCGCGGGGAGCCCGCTCGGACTTTATAGATTCTCGTCCAAAAACGTGGCCAATTGGGACTTTGTTAGTGCGCCCACTTTGGTTGCCGCCACGCTACCCCCCTTGAACAGCAGCAAACTGGGTATGCCGCGAATACCGTATTTAGCGGGTGTTTCCACGTTCTCATCCACGTTTACCTTCATGACCTTAAGGCGCCCCACGTATTCTTTCGCGATATCTTCGATGATGGGGCCGATCATTTTACAAGGCTGGCACCATTCCGCCCAAAAATCGACAAGCACCGGCTGCTTGGCGTTTAGTACGTCGGTTTCAAAGTCCGCATCGGTGGTTGGCTTTACGTGTTCGCTCATGAAAATCCCCTTTAGACAATTTACCAATGCTAATTCAAAGTGTTCAATGAATCAACCATCGTTCTTACCCCGTCAACGCTAATCGTGTTCCGACAGAAATAATGGGGTTAAATACCAAAATGGAAATCAACTGCAATACGATGAGCAGCAGGATGGGCGATAAATCAAATCCGGCAATCGGCGGAATAACTCGCCGCGCTGATCTCATCAAGGGTTCCGTCAATAAAAAAACGATCTCCGCAATGGGGCTCTGCTGCAAAGACGTCACCCAGCTCATAACGACCCGCAAAATAATCGCATAAAAATACAAATTCACGAATTTGTCGCCCAACGCGCCGATGGCAATGATCAACGTTCCCCAAAAATGGGGCGCCACCCGATACCGGATCCAAAGCAGCAACAATGCTGCGATTAACTCGAATAAAATTAAAAGAAATACGATTGAAAAATCGAATCCTCGATACCCCGGAATAATTCGTCGCAACGGCAATACGAATATATTCGTCATTTTGATGAGTAATTGAGAAATTGGATTAGAGTAACTCGCGCCTAATTTCTGCATCAAAAGACGTAACATGAGCAAAATAATATAGAGATCAAAAAGAAGACCAATTAAAAAAATTCCGGCAGTCGTGAGTGTTGTCATGAATTACTTGTCTAGTTGTTCGGCCAATTCTTTTGCTCGATCGATGGCGGCCTGTAACGCGTCTGAAAACAATTGACGGATGCGTCCCTTTTCGAGGATATCAATGGCGCGTTCCGTGGAGCCACCCGGTGATGTCACTAATCGACGTAATTGTACCACATCTTCATCAGCTTCTAACGCCATCCGCGCGGCACCCAAGACAGTTTGAGCCGTCAACAAACGGATGCTTTCCCTAGGAAGGCCCTTGTTTTCAGCCGCTTCTTGAAGCACTTCCATAACCAGAAAAATATACGCCGGACCCGAACCCGACAACGCCGCAACGAGATCGACGTGTTCCTCTTGTTTGAGCCACACCACCAAACCAACGGCGCGCAGGATCGATTCCGCTTGGTTTTTCTGTTTCTCACTAACATTTTCATTTGCAAACAGCCCTGTCGCTCCCGCACGAACCGAAGCCGGCGTATTCGGCATAGCCCGAACAACCGCCAGATGCCCGCCAAGCCATCGCGTGATCAAAATCGTATTCACTCCGAGAGCGACAGAGATAATCAATGGATGCTTTGCCAAAATAATATCGCTGAGTTCTTTGCAAACCGTTTCAATCTGCTGCGGTTTAACGGCGAATACGACTATATCCGCTCGCTGAGCCGCCTCTCGATTGTCTTGAGTGACGTGAACCCCACCGTTATCTCGAAAAAAATTGAGTTTCTCGGGAGTGCGATTACCCACCCAAATCCGATCTGCATCGTAGCCATTGGCAAGTAAACCCGTCACGATACTGCGCGTCATGTTTCCGCCACCGATGAATGCAATGGTTGGATTGGTCATATTAAAAGCCTCATTTCCGTTTTCCAAAAATACCTTCGCCAATTCGCACCATCGTGCTTCCCGCCGCTATGGCCGCTACAAAATCTTGGGTCATCCCCATCGACAACGTGTCCAAGGAAAAACCTTGTGATACCAACCGTCGTTGCGCCTTAGCCACTTTTTCAAAAATCCTTTGTTGCTCGAAAAAATCTGATCGAAATTCCGGTATCGCCATCAATCCACGCAAATGCAAACGATCGTATTTTTTAATTTTGAATGCTAACGCCTCTAGCTCATCGAATTCAATACCGGATTTATGGGTTTCGGATTCGCTATTCACCTGAATACAAACGTTTAACGGGGGCAAATGAGCAGGGCGTTGGCTATTCAGCCGTTCGGCGATTTTTCCGCGGCACACACAGTGCGCCCAAGAAAAATTCTCGGCAATCGCGCGCGTTTTGTTTGCTTGAATTGTACCAACGAAATGCCATTCGATTGCATATTTTTTTAGTGCCTCGATTTTTTTAAGTGCTTCTTGCAAGTAATTTTCACCAAATTTCATTTGCCCCGCATCAATGGCGGATTTTATCTGCGAAAGGGATTGCAATTTACTGATGGCCAGTAAAATAACGGAATTCGGCAGGCGACGATATTTTTTTTCTGCCGCTTGGAGGTCATTTCGAATGCGCGCAATATTATTGGCTACGGACATTGTATCGGTTATTCAATTTCCGGGCCCGCATTTCGAATGCGGTCGGACACTTCAAATTTCACAAAATTCTCACGGAATTTTTTCATCAGCATTATCGATTGTGCTTCGTAAGCCGAAGGCTCTTTCCAAGTATTTTTCGGGTTCAGTATTTTTCCGTCAACACCGGGCAACGCGATTGGAATTCGAACATTAAATCCGCGTAATAATTCGGTTGGCTGGTCTTTCATCACGCCACTCAATATCGCGTGAATGACGGCACGCGTCGTTGGAATACTAAAACGCTCGCCTCCTTCTCCGTAAGCACCCCCGGTCCAACCCGTATTAACGAGATAAACTTGGGCTTGAGACTCTTCAATTCGCTTCATTAATAATTCGGCGTAAACCGTCGGGGGACGCGGAAAAAAAGGAGCGCCAAAACACGTGCTGAACGTGGAAGCAATCCCTTTTGCGCTGCCCATTTCGGTGCTGCCTACTAACGCGGTATACCCACTCAAAAAATAAAAAGCCGCTTGTTCTTTTGACAACACAGAAACTGGCGGTAACACGCCGTACAAATCACACGTTAAAAAAATAACGGATTTCGGCACACCGCCGCGACTTTCTGGTACGCGTTTGGGAATAAATTCCAATGGATAAGCCGCGCGTGTGTTTTGCGTGAGGCTGCTGTCGTTATAATCCGGCACGCCATCCTCTTTTAACACCACGTTTTCCATGATCGCGCCATCGCAAATCGCGTTCCAAATGACGGGCTCTCGTTCCTGCGACAAATTGATGCATTTCGCGTAACAACCACCTTCAAAATTAAATACACCCGTTCGGCTCCAGCCATGCTCGTCATCGCCAATCAAATAGCGATCGGGATCGGCCGATAACGTGGTTTTTCCTGTCCCCGATAATCCAAAAAATAATGCTACGCTTTTATCGTCCCCCACATTCGCCGCACAGTGCATGGGCAACACGTCTTGGGCGGGCAGGAAATAATTTAATACAGAAAACATAGCCTTTTTCATCTCGCCCGCATACGGCATTCCAACCAATAGAACTTTTCGTTGCGATAAATTAAGAATAACCGCGCCGTCACTGTTCACACCATCGCGTTTAGGATCGGTGACAAATCCCGAAGCGTTTACCACCTCCCAAGGCTCTTTACCGCTTGCATAATCCTTCGCGGGCCGGATAAATAAATTCTGCGCAAACAAATTGTGCCAAGCCGTTTCAGTGATAACTTTGAGCGGGAGGAAATAATTTTCATCTGCAGCCACACGCAAATGAGAGACATAACTCGATCGATCGGATAAATATTGGGTGACGCGCTCCCACAATGCGTTGAAAACGTCCGGCGCGATACGCTGATTAATCGGCCCCCAGTGCACGGTTTTTTCTGTTTCCGCGTCTTCCACAATAAATCGATCCTTGGGTGAGCGCCCCGTGCGCTTTCCCGTCTTTACCGCCAGCGCACCCGTGCTGCTGAGAATGCCTTCTTTATTTTTCAACGCGTGTTGAATTAATTCTTCGCGACTTAAATCGACGTACGTCTTGTGAGATGAAACAAGACCCATGGTTTATTTCCTTTAGACCTTTGATGAAAATGAATTCGAATTTTCGAATTATGGCAAATCCTAACTGATAAAGATAGATAGCCAGTTGCGAGTTACCGGATATCCAAGCATACTTTGGTTACCATGATGAAAACCTCTTTTTCCAACCACTTTCTTGTCGCCATGCCCGCTTTGGTTGATTTTAATTTCACAAAATCAGTAATCTATCTCTACGAACACACGAAAGAAGGGGCGTTAGGGATGATCATTAACAAACCCTCCCAAATTAACCTCGGAAATGTTCTTGAGCATCTTCATATTAAAGCGACCCAGTCTAAAATCGCCGAGACTTCCATTTTTATGGGGGGGCCGGTTGGCCAAGAACACGGGTTTATCCTGTTTGAGCGACGAACGGAAACAGCGCGAAACGGATCCGAAATAGTGGTTTCTGCTTCTAAAGAAATGCTGAAGGACATTGCCCAAGGCCAAGGGCCCGATCACTTCATCGTTACGCTGGGTTACTCGGGTTGGGACGCCGGTCAACTGGAAAAAGAGGTCACTCGAAACGATTGGCTCGTTGTACCCTTCAATCACGGCATTCTTTTCGACACCCCCATTCCCGATCGCTGGAAAGCCGCCGCCGCATTAATTGGGGTCGACATCAGCCGCCTCTCAGCTCAGGTGGGGCATGGCTGAAGCGGCGTCGCATCAAACTTTACTCGGTTTCGATTTTGGAATGAAAAGAATTGGAATCGCCGTTGGCCAAACTTTGACTCGATCGGCAAATCCCGTCGCGGTAATTCCAGCCCAAGACGGCGTGCCCAATTGGGAGAGCATCCAAGCATTAATTCAGACCTGGGGAGTAGATGGCATTGTGGTCGGCATCCCCTTAAATATGGATGGAACGGAGCAGGCCCTGACCCACGCCGCGCGAAAATTCGCGCAAAAACTTCGCCATCATTTTAAACTCCCGGTTTACACGATTGATGAACGCTTAACGACCATCGAGTCAAAACGCCAACTCATTGAAGAATATTTATCGAAAGGATCAAAACTGCCCGAACACGTGGACAGTTATGCCGCTAAACTTATTTTAGAACAATGGTTGCAGGAACATCTTGAGGTAAAATAATCTCATGTCATTCAAACATCTCTTGAATATAAAATCGCTCGATCGAGCCACCATCGAAACGCTTTTTCAGCGCGCGGACTATTATCTCAAAAAATTTGTCACTCCAAATAAAATCGCCCACATACTGAAAGGCAAAGTCGTTACTCATTTATTTTTTGAGCCCAGCACGCGCACACGGAATTCTTTTAAAATTGCAGCGGAACGTTTGGGTGCGATCACGCTGAGCCCCGAGTTGAGTGTGTCTTCTCTCGCGAAAGGTGAATCCGTTCGGGATACCATCAATGCGTTCATTGCCATGGGAACCTCGGCGTTTGTCATCCGCCATTCTGAAAATGATATTTATAAAGAATTAACGCCGTGTCTTGATCAGGCGGTCTTTATCAATGCCGGCAATGGCGTTGATCAACATCCCACACAAGCGTTGATTGATCTTTTCACAATTCAGCAGCACAAGAAGCAGTGGTCGTCGTTGCAGATTGCCATCCTTGGTGATGTCGTGCATTCGCGCGTTGCTCATTCGCTGATTGATGGCTTAACAATCATGGGCGTGAAACAAATTCGACTGATTGGCCCTTCGTCGTTATTGCCGAATAATCTCTCTTCAGAGAATAAAATTATCACCGCCAACGTTGATGAAGGCCTTGTTGATTGCGACGCGATTATTTGTCTGCGCTTACAAAAAGAACGCATGTCAAATTTTGACATGCCCGATGAAAAATCTTTTTACCGCGAATACGGACTCACCGCGCACAGGCTGGCCGTGGCGCCAAACGCCATCGTCATGCATCCCGGCCCGATGAATCGTAACGTCGAAATTGCGAGCGACGTGGCGGATGGCAAACAATCCGTTATTCTTCAGCAAGTTCGAAATGGTGTTGCGATCCGCATGGCCGTCCTGGATCTTTTCTCAAAAAGAAATCGTTAATGTCTCAACTTTTTCTTTCCCGTGCCGTGCTATTGTGGACGAAATATTTTTTATTGGCTCTGGATAACCTATCCACCGCAAGATAGAATAGAGAGCCTAAAATTTCAGCCGGACCAACTTCATCGCCATTCGCTCTGCAAGGATGATTTTATGAGGACTCACGTATCTATGCCATCACTATGGGATAAATGTCTCAATTATTTGCGGGAAGAAATACCACCACAGCAATACAATACGTGGATTCGCCCCCTTCATGCGATCGAATCCAAGCAAAATGGTTTATTATTGCTCGCGCCAAATCGTTTTGTTTTAGATTGGATCAACGAACGCTTCTTGGAACGCATCACGGAGGTATTATCCGAACTCAATGACAACGTTCCACCCAAAATTAAATTAGAAATTGGCAGTAAATCCGTTGAAGTGAATCTCAATCGCCAGGGAGGCTCGCCCCCTCCAGCCAGTGCGCCAACCAGCCTTCGATTTGGCACCGCTTCTGCACACAGCCACAGTCACAGTAACATTAATCCTAATTTTACGTTTGATAATTTCGTCGAGGGTAAATCCAACCAATTAGCTCGGGCGGCCGCTACTCAAGTCTCCGAAAATCCGGGGCAGGCGTATAACCCACTCTTTCTTTACGGGGGCGTGGGTTTAGGTAAAACGCACTTGATGCACGCCATCGGAAATCGCATTTTACACAATAATCCGAACGCTAAAGTGCTCTATCTTCATTCCGAACGATTTGTCGCCGATATGATTAAAGCGTTGCAGCGAAATGCCATGAATGAATTTAAGCGTTTTTACCGATCGTTGAATGTGCTGCTCATCGACGATATTCAATTTTTTGCCGGAAAGGATCGTTCTCAAGAGGAATTTTTCCATACTTTTAATGCGCTGTTGGATGGACAACAACAGATCGTGCTCACGTGCGATCGATATCCTAAAGAAATCAACGGGTTAGAAGAGCGCCTGCAATCCCGATTTGGATGGGGCCTCACGGTCGCCATCGAACCGCCCGAATTGGAAACCCGCGTTGCTATTCTTATGTCGAAAGCAGAACACTGCAAAACGCATCTTCCCAATGAAGTAGCCTTTTTCATGGCAAAAAATATTCAATCAAACGTGCGTGAGCTTGAGGGTGCCTTAAAACGCGTTATTGCAAACGCTCATTTCACGGGGCAAACCATTACCGTTGATTTTACGCGTGAAGCCTTGAAAGATTTATTGACACTGCAAGCGAAATTAATCACGATCGAGAACATACAGAGGACGGTCGCGGAGTATTTTAAAATCAAAGTGGCTGATATTTTATCAAAGCGGCGTAGTCGCTCTATTGCAAGACCACGACAAATTGCGATGACTCTCGCCAAAGAACTCACCAATCACAGTTTACCGGAAATTGGTGATTCGTTTGGTGGTCGAGATCACACCACGGTATTGCACGCGTGCCGTAAAGTGAAAGAACTACTTGCTACTTCGGTCGATATTTCGGAAGATTATAAAAACTTGATTCGAATTTTATCGGGATAGTTTATGAAATTGAATATACTTCGCGAAACTTTGCTAACCCCGTTGCAACTGGTTATCGGCGTTGTGGAAAGAAAGCAAACTCTACCTATCCTTTCTAACGTTTTGCTGGAAACAACGGATAAAAAGTTATCTGTTACGGGGACCGACCTTGAAGTGGAATTAGTCGGCCAAATCGATATGGAAAAAAACCATACGGAATCTTATCGAGTCACCCTTCCTGGCCGTAAATTAATGGATATTTGTCGTGCGTTACCCGAAAATGCACCGGTTGAACTGTATCGTGACAAAGAAAAAATCATTCTGCGATCGGGGCGCAGCCGTTTTACGCTTTCTACTTTGCCGGCTGAAGATTTTCCCAATGTTGAAAAGCACGAGGCCCACCTCAATTTCTCCCTGCCGCAACGCGAGCTGCATCGGCTACTGCAACGCACATCTTTTGCGATGGCCCAGCAGGACGTCCGTTATTATCTGAATGGTCTGCTTTTGGAGATACAAAGCGGAAAAGTGCGTGCCGTTGCAACAGATGGTCATCGGTTGGCCACTCATGTGGTCACTATTGATACAAATGCGGAGCATCGCCTTCAAATTATTATTCCCCGCAAAGGAGTTGTTGAATTATTGCGCTTATTAACCGACTCGGATGAGCCCGCAACCGTCACGGTTGGAAATAATCACGTTCGCGTCTCAACCAACAATTTTGTTTTCACGTCTAAGCTGATTGAAGGGCGCTTCCCCGACTACGAACGCGTGATTCCAAAAAACGGTGACAAGCACATTATTCTCAATGCGGAAGTCTTAAAACAAGGGTTAAACCGTGCAGCCATTTTGTGCAACGAGAAATTCAAGGGCGTTCGCTTCGAACTTCGTCAAGGTTTGTTGCGGCTTTTTGCTAATAACCCCGAGCAAGAGGCCGCGGAAGAAGAAATCACCATCGATTATTCTAAAAATGACCTCGAAATTGGCTTTAATGTGAATTATTTGATCGATATTTTGAATACAGTAGATCCAGGCCCCGTAAAACTGACTTTTTCAGACTCAAATAACAGCGTTTTATTCGAGGAAGTGAATAGTCCTCACAGTGACAGCGCCTTTGTTGTGATGCCGATGCGGCTTTAATTCAGCTGAATGGCCACCATCACTACACTAAACATCCAACGCTTCCGAAATTTAACCGCCGTCGACATTAATACCCCGACCCAATTCAATCTGTTTTATGGGAATAATGGGGCTGGAAAAACCAGTCTGCTGGAAGCAATTCATTATTTAAGCACTGGACGCTCATTCAGAATTCATTTATTCCGCCCACTAATTCAGCGCGAGTCCAACAGTTTTTCCATTTTTGCCCAGATGAGTGAGCCTCGCGGCCCTATCCCGTTAGGAGTTGAGCGGCACCGCAATGGAGATCGCCACCTGAAACTGGATGGAGACGCCATTTCGAGCTGGGCTCCGCTGGCCAGCCAGGTCCCTGTTCGCACGCTCAGCGCGATGACCCATCGATTTTTGCTCGATGGAGCAAAAATACGCCGCCAATTTACCGATTGGATGGTGTTTCACGTGGAGCAAACCTTTATTCATGCTTGGCAACGCTTTCAGAGCGCATTGAAACAACGAAACGCGGCATTAAAAGCCCGATTATCCAAAGAGGAGATTCGGTTCTGGGATGAAACTCTGGTTTCGAGTGCCGAACAGATACACCTGTTTCGTGAAAAAACAATATCTGCGTTTGAACCTCATTTTCAAGCACTCGCTGATGAGCTTCTCCCTAAAATGGATCTCCGTATTCGATACGATCGGGGCTGGAATCCTGAAAAAACGTTGGGTCGCCTCTTAGTTGACGATTTGTTTCGGGATCTCCAATTTGGTTTCACCCACTCCGGCCCTCACCGCGCTGATTTACGGCTTCTAATTAATGGGACTCCCGCACAAGAAGTTCTGTCACAGGGACAACAGAAGTTGGCCACCTACGCACTACACCTCGCGCAAGGAAGATTGCTCCAAAAAGAACACGATAAAAATCCAATTTATCTGCTCGACGACCTGTCGGCCGAGTTAGATGCGGAAAAACGTGATCGAGTGATCGATTTATTGCGTCAATTCAGCGCCCAGGTATTTATCACCGGGACATCCGAAAAAGATTTAGCCGCCTTACTAGGCATTGATGGAACTTCTCTGTTCCACGTGGAGCATGGAACTGTGCAGCGTAGGCTGGGCTGAACCCTGCGAAGCCCAACAATTCAACTCGCGCCATCCCGAGCGTTTTGCTGAATGCTCCGAAGGAACGCCGGGGGCTCCCGGCATTCCTCGGCTTGCGGGGCTCCACCAAGGCTACCTTATTTCAAAGCGAAGACAAAGACCTCGGCGCGGATTTATCCGGGGTTGTTTATTGCGCATTGACGCAGCGACAACAAGGGGTTTATAGCGTTCTGATTCAAAAAAGCAGGTTACCTCAACAAGTTATTTAACTGCGCATCCGTCTTCAGTTACAATAACATCCTTCCTTGGGAAAGTGATGTCAATTTGCGACTGACCATCACAAATTTTACCACCATTAACATCCTTATCGACTTTATAAATTAAGGTAGTAGGATAACAGGGTAGGGATTGAATGCCCACAAAACCCCACTTAGGAAAATCGTTTTTTCCATATCCTACCAGCAAAATTTTGTTATTGTCCCATCCTGGGTCAATCAGTTGATCTACCCCATCGGGAGATGTCGTACAGTATGTCCCTAAAAATCCATAAGCAATTTTATAACTCACATAGATTGGCTTCTCTCCCTGCGTGTTATTCCAAAAATAAGTGGTAAGCGTTCCTGCCTGGGCAATACTTAAAAGGAGTAAGCCGCTGAGAGCAAGGCCCATCAAGACTAATCTTGTCACAGCATATCTCGTCGCCTTGATCATTTTTATTTACCTACCAGGTTGGTTAATAGTTGATATTTGATAATTATGACATAAAGCATCCATTTGTGGTTAAATTTTGCACGAATCAGGCTGTTTGGGCTTAGAAGATCAGCGCAGAATACAGTAACTAATTGAAATATAACACAAAAATATGCTGGAATATTAGGGGGGGGGTGGTATAATTTTAGACATGTTAATGACACAACCCAAGACAAGAGGTATTAATATGAAACCCTTTTTAAAACTTTCGTTAGCGGCCGGCGCTATCGTCGCTTTAACCGGCATAGGTTCTGCGCTTGCCGCACCGGCTCAAATGACCCAAGCCAGCACACAAGCTTTACACGTTCAATTCCCGGCAGCCAGCCAGTCTCACTATCTGGGTATATATGTGCAGGGTCAAAACTTTGTTCTCAGCAGCCCATCCGGGACTTCCTCATGTGGCTCTGACGTATGTTATACACAATTAGTAACCAGTACGGGCGCCGGTTCTGACGGGACTCTAAACATTTCCGCGCCTGGAAGTTACACTTATTGTGGTGGATCTCAGGCAGCAGAGGTTAACCTTCCTTTGAAACTTGTGGATGGGGTAATCACTGTAAAAACTGGATCGAATCCACTCGGCCCAAACTGCACACTTCAAGTGACGGCAGTGAATGATCCCGCTGCACCGAATGGTTACTACCAAATAACCGTCACGGGTCCCAGCGGTTCTAAAAATTAAAACGAAATCGTTCTAACGTACTAAAAAAACAAGGCTCCGCTTGAAAAATCGGGGCCTTTGTTTTTTACCTGCGACATCCAAAAACACACCCAATAACACCCATTTTTTTAGCCGAGGGCAGCAAAGCCGTAGCCTGGGTGCAGCCCCGTTTCGGGGCGTAACCCAGGAATTGAATTCCTTGATTTCGCTAGCGCTCCATCAAGGCTACTTTAACGTAGTTTGCCATCGGCAATATCGAGCAATAATTACAATAAAATATTGCTTGATATTGCGCTATTTGCCTGTTAGCATTCTTGCATGCTTTCTTTTGACCTAACGCCCGAATTAATTCAGGAATTGCGTGAGTTGAATAACCTATTTGCTCAGCAATACACTGCTCTTGCCTCATTTTCAGAGGAAACAAAAGCCTCCATGCGCCGCCACGCCAAGATAAGCATGATTGGCGCTTCTACCCGCATTGAGAATGCAGTCTTGACCGATCCTGAAATCGAATGGATAGATACCCTACTCACTCAGGATGGAAAACCGACGGCGTTTTTGGCTAAAAAAGCAGTTATTGAAAATAAACTCGATAAAGACAGAGAACGCAGTATTGAAGAAGTTGCCGGTTGCCGCGGGATGCTTGAATTAATTTATGACCAAGCGTTAACACTGCATCCACTCACAGAAACAACTCTTCGGGGATTGCACCATGAACTGTTACGTTATTATCCCAAAGCGAAACATTACATGGGTCGCTATAAGATACAGTCCAACTCCGCGGTAGAAACAAACCATGCAACGGGGAAAACACGCGTTGTTTTCGAGAGTGCCGAACCAGGCCCTATTACCGAAGTGGCCATGCGAGATTTAGTAGACTGGTACAACACGACCTATTCCAAGGAATCTTGGACGGTTGCTTTAGCTTGTGAATTCACCTATCGATTTTTAGCCATTCATCCGTTCCAGGATGGTAATGGGCGGCTAGGCCGTGGTTTATTTTTATTAGCCTTATTACAATCGCCCGAAAATATTATTTCGGATGTAGCGCCCTACCTTGCAATTGATCGTCACATAGAGCACAGAAAAAGCGAATATTATTCGGTGCTTAACCGTTGCTCTGACGGGAAATATCGTCGTGACCCCAAAAAATATCACACCGAATATTTTTTACGCTTCATGATAAAAGTCCTGAACGCCTCTCTTGCGGATATCACGATTTATAAAGAACGCTGCGATGCTCATCAGCTTTTGTCAGAATCCTCACGTACTGTATTAGCTTGTTTCAAGGAACACCCGGAAATACGATTATCGGCACAGAAAATTCACGAAGAAACAAAACTACCGAAAAGAACCATTACACACTGTTTATCTATTTTAAATAAAGAACGCTTTATCCAAAAATACGGTCAAGGGGCGGGGGTGCGTTATCAGCTGATTTTTTGATGCAACGGGCCCCGGAGAAAGCGGGGTCTTTGTTTTTTACCGTGATACACAAAAATACACCCAATTACACCCATTTTTAGCCGGGGGCGGCGGCAAACCCGAAAATCCCGTACTATTGCTGTTGCAACCAGCAGTACACCGTGATTTTTGATGTTTCTACCGCGACTCTTCTTGAGCAAGAGCAGCTCTCGGAATCGAAAAAATATTATTATAAATTAATATATTAGAGAGATATCTTGGGCGGGAAAAGCCTCGCGTGGGGCCCCTTCTGATGTTATAATGACGTGTTTTTTTCAATTACTTTTCGCAGTCTACGCAGGGAGTAGGAATGAGCATGGTGACATCCCCTCAAAAGTACGATTCTTCGTCCATTAAAGTCCTCAAGGGCTTGGATGCCGTTCGCAAACGCCCGGGGATGTATATTGGCGATACCGATGACGGGTCGGGCCTCCACCACATGGTTTTTGAAGTCGTCGATAACTCCGTCGACGAGGCCTTAGGTGGCTTTTGTACACATATTTGGGTCGTGATTCACGAAGACGGCTCTGTGACCGTTCGAGACAACGGACGAGGCATTCCCACGGATATCCACCCTGAAGAAGGTCGATCTGCCGCAGAAGTCATCATGACCATACTCCACGCCGGCGGAAAGTTTGATAAGGCGGCTTATAAAGTTTCGGGGGGGTTACACGGCGTCGGTGTTTCCGTAGTCAACGCGCTGTCGGAAGATCTTCATTTAACCATTCGGCAAAATGGCAAAGTTCATTATCAACAGTACAAAATGGGGGTTCCGCAAGCACCGCTCAAAGCGATCGATAACACTGATAAAACGGGCACTGAAATCCGCTTCAAACCCAGCTCGACTATTTTTACGAATACTGAATTTCATTACGACATCCTCGCCAAACGATTGCGTGAATTGTCTTTTTTAAATTCTGGCGTCCGCATTGAGTTAACCGATCAACGCTCCGGTGGCAAAAACGATGTTTTTGAATACGAGGGCGGAATTAGAGCGTTTGTGAAACACCTGAACAAGCAAAAAACCCCTATCAATTCCGATATATTTTATTTCTCTACGGAAAGCAACGACGTGGGTGTTGAGCTAGCGCTGCAATGGAACGACGGTTTTCAAGAAACAATTTTCTGTTTTACCAACAATATTCCGCAGTCCGACGGCGGAACGCACTTAGCGGGTTTTCGCGCCGCGTTAACGCGAACATTGAACAATTACATCGAGAAACAAAATCTAGCGAGCAAACACAAAATCGCTCCGACCGGTGACGATGCGCGCGAAGGATTAACGGCCGTTTTATCCGTCAAGGTTCCCGACCCTAAATTTTCATCGCAAACAAAAGATAAATTGGTATCGTCTGAAGTAAAAGCCATCGTGGAATCCACCGTGGCTGATAAATTAAACGATTATTTACTTGAAAATCCCGCGCAGGCACGCGCGATCGCGATAAAAATCGTCGACGCAGCACGTGCGCGTGAAGCCGCACGAAAAGCCCGCGAAATGACGCGGCGAAAAAATGAATTGGACGTCGGGGGCTTGCCCGGAAAACTCGCCGATTGCCAGGAAAAAGATCCTGCGTTGTGCGAATTATTTTTGGTTGAGGGCGATTCCGCCGGTGGCTCCGCAAAACAAGCGCGCGATCGTCGTTATCAAGCCATCCTGCCACTCAAAGGAAAAATTCTCAACGTCGAAAAAGCGCGTTTCGATAAAATGCTGGCGTCTGTTGAAGTAGGAACGTTGATTACCGCATTAGGGTGCGGCATTGGTCGCGAAGAATATAATCCTGATAAACTCCGCTACCACCGCATTATCATCATGACCGATGCCGATGTGGACGGATCTCACATCCGAACGCTGCTGCTGACTTTTTTCTATCGTCAAATGCCGGAATTAATTGAACGCAGCCACATATATATTGCGCAGCCTCCTTTATATAAAGTCAAAAAGGGCAAACAAGAACAATACGTGAAAGACGATGTTTCGTTAGACGCATTACTGCTGCAACTCGCTTTGGAAGGAACTTTACTTCATCCCAATGCACATGCGCCTGCGCTGCGCGGAACCGCGCTTGAAAATCTGGCCAGCCATTATCGAACAGCCATGCGCAGCATCAACCGATTAGCGAGGCGATACCCACAAGACGTGCTCACACAATTACTGCACATCACACCGATCGCTTCCCAAGATCTGGGCGATGAAAATAAAGTTTCTGCATGGGCAAAATGTCTTGAAACGCAATTGAATGCACAAACCCAACCCGGTTTGCAATACCGTATTAAAATAATCAAAGACGCACAACGCGAGTTCTTTTTACCCGTGGTGACGATACACAATCACGGCGTAGAACGCGATCACGCGTTCAACCCCGATTTCTTCGCGTGCGCCGATTACAAACACATCATCGATTTATACAACAAAATTTCTGGGTTGATCGAACCGGGTGCTTATATTGAGCGCGGTGAGCTAAAACGGCCCATCAGCAGCTTTAGGGAGGCACTGGACTGGTTGCTGGCAGAAGCGAAAAAGGGCATTACCATGCAGCGCTACAAAGGGTTGGGGGAGATGAACCCCGATCAATTGTGGGAAACGACTATGGATGTTCAAACGCGTCGATTATTACAAGTCAGCATCGAGGACGCCGTTCTTGCGGACGAAATCTTTACCACGTTGATGGGCGATCAGGTCGAACCCCGACGCGCATTCATCGAACAGAATGCCTTGGCGGTTGAGAATCTGGATATTTAATTTCTCTCTGGAATAAATAATAAGACAAACTCGACGTTTTCTTCTCCCGCAATAATTGCCAAGAAGAAGGTACTGGCAAAGGAGTCAGGGTGCGCTCTGCTTCAACGTAGATCAACGCGCGCTTGCTCAAAATTTTCTCCTGCTCCAGCCATTCGCTGGCTGCCTTAACTAGGCCCTGAAAAAAAGGCGGATCTAAAAAAACGATGTCGAAAGGAGCGTGGCCGAGTGGCGAAACCCGATGAGGACACTCCCCTAAAACAAATTCAACGTCTTTAGTCTCCAGCACATCGGCATTCTTTTTCAGCGCCTCCAGCACAGATTTCGAATGATCCACAAAAGTCACGTGCTTCGCACCGCGCGATAAGGCTTCAAACCCCAGCGCGCCGCTCCCGGCAAACACATCCAAACACACGGCTCCTTCAATATAAGGAACCAGCCAATTAAAGAGGGTTTCGCGAACGCGATCGTGCGTGGGCCTTAACCCGGGAATTGCCGGAAAGGTAATTCGTCTGCTGCGCCACCGGCCGCCGATGATGCGTATTGTTCCTTGAAGCCCTGTCATAACTTAGTTATTTAGTCGTTAAAAACTCTGTTATTCCGTCATCCCGCCCAGGGATTGGGCGGGATCCAAGCGCAAGGATGCCAATTCCCTTCCCTGGAGCCTAGATTCCGGCCATCCAAGGCCGGAATGACGGGCCCTAAACCGTGCAAAATCATTATCCACAAATGCGCTTTTTAATCCATCCTTTCATTGAGTGATTAGTTTTTAACGGATGACTGTTTATTATCCTGCCCCACCACCATAATCTTCATAATATTCGGATGAACCGTTGCTTGGAAAGCTTCACGAATTTGATCGGCGGTGACCGATTGAACCTTTTGCACGTAGGTATTGAGATAATCCAAAGGCAAATGGTAAAAAGCAATGGTGGCGACGCTCGATAAAATATCGGCGTTTGTAGAAATACCTAAAGGAAAACTCCCTACCATATTCTGCTGAGCCGCGTTTTTTTGTTCTTGCGTGGGACCATTTTTCACAAAATTCTGTAGGATTTCTTGCGTCATTTGCAGCGCTTGCTTGGCGCGATCAGTACGTGTTTGTAACACAATCAGAAACGGGCCACGATACAACAACGGCTGAAATTGACTGTATACGCCGTACGCCAAACCGCGCTGATTACGTACCTGATTAAATAACAGAGAAGACAACGGCAGACCACCCAAAATTCGATTTCCTACAATCAACGGAAAATATTCTTTATCTGTTGGCGTAATACCAATTTCTCCCAGGATTATCGTATTTTGCTGCGCTGAAAAGGGGATAAATCGCTGATCCGCATGAGTGCTATTTACGGCTGCAGATAATTTCGGTGCAGCATGCCCTTCGGGTAATGATCCCAATACTTTTTCAGCAATTGCGTTTGCTTGGTCTCGCGAAACATCGCCTACGATTACCACGTCGGAATTTCCTGCCACGTAAAACTGCTGATAAAATGATAAAACCGCTTCACGCGTCATGGACTGAACCGACTCAACCGTTCCATCCGGTGAGTGGGCGTACGGATGATTCCCATAAATAAGCTTATAAAAAGCTTTCGAAGCGACTTGGCTCGGTGTTTGCTCATCCATCTCAATACCGACGACCGTTTGATTTTTCACACGACTCAAAGCATCCGTTGGAAAACTCGGCGCATTGATAATTTCAGAAAACATGTCTAATGCAGGCTGAAAATACTTCGGTGACGTTAAGCAGCGCAAACTTACCATCGCCATATCCTGATCAACGCCTGCCCCCACTTGCGCGCCCACGCTATCAAACGCATCGGATATCTGATCGGCATTATGTTGCTTCGAGCCCTGATTCAATAAAGAATTAACCAGTGAAGCAATTCCCGGCTTACTTCCATCGTAAGCAGAACCCGCCGCAAAAACTACCTCAATATCCACGATAGGAACTTGAGCAGAATGCACGTAATATACATTCGCCCCGTTTTTCAGCGACCAATGCTGTATTTTTACCGGTTCAGCCGAAGCTGCCATTGCCGCACCGAAAAAAACCATCGCAATAAAAAAGAGAATTATTCGCATGAATGTCATCACCTTATTCCGTCGTCCTCACCAAGGATGGTGGGGATCCAAACCCAGGGAGGGAAATT
This sequence comes from uncultured Coxiellaceae bacterium, assembly GCA_947084935.1. GTDB lineage: Bacteria > Pseudomonadota > Gammaproteobacteria > Coxiellales > Coxiellaceae > CAMTUH01. The sequence continues at coordinate 45,229 of CAMTUH010000003.1, forward strand.
CAAATCCTATCACTTTCCGTCATCCTCCCGCGCAGGCGGTCTTCCATAATTGAAAAGAATGCACAACCATCACCGCAACCCCGACGACGGCAACTGATCCACACCCGACTGCTTTGGCGCTCCCGTGGGATGCAACACGGTAATCGTCAACCCTCGAGAAATTAAATACTGTTTCGCGGCTTCTTGTATTTGTTGAGCGGTAACCGCTTCAATACGCGAAACGTAAATTTGTGAATTTCTCCACGACAAACCGATGGATTCTGGGGTGCCGAGGTCGAACGCTTGATTTACCAAAGAATCCGCTTTGTAAACATCGCCTGCAATCACTTGCGCTTTAACGCGCTCAAGTTCACTCGGCGTAACGGGCTTTTCTTGCAATTGTTTGACTTCGTTGTCAAACGCACTCTGTAACTCAGTAATACTGTGTCCTTGCGCGGGAACACCAACAAAAACAATCAACGCACTGTGCAACTGATAGGGATCATAACTGACTTGGGCGAAGCTCGCGATTTGTTTGCCGCGCACTAAGTTCCGAGCAAACCGCGAACTGTCGGATCCTCCCAACAACGAAGCTAACACATCTAACGCGTATGGTTTTTCAGAGTTTTTCTCAGTCGTCAATGTTGGGACTTGATACCCCTCAAATAAAAGCGGCAATTTCGCGGGAATATTAACATCGACTTGCTTTGTGCCCAGCGAGGGAATTTCGGTGCGTGGTTTCAACGCCGGAACCGACGATGAGGGAATGGGCTCGAAATATTTCTTCGCCAAAGCAAATACTTTTTCCGGTTGAACATCCCCCACCACCACAACGATGGCATTATTGGGGACATACCACGTATGATACCAACGACGCACGTCTTGAATCGTCATGTGTTCCAAGTCCGTCATCCAACCGATTGCCTGATGGTGATAAGGATTATTCACAAACGCCGCTGCCATAAAGCGCTCATAGGTAAGCGCATTGGGATTATCATCAAAGCGCATTCGTCGTTCTTCCATCACCACCTGAATTTCTTTTTCAAAATCGCTTTGTTTCAACAATAAATTGTGCATCCGGTCGGATTCAATTTGAAAAGTCAGCGGTAATTTATCGCTACTGATGCGTTCGTAATACACGGTTTGATCATTGCCGGTCATGGCATTTTGATCACCACCGTTATCGCTGATGAGTTTTTCGAGCATCCCTGCTGGATATTTTCGGGATCCCCGAAACATCATGTGCTCCAGCACGTGTGAAATCCCCGTAATGCCGTCGTGTTCATAACTTCCGCCAACCTTGTACCAAACCGATGAAAACACAACCGGCGCGCGGTGATCTTCTTTCACCAATAACGTTAAACCATTTTTCAAATGATATTCGTGAACGCTTTGGGCATGCGCGGTGACACTTACCATCAAGGTAAATAGCAGAGCAAATCGAAACAGAGTATTTCTCATTTTATTTCTTCACCACTCAGCCTTGAGGTAGGTTGGGCTGAGCTTGCGAAGCCCAACAACTAACTAATTCGTTGGGCTTCATTTCATTCAGCCCAACCTACGTTTCTGACCTCGAAGCGAGGGGATCCTTTTGCAGGCAAATAAAGCGCAGTCGGGCGGAGCCCGACGAGCCATTGCCGGAAAAAGGATCCCCTCGCTTCGATGCCTAATTATTTTAACACTCATTACGCTCTCAATCCTTTTAAATTTCTGAGCTGCAATGCTAGGATAGCACGTGGGCATTGTACTGGGTTTCACCTGGAATTTCAGCTACGCGGAGAATGGATGTTTGGCTTCTCAAAATCGAAACGGGAACCTTCAGCGGAACCACCTAAAAAACGCTGGTTTGGCCGCTTCAAAGACGGCTTAGGCAATCTTATTTTAGGTAAAAAAACGATTGATGCCGATCTGCTGGATGAATTGGAAACGCTCTTGCTCACGGCCGATGTTGGTGTGGAGGCCAGCCGTCGTATTCTCGATAATCTCGCCCAACAAATTGCCCGGAAAGAATTATCCAACCCCGAATCCTTGCTTAAATCGCTCAAACAACAATTGTTTTTAATTCTTAGGCCGTGTCAGCAACCTCTCATTCCAAGCTCATCGCCTTTTGTTATTTTAACGGTCGGCGTAAACGGCGTCGGGAAAACTACAACCATTGCAAAAATGGCACATTACTACAAACAACAAGGAAAAAAAATCATGCTCGCCGCCGGTGATACCTTTCGTGCAGCCGCCGTGGATCAATTAAAGGTGTGGGGTGAGCGCAATCAAGTTCCAGTCATTGCACAACAATCGGGTTCCGACAGCGCCTCTGTCATTTACGACGCCATGGAATCAGCAAGCGCAAAAAATATCGATGTTCTCATTGCCGATACTGCAGGACGCCTGCACACGCAGTCGCATTTAATGGCAGAGTTACAAAAAATCAAACGCGTGATGCAAAAACAAAACTCCGCGGCGCCGCACGAGATTCTGTTAATTATCGATGCCGGCACTGGACAGAACGCCATCAATCAAGCACAACAATTCCACGAGGCTATTGGATTAACCGGCATCGCGCTCACTAAATTAGACGGCACCGCAAAAGGCGGAATCATCTTTGCAATTGCCGAAAAAATGAAATTACCCATTCGCTTTATCGGCGTCGGAGAACACATCGACGATTTAAAGCCTTTTGAGGCACAATCTTTTATTGACACACTTTTTGAAGAAACATGATTCGTTTTACGCAAGTCAGTAAAAATTATCCGAACGGCCACCAGGCATTAATGAACGTTTCTTTTTCTCTGGGAGCCGGTGAAATGGTTTTTTTGACCGGCCACTCCGGTGCGGGGAAAACGACGCTATTGAAACTCATGATGTTAATTGAGCCACTGACGCATGGACAAATCACTATCGATAATCAGAATTTAGCGCGGTTATCCGCACATCAAATACCGCATTTACGACGACGCATCGGAATGATTTTTCAAAATCCGCAATTGTTATACCACCACACCGTGTTTGACAACGTGGCCATTCCGCTCGTCATTTGCGGCTATCGTCCCCGCGAAATTAAACGGCGGGTTCACGCTTCTTTGGATAAAGTGGGCCTGTTAAGCAAAACTCATTTATTTCCGATGGACTTATCGAGCGGAGAACAGCAGCGCATTGGTATTGCCCGTGCGATCGTCAATCGACCCCTCATCGTGCTCGCCGACGAGCCCACGGGAAACCTCGATCCCGAACTATCCTTTGAAATTATGCGTTTATTTGAGGCTTTTAATGACGTTGGCGTTACCGTGCTGGTGGCTACACACGATTTATCGCTGATCGCTCCTTTAAATCACCGCATCATCACGCTTCAAAACGGACGATTAGCCGGAGACCAAGGTAATGACGCCACACAATGAACCCAAGCGTTACCCTTCCATTGCATTATGGCTAATGAATCACGCGCGCGCGTGTATTTACGGTTTCAGCGAGTTAGTCCACGCGCCATTTGCTAGCGTGATGACGATCGCCGTAATGGGTGTCGCGATAGCTTTACCCGCGGGATTTTACTTACTCCTTCAAAATTTCCAATTGCTCAGCAAGCCCTGGAATGGGAATCCGACCATTTCACTCTATCTTCAAAAAACCAGTTCCGACGTACAAATAAAACAAACCTTATTACAACTGAAAAATCGCGATGATATTCGCAACGTTCGCTACATTTCCCCCGCCGAAGGGCTCAAAGAATTTAAAAAAAATTCGCCTTTCGCAGACACCGTTGAACTATCTCAGAATAATCCTTTGCCACCCGTTTTGGTAATCACGCCAAAAACAAAGCTTGACTCTGAGCGGCTGAAAAAAATGGTATCGGATTTAAAAACCTTACCCATCGTAGACACGGCAGAACTGGATTTAGCGTGGATTCATCGTCTGGGCGACATCATCACGTTAGGAAAACGCATCATCACCACCATCGCTTTTCTTTTTGGGGTCGGCATGGTTTTGATTATTGGGAACACTATTCGGCTGACGACGCAAACTCATCGCCAAGAAATGAATATCCTCAAGCTGGTTGGCGCAACCAATGCCTTTATTCGACGGCCTTTGCTGTACCGAGGTTTTTTATACGGATGCCTGGGCGGCTGTTTAGCCTGGATGCTGGTCACCCTCATGCTGTGGTGGCTTCAGTCACCCGCTCAGCACCTCGCCGAGAGCTACGGGAACTCGTTCGCCATGAGCGGACTCAATGCGGCCGCCGGTTTAGCCATCATTTTGACCTCCGCGCTCTTGGGGCTCATCGGGTCCTGGGTAGCCGTCCGCCGACACCTGACGTCGCCCGAGACCCTTTGATTTGTAGCCTTGATGCAGCCCCCGCAAGGCGAGGACAGGCTCCGCGTAATCAAGGAATTCCTGAGTTCCTGGGTTACGCCACGAAGCGTGGCTGCACCCAGGCTACAATTCGCTTCATCAAGGCTACACATAAGTTCTGGGGCATTCGTTTCCCCATTAGCACTATCCAAAAAAGGATGGTAGAATTTCTGGTCGACTTGAGCTCAATAACCAATTGATTTAGCTAACATGAGTAACCACTTACCCTGCATCGATGAAAAATCGCTTTCCGTTGGAAGCCTGAGTTCTTATATAAACTGGGTCAATCGGATTCCCTTGCTCACACCCGAAGAAGAGCACGAACTGGCGTTACGTTTCCGCCAAGAGAACGATCTCGAAGCCGCTCGAAAATTAGTCCTGGCCCATCTGCGCTTCGTAGTGCGTATTGCGCGCGGGTATTCCGGTTACGGTCTTCAACAAGCGGATTTAATCCAAGAAGGAAACATCGGTCTAATGAAGGCCGTAAAGCGCTTCGATCCTAAAGTCGGCGTTCGATTGGTTTCTTTTGCCGTCTATTGGATTCGGGCAGAAATTCACGAATTCGTATTGCGTAATTGGCGCATTGTTAAAATCGCAACGACCAAAGCGCAACGCAAATTATTTTTCAATTTACGAAAGCACGCAAAAAAATTAGGTTGGTTCAGCGAAGATGAAGCGCACGCCGTCGCCGAAGAACTCAACGTCCGTTACAAAGACGTCCGACAAATGGAAGAGCGTTTAGCCAGTTACGACGAGGCCTTCGACCCCAGTGACGACAGCGATAGCGAACACGGCGGATGGGGCGCACCCGTTCACTACTTGGAAGACAAACGCTATAACCCCGCGACACAAATGGAACAAAACGATTGGTCGCACGATCAAGAAAGCCGATTGTACCACGCGATGAAAACTCTGGATAAACGCAGCCAAGACATCCTTCGTCAACGTTGGCTGAATGAAAATAAACTGACTTTGCACGAATTGGCCGAAAAATACAGTGTTTCTGCCGAACGCATTCGCCAACTGGAAAAAAACGCGATGCAAAAAATTCGTGAAACGATGGCCATTGCCGCTTAGTAATAAAACCATCTGAACCGATAAGGGAGTAATCTCCATGAAAATACGTCAAATGTTAACTACTCTGTTGATTGGGGGGGCGTTTATCAGTCTGTCTGCGATGGCTGCGCCGGAAACGCCAGCACAAACAGCACCATCCACCACTGTTACCAGCTTCACACCGGAACAAATCAAAGACATTCAACAAATCGTGCACGATTATCTCGTCAATAATCCGCAAGTATTAGTAGAGGCTTCTCAGGCCCTGCAAAAACAAACGGAATCTCAAGAAGAAGCCTTCGCGCAAAAAGCCATTCAACAAAACACAAAGTCTTTATTTAACGATCCGGCTTCCCCCGTTGCGGGCAATCCGAATGGCACAGTAACTGTAGTGGAATTCTTCGATTATCAATGCGGCCACTGCAAAGCAATGAATTCTATTGTTCAAGGCGTCGTGAAGAAAAACGCAAACCTGCGCATTGTCTTCAAAGAGCTACCCATTTTTGGTGATGCATCGCAATTTGCTGCAAAAGTCGCTTTGGCATCGGTCAAACAAGGCAAATATTATGCTTTACACGACGCTCTGCTGAGTACCGACAATCCGCTCACGCAAGCTAAGGTATTTCAAGCAGCAAAATCGGTCGGCTTGAACGTTGAACAACTCAAGAAAGACATGAACAGTCCCGCTATCCAGCAACAGCTGCGTGACAATTTTAAATTGGCACAAGCATTGCATTTGATCGGAACACCAACATTTGTCATCGGCAATAAAGCGTTGACACAGTTCCGCTTCGTTCCCGGCGCAACGTCAGCAGAAAATTTACAATCGCTGATCGATCAATTAAAGTGAGCTCGCCATCCGCTCGTGCACGCGGGCTGAGTTTTCAGCAGATGATACTCACCCTGCAGCAATACTGGTCCGAACAGGGCTGCATTCTGTTGCAGCCCTTAGATCTCGAAGTGGGCGCGGGGACTTTCCACCCCGCGACGTTTTTGCGTGCGATCGGCCCGGAGCCCTGGCACGCGGCCTACGTGCAACCTTCTCGACGTCCCACGGACGGTCGTTACGGCGATAACCCCAATCGTGTGCAACACTACTATCAATTTCAAGTCGTGCTTAAACCATCGCCCGACGATATCCAAAACTTATATCTGGGTTCGCTAAAAGCACTGGGCATCGATCCTTTGATACACGACATTCGTTTCGTGGAAGACAATTGGGAAGCGCCTACGCTGGGATCGTGGGGAATCGGCTGGGAAGTGTGGCAAGACGGCATGGAAATCTCACAGTTCACTTATTTTCAGCAGGTCGGTGGCCTCGAATGTTCCCCGGTGACGGGGGAAATTACCTACGGACTAGAACGGCTGGCCTTATTTTTACAGGGCGTCGACAATATGTTCGATCTCGTGTGGACCGCCACGCCAGAAGGCGTCATCACCTATGGCAATGTTTTTCATCAAAACGAAGTGGAAATGTCTACTTATAATTTTGAACTCGCGGACGTGGAGGCCTTGTTCAATCATTTTGATTACTACGAAAAAGAAGCGTCGCGTTTAGTGGAAGCCGAGCTTCCCCTGCCCGCTTATGAAATGGTATTGAAAGCATCTCACACATTTAATTTACTCGATGCACGACAAGCCATCTCCGTCACCGAACGGCAGCGGTATATTTTGCGCGTTCGAAAGCTCGCCCAGTCCGTCGCACAAGCGTATTATTCGATGCGGGAAAAACTGGGTTTTCCGATGCTGAAAAAAGAGACAACATAAATGGCCACACAGGATTTTTTATTAGAAATCGGTTGTGAAGAATTGCCACCGCAAACCCTGCGATCACTCTCGATGTCACTGCGCGCAGCTATCGAAGCGCAGCTCCAAAAATCCGACTTGTCTTTTAATGATATCCACGCATTTGCAACGCCAAGACGATTGGCCGTTTTAGCGAGCGATCTAATCGATCACCAATCACCGCGTTTAATCGAACGGCAGGGCCCGAGTATAAAAGCCGCTTACGATAAAAATGGCACACCCACTTTGGCGTGCTTGGGTTTTGCGCGGTCGTGTGGCGTTTCTACCGATCAGTTAACCGTAAAAGAAACTCCTCAAGGCAGCTGGGTTATTTGTCGCATCGAACAGGCCGGTAAAAAGACGATCGATCTCTTACCCGACATCGTCAATACTGCTTTAAAACAACTGCCCATCACAAAGCCCATGCGCTGGAGCAATCATTCCTGGGTATTTATCCGTCCCGTGCATTGGATCGTGATGATGTACGGGAAGGATATCGTTCCAGCAACGGTGTTGGGGCAGCCCGCGGGTCGAGAAACCATCGGACATCGGTTTCATCACCCCAAAAAAATTCTCATCACTCAACCGAAAGATTATCAGCAATTGTTAATGACCCACGGCATGGTCGTTGCCGATTTTGAAAAACGGCGGGAAAAAATTCGTGCTCAAATAGAAAAAGCCGCTGCAAAAGTAGGCCGAGCAACTATCGATGAAGATCTGTTGAGCGAAGTCACAAGCATGGTCGAATGGCCCGTCGCATTGCTGGGTAGTTTTCGAGCCGAATTTCTTGAGCTGCCTCCCGAAGTCTTGATCACATCGATGAAAATACATCAACGGTGTTTCGCCGTTCAAAATAATAAAGGTGAATTGCTGCCAAACTTCATCCTGGTAAGCAATATTGAAAGTAAGGATGAACAACACGTAATAAAGGGCAACGAGCGTGTGATCAATGCACGTCTCGCCGATGCTTCTTTTTTCTATGACAATGACTTAAATACACCCCTAGAAAAACAGCTGAAGAAATTAGAGGGTGTTGTTTTTCAACACGAGCTTTCCACCGTAGCGGATAAAGTAAAACGCCTGGCGAAATTAACGGGCTCTATTGCGGATCAACTCGGTGAGGACGGGGATGTGGCCAAACGAGCGGCTTTACTGTCAAAAGGCGATTTAGTCAGTGAAATGGTGTATGAATTTCCCTCTCTGCAGGGGGTAATGGGTTATTACTATGCGCGCCACGACAAAGAGCCCACAGCGGTAGCGCAAGCTATTCGGGAACAGTATCAGCCCCGTTTTGCGGGAGATGAGTTGCCGCATACTCCCATCGCGTGTGCCCTGTCTTGTGCGGATCGTTTAGACACAATCGTAGGAATTCTCGGCATTAATAAAACCCCCACCGGCGACAAAGATCCGTTTGCACTGCGCCGCGCCGCACTCGGAATTTTACGGATTTTAATTGAAAAACAATTGCCGTTGGATCTGTTCGAACTTTTAAAAGAAGCCCGTAAAAATTATCAAATTTCATTGCCGAACAAAGACGTGGTTGATCAGGCGTTCGCCTTTATCATGGATCGTCTGCGCGCGTGGTACTCAGAAAAAGGCATTGCAGCGAATGTTTTTTCAGCAGTGTTAGCGCGAAAACCCACGCAACCACTGGACTTTGATCTTCGAATAAAAGCCGTTCAACACTTTCAGCAGTTACCTCAAGCTGAAGCGCTAGCAGCTGCCAATAAGCGAGTCAGCAATATTTTACGAAAAGAAGCTAAGGATTTTTCAGAAAAGAAAATAGATTCGGCTCTTTTCGAAAACGAGGCCGAGCGAAATTTGGCAAAATTACTGAATAACCAAGCGAAAAGTGTCGAGGCGCTGTATGAACAGTCCGATTATACGCGCGCTTTGAGCGACCTTGCGACATTAAAAGAGCCCATCGATACTTTTTTTGATACGGTGATGGTGATGGTCGATGATCAAAAAATCCGAAATAATCGTTTAGCCTTATTGTCCTCTTTACGGAAAATGTTCACTCACGTTGCCGATATTTCTTTATTATGACCGATACACGCGCGCTAGCGGCCTTAATCATTAATCGCGTCATTCAATCAAAAGAATCGCTCACGACCGCGTTATCAACGGTTTTAAAGGAAATACCACACTCAACCGAACGTGCGTTTATCCAAGAAATCAGCTATGGCGTTTTACGCTGGTATTTTCGATTAAAACTCATTTCACAAAAACTCCTACACGAACCGCTACGCCAAAAAGATAACGACATTGATTGTCTTTTGCTGATCGGCTTATATCAACTGATTTATTTAAACACGCCCGATTACGCCGCGGTCTCTACAACCGTAGGTGCAACACGATCACTTAAAAAAATATGGGCCAAAGGATTAATCAATAAAACACTTCGATTGTTTTTGTCACAAAAAGAATATTACTTACGGGAAGCCGATAAAACATCCGAAGGTCATTATGCTCACCCAACATGGTTAATCGATCGGTTAAAACAGTCATGGCCTGATTATTGGAAAAATATTTTGACCGCCAATAACGACCGCCCACCCTTTTTTCTTCGCGTTAATTTACAAAAAATATCGCGCGATCATTATTTAAAATTACTGAAAGAAAATCACATTGAGGCCGAATCCTTTGGGTCTTTACCCGAAACCATTCGTTTACCGCAACCCTTGCCCGTCGATCAACTTCCGGGTTTCGACGCCGGGTTGTGTTACGTGCAAGATGCTGCGGGACAATATGCGGCGCACTTACTGGATATTGAAGACAATCAAATTATTCTGGATGCGTGCGCCGCACCGGGCAGCAAAACCACGCATATTTTAGAACTTTCAAAAAAAATTAAAAAACTCGTGGTTATCGACAGTAATGCTTCTCGGTTGTCGGTCATTGAAAATAATATTGAACGACTCGGGCTGAAAACCCATCACCTTCAGATCCTCTGCGCTAATGCTGAAAGGACGGAGGACTGGTGGAACAGCGAACTCTTCGACCGAATTTTATTGGATGCACCCTGCTCGGCCACGGGTGTTATTCGTCGACATCCGGATATAAAAATACTGCGAACTCCGAAAGACATCGAACAACACCACAACCAACAATTCCGCTTATTAATGGCTCTGTGGCCATTACTAAAACCGAATGGGATTTTACTCTATTCGACGTGCTCAATTTTACCCATAGAAAATGAAGCGGTTATTGCGCGGTTTTTGTCAATTAATACTGATGCACACGTGGACCGCTTCGACTTACCCGGCGCTGTTACACAAACACACGGAAAACAAATTCTTCCCGGTGATGGTGGAATGGATGGATTTTATTACGCGCGGATGAGAAAATTTACTGCCTAACACGAACCGCCAACACATCGCATTTCGCGCCGTGCAATACAGCATTCGCCGTTGAACCCAATAATAATCGAACACCGTGTCGTCCGTGGCTGCCGACCACGATTAAATCAATACCGACACGATCGGCCTCTTCCAAAATAATAAATTTTGCCGGGCCCACTTTGACGATTTGATGGTCTTGAGGAATTTGCAGACGACTCCCCACTTCCGACATCGATTCTTTAGCTTCTTTGAGTAACATTTCTTCAACGTCGATACCGGCCGATACACCGTAAGCGGCCCCGTAGTTACTCAAATGTTCAACGGCGTGGATGACGTATAAATCAGCCTGCTCCTGAGCCACCAACTCTTGCGCTTTTTCCAATAGGTGTTGATCGCATTCGGGGTTAAGCTCAAGCGCAACGAGAATTTTGTGGTAGCTCTTCATGATTGATCCTTTCCTTCGGCAGGTCCGTAAATTATAGGGGGTTGAGGGCGAATATACCACCCCTGACAAACTGTGGATAACTTGTTTACACAAGAGCACCCGACCGAGCGACACCAAAGTTATCCACAACCCCTACCGGCTTATCCGAAAGATAGACACTTTTTCGTGATGATCGAATGGCTATGTAACCGTTTGATTATATTAAAACATTCTGGTTGTTCGAGATATACCGGAGACTACAACAACTTCAATAAAATTAAGATTTATATATTTAAGTTATAGAGTAGTTACTTACGTGGAAAAATTTCCGGTAGTGGATAACCTGTGCCCACTTTCCGCATTTGACAGTCCAGGGCCCCCTCGTCTATCATTGCGGGTCTTATCAAGACTCAACTATCGTATTAAGGCAGAGCCATGAAAAGAACATATCAACCCAGCAAGATTCGCCGAAACCGAACCCATGGGTTCCGTGCACGTATGGCTACCAAGGGTGGCCGGAAAGTTCTGAACGCACGACGTGCCAAAGGGAGAGCCCGTTTATCCGTCTGATGAGCAAGGGCTTCCCCAAGAAACAGCACCTCCGAAGCAAATCTGAGTTTCAATCGGTTTATTCTGCACGCCAACGTTTATCTGGGCGGTATTATGTGTTTTACTATCGTGGCAATGAAACAGGGGTTCCCCGATTGGCGGTTGTAACCAGTCGTCGCAATGTACCGAAAGCGGTAACGAGAAATCTCTTGAAACGGTTGTCACGCGAAGTGTTTCGACACCGCCAAGAAAATCTATCACCCGTAGACGTCATTGTCGTTGCTAAACCCCAAGCAACCACCGGGAGCCGACAAGAGTTAAGGCAATGTTTAGACGAATTGTTTTCCCAATTAATTACGCGATCAAAACCGTTGTTATCGGCCTGATTGCACTGTACCGATTGTTGGTGAGCCCTTTTTTGGGGCCGTGTTGCCGTTTCCATCCATCGTGTTCGTGTTATGCCGAAATGGCAATCAAACGATTTGGTGTTTTTAAGGGCGGTTATTTAGCTGCCCGTCGTCTTTTACGGTGCCACCCGTTTCATCCGGGTGGCTATGATCCCGTACCGGAATCAAAAAAGGGTTAAGTATGGATATTAAGCGAATTATTTCTTACGTCATCGTTGCGCTTTTGGGCGTTGCACTTTATAACGCGTGGATTCGCGACTATCCTCCCGCGGTAACCCCAGCGACACCGGCTGCGACGGAACAACAAAAATCCACGGATCAAGCCTCATTCGCTCCCGCAACCTATAATCCGAGTGTTGCCACGAAAACGAAAGCCGCTGGAACGACTGCGGTTCGCGCGGATGCATCATCGAAATCGTTAGTGCAGGTTAAAACAGATGTATTAGAGGTGGCGATTGACACTCGCGATGGAAATATCGTTTCCGCGCAATTGCCGAAATATCCGATATCCGTTGAAGAAAAAAATACCCCCATATCGATTTTAAGCGGTGATCCCAATGAATTCTACGTACTGCAATCGGGCCTCACCAACACGGGAAAAGATGGACAAACGGCGCCGATTCAATTTTCTTCCGCGAAGTCGCAGTACACACTTGAAAGTGGGCAAAATCAATTAGCGGTCACGTTAACCGGAAAAACAGCGAACGGATTGTCCGTCACCAAAACCTATCTGTTCCAAAGAAACGATTACGCCGTTAAATTAATCGTAGAAGTTGCTAATGCCTCTGGAAAAACCTGGTCGGGAAGTTTATATACGCAAATTACCCGGCGTCAGCCCAGCGAGCAAAAATCGCATTTTTACACACGTTCTTACGACGGTGCGGCGATTTCCAGCCCAAATACACCCTATGAAAAATTGTCATACAAAACGTTGGATAAAGCCAGCATCAGTCGCGACAGCAGAGACGGCTGGATTGCCATGCAGCAACATTATTTTTTGAGTGCGTGGATACCCCTGAATCCCAATTTAAATTATCACTATTACAGCCACGTCGTCGCATCGCCGTCGAACGGAAATAATATTTATATCGTTGGGTTTGTCAGTCCACAAATGACGGTAGCGGCGAATGCAAAAGCACAAAGCGGCGCAACGTTTTACGTGGGCCCGGAAGTAGCAAAACGGTTGAAGGGTTTAGCACCCGGGTTAGATCGCACCATCGATTACGGTTGGCTGTGGCCTGTTTCGATTATTCTTTTTTGGATTATGAGTGGAATTCATACGCTGGTTCGAAACTGGGGTTGGTCCATCGTCGTCACCACAATACTCATTAAAATTGTTTTTTATTGGTTTTCCGCGAAGAGTTTTCGTTCCATGGCGCGGTTGCGCGAAATGCAGCCCCGGATGCAAGCCTTGAAAGAACGGCACGGTAGCGATCGTCAAGCATTAAGCAAAGCGACAATGGAACTGTATCGCAAGGAAAAGATAAATCCGTTGGGTGGCTGTTTGCCGATGGTTATTCAGATTCCCGTTTTTATCGCGTTTTATTATGTAATTATCGAAAGCGTTGAATTAAGACAGGCGCCGTTTATTTTTTGGATACACGATTTGTCGATGAAAGATCCTTACTACGTTTTACCCATTTTGATGGGATTAAGTATGTTGCTTCAACAGTGGTTATCCCCGACGTCGCCAGATCCGACGCAGCAAAAAATGATGTGGATTTTACCAATTGTGTTTACGGTTTTCTTTGTCAACTTCCCTGCGGGATTGGTTTTGTATTGGTTTACGAACAACATCGTTCAAGCCCTGCAGCAATGGTACGTGAATAAAACGTATGAAAAACACAAAGCAAAGTTACACGAGAAGCGCCTTCGAAAAAAATACAAATAGACCATCTACTCCGATTGATACGATTGCCGCTATTGCCACACCACCCGGTCGGGGTGGTGTTGGTATTGTGCGTGTGTCTGGGCTGAATGCATCAAGTATTGTGAAAAATCTCATTGGTTTCTTGCCGAAAGAGCGGGTAGCAACCATGAGTTCTTTTAAAAACGAAGACGGTTCTTGTATCGATGAAGGACTATCGCTTTATTTTAAAAATCCTCACTCATTTACCGGAGAAGACGTGGTTGAATTGCACGGGCACGGCGGACCGGTTGTCATGGATCAATTATTGCAGCGCGTCGTTGCATTGGGTGCGCGATTAGCAAATCCGGGAGAATTTTCATTACGCGCTTTTTTAAACGGCAAGATAGACCTACTGCAAGCAGAGGCGATTGCCGCTTTGATTGATGCCAGTTCTGTTCAAGCAGCGCGATCGGCCGTGCGATCGTTGCACGGTGAATTTTCCAAGAAAATTGATGAACTGATTGCTGATCTTATTCGGTTAAGAACTTTTGTGGAGGGCGCTATCGATTTTCCCGAGGAAGAAATTGATTTTCTTGCGGACGGTGCGATTAAAACGAAACTATTTGATTTAATCCATCGGATTGAAAAAATTCAAGCACAAGCCAAACAAGGCGCGTTGCTCCAAGAAGGTATACGCGTGGTAATTGCCGGCGAACCCAACGTCGGTAAATCGAGTTTGCTCAACCGACTCAGCGGTAGGGATTCCGCCATCGTCACGGATATTGCGGGAACAACGCGAGATGTATTAAAAGAATCGATCCACATCGATGGAATGCCGATGCACGTGATGGATACGGCGGGACTCCGAGAGTCCCCAGACGTGATTGAACAGGAAGGTATGAAGCGCGCTCACCGCGAAATGGAAACCGCCGATATGATTTTATTGGTCACGGACGCCACTCAAGAAACATCGGGCGAAAAATCGTTGTTACCGAAATTGGCCGAATACAGAATCCCAATAACCGTGATTAAAAATAAAATCGATTTGTTGAATGAAAACCCGAGAAAATACATCGATAATGATTACCCTAATATTAAATTATCCGTAAAAACCGGACTGGGAATTGACCTGTTAAAAACGCATTTAAAAGAACACATGGGATATTGCCAAACAGAAGAAGGCACCTTTATTTCCCGACGACGGCATTTGGACGCACTGCAGCGCGCGCATGATTCCCTACAAAACGGAGCTACGCAGCTCGTCAATCGCGGCGCAGGCGAATTATTGGCGGAAGATTTGCGCCGCGCACAAACATCATTATCCGAGATCACCGGTGAATTTACTTCCGATGATTTGCTGGGCGAGATTTTTTCGAGTTTTTGTATTGGGAAATAGTTAATCCGAATCGAGGGGATCTTTTTTCCGGCAATGGCTCTCGCTGGGTAAGATGTCCAAAAAATAGACAATATGGAAAGGAAGGGGTATACTAGCGAGCATAAAAACAGGTAACCAAAGAGGTGATACAAATGTTTACCCAGAACGTTCAACAGCTCGCTGCCGTAGGTAGTGTCGAAATTCCAAGAAAAAACAAGGCATTGGGACACTCCCAAGTCAATACCTGCTACGCCTGCTTATAAAAAAAGTAACACATTAGGTACACGACCGGGGTATACCACACGCATCAGCTGGTAAATCACGCCGGAAATGCCCAACATTAATCCCGGAATGCTGTATGTTGTCGCGACGCCCGGTTGAATGCCTTTGTGGTCAATGTGATGTATTAAAGCCGCCGCTACTTGCTCGTATTTCTGCTGGGGGTACAGGCCTTTTTCCACAGCCGTCAATAATAATTCCAAGTTCCCAAAACTACCGTGACACAAACAGTGTACCCCGCCGAACCCTTTTTTCAGGGTTGACTCAATGGCCAGCTCGACCTGTGTTGTCGTTTGATTTTGATAAATGACGGGTAAATCCAATCGACTTAACGCAATACCCGGCGCGCCGTGACACCACGCCCACTGGAATTCCTTTTTATTTTTACTCAATGCACGAAAATCTGGCCAGTTTTTCTGTGTGTGAGAAAATTGTTGGGATTCATACTCCAGTGCGCGCACGATCCATTCGTGTACACGTGGAGAAGTGTTTCCGACCGTCTCATTTGCGCGTGCCAGCGCCCATGCCATTCCAGCGACACCGTGAGAGAAACCCAACAGCGGCTTTGAACTTTTAATTCCCGTATTTTCGTGTGGAAACTGATTTGGTTCAGGATAGTTCTGTAACAGATGTTGGATACATTGATGCGACACTTCGTTAACTATAGTCTCATCCACCCAAGGAGCAGCGGCCTGTATCGCCGCCAAACATCCCGTACATCCTCCCATGAGGTCGTGTTGGTTATCGTCCGAAAGTAATTTGGGAACAAAATTCAATAATTTTTCTAAATCCGACAAGACAAAATCAGCCGTGGATAAGCGATAAAAATGGCTGAACGCATAAATTAGCCCCCCCACCCCTGAAAATCCACCCACCCCATCAACCGATGCGATACCTTGCTCGTTCAGGGTGTCGTGGATACTCATAAAACACTGATAGGCTAAGTCTTTATATTTTCTGTGATGAAAAATTTCTGCGGCGTATGCGAAAGTGAGTCCAATGCCTGCAATACCGCTGTACAAATTTATCGACGTGAATCCGGCATTCCAAGAAAATGGTCCAACCGATTCTAAGGTGGGCCAGGATATTTGATTTCGATTAAACACCTCACGTTGTGCAAGTTGATCTAAAGAGTGCTTTGCAATTTTTATCGCTCGCGTTCGGTAGTCGCGGACATTTTCTCTTGGTTTGAACGCCCAGGAAATTTTCTTTTCTTTTCGGGAATTTAAATGCAGTGTTTCATAAGCCTTGCGAATCAATAATTGTTGCAGCGCAAAATCTTTGGTGTTGATATCGTGTTGAATATGGTACATCACTCGTTCAAAACCGGACAATACGACTTCTATTTCGAGTTTTTTGCCCGATTCGTCAGTAATGAATTTTCCGTCTGTTTGAGATTTGAATAAAGGGATATTTTCAGTTTTTATAGATTTCAATTCAGAACGTACGACGGCATTTAATTTTCCGCCATATTTTTTAATAAGCCAGGAAAAATGTTCATCGCGTTTTTGGGGATCAAATAAGAAAAGCGGGTAATAGCTTTCAATCAGTAGCTTAGCGTATTCGCTGGTACTTCTGAGTAATACCCGAGTTTCGTGATGTTTAAAAGCCATTAGAGGAGAGCGTGGACTGAGAAAAAATCGCTTATTTTTCATAATAATTTGATAGATGCGATTAAATCCACTCAGCACATTTTTTTCATATTTTTCGGGCTGTAATCGCTTTCCACGCAAAGTCGGTAAATTTGCATTTTTAGGCATCCGTTTTTTTACACGGACTAGATGCATTTGATCGGTACCTTCTTTTTTCCACTCCATCACGTGGTACGGTGTTTTTTCGCCACCCTGGGCGGCCAGAGGACTTGTCTCAAATCCTCCATAATTCTCATCGGCCAAGGTGCGTTGTGGTAAAAATAAAGTATTCAGTACAGTAAATCGCTCAGGCGCTTTATTGGGGCGCTTGTCTCCTGCGCTAGCGCCGGAGATTTCTTCCTTTAAATAAAAAGGGGTGAATAAGCACTCTAAATCGATGACGACGGGCTGTTCGCCGTGCGCGATAACGTTTTCTGAATGTATATCGGTACCGGCTAGTAAATACAGGATGCCCATCAGAATTCCCATGCGCTCATAAAAACGCTGGATTTCTGTGTTTTTTTGACAGCCTCGATAATCGATAAATTCCACCCACCCATAGTTTTTCTTTGGCGCCACAGTGAGTGTTTTAAGATTCATCGTGCGAAGGTGCTGATTAAACCACACTAACATGGCTTGATAAGCGACCTCGATTTCCACCGAGCGCGGCTTATAAATCAGTTTTTTTGTTCGATTTCCCAGTGAAAATTCCAAAGTCATGACGCAGCGACCGTGGTTATGACGGTCGCCGTCGGCCTTTACTCTTTTTAATTTGAAGCGATACTGACCATTTAAAAAAGTTTTATATACCGTCTCAATATCTTGATTCAATCGAGAAAAGAATTCTAAATAAGCGTCGATATACTGCGCAATCTTGATGCTCAATTGCGTTTTCAGAATCGTGTACTTTTGTAAGAGTTCCGCGGCGTGGTGTGGATGAGTGAGAATTTGAATAAACTCATTAAATCGCGCAGACGAAGTTTTGGATTTTAAAATTTTTCGCTCGCTGAGCGAATGCATTTCCAAAACACACACACGCACGATCATGGGTAATAATAAGGCGGACAAATCATTTTTTACGGATCGAAATAAAAATTGGGGCGCGCATCGCTGTTTCACCTGGGGATAGGAGTGTTCAAGGGCTTCGGTCAACCTTTTGAACGTGTATTCAAATAAAGGTGCCAACAAGATTAGAAAGCGTTGCCGTTTTTTCTTGGCTCTCACAAGATCCTTCCATCGAGAAGACTGATGTTGTGGATCTGTTAAAATAATCTCAATATCGAGCATAAGGTATCTTAACTATGTTTTATTGCTGTTATTCTACTTTGTTTTAGTGTTTATTTTTACTCTGTTTTATTGCTTTGGTCCCTCCCACAGCAGAGCCGTAGCCTGGGGGCTAGTAAGGGGTGAATGAATGAGGAATATGTTAAAATTTCGCCCCGACCAATGGGTTTCGTATGAGCATGAATTCGCAACAATTTGACGTTATTGTGGTGGGCGGTGGGCACGCAGGCACCGAGGCGGCGCTCGTCGCCGCTCGGATGGGCGTAAAAGCCCTCTTAATCACCCACAACGTGGAAACCGTGGGACAAATGTCCTGCAACCCGGCGATTGGCGGGATTGGCAAAAGTCACCTTGTTAAAGAAATCGACGCGCTGGGCGGCATCATGGCGCGTGCCACCGATTGCGCCGGCATTCAGTTTCGAACCCTCAATTCCCGCAAAGGCCCGGCGGTTAGAGCCACGCGCGCGCAAGCCGATCGTGCCCTGTATAAAGCCGCTATTCGAAGCGCCGTTGAAAATCAGCAAAATTTAACGTTGTTCCAACAGGCGGTAGACGATTTATTGATTGAAAACGGTAAAGTCACGGGGATTGTTACTCAGACGGGCCTTCAATTTTACGCGCCCACCGTGATTTTAACGACCGGTACTTTTTTGGGTGGGAAGATACACGTGGGTTTATCGAATTACCGCGGGGGTCGTGCGGGTGATCCGCCATCTTTGGCATTAGCCGATCGTTTGCGAGAATTACCGTTCCGCGTGTCCCGGTTAAAAACAGGAACGCCACCACGTATTGATGGTCGCACGATTGATTATTCCGTGTGTGAAGAACAACCGGGAGATCAACCCACGCCCGTGATGTCGTATCTGGGACGCGTTGAAGAACATCCGCGGCAAGTGTCGTGTTACATCACGCACACGAATGAAAGAACCCACGAGATTATTCGCGGTGGACTCGATCAATCACCGATGTACACGGGCGTGATTGAAGGGATTGGTCCGCGCTATTGTCCTTCGATTGAAGATAAAGTGGTGCGTTTTGCCGATCGAAACGCACACCAAATTTTTTTAGAGCCCGAAGGATTAAACACCACCGAAGTTTATCCGAACGGCATATCCACGAGTTTACCGTACGACGTGCAATACGAATTTGTGCACAGCATGAAAGGATTGGAACAGTGCCACATTACCAGACCTGGTTACGCGATTGAATACGATTTTTTTGATCCGCGCGATTTAAAACCGACGCTGGAAACCAAGCCTATTTCTGGTCTTTATTTTGCGGGACAAATTAATGGAACAACGGGTTACGAGGAAGCTGCAGCACAAGGAATTCTTGCGGGCATTAACGCGGCGTTGCGCGTTCAAAATCGAGAACCGTGGTCACCGCGGCGCGATGAAGCTTATATCGGTGTATTGATCGACGATTTAATTACGCGTGGTACGAACGAACCGTACCGCATGTTTACCAGCCGGGCGGAGTATCGATTGCTATTGCGGCAAGACAATGCCGATTTGCGATTAACCGAAAAAGGCCGAGAGCTGGGCTGTGTCGATGACGAACGTTGGGGATCGTTTAATCGCAAACGCGATGCCATTCACCGTGAAACTCAGCGCATAAAAACTCTGTGTGTGAAACCGGGTACGACAATTTCCGGTGAAATTGAAAAAATCACGGGACAAACGCTGGAGCGCGATTATCGCGTGGCGGAATTATTGCGCCGTCCGGAAATTTCTTATGACGCCATAATGAAAATCAATGAACTGGGGCCAGGACTTGAAGATTCGTGTGCGGCAGAGCAAATCGATATCCAAGCAAAATACGAAGGATATTTGCGGCAACAATACGAAGAGATTGAGCGCCAAAAACGCTACGAAACCGCCGTCATTCCTGAAAATATCGATTATCATCAAATTTCGAGCCTGTCCCACGAAGTGCGGCAAAAACTGATGTCGGTGAGACCGACAACGATGGGGCAAGCTTCGCGCATTCCCGGCATGACCCCCGCCGCGATTTCGATTTTGTTAGTATCTTTGAAGCATCGAATGCAGTCGTAGCCTGGGTGCAGCCCCCGCAAGGCGAGGGCAGGCCCCGCCCCGGGCGTAACCCAGGAATTCCTTGATTCTAGCCCACACCATTAGACAAATTTGTCTAATGCCCGATAGACAAATTTGTCTAATGATGATATGCTTTCCTCATGCTAGAAAGCTATGCCGTTCACAACCGTTTTAAAGAAGGCCTTAAGGCTTTTGATGAGCTTGACCCCCAGCTCCGAGAGCTGTCTCAATTACGCTATCAGTACAGCCCCCACTGGTGGCGGCAGTTGGATCTCAGTGCACCGGGGATTTATATTTTAACGGGCGGGCGGCAAGTTGGTAAATCGACCTCATGCAAGTTGCTGATTCGTTATTGCCTAGAAAAAAAACTTTTCCCACCGACGCAAATGCTGTATTTACCTTGCGATGAAATTCCGGATGCAAAAGCATTGGGCGATATCTTACGATTTTTTTTAAATCAGGTATCCCAGCAACGATTTTTACTTATTATTGACGAAGTCACCTACGTTAAAGACTGGGATCGTGTAATTAAGGCATTAGCTGACGAAGGACATTTTAAAATCGGGCTTTGCCTGTTAACGGGTTCCGACACGCTTATTTTAAAAGAAGCAGCCATGCGATTTCCGGGTAGACGAGGTAAAGCAGCACAAACTGATTTTCATGTTTATCCGTTGTCTTTTTCAGAATACGTTAATTTACTTTCGCCGAAAAAAAAGCCGACGATGGAAATACTCTCCTCTTTCTTTAAAGATTATCTGCAGTGTGGAGGTTATTTGCGAGCGATTAATGATTTAGCGGAGCATCAAAAAATCTCAGCGGCGACGTATTTGACTTATGAGCAATGGATTCGCGGCGATTTTTTAAAACAAGGAAAAAAAGAAGACACGTTGCTTGCGGTACTGCAAGCATTACAAACCATTGGGGTCTCGCAAATTTCTTATTCGACATTGACCCGAAAAATTGGTGTCATCAGCAAAGAAACGTGTATCGATTATTGTCGGCTGTTGGAAAGAATGGATATCCTCATTAATTTACAAGCTTTTGACACCAATAAAAAACAGGGATTTCCGAGAAAAGACAGGAAGTTTCATTTCACCGACCCGTTTATTTACCATACTATTTTTCATTGGTTGCAGAGGGAAGGGTATTTAAATTCTGCTGCCGCGGAGAGTGTTCTTGTGGAGGCCTGTGTTGCGAGCCAATGCCATCGAGTGGCGAAGACGTTTTATTTCAAAGGTGATGGAGAAGTAGACGTCATTTGGCTACAAAAAAATACGGTACGGGCCATTGAAGTGAAATGGGCCAACAAAGTCCCTATGAACGATTTGAAAACATTGAGAAATTTTAAAAATCATTTAATTCTGACTAAGACGCCACTCGCGGGTACCATTGAAGGTGTTCAAACCGTACCGGTTTATCAATTTCTCTATGAAATGGAATCGCCTTAAGGAGAAACATTGTCACCACCATTGCCCCCCGCGGAACAGTTAACATCCGGTCTGAAGCAATTGAATCTCACCGTTTCCGAATCCGTGCAAGCGACCCTGCTTGCGTTTCTGGATGTATTGTTGAAATGGAATAAAGTTCACAACCTCACCGCTATCACGGATTTGCCGAAGATGATCACGCACCACCTGTTGGATAGTTTATCAATAGCGCCTTATTGCACCGGGTCGCGTATTTTAGACATCGGCAGTGGGGCTGGGTTTCCGGGCATACCGCTGGCACTGGTATTTCCGGAAAAATCGTTCGTGCTGCTGGACAGCAGTCAAAAGAAAACCGCTTTTTTGATTCACGCTAAAGCCCATTTTAAAATACCGAACGTAGAGGTCGTTTGCGCACGGGTCGAAGAATACAAGGGCACAACTTTTGACACGATTATTTCTCGCGCGTTTGGTACCCTTTCGGAAATCATTCAAAAAACAAAACACTTGCTGAACCCTCAGGGACACTGGCTCATCATGAAAGGAACGTATCCCCAACAAGAGTTAACGGATTTCAAGCTCCCCTACTCCGTTCATCGACTATCCGTCCCTGGTCTCGACGCAGAACGCCATCTGATGCGAATTCAGAACTGAGATTTTTATTACTTTAAATGTTTGCGTAAATAACTGGGAGATAAATCAGCACCATTGTGCCAACAAATAGTACCGATATCTTTGTTTATACTGACAGTGGAAAAAAAAGTTTTATCATTTAGTGGCTCAAATACGCCTTTAAAAGGTACGATTTTTGAAATATCCACAATGCCACTTTTACCATCCTGAAAGCGCAGAAATAATTGGTAATCCTTCACAACCTTCACTTCAACCACATCAATAGGATGGCATTTCATCGTTCTATTCCAACGGTGCAACTGGCTTGAGTTGTTTTAATTGCCTTGCGAGTTCCCAGTCTTCCAGAAGCTCATGCTGATGTAGACTAGCCCATTCAATGACTAAGCCCAGCACCTTCGCTGGAAGCTTGCCGTCGATCACAGCCAGATCATGAATCGAAACAGCGGCCTTGTACTCATTATAACGCACGTGGAAGTGAGGTGGGTTATGTTCTTTATAGTACATAGCTATGATGATGCCTAAAAAGCGGCTAATCTCTGGCATAGCGCTCCCAGGGTAGTTATTGACGTTTTTGGGTACCTTATGCAGATGAGCGCCTCTTCGCAATACAGGGGTTCCGTTGGGGTGCTTCCCAAAAGGTCTCGATCGCATAGAAATACAGGGAAAACAAGGATCCAGAATTAATTAATCCTAGATCCCTCGCTATCGCTCGGGATGACGGATGCGCTCAGAATGACATACCTGTTTCCAGCAAGCGAGCGTCGCGCACGGTGGTCTGATACAATGGCACGAGGGAGCGACCGATGAGACCGATGACCCGTGTCATAGCGATTTCCAATCAAAAAGGTGGCGTGGGTAAAACGACGACCGCCGTCAATTTAGCCGCATCGCTGGCGGCCGCCAAACGGGGTGTGTTGCTGATCGATTTGGACCCTCAGGGCAGCGCAACAGTTGGGTCGGGCATCGATAAACAAAGCTTATCCCTTTCCATTAACCCAGTGCTGCTGAACGAAGCCCAGGCCGCTGAAGCCATTGTTTCCACGAGTTGGAAATACGACCTCCTGCCGTCCAACGGTGATTTAACGGTTGCCGAAGTCCGGTTGTTAAAAGAAGGCCGTCGCGAGTATTGCTTGCGAGAAGCGCTTGAGCCAATAAAATCACGGTATGAATTTATTCTCATCGATTGTCCGCCTTCGCTGAATATGTTGACCGTAAACGCCTTGGTTGCTGCGGACAGTGTGCTCATTCCCATTCAATGCGAATATTTCGCTTTGGAGGGATTAACCAGTTTATTATCCAGCATCGACCGCATTCGCAAGTCGGTTAATCCGTCGCTAAAATTAGAAGGCTTGTTGCGCACGATGTACGATGGCCGAAATCGGCTGACAATCGAAGTTTCCGAACAATTGCTGTCACATTTCAGTGAAAAAGTGTACGAAACCGTCATACCGAGAAACGTGCGATTGGCGGAAGCACCCAGTCATGGGTTGCCGGTAATTAATTACGATAAAAGTTCGCAGGGGGCCGCTGCTTATTTGGCGTTAGCAGGAGAAATCATGCGTCACCACGCTGAGCTAACCATCACGTGAGGAAAATTAAATGAACGTAAAAAAACGAGGATTAGGTCGAGGATTGAGTGACTTAGGGTTGTCGGAGTTATTGAGTGAACTGGGTACATCAGCACAGCCCGAAAAACACGCGGAATTAAAAAGTCTCCCCATCGATTTAATTGAGCCCGGTCGTTATCAGCCGCGTCGGCAAAT
Source organism: uncultured Coxiellaceae bacterium (assembly GCA_947084935.1). Classification (GTDB taxonomy): domain Bacteria; phylum Pseudomonadota; class Gammaproteobacteria; order Coxiellales; family Coxiellaceae; genus CAMTUH01. The sequence continues at coordinate 69,406 of CAMTUH010000003.1, forward strand.
GCAAAAAGAAGCGCTTGAAGAACTCGCGCATTCCATTCGATCGCAAGGGATTATTCAACCCATCGTTGTCCGACACCACGAAAATCATTATGAAATCATTGCGGGTGAGCGTCGTTGGCGTGCTGCACAAATGGCGGGATTAGAAGAAATTCCGGTGATTATCCGCGATATTCCCGACGAAGCGGCCATCGCCATGTCGCTGATCGAGAATATTCAGCGCCAAGACTTAAATGCCATCGAAGAAGCCGTGGCGCTGCAGCGCCTCATCGATGAATTTCAAATGACACACCAAGAAGTGGCGGATGCCGTTGGAAAATCGCGCGCGAGTGTCACAAATACTTTGCGATTATTGAAATTAAATCCCGACGTGCGTTCGTTGGTCGAGCAGGGATTGCTCGATATGGGCCACGCGCGTGCGTTGTTGGCGCTCGAAGGGCCGAAACAAAGTGAGATGGCGAATAACGTGGTTTCTCGCGCGTTGTCGGTTCGTGAGACGGAACGATTAATTCGCGTGATGTTATTAGAACCGGGGAAAATGTCTCGAGAAAAAACTACGGATCCCGATGTGGCTCGATTGCAGAGTGATTTGTCGGATCGCATCGGTGCGGTTGTGATTATTCGACATAATCCGAAGGGAAAAGGCCGGTTGATTATTCATTATAATAGTTTGGATGAGTTAGACGGGATTTTGGATCACTTTGAGTAATGTATCGCAATTCACTCAAACACAAACTCGGGTTACCGCTTTTGTTATTTGCGGGTTAGCCGCGCTGTTTTACGTGTACGATTATTTTATTCAGGTTGCGCCGAGTATTATGACGCAACAATTAATGCGCTCATTTGACATCGGTGCTGCTGAGCTCGGAATTTTAAGCGCCAGTTTTTTTTATTCTTACACACTCATGCAGATACCGTCGGGTTTGTTGTTGGACCGCTTGGGTGCTCGAAAAATTTTGACTGTTGCCGTGTTATTCAGTGCAGTGGGCGTGTTGATGTTCGGCATGACCACACATTTTTGGGTGGCGGCCGCGTCGCGATTTTTAATTGGTTTGGGATCCGCCTGTGCTTTTATCAGTGCGATATTTTTGGTATCGCGCTGGGTGTCGCCCCATCGATTTGCGGTGATTGCGGGTGTTATTCAGCTGGCGGGATGTTTGGGTTCTCTGTTTGGGCAAGCACCGCTGGCGTTGGTCATTAATCGGTTTGGTTGGCGTCAATCCATGATTGTGATCGGGGTGATTACTTTTGCCTTGGTTTTTGTGTATGGATTTTTAATTCGAGACGGTGCGAAACCCGCACAAAGCGAAACGATTTCGTTGTCGAATGAATGGCAGCGACTGCGTTACGTGGTTCGGCAGTCCCACGTGTGGTGGGTGTTTGCCATCGGATTAATTTGTTGGATCCCGGTGGGAGCTATTGGTGCTCTGTGGGGAGTTCCCTATTTGATGGCCGTTTACGGATGGACGAACGTGGTTGCCGGGCAAATGTGTTCTTTATTTTGGGTGGGTTTGGGAGTCGGCAGCCCACTGCTTGGGTGGTACGCGAATCGCGCTGGGAAACGCCGACAGCCCGTGGAAATTTGTTTTGTCTTGGCGATAGCGGGCTCGGTTTTATTATTATTAGCACCGCATGTTTCGCCGTGGATTACAGCGATGGCGTTGTTGCTGCTCGGAACCTCTGCGTCGATTCAAGCGTTTACGTTTAGTTTGATTAATGACAGCGTGCCGAAAGAGGTGTTTGGCACGGCGTCGGGGTTGATTAACATGGCGGCCATTTTGGGTGGCGGTGTTGCGCAGACAGTGATTGGGTTTATTTTGCGTTATGAGTGGAAGGGAGCAATTGTAAATGATGTTCCCGCCTACGCGGTGAGCAATTATCAGTGGGCGTTTTCGTTTTTGGTGGTGACTGCGGTTGTTGGGTTTTTGATTGCGCGGTTTAGAGTGAAACATTAAGGCTACAATTTACGAAAATATTCCCGTTGTAAAAACGCCGTCAAAGAGCTTTTATTGATTTCGAAATCGGTTTCATCAATACGATTCACCGCTCGCAATCCAATCAAACAGTTTGTGATAAACGCTTCCTCTGCAGTGTGTGCGAAAGTTAATTCCATCGGTTGTGCGTGCACGGGAATTTTATGCTGCGCGGCGATTTTTAATAAAATTTCTCGAGTGGTTCCGGGTAAGGCGCCCTCCTCCGTGGGCGGCGTAAAAAGTTCGTTATTTTTTATAAAAAATACATTTGCGCTTGAAGCACAAACCACGCGATTTTTGGTATTTAGTAAGAGTGCGTCGTCATAATTCCTTTTTTTTGCTTCGGTTTTAGCAAGGATTTTTTCAAGGTAATTCAGGGTTTTTATTTGTGTTAACGGCGAGGATTCATTTATTTTTATTGCGGCGGTGCACAACGTGATTGGATTTTCGTTTCGGGTGTAAGCATTAACGGTGATCAGCACGGTGGGGTTGGTATTGGGGGAAATGTCCACACCACGAGGCCCATTTCCCCGCGAGAGGGTAATGCGAATCACGCCCTCAGCAATATTATTTTGATGAATGAGTAATTCAATAATCGAAGAAATTTCCGATAATGAGATTGTGATTGGAATAGATAATAAGCGTGCTCCTTTCTCTAATCGAAACCAATGCGCGGATAAGTTAACGGCTTTTCCGCGATGGCAGGCGATGGTTTCAAAGAGGCCGTCGCCGAGCAGAAATCCGCGATCGGTTACTTCAATATGCGCCTGATCATTCGAAATAATTTTGCCATTGAGATACAGCATGCTTTACACTACTTAAGGTTGGTACGCTATTATACCCCGTACGATCGATTTTTGGGCATTGTGGGGTCAGAAGGATTTGAAAGCATGAAGCGATTCGTCGATCAGTCACCGACCAGACAGAAGTCTCAGATTCTCGCTGTTGTCCAAAAATTTTTAATCGAGTCCGGTTCAGATCGGGCGGCTCGATCCGTTTCCGCCGCATCCTTGTTGGAGCAAGACCTGGGAATCGGCAGCCTCGAACGAGCCGAACTTTTTCATCGCGTTGAAAAGGCCTTTGGTATTCAACTCCCCGACTCCCTCATGATTGACGCGAAGCGCATTCAAGACGTGATGGACGCCGTTTCCGCTGCTCATCCGGAAGAATTTGTGGCGGCTCAAAGTGAAGTTCCCAGTTTAGAAGCTAAAGAAACGGATCCCAGCGGCGGCAATACATTGACGGAAGTGTTGCATTTATATGCCGAAAAAGATCCGGAGCGGCCGCATATCTATTTGCAAAATGAAAAAGGTAAAGAGGAAATTATCCGTTATGGAAAATTATATGAAATGGGTAAGCGGGTCGCTCAGGGATTGATTAATAAAGGCCTTAAACACGGCGAAACCGTTGCTATTATGTTGCCGACTTCCCCCGAATTTTTTTATGCTTTTTTTGGCGTTTTACTGGCGGGTGCAATACCCGTTCCCATTTATCCACCGTTTCGCGTCGATCAAATTGAAGAATATGCAAAACGGGAAGCGTTGATTTTGCGAAATGCCGGCGTGCGTGTATTGATTACCTTCAAACGTGCGGAAACGCTCAGTAAATTATTGCAGAATTTTATTCCCAGTTTATTAGAAGTGACCACGGTGGATGTATTGATAACCAACGGAGGAAAGTTTTCGGCAACTCCTCTGGAGTCTGCAGACCTTGCTTTAATTCAATATACGTCGGGCAGCACCGGAAATCCAAAGGGCGTGTTGTTGAGTCACGCCAACTTATTAGCCAACATCAAAACGTATGGAGAGGGTATTGATATTCAACCCACGGACGTGGCCGTGAGTTGGTTACCGCTGTATCACGACATGGGTTTAATCGGTGCGTGGTTAGGCAGCCTATATTATGGAGTTCCTCTGACGTTATTATCACCCCTGTCTTTTTTATCGCGCCCTGAGCGGTGGTTGTGGGCAATACACTACCACCGCGCCACGATATCTGCAGGTCCTAATTTTGCCTATGAATTGTGTATTAAAAAAATTGACGACGAAGCGATTAAAGGTCTTGATTTAAGCTCGTGGCGATTGGCGTTTAATGGTGCGGAAATGATTTATGCAAAAACGATGGATCGCTTTGCGAAACGATTTGCGCGTTACGGCTTTCAAAAACAGGCTTTTTTCCCCGCGTACGGATTAGCCGAATGTTCGTTGGCACTTACTTTCCCGCCGCTGAAACGAGAACCGCGTGTGGATCGTATTCAACGAAAACCGTTTGAGAAAGAAGGCCGAGCCATTCCCCTTCAAGAAGATGAAAAAAATTTTTATGAATTTGTTTCTTGTGGTAAATCGGTACGCGGTCACGACGTTCGAGTCGTCAACGAAAAAAATGAACCCGTGTCCGAACGGTGGGTTGGGAATATTCAATTTCAAGGACCGTCGGCTATGCAAGGATATTATCGAAATCCGGAAGCGACGAAAGCCATTTACCACGACGGCTGGTGGGACACGGGCGACTTGGGTTATTTGGCCGATGGTGAGTTGTTCATCACGGGTCGTCTTAAAGATTTAATTATCAAAGCGGGTCGAAATTATTATCCCGGCGAAATTGAAGAGATCGCGAGCTTGGCTAAAGGTGTGCGCAAAGGGTGCGTCGCGGCTTTTGGTATCACGGATGAAGTGCGTGGAACGGAGAGGCTCGTTATCGTGGCTGAAATCGGCGAATCAAATAAAGACGGCATTCGCGATGAAATTGTGAAAAAAGTGATTGCGCAATTGGGCATTCCTCCGGACGAAGTGATTTTAGTGTCGCCGCACACAGTCCCCAAAACATCCAGCGGAAAATTACGCCGTTCCACGTGCAAAAAAGATTATCTCGACGGAAAGCTGGGGCGCCGCGGAATTCCCAGTCGTTTACAGATGGTTAAATTGTTTAGTCAGGTCTCTTGGCAAAAGCTAAAAGGGGGAATGTTCCAGTCCGGGAGGTTCCTCTTTTCAATTTATGTAGCCATCGTTTTTCTCATCACTTTTCTTCCCGCGTGGCTTTTGATTTCGCTGTCTTCACGAAAACAAGCGGCAAAATGGTTTAGGGCTTGGTCGAGAGGGATATTTCGTCTGTGTTTTTGTCCGATTACCGTAAAAGGACACGCAAATCTGCAAACAGAAAAGCCTATGATTTACATTTCTAATCACACGAGTTACCTCGATATCATCGTTCTCGCTGGGATTTTACCCAGCGATTGTAATTTTATTGCAAAAAAAGAATTGTTGCGCGCACCCGTGATTAAGTACTTCATGAAAAAATTCGAATACATTACCGTTGATCGAGTGGATTTTTCAAAAAGTGCGTCCGATGCGAAACAAATTGAAGAATCACTCAAACAAGGCCGGTCGGTGATTATTTTTCCGGAAGGCACGTTTAGCTACGCGACGGGCGTTCGCCCTTTTAAATCCGGTGCTTTTAAAGTGGCTGCAGAAACGGGAATCCCCATTTGTCCCGTTGCCATTAAAGGCGCGCGAAAAATATTACGTGCGAACGAAAAATTGCTGCGACCCTATCCCATGCACGTAACAATTGGTGAGGCATTGCGCGTTCAGTCCGGTGACTGGGAGGAAATAGTTCGCTTGCGTGAATCCGCGCGCGTGTGGATCGCGGAACACAGCGGCGAACAAACCGTCGATTTAATTGTGGCGGGAGTGGCATTGAGATAGGAGCCCATGGTTCAGGAAAGATTATTTCAAAAATCATCCAAAGCGGGCGTTTTTGCTTGGTGTTTATACGACTGGGCGAATTCCGCTTTTTCTACAATCATTCTCACGTTTGTTTTTGCTACGTACTTTACCGAAAAAATTGCTGAAAACACCATCGTCGGCACGTCACTCTGGGCTAATGCGGTGGCGGTCTCGGGATTAATCATCGCGGTGTCGAGCCCACTCCTCGGCGCCATCGCAGACCACGAAGGTCGGCGTAAACCGTGGATCACCGCTTTTGCATTGATATCAATTGTTTCCGCGGGATTGCTGTGGTTTTCCAAGCCCGAACCGAGCTACGTCGCTTGGACATTACTGTGGATGATTTTGGGCCTCGTTGGGCTTGAAATCAGCATGGTTTTTTACAACGCGATGTTACGAGATTTAACGACGGAAAAATACATCGGTCGCGTTTCGGGGTGGGCGTGGGGGCTGGGTTATTTCGGTGGGTTAGCGAGTTTGGTCATCGCTTTATTGGTATTCGTTCAAGATAACGTAACGTGGTTGGATAAATCGACCGCCGAACAAATTCGTATTTGTGGTCCGCTCGTGGCCGTGTGGTACCTCGTTTTCGGATGGCCCATTCTGGTTTGGACTAAAGATCGTCCCCCAACCGGCGTACCCTATCGAAAGGCCGTCAAACTTGGGATTAAACAATTACTCCACACATTACGTTCATTAAAAAAATACAAAGAGATTTTGAAATTTTTGATTGCGCGTTTGCTGTATATCGAGGGCTTAAACACGATTTTTGCATTCGGCGGTATTTATGCGGCGGGAACGTTTCACATGACGTTGGGCCAAGTGATTCAGTTCGGGATTGCGATGAACGTAGCAGCCGGGATCGGTGCAATTAGTTTTGGGTGGCTGGACGATTTTTTGGGTGCCAAGAACACGGTTCTGATATCGCTCGCCATTATGTTAGTCAGCGGAACGGGCATGTTGATTGTCACCGATCAAGTGCATTTTTGGATTTTAGGCATGGGTTTGAGTTTGTGCGTAGGGCCCGTCCAAGCCGCGAGCCGATCACTGATGGTGCGTTTGGCGCCGGAGCACCTCATCACTGAAATGTTTGGGTTGTTCGCTTTATCCGGCAAGGTCACCGCGTTTATCGGGCCGTGGTTGGTAGGGCTATTTACGTATCTGTTTAAAAGCCAGCGTATTGGAATGAGTACCATTATGGGATTTTTATTAATCGGCGCGTTGATTCTGACCGCCGTGCGCCCATCGGGAGGGCGTTAATGAATTTACTTTATTTTTAACTGCTTGAGTTTTTGATCGCGTTGGTGTCAGACACAATGTAGGTTGGGCTGAGCTTCGAAGCCCAACGAATTAATTGTTAGGCTTCATTTCATTCAGCCCAACCTACCTTGCTGACCGCGTGCGCCCTTCTCGTTGATGAGCTGCCTTGCCATCACCCCCCAAAAGCCTTTATACTCGCCGCAGTTAGCCGTTCGGATGGCGGAGGATCGTGTGTGCGTGAAAAAATATCGAATGATCAACCCACTCGATCCGCTCGTAAGATAGCCTACCGATTGGTGGGGTTACAAGCGCTGGTGGTAATCGTGATCGCCTTGTTTTGGCTGATCAGCGGCGGAATGGAAGCGCTGTCGGCATTGCTGGGCGGGGCGGCGGGTGTAGTGCCCAGTTTTTATTTTGCTCGGCGCTTGTTTGCGACGACCAGTGCGCGAGCACCCAAAAGAATTATTAAGGCTTTTTATTTAGGGGAACTTTTTAAATTGGTGCTGAGCGCGGGATTGGTACTCCTTATCATATTAATTATCCCCGTTGCCATTGTGCCGCTAATAACGGGATTTATGGGCGCGCAGTTTGGGTTTTGGCTCGCACCGTTGGTCACTCGAGTAAACGTCGTGGAGAATAATCAGTAATGACCGCTCAAGCGAATCTGACACAAGCGGAATACGTCCAACACCACATGCTTCATTGGAAGCTGAACCTTCATAATTTTGCATTTACCGACGGCGGCTTTTGGACACTGAATTTAGATACGATTGTTATCTCCGTGCTTCTCGGTTCTCTCTTTCTCATTTTGTTTTATTGCATCGCGCGCCGCGCCGTCGTCACCGTGCCGGGACGGTGGCAGAATTTTGCTGAAATGGCGGTTGAAGCGGTTGACGGTACGGTAAGGGATTCTTACCACGGCAAACGGAATTTCATTGCGCCCCTTGCTCTGACGATTTTCATCTGGGTTTTTTTAATGAATTTTATGGATTTGGTTCCTGTTGATTTGTTGCCGCGTTTGTTTCACGAAGCGGGGGTTGATCATTTCAAAGCGGTTCCTACAGCAGACCCCACGCTCACGTTTGCGATGTCCCTCACCGTGTTTGTGTTGATCATCTTTTACAACATTAAAATGAAGGGCGGTATTGGGTTAACCAAAGAAGTTCTCAGTCGTCCTTTTGGGTGGTATTTATTTCCGATTAATATTTTATTCCGAATTATTGATGAGTGCGTGAAGCCCATGTCGCTGGCTTTACGGCTTTTCGGAAATTTATTTGCCGGTGAATTGATTTTTATCTTGATTGCTTTGTTGCCGTGGTGGGGCCAATTTACACTCGGTGTTGTGTGGACTATTTTTCACTTGCTCGTGATCGCCATACAAGCGTTTATTTTTATGATGTTGACCATTGTGTATTTGAGTTTGGCATCGGAAACACATTAACTTAACTAAAAAAGAGGAAACAAACGATGAATATCGCGCAGTTAATCGCCAGTGTACAAGGCTTATCGGCCATTGCCGCCGGCCTGTTGATCGGTCTTGCTTCAATGGGAACCGCCATCGGTTTCGGTATGCTGGGAGGAAAATTTTTAGAGGGCGTGGCACGTCAGCCGGAATTATCACCCATGCTGATGGTGCGCATGTTTTTGATGGCGGGGTTAGTCGACGCTTTTGCGGCGATATCCTTGGCTATGGGCTTGGTGCTCATGTTTGCAAAAAATCCGTTTTTAACGGCAGTGACGCAAGCCGTTTCGAAAATCGTGCAATAAAAATTACAGAAATCGAGGTATCCTTTCATGGATATTAATGCAACGCTCATCATACAAATGCTGGTTTTTGTCGTCTTTATTTGGGTGACGATGCGGTTTATTTGGCCGCCCCTGATGAAGGCCTTAGACACTCGGCGCAAAACGATTGCGGATGGGTTGGCTGCTGCGGAACAGGGAAAAAAAGAGTTGGAATTAGCAGAAATTAAAGCGAAAGAACAACTCACCGAAGCAAAAACTCAGGCCGCACATTTGATTGAGCAAGCCAATCAACGAGCGAATCATATTGTTGAGGAAGCCAAAGCGAAAGCGCGCCAAGAAGGCGAACATTTGTTATCGCTGGCAAAGGGCGAAATTGAGCAAGAATACAATGCGGCAAAAGCAAAATTGATGAAGCAAGTAGCGAGTATTGCCGTTGCTGGGGCAGAGAAAATTTTACAGCGCGAGGTGGACAAAGCCAGCAACGATCGATTGGTGGATGAATTAGTGAGCGAGATTTAACGATGGCGGAAAAGTTTACCCTTGCACGACCTTATGCCCGCGCCGTTTTTGCGCAAGCGAAGGAAAGTCGCGCGTTGGAAGCGTGGTCCGATGTGTTAGATGCGCTGTCGGAAATCGTGAAACAAAAAGAAGTGCAACGAATGCTGATTGATCCGCGACTGTCGGGGAAAGCCCTGGAATCCGTATTGATAGAGCTAACGAACAGTGTGAGCCCAGAAGCGGTTAAAAAAAATTCCGATAAATTTTCGAATTTTATTCAATTGCTGATTGAAGAAAAAAGGTGTGACGTGTTGCCGAATATTGCGGTTCTTTATCATCAGCTGTTACTGGCGGAGCAACACGTGGTTGAAGCCGAAGTCGTTTCTGCGTTTCCTTTGAGTAGCGATCATCGTGAGCAGATTGAAAAAGCACTGGAAAAACGGTTTAAATCAAAAATTCAATTGAACCTTCGTGAAGACGAGAAATTAATTGGTGGCGCGTTGATTCGTGCCGGTAATTGGGTGATGGATGGGACGGTTAAAGGTAAATTGATTAAATTGAGAGAATGCCTTGAGGTTTAATTCATCGAAAACGGTAGCCTGGATGAAGTCCCGCTTTGCGGGACGTAATCCAGGAATTCCTGGGTTACGCAGGGCTTCACCCAGGCTACGAGTTGGGAGAACACTATGACAACACAGCTACAAGCTTCTGAAATTAGCGATATCATTAAATCGCGTATTGATAAATTGGGCATAAAGCCCGAAGAGCGAACGGAAGGTATTATTGTCAATTTAAAAGATGGCATTGTGCGTGTCTACGGATTGCGCGACGTCATGTACGGTGAAATGATCGAATTTCCCGAAAATACCTACGGATTGGCTTTCAATCTTGAGCGCGATTCCGTGGGTGCCGTCGTCATGGGTCCCTACGAACATTTGGAAGAAGGAATGACGGCGCGGTGCACCGGTCGAATTCTCGAGGTTCCCGTCGGCGAAGCCTTGCTGGGTCGAGTCGTTGATGCCTTGGGGAATCCCATCGACGGAAAGGGCCCGGTCGAAACTGAGCTGACCTCTCCCATTGAAAAAGTGGCTCCGGGAGTGATTACCCGAAAATCGGTGGACACGCCGCTGCAAACGGGGGTGAAATCCATCGATGCCATGGTTCCCGTGGGTCGTGGCCAGCGTGAATTAATCATCGGCGATCGGCAAACGGGTAAAACGGCCATCGCTATTGATACCATCATCAATCAAAAACATACCGGTGTGAAATGTATTTACGTTGCGGTTGGACAAAAACAGTCGTCCGTTGCGGCGGTAGTTCGCAAATTAGAAGAACACGGTGCTATGGAACATACCATTGTGGTTTGCGCGAGCGCTTCCGAAGCGGCCGCTCTGCAATATTTAGCGCCGTACTCCGGTTGCACGATGGGCGAATATTTCCGAGATCGCGGGCAAGACGCGTTAATTATTTACGATGATTTGACCAAACAAGCATGGGCGTATCGACAAATATCCTTACTGCTTCGACGCCCTCCGGGTCGAGAAGCGTATCCGGGAGATGTTTTTTATTTACATTCTCGATTGCTGGAACGGGCCGCACACGTCAATGCACATTACGTTGAAAAATTCACACAAGGAAAAGTAAAAGGCAAAACGGGCTCTTTAACAGCACTTCCGATTATTGAAACGCAGGCCGGAGACGTATCGGCGTTTATTCCCACCAACGTGATTTCAATCACAGACGGTCAAATTTATTTAGATGTGAGTTTGTTTAATTCTGGAATTCGCCCCGCGATTAATGCGGGGTTATCCGTGTCGCGCGTGGGTGGTGCCGCACAAACAAAAATCATTAAAAAATTAATTGGTGGTTTGCGTATTGCACTGGCTCAGTATCGCGAACTAGAGGCCTTCGCGCAATTTGCGTCGGATTTGGATGAAACCACGCGCAAACAACTGGAACACGGCCAGCGGGTCATGGAAATATTGAAACAACCGCAGTATCAACCGCTAAGCGTCGCTGAAATGGCTATCATTTGGTACGTGGTAAATAACAATTTCCTCGACGACGTTGAGGTGAAAAAAGTCGTGGATTTTGAAAAAGCGTTGTTGGGTTTTCTGCACGATCAGCATCAAGAGTTGCTGGACGCGATTAATGCAAAGCCAGAATATTCTGAAGAAACCGCAGAAAAAATTCGCACCGTAGTTGAGACATTCAAAAAAACACAGGCTTATTAAAATAATGTCTAAAGCGCGAGAAATACGGCAAAAAATTAGTAGTATCAAGAACACGCAAAAGATTACGCGTGCGATGGAGCTTGTGGCTGCCAGTAAAATGCGAAAGGCGCAAGATCGCATGGTGATGTCTCGTCCGTATGCCGAGAAGATTCGCAAAGTCATCCGTCACGTGGCGGCCAGTCACGCGGAATACCCGCATCCTTATTTGCAGCAACGAGAGAATATTCATCGCGTGGGTTATATCGTGGTGACTACGGATCGCGGTCTTTGCGGCGGCCTCAATGTGAATCTTTTTCGGGCGGTTATTGCGGACGTGAAAAAGTGGCGCGATAAAAACGCGGAGATCGATTTGTGCGTCATTGGGCGAAAAGGCGAGGCGTTTTTTCGTCGCTACGGTGGAAATGTATTGGGTGTTGCGGATCATTTGGGCGATGCGCCAGAAATTCAGGATCTCATTGGTATTGTCAAAGTGATGCTGGATCAGTACGACAAAAATAAAGTCGACGCCATATTTATTGTCAGCAATGAATTCGTGAATACCATGATACAAAAGCCGGTCATCCGTCAGTTATTACCGTTGCCGGTGGACGTGAAGGAAAAGAGCGAGTACTGGGATTATATTTACGAGCCCGATTCTTCGAAAGATTTACTCGAAATGCTGTTAGTGCGCTATATCGAATCACAAGTATATCAAGGCGTCGTTGAAAATATTGCGTGCGAGCAAAGCGCACGCATGGTGGCGATGAAAAATGCGACGGAAAATGCGGGCCAATTAATTGATGAGTTGCAATTGATTTATAACAAAGCGCGACAAGCCGGCATTACGCGAGAAATTGCGGAAATTGTCGCGGGCGCAGCGGCCGTTGAATAACTAAAATGAGGTGAGCAAATGAGTACAACCGGAATCATTACTGAAGTCATCGGTGCCGTCGTCGACGTAGAATTTCCCCGCGATGCCGTGCCTAAAGTCTATGATGCATTAAACGTCAAAGAAAACCATCTCGTGCTAGAAACGCAGCAGCAATTGGGCGACGGCGTCGTTCGCACCATTGCGATGGGAAGTACCGAAGGATTGAAACGAGGATTGTCGGTGGAAAACACGGGTGAGCCCATTCAAGTACCCGTCGGTGAAAAAACGCTCGGGCGAATTATGAACGTGCTTGGTGAACCGATTGATGAAGCGGGGCCCATCGGTTCCGATAACTATTTGCCGATTCATCGATCCGCACCCTCTTTCACCGAGCAATCCGGTGCAACGGAATTATTAGAAACCGGCATCAAGGTGATTGATTTGTTATGCCCGTTCGCAAAAGGCGGCAAAGTGGGTTTGTTTGGCGGTGCCGGTGTCGGTAAAACCGTTAACATGATGGAACTTATTCGGAATATTGCTATCGAACACAGCGGTTATTCCGTATTTGCCGGTGTTGGCGAACGAACGCGCGAAGGCAACGATTTTTATCACGAAATGAAAGAATCGAATGTGTTAGATAAAGTAGCGCTGGTTTACGGACAAATGAATGAACCGCCGGGAAATCGTCTGCGCGTGGGTCTCACGGGATTAACCGTCGCAGAAGCCTTCCGGGATGAAGGCCGCGACGTGCTGTTATTTATCGATAATATTTTCCGCTATACGTTGGCGGGCGTAGAAGTGTCCGCACTGTTGGGACGTATGCCGTCGGCGGTGGGATACCAGCCTACGCTTGCCGAAGAAATGGGTGTTCTGCAAGAACGCATTACGTCGACGAAAACGGGATCTATTACTTCTATTCAAGCCGTATACGTGCCCGCCGACGATTTAACCGATCCTTCGCCGGCGACGACGTTTGCGCATTTGGACGCGACCGTCGTGTTGTCCCGACAAATCGCGGAACGCGGAATTTATCCCGCCATTGATCCGCTCGACTCAACCAGCCGACAATTGGATCCGTTAGTCGTGGGCGATGAACATTATCGGATTGCGCGCAGTGTTCAAGAAACTTTGCAGCGCTACGAAGAATTAAAAGACATTATTGCAATTTTGGGCATGGATGAATTATCGGAAGACGATAAGCTGGCGGTCCGACGCGCTCGGAAAATTCAACGCTTCTTATCGCAACCATTCTTCGTTGCGGAAGTATTTACGGGTGCGTCAGGTAAGTACGTTTCTTTGAAGGATACGATACACGGATTCAAAGGAATTATTAATGGCGAATACGACGATCTTCCCGAGCAAGCTTTTTATATGGTGGGCACTATTGATGAAGCCATTGAAAAAGCAAAATCATTATAAATGGTGAAAAAATATTATGGCCACAAGCACCATGCAATTAGAAATCGTTTCCGCTGAGGCGTCTGTTTTTAGCGGAATCGTGGAAATGATTGCCGTAACCGGTAGCGTGGGAGAATTGGGCATTTATCCGGGGCATCGCCAATTGCTGACCTCTCTCAAGCCGGGGCAAATCAAGGCAATTTTGGAAGGCGGGAAAGAAGAGGTATTTTACGTGTCGGGAGGAATGCTGGAAGTCCAGCCCGACTCGGTCACCGTCTTGGCCGATACGGCTTTACGGGCCGCGGATTTGGATGAGGCGGCGGCGCTGGCGGTGAAAGAAGAAGCCGAGCGCGCACTCGAAGAGCGAAAAGCCGGCATTGAATATTCAAGAGCGATGACGGAATTGGCAGAAGCCGCCGCGCAATTGCGGGCGATTGAGATGATTCGAAAGAGAGCTAAACGGTAGCTATAATAATAGGCTACATGGGATGATTGAGTTACTACGATGGGTTTAAGTGTCGTCATTCTCGCAGCGGGCAAAGGAAAGCGCATGGTTTCCGACACGCCCAAAGTACTTCATCGGCTCGGTGGAATTCCTTTATTGGAACGAGTGGTCAATACGGCAAAAGCTTTGCACGCTTCTACCATTCACGTGATTTATGGAAACGGTGGCAGTGAAGTCCGCGACAAGCTGGATTATTTGCCCGTGCATTGGGTTCTGCAAGAAGAACAATTGGGAACCGGTCACGCGCTGATGCAAGCCATACCTTATTTCAAGGATGATGATCAGGTATTGGTGCTGTCCGGAGACGTTCCGTTAATTTCGATCAAAACACTGCGCGATTTATTAAATAACACGCCACACAACAGTTTGGGATTGGTCGTTGCTGAATTATCCGATCCCACGGGCTTGGGGCGCATCATCCGAAATGAAATGGGAAACATCATCCGAATTGTTGAACACAAAGATGCGAATAAACAGCAGTTAGCGATTCGTGAAATTAATACGGGAATTCTAACGGCATCCGTGTCGCATTTGAAATCGTGGTTACCGCGCTTAGGCAATATGAATCAACAGAAAGAATATTATTTAACCGATATTATTGCATTAGCGGTCAGCGATGGAATTTCCGTTGGCGGTATTTTGGCGCATTGCCCCGAAGAAGTGCAAGGCGTTAATGATCGATGGGAGTTGACGAAATTAGAGCGTTATTATCAACAAACGATGGCAAAGAAACTTGCGTTGGCGGGAGTAACCTTTGCAGACCCCAACCGATTGGACGTGCGCGGGGATGATGTTCAAGTGGGACATGATGTCTTTATTGATGCGAACGTCATTTTAGAAGGAAAAATACGCATCGGAAACGATACCCGCATTGGCTCGAATGTTGTTTTAAAAAACGTTGTTTTGGGTGATCACGTGGAAATTCATCCAAACACCGTAGTCGAAGACGCCGTCATTGCGAGTCACTGCAGCGTGGGCCCTTTTGCGCGGATCCGTCCGGGATCGATTTTAGAAGCAGGCGCTAAAGTAGGAAATTTTGTTGAAATGAAAAAATCCACGTTGGGCCCCAGCAGTAAAGCGAATCATTTAACGTATTTAGGCGACACCACGGTAGGAAAAGACGTTAATATTGGTGCGGGAACCATTACGTGTAATTACGACGGCGTTAATAAATCACAAACCATTATTGAAGATAATGCCTTTATTGGATCCAATACCTCTTTGGTCGCGCCCGTTAAAATTGGAAAAGATGCGACGATTGGTGCGGGTTCCGTCATCACGCAAGATGCGCCGGCGAATAAATTAACCCTCGAACGCAGCCAGCAGAAAACAATCGACGGTTGGAAACGTCCTAAGAAGAAATAAAAAATTTAACGTCGCAAGTCATAGAAAAAAAGCTGTGCTTTTTCACGATCTTTTTTAGGGTCTGAAGGACAAGAGCCTGCAACAAACATACTATTGCTAAGCAGTGTTAACGCGGAAACGCGACCCGGATGTCCATCATAAGTACGCATGCTGTTAGCTTCGCGTACATCCCACAGTTTTATCAATCCATCGTCCGCACAGCTCAAAAAAGTAGAAGCATCAATCGGAGCCGCTTTCCATACACGGTTTTCGTTTTTTGTTGTACCGTGTTCCGTGCCCTCATGAACTACCTCTCTTTTTTCCACATCAATCACTCGAGTCATGCCGCCAAAAAACGAAAGCGCTAACCAAGAAGGGTTTTCCTGAAATTTATTCACATCTGAAATAAAAGGGCGTTGGCTGCTGCTTGACGTTTCTTCCTCAACAATCGTATCCAGTTTTTCCCAACCATTATTCGGGGGCGTGTCTTCAAGTTCTTCAAAGACAGACAGGCGGCAACCGTGAATAGCAACTATTCTGCTTGAATCTAATTCAGCAAAACCATAAACCCACTCTGAGTCGTCAAAATTGAATACGCGGTATATTTTTTTGGTATCAAGATTGAGCTGTACAAACCTTTCAGCCATGCCAATCAAGGCAAAATAACCCTCACGTTGTTGACAGGTAATCCCCATGATTCTCGTTTCATTACGAGTCTTGCAAAAGCTTTGATAATTGGTACTTGCGCTAGAGGCGACTTTTTCCAGGTCATTGATCTGTTTTGGTAAGTTATCACTATAATAAATTTTATTGTTATAAATGTTTTTGCACAGAACAAAACCATTTCTAGACCCAACCATGACGGACCCATCAGGAAAAATATCCAGCGCCGTTATCCAGTGTCCATACGAGTAATATTCCTCCGTTGTATTGCGAGGTTTGGAAACCAAGCCCTTAAACTTCCCTTCTTCAGTCCACATACGAACGGTAGTGTCTTTCGACCCTGTTACAATACGATCGTCGATTTTAACCATTCCATGGATGTCGTCTTTGTGGGCATTAGGGACGTGTCGAATGAGGGCAGACGACGATTTCATATTCAGCTGGGCAAACGGCAAGCTTAGATCTTCTTCTGTATGTTCTGCACGACTCATAACGGCCCTCCTTTCGGGGGTAGTAATTGAATTTTAATTCCTATCACGCCGAGCGTAGTTTCTTGTGCCTCATAACCCGGAAATGATCGATATAACGCTAGAGCTTCACCTAAACTATCCACGTCCGGCAGACAGTTTTTTAAACCGAAATACTGCAACAATTGTTGAAAGTTTTTAAATTTTTTTATTTCAAGAATCTGGGTGTGTATGCGTTTGCCTTCAGATACAAATTCCAAGCATTGTCCTACCCGCAAGGCAGCGAACTTCTCTTTAGCAACTCGTCCCTCAACGGTTTTATCGCCCGAACATATCTGTTGAAAATATTTGGGTTCTATATTCACCGAACAAATCATCTTCCAAAGGTAAAGGTGGTCTCTCTGTTTTGATACGGCTTTACTCCGAGACGAGGTTCATGAACTACTTTTATCCCAAAAGCGACCACACCAAAGCGCTCTGCTTTTTCTGGGTACCCAGGAATACTGCTGTAGAGTCTGGTGGCATTAAAGGGCGAGCTTGCTTCAGGAACCATGTTTTTGTAACCAATATCCTCTAACATTGCTCCAAAGCTCGGATATTCTCTCCGGTCCGTAATTTCCGTAATTACCTTGGTGTTTCCTGCAAACCAAGTCACGCGGTCGCCGATTTGGTATTTTTGAAACATAGAGGTATTGACTCTGCCTTCATAAGTTTTTCGCCCATGGATAATGTCTTGAATATATTGCAGCTTCAAAGTACAGCTGTGATTCTGAAGAGTTGAGCCACGAGGTTTGCCGGTGAGTGTGTTTGGAAAGAACCTTGCGTTTCCTGTTTGCTGTAAAGTGCTAGAGGTAGTAACTTGGCGCGGTCTTTTTGATTCGGTAATAGAAGGTTGTTCTTGAGTACTAGGGCTTGTCACTTCATCGTAGGAACGTTTTTTTCCACGATCGCTGCTGCTGGTAGTGCTCGTAGTAGTTGTTGTAGTCGTCGTGGTAGTAGTAAGAGTAGCCTGAGGAAGCTGATATATTAATTCATGCTCAAAGATGCCATCTGATTTTTTTTTGGAGCGCGCAATAGCAAAGCCTTTTTTTTGAAAAAAAGTAAGCGCTTCCGGTTTGGTTGATGATACGGTTAAAATAATACTCTCAGCCTTTCGCTGGCGAGCAATTTGCTCCGCCCGCTGGAGAAGAATGGAGCCAAACCCGTGGCCACTATCGGCTGTTGGATCTAATAACGTAAGTGTTTTTACCTCAAGGCCCTTGTCTACTAATTTTTTTTTGTAAACGATTAAACCGGTAAGTTTCTTATCAATAAAAAGACCCTCGCATAATCGATCATATCCCTTCCCGATTTTTTCGAGCGCGTCTTTCTGTGGCCCATAAACGGGGCGGATCACCTGATCAAAAGCTTTTTCAATTAAGGGAAATTCTCGACAGTATAAATCTATAACACGAAAATGCATTTTCAAATTTGACAAATTTGATCTCATGGACCATGAACTCCTGTTAAAAATTTGATTGTATCGTAGCACGGTGATTTTGCTTTTGTCGCTTAAGAGAATCTTAAAACGCTCGCATTCTTTTCAATGCTGGGAACGAGTCTTTGCGGGTACGGGAAGCAAAACAAGGAGGCAAGCCTCCTTGTTTACACGTGGTATTTTATTTCGTATTAAATCCGAAAAGCTTTATCGTTGACCTTGTCGGTTTGGGTTACCACGTTGTTGATTTGGATTTTGTTGGTTCGGATTTTGAGGTCTTTGTGGTTGCCCTTGGGGTCGATTTGGATTTTGATTTGGATTTTTTTGATTTGGATTTCCTTGGGGTCTTTGCTGTGGATTTCTTGGGTCTCTTGGGTTTTGTTGTCCTGGGTTACTCATCGTCGTACTCCTTGTTTTCGATGATTTATAGAAAAAGATGGGTTGCGTGTGTGTCTAATTACTATAGAACTTGTTTTTACGAGAGTCAATTATACTCAATTGAAGATTTATTCTTTAAAGAAATTCCAAGGCAGATTAAGAACCCGATAACACCCAAGAGCAAACAGAAAAGCCATACCCCATCGGGATTCCAGGCGGTGTAAATCCACGTGCCGATGATTGGCCCCGGCATTGCGGCCGCAAAGTAAACAGACTGATAAATACCCATCGCCTTTCCCTTGTGGGTATCGCTCGTGAGTTGATAAATGTAGGCCTGAAGAATTGAGAAGAATAAGATTTCCCCGAACGTCCAAACAATCGTGGAAATCACCGCATTGAGATATGCGGTGGAAAAAACCAGCAGATACAGTCCAAGGCCGATAAGCAGACAGCCTATCCCAATCACAATTTCATCACGCGCTCGAGATAATATATTCGAAACGGGCACTTGAAAAACTACGATGATGAAACAGTTTAATAAAAATAAATTACTGTACTTAAATTCATCCAGTTGATATTCGTGGTGTAAATAAATAGGAAATGTCGATCTAAACTGAGAAAATACAATCGAAACTAACAATAATACCAAATACAAGAAAAACAAAATGTTCCTATTACTCAGCGGCGTATTTTTTTTAGCTTCCGTTGAAAGCGCAGATTCAGGCAGTTTGTGCCGAGGTTTTGTGAAAAACAAAATAATCAACGCAGAAATGAAAATGGCAATCGCATTAAAGAGAAAGATTGATCGCGTGCTGAATTTTGAGAGCATACCGGCGAGGAAAGCACCCAAACCAACACCAAAGTTCACCATCATGTAGCGCACGCCCGTCACGCGTTTGAGTAAATGAAGGGGAACGGATTGCATGACCATCAAACGGTTGGCGGGCAAAAACCCTGCGTTTGCAAAGCCTATAATGAATGCCAGCGTATAAACAGAAGCGATTGCGTGTTGGAAACCAAAAAGAAAGAGAGCGGTACCGTTGGTAAATAAAGCCGCCATGACAATTTTCCGAGGGGATAAATAATCCGCGAGGTGGCCGCTGAGGTAAGCCCCAATTATCGCGCCCACACCGATCAGAGTAATCGTAAAACCCACGTTAATCACGGAAAAGTGAAGCTGCTTGAGTAGAAATAACGAAATAAATAGAGTGGCGGCGTTACCAAAAGAATTAGTTAAGTTCGAAAAAAGAATAACCCAAGTATCGCGCGTAAGGTTTGAATAATGAGAGAAATAGCTACGCAACAAAAAAGACATCATTAAGACCTAAACATCACCGAAATTACTTTGTAATAGAGTCAACGCAGAAATGGTTGCCGTTTCAGTTCTCAAGGTTCGAGGGCCTAAGCTGAGGCCAACAAAGCCTCGATTTTTGGCCAGAAGAATCTCATTATCGCTTAAACCCCCTTCGGGGCCAAGTAAAACGCTAATCTGCTGAGCCTTTTCGGCAAAATTTCGAATTCGTGTTTCAGCCTGGGGGTCACAAACGAAGGACTGTCCCGACCGGGGAGTTTCCAGCCAATCGTTCAGGCTCATCGGGGTAGATAACGTCGGGATTTTGCATCGCCCCGATTGTTCGCACGCACTGATAATAATGCCCTGCCAGTGCGCGATTCGGCTTTCCAGTCGGGGCCCCGTCAGCTTTACTCCACACCGCTCCGTAAACAAAGGAGTAATCGCGTGCACACCCAGCTCGACGGATTTTTGAATCACGAAATCCATTTTTTCTCCGCGTGAGATCCCTTGACCGAGCTCGATAAACACAGGAGATTCTGTTTGGCAGGGTCGGTGCTCGTCGATTTGTATTTGTGCCTGTTTATTTTGGATTCCCGATAGGCGGCCGATAAACTCCCCGGTTTCGCCGTCAAATAA
This sequence comes from uncultured Coxiellaceae bacterium, assembly GCA_947084935.1. Classification (GTDB taxonomy): domain Bacteria; phylum Pseudomonadota; class Gammaproteobacteria; order Coxiellales; family Coxiellaceae; genus CAMTUH01. Next base: position 89,851 of record CAMTUH010000003.1, read on the forward strand.
AATGACCGTATCACCCGGCGTTAACCGCAGGACGGTTAACACACGATGGCTGGTTCGGGCATCCAATATTACGGGCCTGCCTTTTTCAAGACGATGGGGGTAATAAAGACGAGGAGTGTGCATGAGGGGATATTTCCTTTTGATGTCAATCGTAGCTTTGATGGAGCCCCTGCTTCCGCAGCCGTAGGTTGGACTGAGCTTGAAGCCCAACGAGTTAATTGTTGAAATTCCCTAATTGTAGCCCGGATGAAGCCCCCGCGCAGCTCGTAGCCTAATAATGGATGAGCTTGTCGTGTGCCTAGGAAAAATTAACAGGGAATTCGGCAGTTCCAATCCCGCGGGAGGCCGGGAATTACGTAGTGGCCTGGAGTCACATCTCCATCGCTATCGGTTCTTGTACACTCTCCACAGAAAGAAAGAGCGGCAGCTTTGGGAGAAAGGTAAGCATTTTCACATTGTGCACGCGTTAAATTGGTTTCCGTGGTACAGGCTTGAGTAAATGCCGCTAGTTCGCCCTCCCCTCCTGAAGCCCAGGAATTCAGCGCAAACACGAAAGCCCCTGCCACGAAATAAATTTTTACCATATTTTTCATATAGTTACAAGTTAACCCCCCGGAGAATAACTACTCCAAAGTATAGGCCGCATCTTGAGCTGTGTCAAAATTTTGACCTTATTGATGGGTCGGCAAAGCGGAAGTAATCCGTTATAATGCCTCGATGGAATCCGCAGGCGTGACATCGAGCGAGAGAACGAGAACTGATTTACCGGCCTTTAGTCGCATTGCTATTGACGCAGTAGAGTCTGAGCTCGACTATCATCTATCCAATAATCGCAATAAAATCAATGAATTAATAAGTTCTGGCAATTACACGTGGAATTCCTTGATGCAGCCTTTAGAAGAGCTCAGCGATCGGTTAAGTAATTTTTGGGCTCCCATTAACCACCTGCACGCCGTAGTCAACTCTCCCGCGCTGCGGGAAGTCTACCACCGCTGTTTGCCAAAACTGGCGGATTACCAGACGGAGCTGGGTCATAACCAAAAGTTGTACCAAGCGATTCAGTCCATTGCGAATCATTTAGAATATCAGCGACTGAATGCGGCTCAACGAAAAGTCATCGATAATTACCTCCGTGATTTTACGTTATCCGGGGTGTCGCTGCCACCCGAACAGAAACGACGCTTTTCTGAATTGGCAAAAAGCTTATCGGAGCTGGCAACGCGGTTTGAAGAAAATGTGTTAGACGCGACCCAAGCATGGGCCAAGCATATTACGGATGAGAAAGAACTCTCAGGAATTCCACCCCATGCGATTGCGCTCGCAAAACAAACGGCATTAGCTCGACAGAAAGAAGGATGGGTATTTACTTTAGATATGCCTTCTTATGTGGCAGTGATCACCTACGCCGATTCAAGTAAATTCCGCGAAGAAATGTATCGCGCTTACATGACGCGTGCTTCGGATCAAGGGCCCTCCGCGGGTAAGTTTGATAATACCGACGTGATGCAGAAAATCCTGTCTTGTCGCTTAGAAATGGCCCGGTTGCTCGGGTTTACTAATTATGCTGAATACTCACTGGCAACAAAAATGGTTAAAACTCCCGATGAAGCGCTGCACTTCCTCAATCAATTAGTGGAAGCCACACGGGCGAAGGCTGAAGTGGAATATGCCGAACTCCAGCAGTTTGCAAAAAAAACATTAAAATTAAAAAAATTGGAAGCCTGGGATATGGGCTACGTGAGTGAAAAATTGCGGCAAAATCGCTATCGTCTCACGCAAGAAGATTTACGACCTTATTTTCAGGAATCCCAGGTGATTAATGGATTATTTGGCGTCGCCGAGCGATTATTTAACATTACTTTTGAGCGGTTGTCTGGCGTGGATGCGTGGCATCCCGACGTGAAGTGCTATGCCGTTTACGATGCAAAGCGAAATCTCCGCGCTTATTTGTATCTGGATTTGTATGCGCGAGAAAACAAACGAGGTGGTGCGTGGATGGACGATCATCGGGCGCGTCGTCGTTTGTTGTCGGGCGAGCTGCAATTACCGATTGCGTTCATCAATTGTAATTTCAACGCGCCCATTAATCAGGAGCCGGCGTTGTTCAGCCACGAAGAAGTGGAGACTTTATTCCACGAATTTGGCCACTCGTTGCAGCACATGCTGACGCAAATTGATTACTCGGAAGTGTCGGGTATCCATGGGATTCCATGGGATGCGGTTGAGTTGTCCAGTCAATTTTTAGAAAATTGGGCCTGGCAAAAAGAATCGTTGTCGTTAGTGACAAAACACTACCAAACGGGGGAAACTCTGCCGGATGCGTTGTTTGAACGCATGCAGGAGGCCAAAAATTATAATACGGCCCTGCAAATGATGCGGCAATTGGAATTGGCTTTATTCGATATGTGGATTCACCTTCAATACGATCCAAAACAAAAAGATCAAATTCAGCACGTGTTGAATGAAGTTCGGTCTCGCGTGGCGGTTGTCCCGGTGCCTGAATTTAATCGGTTTCAGCACGGGTTTTCACACATTTTTGCGGGCGGCTATGCTGCGGGTTATTACAGTTACAAATGGGCTGAAGTGATGGCGGCGGATGCGTTTTCTTTGTTTGAAGAACAGGGGATTTTTAATCCAGAGGCCGCCAAACACTTTTTAACTTATATTTTAGAGCCGGGTGGTTCTGCGGATCCGGCCGATTTATTTAAAGCGTTTCGAGGTCGTGCACCGAAGGTAGAAGCCTTACTGAAGCAATCGGGAATTCAGCAGTGAAGACGTCGCAAGAGCATTTCAAAAAAGCTGCAGCCAAAGAGGCCATTCAATGGATTAAAAACGTGAACGTCGTCGGTGTAGGAACGGGTTCAACAGTCAATTATTTTATCGATGAATTAGCGGCGCTCAAAAATAAAATCGAGGGCGCTGTCGCGAGCTCGGTTGCTACCGAAAAGCGGTTGAAAGAACGCGGCATCCCCGTTATTGATCTCAATAATACCTCTGAGCTTGAGGTTTACGTGGATGGTGCGGATGAGTTCAATGAACATTTGTATTTAATCAAAGGGGGTGGTGGGGCGTTAACGCGAGAGAAAATCATTGCCGCGGCCGCCTCGCAATTTATTTGCATTGTGGATGAAACCAAGCGCGTCGATGTATTGGGGCGATTCCCCGTGGCGGTTGAAGTCATCCCCATGGCCCGAAGCTTCGTGGCCCGAGAACTCGTGAAGCTCAAGGGGGATCCAGTATATCGTCAAGGTTTTGTAACGGATAACAGCAATGTTATTTTGGATGTTCATAATTTGGAAATTCTCGATCCCATTCGGTTAGAAGAGGCCATCAATAACATCCCCGGCGTAGTGGGGAACGGTATTTTTGCCCGACGGAAAGCAGATAAGCTATTGATTGGAGCCAGTTCAGGCGTGAAAACGATCTCTGTTTGAACAATTTTGAGAAGCACGGTGCGCCAGAAACCGGGCTTGCTATTTATGTCGCACTGGGTATAATGGCTCGCTCCAAGTCTGAACATATTTCGAAACAGCAGGGAAAGACCATGCTTGTACTCACCAGATCGATAGGCGAGCGCTTAATTATCGGCAATGGGGAAATTACCCTCACCGTCCTAGACGTTCGCGGAAATCAGGTTCGTTTGGGGATTGATGCACCCAAAGATATTGCTGTACACCGCGAAGAAATTTTTCTGCGCATCCAAGCAGAATCCTCTCATGAAGAAGCCGAAACTACTCAAAAATAGTGTCTCGCTCACAATGACTTCCATCTTATTTCCACTTAAGGATCTTTACGCTGAAACAAGATATGATAGTGACAATCGATGATAAAGGAATGACGGTTTTTAACTTTATATAGGAGTTGTTCATGATAAGATCAATGCAATCATCGAAACCCCAACCCTCCGAACTCAACAACCAGCTTCATACCCTTGAAAAAAAAGAAAGAAAATCCTACGAGGCGTTAGCCGCATTGGTACGATTTATCAAAGGGATCAAGAAACAAGAGTGGTTGAAAATAACGGACTTCTGTGAATTTAAAAAGAAGGTGTTGGCTAGTGTCGCCGACTTTGGTTTCAAAAAGAAGGCCAAAACAACGCACCCGGAGCCAAAATTTAATGTTAAACACTACGAGCGTGCGATATTATCCGCTTCAGATCCGGCGTATCGGGATATGGCTATTCAAGCGGCAAGTAAAGACTTGACTCATGAGGCGCTGGGGGAATTGATTACTTCATTGTGTCGAGACTGCCAGCGTGTATCGCGACAAGTGAAAGAACTGGCGACGGAATTACGAAAAGGTCAGGTGGGGAATGGGGTCAGGCAGTTGTGGCAAAACGTCGTGGAGCCAGGCGCCGACAAAGATTCTGAGGCCGCTCCCGCAAGTGTTGGATGATCTATACTTAATAAACAGAGGTTAAATCCATGGCTGATAAGCAAGTGCCATTACAAATTACGTTGCGTGACATTGCGCATTCTGATGCGCTCGAAGAGCGAATTCGTCAAAAAGCGGAAAAACTGACTCAGTTTGCGGACAGAATCGTTTCTTGCCAAGTGGTGGCCGAATTAACTCAACGGCATAAACACCAGGGCAAATTGTATAACGTTCGTATTCATATCAATTTGCCGGGAAAAGAATTGGTCGTGAATCACAACGAAGAAGAAGACCTCTACGTCGCTATTCGCGATGCCTTTGACGATATGGTTCGTCAATTGGAAGCGACGATGCAAAAACGACACGGAGAAGTGAAGGCGCATCCCGAATTATTGCAAGGGGAAGTGGTTCGTATATTTAAGGAAGACGATTTTGGTTTTATCGCTACGCCCGACGGAGAAGAATTTTATTTCAATGCCAACAACGTGGTGCACCCCAGCTTTGAGCGTTTAGAAGTGGGCATGTCCGTACACTTCATTGAAGCGATGGGGGATGAAGGGCCTCAGGCGCATCGCGTCAAGGCTCGAGAGCGGTAAGGCATGCTTCGTCAAAAAGCTATCTTAAGTATGTTTGGGCGATCGCCCATTCGCCCGTTGCAACACCACATGGAAAAAGCACACGCGGCCGTCGAGCTGCTTTATCCGTTCATGCAAGCGGTTTTTCAAAAAAATTGGGCGCAGGCAAAAGAATGCCAGCAACGGATTTCCCATTTGGAACACGAGGCCGACGATCTCAAGCGCGACTTGAGAACGCATCTGCCTAAGAGTTTATTTTTACCTGTGCCACGAAGCGATTTGTTGGGATTATTGTCTCAGCAGGAGATGTTAGCGAATACAGCAAAAGACATCGCAGGTATTGTGCTCGGCCGGAAAATGATAATTCCGGATGCCGTGGCTGTGGCGTTCGATCAATTTTTGAAGCAGTGCATCCATGCATCCGCACAAGCCACTCGCGCGATTAATGAATTGGATGAGCTGCTGGAAACGGGATTTCGCGGTAGAGAAGTCACGGTGGTAGAAACACTGATTCATGAGCTGGATAAAATAGAATCGCAAACGGATCACATGCAAATTGAAATACGTGAATCCTTGTTTGTTATTGAGAAAACCTTAGCGCCGGTCGACGTCGTGTTTTTATATAAAATTATTGAACTCATCGGCGATTTAGCGGATTATGCTCAGCAGACCGGTAATCGGTTATTATTGTTGTTGGCCTCGTAAGAGCTTGCCTTATCTATGGATAGTTTGCACCGAGAAATGATCACCCAAGCAACACAAGCCTATCGCAACGCGTACGCACCGTATTCAAATTTTCCCGTGGGTGTCTGCATTCGCAGCGAAGACGATCAATTGTTTTCGGGGTGCAACGCTGAAAATGCGGCTTACCCAGTGGGGACGTGCGCTGAGTCGAATGCGATTGGTGCGATGATAGTGAGTGGGCAGCGTCGTGTGAAAGAAGTAGTTATTATGACGCCAAATGCAAAATTATTACCGCCCTGCGGCGCGTGCCGACAACAATTATATGAATTTTCTTCCCCCGAAACGCGTGTGCATTTGTATAATATGAACGGCGACCACAAAACATTGACCGTGGGTGAGTTATTACCCGAACCGTTTGGTCATCACCATCTGGGGCAATAAAAATCATGACGATTGCTGCTTACGACGTTGCGAAAATCATTCAACATCGGTTGCCGGGATTTAAACCGAAAATAGCGATGATTCTGGGATCGGGATCGGGGGACCTTGCCCACCAAATCGAAGATCCGACCATTATTCCTTATTCCGAATTGCCCGGCTTTCACACGCCAACGGTGGAAGGCCACGGTGGGAAATTATATTTGGGAAAAATTAAAGGCGTATCGATGGTTTGTTTACAGGGTCGTGCGCATTATTATGAAGGGATCGATAATGCCGTTATAAAAACGATGGTGCGGTCCATGAAATTGTTAGGCTGCGAAACGTGGTTAGCCACTAATGCCGCGGGTTCGTTGCAAAAAAAAATGAAACCCGGCGGTTTAGTGCTGGTTAAAGATCATATTAATTTTCAGTTCAATAGCGCACTCGTGGGCCCCAATGAAGATGATTTTGGGACTCGGTTTCCGGGGATGGAAGACGCATATGATTTGGGTATTCGGAAAGAGTTCTTGCGAATTGCAAAAAAATTAAAAATCCCGTTGGTTGAAGGTGTTTACTTGGGGGTGGTGGGGCCTTCGTTTGAAACCCCAGCAGAAATTAATGCTTATCGTATTTTAGGTGCTGATTTAGTCGGCATGTCTACCATTCCCGAGGTCATCGTAGCACGGCATTGCGCCATGAAAGTCGGCGTTATTTCAGTGGTGACGAATATGGCCGCGGGCATGTCCGACGAGAAAATTACGCATGAAGCCGCATTAAAAATGGGAAAAACCGCCTCTGAGAAATTAATCGCTTTGATATCGGCTTATTTAGAATCATGTCGCTGACGAACACCATCGCGCGGTTAATTCCGCTCATCGATTTAACCAGTCTCAATGAGTCGGATACGGAAGCCACCATTGAAAATTTGTGTCGAGAAGCCGTTACGCCGTATGGATCGGCAGCCGCCGTTTGTATTTATCCTCAGTTTGTAAAGCAAGCCAAATCGTATTTGTCTGAGACGTCCGTGAGCGTCGCAACCGTCGTGAATTTTCCGCGCGGTGACGAATCGCTCTCGGATTGCGTATCGGATATCAAAACTGTTTTGCAAAATGGCGCTGATGAAATCGATGTGGTTATGCCGTATCACACGTATTTGAATGGAGATACCGACGACGTTCTGGAATTTTTGCAAGCCTGTCGAGGCATATGCGGCTCAAAAATAATTTATAAAGTCATCCTAGAAACCGGGGCGCTGATTAATTCCGATGTTATTGCTGGTGCCACCGATCTCGCTATTCAAGCCGGGGCGGATTTTATTAAAACGTCGACGGGAAAAATCAATGCCGGTGCTACACCGGTTGCAGTGGAAATGATTTTAGAGCGGATAAAACATTTTCCCCACAAAAAAATAGGCCTGAAAATTTCGGGGGGAATCCGAAATGCCGAACAAGCGCTCAGCTACGTTCGCCTCATCGAAAATAAAATGGGGAAAAACTGGATCACACCACGTACGCTCCGATTCGGAGCCAGCCAATTGCTTAACGATATTCTGCAGAAAGTCTAGCCCTTCATCCTCGATTGTAGCCTGGATGAAGCCCCGTTTTGCGGGGCGTAATCCGGGAATTCCTTGATTTCGCATGGCTCCATCAAGGCTACTTCCCAGGCTATTGTGGTGGTCGGCACGCATCAAAAAGCACGCAAAATTAATTATTTTTTAAGGGTTTATGACTGGAAAAGTGAGCTCATAATGATACTATTTTACTTTAGAATATTTCATATTATTTTAGATTATTTGTAAGGTTGTCCAGATGAGAAGTAAAAAAAATCAAAGGCGCGAAGTGATTGCCCCCGATGTTGCAGTGTCGAGTCAAAATTATGTTCCTCCAGCGAGTACACACGAATTGAAGGCAGACATTAATCAGACATTAAGAAAAATAGAGGGGGTTTTAGAAGAAATTGATAAGGATAAGGATGGCCAGGGAGGTGAAAAGAGAGAAAATAAATTAAAAGAATTGATAGAGGAATTAGAAAAACAGAGGAAAAGAGACCGCTCGCTTGAGTATTACCCGTGTTGTTATTTATTAGCGAAGTTGATATGGAAAATGGAAGGGCCAGACAGTGGATTAGGAAAATATGATCTGCTGTCGCAGTCAATAAACGAGAGTGAGGAAAGTGAAAAAAATCTGAAGTTACTGATTAAAATTAATTTAGACCGAGCGCTTATCTATCTAGAGATGAACGACAAGGAAATGAGTCGTTGTGCGTTTGCTGAGCTTTCCGAGCAAATTTCCGATATTTGCAAAAATAAAAAATCTTTATTAGACGTTAAAACGTTGGGTCTGATTCAGAATGCCGCAAAACAAATATCAAATCTGCCCAAAGAAGATAGAGACACGTTCATAACTGCTCTCGAAAATTTTGCGGACCAGGCAATCGAACAAGGGGGTCATCCCACTGCCTTAGCCGCCTATCAAGCGGTCCGGGCGCTTTTAAATTGCTGCCGTGAATCATCAGAAGAGTTGTGGTGGAAAATAAAATTATTAGCTGAGACCGCGTCTGTCTTTGTCAATAAACATGCCGATGACCGTCGTTCGAAAGTCAGAGAACAGCTGAGCGGCAGTGTCGAGGCGGGGCTCTTGGCCATAAAACTATTAGAAGAAAAAGCGGGGGAAAGTGATGGTACCTATATAATAAGGGAAGCGATTTTTTTAGATTATCGTGCGCAAGAACTTTGTAAAGATCAAAACCCAGAAAATGCAGAAAAAGCACTTTCCGGTATTCTGGAAAAAATAAATCACCTAATTCACCAAGAGAAATCCATTAGCCGTGATGTAGTGCTTTCAGCAGCCATGATTTATCTGAGACAGTCAGCCGTTTACGTAATGATGGAAAAAGAAAATGAGGCGGAAAAATGTTGTACGTCAGGACTGAGTCTTTTAGGTGAATTTCTAAAGCAGGGTAATCCAGACACTGCAGACCCAGCCATTACAGATCCAGCCATTGTAGTCTCTTTTGCAAACTTGAATCTATTTTTAGTGTGGCTTGAATTTAGGAAGGGAAACTATGAAGCAGCCGTAAAAGGATGTCAGTCCGTCATTGATGAGGTAGGGTCTTGCAAAAATTCTGATGAGAATACCTTCATTTTGAAGTTAACTGCCCTGATAGAAAAGTTTACTGCTGAATTGATGTGGGAAAAATATGGCCCTGCAAAGGCTACCTATAAAATGATCGAACCTTTATTCAATGATCAGTCAACGGTTGATTTGCGTAAGGATGCCTCGCATTTTTGGGAACGGATCGGTATGTTTGTCGGCGAAATTGGTCCAAGTTGGGGGGTGGAAAGAAATAACCAAATAGATGTAGAAATCAGCCTTAACGTGATCGAACTGCTTCGAAATTTGGGGCGCGTGTATGGGAATAATAAATTCTGGAAATCGTCGTACCGTTGTTTTTTGGGCGCGTTTAAGATTTGCCTATTTGCTTATATCAAAGGTATTTTTCCGAACGCAGACAGCGAACTGAAATTATTGGTCAATAGAATAAATGAGGTAGAAGCAGAAACCAAATTTGATCAGATTTTATCGAAGGCCTATTATTGGTTGGCGAAAATTTCATTTTCGCGTAGAAATTTAGAAGAAGCAATAGGCTATATCAACCAAGCGCTCAAAATAAAAGATTCCAAAAAAAGTGAAAAAGAGATAAATGACATAAACGAATTGGCATTTATTTTGGATTGTGAAGATAAGAACAGTGCTCAACTCTTCCAGTGGCTGCTTGATCCTTTTGGAAGCATATCCAAAAGAGTGCCTGCTGAGCCTGCTTATCTTAATGCGTATTTCAGTGTAGTTCAGGGCCGATCTGATACAGATCGATGTCAAGTAATAGAAATCAGTAAGCAGCTGGGGTCTTATATCGAAGACGTAAAGAAGTCAGGAAAGCAAAATACCGATATTGCGTCTATTTTAAAATTCTCTCGTGATATAAGTAATTTATCATTGAAAAAACAGATTCAGAAAAATATAGTTAAATTTTTAGTACAAGAAATAGAATGTTTGCTAGAAAGAAAAGAGATTTCATCAGATCTTGTCCGGAAAATGGCGGAGTGTGTTATACAGATTATTGATGAAGTTGTTAAAATATTTAAACCAGCAGAGACCAAAAAACTCTTGTTTAAGCTTCATTCTATTTGCTTTTATACGGCAAAAGAAGGGGAAGAAAAAATCAATCACGCTAAAGAGATTCTGAATAACGCGGGCATGGATAAACCGGATGTTTTTCTGGAGGCCTATTACCATTATTTAGATAACACGAGCGAAGAAGATAGAAATTTTGTTAAAGAAAAATGGCACTTATTACGGTCTCTCAGGTTTAAGGAAAAAACCCATGAAAAGATATTATTGTCTGGTCAAGCGTTAATTAAAAAATATTTAGGTTTTTTCGATGTCCAAGGTGCTGATCAGATCTGGCAAGATATTCGTTATTACTGTAGTAAGTCCATTCCCTGGTACGATCAACAATCAATGGGTTCATTCTTATTGCAATATCATGCAAATATAGCCGATTTATTTAAAGACCACGAACGATACGTTTTTTTTCTGGGTATTTGTGAAGAGGTGGAAAGGCTATCTTCCGTCGGTCCCAAGCAAAAAGAACAGATCGTTCGGATAATTCAAGAATTGGCAGGCATGTCTGAGGGGGGTGAAAACGGAGATCTTGAATTAAGGTGCCGTATTATTTTGTATAGATGCGGCCAAAAAAAGTCTGGGGTTAGGATTGGAGAAATAATAAACGACTGCCTGATTGGCCGACTTAATGAAAAAACTAAAACACACTCTGCCGAAGAGAAAATTTTTAATGAAAATAAATTTGTCAATTTATTTAATAAAGACGCTCTGCTTAAACAATTTGGATTATCAGCGACCCTAAATCTCGGGACGATTAAGGTTAATGTTCAGTGCGATCAATTTTGTGGTTATCCGTGGAGCAAAGTAGATAAGCAGTGTGAAGCTCAGTTTGAGCGTTTGATTGAAGAAGCAACGGTTTCAGTAAAAAAAATGGAGCTGAAAAGTCAGGCAGAGGAATGGAAGGAATTATTAGATCGGGCAAAAGACAAGAAAGATGTATTTAAAGAGGGTCCCCGGCGCATTAAAAACTGTTTAGACAGTGAGAATTTGGAAACAGCCGATAAAATCTGGCAAGATATGGACAAAGCAATGGAAGAATTAATACACGAAGGCCGGTATTCAACAATACCAAAGGGTCAATTTGAGAATTACGTAAAGGCAGCGCCGCTATTTTTTAACAGTAATACTGAGTGTTGTTTGAACATTTGCCAGAGGATGGTAACGGTCTATCGCAGCATTGCCCCCACTGTAGAGCAGCAAACTAAAATGGTTGACGTAGGAAACACTTTGGGGTTGTTGGCCACTCACTTTCAACGGGAAAATAACCGGGCCTTACAATTAAGGTGTTATTTTAATTTATACAAATATCATACAGGGAACCTTCGGGATACTAGGGCCAAAGGCGATAAATCACTGATCCAAGAGACATTAGTAACCCATTTGTCTGAACGCGTAGTGCCATATCTTCAGCAGGATGAATATTTTTGGAATGAATTTATCGAATTATTTAATGTACAAGGTTCGTTTTTTGAAAACCACGGGCTCAGAGTAGAGCCAGAAGATAATACACTGAAGTTTGGGGTCGATAGCGCTCAATTTTCTATCCCAGATGATTTCGAGATTTTCTTATTTGAGTTGGGTGCGAATCTTGATGAGATGGTTTCCCAGGCGCAGGAGGCAGCGGGTAAAAAAGCGCGCGAGAAAGAACTCCAAGGGTGTTTTGTTGCGAATGGGGAATACCATAAATTAATAATGTTAATAGAGTTAACCTGTTCTTATGAATTACGCTCTTGGCGTATCGAGGGAAATAATGCGACTCTAACACTGAGCGAAAAATATCTGACCGACGTTGATTTTAGTAAGTGTTTTGACGCAGAAGACCCTGATCAATGTGCAGAAGAGGAAGGCTATCGAGATAGCCTTAAAAAAATAGTATCTGATATCTTCTGGCGTTTAGTGCCGGATTTAATGGAAAGTAAAAGTATTGTTATTGAGTGGAATGAGAAGAATTTAACGGTTCGTATACCGTGTGATCAGATAACTGTTGAGCGGGTGGAGGGAGTAAGAAAACAACTGCAGTCACCGAAAGATCCCCTGCAAGAGGAGCTTACAAAAATCCAACAGATCAGAAACGAACTCAAACAGATTGCTCAGTTGGAGAGGGGTATTTCCGCGATAAATAACGGAAATATGTTTTCATTTTTTAAAATACCGAAACCGGAAATAACCTCTAGTCAGCCGAATCCAACAAACTGCCAAAATGGCAGGAATAAAGTAACGATAACCTTTGAAGGAGCTTCCATTTAAATCAATTTTTCTAGTGCAATTTCAATCACATTTTTTATCGTGATTAGCGGATTTTTGCTGACGGTTTCCGTGATTCGATTAGCGACGATGGCGTTGAGCGAACAGCAGTCGTGTCCCAAGAGTTGGCACAATCCATAAATTCCGGCCGTTTCCATTTCGATATTCGTCAATCGTTTTTGATTAAAGGAAAACGAATTCGCCATTTCAATGATGTTTTCTTTGATGACGGGTGCGCGCAGTTGTCGGTGCTGAGGACCGTAAAAACCGCCCAGGGTTAATGTGATGCCTCGCTTGGCATGCGCGCCTAATAAGTGAATTAACGATTCGGAACCTTTCGCCGCATAAAAGTTATTTACTGTTGGTAGTCGATGGAAATGCTTTTCAAGGGCCGCCAACAGTTGCACATCGATATCAGAAGATTGCGCTAAATAATAGCTCATCAATCCATCGAACGCGATCGCGTATTCACTGACGATCAGAGAATCAATGGGAATATCCGCTTGTATCGCCCCCGAGGTGCCGACGCGAATAAAACGCAATGGTGTGAAGTTTTCTTTTACGCGACGAGTACGAAAATCCACGTTCGCTAACGCATCGGCTTCGTTGATGACGATATCGATATTTCCGACGCCGATTCCAGTTCCAATGACCGATGCGCGCTGTGTACCGAGGTAACCCGTATGAACAATGAATTCGCGATTTTGCTTTTTAACGTCGATGCGATCGAAATAGTGAGAAACCGTACTCGCGCGAGCCGGGTCGCCGACTAAAAAAATCACGGTCGCAAGTTCTTCGGGAAAAAGATTAAGGTGATAAATACTGCCGTCTGCATTGAGCATTAGTGCGGTTTCGGGGATCATGGTAATCAAGCCTTGTTTTGCTGGATTTTTTATCCAGGTTATTCTAGCATCCGATGATGGAACACGGTCAACTTTATATTATTCTGGCTACGGTATTCGCGTTTTTCATGGCCTGGGGTGTGGGTGCGAATGACGTAGCGAACGCCATGGGCACGTCCGTTGGGTCTCGAGCGCTCACCATCGTACAAGCCATTATTATTGCCGCTGTTTTTGAAGCATTAGGTTCATTATTAGCGGGTGGTGAAGTCACCGAAACCATACGCAGCGAAATTATCAAGGCGAGCTTATTCAGCCAGTCTCCACACTTACTCATTTTTGGGATGCTCGCGTCGTTATTGTCTGCCGGAACGTGGCTCATCGTGGCGAGTTATTTTGGATGGCCCGTTTCGACCACGCACAGCATTGTGGGTGCGGTTATTGGTTTTGGACTCATTGTGTTGGGTGCAAAATCGATTTATTGGGTGCAGGTAATTAATATTGTCTTGAGCTGGATTGCGACGCCCATCATTGCCGGAATTATTTCGTATTTCTTATTTCGCAGCGTGCAGTGGCTGATTTTTGATAGCGATACGCCGGTTCGAAACGCGAAACGGTATGTTCCTTGGTATATTTTTATGGTCAGTTTAGTGATCAGCTTGGTGACGTTCATTAATGGATTAAAACACGTGGGGTTGCGTTTGGCGAATTGGCAGAGCGTGGTGATTTCAATTTTATTGAGTTTTGCGGCGATGCTGTTGGGTGTGTGGCTGCTCAGGCGAATTCCAAATAATAACGAAGGCGGCAATCGTACGAATTTTGTGAGGCTGGAAAAAATATTTGGAGTGTTAATGGTGTTTACCGCTTGCGCCATGGCCTTTGCGCACGGATCGAATGACGTTGCCAATGCCATTGGCCCGCTGTCGGCGATTGTGGGCATTGTCCAGGGCGGTGGTGAGATCATGGCGCAGGCACGGGTCCCGTTTTGGATTATGCTGTTGGGCGCCACAGGCATCGTGGCGGGACTAGCCATGTATGGCTATCGGGTAATCCGAACGGTGGGCACCAACATCACGCAGTTGACTCCCAGTCGAGGCTTTGCCGCGCAGTTAGCTACGGCCACCACCGTCGTCCTCTCTTCCGCTCTGGGCTTACCCATTTCCACCACGCAAACATTGGTGGGGGCTGTTTTGGGCGTTGGGTTTGCTCGGGGTATTGGGGCGTTAAATCTCGCGGTGGTGCGGAATATTTTTATGTCTTGGATTATTACTTTGCCGGTGGGGGCGCTCCTCTCGATCGTTTATTATCACGCATTGAAATTAATTTTGCCCAGTTAATAAAATCTTAATGATTGTTTTCCTCCACTCGGTATTTTTGCATAAAAAAGCCGTGACTTAATTTTATTTTAATATTGCAGTCATAAAATTAATGCATAATAAAGCTGAATTCCGTTTCGACATTCGACATATTTGATAGAGAGGACCTTGACTGCCGCATAAAATAAAAGCAAAACATATCGGCACGTTAACTGCTTAACAAGGAGGTGTTAAATAGAAATAAAGACAACGACGGCGTGAAAGAAGCCCTACCCCTTTCACGCCGTTTTTGTTTTTGGTGATGAGAGTCAATGGACGTTAGTTGGAGCTGCAAAAAGAAGGGGTGGTTATTTAACCACCCCTAAGGCTGGTAATCCCTACCAAGAAGCTCTATCCCTAGATCTTGCTCAGTCCGTGAGACAAACTTTCCTTAACAATTCCCTGTTCGCCTCATCCAGAAAAGCGGATCCAAAGCTAAGTCCATTAGGGGATAATCTACCATGTGTTTGCAGAAGGACAAGAACTTTTGTGTGGTTGTTAGCAAGAGCAGATAAGTTTTAATGCCCCAAAAATAAAAATATTCATCATTTCAATCAATTAATTTCTCAGTGCCGAATGAGCGGCGCTAACATCAGTAATGATCATACAAATATATCCCACAGGGTGTTAAGAGATTTCGCACAGTTAGATTTTTTTTCGAAGCGCACGAATCACGGGCTCTGTGTCGGGATAACTACCGCGCCACAAATAAAAAACAGCCGCATTGTGTTCTACTAACATACCGAGGCCATCGTAACAGTGAGTGGCACCCTGTGACTTCGCCCATTGCAGGAAAGGTTCGGCGGCTCTTCCGTAGGTAAGGTCGTAGCAACACGTATTTTTCGTAATCAATCCGTTCGGTAAAGAAGGCAGTTTTTGTTGATGCCCTAAACTGGTCGCGTGAATAATCACATCGTACGGCGATGCTTCGATTTCCTCGAGGCCGATACCACGAACATTTCCGCGCAATCGAAAGACTTGCGCCAATTGACGAGCTTTATCGGCCGTTCGATTGGCAATCGTTAATTGTGCCGGTGCTTTATCGAGGAGCGCACCCAAAATGCCTTGTACTGCCCCACCCGCCCCTACGATTAATATTCGCTTTTGGTTGAGATCAACGCGATGGTTTCGCGTGAGGTCTTGTACCAATCCCAGCCCGTCGTAGTTATCGGCGTAAATTGTCCCATCCGCGTGGAGTTGCAACACGCTGGCCGCTTTGGCTTCATCGGCGGCTCGGCTGCGCTTTGAAGCGAGTTGATACGCTTCGACTTTGAAGGGAAGCGTGACATTTAACCCTTTCCCGCCCTCACGCTGAAATTTTTTTACGGCTTCAACAAATCCATCCAGCGGTGCTTTAATTTTGGAATAGTCGATCGCTTGATGGTTTTGTTCGGCAAAAGCGTGATGAATGACTGGCGACAAACTGTGTTCGACGGGATTGCCGATCACGGCATATTTATCCATGGATTCGGCCCTGGTGGTGCACTAACAATTCGCAGATTTTATCTTCGAGGTGGCGATACGGTCGGTATTTGCCGACGAAGCCGTTCGCGATGATAACGAACGAGAGAACACCGTGGTGGCGCGTTCGCACGTAACCCGCCAGAGCGGAAATACCCGTCATGGAGCCGGTTTTAGCGTGGACACGCTCACCCGGAGCCGCTGAAGGCATTCGGTAGATGAGCGTTCCGTCTTTACCGGCAATCGGTAGCGCATCAAGTAACGGAGTGCGTATCGCATCGTTGCGATATGCAAAACGAAGCAGCTGAGTGAATTGATGGGGGCTGACGAGGTTATAACGCGACAATCCGGCGCCATCGTTAATCAAGTTGCGTTTAAAATCAATACCGGTGGGCTCTAAAATCTTTCTCAGCGCTCGAAGACCGTTATGCCACGTGCCTTGACGCTTAAAATACAATTGCCCAAGCTTATTAAGCAATGAATCAGTGGTGAGATTATCCGACGTTTTTAACATTTCTTTTAACATCACACTTAAAGGCGGAGACAAGTGTTGTTCTAACACAATGGCGTTCGCCGGAGTGCGTCGAGCGGTGATCGGGCGCTCATAACGGATGGCATTGTCTTGTAAAGCTTGCTGAATAAGCACGGCGGCGTAAGGTAATGGATCGCGAATCGCCAGCGTTCGGAATTGTCGGCCCCGGTTGATACAACCCGAGATCGTATAATGATTATTCGCATCGCTAAATATAGTTAACGGACAATCTGAGTCGTGATGAGCAACGGTTTTGGCCCGATTGGTAAAATTCAAAATACCGGCGGGCATGATGGGGTACAATTTCGGTGGTTGATTGATTTCTTCAGCGGGAACTAAGTGCAGCACAAATTTATTACGGTTAATAATAATCGCATTTAAAGGTGCGGCATAACCATAACTTAAATCGTCCCACAACCAACCCGGAGGATAAGGCACAGAACTGTAAGCCGTGTTATCGATGAACACGCGGCCCTGAATTTGGTGAATGCCTAAAATTTTTAACCGCGCGATCAAAGCACGTAATTCATCGGCGGTTAATTCCGGATCGCCCGTGAATCGAACCGTTAAATCACCGCGCAAAGTGCGATCGCGAATTTCTCCGTTCGATAATAATTCCGTGCTGAATCGGTAATTGGGGGTGAGGTAATTGAGCGCTGCGACGGCCGTAAATAATTTTTGTATGCTGGCGGGCTTAAATAAAAAATTGGCTCGGCGACTGAAAATAACTTGGCCCGTTTTAACATCGGTGATCGATATGCCGATGTCCGTGTCTGGGTTGGATTTATTTAAGATCCGAATAATTTCAGTGGTCAACGAGGAATTATTCGGGGTTGCTGGGGGTTCTGCCAACGCGGACAGGGTAACGATGGAATAGACAAAGATAATCACTCGAAAAAGGGTTTTCATATTTTTATTCTTCGCTATCCACGGAGTTTTTACGTCGATCACGAGTGACCATCACCAAAATGATCAAGGCGACAATAATTAAGATGGGTACCATGATCAGCCAAAGATAAGCCTTTATTAAGAGAGAGCCGACCGCCAAGATGGCTAAGGTCACCCCGATGAGCATGAAGGTAGTGTCCGTGTAAATACCGGCTAAATATAGGGTCAATGACAATAAGATTAGCGCGAACCAGGCGGCTTCGGGTTGGCTGACCGCGCCGCGGTCGACAAAAACAGCGAGGATATAGAGCGCGGCAACCAAACCGAGCCAATGCAAAATCATGTGCCATAAATTGCCGGGGAATGAAGCGGCGTCGTTTCGTCGGACGTACCACACCAGCCAGATTGCTAAGAGCGCATCGACCCCCGCCATGACGTAAGTGAAAATCCAATACACGCGGTGAGTTTCGATGATGAATAAGCTGATGAAAGCGAGGATGAGCATGATCGAGCTCACGACGAGACGGGCTTTCCATCGCTTTCCGGCGGGGCCAGCCAAATCCGATCTTTCCCGCATGCGCTCCTCCTTACTTATGAATAAACGCTACTCGAACACCATTAGCTTGTCAATGAAGTCGTCTTGTGATAAAAAAATCGGTTCACTTTACGTTTTTACTCGTTTTTTAAACGATTGGTGATGCCGTGTCGCACTTTAGCAAACGTTTACAATTATTAGCAAGACCTTCGTTTCGTTGGTTTTTGATCAGCTGCTTGCTGTCGACGTTTGCCGGCGGGATGAGTTACGTCACGATGTCCTGGTTGATTTTGCAGGCGCACGATTCGGTGGCCGCCATCGCCATTTTAATGTTTTGCTTTTGGTTGCCAATTGTTTTTTTAGGCCCATTATTTGGCGTGGTGGCAGATCGGTATTCACGCAAAGGATTGATCATTGCCGGCAATGCGCTGCGCGGCATTGTGTTAATGGGTTTTGGGTGGTATCTGCAGTACCAGTTATCGGTCAACGTCATCTATTTATTGATGCTTTCATTGGGTACCTGTTTCAGCCTTTATTTACCGGCAATGATTGCGTTGGTGCGAGAAATTGTATCACCCGATGAGTTGTTGTACGCCAACTCCACCATTGATATTGCTTTTGAGGTAGGGAACGTCGTCGGAATGGGGACGGCCGGTTTTTTCATTGCGTTGTTGTCTTCGCCGATGTCCATCTTGCTCATTGGGGCGGTATTCGTTATATCGACATTTGCTATGATAGGCGTGCGGGTTGAGAAAAGATCCATTGCACCAACGGCGAGTGGGAAATCATTCATTAATGATTTCATCCTGGGATTACGGTATTTATCGAAGAATCGTAAATTAAAGGTCATTTACAGTGTCCAGCTATTGCTTTTGGTTGGGTTCATGACAACGCCGGTATTGTTGGCTCCCTTTGCCAAAAACGTGTTGGGCGCAACCGTTTCACAATTCGGGCAAATTGAAGCGGCGCTGTCGATTGGAATTATTGTTGGCGGGTTATTCATGCCTTGGGTTGCTGACCGTTATGGACTGTATCCGTGTTTAATTACACTGTGTTTATTGTTGGCGGTATTATTCAGTTGGTTTGCCATCAATCGGTACGTAGCCGGTGCGGAATTACTCTACTTGGGCATTGGCGTGGGGCTTTCGGTATGGCCGCTGATGATCACGCGTGCGCAGCAATTAACGGATCTTGATTTTCAGGGGCGGATTCAGTCGGTATTTAATAGTTTGAGTGGAGTACTTATTTTAGGTGCATATTTGTTGGTGGTATTGGGTAGTCATTTAATTCCCATCAGCGCGTTGTATGTGTTTGAAGTTGCGTTGGCGCTGGTCGCCAGTTTTTTGTTGTGGCGGTATCGGGGTTTGTTGAGCGGGAACTGACGCGCCGAACCCAGGGGTGTAGGTGTTGTAAAGAGGCTGGGAGTGCTTTTTTCGCTTGTTCGGCGCGTTGTTTATTTTCGTATTGACCGAGAACCACCACGTACCACGGGCTTCCTTGGTATTGCGTAGTTAGAATTTTCGCGCGCTTTTCTAAGCGATGCTGTGAAATAAAAGTTTTTATCGTGTAAATATGATGGCTTGCAATTAATTGCAAAGCGTACCGAGTTTTTGCTCGAGGAGCAACGGCGACGGTTCTTATTGTTTTGGTGGGTGGCCGAGGAGCCTCAATGGGTTTCACCGGAGATTTAGTGAGTGAAATCGGTGATGATTCTGATGTCGGCGTGGAGGCGGGCGGAGGTGTTGAAATAGGCGTGTTATTTGTGGCGACGATCGGCGGTCGCTGAATTTCTCGACTAAAAGACGGAGCCCCCGCTTTTTTATAGTGCCACAACGACATCCCCACCAGCAGCAATAAAAACACAGAAATAAATGTTGTTCGATAATGCTCCCATCCGCGGGCAGTGGCTAATCGGAATTTCGCCGACACTTCATGGGTTGCTTTTTGCGGTACGTGTGACTCGGATTCTAGTTGGGTAAATGGGATTTCTCGGTTTTGTAAACTACGCATTTCCCCCAATAAACCCTCTTTCCCCGATAAAACCCAATACATCCGTATGGGATTGCCTTCTTGTCTCAAACAGAGGTGTGAGACGGTTGCGAGTGTTGCGAGTGGTAATTCATCCGCGTCATCAATGATGACGGTATAAACCCATTCCCGTTCGTTGAGCTGATTAATTAATTCGTCGACACGACGACGCTGACTGATGTCACGGTCGCCGAAATCGATTTGACAATTCGTGGATAATATCGTGAAAAGTTTGCTGGGATCTAATTCGGTGTGCCCTTGCAATCGGATCAGTCGTTCTGATGCCGGAAGACCACGGATTGATTCAGCTAAGACGGCTTTTTTTTCTGGAGGGGAATCACCCAGCAGAAGAAATAAAGGCTTATTCGAGTGTAAAAAATGATGGAGCGAATCTAAATGACCTTGAGTGTCCATGGTGAGTGTAATTCCGTTTTTGTTTATTATACCAATCGGTGTATGCGCGTGTCATCCCGGGCTACGTTTTCCACAAAGACTGCACCATCTCATCAGACACGGCATCGGTGAGAACGGCGTGGCCGATGGATTTTAACAAAACGAAACGCAGCCGGTCTTCGGAGACTTTCTTATCCATTTGCATGGCTTTGTTCAGTGCATTGAGATCAATATCGTTGGGTAACCGAGTGGGCAAAGGAATTCGTGACAATAATTGCTGAATTCGATTCACGTCGGTTGACGATAACCAACCGAGTGAAGCGGAGAGCTGAGCCGCCAGCACGAGCCCAACGGAGACGGCTTCGCCGTGGAGCCACTTTCCATAACCGAGGGTGTGTTCGATCGCATGACCGAAGGTGTGCCCTAAATTCAACAGAGCGCGCTCTCCGCGCGTTTCTTTCTCATCGGCTACAACGATGCTGCATTTAATTTCGCACGCGCGCTGAATGGCTTGCAGGAGCGCTGATGGATCCCGATCTAGAATTTGATCCAGATGTTGCTCGATCCGCTGGAACAGCGCGGGATTGCGGATCAAGGCCGCTTTCACTATTTCTGCGATTCCCGCTTTAAACTCGCGCTCGGGCAAAGTTTTCAGCGTATGGACGTCAATCAGTACCGCGGCGGGCTGATGAAAAGCGCCGATTAAATTTTTTCCGAGCGGATGATTCACGGCGGTTTTTCCTCCGATGGAAGCATCCACTTGAGCCAGCAACGTGGTTGGAATGTGAAAATAATTAACGCCGCGTTGATAACAAGCCGCGGCAAATCCGGTGATGTCTCCAACGACGCCACCACCCAAGGCAATCAATGTCGTGTCGCGGTGATGACCGTTCTCGGCTAACGCATCTACAATGAGTTTCCATTCCGACAAATTTTTATGGGATTCACCATCGGGCAGTATCACTTCGTCGCATTGATAGTGTGCGAAGGCATTTTTAATAGTGGAAAGATAATAAGGTGCGACAATATTGTTGGTAACGATCATCACTTGTCGAGCAGTCACGTGTCGTCGTAATAAATCGCCATCGGTGATAATATTATCACCGAAATAAATAGGATAAGAGCGGTCTTTTAAATTTACAGTAAACTCAGTCATGGTGTTCAAACGTCTCAATGTCTTTTAGAATTTTTTCAGCAATTTCACGCGGATTCAACGCGTCGGTTTGGTAAACCAAGTCAGCCATTTTTTGATAATACGGTTCACGACTCGCGTTTAATTGCGCTAATTTTTCTTCGGTATTATAAATTTTTAATAGCGGTCGCGCACTTTTTCTGGCTTGGACGCGCTGCATTTGTTCCTTCGTGGAAATGCGTAAATAAACTACGACGCCGTTGTCGGTCAGGTGTTTTCGATTGCTTTCAGTCACCACCGCTCCGCCGCCAGTAGCGAGTATGATTCCGCTCATGGCGGTCAATTCAGCGATCATCGCGGCTTCGCGTACTCGAAAGCCCGATTCCCCCTCTTGCTCGAAAATCCAGGGAATATCCACACCGGTTCGACTCACGATTTCATGGTCCGAATCATAAAAAGGCCGGCCCATCAGTTTTGCCAGTAGTTTCCCCACGCTGGTTTTTCCTGTGCCGAGAGGGCCAATTAAATAAATATTGTCGTTTTTCATAATTCAGTTCGTGTGGATGACCCTCGGCGTCACAAAAATTAATAATTGTTTTCGTTCAATGGAGTTTTGCCGCTGACGAAAAAGCCCACCCACAATGGGAACGTTTCGCAAAACCGGGACCCCCGTCTCTTCTTGCTGGGTAATGACTTCATAAATACCCCCCAGCACCGCGGTTTCCCGGTCATTCAGCAAGACTTCCGTACTCAGTCGCTGGGTGCGGATTGCGGGAACGCCATTCACCTGAAGTGAACTGATTTTATCCTGATTGACAGCCAATTGTAAAAGAAGCCGTTTTCCGGGTAGGACAACGGGCGTGACTTTAAGGCGCAAGGTCGCCTTTTTAAATGCGACGCTCGTATTGCCTTCGCCGGTTTTTTCCTGATAGGGAATTTCTTCGCCCGATTCAATCACCGCCGTTTGACGGTTGTTGGTCATTAATTCGGGGCTTGAAATGATTTGAGCGTGACCCTCTTGCTCCATGGCGGTTAAGGTCAAATCGAGGATTCGGTCGTTTCCCAACTTTAAGATGGGGACCTCAACGCTTCCGAAAGAAGTCGTGGTTTTGGGTAGATCCATCGTGAGATCACCGCCCGTCGTCTTTGCGGAAGTCTCTGTCCCAAATAAAACGCCCAGCGCATGTAAGAAATGCTCATCCACGCTAACAATACGCGCTTTTATTAACACCTGATCAATCGGTACGTCTAATTGCTGAATAAAAGTATGAATACGCGATCGATTTTCTTCTGCGTCGGTAATCCACAGTCGATTGGTTCGTGCGTCTGCACCGGCGAATCCCGTCGCAGAAAGTACATGGCTGTGTGGATTATTTAAGTAATTAGCCAATTGAGCGGCATTCGCGTAATGAATCACAAAAACGTCCGTTTTTTGGGGCGTCTGAAACTCAGAAAATTCTGGAGAAAAAGGATTTCTCGTTTCAGCCAAAGCCGAAAACGTAATTAAATACAAACAAATAAAAAAATAATTTTTAATGATGATATACCTCGATAATATCAGCTATTTTTATTTCTTGTGGCCCCGCCTCAGTCCACTTCCACGTTGAAAACAAAAAGAAATACGGGCATTGAGATAATTGTTGATAAAAGGAGACGACGGATTCAAAGGATCCTCGGCCCGATATTTGAAAGCGATCGACGACGATATCGCCTACTGATTTCCGAAGCAATGGTTTTATGGCCAGAGTGGCGATTCTGCTTTTTTCGCCAATTCGTGTGATTTGTTTGATAAGATCCGTCGACGTTACGTATTTGTTAAGTAATAGCCGATTTATTTGGTCGAGCAATTGTTTCTGAGTGTTTAATTGTTTTTGTTGCGTTACCAGAGCATGGTATTTTTGAGTGGTTTCGTTGAGGCGTGCCAAGACGGGCTGTATTCCAATAAGATATCCCGCAACTGTGATGAACAGGGTGAGCAGAAAAACAATAACGTCAGGTTTTTTAATGGCAGCACTAATTTTCATCGTGACACTCGACGATAAAATGAATAAATTTTTCTTTATTCAGTTGAGTGAGCCTAATGCGACGAAATCGTTTTGATTCAGCTAAATCACGTATAAAAGTGTCGACCTGATCCGAAGAAAGGGTTAACCCCTCCATTTTCCAGCGGCGATTATTTCGAGACATCGCCGTTAAGTAAGCTTTGCGTGGAATGGCTTTTGTTACGGCGAAGAGGTGGGGCAGAGCGGTTTCACGGTTTTTGACTATTCGGCTAAGAAAAATCACGTTCTTGTGGGTCAGTCCGGTTTGGTGCGTATGCACACGGTTTTCCAGGCGAACGATTTTTACGTGTAACGCAGATATCCGAGAAGCGATGCTGAATCGACAGAAAACGATAACGGCAATGCAAAGGCAGAAAATGCAGAGTGCAAGGGAATAGATATGATAATGATAACACCGGCGTTTTTGATCGCGCCACGGTAGAAAATTGACGGCAATCATGGGCGTTCCCACAGCGCAAGTCCTAAACTCGTCAGCAATCGGTAGTCGAACGAATCGCTTTTTAGAACGGTAACCGCGATCCCGTGTTTTCGGGATGAAAGTAATTGGCTGAAATTTTCGATATCGTTCGCAATGTACAGATGGGTGGGTATCGGCTGTCCATGAATTTGCGCCTCGTGTTGAAGTGAGTGATAAAGGGAGTCGGGTAAATGGTTGGGATCGACCGTAATCGAAGCATGCCATTCTTGATTATTCATTAATACCACGCGTAGGTAATGCCGGCGTAATACAACAACCCCAAAACACGAGTGTTCCGCTGACCCGATGCAGCAATAATTTACGGCCCTTGCTAACGCAAAATCATTAATATCGATGGCTTTGAGTGGGAAACGGTTGCGAGACATCACGGCAATTAAATTTTTAACTGTCGGGTGTCTGGCCGCAAAAATTCGCCATCGGTTCGAGCCGGACTGTCTGGGAAGCGAAATGTAGTCGCAGTAAATTTCGTCATTTGAATGATGGAGTTTTTCGAGGTAAATGGCCATTTCAGCCTCGTTGAGCTCAGTTTCCAAAGTAATGATTTTGTCGACGACGTCATCGTAGTCGATGGCCGCGATGGCTTTCCCTTCGCAGTAAGTAGGCTGTTTGTGAACCTCGGAAAGTGCTTCATCCCAATCGATTGCCCGTCCGCCCAGAGGGAGAATGGTTGAGGCGGTTACCCGCCAACGCCCGCCTTGCCGAATGGCTTGGGTGAGGCGGACGTCGGTGTCGGTGAGGTCAATCCCCACTTGCGAACGGTTGCGATTAAACAGCATAATCCATTCAGTGTACTCAGGGTCGAGGGGGCTGCAATACCGGGACAGTAATTCTCGGCGAATGCTCGCCTCGAATTCCTTTCTGGTGTTGACGCGGCGCGCGAAGTAAATTCGCGCTTGCGATCAAGGGGGAGAATCGCGATTCTCCCCCTTGACAATCCCCCATCGCGTAGGGAATATCGAAAATCCCCGCCCCAAGGGGCCGGGGTATGTTGGGCGAATGCTCGCCTCGAATTCCGGTGTAGAGTTCAGTGAACTTTTGGTAGAATCGCGACATGAATAAACTCCGCCGCTGGGCCTCGCACGTTCTGTGGGCTTCTTTCAGTCTTCTTTTTACCGTTGTCCTCGTTGTGGCGGTGATTTATCTTTACATGGAGTTGCAATTGCCGGACGTGGAAACTCTGCGCGACGTGCATTTGCAAGTGCCTTTACGGGTCTACACGGTAGACGGCAAATTGATGGCCCAATACGGGACGAAACGGCGTATTCCGGTCAAGCTCGAGGAAGTTCCTAAACCCTTAATTAATGCGGTGTTGGCTACCGAAGACGCTCGATTTTACGAACACCCGGGGGTTGATTTAATCAGTATTGCTCGAGCGGCTAAGGTTGTGGTATTGAGCGGGAAGCGCTCACAAGGAGCAAGTACGATTACCATGCAAGTGGCGCGTAATTTCTTTTTATCTCGAAAAAAAACCTACGCGCGGAAGATTAATGAAATCTTACTTGCATTAAAAATCGACCGTGATCTCAGTAAAGATAAAATTCTTGAATTGTATTTAAATAAAATTTATTTCGGCAATCGGGCGTATGGTGTAGCAGCTGCTGCCGAAGTTTATTACGGTAAAACGCTCGATCAATTAACGTTACCCGAAATGGCGATGATTGCGGGTTTGCCGCAAGCGCCATCTCGCAATAATCCGATCGATAATCCCGACGGCGCCATTAAGCGCCGTAACCACGTTTTGAGTCGTATGTATGATTTAAAATTCATAACAAAAGCGGACTACGAGCAAGCAATACAAGCGCCGACTACGGCCACTTATCACGTGGCGAAAATTCAAATTCAAGCGCCGTACGTAGCAGAAATGGTTCGCGAGGCCATGGTCGATGAATACGGTGATGCGGCTTACGATAAAGGGTTGGTCGTTTACACTACCCTTTTGACGCCTTTACAAAAAGACGCGAATCAATCGCTGCGCGACGGATTGATCGCGTACGACAAACGCCACGGTTATCGAAAATCCACGGAGAATCTCGGCGTTTTTGACGATAAAACGTGGATGCTCGCCTTGCAAAAAATCCCCGTGATGGATCGCATTTATCCCGCTGCCGTCGAATCGGTCGACACGCAAAGTGTTCGAGTATTCATGGCCGATGGCGCCCGCATCACTGTGCCGTGGTCGGGATTGTCGTGGGCACGACCTGAAATTGGTGATGGATTTCTGGGGGCGCCACCGCAAGCCGCGAGCGAAATTGTTAAGCCCGGCGATGTGATTAGTGTGACTCAAGATAAAAATAATGAATGGCGATTATCGCAAATTCCACAAGTACAAGGAGCGATCGTCGTATTAAATCCGCAAAACGGCGCTGTTCTCGCACTCACGGGCGGGTTTGATTACGAACGCAGTAATTTTAATCGAGCCATTCAAGCCGAGCGTCAGCCGGGCTCTAACTTCAAACCGTTTATTTATTCTGCCGCGTTAAATAAAGGTTTTACGCTGGCCAGCATCATTAATGATGCGCCGGTGGTGATGAGTGACACGGGTGAAAACGCGCTGTGGCGGCCAATGAACGACACCAAGAAATTTTACGGCCCTACTCCCCTTCGCATCGGAATAATTAAGTCGCGGAATTTAGTTTCCATTCGCGTATTGCAAGCCATCGGAATTCACTACGCGCTGGATTACATAAAACGATTTGGTTTCGATCCGAATACTTTGCCACATTCTTTGTCTTTAGCATTGGGCAGTGGCAGCGTGACGCCGATGCAAATTGCGAACGGTTATACGGTTTTTGCGAATGGGGGCTCGCGAGTGAACCCTTATTTTATCCAGCGCATTGAAGATCAGCATCGTCAGGTTTTATTTGAAGCAAAACCGCTGACCGCGTGTTCCGTGTGCATTACCAATCCGTCGCCACCCGTTGAGGAGCTTCCGACGCCGATGGCGCCGCAAGTCATTACGCCCCAAAACGCTTATTTAATCACACAAGTGTTGCGTGACGTGATTCGCAAAGGAACGGGTCAAGCGGCTTTGGAATTGCGCCGCAACGATTTAGCGGGAAAAACCGGAACCACCAACGATCAGGTAGACGCGTGGTTTTCAGGATTTAACAACAATTTGGAAGCAACGGTTTGGGTTGGGTTTGATAATTTAAAATCGTTAAACGAATACGGCGGTCAAGCGGCCCTGCCGATTTGGATGCAGTTTATGAAAGAGGCGCTTGCGGGAAAACCCGAAGCCACGATGCCAGAACCACCCGGGATGGTGATGGTGCGCATCGATCCAAAGACGGGTCTTTTGGCGAAACCCAATCAAACCGACGCACAGTTTGAAATTTTTGAAAAATCAAAAGCTCCCCAGCAGTTTTCCCCACACAGCGGTTATTCCAATGAAGGAACCGGCTCGTCGAGTGACTCTGGTGGTCCAGACTCCACTGCGGCGCAGATATTTTAATTTTTCCCGTCATTCCGGCCTTGGATGGCCGGAATCTAGGCTCCAGGGAAGGGAATTGGCATCCTTGCGCTTGGATCCCGCCCAATCCCTGGGCGGGATGACGGAATAACAGAGTTTTTAACGCCCGACTAAAACGTCTTCAACGGCATCGAGTGTTCGTGCTATTTCATTAGGCCCGTGCGCGACGGAAATAAATCCGGATTCAAAAGCCGACGGCGCCAAATAAATTCCGCGATCCATCATCGCGTGAAAGAATTGAGTAAATTGTTGTGTATTACACGCCATGACGTGTGAATAATTCGTGACGTGTTCTTCGTTTGTAAAAAATAATCCAAATATGCCGCAGGCCTGATTAACCACCAGTGGGATTTTTGCTGCGCGTGCGCGATCGATAATCCCGCGAGTAAGCTGATGTGTTTTTTCGGAGAGATCGTCATAAAAATGAGGCGATTCGCATTCTTTAAGTGTGGCGAGACCCGCCGCCATTGCAACGGGATTTCCCGACAACGTTCCGGCTTGATAAACAGGACCTTCCGGAGCCAGCGCGTCCATAATTTCTTTGCGCCCACCGAAAGCGCCCACCGGCATTCCTCCCCCGATGACTTTTCCCAGCGCCGTGATGTCGGGTTGAATTCCATATAATTTTTGTGCGCCACCCAATCCCACGCGAAAACCGGTAATCACTTCATCAAAAATCAAAAGACTGCCGTAGTGATCGCACAATTCCCGAAGGGAATTCAAAAATCCCGGTAACGGGGGAATCAGATTCATGTTAGCGGCAATCGGCTCCACGATTACGGCCGCAATATCGTTGTTACTCAATTCAAATAAAGCAGTGATGGAGTCGATGTCGTTAAATGCCGCAGTTAACGTATCCGCCGCCGCGCCTTTTGGAACTCCCGGGGAGCTTGGCGTTCCAAACGTTAACGCACCCGAGCCCGCATTTACCAGCAAGCTGTCGGTGTGACCGTGGTAACACCCTTCAAATTTTACGATTTTCGAACGTTCCGTTACGCCACGCGCCAGTCGAATCGCAGACATGGTTGCTTCTGTGCCGGAATTAACAAACCGAATTTTTTCAATGGAAGGCATGTGCTGACAAATTTTTTCGGCAATCTTTACTTCGTTTTCGCACGGCGCTCCAAAACTTAAACCCTTCGCCGCGGCTAATTCTACGGCGCGGAGCACTTTGGGGTGTGCATGACCCAATATCATGGGTCCCCACGAACCGACATAGTCGATGTAACGGTTGCCGTCGACATCAACAATAAAAGGGCCTGTCGCTGATTGTATAAACCGCGGAACGCCGCCGACGGCTCGGAATGCGCGAACTGGCGAATTCACGCCCCCTGGAATATAATGTTGGGCTTGATTGAATAATCGAGTTGAATTAGACAGTTGGGTGGCGTCGCGAACGACGGTCATAGTTGCTCCTGAAAAAAAGTACTCTATTATGCCATACAAAAAATACCTGTGTCTTCTCTGCGGGTTTGTTTACGATGAAGAGAAGGGCTGGCCCGATGATGGCATCGAACCCGGCACACGATGGGAGGACGTCCCCGAGGATTGGCTCTGCCCCGACTGCGGCGCGACCAAGTCTGATTTTGAGATGATTGAATTAACCTAATCGAAGCCGAACAATTATTCCGTGGAAAACGAAGATCCGCAGCCGCAGGTCGTCTTTGCATTTGGATTGCGAATGACGAATTGTGCACCGTTGACGTCTTCGCGGTAGTCAATTTCAGCGCCTTGCAAATATTGCAGGCTCATGGGATCGACCAGCAACTTCACAAACTGGGACGAGCCGCTTTCACCACCCTCGTCGCCCTCTTTTACCAACGCTTTTTCAACGATGAGATCGTCGGAATTGATATTGGTGTCGAACGTAAATCCGTACTGAAAGCCCGAGCAACCGCCGCCCGTGATGAAGACACGCAAGTTCAGCGAGGGGTTACCCTCTTCGTCGATTAGTCCCTTTACCTTGCGAGCCGCCGTCTCGGTGAAGACCAGGCGTGATTGGGGGATAGGATGGGATTGGGTTGTTGTCATGGGGTAGATTATCTAATTGTTAGACAGTTGAGTCAAATGGTGAAGATGTGCCACCTAAGTTCTGTGGCATTCGTTCGGGGACGTACATCCTGTACTCGGCGCTTCTTACCCCCTGCTTTCGCAGGGGCGGCGCCTTTGTGGTCGCGACGCCCCTCACGAATACCCCAGAACTTAGTAGCCTTGATGCAGCGAAGCGGAATCAAGGAGGGTTTGATACAATGCCAATATCTTTTATTTTTAAGGTGATCCATGCCCTGGATTTTAGCCGTTCACATTATTTTTATGGTGGCGTGGTTTGCCGGCCTGTTTTATTTGCCGCGTTTATTCGTGTATCACGCGCAAGCGGCGGACCCTATCGGCATCCATCGCTTCAAAATCATGGAAAAAAAATTATTTTATTTCATCATGACTCCGGCGGCGGTATTGACGATTATTTTTGGTTTGTGGTTGCTGGAATTAAATTTCAAAGGTTATTTACACGCAGGATGGATGCAATTAAAGCTGGTTTTCGTTTTATTGCTGATGGGTTATCACGTTTATTGCGGAAAATTGGTGCGTGATTTCAAACACGACTGTAATCGTTTTTCACCGAAATTTTTTCGTTGGTTTAACGAAATTCCTACGATTTTATTAATTTTAATTATTATTATGGTAGTCGTAAAACCTTAACTGCTTGATCTTCATTTCATTCAGCCCAACCTACTGGAATGCGGGAAATACACATCAAACCGACTGCTCTTGCCCTCGAATGCTAAATCGGGTTCGGGACCTGAAATCTTTTCGGCGTGGTGTGGTCTTTTGACGACGACGCGGTCTTTTGTTTTTTCAATGGCAAGCGCCAAGATCTCGGGAGCGTCTTCATCAGAACCTACAATTTTCCGCAATATTCGCATTTCTTTTTTTACTAGAGCTGTTTTTGTTCGAGCGGGGTACATGGGATCAAAATAAATGATATCGGGGTATACAGCCAAATTATTTAAATACGATTGTGCGTCGTCGACGATTAATCTCAATTTTATTTCTTCAAACCATTTCGCTTCTTTAGCGCGCGTTAATCCGTCGCTCAACAGTGCGGCGACAACCGGATTTCGCTCGATCATCATGACGTCGCAACCCAGCGTTGCCAAAATAAACGCGTCGCGCCCCAGTCCTGCGCTCAGATCAATTAACCGGGGGTGCGGATTTTTTTTCAAACCCACGGCGCGTGCGATGAGTTGTCCACGTCCTCCACCAAACAAGCGTCGGTGCGCCAGCGCTCCTCCAAGAAAATCCGTGTAAATGGGCCCCGGTGCTTTTGGGCCCGTTGAGTGCAGTTCAAGGCGTGCCTCGGTGAGCACGAGTAATGCCGGATGATCGGTATCGTCGATGCTTACGATCGATAATTTTAATTGTTGCGCGAGCGATTCAGCTTGGGATTTAAGCGATTCTACGGTGTAAGTAACGGCGACTTTCTGCAAGGTTAATGCCTTACTTGCTGGATTGTGCTTCGAGAAAAGAAATAAATTGTCCCGCAACGTCAATATTACGCTGTGCGTGTAATTCACGAATACCCGTAGGGCTAGTTACGTTAATTTCCGTTAAATAATCCCCAATCACGTCGAGCCCCACAAACAAAAGGCCTTTGTCGCGAAGCGTTGGGCCGACTTGCGTGCAAATCCAGCGATCGCGATCATTTAATTCGCGGCTTTCACCTTTTGCGCCGACGGCAAGATTTCCTCGGAAATCGCCTTTCGGTGGAATTCGTGCGAGTGCGAAAGGAACGGGTTCGCCATTAATCAAAATAATTCGTTTATCACCGTTTTTAATTTCGGGAATAAATTTTTGCGCCATCGCTAATTTAGTTCCATTATCCGTCATGGTTTCAATCACCACGGGCACGTTAGCGTCATCGGCGGTTAAATGAAAAATTGATTGTCCCGCCATAGCCCCTAATGGTTTTATCACGATTTCTTTTTGTTCGTGAATAAATTGTTTTAATAAATCTTTATTTGAAGTCACCAGCGTTTTTGGGCAACACTGCGGAAACCAACTCGTGAATAATTTTTCATTAGCGTCGCGCAAACTAGCGGGTTTATTGACAACCCGCAAGCCGTGTTTTTCAGCGAGTTCCAATAAATAAGTCAAATAAACGTACTTCATATTAAAGGGAGGATCTTTCCGCATGAGCAAAAGATCGAGGTACGTTAACGGGTGTATTTGTCTTTCGCCGAGTTCAAACCAAGACGAAGAATCGTCTTTGACGCGGAGGGTTCGCAGGGAGCCATAAACAAGGCCGTCTCGCAACCAAATATCTGCTGGTTCTAGGTAGTAAATTTCATGGTTTCGTGCTTGCGCCGCTAACAAGATCGCAAAACTGGTATCTTTATAAACGTGGATCGTGGCAAGGGGATCCATTAAAATACCAATTTTCATGACAGTTTTCCTTTAAATGCCGCGAGTTCTCTCGCCGCTGCTAAAGCCGCTAAGCGTGCGATAACTCCATACACGTAAAATCGATTTGCCCAATCATTGTTTGCAGATGGTGCGTTGCACGCTGAATCAAACGCCATGGGAATGAAATTCATGCCCGGCGCATTTAAGTTTTCGTCTGGCCCGCGATTGTTGTGAACGCGGTAAAATCCGCCGATGACGTGCCGGCCGAATAAATAAACCACCGGTTCGGCGACGGCATTTTCCTCTCCAACGGTTTCAAACGTGTAAACGCCTTCTTGTACGATGGCTTTGGTTACGGGAACGCCACCTTTCGAAGTGGACATGCGGGTGCGTTGTTTCCGATTGAGTTGCCGTAATTCATCAGAATTTTTAATGGTAATCACTGCCATGCCGTAAGTTCCCGCATCGGCTTTCACTGCTAAAAAGGGTGCTTGATCGATGTGATATTCTGTGTATTTTTGTCTCGTTTTTTGCAGAACGATTTCAGCGCGCAGAGACAAACATTCTTCGCCTTCTTTATTGAGAAAATTGACTTCGGGACACTGATCGAAAATAGGGTTAATAACCCAAGGATCGATATTAATTAATTTTGCGAATTCGGTGGCGACGGTAGCGTATGTTTGAAAATGGCCGGATTTCAAACGCGTTGCCCACCCGAGTTCAGTCGCGGGCATGATATTTTGATTCGCGTTGCGCAGAATTTCGGGAACGCTTCCCGATAAATCATTATTTAATATGACGCAACACGGGAAAAAATTTTCGACACCAACTTGATCGCCTTTTCGCTGCAGAGGTTCGATCAGCAGGCGTCGGCCAGACGGCAGTGTGTGCTCGCGAGGGGTGGTTAACTCAGGGTCTAAAGACCCAATACGAACGTCAAAACCTGCTTTTTTTAAAATCTCCGTGAGCATGGCTAAGCTTTCGAAATAATAGGTATTTCGCGAATGACTCTCGGGGATGACGAGGAGGCGTGTGACATCGGCGCAAATCTCCGCTATAGTGGCCTGCACAGCCTGGACGTACAGCGGCAGATAGTCGGGATTGAGGTTGTTGAATCCGGCGGGAAATAAATTAGTATCCACCGGAGCCAATTTGAATCCCGCGTTGCGCAGGTCAACGGAAGTATAAAACGGCGGGGGTGTTTCCAACCATTGTTGGCGAAACCACGCTTCAATATCCACTTGATGATCTAAGAAACGTTTTTCTAAGTCTTGAAAAGTGGCCGTCGCGTTGGTTGCGAAGTGAAGCGTTTTTTGGTTAATGAGCATTGCGGTATTTCCCCTATCAAAACACGAGCTATCTTATCACAGTTGAGACAATGAATTGGACTGGCAAAATCCTTGGGATGATTCTGGGTTTCATCGTCGGTGGGCCGGTGGGTCTTCTTGCAGGCTTGTTTATTGGCCATTTTTTTGATCAACCGGGGCTTCGCAGGCAATTCCAATCGTCGTTCAAATCGTCGCAAACGCATTCAATCCAAACCGCTTTTTTTAATACCACGTTTCAAGTGATGGGTTACATCGCAAAGTCCGATGGTCGGGTTTCTGAAAACGAAATTCTTCAGGCGCGACACATCATGCAGCAAATGAGCTTGGATGAAAAAATGAAGCGGGAAGCCATTCGATTGTTTACTCAGGGAAAACAACCCGGTTTTCCGATTCAAGCAGCTATTGCGAAACTCAAACAGGCCTGCACGTTCCAACCCACGTTGCTGCGTGTGTTTTTGGAAATGCAGATTCAAATGGCTTACGCGGATGGGCGATCCATCAGCGACCGAAGGCGACAATTGTTGCAGAATATTTGTCAGCAACTGGGGTTCGTGGGATTTCAGTACAGTCAATTTGAACAGCGCTATCGAGCGGAACAAAATTACCAACGGTATCGACAGAGTCCAAGGCAAGACCCCCGTTCGCATTTGGATGAGGCATATAAAGTTTTGGGCGTTGGGACAACGGCCAGCGATTCGGAGGTTAAGAAGGCGTATCGTCGCTTGATGAGTCAGCATCACCCTGATAAATTGATGGCGAAGGGGCTGCCGCCAGAGATGATTAAAATGGCTACCCAGAAGACTCAGCAGATTAAAAATGCCTATGAGCAGATTAAAGGTGCGCGAAAATAGGGGTAATATAAGTTCATGCAAAAAAATATAATATCCGCGTCGATTTTATCCGCTGATTTTTCCCGTTTGGGTGAAGAAGTCAAAAAAGCCGTTGCCGCTGGTGCGGATTATATTCACTTTGATGTGATGGATCATCACTTTGTTCCTAACTTGAGTTTTGGTGCGGTGGTGTGTAAAGCCTTGAGGAAAGCAGGAATTACAGCGCCGATTGACGTTCACTTAATGGTGAAAAATCCCAATGATTTTATTAAATCGTTTGCTGAGGCCGGAGCCAATGTAATTACGTTCCATCCGGAAACTGTCTCGGACGTTGATGTCACGCTAAAACAGATTCGGTCGACTGGGTTACAGACTGGAATTGCTGTGAATCCCGATAATCTGGTGTCGGCATCCTCTGCAATTTTACGCGAAGTGGATTTGATTTTGTTAATGTCGGTTCACCCGGGTTTTGCAGGGCAATCTTTTATTCCCGGAAGTCTTGAAAAAATTAAAAAGACACGAAAATTATTAGACGACGTTCAGTCGCGCGCTTATTTGGGTATTGATGGAGGCATAAAGACTGAAAATATTCGAGAAGTTTCCCGCGCGGGGGCTGATTTTTTTGTAGTGGGTTCTGGATTATTTCACGCATCGGATTATGAAAGTGAAATTGCCGCGATGCGTCGGGAGTTGAAGGAGGCATAACGCATGCTGTTAATGATCGATAATTACGACTCCTTCACGTATAACCTCGTGCAGTATTTTGAAGAGTTGGGTATTTCGGTGATTGTGTATTTCAATGATCGGATTACCTCAGACGAGATTGCTGCACTTAATCCTCAGTATATTGTTATTTCGCCCGGGCCTGGCCGCCCGGAAGACGCAGGCATTAGTTTGCCGCTAATTAAGCGTTTTGCTGGGAAAATTCCTATTTTGGGTGTGTGTTTGGGCCATCAAGCTATTGCTCAAGCGTTCGGTGCTCGGATTATTTTGGCGGAAAAAGCTATGCACGGTAAGGTGTCGAATATCTACCATAATGAGCAAGGCATTTTTCGCAGTGTTGGAAATCCTTTTATCGCGGCGCGTTATCACTCGTTGATTGTGGATCAAAAAACCTTACCACCCGAATTTGAAATAACCGCCTGGACGCAAAACGTCGATGTGCAACCTTACGAAATCATGGCGATTCGACACAAAACTTATTTGTTAGAAGGCGTTCAATTTCATCCCGAAGCCATCCTGACAAATTTCGGGCATAAAATGCTGTGGAATTTTTTGAGTTTAAATCCAATAACCCAAAGTTGTCATCACTTTGGCATGTGACGTCATCAACTTTTTGACGACGCTGGGTAATTCAGCCGCACCGGTTTGTTTTGCTTTTTCGCCGTGACGAATTTCATCGTGCTGCATGTGCTCAACGATTTTACGGCTTTTAGTGTCGTGTGCAGGCAAGCGGTTGAGGTGCGATGCTAAATGGGCTTCTACTTGTTTTTCCGTTTCTTCAACAAAACCGAGACTGGTGGCATCCCCCGATAATCCCGCAAGCGCACCGATTAAAAAAGAATTCACGTACCAAAAGAGATTGAGGTAGCTCGTGTGCCCCCCCAATTCATGCAAGCGTTCTTCGCACCAGGATAAGTGATCCGTCTCTTCCTCTGCGGCGATCGTTAGTACCGCCCTTACTGCGGAAGCTTGTGCGGTGAGCATCTGTCCGCGGTAGAGCGCCTGTGCACACACTTCACCCGTGTGATTGACGCGCATCAATCCAATGCTGTGTTGTTTTTCCGCGGGAGTTAGGGTGGGTTCGGCGTCTTTTTTAGCGGGATTTTCTCGGCGCGGAGAACGTTGCGACGCGACGGTACCCAAGGCCGCCTGACCGTGTAGAATGATTTGATCCCAGAACGAATAATCGCGACAGTTGCTCTTCATGGTTTACTTACCCTATCATTGTTTAAGGAAGAAGTGTAGCTGAAGGGAGGTCATCGTGCCCACCGTTAAACCCCCACCGCAAATTCGACGTGAAATTGCTGAACGAATTAAAGCCCTGCGTTTACGCCGCAACTGGTCTCGAGAGGAATTGGCCAATTACTCGAATGTAAATATTTATTCGTTGAAGCGTTTTGAACGAACGGGGCATATTTCGTTGGAACGCCTGTTGTCGTTGTGTGCTGCGTTAGAAGTTCTGGACGATTTTAATCATATTTTAAAACCGCGCGAACGAATCGATATTACCGAGTGGTCCGTATCCCAAAGAAAAATCCGCAAGCGCGGACGACGAAGTCTCAAACAGAGCGAAGAAGCTTTAATTGAGTAGTTGTAGCCTTGATGGAGCCATGCGTAATCAAGGTTCCTGGGTTACGCTTCGCTTCACCCAGGCTACGGAATCGGTTGATACGACGTAAAAACATCGCACTCGCTGATGCGTCGGACGATATCCTCATTTGCGGAATGATTATCTTCATAATCAAATTTTGTGGTTGCTGCCGAAAAAAGACCAATCAGTGCCGCAAGGGGTATAAAAATCGTCGTTAATAATTTATTGGTATTATAGGGGTCCTCGCTCCAACAAGCCGGTTGCAGACACCCATTAATCCAGTCGAGTACGTGAAATCCTATGCCCGATAGTGCCGCATAAGCCAGCGAACCATCGCGCAGCGCCTTGGATAACGCCAGCGAAACGTGAAACCGTTTAGGAGAATCCGTTAGTTGGTAACTGAAAACGGTCATGGCAAGGCCATAGATTATACTCATTACGATTTGCCAGAAGTCCATGGGTGTCGTGCGTCCATTAAGTTCACGGTTAATGACCCAAAACAAGCAGGTTATTCCCGTGCTCAATGAAATTGCGTACTTGGTGTTCCACCACTTTTCTATCGGACTTGCTGTAGGATAAACAGGAAAATTATCCTCATGAAAATGGTCCGGTAAGACTACGTAATTGGTCGAGTCCGTTATTGTGGATCGCGCCAACGTAAAAGAGGCAATAGGAACCATCGTGGAGGTAAGAATAAAAACCGGCAGAGTCATTTGAGTGATACTGTTTTGTTTCATAAGATCGAGGAAAAAGAACAAAATAGAGCTGGAAAACACAGCAAAAAGACGATCCTGCCAAGCGGGATAATTGTCTTGATTACGGTGATTTAAGATTTTAACACCTACGGCAAGCAAAAACGAAATGGCGGTGAGTGGTAGGCCTAACCATTTGTATTTTGTACTTTCTGATGGAGTGCTGCCCAATTGTTCCATAACTAAAAATAATTGATACAGCCATCGCCCGATGAGCGATTGCGTTACGAATCCGACGCGAAGCCCATCCATCAGCTCGAAAGTAATGTTACGGTAGCCACGCATAGCTCCTCCGCTGCGGTTATCTTCGTTAACAGATGACGCAAATACAGCACGCCTGTGCAATCGGAGAAATTAAAAAACCAGTCGCGAAGAGGATTAAAGTAGATAGAAAATTTTTGATCATGGTTCTTTCCCTTACTCGGTATACTACGTTAGCTTGTATATCCATTTATTAAAAGAGAAGTTCCATTTCACAGGAGTTTTAATGATATCACAGGTTTTTTGAGGGGACGTTAACAGTATGTAACAGGGTGTAACGTGTTTAATGGGCTTTATTTGGGATTAATTTCAAAATCTTAACCCCATAAAATTGTTTGCCGTCGGAAGAGAAGTCGTAAGCCACTTTAGCCGTGCCCGCCAGTGCGCAGGCGTTGCACCCGTCTTTTAATTGTTGGGTAAAGATCAAACGGTATCGATTCGGTGACAGTTTAACTCCGCGAGGGAAATCAAGAATTTGCCACACATTGAGGCGCGGGTAGCGTTTCACGAGCGATTGATAATTCGGCGCGGCTTTGAGTTGTTTGTTCGAAATCAACAGCGGTAACGCAAAAAATTGTCCGCTGTGGGTAACCAGAAAATAACCCGTCCCCTGATCCGCGATATAAACATAATCGGCTAGGATTACGTCCATATTCGGATAAGTTCGAATTTGTTTAAAAACACCGCCGTCCGTTAATTTGAAAAAAGTGAGGGATTGTTTACACGTCTTATGACGCACCAAAACATTTTGTACACAGTTTTTGTATTCTGTAAATACAGACTCCAGTTTGCATTTGGATTTTTCAATTTCTTGCGCGCAAATTTTCGCAGCAGATTTATCAATTCCAGCAACGAAGTTGGGGACACTTTGACTTTGGGTTTGTGCAAACGCTGCGAAGGGGAAAGTGAATATCCACACTAACCATAGGATTTTAGCCATAACCATGACCTCGCTGGAAACCTGCCTATGTTATAACGAAGGCGAAACGGGGACAAGGGTGAACGTAGCGCGCCATCCCATAATCCCTTATACTCCTATCACTTAATCACCCGGTAATTATCGACGAATGGCGACGAGCAAACCTGTAACTCTGGCCGACATTGAGCGGCAACCCCTCGGGGAGTTCGCTGAAAAGGCTTACCTGGACTATTCCATGTCGGTCATTTTGGATCGGGCACTGCCGCACATCGCGGATGGCCTGAAACCCGTTCAGCGGCGAATTGTTTATGCCATGTCTGAGTTGGGTTTAAAATCAACGGCTAAATACAAAAAATCGGCGCGCAGCGTGGGCGATGTGTTGGGTAAATTTCATCCCCACGGGGACACGGCTTGTTATGAGGCCATGGTCCTGATGGCTCAGCCGTTTTCGTATCGCTATCCGTTTGTGGACGGACAGGGCAACTGGGGGAGCGCCGATGACCCGAAGTCCTTTGCCGCCATGCGCTACACCGAAGCCCGACTTTCGCCTTACGCCCAGCTACTTTTGGATGAATTACAGGCCGGAACGGTAGACTGGGTGCCGAATTTCGACGGGACCCTGCATGAGCCTGCCTTACTCCCGTCGCGGTTGCCCAACGTGATATTAAACGGCACCTCTGGCATCGCAGTGGGTATGGCAACCGATATCCCGCCCCACAATTTGATGGAAGTGGCCGATGCGTGTATGCACTTACTTGATAATCCCGAGGCTACGCTCAAAGACATTATGAAATTCGTACAAGGGCCAGACTATCCCACAAACGCTGAGATTATCACGCCGACGGCCGAAATTCGAAAAATCTATAAAACCGGTCAAGGTAGTTTGCGTCTGCGCGCCGTTTATCAAAAAGAAAACGGCGACATTGTTATTTCTTCCCTGCCGCATCAGGTTTCCGGAAATCGGATTTTAGAGCAAATCGCAACACAAATGCTCGCGAAGAAATTACCGACCGTCAGCGACATCCGTGATGAATCCGATCATGAAAATCCCACACGGCTGGTGATCACACCGCGTTCCAGTCGTGTGAATATGCACGAAATCATGGCGCATTTATTTGCGACGACCGATTTAGAGCGCAGTTACCGCGTGAATTTAAACATGATTGGATTGGATGGCCGTCCACAGGTTAAGGATTTAATCACGCTGTTGAATGAGTGGTTACAGTACCGGATGCAAACCGTGCGACGACGACTGCAATATCGGTTGGAGCAAGTCGTCGAACGCCTGCATATTTTAGATGGTCTAATCATTGCGTTTTTAAATTTAGATAAAATCATCGCGATTATTCGCAAAGAAGACAAACCCAAACCCGTTTTGATGAAGCAATTTAAATTGAGCGAAGTACAGGCTGAAGCGATTTTAGAAATTAAATTGCGTCAATTGGCTAAATTAGAAGAACAAAAAATCAAGGCGGAACAAGCCAAGTTAAATAAAGAGCGGGATGAAATTGAAAAGATACTGGCTTCACAGGCGCGCTTGAAAAAATTAATCCGAGAAGAATTACAGCGCGATAAAGAAAAATACGGTGATAAACGACGATCGCCCATCGTCGAAAGGCCCGAAGCGCAGGCCATGCGCGAAGAAGAAATGATCGCGTCGGAGCCGGTCACGGTGGTCTTATCCAAAAATGGTTGGGTGCGCGCCGCCAAGGGACACGAGGTAGAGGGTGGCACACTCAATTATCGCGCGGGCGATGAATTTTTTATGCAGGCTCAAGGCAGAAACGACAAGCCAGCCGTGTTTATTGATTCCGCTGGGAAATGCTATTCATTGTCGGCGCACACGCTGCCTTCGGCGCGTGGTTTAGGCGAGCCGTTAACGAGCCGACTGAAACCGCAGCCCGGCAGTTCTTTTGTTGGTGTGTTAATGGGTGATGATGAGCAAATCGTTTTACTGGCTTCGGATGCGGGCTATGGATTTTTAACACCACTGAAAAATCTGTACGTCAAAAGCCGCAGCGGAAAGACGCTCATCCGATTGCCCAAGGGCGCGCGAGTGCTGCCGCCGCAAACAGTGTTGGATAAAGAGTCTCAATATATTGCCGCCATTACTTCAGAAGGACGCTTGCTGATGTTTCCCATCGCGGAATTACCCGAGCTGCCAAAAGGTAAAGGCAATAAAATTATTCAAATTTCACCCGCGCGCGTCGCCAATCGCGAAGAATTTTGCGCGGCTGTTGCCGTGCTTAATGAGAACAGCACGTTGACGATTCATTCGGGCAAACACGAATGGGCTTTAAAACCATCGGATTTATCGAATTTTCAGGGAGAACGAGGACGTCGAGGAAATAAATTACCCCGCGGAATTCGCAGTGTGGATCGCGTGACCGTGGATGCGAAGTAACAATCACTGCGGAGAAAGTTATGCAATATCGTTATATTCAAAGCACATTGCTAAAAGATGAAGAATTGATTTACATCGCGCGACCCCATTGGATTATTTTTTCGCCGGCAGTAATCACGCTGTTTTTGGCGCTTTTATTTTATTATTACGGGCCCGTTTATTTTTCGTTTCGATCCAGTCTGTGGGGCGGATATCAATTATTTGATGTGATCAGCGCCGTTGTTGCTCTCGTGGGATTATATTGGTTGCTCACGGCGTACATTATGTACCGCACGGCGGAATACGGCATTACCGATAAGCGCGTGTTGATGAAAACCGGCTGGATTCGCCGAAACTCCTTGGAAATTTTCTTGCGAAAATTAGAAGGCATTAACGTGAACCAGACCGTCACCGGAAGGGTGTTAAATTACGGAACGATCGTGATCATCGGTACGGGTGGCACACAAGATATTTATTACAACGTGCCGGATCCTTTGGGTTTTCGAAAACGCGTCCAGCAGCAGACGGATTTGTTGATCGATGAAGAAGATCGGCATTAGGCTTATCCCTGACTAAACAGGCATCCATTCCCGAATGGTCTTGACTTTTCGGGAGTATACGCCATAATAGTCATTATGAAGCGGACCCTTTTTCCCTATATTAAGAAAGACTTAGAAAACAAAATTGTTTTCATCACGGGCCCAAGGCAAACCGGAAAAACCACCCTCTCTAAGACCCTGTTTACTCAATACGATTATTTTAATTACGACCTCGCGCCGCATCGATTATCGCTAAAAGCCATGAGTTGGGACAGGAGTAAAGAATTAGTCATTTTTGATGAGTTGCACAAAATGCATCGCTGGAAACAATGGCTAAAGGGTATTTACGACACGGAAGGAGTTCGCCCCCGGTTGTTAGTCACCGGTAGTGCAAAATTAAACGCGTACCGGAAGGTGGGGGATTCATTAGCGGGTCGTTATTTTCAGTATCAATTACACCCCTTTGATATCAAAGAAGTAAAAAGTCATTATTCGCCAACGGCAGCTTTTGATCGCCTCTGGGAATGCAGTGGTTTTCCAGAACCTTTTTTAAAAGGAGAAGCCAGTTATTACAAACGTTGGCGTCGCAGCCACCTGGATATCATTTTGAGACAAGATTTAATTGATTTGGCCAGTATCAAAGATATTCAAGCAATCGAAGACTTAGTAATGTTATTGTATGACAACGTGGGTTCCACTGTTTCCTATGCCAATCTTGCGCGTGTTCTAGAAAAAGACGCTAAAACCATTAAACGCTGGCTTGGGATACTTGAAAATTTGTACATCATATTTAAGGTATCACCTTACTCACAACGAATTACCCGTTCTTTATTGAAAGAACCTAAATACTACTTTTATGATTTTGTTTCCATCAACAATCCGGGTGCGAAATTAGAAAACTTGGTGGCCGCCTCTGTATTGAAAGAATTGCATCGGATCGAAGATGTCAACGGCACCAAAGGTCGTTTATCTTTTTTGCGAACTAAAGATGGAAAGGAAATTGATTTTCTAGTCTCCGTCGAAGGAAAGCCTCACTATTTACTCGAGGTAAAGTGGGCGGATGACGAACCCCATAAGCATTTTGGACATTTTAATCAGTATTTTCCGAATATCAAAGTGGTCCAATTGGTGAAGGAAATAAAGCGCGAGAAAACCTACCCCAACGGTTTAGAAATTCGTCGCGTAGCGGATTGGTTAGCCCACGTCAATTTTGAACGGCCATCAAATCACCCCCTCCTACAAAGAGAATAGTGGAGATTAAGCCCCACCGGTTCCATAATTCTGATAATTACCACTGTGCAGAAGAGGCCAGCTTTCGTCATTGCTATCACCGTCATCAATGGTGTCGTTAGAATCTGCTGTCGATGTATCATCATCCGTATTGTCATCCTGCGCATTAATACTGATTATCGTCACCCCAGAAGCTTCATGAGCTTCGCCATTGTGTAACGGTGAATTTTGAGCGCCACCAAAGAGAGTCAGTTCCTTCCATTCGGGAGGCAGAGCAGATGAGCGCGACGTTTGCTGATTCAAACGATTGAGTTTAATTTGTAGGTGGCCGTGCAAACGTTCAAGGCCAGCAATAGCGCCATTCAAATTTTGCGGTGAAGATAATTCTCTTTCAAAATTCGCAAAATCAATGTCATGATCCGCATTTTCTTCCAACCACCGTAATAATTCACGCAAAAAAGTAGCCTCGCTAGAGGGTAATTTTCTACCGAGGAGATCAGAGACACCATTAGTTATGCGTCTAGCCATATTAACGACTATATTGGGTCCGTCGCATACGAAAACAACAAAACTGAGTGCCACAAATCCAATGAAAGCAAGAAAAGGAATAATCGAGATAAGCATGCCATCATGATATGCCGCGCAGTCATAAGAAGGAGTAGCGTGCGTGGAGTTACTTGCAAGGAAGTCGTAAGCATCCGAGTCAGATGTTCCACCACAATAGTGGTTTCGCGGATTATTATCATCCAGAAATCCTGCTGCTCCACCATAAATGAGGGGAAAAGAAAAGACAAAAACGGTCACGGCAATGAATGCTATCAAAGGTATCTGTTTGCCTATTTCTCGATTTCTTTCCAGTCGATTATTTAATACGGTGATCGAATCGGTAATTCGTCGTTTTAATTCGGTCAACAGTGCATGTTGTGGTGTAATACGATCGATAGTCAATTCATCGGCCAGCGCAAGGTAAGAGGTGCTCTCCAGCGCATGGTTAATACCGGGTTCCGGTAAGTTTAGGTAGATTTTTACAGCTTGAAGACACAACCGAACGAGGTGCCCTGGCTGAAAGGTGTCTAACTGGCTGATGATTTTTTTCAGCATCCGCCGCTAAGAGGCATCGAGATACATTTTTTCTGGGTGGCGCAGTCGCAATAAACATAAATCAAGCCAATATTTGCTTATCTTTTCTTTTTTCCTAGAATTATCGTGCAGATAGTGTAATGCCTCGGTCAAATTCGTAATTGCCTGTGAAAAACCCTGTGTTTTACGACTAACTGGTTGACCGTTGATGGTTAAGCCCACCACAAAGGCACCGGCTGTATCCAAAAAATTAAGCGCTGAAGTGTCGCCCAGAGAAATGGTCTGAAATGCCCCCCATCCTGCTTGTAAGAATCGACTTAATGTGCCGGGAGATTTGTCAATGCTCTCAAATCCATCGTGAATTGATTTGGTTTGTGCAGTCAGCGAAAGCATTGGCGGCATTGGAGACGCCATTACGTTCATCATGGCTGAAGCCATCCAATTGCTGCTCAAGTCAGTTTCGACGAACTGGTCTGGATTCGCCTGGTGAAAAAACCGCAACACATCCGTATGACCAGTGGCTAAAGCCATTTCTATGGGTGTTTGCGGCGTGAAGGTACAGCTAAATAGCTCGCTGCAGCTAAATGCAGAATATTATTATCCTCTGTATCCAGAGCGTCTAAACTAAATGACTCATTCTCGCCATTGTTTTTCTTTTCTTATTGAGGG
Source organism: uncultured Coxiellaceae bacterium (assembly GCA_947084935.1). Classification (GTDB taxonomy): domain Bacteria; phylum Pseudomonadota; class Gammaproteobacteria; order Coxiellales; family Coxiellaceae; genus CAMTUH01. The sequence continues at coordinate 134,214 of CAMTUH010000003.1, forward strand.
TGAGCATTTCCTGTAAGCAAAACAAATTGCGTTGCTTGACGGCGAACAGCAACAGCGGGCATTTTTTGTCGTTATCGTTGGAATTAATCGAGTCTTTAGACGCCGTCTGCGCTATCATATTAATGTACGGAATAATCTTATCTGCATCGTTTTTTTCAATACACTCCAGAAGGGCATTTATCTCACGCACAACATTCTCCAAATCAACTATACATGGAGCACGGTTTATCCCAGTGAAATTAAGGAAATATTAGTAGTTGGGTTGATTGTAGCCTCGGTGAGCTTTGCGAACCGAGGGATTCCCTGTGCCATCCCGAATGCAACGAGGTGACCTACCCTAGCGTGGTGCACGCCCTCGTAGCCTTGATGGAGCGCTAGCGAAATCAAGGAATTTAATTCCCGGGTTACGCCCCGAAGAGGGCTTCACCCAGGCTACAATTATTGTGGTGGTCATCGCGGGTCACCCGACGTCATGGAAATTAATAAATCCATAAGGTAGTAAGGTTATTATAGGCGACAACAAATTGGGGTATTTATGAGAATGTATGACTTAGAAATGAGCAGTGCCATTAATTCGAAAGGCTGTTTTTCTGAAAAAGAATTAGAAGAATTAAAAAAGTCTTATTTGGAGGTGACGAAGAAACTGATTAATGAATATATTGAAAAAGACAATTCAGGCAACCATAACAAAGCTTGTACTAAATTCAACGCCATTATTCTCTGCAAGCGTCTTTTTCAGCAGAATGAGTCTTCGAGTCCTTCATACGGCGGCGGAAAAACAGAAAAAGATGCAAGCGTCGTGTTACTCAAACAAATTGATAATCTGTGGAGCAATCCAGAAACTCGGTGTTTTGTAAAAGAAAATCTGTTCGCTCAATTGTGTCAATCGTATTCTGAGGAGACTTATCTCTGGCGTAGCGGAATAGCAAATGTCAGTTTTGCAAGTTATATGGAGGTACCGGAAATTTGCGCGTGGGTTTATGCCAAAGGTCAAGAAAAAATAGGAATACATTTGCATCAGCTGAATCAATTGAGTGCTGCTCAACTGGGCGCGCTGTGGGAAGCATTGTCGGGCTCTCGAATTTATTCACTCGGTTTAATTGACAATTCTCTTGAAAAATTAACGGACGATGCGTGGAAAGCATTTTGCCAGGGGTTATCGACGACTCAGAACATTCGATATCTCAATTTAAGAAATAATCGCCTTTATGCATTAACCTCCGATCGATTAGGCTGTCTCTGGGAGGCAGTGAGACTGTCTGGAGTGATATCGCTTAACATCGGAGGTAATTACAGTCTTCCTAAATTTATTCGGCGAGATAAAGAGAAATGGGGGGTATTTCGAGAAGGACTAGAGAAATCTCAGCTCGTCACGCTGAGATTAAGAGAAAGCGCTTTTGGTATGTTAACGACTAAAGAGTGCCAAGAGTTGATGGCTGCGATAAAAGCTTCTGAAATTAAAGAGCTTAATTTGACGGATAATCTTCTTAATCGATTCACCACAGAAAAATGGGCAGTGTTTTGTGAGGGGCTGGGACAGTCTACAGTTCAATCATTAATTTTAACAGCAAATTCCTTGGGTGAGATGCAGGTGTCATGGGCAGACTTTTGGACGGAGATAGCGAAGTCTAACATCGTCTCTCTGGATTTATCGTTTAATGGCCTCAATTTTGCGACGAGTGAATTTTCTACGGAATCTAATGAGCAGTGGGAAGCATTTCGTGATGGGCTATCAAAATCCGGTGTGACTCAGCTTACTGTGCGATACAATTCACTTTCTGCAGGGCAGCACGATCAGTTGAGAGAAATTCTCCATAAAAACTGGAAAATTCGATATGGTTTAGGAGAGCATGGACTTCGCAATTTGTGTCGTTTTATGATTTTCCAGACTATGCGTGAGCAATTAAAAGAGGAAAATAATATAAATATCGTCTGTGATCACGAAATAGGGATGTATGGTTCGGTGGGCTGTGATTTAATCGTAGGGCCCAAATCATAAGTTGGGCTTCATTTCATTCAGCCCAACCTACGTTGCGAGCCATTTATACGGTAACAGGCACAACTTTTTTTGCGGGAGCGCCGGGGATTTCGCGGACTAATTTTGGCACCAAATAGCCGGGCAATTGCCGAGTCATTTCAGCAAGAAGTATTTTTGCTTTCGCTTCACTCACGTCAAAATGAGCAGTGCCGTGCACGGGGTCTAATAAGTGAAGATAATAAGGCAAAACTCCCGACTCAAACAATCGTTCGCTGAGAGTAATTAATGCATCGGCCGTGTCGTTAATATTTTTCAACAATACGGATTGATTCAGTAATATTATTTTGGATTCACGCAGGGGATGCAATGATTTTATCACCGTGGCGTCTATTTCTTGAGCGTGATTGCAGTGTAAAACAATGGACGAAGATAAGCGTGTCTGTGATAACAAATTTACAAGACAATCGGTCACGCGCTCGGGAATTACGATGGGCAGGCGCGTGTGAATTCGCAATCGCTTTAGCGATGGAATTTTTTCAATTTCAGAAATGAATTCCGCCAACCGTTCGTCTTTCACAATTAATGGATCGCCGCCACTGAGTATAATTTCAGTGATGCTGTCGTGCGCTTTCAGATAATCAACGATCGATTGCCAGCCACGTTTGCCGACGGTGTTTTCTTCATACGGAAAATCTCGGCGGAAACAATAGCGGCAATGAATGGCGCAGGCACCGCTCAACGTGACTAAAGCACGCCCGTGGTATTTGTGTAAGAGCCCGGGTACGGGGTTGCAGTGTTTTTCGTTGAGAGGGTCGTGGCCATAACCCGGAACGGTGGTGAGTTCTTGTGGCATCGGTAACACTTGGAGGAGTAAGGGATCTTTCGGATTTCCCTTTTTCATTCGATGCACAAAACTCCGCGGGACGCGCAGTGCAAAATGACGCGTTGTTTCAGCCCATTGAGGTATTTCAGTGGGATTCAGTTTCAGCTCGTTCCAGAGTTCTTGCGGATCGGTGATTGCATCTTGCAAGGCCGCTTGCCAGTTGGAGTCGTGCATAAGGCCGCCATTGTACCGTATAATGGAGCCCATGAAACGGATTTTGTTGTTAGCAGGGCTTTGCTGGATGAGCGCAGGGAGTGGCGCTGAATCCCCCTGGAATAATCCGCATTCGGGCGAGCTCCAACAAAACGTCCGCTACGCGCCCATCGTCAGTTCACCTAAAACACTTGACCCCGCACGCGCGTACTCGTCCGACGAAAACGAAATCATCGCCCAAATCTATGAGCCGCCGCTGCAATACCACTACCTCAAGCGCCCCTACGAACTCACCCCACTCACTGCGGTAAAAATGCCAACGGTCACTTTTTACGATGCGAACGGAAAATCGTTATCTCAAAATGCCGTTCGAAAAAATGTTGCGTACAGCGTGTATGACATTTACCTCAAACCGGGAATTCAGTATCAGCCGCACCCGGCGTTTGCGAAAGATGAGCAGGGAAATTATCGGTATCTTCATGTGACGGATCAATTATTACGAGGCATCCACAGCATCACGGATTTTCCGGAAACGGGCACGCGTGAGTTAGTGGCCGATGATTACGTGTATGAAATTAAACGCCTGGGCTCACCCAAAGTTCAGTCGCCCATTTTTGGTTTGATGAGTAAATATGTTGTGGGATTAACTGAATACCGAGCGCACCTGCAAACGGTGCTCGATAAGCAAAAGGGAGAATTTTTAGATTTACGCAATTTTTCTTTGTCCGGTGTTAAACTCATTGACCATTATCACTATCAAATAATAATAAAAGGAGTATATCCCCAGTTTATTTATTGGCTGGCCATGACGTTTTATGCGCCGATACCGTGGGAGGTCGATGCGTTTTATTCCCAAAAGGGATTGATCGATAAAAATATTACGCTGAATTCTTATCCGGTGGGAACAGGTCCTTATATGTTGATTGAAAATGATCCGAATAAACAAATTATTTTAGCAAAAAATCCCAACTTTCATTCGGAATATTATCCTGTAGAAGGTGAGTCCGGTGATCGTGAAAAAGGTTATTTGTCCGATGCCGGAAAATTCCTGCCCTTTGTTGACCGGATAATATTTATTTTAGATAAAGAAACCATTCCGCGCTGGAATAAGTTTCTGCAAGGATATTACGATAAATCCGCCATTGGCGCAGACAGCTTCGATCAAGCCATAAAAATTGATGAATACGGAAAGCCTTACTTAACACCCGAATTAAAAAAGCGAGGAATGCAGTTAAAAACAACGGTAATACCCGGTGTATTTTACGTAGGATTTAATATGTTGGATCCGGTGGTGGGCGGATATACCGAAGAAAAACGAAAATTACGACAAGCAATTTCGCTCGCCATAGATTACGAAGAATTTATTTCCATATTTAATAATGGCCGTGGGATTCCTGCACAAGGCCCTATTCCGCCCGGTATTTTTGGTTATGTCGCGGGATCGGCCGGAATCAATCCGTACGTGTACGAATGGTTTCAAGGAAAACCCAAAAGACTTTCGCTTGTGTACGCCAAGAAATTATTGGCGGAAGCGGGCTATCCGGGTGGAACAGATCCTAAAACTGGAAAGCCGTTGATTTTAAACTACGACGTAGGAACCGTCGGCAGCCCAGACGATAAAGCGCGGTTTGACTGGCTGCGCGAGCAATTTGCGAAGCTCGGTATTCAGCTCAATATTCGTGCCACGCTGTATAACCGATTTCAAGATAAAGTACGAACGGGTGAGGTCCAGATTTTTTCGTGGGGGTGGTTGGCCGATTATCCCGACCCGGAGAATTTTTTATTTTTACTGTATACGCCAAACGGAAAAGTAAAATACGGTGGAGAAAATGCGACGAATTATTCAAATCCCGTGGCCGATCGATTATTTGAAGAAATTCGAACGATGCCGAATGGCCCCGAACGCCAAAAAAAAATCAATGAATTGCTGGAGATCGTGCGCAAAGACAGCCCGTGGATATGGGGATTTCACCCAATTGATTTTACCTTGAGCCATCAGTGGAATCGTGCTTCAAAGCCACACGGTATAGCCAATAATACCTTAAAATACGAACGAATTGACGTTGAAAAGCGCGCGGAGTTGCGGCAGTTGTGGAATCCGCCGGTTATTTGGCCGCTGTTCGTGCTTATCGGGCTGGTTACTATTTTATTTATTCCGCTCACGATTACTTACTGGTATCGTGAACATCGTCCAAAAATAAGAAAAGAAAAATTTTAAAAGGATTTTTATGCTGGCTTATCTCATTCGACGAATTTTGTATGCAATACCGATTCTTATCGGAGTGAATATCATCACGTTTGCGCTGTTCTTTCTGGTGAATACGCCGGATTCCATGGCTCGCATACATTTGGGAGAAAAATACGTGACGCAAGCTGCGTTGGATAGCTGGAAGCAAGAACACGGTTACGACAAGCCACTATTTTTCAACAGTAAAAAAACCGGCATTAAAACTATCACGGACACTTTGTTTTTCACAAAATCCCTAGAACTGTTTACTTTTCATTTTGGTCGCTCGGATCAAGGTCGCAATATTGGCCAGGATATTCGTCAACGTATGTGGCCAAGTTTGGCGATTGCTCTGCCGACTTTATTACTCGGGTTGGCGATCAATATTACATTTGCGTTATTTCTCGCGTTATTTCGAGGCAGTTACTTTGATACGTTTGGGATCGTAATTTGTGTTGTGATTATGTCGATATCCAGCTTGTTTTACATCATTGTTGGCCAGTACGTTTTTGGAAAAATACTGCGTTTAGTTCCGCTGTCGGGTTATCACGGAGGTTTAGAAGCAATTAAATTTTTAGCGCTGCCCATCGTGGTCGGCGTATTCAGCGGAATTGGGGCCGGAACACGATGGTATCGCACGATTTTTCTGGAAGAATTACACAAAGATTACGTGCGCACGGCGCGCGCAAAGGGACTGTCCGAATTGAAAGTACTGTATAAACACGTCTTAAAAAATGCGTTAATTCCTATTTTAACGGGTGTTGTGGTCATCATTCCTACGTTGTTCTTGGGCAGCCTTATTTTAGAGTCTTTTTTCGGTATTCCGGGGTTAGGCAGTTACACAATCGATGCGATTCAACTGCAGGATTTTGACATTGTTCGTGTGATGGTATTTCTCGGCACGGTGCTGTACATCATTGGATTGATTTTAACGGATTTGTCTTACACGATGGTGGATCCGAGGGTTCGGTTTAAAGGGCGATAATGCAGATTCACTTAGAAATGCTCTTGAGTGACTGGTTGATCTACGGATTATTGATCATCGCGATTATTGCTTTATTTTATATTCGACGGCGCCCGCATTTACGAGAACCATTGCGTCAACTGTTTCAGCGCGGATTAGCCATGACGGCGCTCGTTGTTTTGGTTTTTTATGTCGTTATAGGTTTACTGGACTCTGTTCATTTCGAGGTAACTCAAAAAATAGATGGGCACACAAAAACGGAAATGAAATCGTTATTAGATTTGATCGTAAGCCCGTTGGGCGAACAAGATGAAAAAACCTATTCAGCGCCTTTTGCGACGCATTTATACAGTATGGAAATTGTCGTGCTACCGGACGGTCGAGAAATTCAAGGTTATCCACGCCTGCAATTCGGTGGTGCGCATCTAAAAAATCCAGATGATCGTGGATGGGATATTGCTGAACGTAGCCTACTGGGATTTTTTTGTGGGATTATCAGCTTTGTCACGATTTCGTGGCTGCTCGTATTGAGCTTAGCACGACGACACCGCGCACGTTTTTTTGAGTATTTTCGAAAAATACGGCGTGGAAAAACACCGGTTGCTTGGGGATCGGCGTTAAGTACGTTTGGAATTCTTTGGATATTGCTGTGGATCGTCGCTTTATTGGTGACGAATTATCATATTTTGGGTACCGATAAAGTAGGCGGAGACATATTTTATGCGACTCTAAAAAGCATACGAACCGGACTATTGATCGGCACGTTAACCTCGTTATTTATGTTGCCGTTCGCGCTCGTATTAGGCATGTTGGCTGGATTTTTTAGTGGTTGGGTAGATGACGTCATTCAGTATTTATATACGACGCTGAGTTCTATTCCGGGTGTACTGTTGATTGCGGCCTCAGTTTTGGTGATGCAGGTGTATATCGCAACGCACGCCGATTATTTTACGACATTGGCGGAGCGGGCCGACGTGCGTTTGCTGGCGTTGTGTTTTATTTTGGGAATTACCAGCTGGGCGAATTTGTGCCGCTTATTGCGCGGTGAAACATTGAAATTACGCGAGCAAGAATTTGTCGACGCCGCTCGCGTGATGGGCGTTGGCTCTTGGAAGACGATTTTTCGCCACATCATGCCGAACGTGATGCACATTGTGTTAATCACGATGGTCTTGGATTTTAGCGGTCTGGTCTTGGCGGAAGCGGTGTTGTCCTACGTTGGTGTTGGCGTGGATCCGACGACGTTCAGCTGGGGAAATATGATTAATAGCTCGCGTTTAGAATTGGCCCGTGAGCCCATTGTGTGGTGGCCATTATTGGCAGCACTGGTGTTTATGTTTTTATTAGTTTTGGCCGCTAATTTATTTGCGGATGCGGTTCGCGATGCGTTGGATCCGCGGTTACGCAAGATCGAGGAAGAGTAAATGGCAGAAGCCGTGCTGAAAATCCAAGACCTCACGGTTGCGTTTGGCACCGGTAAGAAGCGGCAGTTCGCTGTTTCGCATCTTAACGTGAATGTACAGCGCGGTCAGTGTCTGGGATTAGTAGGTGAATCGGGTAGCGGAAAAAGTTTAACGGCGTTGACGGTCATGCAATTATTGCCGTACGCTGCTGAAGTCAGTGATCGCAGCCACGTGTGGTGGAAAGGAAAAGATTTATTAAATTTTTCAGAAAAAGCGATGCGACGAATACGCGGACTGGAAATCGGTATGATTTTTCAAGACGCCATGTCCGCGTTGAATCCTGTGCTCACCATCGGTCAGCAGATGAATGAGATTTTACGAAAAAAACAACGTCGTCGACTTCGTCAGCGGGCTTATGAATTATTCGAAGAGGTGGGGATTGATAATCCTGAGCGCTTGTATCGTTCGTACCCACACGAATTATCCGGAGGAATGCGTCAACGCGCGATGATTGCCATCGCTTTATCGGGTGAACCCCAGATGATGATTGCCGATGAGCCAACCACAGCGCTGGACGTTACGATTCAAGCGCAAATATTGACGCTATTAAATAAATTAAAAAGTCAGCGTAATATGGGCTTGTTGTTTATCAGTCATGATTTGGCAGTCGTGTCCGAAGTGGCCGACGAAATTTCCGTTTTAAAAGCAGGAAAATTGGTGGAACAAGCCGATCGACGCAGTTTTTTTCACAATCCACAGTCGGAATACAGTCGTCGATTATTAGCGGCGATACCGCCACGGGAAGCGCGCCATGCTGTTGTCCCGAGCGCTCGAGACAACAGTCTACTGAATATAAAAAATTTGAAAGTATACTTCCCCATTCGAAAAGGCATTTTGAAGCGCAAAGTCGGTGATGTTAAAGCCGTGGACGGCATTGATTTATCCTTATCGACTGGGAAAACACTTGCATTAGTGGGGGAATCCGGTTCGGGAAAAACGACAGCAGCAAAAACGGTTGTACGACTATTAAAAATCACGTCGGGCGATATTTTTTTTGATGGGAAAAATTTAACGACGTTGTCGCAGCGGAAAATGAAGCCCGTCCGAAGCGACATTCAAATGATTTTCCAAGATCCGTATTCCGCGTTAAATCCCCGTCGGTCCGTGGCGGACAGCATCGCAGAGGGAATGTCGACGCAAAAAATTATTCGTGGGCGAGCGGCACAATTGGCTCGTGTGGATGAATTATTAGAACAAGTCGGCTTGTCGCCTGATTGGAAATGGCGTTATCCGCATGAGTTTTCCGGAGGTGAGCGTCAGCGGATTTGTATCGCACGCGCGTTGGCCCTGAAGCCGAAATTATTAATTCTTGATGAGCCCACCAGCGCGCTCGACGTTTCGATACAAATGCAGGTGTTGAAATTACTTGAGCAGCTACAGCAAAAACATGAATTGGCTTATTTGCTGATTACGCACAATTTGGGTGTTGTCGCTTATCTGGCGCACGACGTTGCCGTCATGAAAAAAGGCCAGATTGTCGAGCAGGGTCCAGCTGAGGTATTATTGCGAAGTCCGACGCATCCGTACACAAAGAAACTGTTGGCTTCGATTCCTAAGATTGAGGAGTAAACCGTATGCAGGAAAAATCCGAAGATATTCTTTTTTCAGAAATCCCTGGAAAAAACGGCAATTTGGGACAAATTCTCCTGAATCGACCTAAAGCGCTCAATGCGTTAACGAATGATATGTGCTTCAAGATTCGTGAACAGTTAATCGCGTGGGAAAAATCGAACGCTATCAAAGCCGTCATCATTCGTGGTGCGGGAGACCGCGCGTTTTGTGCCGGAGGGGATATTCGCGCTATTTATCAACTCGACAAAAACGATCTCACGCCGGCAGAGAAATTTTTCAAAACTGAATATCGCATGAACGCGACTATTTTTCACTGTAAAAAAGCGTATATTTCTTTGCTGGACGGAATCACGATGGGCGGTGGTGCCGGTATTTCCGTGCACGGATCTCATCGCGTGGCTACCGAACGACTGATGTTTGCCATGCCCGAAACCGGAATCGGCTTCTTTCCCGATATCGGTGCCGGATATTTTCTGTCACGCTGCAAAAATAAAATGGGTTATTATTTGGGATTAACGGGGGATCGCATTGGTGCGAGTGACGCGCGATCGTTGGGCCTGGTTAACCACGTCGTGTCGAGTCAAAATTTAAATGAACTCGTTGACACGCTTGCAAAAGAAGCCTTCACGGCACGCGATCGTCAGCACGTATCTTCAGTCATTAATTCATTTGCGGTAAAAACCGATCCTCCTCGACTTTCGAATTACGCGCAATCGATCGACGATTGTTTTTCTGCGGGTTCAGTCGAAGAAATCGTGGTTCGATTGGAAGAGCAGAATAATGAATGGAGTTTATCAACGATAAAAACGTTGCTGTCTAAGTCTCCCACCAGTTTAAAAGTGACCTTCAAACAACTGCACCAGGCGGAAGCGATGGATTTTGATGACATCATGCGTATGGAATATAACATCGCGTTACAATTCCTTCGGTCACCGGATTTTTTTGAAGGTGTGCGTGCGGCTGTCATTGATAAAGATCAAAATCCTCACTGGAAACCGAATAAATTAGACGAAGTAACACCCGAAATGGTCAATGCGTATTTCTCAAAAAAACAAGATTTGAATTCGATATAAAAAAGGTGCCGGGATTTTGACCGGCACCGTTGCAATCAACAACCTTATTTTTTGCAAGTGCATGCACCAAAGAAGCCGACATTGGCAAACAGTACTGAACTATTGCCATCCACTTGACACGTGGAACCGGGATTTACTGCTTCTTGGACGCTGTAGGTACAACCCGATTGGGCTGCTATCGAACAGTGCTCGTGTGCCTTAGCGGTACAGCTGGCTACATGGAGGCCGCATTTATCTCCGCCGACATTTTCTGCCGTAAATGCGAAGCCCATGCTGCACTCGTTGTTTACGGTGATGTCTGCTCTTGCAATCAGGCTGGTTGATAATGCTAGGAAACTGATTAATATCATTAAAATATGCTTTTTCATAACTCACCTCTTCCTTTAGCGTTGATCCCTACTTAAAGTATAAGCATGGAATCGTAAAAAAGTTATGCAGTTTATGTGCGCCAGTGGAAGTAGAAGTCATACGGCGGCGCTTACAAGCCCTACAGAATAATCCTACAGGTAGGAGTGGCTATGGGTGGACTTGAACCACCGACCCCAGCATTATGAATGCTGTGCTCTAACCAACTGAGCTACATAGCCATATGTTTCAATATGGGGGTTGCTATTTTTGCGGCAAAGGGACGCCCTGTCAAGCCACATTAAATCGAAACAGCATGACATCCCCATCGCGTACCACGTAATCCTTTCCTTCCAGCCGCCACTTGCCGGCTTCTTTGGCGCCCTGCTCGCCTTTATAGCGAATAAAATCTTCATAGCCGATGACTTCGGCGCGAATGAACCCTTTTTCAAAGTCGCTGTGAATCACACCGGCTGCCTGAGGTGCGCTTGCGTTTTTCGGGCACGTCCACGCGCGGACTTCTTTGACGCCGGCGGTAAAATACGTAATTAATCCGAGTAACTCATAACCCGCGCGGATGACGCGATTTAATCCGGGTTCGTCTTGGCCGAGGCTTTTTAAGAATTCTTTCTGATCTTCGGGGGACAATTCAGCCAATTCGGATTCAATCGATGCACAAACAGGAACGACAACGGCCTTTTCTTTTTCAGCGAATTTTCGAATGTGATTGAGGTAAGGATTGTTTTCAAAACCGTCCTCGGCAACGTTGGCGATATACAAAGTAGGTTTTAATGTCAACAATTGATACGGCTGGAGTAACGCCAATTCTTCATCGCTCAACGATAAAGTTCGAGCCATTTTTCCGGCATCCAAATGGCTTTTTAATTTCTCACACAAAGACTGAGTTTCGCGCGCAATTTTATCTCCAGACTTAACCTCTTTGGATAATTTCATTATTGCTTTATCCAAAGTCTCTAAATCCGCTAAAGCCAATTCGGTATTGATCACTTCGATATCGGAAATCGGATTAATTTTTCCAGAAACGTGCGTGACGTTCTCATTTTCGAAGCACCGCACCACGTGCGCAATGGCTTGTGTTTCGCGAATATTGGCGAGAAATTGATTACCCAGCCCTTCGCCCTTTGATGCGCCCGCGACCAGTCCGGCGATGTCGACGAATTTTACTGCGGTGGGTACGATTTGTTTTGGCTTCACGATAGCAGCGATATTGTCAAGGCGTTGGTCGGGAACGGGAACGACGCCAATATTCGGATCAATAGTGCAAAACGGATAATTGGATGCTTCAACGCCCGCTTTTGTGAGTGCATTGAACAGCGTTGATTTTCCGACATTCGGAAGTCCTACGATACCACACTTAAATCCCATCGGTTTTCCCGTGTAATTCTTTCATAACTTTTTGAACTTCACCGCGCACTAAATCGGAAATCCAGGGCAAACACTCTTCGAATGATTTCAAAATATGTTCTCGATCGGATTGAGAGGGCTTGCTCAACACGTACGGCGTAACGCGATCTTTGTGTCCCGGATGTCCGATGCCGATGCGCAAGCGATAAAAATCGTGTGTGCCCAAGTGCTGAATAATATCGCGAAGACCGTTATGACCCGCGTGCCCACCGTTTTCTTTCAGACGTATTTTCCCGGCGGGAAAATCCAGCTCGTCGTGCGCCACGAGAATTTCTTTCGGTTCGATTTTGTAAAATCGAGCGATTGCCGCAACGGCTTGCCCGCTTTCGTTCATGTACGTGGTGGGAATAAACAGGTAATACGGATGATCCTCAACGGCCGCTTTTGCAGCAAATCCCAGCAATTTATTTTCTCTTTTTAGAGGCTGATTAATTTTTTCAGAAAGTTTTTGGACGAACCAAGCGCCAACGTTGTGGCGAGTCGCGGCATATTCTTCGCCAGGATTACCGAGACCAACGATGAGTTTAATCCCATCTGGCAAGACAGGTTATTCCTTTTTCTCTTTTTCAGAAGCTGCGGCTTTTGCTTCAGCGGGCGCTTTTTCAGCAGCCGGAGCACCTTCTGCGGCTCCCTCACCCGATTCAGCGGCAGCTCCAGCAGCCAACGCAGCTTCAGCAGCCTCTGCTGCGAGGTCTTCTTTGCTGACCTTCGGTACGTGGACGCTCACCATGGGAAGATTATGTTCTTCATCGAGTTTAGCGATGGTCAACTCAACGCCGGCGGGCAAAGGCAGATCTGAAAGATGTAAAGTTTGATCCAGTTCTAGATGGGAAATATCCACTTCCAAGTATTCCGGTAAATCGGCCGGCAAACACTTGATTTTTACCTCACTGATTAAGTGGGATACCACACCATTCCCGACTTTAACGCCGGGGCATTCTTCGCCGCCGAGGTAATGGATGGGGATTTCCATAATCAGTTTTTCATTGGCTTTAATTTGTTTGAAATCGATGTGCAAAATGTGCGGTTTGGTGTGGTGGCGAAGCAGGTCTTTAATAACGACTTTGTGCGATTCGCCATTCACCGTCAAGGTGATGATGTTCGTGAAAATAGCCTCGTTGCTCAGCGCTTTGGCGAGCTCGTTGTGGGCTAAGGTAATTGGCTGAGACGCTTGGCCGGAGGCATAGAGTATGCCCGGGACGACGTTACCCGCGCGGCGCAGGCGGCGCACTTGGGTGGTGCCCATTTGGTTTCGCGGTTGGGCTTTGAGTTCAAAGCTTTGTCTGGCCATGGTTCTTCTCCGGGAGCTTTTGAGAACCAGGGATTGTACTGGGGTTCGATCAAAAATGCTAGCCCATAAAAAGCCTTATATCTTTTTCCACTTGGCGTTTCGACCGGTGCCGAGCGATAGGAGTTTTTTTTCTTTTCGTAGGTTATCTAAAATATGCCTGATCATGGGTCGACTGACACCGGGGCATAAGTGAATGAGCTCGCCAATACCGAATTCATTGGGCAAGCTATCAATCATCTCTAATACCCATCCCGTCTTCGATCCTTTTTCAAAATTTAAAACATGGACACGTTCATCTAATTCTTTATATCCCGCTATCAACAAACCGATGTTATATTCGATCCACGGCAGCAGGTGATGCTGTCCTTGATGCCATCCCCGAGAGACTGTATGGAGTATGGTGTAGTAAGATTCTTTGGTTTCTTCCACGAGGCGTTCATAACTGATGTATCGCGTTACATCGATATCCATTTTATGAAGCAATAATACCGTGAGTAATCTTGATATTCTCCCATTGCCATCGGTAAAAGGATGGATGCAAAGAAAATCAAAAACAAAAGCAAACGTTATGATAAGTCTATCAATGGAATTCTGAATCCATAAGCGATTAAATCGCTGACAGAGTTCGTGCATATAAGAAGGTGTTTCGACAGCGCTAATTGGCGTAAAGCGCGTAACCCAGTTTCCATCCGGCAATCGTTCTTCAATAATATTATCTTTTTGTTTCCAACTTCCGCCATCGAGATCGGTAAATTTCAACAGATCTTTGTGCATCTTTAGTATTGTCTTGGGAGAAATCTCAAACTCTTGATAGCGATTATGTATCCGAGACAATACATCACGATAACCCAAAACTTGGGCTTCTGAACGGTTTTCAGGTTTTAGCTCTTTATTGAGAATTTTGTTGAGACGCTTGGGATCAACATTAATTCCTTCTATTCGATTCGAAGATTCACTGCTTTGGATGATCGCAATTTCTTTTAACGTTTTGATGAGTTGGGGGCGTTGATGCTGCAACAATGCTTGCTGGCCTTGGTACCGACCTAATCGACGCAAGGACTGAGACATCATGGTAAGGGGTACGGATTGTTGCTGAAGATATTCTTCATCCAGTGAGAACACGAGGGCACCTCAATGCCTAAAGCTTCATATTATCACGTTTATTATCACGTTGTTAGCCTTATTAGCCATTTGAATGGAGAGGGGGCTAATCCAAAAACATCGAGCTCACGGATTCTTTTTGGTTGATCCGCGAGATGGTTTCAGCGATGAGCTTGCTGAGTGAAATCTGTTTGATTTTGGGTGAAGAGGCCGCCTCGACTTGGAGGGGGATGGTATCCGTGACGATGAGTTCGCTGATGGGTGAGTCCATAATATTTGCCACCGCTTGGCCGGACAGCACGGGGTGGGTGCAGTAGGCCGATACCGTCGCTGCTCCCTTTTCTTTCAGCGCAGCGGCCGCGTGGCAGAGCGTCCCCGCCGTGTCCACAATGTCGTCCACAATCACGCAGTGGCGACCGTCAACATTCCCAATGACGTTCATGACTTCGGCTTGGTTCGGAGCGGGTCGGCGTTTATCAATAATTGCCAAATCGGAGTCATTTAAGCGCTTCGCGATGGCGCGTGCTCGAACCACACCCCCCACGTCCGGTGAGACGATCATGGGATCTTTCAGTTTTTCGAGCAAGCGGTATTCTTCCAGCGCTGTGATGCTGGCATAGATGTTATCGACCGGCATGTAAAAGAAGCCCTGAATTTGATCCGCGTGCAAGTCAACGGTAATCAAGCGAGAAAAACCAACGGCTTGCATCATGTCGGCGATAACTTTTGAGCTGATGGGTACGCGGGAAGAGCGCACGCGTCGGTCCTGTCGTGCATACCCGAAATAAGGAACGACGGCCGTGATGCTGGACGCCGAGGCACGGCGAAACGCATCGGCCATGAAAATGAGTTCCATGAGGTTTTCATTGACGGGATAGGCCGTGGATTGAATCAAATAAATGTCGCGCCCCCGGACATTTTCTTGAATTTCAATGCGAATTTCCCCATCGCTGAATCGCCCAACGTAGGCTTTACCAATGCTAGTATTCAATTCGACCGCCACTTGAGTCGCCAGATCGGCATTGGCGCTGCCGTGGAAAATGCGGATATCGTTGGTGTTTGACACGTCGTTTCCCTTGCAAGATAGCCGTTAGGCAAGCAAAAAGAGTGTAGCAGAAAGAATCGAGAGGGGGCAATGCAAGAACTAGGCCTATCCTCAATTCGCTAGGCTGAGCCAGAATTCAGTGATTTATGAGCATCGCAGCATACACGATAGTATGTGAGCAGCGAAGCGCAGAAAATCACTGAATTATGGCCAGCATAGTAGAATTGAGGATAGGCCTAGGAGCTGGGGTGCTAGGATTCGAACCTAGGAATGCCGGGATCAAAACCCGGTGCCTTACCGCTTGGCGACACCCCAATTCGAATGGGAGCCATGTTAGCAGTTTTTTATCTTCTGTCAAATCACTGATAAAATGGAAAAGTGAAGCTGGTCCTAAAAGAAGCCGTATTTATTGGCACCCTCGCCATTCTGATTATGCCCATTGCTACTTTTGCAGCGGGGCAATACACACAGATGGGTTATATAAAAATATATTCCGAGTATTATCCCAATCCGCACGCTCAGTTTAAAGGAACGATTATTTTCGAGAACGGTAGCGGCGTGTCTCTTACGGAATGGACTCACAATAAAGCCTTTTTTCAATGCGCAAAGCAATACGGGAATCTTTTTATGTATGACCGAAATGGTGACGGCAAAAGCCCGCCGGATTTGAGCCTGTCGACAAAAAATCCCATGACGGCGAAGTTGATAAACACTACGCTAATGAAACTTCTTAAGAAGAGAAGTATAAAGCCGCCATATATTTTAGTTGCTCATTCCTATGGAGGAATGTACGCGGGTTATTTTGCTCGGAAATACCCCCATTTGATTAAAGGCATTTTGATGATTGATCCGGTACCCAATAATTATGATTGGCCGGATAATCTTATCGAGCAACATGGTGCGACCATAAAAGAAATAAATCAAATGAAAAAAATGTCCAGTAAAGAAGTGTATGCTAAGTATCGCGCCAAGGCAGACAAACCCAATGCGATGACGGCGCAATTGTTCTGTCAGCTCATCGGTTTTGAGCAAACAAAAAAACAGGTTAATCAATTGCCGCCATTAAGTAATGATATTCCTGTCATCATTATTTCCTCAAGCTATATGAGGAAAAACGCGCCTATAAAAGGAGATTGGTATCAATTACAGCGACAATGGTTAAACAAAAATCTAAAAAGTAAAATTATGAAAATTCACAGCGGACATTTTATTCAGCTTGAGCATCCGAAGGCGGTGTGCAAGCAACTGAAGAAATTAACGAGTTGAATTTATTAGTTGGGCTCATATAATCATGAGCTATTATCATAAAAAGGATGCTATGTGATGGCCAATGAAATCAAAGATCGAGAATCAACAAATAGTGAAATAGCTGCGGCTTCTTTAAGTTTTACCCAAGGCTATAAAGTTTTCTTAAACCAGTTAAAAGAAAAGATACGTTCTGCCAGATTGCGCGCTGCTTTGGCGGTAAATCGCGAGGTCATTCAACTTTATTGGCATATTGGTAAGGAGATTATTGAAAAGCAAAATTGGGGGAGCAGGCTCATTGAAACACTATCGCAGGATCTTCAAAATAGCTTCCCGGAAACGAGCGGCTTTTCTGTTAGAAACCTCCAAAGGATGAGGCAATTCGCTGTCTATTATCCGGACATCAAAATTCTGCCACAAACCGTGGCACAATTGCCGTGGGGGCATATTTCTATTTTAATTCATAAGGTTAAGTCGCCCTCTATTCGGGAATGGTATGCCAATCAAGCCATCGAAAACGGATGGTCAAGATATACCTTGGAATCATGCGTAAAACAGGGTTTATACGAAAGGCAAGGTAAGCAAGAAAACAAGGTATCTAACTTTATGACACGTCTTTCTTTACCACAATCTGCCTTGGCGCAAGACTTGTTGAAAAATCCTTATAACTTTGATTTTCTTGGTTTGCATGATGAAGCTCATGAGCGTGAAATAGAGTTTGCCTCAACACAGCATGTTACGAAATTCTTGCTTGAGTTGGGAAAAGGATTTTCATTTGTAGGAAACCAAGTTCCAATTACCGTTGGAGGCGAAGAATTTTTCATTGATATGCTTTTTTTCAATTTGAAATTACGTTGTTTTTTAGTTATTGAAATAAAAGCCACAAAATTCAAGCCCGAACATGCGGGCCAGTTAAATTTTTATTTAAATGCGGTCGATGATCTTGTAAAACACCCCAATGACAACCCAAGTATAGGGCTCCTTCTTTGTAAATCAAGCAATAAAACGGTTGCTGAATATGCGCTTAAAAGTATAGAAAAACCTATAGGTGTCTCTGAATATCAACTGATACGATCCATTCCTGAGAATTTAAAGACCAGTTTGCCAACCGTCGAAGAAATAGAAGCTGAATTAAATGAAATAACAAAGTAAAGAGGGAAAACATGAAACCAGAAAAAGTAGCGATCATCACGGGTGCCAGTCGAGGGATCGGGTATGCCGTAGCAAGAGGGCTTAGCACTAGCTAAGTTAACACGGCAAGTCCCTTATCAGCCACTAAATTGAGTAATTTCAATGAAGTACCGCGAGGATGTTTGTCCCCTTGTTCCCATTGGCGTACCGTTGATACCGAAGTATTTAAAAACTTTGCAAAAACGGCTTGACTTACTTTTTCATGAATGCGAATGCGCTTAATGTCGCGCGCGCTCAATTCCTTGAGCGGGGGCAAACACAGTGCATCGTATTCGCGCAAGGTAGTGGCATCGATGACACCTGCATCATACAATCCTTGAGCCATTTCATGAACCGTATTGAGTATTTTACTTTTAGTTCTTTTTTTTCGAAATTTCTTCCTCGCTTTTACCATAATTGCATTACCTCAATAATTTCTCCGATTTTAATTAGATAAGCACCTCGCTTACCCTGACCTGTACGAGCTATCCGTTTTTTGTATATACCACCACCCAAATTTGCTTCAAAAAGCCCATTTACTAACTCAGCGATTGCCGTCTTTAATAGACTATCGGTGATTCCTTCCTTTTTAGCCCAGCGATTAAAACGCTTGTGCTTAAATATTCGTATCAAAAAACTTTCTCCTGATTATACCACAAAGTGGTAGCTTTAAAATGCCCAAGAAATTCTTTTTTGAAGGTGCCTTCGATGCGTCTGTTAAGATAGGGAAACTAACGGAATTTGCACTACCGGGGTAGAATCTTGAGACACCCGCGAATCGAATGCACACACGGCAGCCCATGCGGTGGTCACCACAATAATCGTAGCCTTGGTGAGCGCAGCGAACCAAGGAACTGAATTCCTCGGTTCGCAAAGCTCACCGAGGCTACAATCGAGGGCGTGGGCCAGTTCATCGGATAACCGCCTTGCAATCGCCGCAAAAACGGGGTTCTCCAGTAAATAATCCGACATGATGCAGCCCACGGTCAGTAATTGCCAAAAGGCAAACCACTGGTCGCGTTTAAAAGTGAGGGAATAAGTAACTTTTTTGTCGTGCTGGCGATCGCCAGCATCATCATTTAGACTATCGTCAGCCATGATTAACTCCTATGTCAGTTAATTGTGGTTAGTGGCGGTGGGGTGTTGAACCACTCCTCCGTCACGCTCTCTATTTCACACCAATGTGATTAAAAAATCAAGCAGTTAAAAATAAAGTCATAATTTTAGGAGCCGTTTACATTATCTGCAAGTCCGCTAAATAATGTTCCGCTTTTATTACTTCAATATCCCCGCGCCGATATTCTCGCGCAAGCTCATGTACCACTTGCTTGGCGGGGAGATGGTATTTATCATGAAAATAGATCAGCGCTTTATTGACTTCACCGTCGGCGAATTTTGTTTCAATGATCTGCTCGATTTTATCGTCACAGGTCAAGGCGAAATCCACTTCTTGCTTATCTTTGGTGCGCAAATAATGCAGACGATAGTTTTTTGCTTCGTAATCTCTTTTCATGTAGATGTGTTTCACTAAACAAGTAGCAGAAAAGTTTTCAAACTGAGCGCCATGATCGCCTTTTACAAGGCCCGTATCGAAAAAATAAATTTTTGGTTCTTTTAAAATGCTGCGCGCAATATTTTTAGAGAAAGGAGTCACTCTGAAAATAATATATAAATCTTCGAGCACTTGGATGTATTTTTTTACCGTATGGGGCGAAACAGAAACGTCTTCAGCAATGCCTTTAATTGAAATGGGCGAGCCCACTTTATAGCGCAGCAATTCAAATACGGTTTGCATCGCCTTGAGATTGCTGATGTTATCAAAATTAAGTACGTCAACAGTAATGAGGCTATTGATGTATTGCATCCGCCAACGTTCCGCATCGATATCGTTCGGTGCTAAATAAGGTTCTGGAAAACCACTCCGTGTCATTAAACGATTAATATCAATGGGCAAAGCCAGTTGTTTTAATTCAGCGGGCGATAAGGGTAAAAGATGGTGGGTAAAATAACGTCCGGCGAGTGAGTCCCCGGCTTTGCTAAAAGCGCTTAAGCGCGCACTTCCCGTGACGATGATTTTTAATGACTCGCGCTTGGTGTCGCAGAGACCCTTGAGGTAGTTTTTCCATTTCGGCATTTTGTGCAACTCATCTAAGATGAGGAGCTCGGTCGAAGGCAACCAGCCCTTGGCCTTAATGATTTTGCGATCTTCGATGGCGTCATAACTGAGGTACGTGGTGCGTTCAAATCCCCGGGCAATATCCTTGGCCAGCCATGACTTTCCAGCCTGTCGGGGGCCGACGATAAAGACCATTTTCTTTGCGAGGTCTTGGATGATTTTGTCTTTCTGATCCCGTTTCATATCGACTATTCTGCATCAGAATGCAAAAAAGTCAAGACCATTATGCATTTCAGTGCATAATGGTCGAAACCAAGGATTGAATACCTCCCCCTATGCACCCAGCTAAGGGGGTGCGATTGCCATGCGATTATCCATAACCGCAAGGCTTTGTTTATGAGAACTGATTTTTTTTATAGCCCCCATCGTTTGATGGCAATTCTCATCGCTACGCGGGGATTCGATATTTGCAGCATTTGGGGAACGTCAACGCCGTTGAGTGATAAATAATGGGAGAATTGCACCGTAAATCCCGCTTGGCTTAATTGGATCAGGTGTCCGTATGAATCCCATTGACCGTGGTAATTTCCCGGGGCGGGAAGTCCACGCAACCAATAATAAAGACTGGATACCGGCAGTTGCCAGCCCAATTGTTGTTGCATGAGTTGTTCGGGCGTTTGCGCGGTAAAATATTCTTTTGCCGAACGCCACAACGTCACGCGACCGGGCTGCCCGGCAATATTGACGCTGTAAATATCCAGCGAAGATTGAATGTGAATTCGGTAATTTTGCCCTTTTTGTTCCCAATCGTAAGAGGCAATGACGGATTTATTGGGTTGGCGAATGCTGAAGGCGCCCGCAATATTCCATTGCTGCAGGTGACTCAACGCTTGACGGCGCTGTGCCCACGATTGTTTTTGGTAATGAGCGGATGACGAGGGTACCGATAGAGTTGTGCAGGCTGATAGCGCAAGCACCAGTGAAGCAATTCCAAGAGAAACGATCCATCGGATATTCAGTCGCATTGAGAATCTCCTACGTCAAATGGCACTATTTTAAGCTTCGTCGTCCTCACCAGGGATGGTGGGGATCCAAACCCAGGGAAGGAATTCTTGTCGAAATTTTCAATTTGGATCCCCCCGTCTTGGCGGTGATATTTCAGCGCCATTTTCAACTTCAGTAGACCGCCTGCGCGGGAGGACGACGGAATCTGCTTTTTTCTTAAAATAGTGCCATTGTCTCCTGTATCCTTTTCGTCATTATAAAGACTTCCCCCCATCAAGAGAAATAATTTGTCCGGTGATGTGCGAATTTTCAATTAAGAAAAATACCGTTCGTGCGATGTCTTCCAGATTGCCGTATTTTTTTAAGGGTATCAGAGCCCTTTTCTTCTCGAGCTCGGCTTTAGCTTGGGATGTTTTCGGCAACGTAGGTCCCAGAGCAATCGCATTGACGCGAATGTGTGGCGCGAGCTCAAGCGCCAGCGACTTCGTGAGCATGTTGAGCCCAGCTTTACTGGCGCAATACACACCGTGATCTCGGAAGGGTCGTGTGGCGTTGATGTCGCTCATATTAATGATGCAACCTTTGGATTTCAGCAAATGCGGCGAAGCAGCTTGCGATAAAAAATAAGGGGATAATAAATTGGCATTCATCAATTCGTGCCATTGATCGGACGTTGTTTCGCCAACCGTCGTTGGAAAATATCGAGAAGCGTTGTTGATTAGCACATCCAGTCGCTTCCAGTGTTGGTAAGCGTGTGAAATTAATTTCGCGCAACGTTGAGGATCATCTAAATTTGCAGCCAGAGCAATGGCGGAATTGGGACGTTTCTCTAAACACTGTTGGAGGAGCTCTTCTGCTTCTTGTTTTGATTGGTCGTAATGAATAACCACGCGATAATCCTGAGCATGCAGCGCTTCGATGAGCGCCTTTCCAATGCGCCGGGCTGAGCCGGTAACAAGAGCTACTTTTTGGTTTGACATTAGTTGATTTTCCGTTACAGTCGCATTATGGTCAATAATCTACCCATTCCAGATCCGCTTTTACACGCACACGGCGCACGCGTTGAAGCTCATATCGCTGAAGAAATTCGTAAGCACGGCCCGATTCCCTTTGCGCGGTATATGTCGCTCGCTCTCTATGCGCCAGGACTGGGTTATTATAGCGCGGGACTGCGAAAAGTGGGTACTGGAGGTGATTTTGTGACGGCGCCGGAATTATCGCCCCTTTTTTCGCGTTGCGTGGCGAAACAATGTCTGCAGGTGCTGGCGGATTTGCCTTCAGGAGACATCTTGGAGTTGGGGGCAGGGACAGGAGCGATGGCTTTATCGTTGTTGCAGGAACTAGAAACACACGGCGTGCTTCCTGAGCATTATTTTATTTTAGAAGTCAGTGCCGATTTCCGCGAGCGACAGCAGCAACTGTTTCAGGAAAAAGCGTCACGGTTTTTAGATCGCGTGCGATGGCTCGATAGGTTGCCGGAGCAACCCATTCAGGGTGTCATTATTGGTAATGAAGTGGTGGACGCGATGCCGGTTCATAAATTTAAAATCGAATCAGGAATCAAAGAATTTTACGTGGATTATCGTGACGGAAAGTTTGTGTGGGAGTTGAGTGAACCAAGTTCGTCAGAGTTGGTTGCGAAGATAAAAGAATGGGAAGTACAGTTTCCGGAAAATTATGAATCGGAAATTAATTTGTGGGTGCAGCCGTGGATTGCTTCTTTGTCGGATGCGCTACAGAAAGGATTAATTTTATTGATTGATTACGGATTTCCACGACATGAGTATTATCATGCCGATCGAAATCAGGGCACTCTCATGTGCCATTATCAACACCGCGCTCATTCGGATCCCTTGATTCTCACGGGATTGCAAGACATCACGGCCCACGTGGATTTTTCGAATGTAGCAGAAGCCGCTGCTCACCAAGGGCTGAGCGTTGCGGGCTACACGCATCAAGCGGCTTTCTTATTGAATTGTGGTCTGCTGGATTTTATTCAAAAAAGTGAAAATCCTGCGGATCATTATCGAGTGGCCCAGGAAATTAAACGCCTGACATTGCCGAGCGAAATGGGTGAGCTTTTTAAAGTGATTGCGTTGACACGAGGAGTTGATCGCGATTTAATCGGTTTTTCCAGTATGAATCAAGTGGAGCGATTATCATGTCCCGTATAGTTACCTTGGATTTTTATCCCGAAGCGTTTGGTTTTAATATCGCACATTTTACGATGTTTTCTGCTACCGAGCGCGAACGTTGGCACGGACATAATTATTCCGTTGCCGCCTCTATAACAGCAAAAATCAACGAACCCGGGATCACTTTTAATTACGCACTTTTTAAAGAAAGACTGACATCGTTGTGCCAGCAACTGGATTGTTGTTTTATTTTACCAGCCCGATCACCGTATTTAAAGATTTCTGAAAATGGAGATCATTATAAAGTTATTTTTAACAACGACGAAATGTCTTTTTTGAAAAAAGATGTTTTACTGTTGCCAATTGCAAACACGACGCTCGAAGATTTTTCTCAGTGGTTTATTGATCAATTATCTGAAGATAAAGCGTTTATTGAAACTTACGGCATCCAAGCGATGACCGTTAAAGTTTTTAACGGTCCCGCGCAAAGCGCGCGTGCGGAATGGAGTTTATAAAATCGCCCGGATTGCCTCAAGCCGTAACTTTTCAAGCGCAGTTGCAAATTCCTCGCCTTTTAGTTGTTTTTCCTGCAATGGTTTGATGTCCACCGATTTAATCGCCGTTACCACCTTTTCGATTCTTTTTCGGTGCTGCGAAGTGATTTCTAAATCGATTAATTCGCTCGTTGCAAGAAATTGTTCGAATCGTTCATTTCTCCGAAGGGCATCCGTTGCGAGAATCAATTCCAGTAATGGTTTTTCGCCCATACCCAAACAATTTTTATAGCGATCACGGTAACGTGAAATTAATAGCGCTAAATCAGCATATTCATTTGGAATGCGATACCGCTGCACCAGGGCTTGAATCGCTGGTGGCGCAAGATCACTGAGTAATGCAGCAAAACGAACGATTCCCGATGAGGTTTTGTTTGCAAGGCGTTCTACTGCGGCAACCCCTTTCCCGTCGAGACAAATTTCGGGGAATAAAATCGGCAATGCGTCACAAACAGACAGGACATCAAAAAACTTTTTCGGTTCTTTATTATTGAGCGCACGAGCCCACTCTTGCCAAACGCGCTCCGGCACCAGCGCATTGACCTCGCCTACCTTAACCATATTTTTCATAAAAAGTAAGGTGTCTGGGTGTATCGTAAAATCAGGGAATTTTGTGGCGAGTCGAGCGACGCGTAAAATTCGGACGGGATCTTCCTGAAAAGCCGATGAAACGTGGCGAAATATTTTATTTTTTAAATCACGTTGGCCGTCGTAAGGATCGATCAGTTTTTCATCCGGAGTTTCTGCTATGGCGTTGATGGTGAGATCGCGTCGCTTTAAATCTTCTTCCAGCGTAACGTCGGGGGCGGCGTAGAAAGTAAATCCTTTGTACCCTTTTCCGACTTTTCGTTCCGTTCGTGCCAACGCGTATTCTTCGTGCGTTTTCGGGTGCAAAAAGACGGGGAATTCTTTGCCCACGGGCTGAAAGTGTTTCTCCAGCATTTCTTCGGGTGTTGCGCCCACTACTACCCAATCTTTTTCTTTTACCGGCAGGCCTAATAATTTATCGCGAATGGCCCCGCCTACCAAAAAAATTTTCACGTGTGTTGTCCTCTTTGCAATCTTTTAGCAGCCTAGTACACTGTAACATTAATTTTGCTATGCAGTTAATTCGCTCGGGGTCCTGCCGCTGCGCGCACCCCGTCGCGTGACCGCGTCGGGGTCCCCGCGCTCCGCGTCACCCCTCGGGGTAATGCTGAGAGGCAAAATTAATGTTACTGGATGCTGGTGTAATGAATCAATCAAGATTGCATAAATTCTTGCCACAACACGCCCTGTCACGGATTGCGGGTTGGTTTGCGGACCGTCGGTGGGGGGCGGTTACGCGGTGGGTTATCCGTATTTTTATCCGTCGTTATAAGGTGGATATGAAGGAAGCTCTGCAGGAAGATTATCGTTCTTATCCTACGTTTAATGCCTTTTTTACGCGGCATTTGAAATCGGATTTGCGGCCGATTGTCAGTGATTCTACTGCTATTGCTTCTCCCGTCGACGGCGTTGTCAGTGAGATGGGTGATCTTCAGAACGTAAACATTCTGCAAGCTAAAAATCGGTTTTATACCGTTGATGATTTGTTGGGGGGTAATTCAGAGCACGCGGCTTTATTTCGAGACGGGCACTTTTTGACGGCCTACCTCGCGCCTAAGAATTATCACCGTATCCATATGCCCATCGATGGGCGATTACTGGAAATGATTCATGTTCCGGGGCGTTTGTTTTCCGTTAATGCGGCATCGGTGGAATACGTACCGAATTTATTTGCACGCAACGAACGCGTGGTTTGTTTGTTCGAAACCAAAGCGGGGCTGATGGCCATGGTCATGGTAGGCGCGATGATTGTCGGTAGCATCAACACGGTGTGGCACGGAACCGTAACCCCGCCGACAAAATCTTCTGTTTCAGTCTGGGGATATCGTGAAGAAAATTTCGAGATCCAACGCGGCCAAGAAGTGGGTCATTTTAAAATGGGATCGACGGTGATCGTACTATTCCAAAAAAATAAAATTCAGTGGAATTTAAATTTTAAATCGGGTCAAATGATTCATTATGGAGAAATGATGGGGGCTTTGAGATAACCGTAGGAATTCCCGGGTTACGCCTCGAGGCGAGGCTTCACCCAGGCTACGAATCCTCGTTCCCTGCTGTGGATCGAAATCAAAACAAGGAGTTCAACATGATTCAACGCATCACTATTTTTATATTCGCCATCTTATTTGCCGGCATCGCCAGCGCAAAAAGTATCGACGTGAAAATAAATCTCGTTACAAAAACAGGCCAAGGCGCATCGGTGGGCTCCGTCCAATTGACCGATACGCGGAAGGGTATGTTAATCACACCCAAATTACACGGGCTCACGCCGGGTATCCATGGGTTCCACGTGCACGTCAATCCTTCTTGTGCCGACACCGGCATGGCAGCTGGCGGTCACTTGGATCCAAAACACACGGATAAACACCTTGGGCCTTACAAGGACGGACACTTGGGTGATTTGCCGGCATTAACCGTGGACCAAAACGGCAACGCCACTAAGCCGCTATTAGCGCCCCGAATCAAGGTAAAAGAAGTGATGAATCATTCTCTGATGATTCACGCCGGCGGAGATAATTATTCCGACCAACCGCAAAAACTCGGCGGCGGCGGTGCGCGTGTTGCGTGTGGGGTCATTAAGTAGCCATGGCAATCGCACTCAATCTTCCCCGTCATTGCGAGGAGCCTTAGGCGACGAAGCAACCCAGGATTAATTAATTCTGGATTGCCGCGGCGCCTGACGGCGCCTCGCAATGACGGAGCCTAAAATTCAGTGCGTTGCCATGGGATGACACGGTTGCTTCTAAGCAAGATCACAAGGAAAACTAATTACATCCCGAATAGTGTTCGTGTTCGCTTTAATCATCAGCAAGCGGTCGAGTCCGAGCGCAACGCCCGCGCAAGTTGGTAAACCGTGTTCCAGTGCTGCGAGAAAGCGCTCGTCGATTTTCATTGGTGCGCGACCCAGTTGTTCACGATGGTGATTGTCTTTTTCAAATCGTTGTCGTTGTTCGGCTGCGTTCATTAATTCATCGAAGCCGTTGGCGCATTCAATTCCTTGGATATAAACTTCGAATCGTTGAGCGACTGTGGGATTAGTCGGATGAATTTTTGCGAGTGCCGCTTGTGAGGCAGGAAAATCATAAACAAATACAGGCGCTGTAAATCCAATTTTCGGTTCAATAGCGTGACTAAATAAAAATTGCAATAAATCGTCTCGGTTTGAAAAAGTACGCGCGTCATCGAGCGAATGTGATTTGGCGAGCGACTGCAATTCAGGTAACGAGACGTCAAACGGGTTGATTTTTACGTGCTCCAAAAATAATTGTTCGTACGTTTTTCGTTCAGATTTTTTCGATTGAATCGTGAATTGCAACAGCTCATCCATCTCGTCCATCAAATCGTGGTAATTAAATCCCACGCGGTACCATTCCAGCATCGTAAATTCAGGATTGTGGTGACGGCCACTGTCTTCGTTACGGAATGCCTTAACAATTTGAAAAATAGAGCCGCTGCCCGCCGCCAACAAGCGCTTCATCGCGTATTCGGGAGAAGTCTGTAAAAAATACGGAATTTGCGCGCGCTGACCGTGATGCTGCGTTTTAAAACTTTCGATGTAAACGTCCGTTACACCGTGTTGGCTCAGTAGAGGTGTTTCCACTTCTAATACGTTGCGCTGACGGAAAAATTCGCGGATGTCGGCGTACAGTTTCGCGCGAAGGCGTAATGCCGACAGTGAGGTGGTGGGTTCCCAGGCAATTTTGGGGGCTGTTGACATTTCGCTAGGCCGCGGTGGAATTTGTTGATTTTCGAGAAACGGAGCGCAGTTTACATTAAAGTAAATGAGCACCGTATCGCAGAAAATCAACAAAGTACACCCGGCATAGTAGAAATGTCAACAGCCCCTAGCCTTTTGCGCGAGAGACATACTCACCCGTGCGCGTGTCGATCTTAATGACTTCGCCTTCGTTGATAAAAAGAGGGACTTTGACCGTCGCGCCAGTTTCGCATTTCGCGGGTTTGGTCCCGCCGGTCGCCGTATCGCCGCGAATCCCGGGATCGGTTTCCACGATTTTCAGTTCAACGAAAATCGGTGGTTGGACTGACAACGGCGAACCGTTCCACATGGTCACCGTACACAAAGCTTGCTCTTTCAGCCACTTCTTCGCATCCGCCACGACCTTTTCATCGGCAGCGTGCTGTTCAAAAGTATCGGGGACCATGAAATGCCAGAACTGGCCGTCGTTATACAAATACTGCATTTCGACTTCCGCAACGTCGGCGCTGGGCAGCGTTTCACCGGATCGAAACGTCCGCTCTAACGTGCGTCCGGTCTTGAGATTGCGGTATTTTACGCGATTAAATGCCTGTCCTTTGCCCGGTTTGACGAATTCGTTTTCGAGGATGACGCACGGATCGCCATCGACCATCACTTTGAATCCGGATCGAAATTCACTGGTGCTGTAAGTCGACATAAAAGCCCCTTTGTGGTTGGCGTTTCGAGGGCTATCATAGGTGCATGTCGAATGTCTTGCAAGTCGCTGTCCCCACGCCCTTGTGGCGGGTTTTCGAATATCTACCGCCACAGGATTCGGATCCGTCAACACTGCAGCCCGGAATTCGTTTGAAAATTCCTTTTGGGCGTCGAGAATGCGTGGGGGTGTTGATGGGTTCTGCGGAACACTCATCCTTGTCAATCGCTCAACTTAAAACCGTGCAGGCGATTTTAGATGAAGGGCCGCTCATCCCCGCGTCGTTATTAAAATTATGTCGTTGGGCGAGTGATTATTATCATTACCCCATTGGGGAAGTTATTTTAGGCATGCTGCCACCGTGGTTGCGGCAAGGTAAGCCAGAGCCCTCACTCGGCACCCTCTTTCGCGAGCGGGAGAGGGGAATAGATTCTCTTCAATTAAACGCGCATCAAGAGCAAGCCGTCCAAGCCATCAATGCGGCAAATGATTTTTCAGTTTTTTTGTTATCGGGCGTAACGGGCAGCGGAAAAACAGAAGTCTATTTGCAGTGTATTTCAAAAATCCTGGCCGAAGGAAAACAGGCTCTGGTTTTAGTGCCTGAAATTGCGCTCACACCCCAAACGGTTTCTCGATTTGAAGCGCGATTTTTGGTGCCAGTGGTTTCGCTGCATTCGAATTTATCCAGTAAAAAACGCGCCGAGGCATGGTTGATGGCGAAAAATAACATCGCCAAAATAATTATTGGAACGCGTTCGGCCGTGTTTACGCCGATGGCAAAACCTGGGATTATCATTCTGGATGAGGAGCACGATACGTCGTTTAAACAGCAAACGGGATTTCGTTACTCGGCTCGAGACGTAGCCGTTGTACGTGCGCATACGGAAAATATTCCCATCGTGTTGGGATCCGCGACACCTTCGTTGGAAAGCATTTTGAACGCAAAACGCGGGCGCTATTCGTTGTTAACACTTCCCGATCGAGCGGGAAACTCCGAATCACCCGACGTTAAACTAATCGATATTCGGCGTTGTCCGCTCAACGCCGGTATGAGCGAAACGTTAGTGCAGGCCATCGAAAAACATGTAAAAAATAACGGTCAGGTGATGCTTTTTCTAAATCGTCGGGGTTTTGCACCCACGCTGATGTGTCATCATTGTGGGTGGGTGATGCCGTGTGATCGCTGTGATGCGCGGTTGACGTTACATCACCATCCCAAACGATTGTATTGCCACCATTGCGGCTCCAATCGGAAAATTCCAGGCTCTTGTCCGAAGTGTCATCAATCGGAAATGGTCGACGTAGGATTAGGCACGGAGCGCTTGGAAGAGGCATTACACAGTTGTTTTCCGACTCATCAAATAATCCGAATGGATCGTGACAGCACGCGCGCCAAAAACAGTATTAAAGACAAATTGCAGAAAATGCACGATCAGGAGGCCACTATTTTGATCGGCACACAAATGATTGCTAAAGGGCATCACTTTTCAAATCTGACGTTGGTCGCGATCGTGGATGCGGACAGTGGATTTTTCAGTGCAGATTTTCGTGCGGTTGAACGCATGGGTCAGTTGCTGATGCAAGTCAGTGGGCGTGCGGGGCGCGAAGAAAAAATCGGCGAAGTGCTCATTCAAACACACCAACCCGACAACGATTTATTAAAATGTCTACTGGGCAAAGGTTATGACGCATTCGCAGACGTTTTGCTGAAGGAACGGCAAGTGGCGCAGCTGCCACCATTTACACACCTCGCTTTATTGCGTGCAGAAGCGGTCAAACCCGAGTTGCCGCAACCGTTTTTGTTGAAAGCCAAACAATTTGTTGCGGAACACGCGAAGAAGAACGTTTCTATTTTCGGGCCCATGCCCGCGATGATGGAACGCAAAGCGGGACGATACCGTCACCAATTATTGTTTCAATCGGAAAATCGAGGTCATCTGCATCAACTGCTCAAGCAGCTCACGCCCTTTCTGTCACAACAAAACGCAAGATCCGTGCGGTGGTCTTTGGACGTGGACCCGCAAGAAACAATTTAACCAAAATAATAATTCAGCGTCCCAACAATGCTTTGGACATAAGGAGTTACCGCAGTTTTATTGTATATTCTTGTGATGGCTCCGGGTGCGGGGACTGTATCACTGATCGTAATCGGCTTAAAGTTTGTGTACGTATATTCGACTCCTAAGCTTACCGATTGACTGACTAAAGTTTCGAGGCCAATACCCGCGCGCCATCCGAATAAATTCATGCGGCGCGATTGTGTTAACGTTCCTTGAACGCCGGCCGGTGCATTCACAACGGTGTCTGATTGCACGGAGGCGCTGGTGCCTAAAATACCGATTTTTCCGTATAAAAGCACGTTGGACGCCATCAACCATCCTGGCTTAAGATCCAGTCCGTATTCACTGTTCAATCGAGTTGCTGTGTCGATTATCTCAGCGGTAGAAACCGCGACTCCTGCTTGAAACTGAGCTATGTAATCCACATGGCTGGGGATGGTGATGCGCTGTACTATTCCATATAACTCACCGCCGAGATAAAAAGCGCTGATTGCACCGCCGTAACCCAGCTGTAAACCCCCTACTCCTCCGGTGCGATAAAATTCGCCGTTTAGGAATTGAGTATTGGGTCTCGCGCCATTTACAAAAGTGCTTATCTCCATTGCGCTTCGGGTGAACGCCGATGATACCCCGCCCTGCATACCAAAATAGAATCCTCTAAATCCGTTCGTAATGGAGTTAATGATTGCTCGCGCGAGGTGTCCTTCGGTGTAATACGATAAATTAAAGAGCAACCCCTGATTTCTTACGGAGGCTTTGGTGTCATTGATTAATCGTGGTGTGCTCCCACCTCGGCCTAATTGATCAGCCGTGGTTTTAAGGAGGTGCCCATAATTATTGTAAAAGTATTCAACGCCAATACCAAAATGATTGATAGGTTTGGTTTCTACGCCTAAACCCAAGCTTAATGCGGCAATTCTTTGGCGGGCAGAGGGTTCAATGCTGGTCATGCTGGGTCCGTTCTGGGCGGCATTATTGACGAGAAAACTGACTGAATTGAGCGTAAATTCACTGCCCACAATGCCCAGGCGGCCAAATAATAAAACGTTTTGAGCCAGAATCACGCCGGGGCGCAATAACAATCCGTATTCGTTTTGCAGCGTCATACGGAGTTGAGTGGTTTGTTCGGTCGGTGAGCCAACACTAACCACATTGGACAGCTTGTTAAAAAGCGAGTTGCGTAAGAACATCCCCTCCGCTTCAGTGCCAATATAAAATCGTCCCATTTCCCATCCGTATCCTAAATGTAAACCACCGGCGAAACTGAATTTACTGGTATCCGCGGTGAGGTAGAAGGAATTGGGTAGACCGGCAACCCCCAGATATCCTGTTGTGGAGATGGAGAATTTATTGCGTGTTTTAATGGGGCCAAAGATGGGGCCTACGTAAAATCCAGTAAAATCCGGCACAACGGTTTTGGAATCGCTGGCTGGTGCGCTGAAAGAAAAAATGATCGTCGTGCTAAAGAAAAGCGCTACTATTTTCTTGAGAATATTAATAATACTGCTCCTTGTGCGTACACTGATACGATTGTGAAATTGTACTCTTCGTGGTTTCGAGGTCAATACCGGGATTTACGAAATCCGAGCAGACGGATTTCAGAATTCAGCGCGCGCGCGAGGCCGGTTAATGGAATTGCCGAAAATTCATCGCGAAATACGTAATGCCGGCGCAAATCGGGAAAAATGGAAATTTTATTTTTCGGGTCTTTAAGCAATTGTTCTTTCATGGCGTTTGTGTCCGACGCAGGATTGTAGATTTTCAATAAAATTTCATCGACGGTACGACAGTCGCGCACGTCGACGTGTTTTGTTTTGTGTACTTGTTGCAGTTCTTGAAATCGGTGTACATCGGTTAATTTAAAATGTTTTAAAAATTGTTCGTAAATCATCAGGGTAGCGCGTAACTTGGATTGCTGGGAATATCCAGCAACGTGCGGTGTCGCAACAACCGCTTTTTCCAGCAGTGCTAAATCAATATCGGGTTCGTTTTCCCACACATCAAGGCAAGTGAGGATTTCGTTGTGTTGTAAGAGCGCGTCCGTATCAACAACCGCGCCACGCCCGGCGTTGAGTAAAACGCAGCCCGGTTTTAAATGCGCAAGGAATTTTTCATCGATTAAGTGATGCGTGGGAAATTCACCGGTTTTTGTTAAGGGGGTGTGCACGCAGACTAAATCAGCGTCGCGAAATGCGTCGTGTGGTACGGAAGTGAAGGAGGGATCGCGCAACACTCGTGGGGGATCGTTTTGTAAAACAGTCATGCCTATTTTTTCCAGGCGATCCACGACGGCGGACCCCACGTGACCCACACCGATCACTCCCGCTGTGATATTCTTGCGGGGTAATCGATTTTGCTTCCGTAAATAAGCGATACAGCACAGCACGTATTCCGCGACTGCAACGGCATTAGCCCCGGGGGCATATGCCCAGGCAATGCCCTGCTGCGTTAACCATTCGTGATCGACGTGATCAAAGCCCGCGGTCGCGGAGCCGACGAATCGTACTTTCGTTCCCTCGAGTAAGCGTGAATCCACGGGGGTAACGGTCCGCGTGAGTAAGACGTTGACATCACGCAAGTCATTGCTGCGTATTTCCGCACTGGGTTTGAGGGTGAGCTCACCAAAGCCAGAAAATAGTTCAGAAACGAAGGGGATTCGATCGTCGGCCAAAATTTTCATGATCCACTAATTCCGGTGAACATTTTTTAGCATTTTATCATCAAATCAGCGATTGGCTATCGTGGCTTCAGGCTCGATGAGTTAAAATATATATTTTTTGAAGAGACTATTTTTAAATGAGGGTGATGGCGCGAATCATCGACTTGGCATTAGTGTTCATTTTATGCGCTATCTGTGCTCCTATTTACATTTACGCGGATGAACCTTTACCCGAACCCGGAGCGGTATCTTTGAATGATAGCCCTTACTTTCAAGCGAATGCTTTGGGTTCTTCTCTTCCGCTTCCGCGAACCGTACCACGCCAACCAAAGCGCTTAAGTTTAAAAGAAGCAATTTTGTTGGCACTGCGAAATAATCCGGACGTGGAGAGCAGCGAATTGCAGCGAGTGGTCGATAAGTTTGCATTGGAGGTAGCCCATTATGCTTTCATGCCGCAATTTACCCTCGGCGGTACTGCTAATTTCGCCAATAAAAGTACACCGAGCTACAATATTGGCCCTGGCGTTTCTATAACTTCTCCTGTTGGGACAACCGTTGCAGCGAGCTATGGTAACGCCTTTTCGGGTAGTCCAGGAAGCGTCGCGTTAACGATGACTCAGCATTTATTAAAAGGTGCTGGTTGGGCTTACAACACCATTGACATAGCGAATGCCTATGATAATGAAAACATTGCAAAGTTAAACTTTAAAAACAGCGTGATTACGGTAGTGGTTGCGGTTGTCAATAGTTATCGAGCGCTGGTTCAAGACTATAATAATCTGGATATTCAAGCGCGGACTTTATTACGGGCGGAACAAACCGTTCAGCAATATGAATTGCAAGTAAAGGCTGGAAAAGTCGCGCCCAGTGATTTATTGCAGCAACAAGCCAACGTGGAAACCACGCGGTTATCCATGATGCAGCAAAAAAGTAGTCTCGATGCGGACTATCAGAATTTTTTACAAGCATTGGGATTGGTGGCGACCGCTAAAGTGATTATTGATAAACGAATCGAATTAACGAATTATAAAATTCCCCCGTTAAAAACGGTTATTCGATTGGCATTGCTGAACAATATTGATTACCAGTCTGCGGTGATTCGGTTGCGTGCGTCAAAACGAGCCGTAGTTTCCGCAAAAAATGACGCGCTGTGGCAATTGGATCTGACGGCGAGTACAACAGTGGGGCAGAGTACGGGAGCGGGTACGAACAACCTTGTCCCGGCCAGTACTTCGCTCAGTGGAACGCCGGGGACCATTAATTCGGGTGGGAGCGGCCCCAGCGTCGGTTTCACGCTCAACATTCCCATTGATAACGTTCCAGCGAAGCAAGGGATCATCAATGCGCGAGTTGCTTTGGAACAAGCTCAATTGTCTTTAGAAGAAAAGAAGCAAGAACTGATTCGCAACGTGACAAATCAAATCAATCAATTGCATAATCAAGTGGAACAAATACGTGTAGCTATACACGCCATTGCGCTGCAGGAACAGACCGTGGCAAATGCAGAAATTAAATTGCGATATGGAAAAACTACGGTTTTCGAAGTGACCCAACTGCAGGATCAGTTATTGCAGCAGCAGACTAATTTAGTGGGCAACAAAATTCAATTACTAAATTCGATTACGACCCTCAATCAAACATTGGGGCTTACCTTAGACAAATGGGGAATTACCCTGAGGTATTAGACAATGAAAGCTAAAAACTGCATATTGAAAATTGGATTTGCAATTATCTTAGCCACGGCTCTGTTGTCCGGCGGTTGCAAGGGCGAAGAGAAAAAAGTCGATAAGAAAAAATCTCCTACGATTATCGTGGCAAAACTGCAGGGCAGCGTTACGCAGCTTTATTTCAAGGGATCGTTGTCGCCACTGAGAAACATTCCGGTTTTAAGCCCGGTGGATGGAACCGTTGTGAAGTTATTTTTTAAATACGGGGATACGGTTAAAAAAGATCAAAATATTGTTGCTATTGATTCGGCAAAATTGGCGGACGATTATCGTCAAGCCGTAACAAAATACCTACAAGCAAAAGATACCTACGAAAACAGTATCCAATCTTATATCGGCACAGAAGCTTTGCATAAAGCGGGTGTTATTTCCACCGACGAATATTTGACGGATAAGAGTCAACACGAAACAAACGTTTTAAATTATTACCAATCTAAATATGATTTAGAGAAAGTATTGCGAAAAGCAGAGATTGACCCAGAAACGATAGAAAAATTATCTATTGTTGATACGCAAGAAGTTAATAAAATACTGCAACGGCGATTCAGTAACATTACGGTAACGTCGCCGGGTGACGGGGTAGCGTTATTTCCCGTTTCCACGGATTCGAGCGGTTCGGATGGTAAAAATGGAAAACTGGCCCTCGGCTCGCAAGTTAAAGAGGGCCAGCTCATTTTGTCTGTCGGGGATCTGTCCGGTTTTTCGCTGACCTTACAAGTCAGTGAAATAAACATCAATAAAATGCAAACGGGATTAAAAGCGATTGTCATTGGCGATGCGTTCCCGGGTATTACCTTGCATGGTTCAGTGACGTCTGTTGCAAAACAAGCCAATCCGGGACAGGGCAGCTCGGGAGAAGTCAGCATGTTTAATTTCGTGG
Source organism: uncultured Coxiellaceae bacterium (assembly GCA_947084935.1). GTDB lineage: Bacteria > Pseudomonadota > Gammaproteobacteria > Coxiellales > Coxiellaceae > CAMTUH01. The sequence continues at coordinate 169,784 of CAMTUH010000003.1, forward strand.
TGCAAGTTCCCGACATTACAGCCGATCAATTGAAGGTGATACGGGTGGGAATGACGGCTAATGTGGAAATCGATATCAAGGAACCCCCCCATATCTTAGTACCGATTAACGCCGTCTTTCAAAAAGACGGCCAAAGTATGGTGACGATTATCGATCCTAAAACAAAACAAACCAAAGACGTTCCTGTGTTGACGGGGCAAACCACGTTGACGGACGTGGTTATTCTGAACGGCGTTAAATCCGGCGATCAGGTCATTGTTCATGATTGAATTGAAAAACGTTAAAAAAGACTATCCGTTAGGCAACACCGTTTATGCGGCGTTAAAAGGAATTAGTTTTTCGATTGAAAAAGGTGAATTGGTTGCCATCGTGGGTGCGTCGGGCTCCGGTAAAACAACAACGATGAATATCGTGGGATTGTTGGATCACCCTACGACGGGGGAATATCATTTAAGTGGTAAAAACGTATCGCATTTAACTTCCGACGAGCGTGCGCATTTGCGTAATCGAAGCATTGGTTTTATTTTTCAGTTATTTTTTCTTTTGCCGCGCTTAAGCGCGCTGGATAACGTTGGGCTTCCGCTGACGTACCGAAACCTCAGCAGTCGGGAAATTAAAGAGCGCTCCTTGGCCATGCTGCACAAGGTTGGCGTGGGTGAATGGTCGCACCACAAACCCAAAGAACTCTCGGGCGGACAGCAACAGCGCGTTGCTATTGCGCGCGCGTTGGTGGGCAATCCGGATCTTATTTTGGCGGATGAGCCCACCGGATCATTGGATTCAAAAACGGGGCAAGACTTTTTGAATTTATTGATTCAGTTAAATCGGGATGATAAGTGCACGATTATTATTATTACCCATGATGAAAAAATTGCAGCTCAATGCCCACGAATAATTAAATTACAGGACGGCCTTATCGTCCCATAAGGAAAAATGGATTTTATTGCGCACGTCAAAGAATCGTTAGGAAATTTGGTCACTTCCAAGTTACGGTCTTTTCTTGCGATTTTGGGAATTTTGGTGGGCACGGCATCAGTGGTGGCGTTGATTACCTCGAGTCAGCTAGCGACCGAGCATGCTCTCCAGCAGTTTGAAACGTTGGGAACCAATTTGTTAGCCGTGGACGTGCAGACTCAGCCGGCGCAGCAACAAGACGGCGGTCAAACTCAATCGCAGCAACAAATTACCCTTGCGGATATACCGAAAATTAAAGCCGCTTCCGATCAAATTGTTTTAATTGCGCCGTACACTAACTTGTATCAATCCATTTATTTCAAGGGACAACAAATTCAAGGACAAATTTTAGGCGCCACGGCTGATTTGGCGAAGATTGTAAAGATAGAAATCGCAAAAGGTCGGTTTGTGTCTTACCTAGATAAGAACAGTTTTTATTGCGTTATTGGGGACAGTATCGCCAAAGATTTTTCGTCGCAAGGTATCACAGACCCGATTGGCAGACAGATTTTGATTGGCAACTTTGTATTTACCGTTATTGGTGTAGCCAAGCCGTGGCAACCGAACTGGTTTTTATTTGCGGATATTAATAAAGGTGTGGTTATTCCGTTGGGAACTTCTTATTTGTTGAGTAAATACTCAGAAATCGATAATTTATTGTTTCGGCTGATTGAAAATCCCGATGTTGACCAAGTGCAGAGTGCGCTGAGTCAGAAGATGACCCAATTATATCCCGACTTGAAAGTAACCTTCCGAAATCCGAATCAAATTATCAACATCATGCAAAAACAACAAGTCACGTTTACGTGGTTGCTCGGTTCCATTGGTGGTATTTCGCTGATTGTAGGTGGTATTGGCGTGATGAACATCATGTTGGTATCGGTGGTTGAGCGTCGTCGAGAAATCGGTATTCGAATGGCCATCGGAGCAACGCGCTCGGATATTCGCCAAATGTTTTTAATTGAGGCAATTATTTTAACCGTGCTTGGTGGTATTCTGGGAATTATTGTTGGAATTATTATTGCGTCAATACTGGCTTTTGTGACGGGCTGGGAGTTTCATATTTTATTTTTGCCGCCCATCTTGGGTTTTGTCGTTTCGGTTATAGTGGGTATTGTTTCTGGCTTTTATCCCGCCTACCGCGCATCAAAACTCGATCCGATTGAAACTTTACGAGGAGAGTAAGCGGTTCGATGGGTTTGGTGTTTGCGGTAACTCCCTCTCGACACGCCGTGAATACGTCCCTGTAGGCTCGGGCGCTGCTCCTGCAGCGCACGGTCTCGCGGGAGTCACCTCAAACACCAAAAAACAATTAACACTGAAGCGAGCGGATCCTTTTGCAGCTTGTAGCCTTGATGGAGCCATGCGGAATCAAGGAATTCAATTCCCGGGTTACGCCCCGAAGCAGGGGCTGCACCCAGGCTACAATTCACGCCGAATTACACCTTTAATTTTAACGGCAGGATTAACATTTTCAGCCCCATGCCCTGCAATCGTCGTTCAATGATATTTGCGATGTCGCTGTGCAGGAAACGGGTGAACCAATTTTCGACGGGATAAATGTAGCGCGACGCAAAGAAAATCGCGTTCGGGTATTTTTTATTGACTTCAGCCGCTAATTTTGAAATTTCTTCAACGGCATCGGTGCCAAAGCGATTGTAAGATTCAGAGGCGAAACCCTGCATTTGCGCATATTTTACTAAGTAATCGAGAATCCCGTCTGTTTGCTCTTTGAGTTTTTTCAGCGCTTCCTCACTGCCGAAACTACCCATGTCCACTTCGCCCGTGCTGATGAAAATGAGGTTATGATAAAAGTGGGGAAACATCCGCGTCACCCACAAGAGCGAATGCATGGTTGCTCCAATTTCTTTAACCAAAAATACGGCCGTTGGTTTTTGCGTGTCGATATGAACGGGAGACATTTTCTTAGTCCCCAGTGGAATACTGAGTTCTTGATTGAGTTTTTTCTTCAACTCGTTGAAACGATCGTAATGGCGCTTGATGATAATTCCGCAGGAAATAGTGCCCGTGGTTACTACGACCGTGATCCATCCCCCCAACTCAAATTTGCTAAAAAGCGTAATCACCAAAATGCAAACGCAAACAATTAATGCGACGACGGCCAAAATCCATTGCGGAAACCACAGCTTTTCACGCTTGCGGTGACGAATCCAGTAAACGGAAAGACCCAAAAGTGACATCGTAAAAGTCAAAAATACGTTCATGCTGTATAAGACGACGAGAAAATCCACACGCCCTTCGGTGACGAGTAAAATCACGAGCGCAGCGAGTCCGAAAAACACGAGGCCGTTTTGAGTGACCAGTCGGCTGGATAACAGTCCGAATCGACGCGGCACCCACGAATCCATGGACATGTTAGCCAGTACGGCGGGGCCACCCAAAAATCCCGTGTTTGCAGCCACAACAAGCAGACCGGCTTCAAAGACCAGCAAGATGACGAGCCCGATGTGTGGATAAGGCCAGGTGCTTAAAATAGAATGGAAAACCACTGCATTCAAAGTTTGACCCGGGGTGGGTTCGGCGTTCCAAAGCAGATAATTCAGGATGATACCACCAGCCACTAAACTCAAAGAAATGGCCATGTACAGCATAGTTACTGAACCCGTTTTCACGCGAGGCTCTGCGAGGATGTTGACGTTATTAGAAACGGCTTCCAACCCGGTGTACGTTCCAGCGCCGAGTGAATAAGCGCGCATAAAAAGCGCTACTACAAATACCCATCCAAACAGTTGAACGTGTTGGCGTGTTTCAATAATGGAATTTCGAAAAACAAAGCTTAATTGGTCGCTGTGCAAAGTGATTCCCATCACTAGGACAATAATATGCGTAATAAAAAATCCAAGAAAAATAATCATTAGTATTTTGATGGATTCCTTAGCGCCTCGCAAATTAATCATGAGCAAAAACAATAATATCAAAGGTTCGGCAATAATTTTGTAGGGCTGGTAATAGACGGGAAGCAAGCTAAATAAAGCATCGATGCCCGCCGCGATGGAAATCGCAATAGTCAGCACGTAATCGATAATCAACGCGGCGCCAGAAACTAATCCGGCGTGCGGGCCTAATAATTTTGACGCGACTTTATATCCGCCGCCGCCGTTTGGGAACAATCGAATGACCTGGTTGTAAGCGAGGGAGATCAAAAACACCGTGACGGCCGTTGCAATGGCGAGGTAAATGGCTAAGTGCGTGTGTTCGCCCAGCGCATAAAACGCTTGCTCGGGGCCGTAACACGAAGAAGATAATCCGTCTGCTCCTAAGCCGATCCAAGCGAGAAACGCAATTAAGGCAATATTCCGCCGCGTTTCTTTTTTCATTGGGTCGCGGGGTTTTCCAAGAAGTATTTGCCGTATATTCAGCATTAGGATTGTTTTTTTCTTTCTAAGTGTGCTTTGGCCAATTTTATTCGCGTTTCGCGACGAATTTCTGCCTCTTCAAAACGACTTTTTTCTGTTTCCGTGTGAACCGATAGCGGTTTTATTGCCACGGGCTTTAAATTTTCGTCAACAGCGACCATAGTAAAATAACAGGAGTTTGTGTGCCGTTTTTTTCGCGTTACTAAATTTTCTGCAATGACTTTAATGCCAATTTCCATAGAAGTGCGGCCAACAAAATTAACGTTGGCGTAACACGTAATAAGCTCGCCCACGTAAATCGGCTCCTTGAAGAAAACATTATCCACGGATAAAGTCACCACGTAACGGCCACTGTAACGGGCGGCACAAGCGTACGCGACTTGGTCGATGAATTTCAAGAGATATCCGCCGTGAATGTTACCGGCAAAGTTCACCTTTTCGGGGGTCATCACTTCGGACATGGAGAGGGATCGGTGGTCGTCGTTTTCCATAACGGGCCTCGTAATTCCTGTGTGTATAAATTATATAGATGATAACATGTCCTTCCTGAAACCAAAATGGAAGGGTTTTTCGTCTGGCTTTGCCGTTGGGCCTCGCTGTAGGTTGGGCTGAATGAAATGAAGCCCAACGAATTAGGGTGTAGCCTTGATGGAGCGAAGCATAATCAAGGAATTCCTGAGTTCCTGGGTTACGCAGGGCTGCACCCAGGCTACAAATTTGCTCCATCAAAGCTACGAATTTTTCTAAAATCAATCGGTTGTCACCCAAATACCCCCGAGTTACAGACAACCAATTATTGTTTCTGTGATATATTATGAGCCCTATGAAAAACCCTACGGATAAGCCATTTATACTGGTGGACGGGTCCTCGTACCTGTTTCGCGCCTATTATGCATTGCCTCCGCTGACGAATTCTCATGGGCAACCGACCGGTGCTATTTATGGTGTGATTAATATGTTGAAAAAATTAGTCGCGGATTATCAGCCAGAACACATCGCGGTCGTGTTTGACCCCAAAGGGAAAACGTTTCGAAACGACTTGTACCCTGCTTATAAAGCTAATCGCGTGGCCATGCCGGATGAGTTGCGAACGCAGATCAAACCGCTGTTTGAAGTCATTAAAGCGCTGGGGTTACCGCTTGTCATCGAAGAGGGTTACGAAGCGGACGACGTCATTGCCACGTTAGCCGAAAAAGCACAGCAGTTGCACATGCCGGTGCTCGTTTCCACGGGTGATAAAGACCTGGCGCAAATTGTGAATGATCAAGTCACGCTGATTAACACCATGACCGATCGAGAATTAAATCCCAAGGGCGTTCAAGAAAAATTTGGTGTCACGCCCGAACAAATGATTGATTATTTAACTTTAGTGGGAGACACGAGCGATAATCTTCCCGGTATTCCCAAAGTAGGCCCAAAAACGGCAGTGAAATGGCTCGCCACGTACGGAACTTTAGAAAATATCATTAAACGTGCAGACGAAATTTCCGGTAAAGTGGGCGAAAATCTGCGTGGTCATTTAAACGATATCCCGTTAATGCGCCAATTGGTGACGGTGATATCGAATTTGAAAATTTCAGAAAAACCGACGGATTTGGTTCGCGGCGATTACGATCGCGAGAAACTCATTCAATTATTTACTGAGTTAGAATTTAAATCGTGGCTCGCGGAATTACTCAGCAATCAGAATGAAATTACTGAAAAAAAGGAACAATATGCCACCCTTTTTGATGAAAAGGCTTTTGAAGCATGGCTTGAAAAGCTTTCAAAATCCGAAGAATTTGCCTTTGATACCGAAACCACCAGTTTAGACCCCATGCACGCGAAACTGGTTGGCGTTTCCTTTTCAGTAAAACCGGGAGAAGCTGCGTATGTTCCTTTGTGTCACGATTATTTAGGCGCGCCCAAACAACTGCAGAAAACCTGGGTTCTGAATAAACTGAAATCCCTGCTGGGGGATCCGGCTCGTACGCTCATCGGTCAAAACATCAAATACGACATGCACGTGTTGGCGAATGAGGGTGTGGAAATTAAGGCGAAATTACGCGATACGCTTCTGGAATCGTACGTGTTAAACAGCACCGGGACACGACACGATCTCAACAGCTTATCGTTAAAATATTTGGGCAAGAAGATGATTACCTTTGAAGACATCGCAGGCAAAGGCGTGAAACAACTGACCTTTAATGAGATTTCCATCAACACGGCCTCCACGTATGCCGCTGAAGACGCTGATTTTACCTTGCAATTGGATCATAAGCTCATTCCACTCATCGAGAAAGAAAAAACTTTTAAAAAAGTGTTTGAACACATTGAAATGCCGCTAATGCCAATTTTGGCGCGAATAGAAAGACACGGCGTGTTAATTGATGCCGAGATGTTACGTGCGCAGAGTGAAGAATTGAATACACGCATCGCTGAATGCGAACGAGAAGCGTATCAGTTGGCAGGGCGTGAATTTAATCTGGGGTCACCAAAACAATTGCAGACAATTTTATACGATGAGCTGAAATTACCGATTCTGAAGAAAACGCCGGGAGGGCAGCCCTCCACGGCAGAGTTTGTGTTGCAGGATTTGGCGTTCGACTATCCCTTGCCAAAAGTCATTTTGGAATACCGCAGTTTAAGTAAATTAAAATCGACTTATACTGATCGTTTGCCTGAGCAAGTTCATCCCACTACGGGTCGTGTGCATACGTCGTATAATCAAGCCGTCACGTCAACGGGACGATTATCGTCCAATAACCCTAATTTGCAGAATATTCCCGTTCGAACCGAAGAAGGCCGTAAAATTCGTCGTGCTTTTATTGCGCCCCCGGGGTTCCATATGGTTGCGGCGGATTATTCGCAAATTGAACTGCGCATCATCGCGCATATTTCAAAAGAACCGAATTTAATTAAAGCGTTTGAACAATCCCTCGATATTCACAGTGCGACGGCGGCGGAAGTATTTTCCGTGAAAATCGATCAAGTGACGTCCGAGCAACGGCGTCGTGCAAAGGCCATCAATTTTGGATTGCTGTACGGAATGTCGAGTTTTGGCTTGTCCAAGCAATTGGGTATCGAACGTAATTTGGCGCAGAAATATATCGACATCTATTTTCAACGGTATCCTAAAGTGCACGAATACATGCAGCAGATTCGTGCCGTTGCCGCCAGTCAAGGGTACGTGGAAACTTTGTTTGGACGTCGTGTGTATTTACCCGATATTCATTCCGCGAACGTGCAGCGCCGTCGGGCGGCAGAGCGCGCAGCAATTAACGCGCCGATGCAGGGCACGGCGGCCGATATGATTAAAATCGCGATGATTGCGATTGATCATTGGCTTGAGCATGATAGAGTAGATGCGCACATGGTTATGCAAGTTCACGATGAATTAGTATTCGAGGTCGCGAAAAAAGACCTTTCTACCGTAGTCGTGCAAATCAAATCCTTGATGGAACAGGCTGCCCCACTAACGGTACCGTTAGTAGTTGATATTGGGGTAGGTAATAATTGGGATGAGGCGCATTAGGCCTAGTCAGTAATAAAATTACCCAGGAGATAAAAATATGCGTGATGATCAGGAATTAACGCGACAAAATCAACGCGAACCCGCGTCTACTTGGGGAATATGTATTGCATTATTTCTCCTGATTTGGGGGGTGGTTGAGGGAATATCACTGGCTGATAATATAGAGGATGGGAGTCTGGGTGTTGAGGGTTGGGCAAAATGGGCGGTTTCAGCAGGCTTGTGGCTTGCCTGTTTGTCAGGTTGTGGCGCTTGTTGGTACCGAAGCTCTGCGTCACCAGCACCTTCCGTTGGTTTTTACAGGCAGGACGTGTACAGAGCATATCTTAGTAGCGGTATTGATAATGACGACGAGGGCACCGATGACGATGAAAGCAGTGCCCATGGTCTATGAGAATGAGCCTTTTATTCAACCGTAACGGATTTCGCTAAATTGCGTGGTTGATCTACGTCAGTGCCTTTCAGAACAGCAATATGATAGGCCAATAACTGCAACGGAACGGTGTAGGCAATGGGTGTTAAAACATCCGGTATGCTCGGCATTTTAATGAGCGTGTGATGTTCCGATTGCGGTTGCCAGGACACACTTTTATCCATAAACACAAATAATTCGCCGCCCCTCGCTTGCACTTCTTGCATATTCGATTCGAGTTTTTCGATGAGATGATCGTTCGGTGCGACCACGATCACGGGCATGCCTTTGTCGACCAACGCTAAGGGGCCGTGTTTCAATTCACCCGCGGGGTAAGCTTCCGCGTGCATGTAGGAAATTTCTTTTAATTTTAACGCGCCTTCTAAAGCGATGGGAAAAAGCGCGCCGCGACCTAAAAATAAGGCGTGTTCTTTATCCACAAATCGCTTGGATAATTGTTTAATGGTGGAATCCAGTCGCAAGGTTTCTTGCAGCAACGATGGCAAGCGACGTAATTCTTCGATAGTTTTGTCGGAATTCCAGTTTGTCTTCTTTGATTGAAACAGCATGGTGAGCATCAATAACACCACTAACTGCGTGGTGAACGTTTTAGTCGCGGCAACACCGATTTCATTACCGGCGCGCGTTAAAAAAACTAACTCCGCTTCGCGCGCAATCGAGCTGGTGGGGACATTGCAAATGCCCATGGTGGCTGCGTAGCCCAATTTTTTTGCTTGTCGCAACGCCGCCAGTGTATCAGCGGTTTCACCCGATTGAGATAAGGCAATGAATAAAGTGTTCGGTTCGACGACGGCCTTTCGATAACGATTTTCACTGGCAATTTCAACTTGGCAAGGCATGCCGGCCAATCCTTCCAACCAATAGCGCCCCACTAAAGCCGCGTGATGGCTGGTGCCGCACGCAACGATTTGAATACGGTTTATTTTATTTAAAATCATTTCCGCATTATGTCCGAAACTTTGCGGATGTACGTGGTGGTTAATCAGATGGCCACTAATCGTATCGAGCACGCTTTGGGGCTGATCGAAAATTTCTTTTTGCATGTAGTGGCGGTACTTTCCTTTACTCGTTGTATCGCGGCCGGTTTTTATCGTATGCGCCGATCGTTTTGTTACCGTGTCGTGTTCATCGTAAATCGCGACAGAATTAAGTTCAATTTTGGCGATATCCCCTTCTTCCAAATAAATGAAACGCTGCGTAACGGGAAGCAATGCCAGAGGGTCGGATGCAATAAAATTCTCGCCGACGCCTTCGCCGATCACGAGCGGGCTGCCTCGTCGAACGGCGTACAGTGTTTTGGGTTCGTTAATCGTAATGATGCCCAGTGCGTAAGCGCCCACCAATTCTTTCGCAACGCGTTGAATCGCAGGTAACAACGATTTTTTATCTTTGCTGTAATGATGGAGTAAATGCGCAATGACTTCCGTATCCGTTTCGGATGTAAATGCGTAGCCGAGTTTTATCAGTTTTTGTCGGAGTTTATCGTGATTTTCGATGATGCCGTTATGAACCACTGCTATGGTGTTTTCCGAGCAATGCGGGTGGGCATTGGTTTCTGTGGGTTTGCCGTGCGTGGCCCATCGGGTGTGGGCGATGCCCACCGACCCTTGCAGCGGCCTTTTTTCTAATTGTGCTTCAAGCGCACTCACTTTGCCTTTCACGCGAAGACGCTGAATTTTAGCTGTTTTTGGATGCAGAATGGCGACGCCCGCCGAATCGTAACCGCGGTATTCCAGCCGTTTTAAACCTTCGAGTAAGAGTTCAGCAATGTCTCGCTGTGCTGTAGCACCAACTATCCCGCACATAGTGGCTCCTTTTTTAAATTATCATACACCACCTCTATTAAAAGTGTCGTACTTTTCTGCAAATTCGCCCTTAGAGGGTGGCGTGCAGGCCGTCGCCTTCAATGTGGATCCCCGTGTCTCGGCCGTGAAAATTCACTCGCACGAGGATGACGGGTAGTAATTGCACCCCCTCAGGAGAAACGTTATTATCTCCCTTCTAAAAAGACACAGGAATGCCCTCATGCCCTCACGCCGTGACTGTGCTAATGCCATCCGTGCGTTGGCGATGGACGCTGTTCAGAAAGCCCACTCGGGTCATCCAGGAATGCCCATGGGAATGGCGGACATCGCGGAAGTACTCTGGCGTGATTTTTTAAAAGTTAACCCCGCAAATCCGAAATGGGTGAACCGCGACCGATTTATTTTATCCAACGGTCACGGCGCGATGCTGCAATACGCGTTGTTACACCTCACGGGTTTTGATCTCAGCATGGACGACATCAAACAATTCCGCCAACTGCATTCGCGTACACCGGGACATCCGGAGTTAGGTCACGCACCGGGGATTGAAACTACTACGGGGCCGTTGGGGCAAGGTTTAGCAAACGGTGTGGGTATGGCCGTTGCCGAACAAATTCTGGCTGAAGCGTTTAATCGCGAAGATTTTCCGATCGTCGACCATTACACCTACGTGTTCGCGGGCGACGGTGATTTGATGGAGGGTATTTCGCATGAAGCGTGTTCGCTCGCAGGAACTTTAGGGTTAGGCAAATTAATCGTATTTTACGACGATAATGGCATTTCTATCGATGGTGAAGTGAAAGCGTGGTTCACCGACGATACGCCAAGCCGTTTTGAAGCGTATCGCTGGCACGTGATTCCACACGTCGATGGCCACGATTCCGAAGCCGTTTATCGAGCCATTGAAGAAGCCCGAAGCGTCAAAGATAAACCGAGCCTGATTTGCTGCAAAACGATTATTGGTTACGGAGCGCCGGTGTTGGCGGGAAAAGCCGTGGCACACGGTGCGCCGTTGGGTGAGGAAGAAGTCGCGGGTGCGCGAAAAATTTTAAATTGGCCCCATCCGCCGTTTGAAATTCCTAAGGAAATTTACGCGGCGTGGGACGCGCGCAAGAAAGGAAAAGAACACGAAACGGAATGGAATAGACTATTCACGCACTACAAAAAACAGCATCCCGATTTGGCGGAAGAATTTGACCGCCGTCAAAAGCGAGCGCTTCCCAAAGAGTGGGCGCACAAAATGAAAGACCTGATTGAGAAAATGCAAGTGTCCCGTGAAGACAATGCCACTCGAAAATTTTCGTTAAAATGCATCAATGCGTTTGCGCCGTTATTGCCGGAATTAATTGGCGGTTCCGCGGATTTGTCCGAATCGAATTGCACCGAGTGGTCTGGCGCAAATTTATTGTCTCAAGAAAATCGTTCGGGAAACTATATTGAATACGGCGTGCGTGAATTTGGCATGACCGGTATGGTCAATGGAATGGCGCTGCACGGTGGTTTTATTCCGTTTGCCGGGACGTTTTTAACGTTTTCGGATTACGCGCGCGGCGCGGTGCGTTTGGCGGCGGTTATGCAGGCACATTCCATTTTTGTGTATTCCCACGATTCCATCGGGCTCGGTGAAGACGGGCCCACGCATCAGCCCATCGAACAATTACCCTCACTTCGAATGATTCCGGGTTTGCGCGTGTGGCGACCGTGCGACGGTGCTGAAACCGCGGTGGCGTGGCAGCAAGCGATTGAACACGCGGGGCCGAGTTGCCTCTTGCTCACGCGCCAAAAAGTAACGCATCAAGAGCGTGAAATAAAGCAATTATCCGAAATTGCAAAAGGCGGTTATGTTGTGTGGGAACCGAAATCCGAGCCACGCGTGATTTTGATGGCGACCGGATCCGAAGTGAGTATTGCCGTGGATGCGGCAAAACAATTACAAGAAAAAAGTATTGCGGCGCGAGTGGTTTCAATGCCGTGTTGTGAAGTCTTCAAAAGACAAGACGAAGCATACCGCAACCGCGTGTTGCCAACGCACATCACGGCTCGCGTGGCGATTGAAGCGGCGGCACCGGATTATTGGTATCAATTTGTGGGTGACAACGGAAAGATCATCGGCATCGACCGGTTTGGTGCTTCGGCACCGTGGAAAGACGTCTACGAAGCATATGGATTTACGCCGAAACACGTCGTTCATGTGGTTCAACAATTACATAAGGGGGTACGATGAGTTACAACATTGCCATTAATGGTTACGGTCGAATTGGGCGAAATATTTTACGTGCCTTGTACGAATCAAAAAAACATAAAGATCTGAAAATTGTCGCGATTAACGATCTGGGCGATGTCAACACCAACGCACACTTAACCAAATACGATACGGTGCACGGACGATTTCAGGGTGATGTCCGCGTGGACAGCAATGGGCTGGTTATTAATGGCGATAAAATTAAAGTCTGCGCTGTTCGAAATCCAGAAGAATTGCCGTGGCGTGAATTGAATATTGATTTAGTGTTGGAATGCACGGGATTATTCGCGAGTCGGGAAAAATCCGAGGCGCATTTAAAAGCGGGCGCTAAAAAAGTGCTCATCTCAGCGCCCGCAGGAAATGACGTTAAAACCATTGTATTTGGCGTGAATGAAAATACGCTGACAAATAAAGATAACATTATTTCGAACGCGTCGTGCACGACGAACTGTTTGGCACCATTAGTTAAAGTATTAAATGATGCAGTGGGTGTTGAGCGCGGGTTGATGGTGACGGTGCATTCATACACGAACGATCAAAGCCTCACGGACAGTTATCACAAAGATCTTCATCGTGGGCGTGCGGCGGCAATGTCGATGATTCCCACGAAAACGGGTGCGGCTGCGGCAGTGGGGTTGGTTTTACCGGAATTGAATGGCAAGTTGGATGGTTATGCCATTCGCGTCCCCACCATCAATGTGTCGGTGATTGATTTTACTTTTGATGCGAAGAAATCTGTTTCGGTGGATGAAATCAATGCGATTATGAAAAAAGCTGCTGAGGGGAAAATGAAGGGCATTTTGGGGTATAACGATGAGCCTTTGGTTTCCGTGGATTTTAATCACGATCCGCGTTCGTCGGTGTTTGACGCGGGGCAAACGCGTGTTATCGATCGGTTGGTGAAGGTGGTTTCTTGGTACGATAATGAGTGGGGATTCTCGAATCGCATGTTGGATACGGCGCAGGCGTTTTTGGCAGTGTAGCTTCGGTGTTCGTCTGAACGATGGGAATACCCGTAGCCTTGATGGAACGAATTCGTAGCCTGGGTGGAGCCCCGCTTCGGGGCGTAACCCAGGAATTCCTTGATTACGCATGGCTCCATCAAGGCTACGCTCTTCACATTTAAAGGGGAGAAAAGAGGGAAAATGTCTTCATTTCTAAAAATGTCCGATTTAAATTTAAAAGACAAACGCGTGCTGATTCGTGAAGATCTGAACGTGCCGATGGAAAATGGAAAAATTACCAGTGATGAGCGAATTATTCGCGCATTACCCACGATTGAAAAAGCACTGAAAGAAAGTGCGCGCGTGATGATTGTGTCTCATTTGGGGCGCCCTTCCGAAGGGAAGTTTAATGCAGAATTTTCACTGCAACCGGTTGTCGAAGTGCTCAGCAAAAAATTAAATCGCGAAATTCCACTCGTGAAAAATTGGTTGGATGGAGTTTCCATAGAACCGGGGTCTGCTGTATTGTGCGAAAACGTGCGATTTTTCGCGGGCGAAAATAAAAACGATACCGCCTTGTCGAAACAAATGGCTGCGTTGTGCGATATTTTTGTGATGGACGCGTTTGCCACGGCGCATCGTGCGCAAGCGTCCACGGTTGGAGTTGCGGAATACGCGCCGATCGCGTGTGCGGGGCCGTTGTTGGTTTCTGAAATGGATGCTTTGAGTCGTGCGTTGCAACACCCCAAGCGTCCGTTAGTGGCGATTGTTGGTGGGTCAAAAGTTTCTACTAAAATTCAATTACTCGAAAATTTATTGGACAAAGTTGATCAGTTGATTGTCGGTGGTGGCATTGCGAATACTTTTTTAAAAGCGCAAGGGTATGCGATTGGGAAATCCTTGTGCGAAGACGATTGGATTAACTCTGCCAATGAATTTTGGAAAAAAGCCGAAAAGAAAAGCGTTTCTATTCCACTGCCGGTGGATGTTGTTGTCGCAAAAGAACTATCAAAAGACGCAAAGGCCCTGGTTAAAAAGATCGATGACGTTGCCGCCGATGAAAGCATATTCGACGTCGGTCCGAAAACCTCCGCGAGTTATGGTGCGCTAATGAAAGCCGCCGGTACCATCGTCTGGAACGGCCCCGTGGGCGTATTTGAGATCGATGCGTTCAGTCAGGGGACTAAGGCCTTGGCAGAGGCCGTTGCGGAGAGCCGCGCTTACTCCATCGCGGGTGGAGGCGATACGTTGGCGGCGCTCGATCAGTTCGGTATCAGTGATAAAATATCCTATATTAGTACCGGAGGCGGTGCTTTCTTGGAATTCATGGAAGGAAAACCGTTGCCCGCCCTGGTTATCCTACAGAAGCGAGCAAATCATCATGAGTAAAAATACCGACCACATGAAACGTCGCACCAAAATTATTGCGACGCTGGGTCCTGCAACTGACGATCCCGCCGTGCTGGAGAAAATCATTTACGAAGGTGTGGATATTGTACGGCTTAATTTTTCGCACGATACGCATGAAAAACACAAACACCGAATCGATATGGTGCGTGAAGCCGCGAAAAAACAAGAACGAATTATCGGTATTTTAGCCGATTTGCAAGGTCCGAAAATTCGGGTTGCCAATTTTAAAACCGGGAAAATTATTTTAAATACGGGTGACACTTTTATTTTAGATGCTGCTTTACCTTCCGATGCAGGAACGCAACAATCGGTGGGCATCGACTATAAAGAGTTGCCGAAAGATGTTAAAGAAAACGATATTTTGTTGCTCGACGATGGTCGGTTGAAATTTATCGTTGAAAAGGTGACAAAAGACCAAATTTTCTGTCGTGTTGAAGTGGGCGGTGTGTTATCGAACCACAAAGGAATTAACCGCAAAGGCGGCGGATTGTCCGCAAAATCGTTAACGGAAAAAGACATCGACGATTTAAAATTTGTGTTGAACTTGAATGTGGATTACGTCGCCATTTCATTTCCGCGCGATGCCGACGATGTAGTAAAGGCAAAAGAACTCATCAAAAAATTCAAAGGAACGGCGGGCGTCATTGCCAAAATTGAACGCACGGAAGCCGTGCACAATATCGATTCCATTATCGAAGCCAGCGACGGGGTCATGGTGGCGCGCGGTGATTTGGCTGTTGAAATTGGTGATGCAGAAGTACCCTTGGTGCAAAAAGATATTATTCACCGCGCGCGCAGCTTAGATAAGCCTGCGATTATAGCAACGCAAATGATGGAATCCATGATACACGCAACGGTACCTACGCGGGCCGAAGTGTCGGACGTTGCGAACGGTGTGCTCGACAATACCGATGCCGTGATGTTGTCGGCCGAAACCGCGGTCGGTGATTATCCGGCGTTGGCTGTGGCGGCAATGGCGCGAACGTGTTTCGTTTCGGAGTCGCAACCGCGTTCTCACGTATCGAAACACCGCGTGGAAATTCGCTTCAAACGCGTGGATGAAGCCATTGCGATGGCGACGATGTATACCGCCAATCATTTAGATATTAAAGCGATTATTGCGTTGACGGAGTCGGGTGCCACGCCATTGTGGATGTCGCGCATCCGTACCGGTATTCCTATTTTTGCACTCAGTCGCTTCCCAAAAACCTTAGGACGCATGACGTTGTATCGCGGCGTTTATCCGATTGAATTTGACCCTACTTCGTGCAACCGTGACGAAGTGAACCTTAAAGCCATTTCGGTGCTTGAAAAACACCATCTCGTTCAAAAAGACGACCTCGTTATTTTAACCAAAGGGGATTTCATGGGCGTCGTCGGTGGCTCCAATGCGCTCAAAATTTTGGTGGTGGGTAAAGTGGTGTGAGCCTCGGACTTTTCTAGTGAATTGTAGCCTGGATGGAGCTCCGCTTTGCGGGGCGAAATCCGGGAATTCCTTGATTCCGCTATCGCTGCATCAAGGCTACGTTTTGATTCGTAGCACGTTGGGGGCTGAGCCCTGCGAAGCCCAACACTGTGACTAATAAATCGTTAAGTATCCATTCTTAAGCCCCAATGAAAAATTTGACTTATTTCTGAGAATCGAGCTTCAGCATTGATTGCTTCGAAATAAATCGATAGCATGGAAAAAATGGACAACGCAGTGGTTTATTTATGAGAGCACTTTATCAACTTGTTGTTCTCGTCTCTTATTTAGCGAGACAATATTGGCAAAACAATTTTTCTTCCCCTCCAGAAGCAGTTTCAATTCAAGATCACTCTACTCAGTATGGAGCTATTCAGATTCCCACCGATGATGGTGACGACAGTGCAGGTGTAGAAGGACCGCAAAATAATCCTCCTCAAGATAATAATGATGATGACATTGGAGTCGCTCTGCTTGAGCCTGAACCTGAACCTGAGCAAAACCCCGTTTCCGATATTTTATTATCGGTACCGGAAGCACCGGAGATTCCGCCTATTCGGACCGATGCTTATTGGGACCGTTTTAAAAATATTGCTGAATTAGTCGCTACGGCGGTAGCAACTAATGGTCTTTGGCAATACCTGAATAGTGTCGGGATCGGTAACTTAACCACAGAAAGTGGATGGGGTGACCTTTCCCCTGGATTAATACCACGGCATCAATGAGATTTTCATGTTATGCAGCCTGCTTTGCAAATGCAACTGGCGGCATATAATTCAATGAACTGTGTGGTCTTTCGTTGTTGTAGTGCTGCCTCCATTGGTTAATTTCATCTCTGGCTTCATCAATTGATCGAAACCAGTGCTGATTTAAACACTCATTTCGGAACTTGCCATTCAAGCTTTCAACAAATGCATTTTGGGTTGGCTTACCGGGTTGGATAAAAGCTAACTTAACGTTACTTTCCTTGGACCAAAAAAACATCGCCTTGCTCGTGAATTCTGTGCCATTATCACAAACGATTTGTTTTGGTAACCCATGCTGCTCACCAAGCCGCATTAAAAAACGCGCAACCTGAACCCCCGATATAGAAAATTCAGCTAACTGGCCAATGAGTTCACGGTTAAAATCATCTATGATGTTTAGCACACGAAAGCGCCGACCGTTCGCTAATTGGTCGTAAACAAAATCCATTGACCAGCGCTCATTCATTCGGAAAAGTGCCGACATAACCAACCGTGGTCGTTGTAATTTTTTACGCTTTTTAGTGCGAACCTGTAAATTTTCTTCTTTATAAATTCGGTATGTCTTCTTCTTGTTAATCACTAAACCTTCTCCTTTTAACAATCCATGAAGCATCAAATAACCATATCGAGGATATTGAGCCGCTAAACACTTCAATCGTGCCCTGAGCGGCTCGTTGGCCCACCGTTTAGGGCGGTAGCGGTAAGCAGTTCGGCTTAGCCCAACCAGCTTGCAAGCGATTCGTTCACTGAGCTTGAACACACTGACTAAGTGGCGAATAACTTGTTTTTTGCTAGCAGGCTTTACCACTTTTTTAAAATAACATCCTTCAGGGCTTCGTTTTCAAGCAGTTTTTCGGCCAGCAGTTTCTTGAGTTTGTTGTTTTCTGTTTCCAGCTCTCGCAAACGTTTGGCTTCATTTACTTCAAGGCCACCATATTTGCTGCGCCAGTTGTAAAAGGTACCACTGGATATGCCTAAGCGACGGCAAAGGTCATCAACCTTCGTGCCACCCTCATGCTCTTTGAGCGCTTTAATGATTTGTTCTTCTGTATAACGTTTTTTCATTTTGAGATCTCCTGCGTCGTAGATTAATTGGAAATCTCATCAATGTCATGGCGTTAATCTTGGGGGATAGGTCAGTGGCTACGCTTCGTAAATTATTACCTAATAAAACGGTTGTATTCGCTGATGAAAGTGGCATTATCACTATCCCATTTATTAGCTTAAGTGATGATGTAATGCATCATTTTGGCCTGACCTATTCGCAGTGCTTCCTGCAAGAAACTTCGGAGAGGCAAAAAATAGAGCGCTCTGCTGGAATGCAATCTAACTAGCTGCAACTAAAATTATAGGTCTTGTCTTCTTGATCTTCGTTATTGCTACCTTGCATTTGCTGCCTATTCAAATACTCAATGTTTTCTTTAAATATTTTTAAAGTGTCCCCCGTATAGCATTGCCAATAGGTTTCTTGAAAGCACCGTGCAGTGGAATTATTGAGGTAGACAAAAGGTATGATCAGAGTCTTATCTTGCTGTATTAATGCCCCTTTGGGTAGTAATTGATGAAGTGTAGCGATTAAGGCTCTATTTGCTGTGCGCTCATTTTCGTCATCATTATCTTCTAAGAAAATAGTCAGTTGATTTTGATTGGTATCCACAAGGAATTTTGTTTTTTTCCCGATATGGTACATCTCAATTGTGGACTTCAATGTGCTAGCATTTTCTTGGATAGCTCGATATCCATTGGAATTGCTGCTCGAAGCGCTGATGGAGTGTGATACGATGGACTCCAAAGATAATTCGCGCGGAATGCTATCCGTATTAAATTGTGCAATATAATAGGCCAAAAGGGATGGGCTTGAGGCGACGGTTGTATTTTCTCCTATCTTTTTAGTAGGCTGTTCTTGCTCTGTAGCGTTTAGCAATACCTCATAACGCATAGTGAATTTCCTTCTTACTTATCCTTATTATTCTTGTAACTTATTGATATACAAGATCAACCCTGTTATAGTGCTGCTAACGAGCTCAAAGGGATTTCCCCTCTATGTTAAATGGAAGTAATTCCCAGAAGCAATCGCTTTTTTCCTTATCACTGGGGGCGTTAGGAATCGTCTACGGTGACATAGGCACAAGCCCTTTATATGCCATGCGAATCTCACTGGAGAACTTACCGATAAACTTGATCAACGTATTAGGTGTTCTGTCACTTATTTTTTGGGCGCTCGTTTTAATTATTTCGATTAAATATTTGGGCATCGTGCTTCGAGCGGATAACGATGGCGAAGGGGGCATTCTCGCCTTATTTGCTCTATTAAAACGCAAAAAGGCGCGAGCTTTTAAACTGTTTTTTATCATTGGGATATTCGGAGCTGGTCTTTTACTTGGGGACGGTATGCTCACGCCGGCTATCTCGGTCGTCAGCGCAGTTGAAGGCTTAAAAGTTATTGCACCCGCAATCTCTCATTGGGTATTGCCAATTACTTTTGTTATTCTGGTGACGCTGTTTATTTTCCAATCGCGCGGTACTGCCGTGATTGGGGTGGCGTTTGGGCCAGTTATTTTCGTGTGGTTTTGCACGTTGGCTGTTTTAGGTATTGTCCAAATTGCCCATAATCCGACGGTATTAAAGGCCTTTAGCCCCTATTACGCTTTTGAGTTTTTACACCGTAACGGTTGGCGTGGTTACGCGTTACTGGGGGGTGTTTTTCTGGTGGTAACCGGTGGGGAAGCGTTGTATGCAGCTTTGGGCCACTTTGGCAAGAAAGCGATTCGGATGAGTTGGTTTTCAATGGTATTGCCAGCGTTATTAATCAATTATTTTGGTCAAGGTGCTTACCTATTAAAACATCCGGCCGCCGTGGCTAATCCCTTTTATTTAATTTCGCCGTCTTGGTTTTCGTTTCCTTTGTTAATTATTGCAACGGTGGCGACGGTAATTGCTTCACAAGCCGTTATTTCAGCAACTTTTTCACTGACGAAACAGGCGGTGTTACTGGGATTATATCCGCAGATGCCAATTATCCAGACTTCTGAATCGGAAAGAGGTCAAATTTATATTCCGCACATGAATTTCATTCTGGCTATTGGAACTTTGTTATTGGTTATTGTTTTTAAAACATCGAGCGGACTTGCGCATGCCTACGGTATAGCGGTTAACTTGGATATGCTGCTGACGACGATTTTGATTGCCGTTGCGGCTTACGCTATTTGGCGATGGAACGCCATTGCCTTGTTCTTTTTATTTTTAAGCTTTTTATTGATAGACATCGCTTTCTTAGGCGCGAACATGCAAAAAGTGTTGACTGGAGGCTGGATTCCTATCGTGTTGGCAATCGTATGCGCATTTATTATGTATACGTGGAGTAAAGGTATGGAATATTTGCGCCGTGTTTATTTTGCAAAGAAGGGAGATATAGTAAGAGTATTGAAGCAGCTTAATCACAAAAGCGTAAATGACATCCGTGATTTTACCGCTATTTTTATAACCGATATTTACGATAAAAGCGGTGGTAGCTTTTTCCATTTTTTAAAGCTCAATCGCTCTATACCTGAGAATATTTTAATCGTGAATTATAACGTTAAAAATATTCCCCACGTCAATTCGGACCATCGATTTGAATTGTGTTGCTTGGAAAGAAACGTATATCAATTAACTCTGCATTATGGATTTATGGATTTTATATCCATCCCACAAGCGCTGTACGTGGTCAATGAGCAGAAGATTTTACCTTTTCCGGTTGACGTTGATACGGCGACCTATTTGATTGAAATTCCAAACGTTGTCGCATCGCGCAAAAAGAAAACGCTCTGGTTTTATTGGCAGGAAAAATTGTTTGCCTTTTTAATACGGAACTATTCGGCTAATTTTAATATTGAGTTCTACCAATTGCCTTACAACCGAACCATTGCTATTGGCACTTATTATATCATTTAATCCGAAAAATTCTTCGGTTTGTTAAAATATTGGCCCTGCGCCCAGGACTTCTGCTTCTTCTTCTGGAACAATTATTTTCAGTAGTGGTCCGACAATGTTACCTAATCGTCCGGATTGAAGTTCGCCGCAGTATTTCTTCATAATGGCTTCAAGTTCCTGATCACCGTTTGAAACAGTAGTCTCCATTATCTGAGTAACACAATTCAGTAATTCCTCTGCTGCATTGATTTTAGATGTCTTGCCGAAAGAGGTGGGAAGCATGCTGAATATTCCAAACCAGTGATAGTTTTTCTCGGATTTACGTGTTTCGATATAAGAATTTAAATTTTCTTGGAGTGTGCCCAATGGCGATAGAGATTGCATCGCGTTCAAGGTCGTATTTTTAGCTTCATCGTCTTTTTCAGTTACCAACCGCTGCAGATGATTAAAAAATTGCTCTATGTTGTCCAAGGAAGGCCTTAATTTTGGGTTTTGTGCGCCGACTTGGGCCATAAAGGTGGTCAGTGTAGTACTAGCTAATCCCTGCATAGATTCTGGCATGTTGGATCTGCCAGCATCTATGGGGTGATGTTTACCAATGTTATAAGGGATGAAAGCAATTTTAAGCGCATCGCTGCGGGGTTCGCTCGATTCTGTTAGCTTATCTTCAGCAGTGCATTTATCTTTACCATAAGCGTGATCGTTTTGCCCCAATAAACACATAATAAGATCAAAAAGGCTGTAAATGTCGCTGCGAGGATCTACGGTAACTTCACCATTAGCGTCAAATTTTGCAGCTTCAGGAGCGCGATTGAAAGTTGTACCCGCAATGATAGTTGTTTGGGAATCACTCGGTTTTACTGAACCGAAATCAACGAGGTTAATTTCTGTGGCGTCGGCGTCCAGATTGACAATAACATTTTCTGGTTTAAGGTCGCGGTGGACCAGTCCTGCTTTGTGTAAGCGTTTGAGTTTTTTTATTAATGTGAGAATCAGCGAAATTCGTTCGCCAAAAGGAAGGTCGGTAAACCGGGGGTCAGAATAAGCTGTCGTAAGGTCATAGCCTTTATGCCGTGGCTGTATTATAAAAATAAAATTATCTTGTTCCAAAGATTGGATTCGTTTGTCGTTGTGAATGGCACGTAGGGCATCCACTTCTCGTTGGGCATTTTCCAGTTGCTCTTCTTTGGTAAAAAGTTTATTAGAGAAAATAATTTTAATGCAAATGTCACTGTCGCTATCTTCTGTGTCGTTTAAAGGCACCACAACAAGACTTTCATTGCCAGGGCCTATGATATTGTATTCTTGCGCCAATTCCTGTGATTCCGTAGAATACCAGTCTGAATTACAGATATCATGAATATCGCCCATCGCTTCAGAATTTTCAACGGGTAGGGTAATAGAATACGAACCAATAGAATAAGAATCATCTCGCCGGCTCATGGGAACTTCCTATTGAGTTTTTAATTTTGGTATTTTAACGGAATGATGTTAAGAAAATATTAAAAGCGAGCTATTGCTTAGGCACTTATTACTTGGAGATTCAGGGATCTCAGGCCCTAGAGATCGCTTAAATTAATGCCTAATTTCTTCGCCATGGATTCGTTGCGTTTTGCAGTATTGGCGAGGGGTGGAACGTAGAGCGTTGAGATGGCGCTGGTGGTAATTTTCGTGAGATCCTGCAGCGGGAATTCCGTTATGTGTGGTTCGAGGTGCGGATATATCGAGGCTTCGTACAAATACAATTTGTGATGCGGCGGATAATGGTGCGATAAATATTCGGCTAGAATGGAAAGTCCTTTAGAATTATCAAAATCAGCCCTATATTGTTCCAAGAGACCGATGGCGCCTACTTGCCATAATATCAGGTGGCAGCTGGTATCGAATTTTTTGGAATACAGCAAAAATTCGGTCGTTTCAAACGACTGGCAGCCGTTTTTTCCGGGATTTATCAGTAAATCGGCGAATAAACAATCTTCCGCAGAAATTCCCGGTAATATTTTTGCGGGAATGCCTTCCTTGCGAGCAAGCATTACCGCATCCAGTGCCGGTTGTGCAAATACCGTGGGATGGCCGTACACAACGACGCACACATTTTTGTGGTGATGCAGTTCTTGTAAGATGGCCGCGGTCATTTGCGCGTAAGAATCTTTGCGCAGCTGATCTTTGCGGCGAAATTCATTTAATGAAAACGCGGATTGGCTGTTGGCGTTTATCCATTCGACGAGAATAGGTTCAGTGACTAAATGAAGAACTACGTCGGCTTTTTTGATATAAGTTTGTGCTTCGACAGTCAGTTGCGCGATGGATTTTATGCCGGAGCCGACGACGGTGAGTGATGCGTCCACGATAAGTCCTCTGACGTGAAGTATAACATCGAACAAGCCTTGATGTAGGTTGGGCTTCGAAGCTCAGCCCAACCTACGTTTCTCGAGCGAACAACCCAGGCTGGGTATTAAGAAACCACAACAACGAACGCGTTGGAGGGTTGCAACAGCGCCTCGCTCAGGTTCCCTTGAGAAAAGGTTCGAATCAGTGCTTCCGCTTCACGAGAGGTGCTGTTGGCTAATTTTTCAATAAGTTGCAGGTTACTCATAATGTTCTCCTCTCAGGGAAATAACTTAATTAGATTATCTAAATTAGCCCAAATTGTCAATTTTTTGACCACATGACGTCCTGCCCAGAGACAGCTATACTATTGAAAGATAACGGGAATTGCAGGGAGGCGGTTTCATGAGATTTTTCAAGAGGCGCATTGCGCCATTTGTCCTTCTGTTAGCTTTTATACTCACCATCCCGACTCAGGCCAAAGAGGTGGCGCTGACCATTGATGACCTTCCTTTTGTGGGGAAAATTCAAGGCGATCCGGGTAAATACCGCCGGGAGCACAAGCGCTTTATGGCCATTTTGGAAGCCCTACACCGAAACCAAGTTCCCGCCATGGGTTTTGCGGTAGCGGGTGCCATTGAGCCGGGTCAGTGGGAATGGCTGGAGTCGTTTAAACGCGCGGGCAATATGATTGGCAACCACAGCTACTCGCACCGCAGTTTAAACCGCACGCCCGTCACGCTCTATATTGAAGACGTTAAAAAAGCGGATGCTGTTTTAACGCCTCTGATGTCTTCGCCAAAATACTACCGGTTTCCTTATTTGGCAGAAGGGGCGGGTACGAAGAAATACGCTGAATTTCGCGAGTATTTATTTGCGAATAATTACGTGCCGGTTCCGGTGACGATCGACAGCAATGATTTTGGTTTTAATCTGAAGTTTGTCAATATTCCTTGGAAAGAGCGGCAAAAATACACCGAAGATTTTCGGCGCCGCTATTTAAATCACATTTGGATGAAAACGGTTAAAGCTGAAAACGATTCGGAGAAAAAAGTGCATCGGCCGATTAAACATATTTTATTGATTCACATGAACACGCTGAATGCTTATTTTCTTGAGGATATTATTAATTTGTACCGCAGTCACGGTTATCGTTTTATTACGGTTCCGGAAGCGTTGAAAGATCCGTATTACACTTCTGACGTCTTCACCGTCCACCCACAGAGTTTATACAGCAGACGGGCGCCGACGTTGGCATCCCATTCGGCGGCAGGGTTTTTGGTCTTACCTGTTTCATCGAAATGGCCAGGGGCCACTTCATTCAAATCAAAACCGACGATTTTCCGCCCAGAAAGTGCCACTTTTTTAATTAAATAAACGGCTTCCGAAAAATCCAACCCGCCCGGAACGGGTGTTCCCGTGTGTGGGCAAAAACGTGGGTCGAGCCCATCGATGTCAAAAGAAATATATACTTGTTTGGGGAGCGGGCGAATAATTTCATCACAGATTTTCGCCCACGGCTCTCCCGCCGATTTTTTTTCATACAGAGCAGCGTCAAAAAAAGTGGCGATTCGGTTTTTATTTTCCCGGATAAAATCAAATTCCTCTTCGCAGAAATCACGAATGCCTACTTGCACGAGTTTGGATAACGGCGTTTTTGAAATCACGTTGTGCATGATCGATGCGTGCGAATGCTCGAAGCCTTCGTACGCATTGCGCAAATCTGCGTGTGCATCGACATGTAAAATCCCCATTGTGGGGTATTTTTCTAAAAAAGCTTGAATGGCGCCGAACGGACTGGAGTGATCACCGCCGAGAATTCCGACTGATTTGCCCTGCGATAAAAATTTTTTAGTCTCGTTATAGACCGTGCGGTTTAATTTTTCACTGTATTCATTGACGTTTTTTAGTTTTGATGCAACGGTGGAATTTAAGAGTGTACCTTGCGCATCGATTACGGCTAAGGCGTCTTTGCGGGCTTCTTCATTCCAGTGCTTGATGTCGGAGGATTCTTCCGCCAGCGCGATGCCAACTTCAAAAAAATTTCCTAAATCTAAGTCAAATAAATCCACTTGTTTGCTGGCGTGTAAAATCGCTTGCGGGCCTTGTGAAGTGCCACCGCCGTAAGAAGTCGTGGCCTCCCACGGTACCGGCACAATAACGAGTTTTGCTTCTTCAACCGAATAGGGGAGCCCAAAAATTCCGGAATCTTCAGTAGCCGCAGCATTGGGGTCGAAGGCGATCATAGCGTTTCGAGCAATTCCGTCACGTGCCCATCGACTTTCACTTTTGGCCAGACGTGGGAAATTTTGCCGTTTTCGTCGATGAGAAAAGTGGTTCGCTCAATTCCCATGTATTTTTTCCCCATCATATTTTTCTCCACCCACACGCCGTATTGTTCGCACACGGCGCCGGTTTCATCCGCCAACAAAGCGAACGGCAAGGAGTGATTATTTTTAAATTTTTGGTGGCTGGTGACGGAATCTTTTGAGACACCAAAAATAAGCGCATTTTTCTTCTTGAATTGATCGAACGAATCGCGGAAATCACAAGCTTCGCGTGTACATCCGGGTGTTTCGTCTTTGGGATAGAAATACAAAATCACCTTTTTCCCGCGAAGATTTTTCAGTGCAACGGTGTT
Source organism: uncultured Coxiellaceae bacterium (assembly GCA_947084935.1). Taxonomy (GTDB): domain Bacteria; phylum Pseudomonadota; class Gammaproteobacteria; order Coxiellales; family Coxiellaceae; genus CAMTUH01. The sequence goes on from CAMTUH010000003.1 coordinate 195,552, forward strand.
ATTCTGGTCGTCGGGTAACGTGAATTCGGGGGCCTTTGTGCCAACGGTGGGTGCCATGAGGATCTCCTTATTTACATTATCATTCCCGGGGCATCCATTGTACGCCTTAACGTAATGAGCGCAAGACTGAGCACTTTAGGCGGGTTGTTAACCCTGTCTTAAGTATCAAGAATTTTTTTTACCGCAGATTCGTCATTTTTTGCCCAATCTTAATGAATTTTAAGGAACAATTTCAGTAAGGGATTAAAATATAAATAAAAAAATCCACAGGAGATGATAAATGTCGCGTGATTGGAACTGGGTTGACAAAGCGGAACAGATACGCCGTGAGGAATTAAGAAAAGCTCAGATTCAAGAAGTTTATCGTGCTTGGCTCAAGAGCTTACATTTGCCCGTCCTGTCTTATCAGGCTGGACCATCGCTTTTTGAAATGGATGTTCTGTTTGAGGGGCGAGCTCGAGCTATCGCTCCTAAAAGATCCAGTCAACTAGCCGTGCTCAGCACGAGCACTGCTTCATCTTCAAACGCCCTCGTGGAACAAGAGGAGACACGTTCAGGAAGTGTTTTCGCGATGGTTGCCGTTCCACCTCAGTTGGTTGAGGCCGCCAGACAAGAGCAATCGGTCGTCCACGAGGAGGCTGCGCGCAAAGCTATAGATAACGGTAATTTAAAAGACTTGAAAGAAAGCTTGGGGGGTGAACTCTTTTCTCTCTTTCAAGAATTTTCACGGGAACGCGATGACATTCATTCGGAATGGATCATCGTTGTATGCAAATTACATGTGTTGGGAGTACAGGACCAAATTTTACGAAAATTCGTGCAAGCAGAGCACGATGAAGGGTGGGACGCAGCCTCGGCAGAATTGAGAGAGGAACAAGCCGAAAAGCTTCAAGACCAATTGATTAGGGGGTTGGAAGGTGCTAAGGGCGATATTGAACAAGTCATTAAACAATGGACCATTCCAGAGAGCTTAACAAAACTCACGGCAGCATTTCTTAAAAAGCGGTTTAGTAAGGAAATTTATGAAGCCAGCATGCGGAAAGTCCAAAGAATGGATGCGTTGGTGGAAAATTTATCCGTCAAAAAAAATCAACTCGAGCAATCCCAAAAACGCCTCGAGCAACAAGAAAAAGGGTTGAATGCGCGGTTTATTATTAAGTCTATCGAAATTGAACAATCTATTAGTAAACTATTGATTACTCAATGCAAGTTACACGCTCTGGGGGTTAAGCTGGGGACTTTATTAGAAGTGTCTAGGTATATAATGGCTAAAACTTTGAACGTGACGCAAGCTGAAAACCTTAGAGATAACCTCATCGCTGCGTTTGAAGAGGCTCAAGTCAATATCGAAAACCTCATTGAGGAATGGGGTATTTCAGAATCCAGCAAACCGATGGTGAGCGAACTTCTCACTGCACTTTTCGAGAACGAAAAGGATCTGGCAAGTAGTCTGAATAATCTTATTCAGTTTTCTCAATTACTTGAGAAATCGAGGCAGAAACGCGACAAGGAGCAAACAAAACTTGATCGCCTGAGTGCGCGAAAAAACGAATCGAATAACGTGGACGATAACTCCTCCCACACAGAGGTGGTTCCGAGGCGGCCAACGAACCTTGATTTAGTCCTACGATCCGATCAAAGGAAAATTGAAGACAGTGGGAATAAAGTGCTTGCCGATATTCGAGCGATTAATCAGCGGCTTCAATTGTTTGACTGTGCGTACAATAAATTTATGAAAGATGAGGCAACAGAAGAGGGGATGGTCGCTTGCCTAGAGAAAATGCAAGAGTTATTAAGGCAGGGGCATTTGCCATCGAGAGCGTGTTTAGAAGATCTGGCGAAAATTAACGAAAGTCCAACCGTTACAGGAGAACTGCGGTATTGGCAAGTTCTTGAGACGCTATTCGGCTACTTACCGAGCTCAACGGATTACGTGTCTGTATTTTGTAAAACGATCCAGAGGTATTGTAAAGAGACAATAGAAAAATTATCCGGATTTCCTTATCTGCCGCCGTTCCTCTTGAATCTGGCGGGGGGCCTCTTCTTTACTGGCGTTAACATAGTGATCAAACAGGAGCGTCGAAGCGATCTTGTCGACTGCATTAAACTGATCATAGAAGCGGATAAGGATATCGACCAACTATTGAGTGATTATCTTTCCATGAAAAGAAAGAATGCTTCTAGAGGATTGCTGGGAGGATCGCGTTTATTTGATGAGAGTGTATCCAATATCAATTCTCTGGTTGAGGGAGGTAGTATTTTGGCGGTGAAAGAAGAACCCAAGAAAGAAGAACCCCAAAATGGGCAACGATTTTTAGGCTCGTCGCAGCAGCAGCAACCCAGTTTGGAAGAAGGAGCGGATGACGAAGGAGACGAACAAAAAGAAGGAGACGAACAAAAAAGATTATTACACACGAATTGGTCTGGTTATGGGTCCATACAGCAGAACGTACGGCAGAACGTACGGCAGAACGGTAGATAAACATTGCTTGAGGAGGGATTATCATGAGTCGTCGTACCAATCATGAAATTTTGGGTGTTTCCGAAAACGCCCCTAACGAAGAAATTATAAAAGCCTATCGAGCATTAGCACTACGTGAGCACCCCGACAAAAAAGGCAATACACCTGAATCTAATGAGAAATTTAAAGAAATCCAAAGTGCCTATGAAGCATTAACGAAGCGTCAAGAGCAAAATGCAGTTGACGTTCAACAGGACAACGGGGGCTTATTTTCGGACGAGTCATTCCGTAAGCTGCTGTTTGGAGCAGATGGAAATGCAGCTGACGTAAAGGAGCTATTGGAAGAATATTATGTTTCTTATAAGTCAAGTAGCTGGGTAAAGGCGGAATTCAAATTGGGTGTTGGTAGTGAGGTTCCAGAGGATGTCCTTCAGCTATTATTTATTCTTGGAAAAATCAACGGAAGACGCTTTTTGACTATTCCTCTTAAGCATTCTGTTGCGGCATTTTCTTTAGAGAGTGATAGTCTGTGGGGCGATATTTGTCGGCATATGGTTGCGTGCGCTCAAAAGTTTCTGAAGAGTCCTCGAACAGAGGAGGACCTTAAAGTTTTATTCGATCAGCTGGATTTTATTGTAAAAATGTTTTTAGAGGATCAAGCTCAGATTTTTGATCGGATCAATCGACTTTTTATTATTCCAATGAAGAATAAAATAGAGGCGCTGGGTCGACAGAAGGATCTAGAATCTAAAACAAAAACGGAACAAATGAACACCGTTTTGACGGAAGTTAAAAACAGTGTGAGCGCGCAAACAAAGGTCTGGTTTAATCTGTTGAATATAGAAGAGCCTATTATTTCTTCACAAAAAAAAGATTTAGAAGAAGCAAAACAAGACCGACAAAACCAATTTGAGGATTTTGTTCGGGAAAATGGTCGAGCGATGTTGTTAGGGGTGGTTGGGAAAATTTCAAAATTCAAAGATGAAGATGCTATCGCTAAAAAACGGAATAGGATTAAAGCGGATTTGAAGCACATATTATGTGTTTTTTTGAAGTACATTACCTTTACAATTGCTCCCCATGCTTCTCTGTGGGTTAAGAATGGCGTTGACAATCTATCGCATTCTCAGAGGGTGTTATCAAAAAGCCGTAATGAGTTGGAAAAGGCCTCCGATGAGTTGGAACAACCTCCTTCTGGGGTCGCGCCAGCCGCCTGATGGAATTTGAAATTCCATCGGATGTGTATTAGATTATTGATTTGTCTTCAAGGAAGAGCCCATGTCACTAATCAGATGGATTGTCTGCGTTCTCTTTTTTATTCCTTGCGCTACATTGGCGTGCACGGATATTCGGGTGACGGCCCAAGATGGGACGATCCTCGTTGCCCGAAGTTTAGAATTCGCCCTGAATTTCCACTCCAATTTACGCACTTCGCCGCGAGGCCGAGTTTTTAAAGTTATTGCGCCGGATGGCAAACCCAGCCTCTCGTGGACGACCAAATACGGCTACGTGGGGTTAGACGGGTTGGGTCTCGATATCATCATGGATGGCATGAACGAAGAAGGCCTGACTTTCGAAGAACTGCTGTTTCCCGGTTATGCACAGTACGCGTCAATTACTCCTGAAAACGAAAAACAGGCCTTGCCTTATCTTGCTTTTGGCGATTGGATTTTGGGGAATTTCAAAACCGTCGATGAAGTTCGACAAGCGCTGTCAACCGTTTCTTTGTACGTAAATAAAATTCCCAGTTTGGGCGACACGACTTTCCCCTTGCACTATGCCATGACGGATGCGTCGGGGAAGTCCATCGTGGTGGAGTACGTGAAGGGTCAAATGCATGTTTACGACAACACGCTCGGCGTGATGACGAATTCACCTTCGTACGATTGGCAGACCACCAACATCCTCAATTACACGCGTTTATCGCCATTGAATCCGCCAACGGTGAAAGCACAAGGAATTATTTACGCCGTGACCGGTCAGGGTTATGGGATGATTGGCCTGCCGGGTGACATCAGTCCGCCGTCGCGGTTTGTAAAGAGCTCAGTGCTATTGAACGTTGCCATTCCCGCTCCGGATGCGGCTGGGGCGCTTAATTTAGCCGAACACATCATGAATAACGTCGATGTATTGCGTGGCGAAGCGCGTGAACCACAGAGTGGTGATTACGTTGATGACATCACGCAGTGGGTTGTTTTTAAAGACATCACCCACAAAGTATTCTACTTCCGCACTTATGGCGATATGAATGTGCGCGCCGTTTCTTTGTCGAAATTAAATTTGGCAAAAGACGCGCCGCGCTTGAAAATGCCCATCGCCCGCCCGGCCCAAATCCAAGATCTAACGGATGAGTTCTTAAAAACAGGGGCCCCTCCCCTTGCCCCTAAACAAAAGGAGGGAGGAGTCTGAGTTTTGGGTGTTATAAAGCGCAAATAAAGCGCAGGGCGAAGCGGAACTCGCATGAAGCAAAGCTTCATGCCCGCTGAGCGCCCGAGCCAACGATGGCGAGGGCAGCTTGCAAGCGAAGCATGGAATGCGTAGCGCCGCAAGGGCCA
>CAMTUH010000004.1:0-334800 GCA_947084935.1 uncultured Coxiellaceae bacterium
AAGCGGAACTCGCATGAAGCAAAGCTTCATGCCCGCTGAGCGCCCGAGCCAACGATGGCGAGGGCAGCTTGCAAGCGAAGCATGGAATGCGTAGCGCCGCAAGGGCCAAAGCCCGACGAGCCATTGCGCGGCATAACACCCAAAACTCAGACTAACCGAACTCGTAGTTGTTTTGCCCCACTTCGACTATACTATGGCGTTTTGAAAACCAGGCGCCACCATGATCGAAAACATCCGTAACATAGCCATCATCGCCCACGTCGACCACGGGAAAACGACCCTCGTCGATCAACTGCTTCGCCAATCGGGCACCCTCGGTGAACGGGCGGAGTTCATTGAACGGATGATGGATTCAAACGACTTAGAACGCGAGCGGGGCATCACGATTCTCGCGAAAAATACTGCCATTCGCTGGAACGGCTATCGTATTAATATCGTCGACACGCCGGGTCACGCGGATTTTGGTGGAGAAGTCGAACGCATTCTGTCGATGGTGGATTCCGTGCTGCTGTTGGTCGACGCGGTAGAAGGCCCGATGCCGCAAACCCGTTTTGTAACGCGCAAAGCGTTTTCATGGGGATTAAAGCCAATCGTGGTCGTTAACAAAATCGATCGCGAGGGCGCGCGCCCGGACTGGGTCATCGAACAGGTATTTGATTTGTTCGTGAGTTTAGATGCGACCGACGAACAATTGGATTTTCCCGTTATTTATACGTCGGCATTAAAAGGATACGCGACTTTAGATTTGGCGAAACCGTCGAGCGACATGACGCCGCTGTTTGAAACCGTTGTTTCAAAAGTTGCGCCTCCGCAAGTCGATTTAAATGGTCCGTTTCAAATGCAAATTTCGTCATTGGATTATTCGAGTTACGTGGGCGCGATCGGTATCGGTCGGATTCAGCGTGGCGTTGTAAAACGCAATATGCCAGTCATCATCATCGATCGCGAAGGGGAAAAACGATCGGGACGCGTTCTGCAACTATTGGGATTTTTAGGGTTGCAACGCGTGGAAGTGGAAACGGCTCAAGCCGGCGACATTGTTGCGGTGACGGGCGTCGAAAATCTTCGCATTTCCGACACTTTGTGCGATCCGCAGCGCGTTGAAGCATTACCCCCGTTAACGGTAGACGAACCGACGGTGAGCATGACGTTTCAAGTCAATAATTCGCCGTTTTCTGGGCGGGACGGAAAATTTTTAACGAGTCGACAAGTCAGGGAGCGATTGCAGCGCGAATTAATCGCGAACGTTGCACTGCGGGTAATGCCGGGTTCCGATGCCGATAAATTTATCGTGTCCGGTCGTGGTGAGTTGCATTTATCGATATTAATCGAAAATATGCGTCGTGAAGGTTATGAATTTGCGGTCTCACGCCCTGAAGTCATCGTCAAAGAAATTGAAGGCACGGCGTGCGAACCGTTTGAAAGCGTGGTGGTGGATATTGACGAAGAACATCAAGGCAGCATCATGCAACATTTGGCTGAACGAAAAGGCGACCTCAAAAATATGGTTTCGGATGGAAAAGGGCGGGTGCGCTTGGATTATATTATTCCGACGCGCGGATTAATTGGTTTTCATTCGCGGTTTTTAACGCTGACATCGGGCAGTGGGGTAATGGTCCACGTATTCGATCATTACGGTCCTCTGATCGGAGAATCCTTGCAAACACGAAATCGCGGCGTATTGGTGTCGAACAGTCAAGGGGTTGCCACGGGTTATGCGTTGTTTAATTTACAAGAACGCGGCGATTTATTTATTGGCCCACAAACCGAAGTGTATGAAGGAATGATCGTTGGCCAAAATTCTCGAGATAATGATCTGGTCGTCAATGTTTGTCGCGGGAAGCAGCTCACCAACGTTCGCGCAGCCGGTAGCGATGAAAATATTATTCTTACCCCGCCGATTAAATTCAGTTTAGAACAAGCGCTGCAATTTATCGCCGACGATGAGCTTGTCGAAGTCACGCCGAAAGCCATTCGCTTACGCAAGAAATTCCTCAGGGAAAACGAACGCCGGCGGTAGCCTTGAATGGGGCGCCGTGGCAATCGCACTCAAACTTAACGACGTCCCGCGGCTTGTCCGCGGGATCCAGCTTTTATTTCCTGGATGCCGCGAACAAAAAAGCTTGCCCCGGACTCGATCCGGGGTCGCGGCACGTCGGTAGAGTGAGAACAGGGCGTCACTAAATTTGAGTGCGATTGCCATACTCGCCAGCCCGATTAAATTACGGTATATTTTACAAAAAGGACTTGGAATCGTGGCTGAAGGTATTTTTTACGATGCGATTGTGATTGGCGCAGGGATAGCCGGTCTAACGGCCGCGCGCGATTTGGCTTTGGATGGGTATGAAGTTTTGGTTCTTGAGGCGCGGGATCGTATTGGTGGGCGTGTCCATACGTCGCCTAAATTAGGCGTGCCGTTGGACTTGGGGGCTTCTTGGATTCACGGGGTCGAGCACAACCCCATTACGCGATTGGCTCAACGTTATCGCATGGAAACACTGCGGACCAACATCCCCAGCATTGCCCCCAGCCGATACCAATCCATAGACTTATACGATCAAAACGGTAAGCGCGTGTCCCGAAAAGAGCTGATTCGAATTTCCAATCTCATGGCGGATTTCATTGACTTTATTGTCTCCAAACAAAAAGAAAAAAACGATCACTCGTTACAGTTTATCGAAGAACGATTTGTCGCTGAAAATAAATTATCTCTCGATGATAAGCTGATTATGAGTTACGTTGCGCGTACGTATCTCGAATTGGAATACGCGGGTGACAGCGAAGAGTTATCCCTACTGGAGTTCAATCGCGGCGTGAAGCTCGCGGGTCACGATCGAATATTTGCGCAGGGTTACGCAGAGCTCGCAGACTACCTGGCGCAGGATTTGAAAATTTTATTAGAACATGAAGTCAAACAGATCGATTACAGCGGTGAAAAAATCGAAGTTTTTACTACGAAAGGAGTGTTTCATTCGGCTTATGCGATTGTAACGGTTTCTTTGGGCGTTCTGAATTCCGGAAATATTGTTTTTTATCCCCATCTGCCAAAGGCAAAACGCCGAGCCATTTCGCAATTGAAAATGGGTGTGTTGGATAAAGTCTATTTGAAATTTGATAAGGCGTTTTGGAATCCCGAGAAAGAGATTATTGGTTATATTAACCCTGATGAAAATAGCGGATGGGTTGAGTTCATGAATTTTCAAAAATTACTTAACGAACCCATTTTGTTGGCGCTAAGCGCGGGATCTCCTGCGATCGATATCGAGCAAAAAACGGATAAAGAAATTATTCAAGACGTCATGAAAATACTGCGAAAAATTTTTGGAAAAGAGATTCCCGAATGTCAGGATGCGTTGATTACGCGCTGGTATAACGATCCCTACAGTTACGGTTCCTATACGTACATGCCCGTTAATTTAAAGCCGCTTGTGCGTCGCACTTTAGCGCTGCCCGTGGATAACAAATTATTTTTTGCGGGTGAAGCCACCACCTCTTATTTTCCCTCCACGGTGCACGGTGCTTTTTTGTCGGGAATCCGTGCGTCGTACGAGTTGATGATCGCAGATATTACGGAAGATTCGCTTTACGCAGAAAGAGAAACCGGGCCGGTGAAGCCGTTGTGAGATAAAAAATGAATTTTAAATTTATATTTCTGGCCTTATTTTTTTTCACTTATGGCGTCAGCGCGTCTGCGCACACTCCCTCCCGCATTCAAATTTATCACGCGCTCCAAAAAATTCGCCTGCATTACGGTGCCAGTGCGGCGGTACTGACAATTTCCAAAGCTGGCCATCAAACGATTACCTTTTACGACGGAAAAATAAATAAAGACAGTCGGCAGCGGGTAAATGGCTATAATTTATTTCAGGTCGGCAGTATCACCAAATCGTTTATTGCCGTTTTGATGCTGAAACTGGAAGAACAGCGCCTGGTTAATTTACACGATTCAATCACGCGGTATTTACCACAATATCCCCATTGGCAAAAAATTACGATTCGCGAGTTGTTAAATCATACCAGTGGTGTTTTTAACTATACAAAATCACCAGAATTAATGAATGAGATTCGCAGCGATCGCCAGCGAGAGTTTACGGAAGAACAGTTAGTGGCTGTAGCTTACGATAAACCGTTACAATTTGCTCCGGGAAAAGGTTGGTATTATTCGAATACCAACTACATTTTGGCGGGTATGATTATTCAAAAAGTCACGCATCAATCCATCAGCCATTTACTGCGGACGCGGATTTTTCAGCCGTTGACCTTGACGGAGACTTATTATTTGCCAGGAGATTACCCTCAGTCCATTGAGCGCCGCCTGGTGATGGGTTACACCCCGGAGGGCAAGCCGATCCGCGACACGAACGCATCGTGGATCGGTGCAGCCGGTGCGCTGGTCTCCAATTCCAGCAATGTCGTGAGTTGGATTAAGGCTTTATTTCAGCATCAAATTATCACAACGACGCAGCTTCACGAGATGACCGAAGCAGTGGCTTACCAACAGGGGTTGCCGTTGCCAGCGTATTCGCACGAAGCGGGATACGGACTGGGGCTTAAATACCGCTACGATTCGTCGCTGGGAGCGATTTGGTTTCATCCGGGGGTTACCTCGGGGTTTACGGCCATCGTTGCGTGGTTGCCCCAGGAGCACTTGGCGATTGGCCTGACCATCAATCGTGATTTGAATAGCTCGAGTCTCGCGAACCACTTTGCGGATCCGATTTTGACGTTGTTCCGGCCCCAATAAAGCATATGGCTAGCACCGAAGCGCTGGGGTCCTTTTGCAGGCAAAAGGACCCCAGCGCTTCGGTACTCACCACCTCTGGAAAATAGGGTATAATCACCACCCCATGATTACTCACTATTTCGACAACAACGCCACTACTGCCCTTGCACCCGAAGTGCTTGACGCCATGATGCCTTATTTTTCGAGCGGTAATCCGTCGAGCGGTCATCGCTTGGGAATTGCAGCGGAGCAAGCGATACAGTCTGCTCGGCAGAAACTTCTGCAGGCGTTTGGTTCGCGTGATCATGAAGTGATTTTTACTTCCGGCGGCACTGAAAGCGTCAATCTTGCCGTTAAAGGTATTGCGCGTGTCCTGAAGCGTCAGGGGAAGCATATTATTACTGCACGCACCGAACATAAATCTGTATTGGAAAGCATGCGCCAATTGGAGCAAGAAGGTTTTGAAATCGGTTACGCGCAACCCGATTCGAGGGGATGTATACCGGTTGAAGCCGTAACATCGTTACTGCGTGACGATACGACTTTAGTAGCGATTATGCACGTTAATAACGAGTTGGGATCGATTAATCCCATTGAAAATATCGCGAGCGCGATTAAGTCTGCTCATAAAAATTGTCGGATATTTTCGGATGGCGTGCAAGCGTTTGGAAAACTTATTCCGCCAGCGCCATCAAACATCGACGCGTATTCGATGAGCGGGCATAAATTTCACGGGCCAAAAGGAATTGGCGCGCTGTTCTTGAAAAAAGGAACGCAGTGCCAGCCGCTGATCTCGGGAGGCGGCCAAGAAAACGGCTTTCGTTCCGGCAGTCAAAACGTACCGGGCATCGTGGGTTTGGTGACTGCGTCGGAAATGGCGTATTCCGCGTTATCTGAAACGCGACTGCATTTTAGAGCATTAAAAAACCGCTTAATAAACGGATTACAAGTGCTGGAAAACGTTGCGATTAATTCGCCGGAAGACGGTCTTGCAAATACCGTGAATGCTTCTTTTATCAATCTTCCTTCGGAAGTCATGATGCGATTGCTTGATGAAAAAGGATTCTGCGTTTCAGCGGGGTCAGCGTGTGCCGGACGAAAGCGCGGTACGAGTCACGTCTTGGAAGCGATTGGATTGTCCGATACGCGCATGCGTTCTGCGATTCGCTTTAGTTTCTCACGGTACAATACACCGGATGAAATTGATGCTTGTCTTCAAACTATCGCCACGATTTTATCCGACGTCAGAGCTGTCGTGCGATGACACAGCCAATTATTTTAATTAAATACGGCGAAATTGCATTGAAGGGCAGGAACCGCTCGCTCTTTGAATCAGTCTTGCTGGATAATCTTCAATTTGCTACGGGTGCGACGCGCGATCAACTTTATTGCGAGCAAGCTCGAGTTTATCTTCACCCAGATCCGGATAAACCGGCCTCCTTTTATCACGAGGCAATTAAGCGTGTTTTTGGCGTAGTGGGTTTCGCAAGTACCCATCGATTGCCGTTTCAGCAGAGTTTAACTGCGTTAGCAGATTCGGTGATTTCTGTGCTCAAAGATAACGTTCAGCATTCATCGCTTAAGTTTCGTATCGAGACGCGACGCGCGACTAAAAACTTTCAGTCTCATTCAATGGCGGTTGATCGAGAAATCGGTGCGTGTGTTTTAGCGCATTTTCCGCAGTGGAAAGTTGATCTGAAAAACCCAGAATTAACGGTATTTATTGAAATACGCAATGAAGGGATTTTTATTTATTTGAATGTAGAGGAAGAGAAAGGCCCGGGTGGGTTGCCTGTGGGCGTGAGCGGCCGAGGGCTGTTATTATTGTCGGGCGGTATTGATAGCCCCGTGGCTGGGTGGTCGATGTTAAAACGTGGGATGTTAATCGACGCGGTGCATTTTCACAGTTTCCCTTATACTGGTGAAGAGGTAAAAAATAAAGTACGCGATATCGTTCAGGAGTTAACGCGTTGGAAATTGCGTGCGATGAATTTGTTTATTCCTTACTTCACGCGCATTCAGGAAACCGTTAATCAGAAATGCCCCGAAGCCGTATGGACGATCGTGCATCGGCGCTTCATGATGCGGATTGCCGAGCGAATTGCGGTTGGGCCATTAGCGAAGCCGCTGAAGCCGTACCACGCGTTGATCACCGGTGATAATCTCGGGCAAGTGGCGAGTCAAACTGTGCAAAATATTGGTGTCGTGGATCGATCAACGAAATTGCCGGTTTTGAGGCCATTGATCAGTTTTGATAAATTGGAAATTGTTGCGCTGGCGGAACGGATTGGCACGTTTGAAATTTCCAAACGGCCGCACGAAGATTGCTGCACGATTTTCGCCCCTAAAAATCCTAAAACGAAAGCCATCGAATCCGAAATCCTCGCCGCTGAGTCCGCCCTGGATATCGAATCGCTCATCCGTGAGTCGTTGGAGAAGATGGAAATCGTTAGGCAATACTTTCATTGCTAATGAAAGGTTTGTATGCTATTCTTTCATTGGCAGTGAAGGGTTTTAAGCAATGAAACGAGATGTTCTGAAATCAATAATTCTTGAGCAAAATCAATCGATTATGAGCGCATCCCTGGGCCTTCCCCGCGATCGGTTTAGCGAAATTCAAAGGCGCCTTAGTGGTCCAGCCGTTGTCATCATTACAGGAGTTCGGCGCTGTGGAAAGTCGACTGTGCTCGCGCGGCTGTTACAAACGGCGCTTAAAGATCGCGCTTACTATCTAAGCTTTGAGGAAGAGCGCCTCATTAAATTCACGCATGAAGATTTTAATACGCTCTACGAGTTATTTATAGAGCTTTATGGCGAGAGAAAAATAATATGCTTTGATGAAATCCAGAATATTTCGGGTTGGGAATATTTTATTCGGCGAATGCAGGATCGTGGTTTTAAGATCTTTCTCACCGGATCTAACGCGACTTTGCTGAGTCAGGAATTGGGAACCAAGATGACGGGCCGCAATATCGTTATTGAATTATTTCCTTTTTCTTATTTGGAATGCTTAGATTTAAAAAAAATAAAATACGATGCCAATGACCTTTTTGATACCCCTAAACGCGCTATTTTACGAAAATATTTTAACGAGTATCTCCAATACGGAGGGTTTCCGGAATTCCGGGTTTATGAAGATCCACTTTATTTACAGTCCTTGTACGATGATATTCTGTATCGAGATATTGTTGCTCGTTATGAGATTAAAGAAATTAAAGCATTACGCGAGTTGGGATTGTATTTGTTCAGCAATATCGCTCAGCCTTTTTCTTACAGTAAGTTACAAAAATTACTTGGGCTGGGAAGTATGAATACGGTTAAAAATTATATTCACTATTTTTCAAACAGTTATTTATTATTTGAATTATCGCGTTTTTCCTATTCAGTCAAGCAACAGATGGCATCAAATAAAAAAATCTACTGCATTGATAATGGAATTATGGAAGCAATTGCTTTTCAATTTTCAAAAAATTCAGGGAAATATCTGGAAAATCTGGTTTACATGGCTTTGCGTAGGGAAAAACTTGATTTGTTTTTTTATAAAACTGAAAATGGAAAAGAAGTTGATTTTCTGGTGCGTGAGGGACGAGATATCGTTCAGTTGATTCAGGTCAGTGAAAATTTAACGGAAGACTCAACTTATCAACGGGAAACGGATGCGTTATTAAAAGCAATGGAAGAAACTCGCTTAGCTCGGGCGCTGATATTGACTTCCGATCAGGAAGATGAAATTAAGGTTGAGGGTAAAACAATCCAAGTGCTCCCTGTTTATAAATGGTTGCTTCAGCGCCGAAAGGACAACGACTCTCGGTAAATTACAAATAACAGTAGTCCCATAACACTAAAAACAACCGCAGACAAAGCGAGTGGGAGTGTGGATGAGACATTTTTCGTAATGATGGTTGATCCCACTAAACCCGAAAATAAAAATCGAAAAGAACCCCCGAGTGCGGAAGCCGTTCCGGCTTTATTGCCAAAGGGTTCCATGGAGCCACCGGTTCCGGCTCCCAGTCCAAACGTTCCGCCAATACCAATCAACAACATGGGCCAAATAAAATTATTGATGGAAAGTCCAGACACAAAATACCAGAGCGCCATGATGATTCCACCAGTGAGTGAAAGTACAAATCCCAACGTTACCGTTCGATACATGCCGAGTTTTCCGACGGTGTACCCTGATAGTAAGCTACCGATAAAAATCGAAATTCCCATGAACGCGAAATAATACCCGTAATGTAATTCTGGAATATGAAGCAGGCGAATAATGATGTACGGTGAAATTGAGCAAAAGACAAAAAAGTACGATAGTCCAATCGCTGTACTCAGGCTGTAGCAAAAGAAAATGCGATTAAAGAGAATGCTTTTATATTCACGGAATAAATTTCCTGTTACGGGAATCCGTTTTCCCTTGGGCAAAGACTCTGGAACGGCGAAATAAATACTGAAAAACGCCCAGGCAGCAATAATTAATAGAGATAAAAAAGTCGTTTGCCACCCGAGTTTCACGTCTAAATAACTTCCCAGGAAGGGGGCGAACAGTGGAGAAAATGCAATAATACCGTTTAAATAGCTGTACGTTTTACCGCTGGCCTTTCCGTGGTAGCGGTCGCGTACGACGGCCAAACCCGTGACCATCATGCCGACGGCGCCGATGGCTTGAACAATACGATAAATAATAAGCTCGGGTGCGTTGTGCGAAATGGCACACAGCACAGATCCTATCGCGTAAATAAATATCGCCACAAAGCTAATAGGGCGTCTACCGAATTGGTCTGACAAAGGTCCGATAATCAGCTGTACGACCCCGCTCGTGATCATGAACAGATTGAGCGTCAGCTGCATCTCACCCGCAGACACGTGAAATAGGGTGGATAAGTGCGGTACGGCTGGTACATACACGTCCATCGCCAAGGCCAAGGCAATGACCATGGGCGCTAAGGTCCAGACAGTTTTTCGGATCGAATAAGTCACCTAAAGATTGTAGGTGACCTATTTTGCTCTGTAAATGATGAGATCACATGCTCAAAGTGGCTTTATGTGTAGCTGGGTCGTCGAGTAAGACGGCAGTGGCTTTAGCCTGTTGTTTTGCCGCTTTTGATAGAGGTATCTTGCTTTTATCGGAACAGGTAACGAGACCAGCTTCTGTCGCGTGTTGAAAGAATTCTAGTGCCGCTTCGAGTATTTTTTGTTTTAATGACGGATCATCGACGGTTTCGGCAATTTCCAAAGCCATCGCTCCGCAATTATGTAAGCAACGATAATAATTATTTTCCTCATCGATAGGGGGTGGCGGAGTGGGGCTAAATACAGACTCAGCTTTTCCGGGGTTTGTGCGAATTTTCTTGGGATCAAATGCGCGGGCCGCCAGCCGATAATAAATAAAAGCCATTAAAGGATTGTTATTTTTTTTTGCTTTCATGGCCGATTCTTTAAGAGTGTCCCAGGTCATGTTGCTGGATACTGGAGGTTCCAGGGTGGGGCCAAGAATATTTTTTAACATAATAAAATAAATATCTTCCATGACTTTATTGGGAGTATTAGAGCCCGAAGGCAACTCTAAATGTTCATAAGAGTGATCACCAATCGATATCGATACCAGATGATAATAATCTGTTTTGTTACCATTCTGCTCTAAACGAGTAATACCGTGATGTTCAACGTGAAAGCTAAAGAGCAATTCTAATAAAGATTTGCTTGCATCGGCATGGTTTGTTTTTTGTTGGTATTCCGCGTTGGCAACGTGCCATTCAACAATACGGAAGGCGTATTGTCCCAGTTGATTGATCTTCGGGTGCGATTCTTGCAAGAGTTGATGAACCCCTGCGGTAATTCCGCTTTTTAATTTATCCCTTGCTTGAGCCAGTTTTCGAAAAGCAATTTCCCGTTGAGCCAGAATATAAGTATGAATTTCTCTACCTAAGAGCTCTTCCAGCTCCTCGTCGTTTCTACCGTAACCGATTTTTTTGTACTGATCAAACAGATTGTCCAGAACGTTAGAATAAATTGCATCAATTTCAATTTTTTCCCCCGGAATTAAATCTCGCTCATTGAGCATAGCTAAATCTTCTTCCGAAGGTATTGGTACTTTGTTGTAGGCAGCAATGGCCTTTTCCGGCTTACCTTGTTGTTGATAATATTGTCCCAGTTTGTAATTATCGTAGGGATTCTGATGGGCCTCCCACAGCAACAGCAATTTGGGGGGGAGGTTGTATAAGTCGCGAGCTTTTTTTGCTGCATTTTGAGCAGAGGGTATTGCAAGTGTCTGTGCGTCCCTCAGGTAAGGTGTGGCAAACTCAGTAATCGTTTCATAATAATCCGGTAAACCTTGCGCGATTTCTCCGATGATTTTTGCGGCGCCGATGCTTATTAAAAATCGAACAGTATTTGCAGTTAAGAGACTCATTTCCGAAGTTGTTTGCAGGGCAGCAAGAGAAAAGTACTGATAAGCCGCTTCCGCCATTCCGTCAGGTAAATAAGCCAAACCGGCGTGGAAGGCTAAGTAAGCCGTCCAACGCGATAGCGAAATTAACATTTCGCGGTGATAATAATTCATCACCAAAAAAGCCCCGGATTGAATCACTGTTCTTTGCGTGCTGATCGTTTCCTGTGGTGATAACGCAAGTGGTGATTGAGAAAATTGTTCTGCACTGCTGTGCACTAAATCAGTCAAGTCCGATGACGAAGGAAGGTAACCTTGAATATCTTCGGGCATGATTCTATGGATTAATTCGGATGGGAGCAGCGGGCCAAAAGATAGGATCATTTGGGCAAGTGTACTGGGATTAACGCCCAATCCTGCCCCTAACCATTGATTGGTTTGCTGAAGTGCAATAAGGGCTAAAGTACTGTTATAAAGCGCTCGATAAGGATCCTGTGAAACTGTTTGTTGGATTTGCTTAGCCGTTAGCGCTATTTGTATCGGATTGAATGGTGAATGAGCTTGGTTGTAAATCTCTTGGAAGGTGCTCGAAAGCTCCCGTGAAATTTGACCGCTTGTGCGTAAGGTAATAAGGGCCATTATTGATTGCACAAACATCATTGCCATAGGCGAATTTTGAAGCGAGAGCATTTCCGAATTTTGGAATAGTGAAGGAAGATTCGAGTTAAATTCAAAAACCGATGCAATGTTGAGGTTTGCTCCTTCAACAACTCGTCCCGACATCATCCAAAAATAAATGGCGCTTAGAATGTTTCCGGCTAATCCGACGTCGTCCGGGAATTCGTCTAATGGCATGACATACTTCGCGGCATTTCGTGCAGCTGTGTAGAGCACCATGGGTAAACGTTGTAACGGTTGTATGATTTGTTGTTGCAGCTGAGGTGAACCCTTTGTTGCGGCGGCTATTATCGGTGAAAAGAAGAGAATTCGCATCAGCCATTGATTAATATCAATGCCCGTTGCGTGTTTGGTAAAATTAAAGCCCAGTCGCCGCAATTCATTAGCTAAGCTGAGTAAATAAAGCCATTCATGGGGATTCGATTCTTTGATTTTTTTTACTTGTTCCGTGAATCGAGCCATCTGTGATCCAATCTGCGATTCAAATTGTTGTGTTTCGATGGGTTGAGGTTGAGGCGGAGTTTCTGGAGCGATACCGATATCTTGAGAAGAAGTCACTGTGTCATGGGAGAATGACCGCATGATAGGCTCTTGCTGCATTTGTTCTTGCGCTTCTTGCAGCAGCGCCCTGAATTCAGGGTTTTCAAACAGGTCCCTTAGTGTTTTAGGAGCTTTGGATTGATTGGAGTTGGGGCGGCGGCTCATATGGGTTTTGACTCTTAATTTAATAACGTTAATCGTGATCCATTGTAGCCCAAGCAAATTAAGGGAGTATGAATGGAGGGTTAAGGAAATATGAAAGAACGATTACGTATCGCTGTTGTTCCTGCGCCCCGCTAAAACGGGGCGCAGGAATTGAGGGCTTACAGCAGCGCGCTGTACCTGGTACTGTTGCTGCCCTCGCTGTCAGAATCAGAAGCCTCTTCAGAACCCAATGTCGAGCCATTACTACTACAGAGAGTATCTGTGGTGCTACTTGCCGTAAGACCACCTTCTTGAGAGTCAGTGAAGAATAAGCTTCGGATCATTTTTGTGCACTGAGGAATAATAAAGTTCTCGACATATTGCTTTGAGCCATATCCAGCAAAAAGGGTAGCTATTAAGGCAATAATTAAGTCTTTTATGCCATAATCTTTGGCCGGATCTTCTTTCGGGCCCACCCATAAGCTGGGAATCGACACCGTTCTGAGGATAAATACCCCAAGAGCAATTACTGGCAACAAGGCTTTCTCAAGAAAGAGATAAGTTCCTCCCTTGACCAGTCCGAGACTTCTCCAATCCGGGGCGTTTACAAGTTCTAATAATCTCTTTGAAAAAGGTATCAATTCATCGGTAGTGTGAAAACGGTATGGAAACCCCCGCGGTAAATCTTTAAATAAGATCACACCAGATCTCATTACCCCATCTGCATTAATCAAACTATACTTTAATTCGTCATCCCCCACACCCACATAAAGCTTATTGGGTTTTCGCTCGGAATCTGTCAATAAAGCGATATTATCTGTAGCAGTGGTGTCGCCGTCGCCAAACGTCCTGATATAGTGCGGTGCTCCTTGAGACAAGAATGTTTGCCAAACAGCACAGGCCGCACTACTCCAGGCCATCAGTTCTACGATAGGTCCAGAAAGCCCGAAGACTAATTCAGCCGTTAATTCTGTTCCTCCGCGAAATGAAAGGGCGCGATTAAATAGGGCTGCAAGCGTGGCGGGTAGAAATGTAAACCAGCCCGTTCGAGTGCAAAAAATGTTTTTAAGGATTTTAATTTTTTCGTTTCGTGAGAGATTCCAAAGGGTTTCAATATTTCCAGGACCCGAAAAGACACTCCCTCCATAGCTCATGGAGTATAGGATCATTTGCCCCACAAACATGATCCACCCTAAAATTTGAGTCACTTCTGGAGTAAATTTCTTTAAGTCCATCATGCCGGTTATGGGTGAGAATGAACCATAAATGAATGTTCCAAAAATAAGTAGGGCATTTAAAATGAGTAAAGTGAGCGAGGAAGTGTGCTGAGAGGCGCTTCCCTCCTCCCCGTGTTGAAATTTATTGATGGATTTTTTTAGTTCCTCTACGAACTCTTCTACTGCTTTTTTCATGTTAGACGAGGTGAGGGTGCTCGCGCTGGCATCGGTAAAGGCGAGTATTTGAGCGATTAGAGCAATCAAAGACCCTATGTGTGTTGCAATTTCTGGAGCGAAGTGTGCAAGTGGGTCGCTTACCGAACGGATTGAATTTGCGTCAGAGTAAAAAGCAAAACCAAACTCTGAGAACGCGGCCAACAGAAATAAAGTAACATAAAGAACATAAGGTGAATATTCACGCACGTTCTGCGAGTCAATACTCTGCAAAATGCTACTGATGTTGCTGGAAGCGTGGGGCGTCGTCTCTGAGTCTAAGAGGGACGCTTCTTCATTATCTTCATTAATAGCAACTGCGCGAACTGCGCGAGAATTATCGATAGCACCGTAATTATTAGCCAGTAGGCCGAGTATTGATGAGCTTCTACGCATAAATTTTCTCCCGCCTGAAACAGGGCGCTGGTAATGAGAACAATTATGCTAGCATTGTTCTTATTAGAAATATAATTAACGGAAGATTATTTTGCTTATATTTTTATCTTGTAAACAATAGATTTATTGTTTACTGAGTATTAAAGGCACCTCTTGAAATTGGTTTTTTCGCTGCATTTTAAGGTACCCACTCGTCATTGCCGCCAGGAAGGCGGCAATCCAGACCCCAGGGAGGGCTATTTCAAATAGAGGGATGCTGTTGCGGTAAGGAAATCGGGTAAAATAGGCGAAATTTGAGCGGCAAGGAGACTGAGATGAGCCAACCGGGATTTTTTGATTTAACAGATCGTTATGCACAGATCAGCCGGCTGAAGGACCCGCTGGAGCAATTAAATGCCGTGACCGACTGGAAGCAATTTTTACCGTTAGTCAATCGAGCCTTTCAGAAGCACCTCAATCGGACAAACGGGTATGGGCCGATAGTGCGTATTATTCCGAAAAGAGGGAGGAGGATTTATTGAATTTAGGCTATGAGAGCCGCTTAATTCAGCGGTATCGATCTCATCAACCCGAATGGTCTCGCAAAGATCGTGAAAATAAACGACGCGCCAAGATCCGCAAGCGGGTTGAGCACATTTTTGGTTTTATGGAGAATGCGATGGGTGGTAAATTTATTCGAACCATTGGTTTGCTACGAGCCCAAGCGAAGATTGGTCTCATGAATTTAGTTTATAACACTTGTCGTTTTGAACCACTCAGGCGGCTGGGTGCGACTTAACGGATAGGTCGTGTGTGATTGGCGAACAGCCGATCACCCCACAACAAGGAGGGGTACCCCGCTACTCAAATTACCCTCCCTGGGGTCTGGATTGCCGCCTTCCTGGCGGCAATGACGAGTGGGTACCTTAAAATGCAGCGAAAAAACCAATTTCAAGAGGTGCCCTTAATTGTTAAGAAAAATTTTGAGAGTAATTTTCTGATGCCCGTAACGGACGACAATTATTTTGACCACGAAGCCGATATCGGAATTATCGGATACGGATCAACGATCGAAAATGCTTTCATCAACGCAGCGGAAGCAATGTTTGCGTTTATGGTTGATGACCTCGTAACTTGGCTCAACCGCCTGCTCGCTGAAGCACGCAGCGCGAACTTGGTGTTGGCTCGGTTCGAATTACAACACCGTAATCACCACTGGCAGGGCAAGGCTTATGGAGAGCCTTGGACCGAAGCCACCGTTCGAGGGACGGAGGTCAAAGGTGCCACACTGACTATGTTGTCCGTGAAACAATCGAAAAAAACTGCTGGTAGGCACCTTGTGTGATGGATGCGTGAGGGAACTATAATAAACCCATGGACTTCCACGATGGGGGGTGACAAGGTTAGCTGAAATGATTTACCAAAAAACAGTACAATTTCACACGAAGGGGCGGGGTACCATTGATATCACCGATTCCATCAGCGATACCGTGCGGCGGTCGCACTGTGAAAAGGGTTTGTGCAACGTATTCATTCAACACACCAGCGCTTCGCTGATTATTTGCGAAAATGCCGATCCCGTCGTACGAAAAGATTTAGAACGGTTTATGCAGCGCTTCATTCCAGACGGCGATTCTATTTTCAAGCACAATACGGAAGGTCCTGACGATATGCCTGCCCATCTGCGCACCGTCTTGACGCAAACGGCCCTCACCATTCCCGTGGATAACAATGAATTGGCGTTGGGGACGTGGCAGGGTATTTATTTGTGGGAACACCGCAGCGGTCATTTTAAACGACACGTTATCGTCAGTGTTTTTGGGAAACAACGGGAAAAATAAAAGAGGCCAAGAACGCTTGCAGTTGACTGGATACCGCATTAATTCAAGGCCCCAATCTATCCGGTAAGGGATAAATCTTAGCCCGTTTATCTGACTCTGATGATCGCTTTAAAGCTCACCAGTCACTGCCTGGTTATTTACTGCCTTTGGTAGCGTGGTAAATAAGCCACAAAGCAGACAAGCCGATGAAGACATAAATGGTACGCAATAAAGCGTAAACTTTACCAAATATGCCAGCGAGCACGTTGTAGTCAAATATACCCATAAACCCTAGGTTCAATCCCCCTATCACGAGGAGAATCAGGGCTATCCAACCAAAAACGCCAAAGCTTTTCATGACTCGCACTCCTTTATCGTTCGTTTAAAAAATCCATACCACTCAATGCTCCATGTTCACCTATAAGTATAGCAACATTAAGATTTATTAATAACTTATTGATAATATATGAATTTTTATTATTTATTGCAGGAGATTGACTAAGTACCTTAGTCCAAACATGAGAAAGCCGACAACAGCGAGTGAGGCCAGATACAGGCCGATAAACCAGGATACTTTCTGGATTCTAGTAATGAATAACATCCGTAACTTTCCCTTTGAAAATTCGGTACGAATGATACGTGTAATACAGCAACAAGGGCAGCATAATCAGAGTACCGACGAGCATAAAGAGGAGTGAAGACTTCGGTGCAGCGGCTTCCCAAAAGGGAATGGAGCGCGGCACGATATAGGGCCAACTGCTGATCACGAATCCGATGTAACACATTAAGAACAGCGCAATCGTCAGCCAAAACGGGCTGTATTCCCGTTTTCCTTGCAACGCAAACCACTCAAAAAACCAAATGGCAACGCTGAGCAAGGGCAGAATGGACAAATAGCCAATGAGCTCTGGGTTAAGCCAACGGGCCTTGATTTGTGGATCAATAAACGGTGTCCAGAAGCTAATACCCAGCGCAAAAAAGGCGGTAATGATTAAAATGACTTTGGCGGTTCGCGTGCATTTTTCTTGAAGTTTTTCTGTTGTTTTCGATATGAGCCACGTTGAACCCAGCAACGCGTAGCCAAAAATCAGCGCCACGCCGCAGGTCACGCTGAATGGAGTAAACCACGCGTACGCTGGAACGACCAATTGACCCGGTGTCACGTTGAAGCCTTGCACGAAAGTCCCCAGTAAAATACCCTGCAACAAGGCTGCGATGATCGACCCCAAAAAAAACGAAACGTCCCATATTTTTTTACCGGTTTCCGCTTTGAGACGAAACTCAAAACACACGCCACGAAAGATTAACGAAATAACCATCAACAACATCGGCAGGTAAAGCGTGGGCAGAATAATGCTGAAAGCCAGTGGAAACGCGCCGTACAAACTGGCGCCGCCGAGCACTAACCACGTTTCATTGCCGTCCCACACCGGCATGATTGTGCTGATCATGATATCGCGGTGTCTCGCGTTAAACAGCGGAAATAAAATTCCGATTCCCAAATCAAAACCATCCAGAATAACATACATAATAACAGCAAAAGCGATAATCCCAATCCAAATGGTGGCCAGTGCAATCATGTTTTTTTCTCGGGTAAAGCGGACAAATATTTAAAGGGTTGATCCTCAATACGCGGCTCAATTTCTTCGGGGCCTCTGCGTATAATTTTAATCAAATAATGAAAGTAGAAAAAACCGAAAATAATGCCGTAGACAATAATAATTAATAAAAACGCGACGATGACGTGGTAGAGATCCACTTGAGAAGCAGCCACGTCTGTACGCAGAAGATTATAAACGACCCACGGTTGTCGACCCGTTTCTGCCGTTATCCAACCGCACCACAGCGCTAAAAAACCGATGGGGGAAGCAAGAGTCATTAAGCGTAAAAACCAGCGTTTTTCATACAGGGTTTTTCTCATTCGGTACCACAGCCCAATCAGCGCGAATAAAAACATCAAGCATCCTAAGCCGACCATCATTCGAAACGCGTAAAAAACAAAGGGGACGTACGGTTGATTGGCTTGGGCTACGGTTTTTAGCCCCACTAAAGATCCGTTCCATTGGTGGGTGTTGAGGAGTGCAGCTCCGTGCGGTATTCCAAAAGAAAAATAATTGCGCTGTGTTTTCACGTCGGGATAAGCAAAAATTAAAAAAGGCGCGCCGCGCTGCGTGTCCCACACGCCTTCCATGGCCGCAGTTTTAATGGGTTGATTTTTATGAACCTCAAGGCCAACGCTGTCTCCGATGAGAATTTGTAAGGGAGACAAAATCGCCAGCGCCGCTAACGTAAACGAGAAACAGGTTTTCGCAATTTCCACGTGTTTCTTTTTAAGTAAATAATGCGCGGAAATACCTGCGATCATGAAGCCTGCTACAAGGTATGCGGCTATTAACATGTGTAAAAAGCGAGAAATGACTGATGGATTAAAAATCACGTGCCACCAGTTTTGAACGACCAGTTGAGTTCCTTGCACGGTAAATCCCGCCGGTGTTTGCATCCAGGAATTCGCTGATAAAATCCAAAATGCGGAGAGGGTGGTTCCAATCACCACGAGCAAGGTCGAAAAATAATGTAACTTTGGACCTACGCGATTCCAGCCAAAAAGCATTACACCTAAAAAACCGGCTTCGATGAAAAAAGCCGTGAGTACTTCGTACGTAAAAAGCGCCCCCAAAACGGGGCCGACGATGTTGGTGAAACCCGACCAGTTTGTGCCGAATTGAAATTCCATGACGATTCCGGAAACGACACCCATGCCAAAAGTTAGTGCAAAAATCTTAGTCCAGAATTTACAAAGGTGCAGGTATTTGGGATTTTTAGTCTTGAGCCAAACGCCTTCCATGATCGCTAAAAACAGAGCCATCCCAATGCTGAAGGCGGGGAAAATAATATGGAAAGTAACGGTGAAAGCGAATTGGATGCGAGAAAGTAAAGTGGTGGTAAGCATTAATCCTTCCAGCGGTTCATTCCTGGCTATACTTCCGTTGTATTATACCGAATTATCTCCAATTATCAATCGATTGCTGACTGATTGCTCTTTTGGGCCTATAATAAAAGTGTTATGAACGTGAAGTCCGAAGTGGAATTGGCAATCCGGCGTATTCGCCCTTACGTCCGCGAAACCTTTTTGCAGCATTCTCCTCCCTTGAGTCACGTGAGTGGCGTACAAATCTTTTTCAAACTGGAAAATTTGCAATTCACGGGTTCGTTTAAAGTGCGGGGAGCAACGAATAAATTGCTGACGTTGTCACCGAGTGAACGGGAGAAAGGCATTGTGACGGCTTCTTCGGGGAATCACGGTGCGGCGGTGGCTTACGCCCTGAAACAGTTTCAAATGAAGGGCATGGTTTTTGTGCCAGAAAATGCCTCGAAAGCAAAAATCAGTAACATTAAAAGATACGGGATAACACCGGAATTTTATGGCACCGACACGGGGCAGACGGAAATGCATGCCGAAGCGTACGCCAAAAAAAATGGGATGACCTACGTTTCGCCGTACAACGATCCCTACGTCATCGGAGGACAGGGGACTATTGCGGTTGAACTTTTAAAGCAATTGGATTCGATTGATGCGATTTTTGTGCCGCTGGGCGGTGGTGGATTGATTTCAGGGATTGCGGGTTACGTGAAGGGTGTGAAGCCAGAAATTCGCATTATCGGCTGTTCGCCGGAAAATTCACCGGTGATGATTGAATCAGTAAAAGCCGGAAAAATTATCGAAATGGTTTCAGAACCTTCTTTATCCGACGGAACGGGCGGTGGTTTGGAACCCAATTCGATCACATTTTCGCTGTGCCAAAAATTCGTCGATGACTATATTACCGTCACCGAAGAAGAAATAAAAAATGTGATGAGGCAATTCATCGAAAATGAGCGTTTGTTGGTTGAAGGTTCTGGGGTTGTTTCACTCGCCGCATTACTCAAAGTTCGCGAAAAATACGCAGGAAAAAACGTGGTACTGATCGTGAGTGGTGGGAATGTGAGTTTGGAAACTCTGCGTACGGTATTGCATCAAGGCTACTAGTTTCTTCCCCAGCTTTCCGGTATATTTCTTCGAATGATTAGACCTTTAGCGTTATACGTTGGTCTGCGGTATACGCGAGCCAAGCGCCGAAACCACTTCATTTCCTTTATCTCCTTAGCATCGATGCTCGGTATCGCTTTAGGGGTTGCCGTATTAATCACAGTATTGTCGGTTATGAACGGATTTGATTACCAAATCCGCAGTCAGTTTTTCTCTATAGCGCCTGAAGTAACAATTATAAGTGGTCAGAATATTGATGATTTCTGGGTAAATCTTCAGAAAAAGATAAATTTATTACCACAAGTCGTTGATTCTGCTCCGTATGTCAGCGGAATGGGTATGCTCACCAACCAGGATGTCGTGAGTGGGGCCAATGTGATTGGCATTTTACCCTCGGAAGAAACAAAGATTTCCGACCTCGGGCAAAAGCTAGTGGTTGGGAAACTCAGCAGCCTTACCTCAGGTTCGTATAACCTGGTCATCGGGCAGAAGTTGGCGGAGCGCTTGGGGTTATTTGTGGGGAACAAGGTAACGGTTTTTACGCCCCAAGCAACGACGACTCCGTTTGGGGTTATTCCGCAGTTTCGTCGGTTTACCATCAGCGGTATTTTTGATACGAAGAGTGGGTTTGGTTTCGACACGGGTGTGGTTTACGTAAATCTGCAAGACGCTCAGCGTTTGTTTCCGCCGGGGCAGGGGAATAGTGGCTTACACATTAAGCTGCAGAGCATTTATCAGGCGCAAGCCGTCACGAACACACTGCGAAACATTCTCCCTAAAAACTTTTTAGTGACGAACTGGACGGAACAATACGGTCCTTTTTTCAGTGCGATTGCCATGGAAAAAACCATTATGTTCGTCATTTTGTTATTAATCGTCGCTGTCGCCGTATTCAACTTAGTTTCTACCTTGGTCATGGTAGTCAACGATAAACGCGCGGATA
This sequence comes from uncultured Coxiellaceae bacterium, assembly GCA_947084935.1. Lineage (GTDB taxonomy): Bacteria > Pseudomonadota > Gammaproteobacteria > Coxiellales > Coxiellaceae > CAMTUH01. Next base: position 21,060 of record CAMTUH010000004.1, read on the forward strand.
TTGCGATTTTACGAACTTTGGGCGCTAGCCCGCGCACGATTATGTCGATTTTCATTATTCAAGGAGCCATCATCGGGCTCGTGGGAACCTTGTTGGGAATTATTGGCGGCGTGATTCTCGCGCTGAATGCGACGGAGATTGTTAATGGAATACAAAATTTATTTCACGTGCAGTTTATTCAGTCGTCCGTGTATTTCGTCGATTTCTTACCCTCCCGCTTAGAGTTTGGTGATGTGATTGAGGTGTCTCTGATTGCGTTGGCACTGAGTTTATTGGCCACGATTTACCCCGCCATTATCGCGTTTCGTACGCAGCCGGCAGAGGCTTTGCGTTATGAATAAAGTTTCTGCGGTCAATTGTGAACGGCTCAGTAAAACCTACGTGGAAGGCAAAATTCGCGTGCCGGTGTTGAAAGACATCGCGTTTTCCGTGCAGCCGGGTGAGTTGGTTGCGATTGTTGGCGCTTCGGGTGCGGGAAAGTCCACTTTTTTACAATTGCTCGGAGGACTGGATAAGCCGACCGATGGGCGGGTGTTCGTGGCTGGTCATGATATTAATCAGTTGAGTGAAACGGAAAAGGGGAAAATCCGAAATCGCTATCTTGGTTTTATCTATCAATTCCACCATTTATTGCCGGAATTTAATGCATTAGAAAACGTCTGTTTGCCGTTACTGATGCGTGGGGTAAAGCCGAAATTAGCTAAAGCTCGTGCCTTGGAATACATCGAACGCGTTGGTCTTACCAATCGTCAAACGCATCGTATCGGCGAGTTATCCGGCGGGGAACGGCAACGCATTGCTATTGCACGTGCTTTGGTAACGGAACCACACTGCGTTTTAGCAGACGAGCCGACGGGTAATTTGGATCAAGGAACGGCGGCGCAGGTGGGCGAATTAATTTTAGAATTGAATCGTGTGCTCAAAACCAGTTTCGTGATTGTTACGCACAATCTCGATTTAGCCAAAAAAATGAATCGTCTGTTGGTTTTGGAGCAGGGAAATTTGAACGCGAGGGAAAACCGCTGAAGCAATCGAGTCGTTATTTTATTGAACGTTACCGGGGCGGTGAACGCGCGATTTTGGTGCACATCGATTTTTACCAACACATCCATCCGGGGTCTTTGAGTGAATTTGAAGAGCTCGCACGATCCGCGGGTAGTACGGTTTTAGGGATTATTACCGGGAAACGCACGAAACCGGAATCGAAATATTTTATTGGCGTTGGCAAAGCGGATGAAATCAAAAACGCCGTTCAGGACCACCACGCTAATTTAGTGCTTTTCAATCACGAACTGACTCCGGCTCAAGAACGCAATCTTGAAAAATTATTTCAATGTCGTGTGGTGGATCGAACCGGTTTAATTCTGGATATTTTTGCACAACGCGCTCGAACCTTCGAGGGAAAATTGCAAGTCGAGCTGGCTCAGTTAAATCATTTGAGTACGCGATTAGTTCGCGGGTGGGAACATTTGGAGCGGCAACGTGGTGGTATCGGTTTGCGTGGCCCTGGTGAAACGCAGCTAGAAACCGACCGCCGTCTCATTGCCACGCGCATTAAATCCATCCACAAGCGCTTAGAGAAAGTAGAAAAACAACGTGAACAAGGGCGTCGTTCTCGTCAACGAGCTGCGGTCCCCACGGTTTCTTTGGTGGGCTATACCAACGCCGGTAAATCCACGTTATTTAATCGATTGACTCAAGCAATGGTTTACACGGCCGATCAGTTATTTGCAACGTTAGATCCTACGTTGCGGCAAATTCAATTGCCGTCTCTGGGGAAAATTATTTTAGCGGATACGGTAGGTTTTATTCGTGAATTGCCTCACGATTTAGTTGCGGCCTTTCGGGCAACCTTGGAAGAAACGCGCCAAGCCGATTTATTGTTGCACGTCATTGATGCCGAGTCGCCTTATTCCAACGACATGATTCATGAAGTGCAGAAAGTACTGAAGGAAATAGGAGCCGATTCGGTTCCGCAATTGCACGTGTACAATAAAATTGATCTCAAAAAAAGCACCCCTCCTCGCGTGGATTACGACGAAGCCAAGAAGCCGCGTCGCGTTTGGGTATCGGCATTGACCGGACAGGGGATTCCGCTATTGGAGCAAGCGCTCGTGGATTTACTTTCGGATACAATTGTTAATTGTGAAGTCGTGCTGAACAATGATGAGGGCAAATTGCGCGCGAAATTATATGAGATGGACGTTGTGCAAAAAGAGAAATACGATAAACAGGGGCGCAGTCATTTACACCTGGCTATTCAGCGGAAAGATTATCAGCGGTTGTTGGAAGTTCGTGCCCAACCTACGCCTTAGTTGCATGAGGTTTGCGGGGTCCGTAGAATGTGGGCGCAGCTATAGATAAAAAGGCGATCATCCATGGGAAAAAGTATCGTTATCCTGGGCACTCAGTGGGGTGATGAAGGAAAAGGGAAAATTGTCGATTGGCTCACCGCAAAAACCGCCGCGGTGGTACGTTTTCAGGGCGGACACAATGCGGGGCACACGTTAATTATCGACGGTAAAAAAACCGTGCTGCGCTTAATTCCTTCGGGCATTTTGCGGAAAAATGTTCTGTGTTTGATCGGAAATGGCGTGGTTTTATCACTCGAAGCGTTGATGGGAGAAATTGGCGAATTGGAAGCGGCGGGCACTCCGGTCATGGAACGTTTGCGCATCAGCTCAGCCTGTAATTTATTACTGCCGTATCACGTGGCGCTCGATAAAGCCCGTGAAGCGGATCTTGGCACTCAAGCGATTGGGACCACCGGTCGTGGCATCGGTCCGGCGTACGAAGATAAAGTGGCTCGGCGTGGAATTCGTGCGATGGATTTATTTCACGAAGAAACGCTCGTAGAAAAGTTGAAAAAACTCGCGGAGTTTCACAATTTTCAGCTCAGAGAATATTTTCATCAAGCAGAAATTCCTTTTGAAACCGTGTTAGATCAATTACTCCCATTGGGAGAAAAAATTAAACCCATTATTGGAGACGTGTCGGCGCTGTTGGGTGACCTTCGGCGCGGCGGTGAGAATATTATTTTTGAGGGGGCGCAAGGATCGTTGTTGGACGTGGATTTGGGTACTTATCCTTTTGTGACCTCATCGAATACGACAGCCGGCGCTGCGGCGACGGGCAGTGGATTTGGTCCGTTGTATTTTGATGCGGTATTGGGAATTACCAAAGCCTACGTAACGCGCGTCGGCGCAGGACCGTTTCCCACCGAATTAACCGATGAAATCGGTGAGAAAATGGCGAAACGCGGTCATGAATTTGGGTCCGTCACGGGTCGCCCACGACGGTGCGGATGGTTCGACGTGATTCACATGCGTCGTTCCATTCAGATAAACAGTTTATCCGATCTTGTGTTGACAAAATTAGATGTGCTCGATGAGTTTGATACGATTCGACTGTGCGTCGGTTACCGTTATAATGGGGAAATTTTAAAAAAACCTCCGTTTGATCAGCGTTTATTAAGTCAATACGAGCCGATTTATGAAGATCTGCCGGGATGGAAATCATCCACTCACGGCATTACGCAACTCAAAGACATGCCTCAAAACGCGAAGAATTACATCCAGCGCATCGAGGAGCTCTTGGAGCTCCCCATCGTAATGATCTCCACGGGCCCAGAACGCGACCATACCATCATCTTAAAAGATCCGTTTAAATAACTTGGATTTGATAACGTAGCGAAGCCGTAGCCTGGGTTACGCCCGAAGCGGGCTGCACCCAGACTACTTTTAATATTCTCTTAAGGTTACTGCGGTAAATTAATGATTGCTTAAGGAACTTGCGTGTCGCCGCTGGCGGTGGCCCAGGCCTATCTTCCATCCTCTTAATTCGAGGGGGTTTCTTGCCTGAACGGAAGCGGACAGTATGGGGACATGACCGTATTTTGTTGGTTTTTAACGACAAATTCGGCTGTGTGCTCATTGTTGTTTTAGAACCGTTTACCACAGGTGGGAATACGACCATGTTTCATCGAAAATTTATCACGGCCGGCACCTTATGCTTGTCCCTAGCCGCTTCCACAGTTTTAGCTCAAGCTACTACGAATCCAGGCTCGACTCCATTACCGGCCTCCAATGCAAAATCCAGCGCAAAGGTAAAAACAAAGAAGCCAACCGCAAGCAGTGTGACGCCCAGCCAAGTACAAAGTGCAAACACAAACACCACGGTTCCCTCCGGTCAATTCGTTACGGCTGATTCGAGTTCAACTGCTTCAGCACCGAACCCAGTTAACGTGGCCTCAAAATTTGGCTTGGGAGGAAAATCACGCATTAAAATTAATGGTTTTTTATCCGCCGGCGCTTCGAAAACAGATACCGCAGCTAATTATAATATTCCCGGCCACGGTTCCATCAACAACAAATTTAATTTTACAACAAATTCATTAGCAGGCATTCAAATCACCGGCAATATGACCCAACAATTGTCCGCCGTAATCCAATTAGTAGCGGACGGTGATGATATTAACGGAAATTCTCCGTACCGCATTAATGCCGAGTGGGCGTTCTTGCGTTATGCACCGTTTGAAAGTTTACAATTTCGCGCAGGTCGCTTCCGTATTCCAGCGTTTATGTATTCGAATACAGAAGAAATTGGATACACGTATCCGTGGGTCTTTTTGCCACCGGAAGTTTATCGAATTGTTCCATTCGATAATATGAATGGTTTCGATATGATTAGTACGGTAAATTTGGGAAATAGCGGATGGTATCTGCAACTCCAACCGTTTGTAGGTCAAAACCAGAGTAAATTTGATTTATACACCAATGCACCCGCTGCGTTATTGCCGCCGGGAACCACCGCAACCTTCGATGAAAACGACATCATCGGTGGTGTAGTAACGCTGGGCAATCAATATCTCACGTTACGCGGCAACTATACCCGCGTGCGATTAAACGGTTACATTCCCAATTTGAGTACCGTGGGTGGGCAACAGGTTAACTTATTTAATAACCAGGAAACGAACTTCTACAGTCTGGGTGCGAAATTTGATTATCAGAACGTGTTGATGGTGGGCGAATACGCGCACCGTGAAACACCGGATCAAATCGCGAGTTTAACCGGTTATTATGGAATGGTGGGATACCGCATTGGAAAATTACTACCGAATTTCACCTACGCGCGATTGAGAACGACCAATGCCGCGCAATTACTGGTAACGCAGCCCTTCGCTGAATTGCCACAAGATCAATATTCGTATACGTTGGGTGCCGCGTATTACATCAACAGCAATTTGGTTGCGAAAGTGGGCGTCAGTCAAATCACGCCGACAAATGGAACCAACGGTCTTTTCCAAACGGCGCCAGGAGACAGACACGTTTATTTGTATAGCGTTTCGTTAGACGCCATATTTTGATTTTTGATGGTGAGCATGTTCAGGGATTTTATAAAACGTATTGCTACACTGGGATTGGTCGCGTTGTTGCTTTGCAACGCGACCGAAGCCTCGATTGCTGTAATCGGCAATCCGAATATCCGCGTTGATCATTTGACAAAAAATGAAATCACGAATCTTTTCTTAGGTAAACCGGTTTCGCTTTCTACTGGAGAACGGTTAGAGCCTTTTGATCAATCCAGCCAGTCATCCACGTACGCAGCATTTTATCGTGCGTTGGTAGACTGGAGTCCCAACCAAGTCAGCGGCTATTGGTCTTCACTCGTTTTCCAGGGAGAGGCGAGCCCGCCAGCGACTGTAAATAACGACGCAGAAGCCATTGCCGTTGCGGAAGGGACACCGGGTGCCGTCAGTTACGTGGACAGTGATGCGCTTGCACAATCGCACGCGCACGTGCAAGTATTATACGCGTTTGGCATGCCAAACGCGCCAGTGGATAATCCTGCTCCGGTTACATCAAAACAACTCGTATCAAATCAACCCGCGCCCAAAAAGCAGAGTCAACAGAGCAAGGCGTTGTCCGCTGCTGATTTAGAGAAATTAAAAGCGGAACAAGAAGCGCAGGCGATTAATGCTTCTTTGCGTACACCGAGTAATTCAACTCAATCGTCTGCACCCGGTAACGACGACTCATCCACTTCCGAGAGCGCCTGGGCACTGATTGTTTCTCATTTCACATTAAATGAGGATACTGATCGAGCAGAAGTGCGGCACGAACTCGTGTGGTTTTTGAGCCGAAAAAAAATTCTCAATCAAATGCTGCAGAATGCCGTGCCTTATATTTACTATGTTTATCAACAAACCCAACAACGCAACATGCCGGGTGAATTTGCACTGTTACCGATGGTGGAGAGCGGTTACGATCCTTTTGCTTATTCGCAGGCTGGTGCAACGGGTTTGTGGCAAATGATGCCAGGAACGGCGTCGAGTTTTGGTTTGGATATCAACTGGTGGTACGATGCGCGACGCGATACCGTCGTGTCAACGCAAGCCGCGCTTAATTATTTGTGCACCTTGCACGATATTTTTCACGATTGGACGTTGGCGGCCGCTGCCTACGATGCCGGTATCGGCGCGGTTCAAGCCGCGCAGCAATATAATTCGCGGTGGCACCGCAGCACGAATTTCTGGGATTTGCCATTGCCCAATGAAACAAGAAATTACGTGCCGAAATTATTAGCCTTGGCCGAGATTATTAAGCATCCCTCGTACTACGGCATAACTCTGCCTTACGTTCCCGCTCGCCCATATTTTTCCGCGGTGAATATGAATTCACAAATTGACTTAGTTGAAGCGAGTCATTTGGCTGAAGTCCCGGTGTCTTCAATAAAACGCTTAAATCCTGGTATGATTCGCTGGGCCACTAATCCGAGTGGAATATATACGCTGTTAATTCCATACTCGGCGGCGAATACATTTGAAGAAAATCTGAATGCTCTTGCGGGGAAAGAACACGTGAGTTGGGAATACCACGAGGTCAGAAACGGCGAAACCTTGCAAAGCATTGCCAATAACTACCACACCAATGTTGCACTGTTAATGCAAGTGAATCGTTTAACTGCAAGTATCTTATCGCCCGAACAGGGTTTGGTGGTCCCGTTGCGTTTGCACCGGACGTACAGTGGCCCCCTTGCCTCGATGCCGCAAACTGCAGAGACGGTAGTTGCATCGGGCGAAGCTCCACCACTCCCGCAAACCGATAATTTAAAACAACTGCTGAATAAAATTTACAGCCAAAAATAAAATTTTTCCGGTCTCAGCACAATACTATTGGCACAATCGAGCACTCGTGATAGAGTGTGTAAAACCGCGCAATACTCAGGAGATTAGGCTTGGACGCTCAACGGGAAGAGGGTGGAAAACGGAGCATCATTGCTGCGGTTATTGCCGCAGTCGTCGTGGTCGCCGTTTATCTTTCAGCCCCGGTTATGCCTATTGTTCCCCAAGGAATCGTGTTACCGATTAACAAAACACTGCCTCCCGTCTCGCCCACTCAAGTTACTTTTTATACGGCTAATACCGTGATGCCCATGGCCTATGAGCGAGTAGGTTATATCAACGTTCAATTGCATTCACAGTCACCCAGCGAGCCAAGTGAACTTCAATTAAAGCACTATATTCAGCAATTAGCGGCTAATGTAGGTGCTAACGGAATCGTGGTCACTTTGTTTGGCCATACCTTGCCAAACCAAGTGCCGACTTCGCAAGCCTCTTATGTATTTCGCGGTACGGCCATTTATTCCGTTCCCACTATCTGATGGTGAGAGATTTTCATGATATTTGATTTTTTAAATATACTGATGTTGTTGACGATCTTTTCGGGAGTCATTTGCCTGGTTGATATTATCTGGCGCGCCAGGAAAAAATATCCGAAATCAGAAGGGAAAATTAAACACCCGGTGATTATCGATTACGCCCGTTCTTTTTTCCCAATTTTGCTTATTGTTTTAGTGATTCGTTCTTTCCTGTTTCAACCTTATCGCGTACCCAGTGGCTCGCTAGAACCAACGATCACCCCCGGTGACATGATTTTGGTGAATCAATACGATTACGGGCTGCGTATTCCCTTGTGGAATGCGACGCTTATTAAAATAGGAACACCGAAGCCAGGACAAATTGCGTTATTTCGATGGCCGGTTAATCCCGCGGTCACCTTTGTTAAACGTGTCATTGGTGTGCCGGGCGATAAAATCAGCTACGTCAATAAGGTGCTATTCGTCAACGGAAAACCGATGACGCAGAAGTTCGTGAAAGATGCGTTAGAAATTGGCGACAATGGGAAGACCTGGCCGGTGAAAGAATACGAAGAAGATTTGCAGGGAGTAAAACATTTTATTTTTATCCGCACCGATCGACCGGGGCAAGATTTTAAAAACTTAACGGTGCAACCCAATGAGTACTTTATGATGGGGGATAATCGGGACGACAGCGACGACAGTCGTTCATGGGGGTTTGTACCGATGAGCCATTTTATTGGGCGTGCCTTGCTTATTTGGATGAGCTGGGACTCCGAACACCACCGCGTGCGCTGGGATCGTATTGGGAAGGGGTTGTAGTAAGGCCCCCTCAAATCATTTTTTTCGGATCTACCGCTTTATCAAATTCTTCTGCCGTCAAATAGCCCAACTTCAAACACGCTGCTTTTAAGCTGGTATTTTCTTTGTAGGCGGTTTTTGCAATGGCGCTCGCCTTATCATAACCAATGACGGGGTTGAGGGCCGTAACGAGCATCAGAGAATTATGCACATATTCCTCAATTTTCTTTTTGTTTGCCGTAATACCGAGCGCACAATATTTCGTAAACGAGTGACAAGCGTCTGATAGTAAATAAACCGATTGAATGAAATTGTAGGCCATGACGGGTTTGAAAACGTTTAATTCAAAATTGCCTTGCGATCCAGCGAATCCAATCGTTGCATCATTTCCCAGAACTTGAGCGCACACCATCGTCATTGCTTCGCTTTGTGTGGGGTTGACTTTCCCCGGCATAATCGAAGAACCGGGCTCGTTTTCGGGGATGTGAATTTCAAAGAGTCCGCAGCGAGGACCCGATGCCAACCAACGAATATCGTTGGCAATTTTCATCAACGAGCACGCCAGCGTTTTTAACACACCGCTCATTAAAACTATCTCATCGTGCGCCGCTAACGCTGCAAATTTATTTTTAGCGGAATAGAAGGGGAGTTTGGTCAGTTCAGCAATATGTGCCGAAACTTTTTTTGCGAATTGAGGATGAGTATTAAGTCCCGTACCGACTGCTGTTCCGCCTATGGCGAGTCGGTATAAAACGGGGAGGTTTTTATCAACGGCATCGAGGTCATGATCCAATTGCGCTACGTATCCCGAGAATTCTTGCCCCAAGGTCAGAGGAACAGCATCCTGTAGGTGAGTCCGTCCGATTTTAATAATAGCCGAAAATTCTTTTTGTTTTTTAGCTAACGCATCGCGCAGTGATTTCACTGCAGGAATGAGCTGGTGGACAATCATTTCCGCTGCCGCAATGTGCATGGCCGTTGGAAACGTGTCGTTTGAAGATTGAGACATGTTAACGTCGTCGTTGGGATGAATGGGATCTTTGCTGCCCATTTTTCCCCGCGCTAATTCAATGGCGCGGTTACTGATGACTTCATTGACGTTCATATTGGTCTGAGTTCCGCTGCCCGTTTGCCAAATTTTAAGGGGGAAATGATCGGATAATTTGCCAGCAATAATTTCATCGGCCGCTTGAATAATGAGTTTCGCTTTCGGCTTCGCCAATTTGCCAAGCTCGACGTTGGTAAGCGCAGCCGCTTTTTTTAAGACACCAAAGGCACGAATCAGCTCCGGTGGCATCGTTTCTCGGCCGATGGAGAAGTGGATGAGTGAACGTTGTGACTGAGCCCCGTAATATTTGTCCGCGGGGACTTCAATCTTACCCATGCTATCTGATTCGGTGCGTGTTTTTTTGCTCGCCATGAGTGATTCCTTGTTCGGTTTTGCCTTGGTGCCCCGGGCCGGATTCGAACCGGCCACCTATCCCTTAGGAGGGGATTGCGCTATCCAACTGTGCCACCGGGGCATGGGTCTGCCGTCAATTCTACTATGCCGGCCATAAACCCGTGATTTTCTGTGCTTCGCTGCTCACATACGGTCGTGTATGCTGCGCTGCGATGCTCGAAAATCACGGGTTTCTGTCTCGGCCTAGCGAATTGACGACAGACCCCAAATTTTCGTGGGATTGTAGCGTACAGCCGATTCAGCACGCAAATTAGTTATGATATCATAGACGATCAGGGATAATCATTTTTATGACACAACTGAATTTACTAAATACACAAGCCATCGATTACCGGCAGCAAGAATCCTGGCCGAAAAAAATTGTCCTTTACGCACTGGCTTTGTCGTGGGACGTGGAATGCCGCGGTGATTCTGAATCGACGGAAGCAGCTCTGCACGAAGAAGGCAGCACCGTGATCCTCTCGGGACCGATTCATCACTTTAAAGAATCTGCCCCGCTCTGGCATTCGTGGTTACAGAAACAAGCACAGCAGTATATAGCCCCCTGGATACAAAAACTGAGTCGCGACATCGAAATGCCCTATGAAAAATTAAGTTTCCGCGGGCAAAAAACGCGTTGGGGCAGTTGTTCCGCTAATAAAGATATTAGTCTCAATTATAAACTGTTATTTTTACCGGCGCGTTTGGTTCGCTACGTTCTGATTCACGAATTATGTCACACCCAAGTATTAGATCATTCAAGACAGTTTTGGGAGAAAGTTCTGCATCACGAGCCGGATTATCGGAGGCTACGCGTTGAATTAAAACGCGCCGATCAGTATTTACCCGAGTGGGTTTTAAAATTTTTATAGGAGAAAGCGATGAGAACCAGAAACCTATTTTTTTTCCTGATAATATTTGGAGTGAGTGCTGCGAAAGCCGGTATTCATTTCCCCACGAAATGTATCTCTCAAGGATTTAAATTCCAATCACAACAGTTAATTTTACACGAGGCTCGCAACGATGAGCCCGAACTTTATTTATTTTACAACCAAAGCAAGATACCGTTGTTGTTAACGCATCCACAGGAGCGGGGTGGCGCCAGTGCGGGTTGGGATTCGTTACTCAATCCGGGAAAGGTATCGGCCTTCCTGGTCAATCGCCCCGACTTTGCCGTGAGCTGTGGGCGATGGAGGAAAAATAGCGCGACTACGCCGGATGATTGTGCTAGAGTGCTCATGGCCTGCCGTTACTCAACGATTACGATTACTCAACAGCAAATGATCGGTACTTTTTGGGTGGGTGAAAACAAGCCCCTCAACGAGTTGTTAGCGATCATCACTCAGCGTGGAATCACGAATTAATTTTGGCAATGATAATATTCATAGTCTCGAATCAACACTGCGCGTTCGGTGGGTTTTTGGCGGGTTTGCAGTCGTGAAGGATAAACAGCGTCCAGTTTTTCTTTTATGGCTCGGCAAGGGGAGGCTTTGGGGTAATCAACCTGGTTGGTTTTTGCGCACCCCATCAGCGCGACGCTTATTAAGCAGAGAAAGATCCATTTGTTCATGGTGGTCCTTTTCGCGTATTATTTTTTACTTAGTATACCTGAAGAAATAATTATGGTTAAACGATATCGGAAAAAAGATCCTCAGTTAGAACGGGAAGCACGTCTTTACGAGCACCCCGTTCCCAGCCGCGAATTGATTATTGATTATTTAGAGCACGTTGAGCGTCCCATTAGTTTTGAGCATTTGCTCGAAGCGCTGGGATTGTCGACTTCGGAGGAACAAGAAGGTCTGCGTCGTCGATTGATTGCGATGGAGCGCGATGGACAGCTCATGACAAACCGGCGCGGCAGTTACGCGTTGGTGAAGAAAATGGATCTTATTCGCGGTCGCGTGCAAGCGCATCGAGACGGTTTTGGATTTTTAATCCCTGACGATGGATCTCAAGATATTTTTCTACCGGCGCGAGAAATTTGCTCGGTATTTACAGACGATATTGTCCTGGTTCGCGTTACCAATCCAGAATCAAGGCGACTGGAAGGTACTATCGTTGAAGTGCTAGAACGAAATACCCGCCAAGTCGTCGGGCGCTATCGAGAAGACGCAGGCGTCGCGTTTGTGGATCCCGACGATAAATCCATTCCACAAGATGTTCTCATTCCTCCCGGTGAGTCCGCGGGCGCTAAAGTGGGGCAGTTTGTGGTGGTTGAAATTACCGCTCAACCCAGCAAACGCCGCCAGGCGATGGGGCGTGTTATCGAAATTCTCGGTGATCATCTAACTCCGGGGATGGAAGTGCAATTGGCCATACGTTCGCACGAATTACCGTATGAATGGCCCGCTGAGGTTTTACGCGAAGCAAAACAATTTCCCGCTGAGGTATTAGAGGCCGATAAACGCAATCGAGAAAATTTGTCACGCCTCCATTTTGTCACGATCGATGGCGAAGACGCAAAAGATTTTGACGATGCCGTTTATTGTGAGGCTAAGTCGGGTGGTGGTTGGAAACTGTGGGTAGCAATTGCGGATGTTTCGCATTACGTAAAAATTAATTCAGCCCTGGATAATGAAGCGAAAATAAGGGGAAATTCCGTGTATTTCCCAGCAAAAGTAATTCCCATGCTACCGGAATCTTTGTCGAATAATCTGTGTTCGCTGAGGCCAAATACCGATCGACTGGCCCTCGTGTGTGAAATGGACGTCAATCCGGAAGGACGTGTTGGGAAAAGTCGATTTTACGAAGCGGTCATTCATTCACATGCACGACTGACCTACAACGAAGTAGCCGGTATGCTCACGGGAAAGCAAACCAAACATATTGCAACGCTGTCGCTGATTAAAGAATTACATAAATTATATAAAACCTTACTCAAGCAACGGGAATATCGGGGCGCTATTGAATTTCAGACAATTGAAACCCGAATTGAATTTAATTCTCAAGGAAAAATCAAACGAATCGTTCCCGTGATTCGAAACGATGCGCATCGGATTATTGAAGAGTGTATGCTCGCTGCGAACGTATCCACGTCACATTTTTTACAAAAAAAGAATATTCCAACGTTATACCGAGTGCACGAAGGTCCTGACCCACAGAAACTCAATAACCTCCGGGATTTTTTACGGGCTTTTGGCTTGCGGCTATCGGGTGGTGATAAACCCGCACCCATGGATTACGCGAAATTATTGGAACGTATTGAAAAACGTCCCGATGCACACCTGTTGCAAACCGTGATGCTGCGCTCCTTGCAGCAGGCGGTTTACACCCCTGAAAACGTAGGGCATTTTGGTTTGTCGTACGCGGGTTATTGCCATTTTACTTCGCCTATTCGGCGCTATCCCGATCTGCTCGTGCACCGCGGAATAAAACATTTACTCACGCAAAAAGCCGTTCCGGATTTTCATTACGATCAAAAAACCATGCACGGCTTAGGCGAACACTGTTCGATGACCGAGCGCCGAGCCGACCGGGCCACGCGCGATGCTATTGATTGGCTCAAATGCGAATATATGCAAAATAAAGTTGGCGAAACGTTTGACGGTCGCATCGTGGACGTTACGGGGTTTGGGGTGTTTGTTGAATTAGATAAAGCTTACGTGCAAGGCTTAGTACACGTCACTTCGTTAAAAAATGACTACTATCAATTTGATCCGGTGCATCATTTATTGCGGGGAAGACGCGGTGGGCACGTTTACCGCTTAGGCGATTTAGTTCGCGTGCTGGTGGCTCGTGTCAATCTCGATGATCGCAAAATTGATTTTGATTTGCTGGAAGAATCGCGCTCGAAAAGTCGATCTTCGCAACAGATTAAAAATTAAACTGCTTTTTGCCGTCGCTCAGATAGGTATCATTATAGATTTTCCAACGCACGAGTTGATTATGTAGCGGGTCGCAATTAAAGATCTCTCCATACCAAAAGGTGTGAAAAGCGGGTTCGTCAATATCGTTGTCTGCTTTCCATTGCAAATAATTACAAGCCGTTCCATAACAGGAGGTATTACATTGAGAATTTGTAAAGGTGTCCATCACCAGCGTGCCACTGTTTTCAGTCACCCAGACTAAGTGGACGCGCCATAGATTCGGAGCCCCAGTTCCCATTAAGGTAGCTGTTATGGTTTCTTGGGCAATGGCAAAAGAGGCGATTAAGCTTAAAAGAATAGCAGTAAAGAATTGTAGTGCATGTTTCATAAGAAGATCACCATAACTTAAATTAGAGACAGAATGGACAATTATTGTACATATTTGTTCGAAAAATGGCAAATTCCTGTGCTCGACTCAGCTTGTAGCCTTGATGGAGCAAGTTCGTAGCCTGGGTGCAGCCCCTGCTTCGGGGCGTAACCCGGGAATTGAATTCCTTGATTTCGCTAGCGCTCCATCAAGGCTACCCAGGCTACACTGCGTGTCGCCCAAGCGCCCACTGCACGTGTTCACGAACCAATGGGGAGGGGTGGTTCTCCCGGGTTTTTAGTGCCGAAATAGCTTCGAGCGACGTAGGCGCATTTCCCAAGGCAACCGCGATGTTCCGAAGCCACCCTTCATAACCACACCGACGTAATGCAGAGCCTTCGGTTTTTGTTAAGTATTCTTGTTCAGTCCATGCAAATAATTCGATGAGCTGGGTGTCATTTAAGCGATGCCGTGGCTGGAAATCTTTTTCTTTTGTCGGTTTCGCAAAACGATTCCACGGGCAAATGAGCTGACAATCGTCGCAGCCAAAAATGCGATTACCTATTTTAGGGCGCAATTCTTCGGGAATAGAGCCTTTATATTCGATGGTTAAGTAGGAAATACAACGGCGCGCATCCAGCTGATAAGGTCCGACGAGTGCTTGCGTGGGGCAAATATCCAGGCAAGCCGTGCACGATCCGCAATGATTCCGAACGGGTTCATCTACGGGCAAGGGGAGGTCGGTGTAGAGTTCGCCCAAGAAAAACCATGATCCCGCTTCTCGATTTAAAATCAGCGTATGCTTGCCCATCCAGCCAAGACCATCCTTTTCGGCGATTGGCTTTTCGAGCACGGGAGCACTGTCCACAAAAGCGCGATAACCAAAAGGGCCTACTGCCGTTTCGATTTTCTGAGCAAACTGCCGTAACCGTTTCCGAATTAATTTATGGTAATCGCGACCCAAGGCATAGTGCGCGATATAAGCTTTGGTTTTATCTTGTAATGCTTCAAGAGTGCGAGAATCCACTGGAAGATAGTTCATCCGAACAGAAATGATTCGAAGCGTCCCAGGCACCAGTTCCGCGGGGCGACTCCGCTTCGTGCCGTGCTTGGCTAAGTAAGCCATTTTGCCGTGGTATCCTTTCTTGAGCCACGCTTGCAGTCGTTCCTCGGCGGTGGTTAAATCGATGTCCGATATGCCGACTTGCTGGAACCCCAACTCTTCACCCCATTCTTTAATAGAGGCTGAAATTTTGGTAAAATCAATGGCTTGTCGCTTGGGCATTCTGTCCGGCGTTGAGTTGAGGTAAGAACTAGATGACCGCATTATATCAGAACAGCCAAATCCGTGAACTCGAGCGTTTGGCGATCGAAACGGGAATCGATGAATATCAGCTGATGCTTTCCGCGGGAAAAGCGACTTTTGATGCGCTTATTACCCAGTGGCCCGATGCAAAACAAATCACGATTTGTTGTGGCAAGGGCAATAATGGTGGCGATGGCCTCGTCGTGGCTCGTCTCGCACACGAGCACGGCTTAAAAGTTACTGTCTATCTCATCAGCGCATCCGAAAATTTCAAAAGTGCCCCAGCAAAAGCCGCACAGGCCTGTAAACAACTCAATATTCCCCTGCATCCCTTTCCCAATTCCTTGCATTTTCAAGCCGACGTGATTGTCGATGCCTTATTGGGCACTGGTCTTTCGGGTGAAGTTCAAGCACCGTACGTCGATATTATTCGAGCGATCAATGCAAGCACTTGTCCGGTGTTGACGCTGGATGTTCCCTCAGGGGTTGATGCGGATACCGGTTGCGTTGAGAGTGAGGCGGTGAAAGCAAAGACCACCGTGACTTTCATCGGTTACAAGCAAGGCTTATTTACCGGCAAAGCCCCTGCGCATTGCGGAAAAATTGTTTTAGATCGATTAGGTATTCCAAAAGACGTATTCAAAAAAGTAAAAACGGACACTTCATTATTATCTTGGAGTCGCATTCGACCGCTGTTGCCGAAGCGATCTCGTGATACGCACAAAGGCAGTTACGGGCACGTACTTGTTATCGGCGGAGATTACGGCATGGGTGGTGCTGTTCGCATGGCGGCCGAAGCGGCTGCACGCGTGGGTGCGGGACTGGTAAGCGTTGCCACGCGACCGGAACACGTACCGATTGTCAGCGGTTCTCGACCGGAACTGATGTGCCACCAAGTAGCGGAGTCTCACGATTTAGACCCACTTCTGGAGCGCGCAAACGTCGTGGTTATTGGCCCGGGCTTAGGAAAAACCGAATGGGCAATCGCATTGTTAAACAGAGTATTAGAAACGAAACTGAATAAAGTACTGGATGCTGATAGTCTGAATTTACTCGCTCAAAATCCACGAATGGCAGACGATTGGATTCTGACCCCTCACCCCGGAGAAGCATCGCGATTGTTGGGTGTTTGTTGCCACGAGGTGCAACGAGATCGTTTTCAAGCCGTTCGATCGTTACAAGAAAAATACCGCGGTATTATCGTGCTAAAAGGGGCGGGTACTTTACTCAAAGGCAACGGAGAAGAGATTCGCGTGTGTCGCGCCGGTAATCCGGGCATGGCGAGTGGTGGTATGGGAGATATTCTCAGCGGCGTGATTGGCGGTCTGTTAGCTCAGAAATTAGATTTACAGACGGCAGCGGATGCGGGTGTGTTAATTCATTCAATGGCAGCGGATCGTGCGGCAGAAGAAGGCGGTGAGCGCGGATTATTGGCTACGGATTTGTTGCCGCATCTACGCACCTTAGTTAATCCCAACAACGCTTCATAACCTTGAATATTCAAAAAACAAAATACCTCATTAATTCGGAAGAAGAGATGGTACGCTTCGGAGCCGAATTGTCGCGCCGTATTCAGCCGGGCGCGGTTATCTTTTTTCACGGCGAATTGGGTGCGGGGAAAACGACGCTGATTCGAGGGATACTTCACGGATTGGGTTACACCGGTTTTGTAAAAAGTCCCAGTTACACGTTAGTTGAATTATACGAGGTTCACGGACTGCAAATCGTGCATGCAGATTTATACCGAATTGAAGACGAGCGTGCGGTTCAGCAGTTAGGGTTATCCGATTACTTAGGGAAAAATTCTATTTTATTGATTGAATGGGCAGAAAAAGCAGAAGATTATTTACCGTCACCCACCATACGCTGCACGATTGACATCCGAAAGGGAACTGTAGCCTCGGTGAGTATTGCGAGCCGAGGAATTAATTTGGAGTTCCTCGGCTCGCAATACTCACCGAGGCTACGTTAAGAGCTAAGCTATTGCCAAATTAACGTTCAGCTTGTTACTGTGAGTACAGCAATTTTCATTAAGGGATAAACTGGTGCGAATGTTTCGGATTGTTTGCTGGTGTTTACTCATCGTATGCCCATTCAATGGATTTGGACTCAATCAAATCATTGACTTGCGCGTTTATCCTCATGCGACACATTGTCGCTTGGTCTTTGACACTACCGAGCCGTCGCGCTATCAGCAGTTTACGCTCAGGAATCCGGATCGCATTGTCGTTGATATCAAGTCTGCACACCTGGTTCGCTATATTGAACGCCCCATGCTTCACGGGAGTCCAATCAACGACATCCGAAATGGAAGAAAGGAAAATAATACATTAAGAATTGTTTTTGATCTTAAACATTCAGTAAAAACTCATTTTTTTACCTTGAAGCCTGATCGAAATAAACCCTACCATCGTTTAGTTATGGATTTATCCTGGGCGCAAGCAGCGACAGTGGCTACCCAGGAAAAGCCTCGCTACCTCACGGTGTATGAAGCAAAAGCCGTTGCTGCGAACCCCAAACCGGTGAACAGTGTCGCCACTGTAAAACGTTCACCGAGTATTATTGTAGTGATCGACCCGGGTCATGGGGGTAGGGATCCGGGCGCCGTCGGACCCGGTGGTGCTCATGAAAAAAACGTGGTAATGAACATCGCGCGTTACGTGGAGCAGAATTTGAATAGGCAACCGGGGTTTAAAGCCTACCTCACCCGAAAAGGTGATTACTACTTAACACTGAGACAGCGATTAGCCATCGCCCGACAATACGGGGCCGATATGTTTATCGCCATTCACGCCGATGCATATTATAAAGATCGAAGCGCGTATGGAGCTTCCGTGTTCGCACTTTCGCAACGAGGGGCGACGAGCGAAGCGGCGCGATGGCTGGCAAAAAAAGAAAACGAATCCGAATTGATGGGCGGAGTGGACCTGGCGGATAAAACAAATTTACTGAAATCGGTTTTAATTAACTTATCTCAAACAGCAACCATTCGAGCCAGTTTACGAATTGGGCAACGCATTATTCAATCTTTAGATGATGTGGGACGGCTTCACCACCGACGCGTGGAACAAGCGGCGTTTGTTGTTTTGAAATCGCCAGATATCCCCTCGCTGCTGGTGGAGACGGGTTTCATTTCCAATCCCAGAGAAGAAAGAAATTTATTAAACCCTGCGTATCAACGGCGAATTGCATCGGCTATCACACAAGGTATACACTCTTATTTTATTTATCAGCCTCCCCCTGGAACGTGGCTTGCGCAACGGAAATTCCGTATACCTTAAAACATTATACGACGTGGAACATCAGGGAAGTTTTTATGCCGAAAATCCATAAACGTTTGCTCAATAAATTAGGCGATGCTTTTTTTCAATTAGCCGCAAACAGCCAAGATGTATTTTGGATTCGATCTGCGGACTTTCAGAAATATATCTATGTCAATTCTGCTTATGAAACTGTGTGGGGCAGATCAAGCCAAAGTTTATACCGAAACCCCGCGGAATGGGTGAATGCAATTACCATCGAGGACCGTGATCGGTTGCGTCAACGACACATGGAATGGTTAACTCAACCAAAAGCAAGTGATGTTTATACCGTCAACTATCGTGTCATGGATCAACAAGACGAACCGCATTTTATTGAAGACGTGTGTTATCCCATTTTTGACGGACGCACTTTGCTTGCTTACGTGGGTGTTGCCAAAGACGTTACCCATCGACAACTGCGATTAAAAGAGTTAGACAACGCTGGTTATTTTTTCCGTTATTTTGTGGAAAAAATTCCAGGGGTGTTTTGGGTGAAAGGCCACGGCGGTGACAAGCAAGTTTACATCAGTCCCAGTTATGAAAACGTGTGGGGACGCAGTTGCGAAAGTTTGTATAAAGATCCAAAATCATGGTTGCAATCGGTTTTACCGGAAGATTTGGAAAACGGAAAAATCGACTTGCATTTTTACAAACAAGGTGATGAAAGACAGCCCCATCAAAAATACGAATTCCGTTTTCGGATTCAAAAACCCAACGGTGAAATTCGATGGATTAAGGACACGCATTTTTCTATCATGGAAAAGGGGAAACTGCTGGGTTTTGCCGGAATTGCGGAAGACGTCACGGAAGACGTGCGTCGTGAAAGAGAGTTGCGCGATGCCAAGGAAACTGCCGAACAAGCCAATCGTTCGAAATCCGATTTCCTGGCCATGATGAGCCATGAATTACGAACACCATTAAATGCCATTTTAGGTATGACACAAATTTTAAAATCTTCTTCATTAAGCGAAGAACAAAGCGGTCAACTCGACGTCATTGCTCAAGCGGGACAAAATTTATTGGGACTCCTTAACGATTTGCTGGATTTTGCAAAATTGGAAGTGGGGAAACTTTCGTTTTCGAGTGATTCGGTGGATCTTAGGGCGTTGACGTCTAAAATTATCGATAACATGTTGCCGTTAGCCGCTAATAGAGACCTTCAACTTAAATTAGATTTATCGGATAACGTTCCGGAAAAAATTATCGGTGACGCAAAACGAATTCGACAGATATTAGTTAATCTCTTATCCAACGCTATTAAATTTACCGAAAGAGGGTACGTTCGCTTGGCAATTAATTGCCCCCAGAAAAATCATCAAAATGCGACGATTTGCTTTACTGTTGAAGACACCGGGATTGGTATCGAAAAAGCAAAATTGCCTTCCATCTTTAATCGATTTCAGCAGATCGATTCGGTGTATCACCGAAAACACGACGGTGTCGGTCTGGGGTTGTCTATTGTGAAAGAGTTGGTTGAAAAAATGGGGGGGAACGTTAATGTCAGCAGCGAGGTAGGAGTAGGCTCACAATTCAGCTGTGTTATTCCATTTGTTTTATTAATTGAAGCACATCCTATCCGTGCCGGACGACGGCCCTTGCTGGAAAGGCAGCCCGCCACAACCATCAATAAAGATCAAGATGCTCATTTCAATATGGACGTATTAGTCGTCGAAGACAATATCATCAATCAAAAGATTTCAAAAATTATGTTGGAGCAAATTGGCTGTAACGTTGACATTGCAAATTGTGCTAAAGACGCGATTGAAAAAATGAAGAAAAATTATGATCTGGTTTTTATGGATATCGGATTGCCTGATATGGATGGTTTTGAAGCGGTGATGCATATTCGCCGAGGAGAACTGCCGGGCCATCGCGTTCCCATCGTTGCCATGACGGCACACGTGTTTGCACACGATCGTGAACGCTGCTTTGATGTGGGCATGGATGAGGTGATGGCGAAGCCTATTATGCGCGATGATTTGGTGCGGGTTTTGAAGCGTTGGGTGGCATAATTGTGGCGTGGCGAACCGAACGGGCCACTTTTCCGGCAATGGCTCGTCGGGCTCCGCCCGACTGCGCTTTATTTGCCCTCAAAGGAACCCGCTCGGTTCGCTGGTTAACCTTGCAATAACCCGTAACTGCGATAGCATTAAGCGAAATTTCAATTCGGTACCAAATCTATGCGCATACAGACTCTGGATGAACAAGTAGCGAATCAAATTGCAGCAGGAGAAGTGATCGAGCGTCCAGCTTCTGTGGTGAAAGAACTTATTGAGAATAGCTTGGATGCGTGTGCAACGCGAATTTGCGTGGACATTCTCAATGGCGGTCATAAACAAATTCAGATCCGGGACGATGGTTGCGGTATTCACGGCGATGATTTGCAGTTGGCATTGCGTCGTCATGCGACGAGCAAAATTAAAAACGCACAAGACTTGGATGCCATCGCCACGTTAGGGTTTCGGGGTGAGGCGCTCGCTAGCGTGGCGGCCGTTTCTCGCATTCAACTTACCTCACGTCAAACACATGCGGAACACGGATTTACTGTAAAAAGTCACGAGGGAACATTATCGAAAGCAATTCCTGCTCCGCATCCGGTTGGAACAACGGTGTTGGTGAGAGATCTTTTTTATAATACTCCAGCACGACGGAAATTCTTGCGTACCGCAACGACTGAATTTCAGCACATTCACCGCGTGATCGAGCGAATGGCATTGGCGGCATTTCCTGTTGGGTTTTCGCTGACGCACAATGAGAAAGCGATTTTCGATTTAAATTCAGCAACAAATAAATTCGATCAAACGCGTCGCGTCGCTCAGTTACTCGGTGCACCTTTTATCGAATACGCGGTCGAACTTGAATTTGAACGATCGGGAATGAAATTATTGGGTTGGTTGGCGGAACCCACCTACACGCGCAGCCAGCCGGATGAGCAATATTTTTATATTAACGGGCGATTCATTCGCGATAAATTGGTCACGCACGCCTTGCATCAAGCATACCACGACGTGCTGTTTCACGGTCGGTACCCGGCGTACGCCTTATATTTGACTGTTGATCCGGCGTTGTTGGACGTGAATGTCCATCCGACCAAGCACGAAGTGCGTTTTCGTGATTCGAGGCTCGTGCACGATTTTATTAAAGGTGCAGTGGCGGAAACGCTAAGAGCCATCAAACCTTTAGAACAAAAAATTGAGCCGCTAAAAATGCTGTCGGTGCCGGATGTGGTGATGCCACACCATCAAGCGAGTATGCCGTTGATGATTGCGGAAGCTTCAGAAACCGATACTGGTGAATATTTAGAATATCCCCTGGGTCATGCGATCGCTCAGTTACACGATATTTATATTTTGGCACAAAATAAACGAGGTTTAGTGATTGTCGACATGCACGCGGCGCACGAACGCATGCTGTATGAAAAAATGAAACGCGAATGGATGTCTGAACAAATGAGCACGCAACCATTGCTGGTCCCGCTCACGCTCTCGGTATCACCGGCTGAAATGGAAGCGTATCACACACACGTTGATTTTTTCTCGTTGCTCGGTTTGCAGGTCGATGCGGTAGGTCCAGATACGCTCGTCGTGAGAAGTCTGCCGACTTTACTCAGCAATAACAGTTTAAAATCGTTGCTGCACGACGTGCTTGCGGATCTGATTACGCAAGAAGGAACGGAGCGTGTGGAAGAAAATATTCTGCGGGTGTTAGCCACCGTTGCGTGCCACGCTTCAGTTCGCGCTCATCGCCGACTCACTCTTCCAGAAATGGATGCACTACTGCGTCAAATGGAAAATACGGATCATTCCGGTCATTGTAATCACGGGCGACCCACGTGGAAACAAATTCCCATGGCTGAGTTGGATCGATTTTTCTTACGTGGTAGATAAATGAAAAACTCCCCGTTTGTCGTTTGTTTAATGGGTCCCACCGCTAGCGGGAAAACTGCTTTGGCTACGACCTTAGTGGCCGAGTTTCCATTCGAAATTATCAGCGTGGATTCGGCTATGGTCTATCGTGGAATGGATATTGGTACGGCGAAACCGAACGCACCGGAGCTCTTGAAAACTCCTCATCACCTCATTGATCTCTGTGATCCCACGGAGCCCTATTCCGCAGGTCGTTTTTACGAGGATGCGTCGGATACGATAAAAAAAACTCATGAAAAAAATAAAATACCTTTGTTGGTCGGTGGGACGATGCTGTATTTTCATGTGCTGCAACACGGATTTTCCGATCTGCCCAGCGCTGATGAATCCTTCAGAAAAAAAACGCAACGCGAAGCAGAAAACAAGGGATGGGAATATTTGCATCAGAAATTAACACGAATTGATCCCGACGCCGCCCAACACATTCATTCCAACGATTCTCAGCGTATTCAGCGTGCACTGGAAGTCTATTATTTAACGGGACAACCCGTCTCAGTCCTTCAAAAAATGAAGTCGTTTCCACCCATGCCCTATCACTTTATTAATGTGGTGATTGCGCCGCACTCACGAGAAGTATTGCATCAACGTATCGCCGATCGATTTGATCACATGTTAGAAAATAGTTTCATTCAAGAAGTTCAGCGGCTTCACGATCGAGGTCTCAATCCAAATTTGCCTTCTCTGCGAACGGTGGGTTATCGCCAAGTTTGGGCTTATTTAGAAGGGAAATACGACTATGAAACCATGCGCGCTAAAGCAATTGCTGCCACGCGCCAGTTGGCGAAACGCCAATTAACGTGGCTCCGCCGTTGGGAAAATGCCGTATGGTTTGATAGTGAGGATGAAAATTTAGTAAGCTCCGTAATTAATTTTTTGTCACGTAGGTTGGGCTGAGCTTCGAAGCCCAACCTACGTTACTGTGGTAGAATTAAAAAATTATGCAACTTTTTATCCATATCCCCACACAAACTCTAGTGGTATACGAAAAAGATCGCGAACTTCGGCGTTATCGCGTTTCAACGGCCAGTAAAGGCGTTGGCGAGGTGATCAACAGCGAGCAAACCCCTCGAGGCTGGCATCAGATTCGAGCAAAGATCGGCAGTGGTCATCCTGCAAATACCGTCTTCGTCGACCGTCGCCCCACCGGGGAAATTTATACCTTCCAGTTAAAATTAAAGTACCCCCATCGCGATTGGATTTTAACGCGCATCCTTTGGTTAAGTGGATTGGAAGTGGGCAAGAATCGCCTCGGAAATGTGGATACGATGAGGCGCTACATTTATATTCACGGATCACCCGATGAAGCCATCATGGGGAAAGTGGGCTCTCGAGGCTGTGTGCGCATGCACAATCACGATATTATGGAGCTGTTTGAAATGATCTCCGTCGGAGCTCGAGTCTGCATTGAGGGGTAGGGCGGGGTGTGGTATAAAGCACCATACTTTAGCGATTGGGGCGGCAAAACGTTATGGAACGTGTTGAAGAAATACTCAAATTTTGGTTTGGGCGCGTGGAAGAAACCATCGTTCCTTCTGAAAATCGAGCGCGCATCTGGTTTGGGGAAAGCTCCGAGGTGGACACCGAAATCAAAGCGAAATTCAGTGATGATCTGGAACGCGCCTCGCGCGGAGAATTTAAAGAGTGGGAAAATAGTCCACGGGGACAATTAGCGCTGATTATTACTCTGGATCAATTTTCGCGTCATGTTTATCGAGATCGCCCCGAAGCCTTTTTACAAGACGATTATGCGTTGGGCATCTGCATTCAAGGGGTTGATACCCAGGCGGATCATCAGCTCAGTCTCATTGAGAGAGTATTTTATTATTTCCCTTTTCTGCATTCCGAGCATTTAACGCACCAAGAAAGGTCGATCCGCTCTTATCAAATGCTGGTGGAGTTAGCCTTTCCCGAAACGCAAGTCATTTACGAGAGTTTCTTCAAATTTGCCAATCACCACTACAACATCGTGCGGCGATTCGGGCGATTTCCTCAGCGGAATACCGTTCTAGGACGAGAATCCACGTCTGAAGAAATTAACTATTTGAAAGATATAAAACATTTTTGAGGCGGGTAATGTCAGAGTCAGAAAAGCAGCGTGTTTATCGAATTATTTTTACCCAAGAAGAAAAAATTTTCGAAATTTATGCGCACTACATTTCCGAAGAAAACTTAATGGGTTTTATTGAAGTGGAAGAACTCGTTTTCGGGGAATCGAGTGCAGTGATAGTTGATCCTTCCGAAGAGCGATTAAAAACCGAATTTCAAGGTGTAAAACGCAGTTATATTCCCATGCATACGATATTGCGGATCGATGAAATGGAAAAAGAAGGATCGGCAAAGATTAAAGAGTCAATGCGAAGAGATAACGTCCACCATTTCCCGGGTAATTACAAAACACCTCTAAAAGATAAGGAATGAAAAAACTTTGAGTGTTGTGATTATTGACCTTGAGGGCGTTTCTCTCACACCCGAAGAGCGAGAAATCCTGGAACACCCCAGCGTGGCGGGTGTCATTTTGTTCACGCGCAATTATGAAGAACCCGATCAGCTGCGTGCGCTCACCCAGCAAATCAAAAAGCGTCGACCCTCATTATTTATTGCCGTAGACCACGAAGGAGGGCGCGTTCAACGTTTCCAAGAAGGTTTTACCCGAATTCCCAGCATGGGTCATTTTGGAGAAATCTATCTCCAGGATACACAACGAGCGAAGTTAGAATTACAGCAGATCGTCAGGAAAGCGGCGGCAGAACTCAAAGCGGTCGGAATCGATCTCAACTTGATTCCCGTACTGGATATTAACCACGGAGTGAGCGAGGTCATTGGAACTCGAAGCTTTAACGAGGATCCGCATACCGTCACGGAATTGGCCCGAGTCGTTATTGAGGCCTTACACGCTGAACAGATGCCGGCGATGGGAAAACATTTTCCCGGTCACGGGGGCGTGTCAGCAGATTCGCACCATGAATTACCCGTTGATCCACGCGATCCGGAAACGATCCAGAGGTGGGATCTGCTTCCTTTCAAGCAATTGTGCCACACTTTGGATGCGATTATGCCCGCACACGTCGTCTATTCGGCTTTTGACTCCAAGCCCGCTGGCTTCTCGCGCTTTTGGCTCCAGGACGTGTTGCGCGAGCAACTCGGATTCAAAGGAGTAGTGATCAGCGACGACCTCACCATGGTGGGGGCCGGTGTTATGGGCGATTACATCGATCGCGCCGTTCATGCTTTAGAAGCGGGGTGTGACCTGATTGCGGTCTGCAACAATCGGCGTGGGGCCATTACAGTGATTGAAGGGCTGGCCAGCTATAAAAATTCTCTTTCAAAAGAAAGGATTACTGAATTTTTATCGAAGATGCAGCGCATCCGCTAGTACATTCGATAATTCGGCTAATTTGTTGTACTATATTGGGTTTCTATCTTAATGTATGGGGATCGCGTGGGCAACATCGGCCATCTCGTCAATACACACGATTGGATTGTTAAGATCGCTCTGATCGTTTTACTCGGGGTCTGTGCCAGTGTTTTAGAATGGCTCATCTGCCGACGTTTACTGCCGCGCTTCATCCGAACAAAACACGTGTGGCGCCGAGCTTTTCTAGAAGCCTTACATCGCCCGTTTCAAATTTTCGTCTTGGTAATCGTTGCCAGTTTCATCCTCTCTATTTGTGCGCACAAGATCGCTTTCAATGGCGGCTTTATTGAGTCGCTGGCGATGTCACGACGCCTGCTCATTCTGTGTTTTGTATTTTGGTTTGGAATTCGATTTATTCGGCACGCTGAAAACGGCATAACGCATCGAGCTAAAGAAGGGCTGAGTAAAATTAATGATGAAACGAGCGTGCACGCGGTCTCACAAGTGTCGCGCATTATTTTGATTGCGATCGTTGTATTGATGATGCTGCAGACCGTTGGCGTAAAAATGTCCGCTTTGTTGGCTTTTGGTGGCGTGGGTGGTGCTATTATCGGTTTTGCAGCAAAAGACAGCTTGGCGAATTTTATCGGTGGTATGATGATTTATTGGGATCGCCCCTTTTCCGTGGGTGATTGGGTACGTTCCCCCGACCGTGAAATCGAAGGCACGGTTGAAAATATTGGCTGGCGCTTGACGTGTATTCGTACTTTTGATCATCGACCGCTTTATGTTCCCAATGGAATTTTGTCGAATATTTCTGTGGAAAATCCATCGCGAATGTGGAACCGGCGAATAAAATTAACCGTCGGCGTGCGTTACAACGATGCCACTAAGATTACCGAATTGGCCAAAGCGATTGAAAAGATGTTGCGCGCACATCCAGAAATTGATACGCGCCGAACGACGTTCGTCAACCTCACGGATTTTGGCTCTTTTTCGTTAAACATTCTGGTTTATGCCTTTACGAAAACCACGGAATGGCTAAAATTCCAAGCCATCCAGCAAGACGTGCTGTTAAAAATATTAGACATCGTAGCTCAGCATGGGGCAGAATGTGCGTTTCCAACACAAACAATTAACATCCCAGAAGGGGCGCTACTATCCGCCGTGACACAACAAGGAGAGAATCATGAGCAGTATCGCTCACAGTGAAGATGTCGCTATAATAGAGGCCGTAAAGGATGATGACGTCATGATCTTACCCGAACATATTCGCGACGTATTTGCCAAAGCCACGTGTCTGTATTCCAAGTCTGAAGTGGAAGCGGCGCTTGATCGCATGGCCGGTGAGATCAGTCACGTCCTGGCACAAGCCAATCCCATCTTTCTGTGCGTGGTGGTGGGGGGCATCATTCCTCTGGGTAATTTATTGCCCCGCTTGGATTTTCCTTTGGAAGTGGATTACGTCCACGCAACGCGTTACCGCGGCGACACGAAAGGAAAAAATCTGCTGTGGAAAGTAAAGCCGACCTGCAAAATGAAAGGGCGAACGATTGTCGTGGTAGACGACATATTGGATGCCGGTATTACTTTAGGTGCTGTAATTCAGTATTGTAAAGATCAAGGGGCTTCAACCGTTTATTCGGCCGTGTTGGTAGACAAGTGCCACGCCCGATTACCCGACGGTCATCAGCGTGCGGATTTCAGCGGCTTGGAAGTCGAAAACCATTACGTGTTCGGTTACGGAATGGATTACAAAGGGTACTTACGCAACGCACCGGGCATCTATATGGTCGCACCAGAACACGAGTAGCAGAGAGAAATTTGTAGCCTGGGTGAAGCCTCGCCTCGAGCGTAACCCGGGAATTAAATTCCTTGATTACGCGGAGCTCCATCAAGGCTACGATGGGTGCTCTATATCCTACAACCAGACCCAACCGCTTTGTGCTCAACTTTAATTAAATCAACGAAATAGGTTAGGGAAGACCCTTTTCGCAACTGCTCAAGACCACTCTTTGAAAAGGCTCGTTTAAACAACTCCAAGGGCCCAAAGGAGCCATATCCACTATAGTGTTCGCAAAGGCTGTCTGGAGTTACAAGGCCTTCACTCAGTGCTGCGACTCCGTTGGGCGACAAAATGAGTTCCTTAAAATCATCACTTAGCACTGGCAGAGGAGGGAAGACCCCGTCGTACCATGTCCTTGTCCTTGCGAAGAGACGATCGAGTTCCTCTCCGAGTGAGGGTGAGAATGTACCATCCAATACATAAGATTTTATTACAGAATTTTTAATTTTTTCTGCATGATTAATAAGATCTTGATCTACCGGCAACTCCAGTGAATTATCTTCTTCTTTTTTGGTTTGAAAAAAATTGCGTGACATATTGTGATCTCCTCTAAAAATTTTAATTATTTTTAATCGGAACAATTTTGATTAACACACCATACAATGGAAAGTCAACATAATTTAATTCATTGCTTCGCATTCGACGTTTTTCCGATAAATGAAAATAAACCGTGTCTCCGGCGTTATTAAAATAATCGTTGCGCGCTAAACGCGATAATTGACTCGTCGGTGCGGCAAATAAAAGATTAAATGAAACATTTAAATAATGTGCGACGCTAACGCGTACGGTTCCATTGACTTGTCCAACCGGACCACCCACAACACGAACAGCAGTCGCCCGTCGCGGGGCATAAACGGGCTGCCTCCAAGCGATGTGCATGAGGGTGTGGTAGCTTGGGTTCTTGTCCAAGCGTGATTGCGCTTCATTGAGAATGAATTGGGAAGGGGGCAGCAGCGAGAAATTGCCGTCCACACTGATCGTTTTCAAGAGGATGCTATTAGAAAAACTGAAGGCACTCGGGTTCACAATGGGCCACTGTTCTTGCGACACCCCTTCGGAAGTAAAATGAGAAAAGATAATTAATTCAATTTGATAGACGGCCGCTTGGCTAAGTAGGGGAACGGCGAATACCGCCACAGCAAGCAAGGCTAACACCCGTGTTCGGACTGATCTTCTCATACGGCGTAGTTTACTCTTAAAGCCTGTGCCGTTTCCAGCTACGGCGATTAAAAAGCTAGTGTTCCCTCAAACAAATAAGTCTCTGTGCATTCGTTCGGGGACGTACGTCCTGTACTCGGCGCTTCTTACCTTCCTTGGTCGCGACGCCCCTCACGAATGCACAGAGACTTATTTGACGGAATACTAGTTTTTCAGATGAGGGGGTGTTTCGTGCTGAGTGCGGGGTGTTATGTAGCGCAAATAAAGCGCAGGAGGGCGGAGCCCGACGAGCCATTGCGCGAAATAACACCCCAAACTCAGCAGCGCTTTGATGGAGAGCCATAAGCAGCTAGTCTTTCAACACCAAACGCGTTTAAAATAGTGTCTTAAGACGACAGTTCATGGGACCGAGGGAATGAGCGCAATCATAAAGATCGATCAGTTAAATAAATACTATGGGAATCTCCAGGCGTTAAAGAACATTAACTTAGAAATTGAGCCCGGTCAGATCGTCGGACTGATTGGGCTGAATGGTGCTGGGAAAACTACCCTGATTAAAACTATTTTGGGGCTCACCCGCTACCAGGGTGACGTTCGAATATTTGGCATACGCCCTCAATGGCACCGCAAGCACCTCATGACGCACCTGTGTTTTATTTCGGACGTTGCGATTTTACCCCGCTGGCTAAAAGTGAAAAATGCCATCGATTTCGTCGAAGGAGTTCATCCTCGATTTGATCGCAAAAAAGCGCTTCATTATTTAAACCAGACAAAAATTAATTTGAAAAACAAAATAAAAACCTTATCGAAAGGAATGATCGTACAACTTCATCTGGCGCTCGTCATGGCAATAGACGCCGATATTTTAATCCTAGACGAACCCACCCTTGGCTTAGATATTTTGTACCGAAAAGAATTTTACCGAACGATTTTAAATGAATATTTCACGGAGAAAAGAACCATTCTTATTGCCACGCATCAAGTGGAAGAAGTCGAACGCTTGTTGACGCATTTAGTGATTCTTAAAGAAGGACGAATGCTGCTGAATTGTCCCATGAGTGAGTATTCCGATCGCTTTGTTGAGGTGACCACCTCACCTGAAAACATTGAAAAACTCTCGGAATTAAAACCGATCCGAGAACACAAACAATTTGGGCGAATCAAGTTTATCTTTGAAGGAGTCAATAAAAGTCAGTTGGCGGAGTGGGGCGAATTAGCCACGCCCAGCATCAGTGATGTTTTCGTATCAAAAGTGGGAGCCGCAAAAGCATGAGGGGATTATTCACATTACTTCGGCGCGAATGGTGGGAATACCGCGGAAACTTTTTTTATATTCCGCTGACCATTGGATTAATTTTTATTTTTTTGGCTATTGTGGGTTTATGGATAGTGATGATCGTACACCCGGATATTCAGCAATTTAAATGGCAGACGTACTTAAGTTACGGATCGATCGCTTCCTATATTTTTGACGTGGGCTTTGTCTTTGCGGTGGTGTTGTGGCTTACTGTTTTTAATTATTTTTGGAATTGTTTGTTCACCGATCGGAAAAACCGAAGCGTGCTCTTCTGGCAGTCGATGCCGAGTTCTTCCCTTCAAACAATTTTCTCGAAGTTAATCCTAGGGCTGTTCGTGGCTCCACTGGTGTCTTGGATTTGTATTGTGCTGGTGGAAGCCGTTTTGCTTGTCGTCAGTTCCGTTGCGATGGATTTGTGGCATCTTCCCGCCGCACAAATCTTACTGCACCCAGGATTGATTGGCTTAAGCTGGTTTGGCTTGTTAACCACGCTGTGGCTTCAGGGTCTTTGGTTGTTTCCCATCCTTGGCTGGATGATGTTTTGTTCGGCGTACGCCAAACGCTCTCCTTTCTTGTTGGCCGTCATTCCACCGGTTGTTGTCATTATTATCGAAGAAGTGATTCACGATCATCACTACCTGCTTAATTTCATTATTCACAGTTTTCGTAACGCCGCTCAAACCTGGCGTTATTTTCTCAGTGTAGCCGTGCAATCCGCCGGCACAACACCGATACCGACGGCGACGCAGGGAAAGCTGTGGGTCATGGGATCACCCATCGTGCATTCACCCCAGCAATACAGCATTCAGATGTTGGTGGGCTTAGTGATCGGTTTGATTCTCATCGCTGTGGCGAGCTTGTTACGCAACTATTGCTACGGATTCGAGCGTTAGAAATACTCTAAAGAATTTTAAAAAATGCTTCGAAACAGGAGCTTAGTGGTTTATACTGGACGCTGACCATTGTTTTATTTTAAGGAGAAAATAATATGGCAAAGGGTTGTCCCGTGACTAAAAACTTCGTGGCTTTGGTTGGCCGAGTTTTCATCGCGCTGATCTTCCTCCTGGCGGGTATTCAAAAAATTGTGCAATACCAAGCGATGTCGGGAATGCTTGCGAATATGGGTTTGCCGAATGCAAATTGGTTGCTTATCCTGGCGATCGTATTTGAGTTAGGCGGTGGTATTTTGGTGTTCTTTGGCTGGTTTGCTCGCTTCGGTGCGGTTTTGTTGTTTGTTTTCGTGATCGCTGCGACCTTCTTATTCCATTCTTTTTGGAATTTTCAAGGTGCGGAAGCCGTTAACCAAACGCATCATTTCTTTAAGAACCTCACCATCTTGGGCGGTCTCTTGTACGTGATGGCCTATGGGGCAGGGTGCTTTAGCTTTGATGGCTTGCGGCATCGTGCAAAAGGATCTGTGGAATAGCTGAACCGCAGTTCGTGGGTACCGAAGCGAGAGCGTAATCAAGGAATCCCTGGGTTACGCTTCCGCTACACCCAGGCTACGAATTAAAACGTAGCCTTGATGAAGCCATGCGAAATCAAGGAATCCCCGGGTTACGCCCCGAAGCGTGGCTACACCCAGGCTACGGTTAGGGTAGGGTAAGGTAAGGCATTGAAATCGCCATCACGCGTTGAAAAAAAACTCCTTTATTTTTTTCTGCTCTTTTTTATTCCGCTGTTTTCCAGCGCCGCTTTTTTACCGCCAGCGAGCAGCACGCAAGCCATGGTATCCACCGAACAACACCTCGCAACCGAAGTCGGATTAAAGATTTTTCAGGAAGGCGGAAATGCTATTGATGCGGCGGTTGCCGTGGGTTACGCGCTTGCAGTGGTGCATCCGTGCTGCGGTAATTTGGGTGGCGGTGGATTTATGCTGATTCACCTGGTCAATGGTAAGAATGTGGCTATTAATTTCCGCGAAAAAGCACCGGCCGCCATTACGGGTGATGTGTTTTTCGATTCGAACGGCCGCCTGAAACCAGACGCTTTATCGGGTTATCTGCCCGTGGGTATTCCGGGTACCGTCATGGGTTTAAATACCGCGTTACAAAAATACGGAACTCTATCGTTGCGGCAAGTTATGAAACCCGCTATCCAATTGGCGAGCCAGGGTTTTATACTCACCAAACCCGACACCGACATTTTGCAGTTGCATACCCGAGAATTTTCTGAAGACCCTGCAGTGGCTTCTATTTTTTTACATCATGGAAAACCTTATCAACCAGGAGAACGATTAATCCAATTACATTTAGCAAAAACCTTGCAATTAATCAGTGAAAAGGGAACGTCTGCTTTTTACGAGGGACCCATTGCGCAGGAAATTGTGGCCGCCAGTCAACAACACGGTGGCGTTCTGTCTTTAGCAGATTTTCGTCACTATTCGATAAAAATAACGGATCCCCTTGAGTGTTCTTACCGCGGTTATCGAATTATTACCGTAGCTCCACCGAGTTCGGGAGTCATCGTTTGTGAAATATTAAATATAGTGGCCGGTTATCCACTAAATCAGCTGGGTTTTCATTCGGCTGAAACCGTGCACGACAACGTGGAAGCCATGCGGTATGCCTTTGCAGACCGCAATCGTTATTTGGGCGATCCCGATTTTGTGCAAAATCCCGTAGCAAAATTACTCTCGCCAACGTATGCCAAAGAAATCCGCAGTCAAATAAAGCCAAATCAAGCAGGAGATTCAAAAAATATTGGGTTTTTTACCGATCAAAATCGCGAAAAAGCAAACACCACGCACTACGCTGTGATTGACGGCCAAGGTAACGCGGTATCGGTGACTTATACCTTGAATGGATTTTTTGGTTCGAAAGTTATCCCGGGGAATACGGGTTTCTTTTTAAATAATGAATTAGATGATTTTTCCTTGCGGGTGGGTGTTCCCAATAAATTTCAATTGGTGCAGGGCAAAGCCAATTTAATTCAGGGAAATAAGCGTCCCTTGAGTTCGATGAGCCCAACTTTGGTGATGAAAGATAATCGTGTTTTTATGCTGTTGGGCGCGGCCGGTGGATCGACCATCATCACCACGGTGGTTGAAACGATTGAGAACGTGATCGACTTCGGCATGGATATCAACGCAGCAGTAAATCAGCCACGCTATCATATGCAATGGTTACCGGATCAAATTTATCGGGAACCGTTTGCATTCTCAGCTGACACGCTGAAGCAATTACAAGCGATGGGATATAAGACGGTTATTGGCGGTCCGTACGGGACTCAGTTGTGGGGACAAGCGGCTGCGATTTCCGTCAGCACAAAAAATAAAATATATTACGGCGCGGCGGATAATCGCTCTCCGGCTGCACTTGCGGCGGGTCTTCACAAATGATTAGAGCATTCATCGCAATTCCCTTATCGCTATCGGATCGCCGGCTTTTACAACGTGCCAGTGCACCTCTGGCAGAGGTGCACAACGATCACGTTCGATGGCTCAGTCTGGAAAATTGGCATCTTACCGTTCGTTTTCTTGGAAACGTGGACGACGCAACCCAGGATGTTTTGATTGAGGCGATGCGTCAGACAGCGCAAAAAGTTAAAAAATTTAAAATGATTATCAGAAAGATAGGTGGGTTTCCTTCATTAAAATCTCAAATAGTCGCGGCGCACGTGGACGCTCATCCCACGCTGGATCATTTGTTTGTAGGCTTGGATGAAGCGGCTGTGATTTCAGGGTTACCGCAAGAAGATCGTTCTTATAAGCCGCACATTACCCTGGGAAAAGCAGCACAACCGCGTCGATTGGCGCCGATTGAAATCCCTCCTTTAGTCGTTGAAGCACGCGAACTTGTTTTTTATGAAAGCCAACCAACGGACGAAGGCAGTCGCTACCGTGCACTCAAAAGATTTTCATTTGGTTAAATTAACATTTTCCGCTAAACTGTTCTTCAACTATTGACGAGGAGAAGCGAATGGCGTCTTCAATTGAAGATATTACCGTTGAATATATCGAAGATGGTGTGACTACCATCAAGCAATTGGATAAAGCGGTCTTAACCAAAGGAGCCTGGTGCACAATTGTATTCAAAGTACAAACCTGGGACCGCGCCAAACAAAAATATCACCCCGTCAGTTACATGATTCGGCGTTATCAAAAACGCGGCGGTGAATTCAAAGCGCGCTCGAAATTCAATATTTCCAGCAACGATCAAGCTCAGAAGATCATCGACACACTGACGAAGTGGATGGCAGAAGAGGAACCCGCATCGTAGCCCCCTCAAGCCCAACCTAAAACGCGATTAATTTTCAGTAAACGCCTCAAAGCCGAGGTCAATTAATTGCTGGCCAGCCCACTGATACCAAAAGTCTCGCCTTTCCCGAGCGGCGAGTATTTCTATGTACTGTGAATCATGCGAGTCAATACGAATAAATGGATGGGCAAGCTGTGGGACGTCATTTAATTTATTAGGGAAAAATAAAATGTTTTATTCCAACAAGTCGGAGTGACTGCCCGTGCGAATGAAGGTAATTGATTTTTTATCCATCAGGTAAATCAATAACCAATCCGGCTCAATGTGACATTCGCGGCAATCGGTATATTCACCTTTTAAGGGATGGTCAAGAAATTTTTTATCTAATGGATTTTGATTAATGAGATGTTCCATCACATTTTTTAATTTACCCGCATCCTTACCTTGTTTTTGGATGCGCTTTAAGTCTTTTTTAAACTTCTTCTTGAAAAATGCTTCCAGCATTTATATTCCCAGTTTTTTGAAAAGGTCCTGAGCATTCTTTGCTTTAATTACTCCTTTTCCTTTGCGCGCTTCGCGAATAGCGCGTTTAGTTTCTCGGTTAGGCAACAGCAAGTTGCAGGGGAATCCGTGCTCGCGCTGAATGAGCTTATAGATCATTGTAATAGCCTGACTCGGCTTAATACCGATATCATCGAGAATCTCGTGCACCTCGTTTTTAAGCGCCGGCTCTATACGTACTCGGATAAAATCTGATTTCATTAGGAGACAACCTTTCTTGCTAAATTCAATACCAATTGTACCACAAATGGGATACAAAGCTCACCTTAAATCGGATTATGTTTCAATCCAGAAAAACTATTCAGATCAACACATTAATTTGCATCGCGCGGAGAATTCCGTATAATTTCAGGGTTAGCGAAGTAAATTACACACAGCGCGTCACGTTAACAAATTCATCAATCGGCATTGCGTCTAATTTTTTGTGGTCTTCGGAAAGGGCGATGAGTTGTTCTGCTTGCTTTTTATCGAAGTGATCCCGCACGGCGCGACGGAATTTTTCCAGCAATACAGGAATGCCTTCTTTACGGCGACGTCGATGACCGATGGGGTATTCCACCGTAACAGTTTCGGTGTTCGTACCGTCTTTGAAAAAGATTTGAATCGAATTTCCAATGGAGCGTTTGTTTGGATCTAAGTAATCTTTTGTGAAGGGTGGATGCTCAACCACTTCCATTTTACCGCGTAGGGCATCGATACGAGGATCTTTCGCTATGTCGTCTTCGTAATGCGCCGCCGTTAATTCACCAAAAATCAGCGGAACGGCAACCATGTATTGTATGCAATGATCGCGGTCGGCGGGATTATACAGCGGGCCTTTTTTATCAATAATCCGCACGGCCGACTCCTGAGTTTTAATGACGATGCTTTTAATATCGTCGATCCGGTTTTTTACTGGATCGTGCAAGGCAAGCGCACATTCCACCGCTGTTTGCGCGTGAAATTCCGCTGGAAAAGAAATTTTAAACAGTACATTTTCCATCACGTAAGAGCCATACGGTCGTTGGAATTTAAAGCGATTCCCGCGAAACGACGCATCGTAAAATCCCCAGGTAGGAGCAGTGAGCACGCTGGGATAACCCATTTCGCCCCGCATAGCCATCAGCGCCAAACGAACGCCGCGACTCGTTGCATCACCGGCTGCCCAGGATTTTCGCGAACCGGTATTCGGCGCGTGGCGATAGGTCCGCAAGCTTTGTCCATCCACCCAAGCCAGCGAAACGGCATTACAAATTTTTTCTCGATCGCCACCCAATAAAAAAGTAGCTAACGCCGTGGTGGCTACTTTAACCAACACCACGTGATCCAAACCCACACGATTGAAGCCGTTTTCCAAGGCAATTACGCCCTGAATTTCATGCGTTTTAATCATCGCCAAAAAAACATCGTGTACGGTAAATGTTTTTTCCTTTTGTCGAGTTAAATAGTCGGTAACGGCTAAAATACCGCCCAAATTATCCGAAGGGTGACCCCATTCCGCCGCCAGCCACGTGTCATTAAAATCCAGCCAACGAATCAGCGCGCCGATATTAAACGCTCCTTGAACGGGATCTAATTCGTACGACGTTCCAGGCACGCAGGTTCCATTTTTCAGAGTAGCGCCCGGAACAACGGGTCCCAACAGCTTAGTACAGTGTTTATTGGACAACGCCATAAAACCGCAGGCGAGTGCATCTAAAAAACAATAACGCGCGGTATCAATCGCTTCTTGGCTATTGATGCGATAATTAACGACGTAGTCGGCAATGTCTTGAATTTCTTTGTCGAAATCAGGGCGAACGTTCTTCATTCTTTTCTCTTTTCGATGGAGATAAATTCCAGAGGCTCGGGACCAATGTATTCAGAAATAGGACGAATTAATTTATTATCCGAACGCTGCTCCAAAACGTGCGCCGCCCAACCCGTGATTCGCGACATCACAAACAACGGCGTGAACATGTCGGTGGGTATTTTACAAAAGGCATACGCGGACGCACTGTAAAAATCTAAATTCGGAAATAATTTCTTTTCATTCCACATAATAGATTCAATGCGTTCGGATACCGGATAAAGTTGTTTGTCTCCTAATTTATCCGCGAGCTTTTTCGACCAGGCTTTAATAATTTTTGATCGAGGATCCGATGTCGTATACACCCGATGGCCAAAACCCATAATGAGTTCTTTTTTGGCCAGCATACTTTTCACGCCTTTTTCAGCTTCTTCAGGCGTTTTGAAACGGCAGATCAGTTTGTAGGCTTCTTCGTTAGCGCCACCGTGCAGCGGCCCTCGTAGGGTGCCAATCGCACTGCAAATTGTCGAGTAAAAATCTGACAACGTAGCAGCCGTGACTCGTGCTGCAAAAGTAGAAGCATTAAATTCGTGTTCGGCGTAAAGAATCAAAGACACGTCTAACATGCGCGCTTGCAAGGGATCTGGTTCTTTACCGTGCAATAAATGAAGAAAATAAGCCGCCGTGCTGGAATCCTTGAGTTCGGTATCCACGCGCTTTTTGTCGTTTTGAAAATGATACCAATACAATAACATCGCAGGAAAAATCGCAATCAAACGATTAGCAATATCGATCGCAGTGTGTGAATGGGTTTCCGGTTCAATCGTTCCCAGCAGGCTGCAACCGGTTCGCAACACGTCCATCGGATGAGCCGACTTCGGAATTTGCTCAAGCGTCGTTTTCAACGGGGAAGGCAATGATCTCAATTTAATCAATTGCGATTGGTATGCGCGCAATTGTTTTTCAGTGGGTAACTTTCCGTAGACCAAGAGGTAAGCAACTTCCTCAAAACAAGCTTTTTCGGCCAGATCATCGATGGAGTAACCGCGGTAATGCAGCCCCACGCCTTTCAACCCAACCGTACAGATACCCGACTTGCCCGCTACAATGCCTGCTAAGCCTCCCGTTTTTGCTTGTCCCATAACGTTCTCCCAGGGTTATGAATCCTGAAAATTTTATCACAAAGAAATAGGGGCTGTTACCGATTTAACACGGCCATGGTGAGCCGGGTCACGGATATCAAACGATTTTGTTCATCCACGATATCAATATTCCACACTTGGGTGCTCCGTCCCAGATGAAGGGGTTTGGCCGTGCCAATGACAAAGCCCGATCGAATAGAACGAATGTGGTTGGTGTTGATGGATAATCCGACGCAGTACTGCTTCTCGCTGTCCACGCAATAGTTACCCGCAATGCTGCCTACCGTTTCAGCCAGCACACAAGACGCTCCGCCGTGCATAATCCCCAGCGGTTGATGCGTGCGGTGATCTACCACCATTCGCGCACTAAGGTAATCGTCTCCAACTTCAGTGAATTCAATTCCCATGTGTTCAACAATCGTATTTTTACTGCGGTTGGTGGCTGCCGGAACGTCGAGTTTTTCTTTCCAAATGCTCATGCAGTTCTCTCGAGCTATTTCACTACACTGAATCTAGCACAGATAAGCTAATTGTCGTAGCCTGGGTAGAGCCTGGCAAACCCTCCTTAGCGTAGCCTTGATGGAGCCATGCGTAATCAAGGAATTCAATTCCCGGGTTACGCCTCGAAGCGAGGCTCCACCCAGGCTACAGTTTGATCCCATGCGCCCAGAATTTGACAGCAGACTTTCAGATAGACTAAAATTTGCGTTTGAAATCAAAACGTTCTTTTTCATGGAGGAAAAAGCTAAATGAAAAAATTGCTTTTAGCTTTTATCCTCTTATTCTCCAATACCTCTGCTTTTGCCGCTACCAAAATTGAATTCTGGCACTCGATGGGTGGGCAATTGGGCACAGCCCTCGAAGACGTCGTACAGCAATTTAATCTCTCTCAAAAAGACTATGAAATCGTACCGATTTACAAGGGAACTTACTCGGATATGCTGACGAGTCTGGTTGCTGCCTTCCGTGCACACCAACAGCCGGGAATTGCGCAAGTGTTCGAGGTGGGAACCGCAACGATGATAAACCCGCCGGGTGCTATTAAACCGGTATACCAACTCATGCAAGAAACCCGCACGCCCTTCGACACTGAAATATTTATTCCGGTTGTTGCAGCTTATTATTCAGATACCGAAGGACGGCTTCTTGCTATGCCTTTTAATAGCTCGTCCGCGGTGATGTATTACAATAAAGACGCATTTAAAAAAGCGGGATTAGACCCCGATAATCCTCCAAAAACGTGGCCCGAAGTGGTGAAGGCGTCACAAAAATTGCTGAAAGCGGGTTATTCGTGTGGATTCACCACAGGGTGGCCATCGTGGACGCAAATTGAAACCTTCAGCGCCTGGCACAATCAGCCCATTGCCACGGAAGACAATGGCTTTAAAAGCCTTAACGCGACCATGACTTTCAATAATCCCGTCGTCATCAAACAAATTGCTGCGCTTGTGCAATGGGAGAAACAAAATATTTTTCGGTACGGAGGACGCGGCGATAATGCCCAATCGCTTTTTACGAGTGAAGCATGTGGGATGTTTATTCAATCCTCGGGTGCACGTGCGAACATCCAATCCAATGTGCGTTTCAAATTGGGTACGGCCCTGTTACCTTACTGGCCCAATGTGCCAGGCACGCCGCAGAATACGATTATCGGCGGCGCTGCATTGTGGACTTTCGTCGGCAAGTCGAAAGCAGAATATCAAGGCATCGCGAAGTTTTATCAATTTCTCACGACGCCTGCTGTTCAAGTGAAATGGCAGGAGGCCACCGGTTATATTCCCGTCACTCAAGCGGCTTATGCGTTGAGCAAACAACAAGGGTTTTATGTGAAAAACCCCGGTGCAGAGATCGCTATTAAAGAACTCAATCACAAACCACCCAAACCCTACACGAAAGGGCTGAGGTTGGGTTATTATTCCAATATTCGCGACATCAATGATGAAGAAATTGAATTTGCCTTATCCGAACAAAAGACAGCAAAAGAGGCGATGGATGAAGCCGTTAAGCGCGATAATTTATTATTGCGCCGTTTTGAACAAACTGTGAAATAAAAATATCTATGCGAACGCGTTCTTACTTTCGCCAATCAATTTGGCCTTACTTGTTTGTGTTGCCACAAGTCATTGCGATTGTTGTCTTTTTTTTCTGGCCTGCTTATCTCGCAATAAAAGAGTCATTATTTCGGACCGATGCTTTCGGGCTACACACGCATTTCGTGTGGCTAGATAATTTTATTGATATTTTTCAAAGCAGCACCTATATGAATTCTTTATGGGTGACTCTGGTTTTTAGCTTTTTTGTCACGTTTGTTTCGATGGGCAGCGCGTTGTTAATGGCCGCGATGGTGGATCGCGTCGTGAAAGGACAACGCATTTATAATACGCTATTGATCTGGCCCTACGCCGTTGCACCCGCTATTGCAGGAATACTCTGGGCTTTTTTATTTAACCCAGCCGTGGGCGCTCTCGCATTTCCGCTGCAAAAATTGGGTTATCGCTGGGATTACACGATTCATGGCAACCAAGCAATGTTTCTGGTGATTTTGGCGTCAGCGTGGCAGCAATTCAGTTATAATTTTGTTTTTTTCTTGGCGGGGCTTAAAGCTGTTCCTAAATCGTTTATTGAAGCGGCTGCCATTGACGGTGCAGGGCCCTTTAAACGCTTTTGGCACATTCTTTTCCCTCTGTTATCCCCCGTTACCTTTTTCTTGCTCGTGACAAATCTGGTTTACGCTTTCTTTAAAACCTTCGGCGTTATTCAGATTGTAACGCAGGGTGGCCCGGCGAATGCGACGGATATCTTAGTCTACCGCGTGTACAGCGACGGTTTCGTGGGTCTCGATTACGGTGG
Organism: uncultured Coxiellaceae bacterium; assembly: GCA_947084935.1. GTDB lineage: Bacteria > Pseudomonadota > Gammaproteobacteria > Coxiellales > Coxiellaceae > CAMTUH01. The sequence goes on from CAMTUH010000004.1 coordinate 61,823, forward strand.
ATCATCCGCACAATCCGTCATCTTAATGGTTATTGTATTAGTGTTAACAGTAGTGCAATTTAAATATATTGAAAAACGCGTGCACTACAAATGACTGGAGTTCTGGTCTCCAGAACTCCAGTCATCCCGGAAATTTGTTTTTTAAAACAAATTATCCGGGATCCAGGCCTAAGAGGACTATCTATGGTAGAAAAACGCCCTCTATCCACTTTTTTAAGCCACTTCACGCTTATCGTGGGGGCCGCCATTATTATTCTGCCGATTTACATTGCCTTTGTGGCTTCCACGCACACCGTCGGTGACCTACTTCGCGCACCTATTCCATTTTTACCGGGTAGTCATCTGTGGCAAAATTATAAAACCGTTCTAGTCAGCGGTGTGCAAGCGGCGGGTAAAGTGCCCATTTCACTCATGATGTGGAACAGCTTAATTATGGCGTTAGCGATCACCGTGGGTAAAATTGCGCTATCGATTATTTCTGCTTACGCCGTTGTGTTCTTTAATTTTCGTTTTCGCATGCTGGCTTTTTGGATTATTTTTATTACCCTCATGCTACCCGTTGAAGTGCGCATTTTGCCTTCTTTTGAAGTAGCCGCACGCTTAGATTTGTTAAACAGCTACGTGGGATTATCTTTACCGTTGATGGCTTCTGCAACGGCCACTTTTTTATTCCGGCAGTTCTTTATGACTTTGCCGCCGGAATTAGTGGAAGCGGCTCGTATCGATGGGGCAGGGCCCATACGCTTTTTTATCGACATTTTACTGCCGCTATCAAAAACGAACATCGCCGCACTCTTTGTTATTATGTTTATTTACGGTTGGAATCAATATTTATGGCCCTTGGTTATTACCACGCATTCCGATATGAATACGATCGTTATGGGTATTCAGCAACTGGCTGATGTTGCCGATCAAGTGCCCGCGTGGAACCAGATTATGGCGACTTCGCTGTTAGCGACGTTTCCACCCATTATTGTGGTGCTAACCATGCAACGGTGGTTTGTAAAAGGACTGGTTGAGGAAGAGAAATAATGTCAACGCTCACGTTTAAGCACGTTAAAAAAACTTACGAGGGTGAACCGGTTATACACGATTTTACGATTGACATCGCGGACGGTGAATTCATTGTGGTCGTGGGCCCTTCGGGCTGCGGAAAATCAACGTTATTACGCATGGTTGCTGGGCTTGAAGAAACGAGTGCTGGTGAGATTATTTTGGATAATCGCGTCATCAATCGGCTTGCACCCAAAGATCGTAACATTGCCATGGTCTTTCAGAACTATGCGCTTTATCCGCACATGAGTGTATTCGATAACATGGCTTATGGGTTACGCATGCACGGAAAAGACAAAGTGGCGATTAAAAAACGCGTGGAGCGTACCGCAGAAATTTTAGAACTGTCTCAGTTATTAAACCGAAAGCCACGCGAGCTTTCGGGTGGTCAGCGACAACGCGTCGCCATGGGGCGTGCTATTGTGCGTCAGCCGAAATTGTTTTTATTCGATGAACCCTTGTCGAATTTAGACGCCAAATTGCGCGTGCAAATGCGGCTTGAAATAAAAAAACTGCAGCGTGAATTTAATACCACCAGTATTTATGTGACTCACGATCAAGTGGAAGCGATGACGATGGCGGATCGCCTGGTGGTGTTCAACAAAGGCCACACCGAGCAGATCGGTAAGCCGCTGGAACTTTACGAAAAACCCGCAACAAAATTTGTCGCCGGTTTTATTGGGTCACCCTCGATGAATTTTCTTCACGCCACCATCAGTGCCGATAAGCAAACCGTGGAAGTAACCGGTGGCACGCGTTTTTATCTGGAGGAACGGCATAAGCGGCTGCACGCGAATCAGAAAATTACCGTCGGCATTCGTCCTGAAAACATTGTTCAGAGCAACTCAGATGAGGCTCATTCGTTTGTATTGCACGTGAGTCATATTGAAACGCTGGGTGCGGATACCTTGCTGTACGGTACGCTTCCCAGCAATGAGCGCTTGATTACGGTACGCCTCTCGGGAAATATTCGTCCCGAAAGTGGCGCGAAAATTACGCTTAAAGTTGTCTCAGACGCCCTCCATTTGTTTGATGCTGAAAGTGGACGAAGGCTAGCTAGCGAGTAATACTTCAGATTATAGTCAAAAACAAACCTAAAGCTACGCATTAATAATTTATAATTAATTTTAAATTATCAATTAGTTAAAATATATTATTAATATTTTTAAATAGATTTATGCTAAGATTTTTATATGTAGGTTTTTGTGGAGGAACCGCCATGAAAAAGCTATTTTACAGTCTTGCTGCTTTTGCATTAGCCCTTGGGATTATTCCCATGGGGTCTGCGGTTGCCGCAACCGGGCAAGTAGCAGAATCCAGCAAACCATTACAATTGGCCCAGTTTTACCATCGTGGTTATTGGGTTTGTTATACTAAAGTTCGAGTCTATGGGTGGAAATACCGCGGTGGATCACATTATTATCGACGTAACTTAGGCGTGCGGTATTACTGCGGCATCTTCCGTTCACCGTGCCGGTTTTACGGCAAATACCAATTTGGTTGGTATGGCTATTATGGTCAAGCAAGGAATGCGGCGTATCGATGTAGTCGGTATTGGTACTAATTTAACGTCGTCCCGCGGCTTGACCGCGGGATCCAGCTTTTATTTCCTGGATGCCTGCCCTCTTTATTCAAAAAACTCTTCCGAGCGCTCCCGAATCTCTTTGAAACTCCATTCTTTGAGCACTTCTCCGTTTTTAAAAACGGGGATCAATACATTTTTTTGATTGCGTAACTCTTCAAAACGAATGGTTCTGAAGCCTACTTCCGCATCGTGAACCAAGGCTAATCGCCCCGGCTTTGATGCTTTAGCCATATTAGTCAGAGGGCTTTTGTAAACATCGTGCCATTTACCGTTGCGTTGGATGGCATTCGCTTTCATGGCGAATTCTTGAGTATCTCGATCCAGTTTTTGGAGGAGGGCGCCACCCATTCCAAAAGCGATATTCTCCGCGCTTTGCTTTTTTTGTTTCATGGCTTCAAGACACTCGCCGATGGTGTGTAAATTAACGCCGTCTCCCTGAATAATACGTAAATTCTTTGGCAACACGCGGTAGCCTTTTTCATTTACGGTCGATCCAAAAATATCAAATAAAATGTCAATCGTCTTTGTAACGATAATGGCGGGATCGCCGCTATCGGGACGAATCACGAGTACGCCGGGATTATCGATGACGTCTTGTTTTAATCGTACCCCCCAAATTTCTTTTAACGCATTCCAAATATCGTAAGAATCGCTCACCACGGACACTAATTTTCCTTTTTTTGCGAAGTGCTTGAGCATATTCGCGTAGGCGTCGCCTTCGTGTTCCTTGCCCCACGTTACGACTGTGGAATGCTCCGCGGCCGGAATCGAAAAAGCCGCCATGTGCTCGTGGTAATAACGGCGAGCGGCAAGAATGCCAGCGAGGGTATCCGTGCCCTGAAAATTCACTAAATGAGCCGCGCCTCCAATTTCAGCCGATTCTTGAGAACTTACGCCACGCGCCCCGAAATCGTGTAATTGAAATGGCAGCCCAGCCAACGTGCTTGCGGTTTCCTCCAAATATCGACGTATAAGCGCTTTACACTGCCAAGACAGCGTAGCAACCGTGGTGGGATACCACACGCTACGCAGCAAAGCGGTTTCAATGTAGGTGGTGAGCCAAAAACACTTTGGATCGGTGTTAACGATTTGCAATAAGACATTGTGCAACGGCACCAAGGTTCCTTCGGGGACGGCTTCAATCGCCAGCGGTAAATAACCACCGTGTTTTTTTAAAATATATTCCCAGCCGGCGCGATTAAAAACGAGGCCGTGTTCGTGTAAAAAGACTTCTGCTTCCTCAATATTTTCTTGCGTAATGGGCTTAGTTAAATACGCCTTCAAAAACATTTGTAGCCCAAAAAAAAGTGTGCGTGGGAACTCTCCACCGCGCGATTCGATGTAACACGAAATACGCTCGGTATTTTGGGGGTATTGTAAATAATGCGAGGCTTTGTACGAATCCGTGCTGAGAATTAAATTGTGATCCGCCGGCATTTAACTGCTCTCCAAATCTTCCGGTTTGATGCGCTTATTTTTAGAAGAAGCGTGGCGCTCGCGCAATTCGATATCGATATACCGATCAGTAATGACCGAAGAAGCGTGTCCCGCATCGTCGCGAACGTGCTCGCGTGGGCGATGTTTGATGTCGTCCGAAATGCCGGTATGGCGTAACCAGTGCACCGTCGCTGCTTGTAATTGCTGTGCTTCTTCGTGAAAGCCATCGTCGCTCAAGCGGACAATCGTCGCATCAAAACACACCTGAACCAATTGGCGAATTTGGCGACTGCTTGTGATGGGACCTTTACCTTTTTTTCTGTGAATTAAGGGCGTTGTTTCTCCCAGAGTGGGCAACGGAGGCATGTGTAAACTGTGGCGGTATCGTTTGAGCGCTCCCAACATAGCATCACTGACGGCAATTTGCCGCTCCTTGTTGCCTTTACCCACGGTTTTAAACCACCAATGATCGTCTCCATCCCGAAAAAAATGACCCATCTGCGGTTGCCAACGAGAAGTCGCTGTGAGTTCTGAAATACGTAAATACATTCCGTACAGCGCGTTCATCATGAACAGCGTTCGTTCGTGTTCGGGATTGGCATTGGCCATTCGTTCCACCGTTTCAATGACGTAAGCCCATTGCAGCTCGGATAGGCGGCGAATGGGGGCGCGCGTTTGTTTCCGCAGAAATTTATTCTTTTGCCGAATTTGTGAAACTGGGTTATGGCCCAGGTAATCCTCTTGAATGAGGTAATTAAAAAAGCTCCCTACGATAGCAAAAATAGCCTGCGTCGCTTTTTGTGAAAGCGCGTAGTGCCGCAGCTCGGGTTTCATCCCCTGGCGGTAAGCGGCCTTGCTGACCGTAACCACGAATGGCCGCCAATTTGGATTCGGTATGCGCTTTCCGTCTTCCGCAATGAACCGGTCTTCTTTTTTTAAACCAATCCAGTCGTTAGGGGGCTGCTGGCAAAAGTGAATAAAGTTTTCGATGTCTTGCCGTTTTAATGACGGTAGAGGTTTACAAGCAACGTGCGCACTCCATTGAAGCAATCGCTCGACTTCCCGCCGATAGGCATTAAACGTCGCCTCGCTCCCGCGGTAACTGTGAATAAATGCCGCCGCAAGGCGATAATCCTCAGGAAAAGGATGCGATTCTCGAATGGATTGATGGTTTTCTAATGTGTCGAATAGAGGGGAAAGGGCATGTTGTCCTGATACCATTTATCTCCCCCTGACGATTATTATTTCGAATGATTCCCTAATGATTCTAAACAGTGGTTAGAAATTTTTCAACACGACGGATTACTCTGATCAAGTAGGTCGCTCGCGTGCGAACCCGCTTAGTAGCTTGTGAGAAATGGATGTTTTTAATACGTGCATCTATACGAGTTAATAATTTTAAGCTATATAGTTACTGCAATCCTTGGGGTAGGGGAGGGCAATATGAAAGAGCCCTATGAGAAGGCTAAGGAACCGTTTGGTGCTTCCGATGAATCGGAAGATTCTGATTTTCTGCTTGTTGAAGAAAACGAATCAGAAATCAGTGAAGTTGAAGGCGAAGGACTTGAAACTTCTCCGCCAAGAAGCGCTAAACGAGCAAAGCGTCATCAACCGGATTGGCGTCGTCGATTGGAAGATTATTTCGATGCAAAACGCATTCGTGAATTACTCGACGATGACATTGAAAGTGATCCGCAAGATCCTTTATATAAAAAGTCTTCTCTTGATAGCATTATCGATGATCTTCATCACCAAGATGAAGAATAAATAGAGCGCGTAACGTGCTTTGTTAAAAAGTCAGGAACTGGCCGCACAAGGAAGCGGCGGCCAGCATAGAATTGCTTTCTTTAATCCGTATCCGTATCGTCGCTTTGATCAGCATTCGAATTGTCGGAGTTATTTTGATCAGCGTTTTGATCGGTGCTATTTTGATTATTGCTAGCCGCTTGTTGGTCAGCTGCTTGAGGAGCTGCTTGATCATCTGCGATTAACAATTGTTTTGCACCCACTGCAGCCATATCGTTAGCTACGGACGTGGCGCCGAAAGCCGATACAGCAAACACAGCACTAGCCGCTGCAATTAACAACTGATATTTTTTCATTATTCTCTCCATATTTAATACCAACCCCTAACCCTTGGGGTAAGGGACCGACATAATATTGCGCCGAATTTCCAGGGCGCGCAAGTAGGAGGATGAAATATATTTTTCTTATTTAATCATCGGGTTAATGGTCGGCTGAGGGTGGATCCACTAAAAGAAAAGCCTGGCCAGGATATTTACACTTATCAACATAACCACAGTACCAGCGATTAACATTAAGACACGCGGATGGATACGGCGCACGAGGTAAGCCGAAAAAGGTGCAGCAAAGGCGCCGCCAATAATCAGTCCAATAATAATCGGCCAATGTTTGATGCCGATGGTAAAAAAGAAGGTGAGGGAAGTGGTCAGCGTCACTAAAAATTCAGTTAAGTTAATCGTGCCAATGGTGTAATGTGGTGTAGTCCCTTGTGCCAGCAAGGATGAAGTAACCATGGCGCCCCAACCACCGCCTCCCGCCGCATCAAAAAAACCCCCACCAAAACCTAGGGGTATTAGTCCACGTGCATGTGTTGAGGGCAATTTACGTTTCAATACTTTCCCTACGAAAAAATTCTTCATGAGGTGAAACAATTTTCCTTCGCGTAATGCTCGGTATAAAATAAATCCTCCGATGACGATCAAATAGGCAGCGATAATGGGCTTTGATACTTCCGGTGGTATTCGAGTAAGTAGATAAGCTCCTAAAATGCTTCCAACAATGCCGGGAATAACCAGTCGCACAAAGAGGGCATAATCAATATTTTTAAACATGGCGTGTGACAATCCAGAAATGCCCGTCGTCACAACCTCCGCCGTATGCACGCCTGCACTCGCCGTAGCGGGTGGAATTCCCATACTCAATAAAATGGTCATATTGATAGCACCGTAAGCCATGCCAATGGCACCATCAACTAATTGAGCACCAAACCCAATGAGTGTGAATAGGAGAAGCTGCGTGAACATTAAAAAAGAACTCCCGTTACCGCCGACGCTTTTGTCTTAACAAATTTAAAAACTCAACCCCAATGGAGAATGCCATGGCGAAGTAGAGATAGCCACGAGGAATATGATACTCAAACCCATCGGCGATAAGGACCATTCCAATCAGCATTAAAAAACTCAGTGCCAACATTTTTAGGGTTGGATACTTTTCAATAAAACGACTTAAAGGTTCACTGGCAAATATCATAGTGATGATCGCAATCGTAATCGCCACGACCATTAACCAGTAACGCTTCGTCAATCCGATGGCCGTCAACACGCTGTCCAAAGAAAAAATAATGTCTAATAATGCAATTTGTGCCACCACAAAACTGAATTGTTTGAGGCGGGAGATTGCTGTTTTTCGTTTCGGTTTGACCTCTAATTCATGGTGAATCTCTTGTGTTGCTTTGGCTAATAAGAATAAGCCACCCCCAATCAAAAAGAGATCGCGTATAGAAAAGGCGGTATTAAAAATTGAAAAGAGCGTCCGGGTAAGCTTAGTCAACCATACGGCAGACGCCAGTAAAATTAATCGAGTTACCCAGGCAAAGGTCAGCCCCCAACGGCGTGCTTTAGGTTGAAGGGATTTAGGCAGATTTTGCGATATCAGCGCCAAAAAGACGAGGTTGTCGATCCCTAAGATGACTTCTAAGATCGTCAAGACCAGTAAACTAACGATGATATCGAGATAAGCCGGCATAGGCGTCCTTCCCCAAGTTTAGTATACTACCACAGGTATGAACCCTATTGTAATTGCTTTAAAAGGAACACCCTGGTGGGTCTATGTGACCTTAGCTTACAAAGCAATTTCTGTTTGTTGATTTTTGGGAGCGAATAAAATGCCCCACTGTGTGTATGTTATTGCAGAGTTTTCACCTAAAAAAAACCATGAACAAGAATTTTTTGGATTATTAAATGAGTTAGGTGCTCAGACCCTAGAAAGCGAAGAGGGTTGTTTACGATACCTTGTTACCCAACAAATTTTACATCCCAGGGCACCTGGACACTCTAAATACAAAATTGTATCCATCGAGGAATTTGCCAACGAAGACGCTTTTGATAATCATTGTAAGACAAAATATGTTACTGATTTTATTCAGAAGTACATTGAATCTAAAGATACAGGCATAGTGGATGATGTTTGTGTACGGTTATTCAGTATAGAGAGCGATTTTTAGTTAGCGAGTGAACACCATGGTTATTATTGAGTTAACTTATAAAAATTCGCTTGATGTAGTGGATAAACATGTTGAATCGCACCGTACATTTTTACAGAAATACTACGACAAAGGTCTGTTTATCGCCTCTGGTGCGAAAATTCCTCGCGAGGGTGGGATTATCGTAGCTCATACGGATTTAAATACGGCACAAGAACTTGTAAAAGATGATCCGTTCTACACTCATGGAATAGCAGATTATAAATTTTATGAATTGAACTTAAAATGAGTAGGGCAATGTAGGAAAAGTTAATGAAATTAAAAAACAAGATTGCCATTATCACAGGTGGCTCTAGAGGCATTGGTGCGGCGATATCTAATGCATTTGCGAAAGAAGGAGCTACCGTTATTATCATTAATAAAAACACGCCAAGTGATGCTGACAAGCTAGTAACTCAAATCAAAAAAATCGGCGGTTATGCAGAAGCAATGACTTGTGACATCTCAGATCCTATTGCTTTGGATGAAACGGTTAACGCGGTGCTCGAAAAATATAAACATATTGATATACTCGTTAACTGCGCTGGTGTGCTTCGCTTTAAAAGCTTAGAAGATCATACAATTGAAGATTGGAATTTTGTGATAAATGTAAATTTGACAGGGCCTTTTTTGTTGGCGAGAGCAATAGCTCCTCATATGAAAAAACAACGTTATGGCAAAATCATTTTCATTTCATCACTGGCAGCAATTCGAGGCGTTGCTGGTGCTATTTCATATTCTGCAAGTAAAGGTGGGGTACTAGCAATGGCAAAATCATTAGTAGCTGAGCTTGCCAGTTTTGGTATTAATGTGAATACCATTTCGCCCGGCTTTACTGCTACCCCAATGAATCAACTATTGCGAGATGATCCTAATTTTATAGCACAAATTAAGAAGCCGCCCACTAATAACTCCTATATGCAGCCAGCCGATTTAGTTGGTGCCGCAACTTTCCTTGCATCCGATGATTCAAATTGTGTGCATGGATTGGATTTGATTGTAGATGACGGTGCCACAACTGTACAGTAATCAGAATAAATCGTTAGCCCATTAAAAATGGCAACTCGGTCAAGAAGAGGTAGCCGATAATGAAAAAGCATAACCGCTATACCACGAGATATGGCAATCAGTTTACAAAAATTAACACTTGGCAAAATCCTAACTCATTCTGAACGAACGCAATTAGTTAGGTGGATGAGAAATAATACGACGAGTTATCGAAGAATTCGCCAAGCCACTAAAAAACGGTTGCACTTACGAGTTGAATCCGCGCACCTTCGCCCTCCATTGCCTCTGATAAGAGAAATTATCAGAACAAATAGGTGCCTTGCACCCATTTGTTCTGATAATTTCTGAGGGCTCTCAGCAATGGAATGGATATTTGCTTAAAAATTTGCTTTGAACCTGCGGATTTTAGCTGTTATAATCTCCGTATAAATTGCGGAGATTATGGTGTATATTCACGAGTTACCCAATTGGCCAGCTTTATACTGGGATAACGAAAAACTAGCCCCTCTACTCGCCTCTGCTCGGCATCAGCAGGGCTTCTTACTCGGCCGGATGGGAGCTCTGGGATTTGACATCCGAAGTGAGGCAACCCTTGAAGCATTAACTGCTGAGGTAGTGAAATCCAGTGAAATTGAGGGTGAAACTCTAGATCCCCAGCAAGTACGATCCTCGCTCGCTCGGCACCTCGGAATTGATGTGGCGGGATTACCAGTGGCAACGCGCTACGTGGAAGGCATCGTCGAAATGATGCTAGATGCGACAACACATTACGAAAAACCATTAACAGCGGAACGCTTGTTCGCGTGGCACAGTGCTTTGTTTCCAACGGGAAGAAGTGGAATGCGCCCGATTACTGTTGGCGCATGGCGTCCGGCAAAAGCAGGGCCCATGCAGGTAGTTTCCGGCCCCATCGGACGAGAACACATTCATTTTGAAGCCCCCTCCTCCGAACGTCTTGAGCATGAAATAAAAGTATTTTTGGATTGGTTCAACCGCGTTGAAACGATTGATCCCGTTTTAAAAGCCGGCGTTGCCCATTTTTGGTTTGTGACGATTCATCCGTTTGAAGACGGTAACGGACGAATTGCTCGCGCCATTGCTGACCTGTGTCTTGCAAAAGCCGACAACACCTCCGAACGTTTTTACAGCATGTCGGCTCAAATCGAAAAAGAACGAAAAAATTATTACTCAATGCTTGAAACTGCTCAAAAAGGCAATCTCGATATTACTCGCTGGTTGGAATGGTTTCTTGCTTGTCTGGGTCGTGCGATAGAAAGCGCAGACAAAACATTAGAAAAAGTGCTCCATAAAGAAAAAATATGGCAAAAACTGAATCATCGTTCAATCAACGAACGCCAACGAAAGATCATCAATTATTTATTGGGAGATTTTCAGGGCAACCTGACGACGAGTAAATACGCCAAAATCGCGAAGTGCTCTCAAGACACCGCATTAAGAGACATACAAGGGCTCATCGAATATGGGGTCATGATAAAAAATCCAAGCAGTGGACGCAGCACGAGTTATCAGCTTGTTGACGGATTCAATTCGCGATAATTACCGTGACTTGCCGAATAAGTAAAGATCTTCCCCTCTTTAATATTGAAAAACCAGCGATGCATGGAGAGTTGTTTTTTACTTATACGTTCTTGAATCCAGGGGAAAGTCAAACAGTTTTGAAAAGAATGATTCAGCGCTTGCTTGGCAAATTCGTTCGCGTCACGCGAGTCGGATTTATTTGTCTTAATTAAAGCGACCCACCGCGTAATAAAATCGTTTTGCTGTAAATTATCTTCGTTTAATAGCGCTTCAATGCCACCACATTGGCTGTGTCCCAAAATAATCAGGTGTTTCACTTTCAGATAACAAACGCCAAACTCCAAAGCAGCACTGGTTCCGTGATGTGCTTCGTCTTTTTCATACGGAGGGATGATGTTCGCAACATTGCGCACAACAAATAAATCCCCGGGATCACACTGCAGTATCAGCGCGGGATCCACACGAGAGTCACAACAAGCGACCACCATAATTTCAGGCTGTTGCCCCTGACTGGCTAATGACTTCATTATCGAATTATCACCCGTTACATACTTTTCTCGGAACGACTGGTAACCCTCGATTAGTTTTTTGAAAGAATCCCACATCTCTTTTCCCCGTCGTCATGCGAAACTGAGTCAATAGCCTAACACTCTTGTAACCTAAAAAAAACATTGTATAATCAATATCATCAATGGACCTTCCCGAAAGGACACTATCATGCGTTTAATCAAGTTTTTTGCTCTTTTATTAGCCGTTTCCAGCCTAATTTACTACAGCGACTCATTCGCCGCGAAAACCACTGCGGCAAAGCCTAAAAAAGCCGCTAAGCCCCCGCGGAAATACCCTCACGGCTGCCGCGAGCTGGGTTATGAGTTCGAATCCTCACTGCTGATTTTAAAGCCCGTAAGCGAATCAGAAGATATTCAAACCGTTTACCTCGTTCACAACAAAGCGCCACACCCCGTCCATTTCATTGCAAAGCGCGACCCAAAAGATTATACCGCTCCTCCCTTCGAAAATGTGATCAGGGGAGGCCAGTGGGGAGCTTTCGCGATGAATCAAGCTGCCGTGGAGTTTATCTGCAGCACACCCGATCAGGCCCAGACAATCAACTGCGGAGACGTTCTTGAACTCTGCCAGTATACCCGTGCCAAATTTGGAACAGCGATTAACGGAACTTATTGGATAATGCCCAGTTCATCTCAGAAAGAAGCCGTAAGACGTACGATTCACGATGGCGTGCTGTTGCGCTGGTAGAAGGAGAAAATCATGAAAACTATTATTCGATACGCTCATATTCTTACTGTTTTTGCTGCGATATGTTCAGCCGCCACTGCTTTTGCCGAGCAATCCGACCAATCGTGGGAAGTAACCTTCCACGACGTCACCTCCGCTCGAAAAGGAATTTCAACAGCCTATTGCCGTTCACACTCTCCCGACGTGCTGATCGCAAGCCGCCAAGAGGTTTTGGCCGGTGCAAAAGCCAAAAACGGGATAACCGTAAAACAGGAAACCCGTAAAGAATTCGAAAAAAATGGGTTGTACTTCATCACTGCTAATGTTGTTTTTTCCGGTTTTTATGGAGGAAAGCCGTGGGAGTCAAAAGGATGGATTCACGAACAACAGGTTACGCCCAATGGAGCGACCGATGCCGTTTGGAGCACTGCAGATTGTAAAGGGAAATTCACGGCGCGGCCCACGCAATGAACGTGCGCTACTTAAACTTTGCGGCGACTTTTCTATTATTATTTCTAACGATTTATATTCTCTTTGTTGGGAAAAATCTGCTATTACCACTCGTTATCGCACTGGTTTTTTGGTACATCATTATCCGATTAACCGCACTGTATCAGCGCATCCCTCTTGGAAAGAAGAGCCTCCCCTACCCACTCTCATTGACCATCGCGATTATCACGGGTGGTTTCGTCTTGTATTTATTTTTTATTTTGTTCGAGCATTCTATATTAAATATTATTACTGAGGCTCCACAATATCAAAAAAGACTGCAAGAATTATTAGCTTGGTTAAACCGATTCCTCGGAGATAAATTCAACATCAGCGGATTGATTGCACAAGTTGACCTGTCTCACTTATTTTCACGCCTAGCGTTGATTGCTTCGACAACGGCCAGCAGCTTTATCTTGATATTAATTTATTTATTGTTTTTATTGCTTGAGTACAGGACTTTTCAGCCCAAATTAAGAGCGATGTGCAGAAAGCCGGAACAGTATAAAAAAGTCAGCGTGCTACTCGATAAAATCGATACAGATATCAATAATTATTTAAAAATTAAAACGGTTAATAACTTGATTGCGGCGCTGTTAAGTTATTTTTTACTTCTGATTTTTGGAATTAACTATGCGGAATTTTGGGGCGTATTGATTTTTCTACTGCATTATATTCCGTTTATTGGACCGATTATTGCCGTTGTTTTGGTGTTACTCGCCGTTTCAATTCAAATCACGCATTTTATTCCATTTATAGTGCTCGCCCTGATATTGATGGCCATTCAATTTGCCGTAGGGAATTTTTTAGAACCCCGATGGATGGGAACGCGCTTAAATTTAAGCCCCATTGTAATACTGCTTTCTTTAGCGTTTTGGGGTGCTATTTGGGGTGTGCTCGGTATGTTTTTATGCGTTCCGATTATGGTAATCATTAACATTATTTTGTCCAAATTCCCAAAAACGAGATCCGTTGCGGTGATGCTTTCAGCCACGGGCAAAGTGGATTCCGAGTGAGTTAAACGGGTATTTGACAGTAGTGATCGCCTCATCTACCATCTGCGTTTTTTAGTGTTCTGTTGTTAGGATTAGGGTCTGCCATTAATTCTAGGCCCTGGGGTAGGTAGTGTATGATAGCGCTCATTGAAGCCTATCGTGCCGGTCTTTTTAAGTTTAAGAATTGGTGGCCGAACATCATTGCCGGATTAATCGTCGGCGTGGTTGCGCTACCGCTTGCCATGGCCTTTGCAATTGCCTCCGGCGTTACCCCGGCTCAAGGACTTTATACCGCTATTTCTGCTGCATTGATCGTCGCCGTCTTTGGTGGCAGTCGGGTACAAATTGCCGGCCCAACCGGCGCCTTTATCGTTATTCTTGCCAATATCACCGCACACTACGGGGTGACGGGTTTACAGATCGCCTCCATCCTAGCCGGCATTATTTTGATTTTTATGGGGCTCATGCACCTGGGCAGTGCGATTAAATTTATTCCCGAACCGGTAATTGTTGGTTTTACCAGCGGCATTGGGGTCATCATTTTTGTGGGCGAATGGAAAGATTTTTTTGGGCTGAACATTCATCCGGCATTGGATGCGCCTTTTTATTATAAAATATGGCTTTTAGCGAAAGCCTTTCCTACGTTAAATTTAACAACGACCCTCTTGGCCTTATTAAGTATTTCCCTAATATTAGTCACTCCTAAAATTATTAAACGCATTCCGGGACCTTTGGTAGCTATGATTATTATGACAACCATTCAAGCGATTTTTCATTTTAAAAACGTAGCTACTCTGGGAAGCACTTTTGGCGGTATTCCACAACACTTACCAGGATTTCACTTTCCTGAAGTCAGTGTCCATCAGATATTAACGCTCATTGCCCCTGCATTTACCATTGCACTTTTAGGCTCGATTGAATCACTGTTATCGGCAACGGCGGCCGATAGCATGGCGGGAACCCGTCATCATTCCAATCAAGAATTAATTGGTCAGGGCCTTGCAAATATGATTGCGCCGTTATTCGGTGGTTTTGCCGCAACGGGCGCTATTGCACGAACGGCCACCAACATTCGCAATGGCGGCAACAGTCCGATTGCTGCAATCGTACACTCCGTATTGTTAATTTTAATTATTTTGTTATTAGCCCCCCTTGCTTTCGAGATACCCTTATGTACATTGGCAGCTATTCTTTTCGTTGTTTCTTACAACATGAGCGACGTTCCACATTTTATGCGCATGGTTCGGCGCGCACCGCGTTACGACGTATTCGTATTATTAATTACTTTCTTTCTGACGGTATTTACCAATCTGGTAGTTGCTGTCAATGTCGGAGTAATTCTCGCCATGTTGCTTTTTATTCGGCGCATGCATCAAACCATTAGCGTGACTGAACAGTCCCACGATGAAATACCGAATTTACCTAAAGATACTCTCGTCTATGCCATTCAAGGCCCTTTCTTTTTCGGAGTAGCTGAAAAAATGGAACGCGCACTGGGCTCTATTCACGCCGACCCGAAAACCATTATTTTCCGATTAAAAGACGTGCCTTTTATGGATATAACCGGTTTAGAGACCTTCAAAGAACTCATTGAAAAATACCACAAACGAGGGGTAACCGTTTATTTGTGTGAAGCCAACAGCAACGTATCACGAAAACTGACCAACGTTGGCGCTCTGGGTTTTGTGAGCGGCGGACGGATATTTAGTTCGCTTTCAGAGCTGATATCTTAAAACAGATATGGGCTGATCCGCCAAAGCATGGTAATTGTGTTCGTGAATTTTGACTGCGCCCATGTGCGTAAAGAACGGTTCTGAATAACGATCCGCGTGGATTTTAAGGGATTTCCAACCGCGTGCACGCGCTTGACGAATTGCGTGGTGCCACAAGAGTTTCCCGAGTCCTTGTCCCATATATTCTGGCGCGATTTGCAGATAAGCAAGATGTGGCTCGCCCGTTTCATCACTCAACCCATAAAATCCGTAAATTTGTTCCTGACGTTCCGCAACATAAACGCTCTCTTTTTCGATAAAGGAACGTTTAATATTTAAAAACTCTCCGCTACTTCGCAAAAATTCTTCGTCGTAGCCCCAATAACCAATTGAGCGCCAGGTAATATCACTCAGTATCATCGCTTCATCGGGAATGGCGGGACGGATAACAACATCCGCTGCGGTTAATTCCATTAAATTCAGTTCATCCGTGTTTATTTCCATTATTTTTTCCTTACTAAGGTTAATCCATCACCTATCGGAATAAGACTCAAATCAACACGATCGTCGCGGTGTATTTTCTTATTTAAGATCCGAATCTTTTTCGTGCTTTCACGGTCATCTGATTCGTCGATTACCTTCCCCCTCCATAAAACATTATCAATGGCAATCAGTCCACCCTGCCGAATTAACTCCAATGAGTATTCGTAGTAAATGTCCAAATTAATTTTGTCGGCATCAATAAATACAAAATCAAAATGGCCCTGCAAACCTTTTTTTAATAGAGTTTTCAATGTATCTGATGCGGGAGCCAGATGCAATTTAATCTTATCGGTCACTCCAGCCTTTTCCCAATAGCTTCGAGCCAGCGCCACGGGCCTCTCGTCCACCTCGCAGGTAATGACTTGGCCCGAGTCTGGCAAAGCCAGAGCCATCGCCAGCGCGCTGTAGCCGGTAAAAGTTCCGATATCGATTGCTTGTGTTGCGCCCATTAATTTGATCAGAAGTGATGAAAATTGCGCCTGTTCGGGTGAAGATTGCATGCGATACGTGGCAAATTGTGCTTGGGTTTCTTCGCGGAGAGAATGTAACAGCGGCGGTTCTCGCAAAGAAACTTCGAGGAAGTACTGATATAAATCAGGCGTTAATAATGTTGTCTGTACAGACATGTCACCATTCACAGCAATTTTTATTGCAGGGGTCGTCCGCAGATCTCTTCCGCTAAGTAACCGACCGTTCCTGCATAATAAGTCGAACGGTTCCACTTCATCAAGACATTGAAGTTATTGAAGACCAATAAGTCTGGCCCACCTTCAGGGCGAATCAGGGCAGCCTCTAAGTTTTCACTCGGCCAGGGTCTGCCGCCCGTAATGTGCACGCCCATTTGCTTCCATTGCCACACGGGTTTTTGCACTTTTGAATTAATCAGACCTTGATCAAACCTGGAAGGTAACTCGACTTGTATTGCCCATGGCCCACCCTTCTGCCAACCATGCCCTACCAAATAATTAGCGATCGAAGCAAATACGTCTGGATAGGTTTTCCAGATGTCTTTGCGGCCGTCTTTATCGTAATCGACTGCATAGTTGTGCCAACTGGAAGGCAAAAATTGGGGATGCCCTGAAGCACCGGCCCATTCGCCTTTAAAATCCTTCAAGTCAACGTGGCCTCCGTTCAAAATCTGTAAGGCGTACAGCAATTGTTGACGGAAAAAGGCGCTGCGACGAGTGTCATAGGCAAGCGTTGCTAACGACTGAATGACGGGAAATTTACCCATGTAATTGCCGTAGCTGGTTTCCAAACCCCACAGCGAGACGATAAAGCAAGGGTCGACGCCGTACTTCTGACCGATTTCTGCAAGGATTGGATGATACTTCTGATATTTTTGACGCCCCATCTTAATCCGAAACGCATCGGCACGGGTATGACGGTATTTAAGAAAAGTAATCCGTTTTTCCGGTTGGATACGATCAAAACGAAGCACCTGCGGATCAGGCGCTTTAATTGTTTTAAAAAGATCGTCGAATAGTTCGGGTCGAATACCCTGAGAAATCGCTTCAGCGCGAAGCTCTTTTACCCATTCAGGCCAACTCAAACGCGGTTGCGCCGCGGGAGTCTCCGGCGAAATAAAAAATAATCCTGAAATAATCAGACCGAAGGCCAAGAAAATCAGTTTCCGTTTCATCCGTTTGCTCCTTTTTCTGACCGCCTCACAAGAGAAATTGTAGTACATATTCCCCGAAGGAAGCCCACAGAACAATATATTTTAGTTCATATAGTTTATTTATCTATATGAAATTAATTAATTATATAAATTTAATTAATGTATTACTTTAAGTACTAAGGCTTAAACGGCTTTAACCTGAGCTCTTTAATCGAACGAAAATGCTTAGTATTCCCGCTGGCCAGCGTCAAATTGTTTTCAACGGCTGTTGCAGCAATAATCGCATCTCCTGCTTGAAGCCCGTTGGATAATGCATATTCTTCAATATAAATGGCTGCTCGCTGACCTATGTTTTCGTTAAGTGGCAATATCGTAAAATTATACTCTTGGAGAAATCCACGAGTAACTTCGTGTTGCTGCTTTGAGTGGGCGCCTTGAAGTAATTCCATATAAGTCAGCAACGACAGCATCTTCTCTTCTGTGCTTTCGATCAGCTTGGCTGCTTTTTTATTCCCACGCTCAAACCAAATAAAAATGTCTGTATCAAATATCACTATACCTCCCCTTCCGGAGTTCATGCACCTGTTCAGCAACGTCTTTATCGGAATCTTGAGACATTCCAAAGAAAGGATGGTCGGTGATTTTTCGTTTGGATGTCCGTATAACAGGAATAATTTTGCCCTTCAGCTTACCGTGGTACAGAATCTCGACGGTTTCATGACGATCAAGAGCCCGTAGAACCTCTTTCATCTTATAACGCAAATCCAGGATAGAAGCCTTCATCGTATTACCTCCGAATATGTATATACATATATATACATATTCAAATGGCTTGTCAAGCTGGGGTTGAGAATTATGTACTATAGTTACTTTTACCTTAAGAAAACCAGGAGTACTCCGATGAAGAAGTTTAATCGCATTGCGCTGCTTGCTGTATTCGCAGGCAGTTTAGCTGTGTTTCCTAGTGTGTTATTGGCCAAAACCGCTTCAATAAAAATACACGTCCAAGCACAAGGATCGGGAAAAGACGGGGTCCGTGCGCTGGGATATGAAGTTAATGACAGCCGATCGGGCTCATTAGGAACTCGTGCCAATAAAATAGGTCCCGCGGGCGCTACGTATTATTTTGGCGTTCGAACTAAAGAGGGAAAAAGTGTCAGCTGTGGCAGCAAAATCCTGACAAAAAGCAGTATTGTTGTTCTTACCTTCAACGGCAAAACCTGCACTTCAAGCGTGCATCCCTACCACAGGAAATGAAATGGTAAGATGTAGGTTGGGCTGAGCTTCGAAGCTCAGCCCAACCTACAGTTCAGCCAAGCGTTTCTTGAGCAACCACCAAAACGAGTCTTCGCAAATTCAAGATTTTTCTTTAAGCATCTGAATAATGCCTGAAAAATCGACACTCGCATGGTTGGTATCAACGAAATCTTGGTAAATTTTCATCGCATGCTGACCCAAAGGTGTGTACGCGTTGGCGTGTTGAGCGGCCTCTTGACTGAGTTTTAAATCTTTCAGCATCATGTGTGAAGTAAATCCCGGCTGGTAATTATTGCTGGAAGGAACGTTCGGCAAAATTCCCGGCCAGGGACAATAGCTCGTCAAAGACCAACACTGCCCGGAAGCATTGGAGGTAATTTCAAATAATTTTTCCGCGGACAAACCCAATTTATCCGCGAGCACAAACGCTTCAGAAACCGCAATCATGGAAATACCTAAAATCATGTTATTGCAGATTTTTGCTGCCGCTCCTGTGCCCGCAGAACCCGCGTGAATAATTTTCTTGCCCATCGCACTTAAGATCGGTTTTCCGCATTCGAAAGCAGAGGCTTCACCGCCCACCATGAACGTTAACGTCGCTTTTTCTGCAGCTGCTACACCGCCCGACACGGGTGCATCCAGCATGGCAATGCCGCGTGATTTCGCTTCTTGATGCAATTCGCGCGAACCCACAACATCGATGGAAGAGCAATCGATATAAAGCGCGCCCTTTTTATTTAAATTTTCAAAAATCCCGGATTTGCCGAGGCAGCATTCTTTTACTTGGTCGCTGGTTTGCAGCATGGTGATCACAACATCGGCATCCATTGCCACATTGCCGGGAGATTTTCCCGCTGCGGCGCCGGATTTTACGGATTGTTTTACCGCTGTCTCAACAAGGTCAAACACTTTAACGGTGTATTTATTTTTTAACAGATTATCCACCATGGGATGCCCCATGTGGCCTAGTCCGATGAATCCAATAGTTGTCATTTACTACTCCTCCCCGAACGAACGTACAAAGACTTATTTGACAGAATATTAATGACTCGGCATATGATACGACGCCTTCCCCTTTTTATCTTTTGGCCAACGCGCCGTTACCGTTTTCGGCCGCGTATAAAAATGAATACTCTCTGACCCGTGCATCGACGTATCACCAAAAATCGATCGCTTCCAACCACCAAAGGAATGATAAGCAACCGGCACGGGAATTGGAATGTTAATGCCCACCATACCCACACTCACTTTTGAAGCGAAATTACGCGCCGTTTCTCCGTCTCGTGTAAAAACCGCAACGCCATTACCGTATTCGTGTGCATTGATTAATTGCAATGCGGAATCGAAATCGGGAACCCGCACGATACATAAAACCGGCCCAAAAATTTCTTCTTTATAAATGCGCATATTCGGCTTTACTTTATCGAAGAGGCAAGCACCCATGAAAAAACCTTTTTCGTGTTGGGGTACCTGATACTCGCGACCGTCTACTACCAACTCGGCCCCCTCTTTAATGCCTAAATCCACATACGATTTCACGCGTTTTAAATGCTCTTTTGTGACGAGGGGCCCCATATCTGCCCCCGGTACCGTTCCCGGTGCAATTTTTAATTGCGGTGCTTTTAATTTTAATTGCTGCACTAACGCATCAGCAACCGCATCCGTGACGGTCACTGCGACGGTAATGGCCATACAACGTTCTCCTGCTGCACCATACGCCGCACCAAATACGGCTTCCGCCGCTTCATCCATATCAGCATCCGGCATAATCACGCAATGATTTTTCCCCCCACCAAAAGTATGCGCGCGCTTGCCGTGCGTTACAGCAGTTTGATAAATATGTTCGGATACGGACGTGGATCCCACGCAACTCACGGCTGCTACATCCGGATGTGTAATCAGCGCATCAACCGCGCTTTTGTCACCATTGATGAGATTTAACACGCCTGCCGGCAATCCTGCTTCTTGCATGAGATCCATCAGCATCAGTGCCACCGAAGGATCCTTTTCCGAAGGTTTAAGAATAAACGTATTTCCGCAGGCAATCGCAGGAACAAACATCCACGTGGATATCATCACGGGAAAATTAAACGGCGTAATTCCCGTACACACTCCCAGCGGTTGCCGGATGGTGTAGCTGTCCACGTCGGTTCCGACGTTTTCTGAATAAGACCCTCTCAATAAATACGGGATACCACAACAAAACTCAACCAACTCAATAGCGCGCAACACTTCACCCCGAGCATCATCCAACACTTTTCCGTGCTCGGCCGTTAATAACGCGGCTAAGCCATCGATATTTCTATCCAGCGATTCTTTAAATTTAAACAGAACGCGTGCTCGTCTTAGGGGGGTGACTTGAGACCATTTTTCAAATGCCTGTTTCGCGATTGAAACTGCATCATTAACTTCGTCTTTAGTAGCAAAAGCTACTCGTGCAGTCACCTCACCAGTTGCCGGATTATAAATCTCGTGATGATGGCGCCCTTTTCCTTCAACCTGTTGACCATTGACGTAGTGACCAATTTGTTTTGTCATAGATGTCCCTCGTTTAAGGTGCTAATCGAATAATGTCCCAGTGATCGTTTTTTTTAACGTAGACGAAACGATCGTGTAAGCGATGCTCGCGTCCAATCCAAAATTCCATCCGATCGGGATTCAAACGATATCCACCCCAATATTCCGGACAGCGCACGTCTTCATTTTCCGAAAATAAATCCCGATATTTTTTATATCGCGCAGTGAGATGCTCTCGATCTGGAATCTCCTGGCTTTGTTCAGATACCCACGCACTGAGCTTACTTTCGTAGGGTCGTGTTTCGAAATACGCTTCGGATTCTTCTCGGGCAAGCTGTTTCAACATTCCCTCGACACGGACTTGCTTTTCAATGCCAGGCCAATAAAAAACTAATGCGGCGTAGGGATTTGCAGAAATTTGAATTCCTTTTCGACTGTGGTAATTGGTATAAAACACAAACCCACCACGGCTGATGTCTTTGTACAGCACGATGCGGGCTGAAGGACGCCCAGCTTTATCCGCCGTTGCCAGCGTCATCGCATCAACGTTCGGACCACTCTTCTGCTTCGCCTCTTCGTACCAGCGTTTAAATTGTTCGAGTGGGTCGTCTGATAAATCAATTCGAAACATGGGATTGTTCACCCTCCCGGGGCTCTATCATAAAATAATCTTTGCCTACTTTCCACGAGCGTTTGCGTAATGGATTCTCCGTGCAATATTCCGCCCGATCATAATCAACAAACCGATACAACAAGTGCTCATCACGACCCCCTGGAATTCCCAGTCGTTTGGTTTGAATGATTTTACTCGGAACGCGCGAATGATCTTCCATAAAGAAACGATCCGCATCAAATTTTTTCTGATCCCAATCGACCACTCGAAGTCCCAACGACTTACACAACAGTGTTTGACCCGAACATAAGCGTACAGGATCTCGATTGGGAGAGCCATCCGCGCAAGGGTTTAATTGCTGCATTTTTTTAATCATTCGTTTGGCGTGATCAGCAGCGAGATAGGGAATCCCCGACTTAATTAAAACCGCATTTCCGTCTCCCCGGCAACTGATATTCAACGAATCTTTTCCGCGCGAATAATACATGTAAATGGTTCCCGGCGGCATGAATAGCGCTTTTCGTTTTTCCGTATAACCTACATAAGAATGGCTGGCTTTTTCTTTTTTATAATAAGCCTCGGTTTCAATAATTTGAGCAGATAACCATAAATTTCCGCACTTTACGCGAAGCAGTTTCCCCAAAAGCTCTTGCGCAACAACTTGTGCGTCTCGATCAAAAAAATCATCACTCAGCATCACTGCACCACTGTTGTTAAGTACGCTTTCAATCGATCGATTTCTTCTTTGGACAAGCGCAACCCTAATTTACTTCGCCGCCAAATAATATCTTCAACCGTTTGCGCCCATTCGTGTTCGATTAAATAATTGACCTCATTCTCGTACAAACCTGCTCCAAAATTGCGCCCTAAATCCGATAACAATTGCGCTCGGTTAATAACACGGTGCAATAAAGTACCGTAGCTTTCTGAATATCGCCTAACCAATTCTTTCGGTAACCACGGATAAGTATTACTAACTGACTTAAAAAACTCCTCAAAAGTTTTCCCCTCCAAATCACCACCCGGAAGAAATGCTTCCGCCGTCCAGCTGCCTTGCATACGAGGAAAATACGGTTTTAGTGTTTTTAACACGTGCTCAGCCAATGTGCGGTAGGTCGTGAGTTTCCCGCCGAAGATCGAAATAATCGGTGTTTTTCCATTATCATCGTTAACATCTAAATGATATTCTCGCGTGATTTTTTGGGGCTTTTCCGAGCGATCATCGTACAACGCGCGAACCCCCGAATACGTCCAATTGATGTCCGCTTCATTAATTTGACGATCAAAATAATAATTAACCGCATCCCGCAAATAAATTACTTCTTCTTTTGAAATATCAATCCGATTGGGGTCTCCCTCAAACGGAACGTCCGTCGTTCCAATGAGCGTGTAATCGTGTTGATACGGTATCACAAAAACAATGCGTTGATCGGGATTTTGCAAGATATATGCGTGGGAGCCTTCGTATAATTTTGGCACGGTAAAATGACTGCCTTTAATTAAGCGAACACCCGCCGTTGTTTCACGGTGTGCAACGTCGTGTAATACCTGGGAAACCCAGGGACCCCCTGCATTGACGACAGCTTTCGCGTAAATCGTCGTTTCTTTATGGGTGCGGCGATCGCGTAACTCTACGGTCCATTGTCCATCCGATCGCTTCAGTGATACGCATTCCGTGCGCGTTAAAACAGTGGCTCCTTTTTCTTTTGCCGCGATGGCGTTGATGACCACCAACCGCGCATCGTCGGTTTTGCAGTCCGTGTAAACAAATCCCTCGGTAAATTTTTCTTTTAACGGTTGCCCTTCTTCAACGTTCCGCAATTTTAAATGCGTCGACTTTTTAATCGACTTACGCCGCGCTAAATAATCATATAAAAATAAGCCCAAACGAATCATCCATGCCGGTCTTAAATGCTTGTCGTGCGGCAACACAAACTCGAGGGGGTGAACCAAATAAGGTGCTTTATGCAATAATATTTCGCGCTCCCTCAACGCTTCGTGAACGAGCTTAAATTCCACTTGTTCGAGATACCGCAACCCGCCGTGAATCAGTTTGCTGCTGGCCGACGAGGTGTGGTTAGCCAAATCGTCTTTCTCACAGAGTACAACGGATAAACCTCGGCCCGCTGCATCCACGGCAACCCCGACGCCATTGATGCCCCCGCCGATAACTAAAAGATCTATACTCGTTGTTTGCATAACAAAAAACCCTGTTCCTGGATTTCGCTGTCGCTCCATCCAGGCTACGAATCAAAGCGTAGCCTTGATGAAGCCTTGCGGAATCAAGGAATTCCTCTTGCATTGCGCTGTCGCTCCATCCAGGCTACAAGTATAATCAAGATGTTCACAAACGGATAGGAATGCGAATTCATGGGCCCATTTCTGCTGGCTATTGACCAAGGAACAACGAGTACGCGTGCGATGATTTTCAATCGCGAAGGGAAATGCCTGTGCGAACACCACCTGGAAGTGACCCCCCACTTTCCTCACGACGCCTGGGTCGAGCAGGACCCGGAAGAAATCTGGAAAACAACGGTTACCTGTTGTCGAAAAGCGATCACCAATGCCTCGCTCCGACCCGCCGATATTCTTGCCATTGGGATTTCCAATCAGCGTGAAACCACCCTTCTTTGGGATAAAAAAACGGGCAAGCCCATCTATCGCGCGATCGTTTGGCAAGACCGCCGAACCGCTGATTACTGCCAAAAACTCGCCGCACAACCCGGGCTGGCTGAAAAAATAACCCAGAAAACGGGTTTGCTGTTGGACCCGTATTTTTCTGCCACTAAAATTAAATGGTTATTGGATAATATTGAAGGTGCGCGTGAAAAAGCAGATCGTGGTGAACTCGCTTTTGGCACCGTCGATTCTTACTTATTATGGCAGTTAACCGGTGGAAAGCAGCACGCAACCGACGCTACCAACGCTTCTCGTACTTTGCTTTTCAATATTCACACCCAAGAGTGGGACGATGAATTACTCGACTTATTTGGCATTCCCCGCTCTTTATTACCGAAGGTTTTTGATAATTGCGCACCGTTCGGCGTGACGACTCCGGATGTCTTGGGATACGAAATTCCCATCACTGCGATGATTGGCGATCAACAAGCCGCTACGGTTGGCCAAGCGTGTTTCAAACCCGGCATGGTGAAAAGCACGTACGGCACGGGTTGTTTCGTCTTGATGAACACGGGTGATAAACCCGTTGCTTCAAAAAATCGCCTGTTGACCACCACGGCTTACCGAATTAACGGAAAAGTCACCTACGGCCTTGAAGGAAGTATTTTTATTGCAGGCGCCGCCGTGAAATGGTTGCGCGACACGATACACCTCATCAAAACTGTGCAAGAAACCGAACGCATGGCATCAGTCATTCCCGACAATGGCGACGTGTACTTCGTGCCTGCCTTTACGGGATTGGGTGCGCCGCATTGGGATCCTTACGCACGAGGTGCGCTGTTGGGGTTGACACGTGATACGCAAGTGGAACACATTGTTCGTGCGGCATTAGAAGCCGTGTGTTACCAAACACGGGATCTTTTGCAAGCGATGACAAATGACGGCGCCGGCGCTATCCAAACCTTGCGCGTTGACGGCGGCATGAGCGCAAACCCTTGGTTGCTACAATTTTTATCCGATATGCTCCAAACCGAAGTGGATCGGCCGAAATACATTGAAACCAGCGCGCTCGGCGCTGCTTATCTCGCAGGACTTGGAATGGGAATTTACGACTCTTTGGATGAAATCAGTCAGCTGTGGCAACTCGATCAACAGTACACTCCGCACATGGAGAATCAAGATCGAGAGAAATTCTATCGCGGCTGGCAGAAAGCTGTTTTACGCGTCACCACTCCACAAAAAAACACCTAACGGTTGACATACACCGAGCCCTAAACCCCTAGATATGGTGAACAACAGTGACATATTAGGCTTCCTATTCTTGGGTCCCTTGACAGGCTTGCTCACAACGCCAGCGTGCTGTTCTCCTTATTGTTTCAGATGGCTCCGGGATGACAACCGTTAGGTGTTCCCATAATGAAACTATAGCTAACAAGCGTCGGTTCTGCTGCAGAAATATTCCTTAAAGTATACCCTATTCCCGCAACCCAACTCCTCGGCGCAATAAATAAAAGGCAAGGAAAAAGAGAGCGAGCAGAAGAGCGGCCATTAACACATAAGCCAATGCAATATGACTATCGGCAATACCCAAAAAACCGTAGCGAAAATTATCCACGATATAAATAATTGGATTCGCGAGTGAAATGTACTGCCACGTTTGTGGCAATAATTTAATGGAATAAAATACGCCTCCCAAATAAGTCAGCGGCGTTAAAATAAACGTCGGTATCAGCGCAATATCATCAAAACTCTTAGCGTAAATGGCATTAATAATTCCCGCCAACGAGAAGATTGAGGAGGACAATAGGACCACCAGAGCAATGGAGAAAAAAGAATGGACGTGTAAATGTGTAAAAAACAACGCAATAACCGAAACAATAATTCCAACCAATACACCTCGTAAAATCCCCCCACTCATATATCCCAACAAAATAACCGTGTTTGGCATGGGGGCAACTAAAAGTTCTTCAATGCTCCGCTGAAATTTTGCCGCGTAAAAAGAAGAAACAGCACTCGAATACGAAGCAGTAATAATGTTCATCATGATTAAACCGGGCGCTATATATTGAATATAGCGAAATCCTTCCATGTCACCGATGCGTGAACCAATCACCTGACCAAAGATGACAAAATATAAAATAGATGTGATTGCCGGTGGCAACAACGTTTGCGACCATATACGAAAAACGCGCTGCACTTCATGAATAACAATCGTTATGAATGCAATCCAACCTTGGTACCACGACATCTTATTTGTCCGTTATCAGTTTAATAAATAATTCTTCCAAGCGATTCGCTTTATTCCGCATACTGGAAATTCGAATACGATGACGATTTAATTCTTCAAATAACTGGCTCAAACTCTTATGTTTTGGCACTTCCACTTCCAGCGTGTAATCGTCTTGTTTCCAAATTTGGTAACCGCTGATTTCTGGCAACTGCGTCACCGCACCTTCGGAATACAAAATGAAACGCTCACTTTCTAATTGCTTCAAGATATCCACCATGCTGGTATTAGCGATGATTCTTCCTTCGTCGATAATCGCAATATGGCGGCATAAATTCTCAGCTTCTTCTAAATAATGCGTGGTTAAAATGATCGTAACACCTTTCTGGTTCAACTCCGTTAGAAATTGCCACATTGCTCGGCGAACTTCGATGTCCACACCCGCTGTTGGCTCATCCAATATTAGCATCTTTGGCTCATGAATAAGTGCACGCGCGATCATGAGGCGCCGTTTTAAACCGCCCGATAAAGAACGGGCGGTGCTGCGCCGCTTTTCCCACAAACCCAGCTGACGTAAATATTTTTCAGCGCGTGAGAGTGCCTCCCTCCGCGGAATTCCATAATAACCTGCCTGATTTACAACAATATCAATGACGCGCTCAAAAATATTAAAATTGAATTCTTGTGGCACCACGCCAATACACGCTTTTGCTTTAGCGAATTCTTTATCGATATCATAGCCGTATACCTGCACCGTGCCGGTCGTTTTGGTTACCAAAGAAGTGATAATTCCTATCGTCGTGGACTTTCCAGCACCATTGGGCCCGAGTAACGCAAAAAAGTCGCCCTCGTTTACGGTGAAACTGATGCCCTTCAGCGCTTCAACCTTGCCCTTATATATTTTTCTTAAGTTATCGATGACTACAGCGTGCATACCCTACTCAATTAATAAGCCTCAAGCTGCCGGGGTTTTGCTATGCGCACCACCATGGAACGCCCATGCAAATCTTTACCGTGCGCCGCGAGCGCTCCCACCGCTTGTTTAGCGTCCGCATAAGTGACAAACGCGTACCCTTTCGATCGGCCCGTCCTAAAGTTTCGAACGACTTTGATGGTTTCAACCGCACCAAATCGCGAAAAATAACCACGCAAATCACCCTCGTCAACCCGATAAGGCAAATTACCCACGTAAATTTGTTCATTTAGGTAACTGTTTTGAACAGCCTGATCGTTGTTTTTTTTGAGTCGATTTCGATTAAATACACGAATGGCCACAATAAAAAGGACCAAAGCAAAGCAAGCAAGTATGATAAAAATGATTGAATTTGTTGTCATGGCATCCTACCCAATTATTAGCAGTTAAACAAAGTGTTATACAAAATATTCCCTTGATTCTAGTGAAGGAAAAAATACTTGTAAAGAAATAAGATTATCAGAATCGATATGCGATATCGCCGGTCACTGCGTACATCGGCGGCAAGTCATCACTTTTCGGGGTTCCAGCCACTTGAGTGCTGAAATCGACGTGTTGCGTCAGCGAATAGCCAAAACCGGCGCCCAAGTAAGGCAAGATTTTCCCATGAAAACTACTGACATTATCGCTCGTGTCGCTTAAAACCCCGGCGGCAAATTGACTTCCCACTCGAGCAGCACCCAATTTTCCAAAGATATTGAAGCCATCGTTAAGCGGAATGATGCCCTTACCCGCAACGTTAATGAGACTGTTGTCTTTGGCTAAGCTACCCGCCACTTTGACGTCTGGAAAGCGCAGACAGCCACCCTCCAAGCCAAAGTAATCATTAAATTGATAGCCGCCACCCATGTTATAAACGAAATCAGAGTACTTAATGTCGTTAATGCCAGAAATCAATTTATTGACTTTTCCACCAAAATTTCCACCGGCACTCCCATTGAGGTAGAACCCTTTTCCTACACCAGGTGCATTAGAACCCGCCAACGCGCCCGTAGTTACGAACCACGCAGCAGCAGTCAACAAAGCGATAACAGCGGACCTTTTAAACATTTAAATTCTCAATAAAACAATGGCCTGAGAATATGTCATACCAAAAACTTAATGTCAAGGATTAGGCTCCCCATAAAGAAAAAACCGCCTCCCCATATTGATCCGCACAACTACCGTGTGGTATACACATACCACTTGCGACAGGGTTGTTACAAGCAAAGACAAAGGTCACAAAGGATCAATGGAGAAAGGGAGAACAACCATGTCGGCAAAAATAGCGGTATCCGCATTAGCTTTTTGTGCATGCACTATTCTAAGCATTCCGGCTTTGTCCCACGGCGATAAGAATCAGAAGCCCAAAACGAAACCCGCCGCTACCCCTCCGGTCGGGAATCACCGATACAATCCTGCTCGCGTCAGCATTGGGCCTTATTTAAATCAGGATTGGTTATTTGACGGCTCAGAGCTACTGATTAACACACCCAGCATACGCGAAGACGTGCGGCTTTTATTAGCGCAAGCAAAACTGCTTGCCGAGGTTCGGGCTTTGGGTATTCCTGAGCCACCACTGCCCCGACTGGTGTTCAGTGGAAAATTGGAAGGGCAAGCGAGCTTCACAAAAACATACGCGGGAGCGAACGTCAATAACATCGATTTCAGTGGCGCGGAGTTGGATACTTATGTCCAAGCCAATGACTGGGTTTCCGGTTACATGGCGCTGGATTATGATCCCAGCGAAGCCATGGATGGATCACGCGTATTTTTGAATCGCGCATTTATCACCATCGGTAATTTAAGCAAGCTTCCCGTTTACACCACCATCGGTCAAATTTACGTGCCATTTGGACGATACAGCAGCGCCATGGTCACCACGCCAAGCACTTTAGGCCTGGGTCGAACTCGAGTGCGGGCATTGGTATTGGGGTATCAGCAAACGGGTGACAACGCGTTTCATGCTGAAGCGTATGCTTATCAAGGGCTCACTAATCCAGTAAACAACAGCAACATTAACGATCAATGGGGCAGTGACGCGGGTTATCAGTTCGACGTGGGAAAAGTCAGCGGTGAAGTCGGCGCCAGCTATATCTCCAACTTGGGTGATTCGCAGGGCATGCAAGCCAGCGTTTTCTCCACCGATCAAACGCAGCACCATAACGTACCGGCGTTTGATGTGTACGGTTCATTGGCGTTTAAACCTCTGGTATTTCTCGCGGAATACGTCGATGCTCTAAAGAGCTTTCAGTTCTACGACATGAACTTTGCCAACCAAGGCGCGTGGCCAAAAGCGTTTCACGTTGAAGCCGATTACACGTTTAATACCGGCTCAAAACCGAGCTCTATCGGTGTCGCTTACGATCAAACTAGTGAAGCCTTAGCCGTGGGATTGCCAAAAAATTCGTACAGTATTTTTTACAATGTAAATATCTGGAGCAGCACCAATTTCGCGTTGGAATACCGCCACAACGTAAATTATCCTCCGAGTGCTGCGACAAATGATCCCGCTGATCCGACTCCAGCGAGCATTACCGGCGATCTCGGGAAAACGGACAATATCGTTACGGCTTCCTTTGATCTCTTCTTTTGATGAGGCTACGGCGGCTGCGACAGCGAGCAATATATCTGAATGAAACTCGTGCCACTCACCGTGCTCGGTGTTAATTCGCACCGCGTGTTGCCATTCACGGAGACGCTATCAAAATCCGCGGGTATTTGACCATTAATAAAAGGAACGGTGACGCTTGCCGAAACAGGACTTCCCGCCCAACGAGGATTATCCGGTGATCCAACAAAGAGATAAGCTGTATAGTTAATGTTAATACTGCCGTTTAAAAGAGTGCCCGTCGTAGCCACCGTAATCGCATTATCCAATGCATAGTGACCACCGCCGATTTGAATAATATTTGATGGTAATTGCGTGAAGACTTGCGTTTTACTGTCGCCTTGCGTTACCGATAATTGAGTCATCGCAAATCCAAAAACATCCATCCAGGTATAAACAGAAAACCCAACGCGTGCACTGGCCAATTGCAAGCTTGCTGAAGCATGCGTCAAACATAAAAAAATTCCACTGCTGATTAAACACAGAAGTTTTGTTACACGTCCTATTTTTATAGTAGATCTTGGCATTCCAAAGTAATCACAGGTGGTTTTCCGGATACGCTTTTAAATTCACAAACAATACCGTTTTGCGCTGAAGATAAATCTCCACTGGGTATCGGATTGGAAATATTGCCCGCTTCGTCAATATTGATCTCATAGGAATTGGTAAATGTTTTTGCGGGGAAAATTACAGTAAAAGCAAATTGTAACTTGCCCTTTAGCGATTTATCGTGAACGGTATAGATTGCAACTCCCGGTGTGAAAGACACAGGCTGATCCACATTGACAGGCAAATTAGGGGGGAGATTATTAACAAAATTTATTTTGCTCGGATTGGACGGGTCTTCGATGTACGTTGGAGTAACCGTTATTGTGTAGTTTTTTTCAATCCCGGCTCCTGTTGAGAAATTCACCGGTATCGCGGATGAATTCAACGCCATCGCGACCCCCGTTAAAGCCAGCGATGCAACGCCAATGGCAAGTACAGCCGATTTAGCATCCATATCAAATTTCCTCGTCCCTGGAGGAATAACCTAACTACCCTACTATAAACGTTTATTCAAAATGATAAAACCACACCAATCAAACCCTGCGTGGCGCCGGCTCCGGCACCACCTTTGAGCCCATTAATTTCAATGCGAAACGCCGAATGCTGGCTCATGGCGCACTCAATACCAACCCCACCAATCACCACTACACTCCGATACAACAGCGTCTCCGACTCCGGCAACTCACCCGGCAGATCTGGAACAGAATTCGTGAACACACTCGTTTTTAATTGGTAAGCAGCTCCCAATTTAACAATTAGGCTTACAACGCTACCCAAACTTTGGCGAAAAACAGCTTCCACATCGGTC
This sequence comes from uncultured Coxiellaceae bacterium, assembly GCA_947084935.1. GTDB lineage: Bacteria > Pseudomonadota > Gammaproteobacteria > Coxiellales > Coxiellaceae > CAMTUH01. Next base: position 93,458 of record CAMTUH010000004.1, read on the forward strand.
AGCCAGTTCGTGGTTCTCTCGGTAGTAGTAACGGGTATCGTGAGATTGATTAACGGAACGCCTAGGTAACCCACCACTCGTGTTTTCAGAGGACCGAAATAATCAAACCCCGCCTCTGCACCCAGTGCCCGGGTTTGAGCAAGGTTTTCATAAAACATATACCCCCAGGCAACACGGCCGAGGTAATCAAATGCTTTGGTTTGGTTGTAAACGATCGAATAATCCGACACGTTAAAATTAACGGGGTGGCGATTGATGGTGGTATTGCCGATTTTTCCTTGGAGAAAATAGACGCCACCGCCGCCAAGAAATACATAAGCTCCGGTCGCAGCCACCGCCGTGCTGGCAAGTACGGCACCAAAAATTAGAGCAAAAATCAAATATAATTTATTTAGAATATAATTATTCACTGCAGCAACTTATATGATTAATGAAGGAAATTTTGCAATCGTATATTAAAATTTCTAATAAGTGAAGCGTGTCATCTCTGGAAACGTAAATCCCACACGCGATGACCCACTTGCTTACTTCGCCGTTCATATTTTGTGGGTCGGCGATCGCCGCGTTCCTCGGAAAAACATGCCTCGCCAGAAAGATTGTGAAAATCACGATCCGCACTGATGACTTTCATCATGTGTCTCGCATAATTTTCCCAGTCGGTAGCAAGGTGAAATATTCCATGATGTTTTAATTTTTGAGAAATCAAAGTCACAAAATCAGGCTGAATTAAACGCCGTTTATGATGACGCCGCTTCGGCCAAGGATCCGGGAAAAACACGTAAACTCCGCTCAAACTTGCGTCGGGAATGCATTGCCTCAAAACTTCAACAGCATCACCTTGATAAACGCGCACATTAGAAATACTGCTCTCTTCTAACCGCGCCAGCAGCCTCCCAATACCCGGACGATAAACCTCCGCGCCCAAATAATCGTTCTCGGGATGCGCGCAGGCCAGTGCAAATAAGGCATCACCCATACCAAAACCGATCTCAAGAAAAATCGGCGCCTCTCGCTTAAAAACCTCACGAAAATGCACAGAATCACCACCAGGCTCGAGCCCATACTTTGACCACAAGTGCTCCAAAGCAACGCGCTGTGCTTGAGTCATATGCCCTTCCCGCCGTACAAAACTCTTTACCGTACGCAATTTCTTTCGCCCTTGACCCATGAAGCTAGCTTCTCCAGCGTGAATTAGGTAGCATCCTATGAATTAACGCGGGTGTAGTTCAATGGTAGAACATGAGCTTCCCAAGCTCGTAGCGTGGGTTCGATTCCCATCACCCGCTAGGAACAACAAACTGAGGTATAACCATGCGAACCGCTTTTAAAGTCATCGGCAGTATCGTTGCCATCCTCATTGTCCTATTCATCGTTACCACGATCATCTTAACAAAAGTGGTCAATCCTAACGATTATAAAAATCGCATTAATCAAATGGTGTTTGATAAAACGGGCCGACACTTGCTCATCAAAGGCAATATGAGCTGGTCCTTTGTTCCTTGGCTCGGTATCGATTTAAAGAATGTCGCCGTCACAAACCCATCCGACTTCCAAGGACCGAATTTCATGGATATGGACGAAATTAAAATTAACGTACGATTCTGGCCTTTACTGACTGGGAAAATGCAACTGGGAAACATCGCCATCGACCACGCGCGTGTTAACCTCATCACGAATAAAGCGGGAAATAGTAATTGGGCACAATGGAATAAGCCGGCTAACCCTGCAGCTCCTAGCACGCTTACCACACCTACCCCACCCCAATTCAACCCAAAAAAATCTACCGCACCAATAAAAAATAAGACAACCAGCATGGACATTCAGCTTGGTAATATCGAGATCAATGATTCCACGATTAACGTCATCGATCAAAAACAAAATACCACTTCTCAGTTTAGTGACTTTAATTTTAAAGTCATCCCACTTTCTACGTCTCCTTATTATTCACTCCAGTGGAATTTTACGGCACAACCCAGCGGATCCAATGTAAAAATCAACGTCCGCGGCGCAGATCAAGCGTTTCTGGATTTTCCGAACAACCATTTCTATTTTGATAAAGTTAATATCAATGCAAAAATCACTCGTCCTCGACTTCCTGATGTAAATACCTCTCTCACTGGAACGCTTGATATCGATTTAAATAAAGATACAGCATCTGCATCTCCCTTGACCATTGAAATTGCCAATATGAAAACCGTTGGGAAAATACAAGTCAGTCAATTATTACAAACCCCACAATATATTATTCAATTGTCCGCAAACAATACCTCGATACAGCCTCTCGTAACAGCTCTGCGGGGAAGTAGCTTTATCGCAGGAAACTTATCGTTTAATACGGAACTGAACACCCGCGGAACAAATAAACAAGCGATTCTCAGTAATTTAAACGGCAAAGGCCAGATGACCGTCGATAACGGTGCTTTACTTGATGTAAATATTCAAAATCTCCTCGCGCAAGGCGATGCGATTTTAAATCATAAACAACTCCCTCAAAATACGGGACCCAATCAAACTTCCTTTAAACAATTATCCGGATCTTTTGAGATTGACGACGGAATTCTCAATAACAATGATTTGAAATTAGATGGCGGCGAAGTGCAAGCAACGGGCAATGGTACCGTCAATCTAATTGACAATACCGTCAATTACGCTCTGGCAGCACAATATATGAAAAACGGATCTCAGTCGGCTGAATTTTCTGTGCCTATTCGTATTACCGGCAGTTTAACCTCGCCTTCGATTAAACCCGATTTTTCAAGTCTGGCGAGAAAAATTTTAACGAACGAGATCAAACAAAAAATTAAAGATTACACCAGCGGGATCGGCAAGCAATTTAATCTAAATAAACTGCTTCATTAGTTAATGGAAACCCATTCTGCCGTGTCATTGCTTTGAAATTCTCTTATAACCTCTTAAAATGGTTCGATCGCTTCGGGCGGCACGACTTACCGTGGCAAAAAAACATTTCCGCCTACCGCGTTTGGATCTCTGAAATCATGCTGCAACAAACTCAAGTAGCTACAGTAATTCCCTACTTCAATCGTTTTATAAAAAAATTTCCGAATGTAAAAACATTAGCACTGGCGAACCAAGATGAAGTGTTATCACACTGGTCTGGCCTCGGTTATTACGCCCGCGCACGCCATTTACATCAAGCCGCACAAATTATTCATCAGAAATACCGCGGACGATTCCCCCAAACCATTGATGAACTCAGCGCACTACCCGGAATCGGGCGTTCAACTGCCGGCGCTATTCTGTCGCTGGGCATGCACATCCCCGCTCCCATTTTAGATGGAAATGTGAAACGCGTATTGGCTCGTCACTGTGCACTTGACACACCACTCAATCAACCAGCCACTCAAAAAAAACTCTGGGAATTATCAGAAAAATTCACACCAAAAAAACGCTGCTGGGATTACAATCAAGCGATGATGGATTTGGGTGCGATGATCTGTACTCGATCTCAACCTAAATGCACTTTGTGTCCTTTAGAAAAAACCTGTCAAGCGTTTGCAGCGAATACTCCAACAAAATATCCAGTAAAAGCACTTAAAACAAAACGACCACAAAAAAGCGTGCATCTGCTTATTCTGCAAAATAAACACGGCGCCGTGTTTATTGAAAAGCGCCCGCCCGTAGGAATTTGGGGTGGATTGTGGAGCTTTCCGGAATGCCCTACCGACACGAATCTCAAAGACTGGTGCCTCCATCACTTACACATGGATATATCAGTAAAAAAGCGCTTAAATGCGTTCACCCACCGCTTCAGCCATTTTGATCTCGATATTAATCCCCTTTTGCTGAATGCAACGCCATCCCGCTCAGCAGTAATGGATAATTCTCAAGCTATGTGGTATAAAATAACCGACCCATTACCGGGTGGAATTGCCACACCCATTCAACGCTTAATTACAGAGTTAAAAACTAACGCCACATGACCCGACGTATTTTTTGCCAGAAATTGCAACAAGAAGCCGAAGGATTGGATGCACCTCCCTACCCCGGCGAGTTAGGTGAGCGCATCTATAATCATATTTCCAAAGCGGCTTGGCAAACGTGGTTGAATCAACAGACCATGCTCATTAACGAGTATCGATTAAATTTAATGGACCCGAAATCCCGACAATTCTTGAGAGAGGAAACCGAAAAATTTTTATTCGGGACCGGTAGCACAGCGCCACCCGGCTTCACTGCACCCAGCGAATAATTCAGCCCTTGCAAGTATACAAGGCTTAATATAGGATCACTAAATCCTCATGCCTCATTGAAAGGAGTCGGATATGGTTAAATGGAAGCACGCTTTCCTCACCCTATTTACTCTATCTGCAATTTCTTTATTTCCGCTCAATGCCTTCAGTCTATCGGCAAACACGGACGATACTGAGTTATACACCGCCGCTTTAACCGTAAACAACGTCACGCATGAACTTTTTAAGCCGGGAGATACTCGGGCGCCACAGCCTTTTTATAAAGATTTTTGTAAGAATGAACACTCCGTCCCATACTCTGACGCAAAAGGCAATGCCACTTTGTGGTATAACAAAAAAACGAATCAGCTCTGGTTTGCCTTTAGTTATACGGGCTTAAGCGGATCGCCCATTATGATGCACTTCCATTTAGGAAAAAGCGGGCAACACGGTCCGATTGTGCAAACCATTTGTGGCCAACCGCCGCCGAATAATCCTGCGTTAGGTTCTTCGCGAAACGCACTGGTTAAGAGCGTATGCCCAAAAGGTACCTCGGGTTTTATCCTGGGACATTATACGCTCAACGGCAATTCCAGCCTCAAACTAACTCGTGACGACGAAATAAAAACCCTAGAAAATAGCGGACTTTACCTCAATATTCATACGTGCCTCAACGAGCAAGGTGAATTACGAGGGCAAATTAAGCCGCTTAACTAACTTTTCTTGGAGGACACCATGAAATCCACGCTTACTCGCAATACCGAAAAGGCCAAAGAATACTTTGAAAACAAGATGGCCTTTACAACAGGCCCCGTCGAAGCTGAGGCCATGCTAAAAAAGAATTCCGACATGCAGATCGTAGATGTCCGATACGCCGACGACTACAAAAAGGGCCATGTTCCTGGGGCAGTCAGTCTGCCTCCCGAAGAATGGCCCAAAGCTGCTGAAAAGCTCGATAAGAATAAAATCAATATTATTTATTGCTATTCCCACGTCTGCCACCTCGCTGCTCGGGCAGCCGCAAAGTTCGCCGCCCTCGGCTACCCCGTTATGGAGATGGACGGGGGCTTTAAGGCCTGGGTAGACCATAAGCTTAAGGTTGAAAAGCCTTAGCCCTTGCCTCCTAATTAATTTACCGATTTAAAAATACGTTAAGGGTTATTAACGTATTTATATTGTATTATGGGGCAATAGTACTTAACTTTTGAGGCTTGCTTATGAGTAAAAGAGCACATAATTATGATCCCCGCTCCGTTGTTCCGGGAAAAACCTCTCGCGACACAACAATCAAACGAAGATTAGCAAGTGTAGATAAGCTCCAAAATGTATCCTACGCTACTTATCGTGACGACCTGTTTTATCAAGCCATTAAAGCATGGGGCGGTGCTAAAGGGGAAAGGAAGGCACTGAAATTTAATGAAGCCCTAGAGCTAGCCAAAGATCTCACGCACCCTTTCGATGCTGTAGATTACTTTCCTAAAACTTTCGAAAAAAATCCGCAGGCATTAGAAGATTTAAAAAATGCACGAGCGCAAGCGCTTTATCAAGAATTAAAAAACACTACTAATAGTCATGAAAACCTAAAAAAGTTTGACGCACAAATCCATGAGGGGATTTTTCTTTTTAAAAAAAAACTTTATGACTTGTTCAAAAATGAATTAACTCCTTCTTCGCAGGATGAACCCTCTATTTTATCAGAAGAAGAAAAATTTGAATTACTCGAAAAAACGGTCGATCACACTAACTTATTAGGCCATGTTTTTTCACAACATCAAGATTTAATTCACTTCGAGAAAACAAAAACTCAGATAGCGATAGAAACAGAATACGCGATCAGACTATTTAACCGCTTACGAGAAATCAGAGTTACTTCAAAAGAAGATAATGAGCAAAATATAAAGGAAATTGACAATCTAATTAAAAAAGGGGAAATGTATAAAAAGCTACTGAGTAATCATTTAGAAACAATAATGAAATCTAAAAATACTCAAGATGATGAAAAATATGCGCTTCGAGATGCCATTGTTGAAAAAGATGAACAAGGTAAGCCTACAACCGCGTTGGGAAAAGTACTTTGGGGTGAAGAAAGTCCCTCTTTCCTGTCTTTCTTTTCTGGCACACTCGACGAGAAATTATCTACGCGGCTTACTGGATACATTGAGTCTAGTAGTAGTAGGAGGCATCAGAATTCTTCCCATTCTTAATGAGAGAATAGATTTTTAGTGGAAATCTGTTACCCTATCCTTCACTGTTAAGGAATACGGCCAGATAGCTCAGGTGAGCCGGGAACTCGTGGAGCACTGCTCCACGCCGGCGAACGCCCGCTACGGAAGGCGGGCCGTGTGCGGTGTGAAAAATACAAGTGCAAGTACAGGGAAGTACGGAGGAATATACGGCCAGATAGCTCAGTCGGTAGAGCAGAGGACTGAAAATCCTCGTGTCGGCAGTTCGATTCTGCCTCTGGCCACCACAAAATCAATCACTTACCGCTTTTTGCCCCCCGCTGTTCACAATTTGTCCCCGGGGGCGTTTTGTGGGACAGCAACTTCTAGACGAAAAACCCATGAGCGAGATAATGAAGCTAAAAAACACAACTTTATTTAAGGCAGACACCATGATCAATTTTAAAATTAATCCGGATTTACTTTTTACACCAGGAGACAAACCAGAACGGTTTGCCAAAGCCGTTGACGTAGACGCGAGTGGAATCATCATCGACTTGGAAGACGGTGTCGCTCAAAAAGATAAGGATTTAGCACGAAATAATGTTATTAACTATTTATCTTCCAGAGAAAATAAAAAAATTATTACCCTTATTCGAATTAATCATTTAACGACTCAAGCGGGCCTTGAAGATCTCTTGGCGCTGTCACGCTCGACCATTTATTTCGATGCGTTGATACATCCTAAAACGGAGTCTCCAGAAGAAATCAATGCGATCAGCGAAATTTTAGAGAAAAAACACAATGCTCTGCCCATTTTCGCTCTGATCGAGACAAGTCAAGGATTAACCGACATCGATCGCATCGTTGAAAATAGCACTCATTTAGCTGGATTGATGTTCGGCGCTGCCGATTATGCAGTGGATGTAAACTCCGCAATCACGTTGAATGCCTTATTGTTAGCGCGTATGAAAATCGTGCAAGCCGCGGCACTAAAAAAATTGGCGAGTTACGATTCGCCCTACTTTGACTTCCACAATGACGCGGGTTTAGTCGATGAAACTAGCCACGTCAAAGAACTCGGTTTTACTGGCAAAGCCGCCATTCACCCCAAACAAATTGACCTCATTAAAAAAACCTTCAAACCCACGGACGAGGCTTATCAAGAGGCGCAGGCCATGATTGACGTATATGACAAAGTGCATGGTGAGGCGTGTCAATACAAAGGGAAAATGATTGACGTTCCGGTTTACGCAAAAGCGAAACAAATCGTCGAACTGTATGAAAACCTACAACACAGTGCCACTAGATAAGAAAAAATGAACGCCATCATCCTATTGTCCATCATTTCACGGGTGACGGGCAGTGGCTCAGGAAACGGTGTGACTGCTTCATATTAGAAGAATGGCCATGGCCGCGCACCAATAATTTATATAATCAATATGTTATATAACAAATCGAAGAAAGGACATTCTATACATGCGAACCTTCCTTCAAGGCATAATTTGTACATTTTTTGTCCATTCCATGCTATATTATTCAGTAATCGCCAAAAGAGAGTACGAGTATGAAAATCCTGCTAAAAACCCTCGTTTGCTTTATATCGTTGTGTGCCAGCTCAAGTCTCTTGGCTGGGACATTAACCGTCCAAAAAGCCGTCTGGAATAATCAACATATTCCTGAAGAAAAACTCTTCGCCATCAAGGCTACGATAACCTCGTACAGCGTTGAACAAACGCGCACGGTTCACGTTCCCCCTTTCAAACGTGGAAACGAAGTAATTGTCGCTCCAGGCACCACCATCAGCAACATGAACTTGACTATTACGCACGATCATATAATTAATGGAAGTTTTAAGTGGTGTTGGAAAATATCCAGCGGTCAGGCCTGTGGGAATATTCCTCTCGTTGGAATCTATAACCCAATCACCGGTACCTATAACATCGCAAATGCTAACTCACCAAGCTCGTGGTACATGGTGCTCACTCGAACTGACTGATCACAAAATCTGCCAATAAGTCTTCGGTGACTGCTGCTCAAACATTTCGTGAGAGAGTTTCTTTTTAAACTCAGCCACCTCAGGCTTTTTGTTATGCTCTTCAAATGTTTGCTCGCTTTTCCAAACGGAATACATCATAAATTCCCGCGAATCCCGCGTAGACTGATGAATATTGTAAATAACGCACCCTTTATCTCGACGCGAGTGCATCATTAAGCGCTTCAAATAATCTTTCACGTAATCTTCCATGCCAGCTTTTGCGACACCTGCCACCATGATCGTAAAAAGTTTTTCCGCCATACAACCTCCTTGATTAAATTTGCTTTATTATACCAGGGTAATCAGTTTTCGGCTCCTTTTGATACTTTTTGGCGCCGAAACCAATTTGTTAAGTAGCTTTTTGCCAGGGATTTGCTGTAAACAATCAAGACATTTTCGGCGTTATACCGTTGCGCGGCGATGGTGTAATTAAACGATCCGGTTTCCACGATGGATTCATCGACGACCATTACTTTATTGTGCGCGATATCGAGTCCGTCGTCGTTCCACACGGGAATGTGGTTTCTCATTAACAAGCGCGACGCCGAATAATGTTCGCCAGTAAACTGACTCTTATCCAAAATTACAAAGACTTTGACGCCGCGTTTCTGCGCGCGAATAAGCGCTCGCGCGATGTAATTGGCCGTAAATGAATAGCCCTGTAAATAAATGCTTTTTTTGGCTTGATTAATTACCGCGACAATGTCGCCCGTGCAATTTTGGTACGGTGTAAAGCAAACAGTGTACTTCGTGCCGGGTTCAAATACCTCCGCTTGTGCGGTCGATAAAAAAAATAAAAACAAAATCACAAGGGTTTTCATAACTCTTCCTTATTCACCTTCCGTTCAGAAATTCCTACAATTTAATTCGTAGCCTGGGTGAAGCTCCGCTTCGGAGCGTAACCCGGGAATTTCCAGATTTTAATTTTATCATGCCCTCATACGACTAACACGAAACCCTTGCAAATGAAAATAAGAATCATTATCATTTGGAACTTATAAATTTATCTACAGGAATTTATTTATGCGGAAATATATAATCACGGGTACAAGCACCCTGGTAGGAATCGTTTCTTCGTTCATTTTTTACTCTGCTTCTGCTGGTAACTCTGCGCCATTCGATTTTAGCGCTAACACGGCCCTTAAAATCACGATCCTGGCTCTGTCGGGGCTGGTGGGTATCAACGAATTCTTTGAAATGACTGACCACATCAGCCACGATCATAAAGAATTCTCGGGCTCAAACGATCAAACACACCTGATTTCCGAACAGGAAACTAATTACAACAGCATTGATAATAGACAAGATGTCCCCATCGAAACTTCACCGGAGCCTTCCTGTTCACCCCAACAGCGCCTAGGCAAAATAGTCACTACCGCAGCAGTCTCACCTTTCCTCTTAGCCGCTTTTTATGGATTATTTCTTCAAAGCGCATCTCTAATGGAATCGGTTGGAATAACTGATGAAACCACTCAACAATTATTCGCTCTTATCCCTGCGGCTATTTTAGGAGTTCGATTCATGGCCATCCCCGTCATGCACACGCTCAAAAATATTTGGGGCGGCCACGAAGAATTCACCGCGAGAGTCACGGGTGCACAAGGCAAGATTGATTTATTCCGTTCACCGAAATTGCGAATCCCTGTGTTTCTAATTTTTTGCGGGACCCACTTAGCAGAAGCCGCTTTATTATCGAATGAAATTAAAGAGGGATGGATTCAAATTCTCAGCATCATTGGCCTGACGCTTGGCCGAGCCGTCGCTCACTTAGACCACACCGATGCTATGCCAAACGCGTATCGGGATTGGCGGGATCGTCCCAGTAACGCACGCTGGCTGACTGCCGGAACAGGCCTGACTTCGGGCGTAGTCCACGCCTCACCGGCCATCATCAGCGCCATTTATTTTTGGGATGAATTTGACGATTCACTGCTCCAACCATTGATCCAACTGCTAATGTTAGCGTCCATCTTCATTGAAAGCTTAACGGGCACATTAGAGCACCAACAACACGGCGGACGATACATTGCCGGTTGCTTAGGAATGTAAAATATGTCGAGCTAGCGTAATCGCGACCATGGCCAAAATCGCGCCGGCGATGACATCAACCAAATAATGCCACCCGAGCAACAAGGTGGAGGCAATCACCAAAAGATTAATCAGCACGAGCGGATAAAACAGCCAATGTTTTCCACGAACGGCATAACACAATAAAATCGCCCACACCACGTGAAAGGAAGGAAAAGCAATCAGCCCTCCATCACCCGTCGTCACCGGCACATAATGATGGATTTGATAAAATTTAAGAGCCGTCGCGTGTTCGGAGCTTAAAAAATAAGGACTGTCGATTACTGAAACGGGTGCAGACGTTGGGAAAAAATAATAAATCGCAGTACCGATTAAAAATGAAATCAGCATAGCAATAAAAAGCCGATGAACGCGCTTCTCATCCTTGAATAGCGGCAAAATCAGCGGAATCAGCAGCATCTCAATATTTAAAAATTCGTATGCCAATTCCAGTATTTTTTTAATGGCGTGATGCTGCGCCGTCCAGTGCATCAACGACATAGTTTGAAAGCCAATCACTTGGTCAAGGTGCAATAACCATTGATCAATCGGCGGAAATGGCGTGAATTGTATTCCGTTGGTAATCACCGAAAAGGCAATGGCAATGAAGAAATACGTGCAGTACGTCCTCGTAAAAAACGCCATTCGAGGAGATTTATCGTTAAAGGCCGTCGCCAGCCAAAGGACGACAAAGACAGCTGGGGCCAAGAAAACCCAACGGAGTGGCAGATAGTCGAATCCGGGGTACTGCGTGGTCAGGGCATTGACGGCAATAGCCAAGCAACCCAAAGAGAATGCCAGCAGAACTAGCCCAAAGATAACCCGCGCCTCTCGCGTAACATGTTGAATATAAAAATTTTTAAGGAATACTCTTGGGAAAGCGTGTTGTATTTCAGATAGGCGCATGACGGTATACCAGAAGCTCCTGAGGTTCCAGTATATCGGTTAAATCTTAAGGAAATGTTAAGAGGAAAGATTAGTAGAATCGTCCATGATCGACTGGCATTGACGCACGTAGTCTAGTGCTGCTTCAAGCCAGCAATTCACCTCCAGCAAAGGACGATTCTCAATTCTTCCTTCACCAAGGAGCTCAGCACAACGATAAGCCTCTGTAAGGCGAGATATGGGGGGCTCAGCAAATTGGCTCGCAAAATTATTAATCACCGGTTTAATAAGGTTAATTAAATGCGGCTGAAGAGTACTCACAGCTAAAGATTGAAGCAAAGCCTCCAAAAGCTCCAAAACATTCTGCTCATCAGCAGAGGTGTGTATATTCTCCAAATGAGTTCGCGTGCTTTTATATGAATCAAAAATATGGCCCGCCTGCCAAGTTTCCAACTTAAAGTCATCGTCCTCAGTAATCGCGCGGTTAACTGCTTTCATTATTTCTTTAGCAAAGTCCATATAGGTTACTGCACCCGATGGTGTTAGTTCTATTTCGACTGCGACGACAGGAGGTTTAGCAGGTTTAGGAGGTTTAAATAATAGGCGCATGAAAGCTCCTGTAACTAAATCTTAAAGATTAAGAGAAAACTATTGCTTATGATACGACCGAAGGATGGAAAATAACAAGTTGTATTTGTTTTGTGGGCTCCACGCATACCAACCGTCGGCATGCGCATCCCGAACGGCACGTAATTCCGCCAAAATATAATTAACTTTGGCTTCTTTAGATAAGAAATAACGATAATTATAAAGCTCAATGTAAGCGTAAACTTTGACATCGGGGTTCTTCCGCAGCAATTGGCGAAGTGCGGTCAGCGATTTATAAACCGTCTCGTAGGGTCGCACGGCATGATAGCGAAAAGGTTCATAATGCGAAGGGTAGACCATTGGGCATATGGCATCCAACAATGGAGCAAACAGCTCAACATTCTGTCCAATCGCAAAAGATTCGCTGTGGGCAGCAACTCCAAAAATATCAATTTGCAACTTTACATTTTTTCCTTGAAGCATATGGTGTACTTGCTTAATGATTTCGTAAATATTCTTTGCGTTTTGGGAAGACATCGGTTGTGTGTGTTTGTAGCGAATATAATCCAGTTGAATTTCCTCAGCACCCAGCGAAACGGCTTGCATGATTTGTTGGTAGCGTTTTTGCAGATAAGCATCCGATTTCACTTGCCAATCGAATGCACCGTGTGGAAACATCACAATACGCGCGACGTAATGCAGATTATTTTGTTTTACCAGAGCGATATTTTCGCGATACCGTCGACTCATTCCGTAAAAATCAACAACAAACGTATCGATACCCACGGATTTGGCTTGTTCGATGAGGTATTTAATCGTGCGGGTGCTTTCCAGAGTGGGCTGCGTGACGTAGATCCCGCGGACAAATGCGTTCGCCGGTAACGAAATAAAGAGCAATAAAAAGAGAACTGTTATTGGCCAAAATTTGATCTTCATGATTGGAGAACATCCCTGTGCTTAATACTCAGTATAATCCACTCAAAAATAATCACCACTGTATGTAACCTACGTATTGAACGATCCGGAGGGGCAATTGGCTCCCTCATAGCAATCACACTCAATCCTCCCCGTCATTGCGAGGAGCCTTAAGCGACGAAGCAACCCAGGATTAATTAATTCTGGATTGCTTCGTCGCCCCGGATCAAGGTCCGGGGCTTCTCGCAATGACGCAGTGGGGTTGAGTGCGCCTGCCTGCAAAAGGAGTCCCTCGACTCAGTGCCTAATTATATCCTTCACTATCCCAGGCCCCTCGTAGACTAATCCCGTATAAATTTGAATCAGACGCGCCCCAGCAGCCAGCAGGCGCTGAGCATCGCGCCGAGACATAATCCCCCCCACCGCGATAATCGGAATTTCCTGACCCAACTCAGCATGCAAGTGTTCTACGGCGTGAAGCGTGGTCGGAAACAGCGGTTCACCGCTTACCCCCCCCTCTTCACCCGCGTGCGGCAATCCTTCTACTCCATGACGATGCCGTGTCGTATTCACGGCCACCATCCCCTCGATGCGGTGTCGGAGTGCAATACGCGCAATTTCCTTAAGTTCTTCCGCAACCAAATCGGGAGAAATTTTCAATAACAACGGAACACGGCGATGGTGCACTTTCTCTAATTCTTCCTGTGTTTTTTTGAGTTCACTCAGCAACTCGTGCAAATACAATTCCGTTTGCAATTCACGCAATCGCGGCGTGTTGGGTGAAGAGATATTCACCGTCACGTAATCGGCATACGGATAAACTTTTTGATAACACACGCGATAATCATCGACGGCATGATCCAAGGAGGTCATTAAATTCTTTCCGATGTTAACACCAACAATACCTTTTACTTTGCGCTTTTTTAATTGAGTGACAACGTGATCGACACCACGATTGTTAAATCCCATGCGATTAATCAGCGCCCTCGCCTGCGGCAATCGGAACAAGCGCGGCTGCGGATTACCACTTTGTGGTTTTGGAGTGACGGTGCCGATTTCAATAAATCCAAATCCCAGTCCGAATAAAGCGTCGATGTAATCACCGTTTTTATCCATGCCGGCTGCCAAGCCAACGGGGTTAGGAAAAGTAAGACCAAAAGCATGTACCGGTGATTGGGAAAATCGTTTTATTTTACGATTGACGCGCCAGGAGGGATAAACCCACTGTAAAAACCGCAAAGTCCATGCATGAGCCCGTTCCGGACCCAAACGAAAAAGCAGCGGCCTTAACCAAGAATACATGCTCAGTAAACCGTGCATTCTTTCGCAAACACGCGCAACATGGCATTGCTGCCCTTTTGCAATTGGTAGGGAACTTCACGCACTTCAATACCGAAATTTTTCTGCTGCAGCAGCAGCATCACGGGGCCAATATCAGCCGACACGTTTCCGTGCTCATCCAACAAAGGAAAAACACGCACCTCGTGTGCGACGCGGCACAGCTCCGCAATAGTTTTTTCAGGCGCCTCTGTTTTTTCCGTGCGAAAAATCAGATCCGAACACAGAGCCAAATCAAATTGAAAATCTTTAAACGGTAACTTCGGCAAGGTGGCGTGTTGATAACGATTTTCTAACTTTCCGGGTGAATAATCCGCCAAAAAAAGCTGTGCGTGCTGATTCCAGGCATAGATAATATTTTCCAGAGTCTTCGCACCACGCTCTTGAATGCGATCGGCATACTGATCCAATTGCATCGCTAAACGCTGGATAATGTGGTCCACCCGTTTGGTCATATCCAAAGGACTCAAATTATAATGAGGATCCGCACTCACGACATTAGTTTTACCCAATGCATGCGTCTCCGCATTAAAACTGGAAATACCCGCAGGGTAATCGAGCAATGCGCGCTCGAGATCACGATCGGTCAGCGCAAACATGCGTCGATAGTCATCTAAAGTGTGAACCCAGCTCGGGATCAATGGCGTGACGGTTGGCTTCGTTCTCATTGTTATCTTCCGCGTTGAATGGTTACAATACCTCAATCATGAAAACAGGATTATCATAACATGATTCACGGCCTTCATTTCCAGCTCGACGAAACGCTCCACATGCTGCGTGAATCTGTGCAACAATTTGCCAGCCGAGAAATCGCACCCAGAGCCGCGAAAATTGATGAATCGAACAAATTCCCACGCGATTTATGGCCAAAACTCGGAGCACTGGGATTGCTGGGAATTACCGTAGAAGAAAAATACGGTGGTGCCCACATGGGTTATCTCGCGCACGCCATTGCGATGGAAGAAATCAGCCGCGCTTCCGGTTCGATTGGTTTAAGCTACGGCGCCCATTCGAATTTATGCGTCAACCAAATCCGCCGCTTTGGAACGGAGGCTCAAAAGCAGAAGTATTTGCCCAAACTCGTCAGCGGTGAATACGTTGGTGCGCTGGCAATGAGCGAATCCGGATCGGGTTCGGACGTTGTTAGCATGCGACTTCGTGCAGAAAGTCATGGCGATGTATTTGTGTTTAACGGCACAAAAATGTGGATCACCAACGGGCCCGAAGCTGATGTGTTAGTCGTTTACGCGAAAACAAACCCCGAAGCAAGCTCGCGCGGCATCACGGCTTTTTTAGTAGAAAAAGGCAGTCCCGGTTTTCGTACCGCACAAAAGCTCGACAAATTAGGCATGCGCGGCTCCGACACGTGTGAGCTGGTTTTTGAAGAATGCAAAATTCCCAAAGAAAATATCTTAGGCGAGTTAAACAAAGGAGTCGCCGTGCTCATGAGCGGTTTGGATTACGAGCGTTTGGTTTTAGCTGGCGGGCCCGTAGGAATTATGCAAGCGTGTTTGGACGTCGTCTTGCCGTACGTGCACGAACGCAAGCAATTCAATCAAGCCATCGGTGAGTTTCAATTCGTGCAAGGCTTGGTTGCTGATATGTACACCGCATTGAACGCGAGCCGTGCGTATCTTTACACAGCCGCGCAAGCTGCCGACAACAGCGCAATACGGCAAAAAGACGCCGCCAGCGTGCTTTTATTCGCGGCAGAAAATGCCACTCAAGTCGCACTTAAAGCCATTCAGTGTTTGGGTGGAAATGGTTACATTAATGAATTTCCAACCGGGCGCTTATTGCGGGATGCAAAATTATACGAAATCGGCGCCGGCACCTCCGAAATCCGCCGCCTCATTATCGGCCGTGAATTGTTTAAGGAAACCCAATGAACCAAGACCCCATCGTCATCGTCGGCGCCGCTCGAACCCCCATGGGTCATTACGGCGGTTACTTCAAGGACACAACAGCCAGCAACTTAGGCGCTGCCGCCATTAAAGCGGCGCTTTCTCGTGCGCATTTAAAACCGAACGACGTCGACGAAGTCATCATGGGATGCGTGTTACCCGCCGGACAAGGCCAAGCACCGGCGCGACAAGCCGCACTGGCTGCGGGATTACCCATGAGCACACCCTGCACGACCGTCAATAAAATGTGTGGGTCCGGCATGAAAGCCATTATGTTTGCTCACGACGAAATTCTTGCGGGCACGTACGCACGAATCGTGGCCGGCGGAATGGAAAACATGTCGTTTGCACCTTATTTACTGATGAAAGCGCGATTCGGTTATCGCATGGGACACAATACCGTTTACGACCACATGATGCTCGACGGTTTAGAAGACGCATACGACAAAGGGAGGCCGATGGGTTATTTCGCTGAAAAATGCGTGGAAAAATATCATTTCACCCGAAAAGCCATGGATGAGTTTGCAATAGAATCTCTGAAACGCGCAAAAAAAGCGAATGAAGACGGAACTTTTACAAAAGAAATCGTTCCCGTCACGGTGAAAATGCAAAAAGAAACGGTTGAAGTCACCAAAGATGAAAACGCAATGAACGCAAAACCCGAAAAAATTCCTTTATTAAAGCCGGCTTTTACCGAAAACGGTACGGTAACGGCGGCTAATTCGAGTTCAATTTCCGATGGGGCCGCAGCGCTTGTGTTGATGCGTCTTTCGGAAGCAAAAAAAATGAATGTTAACCCGATCGCGAAAATCGTGGGGCATTACTCACACGCGCAAGAACCCAGTTGGTTTACCACTGCTCCGATTGGAGCCATCAAAGGGTTACTCGAAAAAATCGGCTGGAAAACCGATCAGGTCGATCTCTTTGAAATCAACGAAGCATTCGCGGTAGTTACCATGGCCGCCATGCACGACCTCCACTTACCGCACGACAAAGTGAATATTCACGGCGGCGCTTGTGCGCTGGGCCATCCCATCGGCGCTTCGGGCGCACGAATTCTAGTAACTTTGTTATACGCGTTACGCGAGAAAAAATTAAAACGCGGTATTGCTTCACTCTGCATTGGGGGCGGTGAAGCAACCGCATTGGCCGTAGAAATAATGGACTAAAAACATGCCAAAAATAAATTCGAATCTCAATATCAACAGCGATGAATTTAAAGAAAATAAAAAAGTGATGGAATCGCAGCTTCACCAGCTGGAAAAAATGCTCAAAAAAATAAAATGCGGTGGTCCTAAAAAAGCCCACGATCGGCAACGCGAACAAGGAAAATTATTGCCGCGCGAACGTATCGAACATTTACTGGATCCGGGTTCCCCATTTTTAGAATTGTCACCACTCGCGGGTCACGAGTTATACCCCGACGAAGTTCCAGCCGGCGGCCTTATTACGGGTATCGGCCAAATCGCGGGACAAGAGTGCATGATCCTTTCCAATGATGCCACGGTAAAAGGCGGCACGTATTATCCCATCACGGTAAAAAAACATTTGCGCGCACAAGCTATTGCCGAAGACAATCATTTACCCTGCGTTTATTTGGTAGATTCGGGGGGCGCGTATTTACCAAAACAAGACGAAGTCTTTCCCGACAAGGATCATTTTGGGCGAATTTTTTATAATCAAGCGCGTTTGTCTGCAAAAAATATTCCGCAAATTGCAGTGGTTATGGGATCGTGCACCGCGGGCGGCGCTTACGTACCCGCGATGGCCGATGAAGCCATCATGGTAAAAAATCAGGCCACGATTTTTTTAGGTGGGCCACCCTTGGTCAAAGCCGCTGTCGGCGAAATCGTTACTGCGGAAGAATTGGGTGGTGCGGACGTGCATTGTCGTATTTCCGGTGTTGCCGATTATTTTGCGAATAACGACGAGCACGCGTTAAAAATGGCGCGCGATATCGTCAGTAATTTAAATCGAAAGAAAACGATTTCTTTAGTAACGCGGCCACCCGTTGATCCGGCCTATGATCCCGAAGAAATTTTAGGTATCGTCAACGCCGATCCGCGCAAACCTTACGACGTGCACGAAATTATTGCCCGATTGGTGGATCATTCGGAATTCGAAGAATTTAAAGCAATGTACGGCAACACGTTAGTTTGCGGTTTTGCACACATCCACGGCTATCCTGTGGGAATTATCGCCAACAACGGAATTCTGTTTTCGGAATCGGCGTTGAAAGGCACGCACTTTATTGAATTATGCAGTCAACGGAAAATTCCGTTGGTGTTTTTACAAAACATTACTGGTTTTATGGTTGGCAAAAAATACGAAAATTCTGGCATTGCTAAACACGGCGCGAAAATGGTTCATGCGGTGGCGTGCACACAAGTCCCCAAGTTTACCGTGATTATCGGTAACAGCTACGGCGCCGGTAATTATGCCATGTGTGGCCGGGGTTACCATCCTCGCTTTCTGTTTATGTGGCCTAATGCACGCATTGGCGTTATGGGCGGAGAACAAGCGGCAAACGTACTCGCACAAGTTAAACAGGACCAATTTGAACGCGCGGGTGAAAAATGGAATGCCAAAGAACGTCAAGCATTTATCGACGAAATTCGAAAAAAATACGAAGCCGAGGCCAATCCTTATTACGCCAGCGCTCGATTGTGGGACGACGGCGTGATCAATCCTTTAGATACGCGCCGTGTGTTGGCGTACTGTATTTCAGCATCGCTCAACGCACCCATTAAAGACAGCGAATTTGGCGTGATTCGAATGTAAGTTGCGAAGCTGTCATTCCGACGCCGATCCCAAGCTTCGAGGGGAGGCGGAGGAATCTCGTGATTTCAAGGAGATCCCTCATGATAAAGACTTTACTGATCGCAAACCGCGGTGAAATCGCTTGCCGCGTTATCAAAACAGCCAAACGTATGGGTATTCGTACGATTGCGGTTTACTCTACTGTTGACAAACGTGCGCAACACGTTGAACTTGCCGACGACGCTTATCTCCTGGGCCCTGCTCCTGCTTCACACAGTTATTTAAACCGCGAAAAAATTATTGAAATTGCCCACACCGCAAAAGCAAATGCGATTCATCCCGGTTACGGTTTTCTGGCTGAAGACGCTGCTTTCGCTGCCTTGTGCGAAAAAAACTGCATCATTTTTGTCGGTCCACCCGCCAAAGCCATCGCCGCCATGGGGGATAAACGCGAAGCCAAACGAATCATGGAAAAATCCCGTGTTCCCGTTGTTCCGGGTTATCAAGGGTCAGATCAGAACGTGAAAACCCTCACGATCGAAGCAAAAAAAATAGGATTACCCGTTCTCATAAAAGCGGCGGCCGGCGGCGGCGGCAAAGGAATGCGATTAGTCACTGACCTGAAGCAAATTGAAAATGCCTTGCAATCCGCGAAACGCGAAGCCAAGTCCGGCTTTGGTGACGATACGATTTTTTTAGAAAAATACATCGAACCCGCACGACACGTGGAAGTCCAAATTTTTATGGATCAACAAGGCCACGGCGTTTATTTACTCGATCGCGACTGTTCCATTCAGCGTCGTCATCAAAAAATTATTGAAGAGGCGCCAGCACCCCATTTAAAACCAGCCACTCGAAAAAAAATGGGTGAAACCGCCGTTGAAGCCGCAAAAACCATTGGTTACGTCGGCGCTGGCACGATTGAGTTTTTAGTCGACGATAAAGAAAGTTTTTATTTTATGGAAATGAATACACGCCTGCAGGTCGAACATCCCGTCACGGAAATGATTACCGGGCTCGATTTAGTGGAATGGCAAATTCGAATGGCGAATGGCGAGTCTTTGCCGCTCACACAAAAAGAAATTAGATCGAATGGACACGCTTTTGAAGCGCGCCTCTGTGCTGAAAATCCTGAGAATAACTTCGCACCTTCCATCGGAAAACTGCGCTATTTTCATGTACCCAAAAATAGTGAATCGGTTCGCATCGATTCAGGCGTTCGCGCCAACGATAGTGTCACTCCCTATTATGACCCCCTGATCGCAAAACTTATTACTTGGAATACTGACCGAGCTTCGGCACTGAAAACCTTGTCCGATGCTTTGGAAAATACATTCATCGTCGGCGTTGACACGAACGTATCGTTTCTTCACCGTATTTGCAGCAATCCTGCTTTTCAGCAAGAAGAAATTCACACGCATTTTATCGAAGAACACGCTAAGAACTTATTTCTCACCGAAAAGAAACTGCCCAATGAAATTGCCGCTTTTGCGGCCGTCGCAAAATGGCATCAACAACAAATTCTCAGTAAATATTACGCCCAGCAATCCGAGGATAATTATTCTCCCTGGTTTACGCACGATGCGTGGCAATCTTTCAAAGAAACGACTCAAATCACACGTCTTTGGCACGACGATACAGCCATTACGCTTTACCTTTCACACGAAAATGAATTGTTCCACATTACCGACGGACATGAGTTTTCAGTTGAGATTAAAGCTAAATGGAAAAATGAACACGCGTTCGAAGTCTTAGATAATGCACCCGTATCAGCATACTTCACCGATAACCAACTCCACCTCTTTCATTGCGGCGAGCATTATCTTTTTTTCCTGCAGAACCCGCACGCTGCAACACTCGCGGAATCCACGACGGAAAGTCGATTTATTTCTCCAATGCCAGGAACGGTTATTGAAATTCTCGTGAAAGCAGGACAATCGGTGAAAAAAGGCGACCGCTTGTTGATTTTAGAAGCCATGAAAATGGAGCACACCATCGAAGCTCACGCCGATGGCGTGATTAAATCCATCCCGCATAAAGCGGGTGATCTCATTCAAGAAGGCGTTGAGTTGATCGAATTCGAATCGTCATCCAGTTAAGTCATTTTTACCAATGACGGCAATACTTGAAGTAACAATTCGCGGGTTTTTCGCTGAAACGATGGCAGCGAGAAAAAGCATGTGTTTTTGCACGGAATGGTGTGTGCGAGGTAGCGATCCACACTCCCTCAACCACGCGGTTTTTTACGTAACACGTGTACCATCCTTGATACGGCGGTGGCGTCGAGCGTATGTTTTTTTCATGCGGACTGCAACCGAATAAGAACAATAGAGGTAATAATACGATTGCTGCCAACACGGATTTAAAACATTGCTTCATACCACCGCCCTGAAGTTCAAAAAAAATTATTCGCCCACGCAGTGAGTAATTTGGCAACCATCAGGATGTGCACTATGCGCTCTGCACTTGCCCAACGCATTAGAGCGTGCATAGCTTTCTCGTGTCGCCCAACCAACCGCCGTGTGCCCGCCGGACTGTGTATTCACGGCCGTGCATTTGTAGTTAGACCAAGAACCGGAAGATTCCGAGTAAACGCCGTGGGTACCGCCACAACCCGTTAACAGGGTGGCCGCCGCTGCTGAAATTAAAAGAGTTCGTAGTGAATTCCTTGTCATAATCGTGGTCATAATCGTGCTCCTGGGTTTGCAAGTTAATGATTCTGAAATAGATTAACATGCTTGTGCGCAATAGGGTAGTGGGTTTCCACCACAAACTTGACAAATCTCGCCAGAAACGATAAAAAGGCAGTATGTGTCAAAAAATAATCAATTCCTGCCATTATCACCTATTTTGGTTTAGCGCCTAAGCGCTAACGTAATCTTTTCTATATTAAATAAACTTTCTACCCCTTAACATATCACTATCAGGCTGGATTTTGATTATGAAAAAGACCGACAATATACGTATTAAAGAACTGAGGGCGCTTATTTTACCCGCCCTTTTACTCGAAGAACTGCCTTTAACTGAAAAAATCGCGGGTGTCGTCTATCAGGCTCGAGAAGAAGCCAAAGCCATTATCCACGGCCGTGATGACCGCCTCTTAGTAATCGTCGGCCCCTGCTCCATTCACGACCCCGTCGCCGCCATGGAATACGCAAATCAGCTAAAACAATTTGCCGATCAATACGCAGAAGGGCTCTGCCTCGTCATGCGGGTCTATTTTGAAAAGCCCCGCACCACCGTGGGTTGGAAGGGCTTGATCAACGATCCTCACCTCGATAGCCGCTTTGACATCAACCAGGGGCTACGCATCGCTCGCCGCTTATTGCTGGACATCAACCACATCGGAATACCCACCGGCAGTGAATTTCTCGATACCATCATTCCGCAATATTTATCAGATCTCACCACCTGGTCAGCCATCGGCGCAAGAACTACTGAAAGCCAGATTCATCGAGAACTGGCCTCCGGCCTCTCTATGCCAGTGGGGTTTAAAAACGGAACTTCGGGAAACGTTCAAATTGCCGTTGACGCCGTACTCGCCGCAAAACATTCGCACCATTTTCTCGGCGTGTCTAAAGAAGGTATTGCATCGATTCTTGGAACCCAGGGAAACGAAGACTGTCACGTGATTTTGCGGGGTGGCGCCCATCGAACCAATTACGACGCGGAATCCATTGCGGACGCCGTCGCTCGATTAAAAAAAGCCAAATTACCACCTCGCGTCATGGTGGATTGCAGCCACGGTAATAGCAGCAAAGATCATCGCAATCAAATTAAAGTGGTTGAATCTCTGTGCCAACAAATAGGCGAAGGCTCAACCTCTATTTTCGGGGTAATGATTGAGAGCAATTTAGTAGCCGGAAAGCAACCACTCGAATTAGGAAAGCCGTTAACCTACGGTCAGAGCATTACCGACGGATGTATTTCTCTGAAAGAAACACAAATACTTTTGGGAAAACTCAGTGAAGTTGTAAAACAACGACGACGGGGTCTCGCTAAGCATGGAACTTAATTTCCGAGTTACGAATTAAACTGTAGCCTGGATGAAGCCCCGCTTTGCGGGGCGTAATCCAGGAATTCCTGGGTTTCGCCCGAAGCTGGCTCCACCCAGGCTACTAATTTGAGAGCTAAAAAACATGAGCAAATTAGAAATTTTACGCAAAAAAATCGATGAAATCGATTACCGTATTCACGATTTATTAAACGAGCGCGCGAAATATGCGCTTGAAATAGCGAAAGTGAAGATGGATAACGACGGTAACTCGGTTGAATTTTATCGACCCGAACGAGAAGCACAAATTCTCAAACAAATCACCACCCACAACAAAGGGCCATTAGCTCCCACTGCCGTAGCTAATATTTTCCGTGCCATCATGACCGCCTGCCGTCAGTTACAAATAGATTCACATTCCGAAAAAAAGTTATGATCAAAATTGGTATTCAAGGTATAAAGGGCAGTTTTTCCGAAGTAGCGGCAATACGGTTTGTGGAAAAACATAAAATTAATGATTATCAGCTAGAATACCTAATCAATTCTGAAAATGTACTGGGGGCTCTTGAAAATAACACAACCGATATCGGCATATTTGCAATCGAAAATGCCATCGGTGGTATCGTTTTAGAAAGTATTTATGCATTAGCCAAATACCGATGTGCCATTATTGATATATTTCACATCCCCATCAGCCAAAGTCTGCTGGCTCTTCCTGGTATTTCAGCTGAACGAATTACTGAAATTCATTCCCACCAACAAGCACTTCGTCAGTGTCGTGATTATTTATCGAAACATTTCAAAGGCATCCCTTTAATAGAAGAAAGTGATACAGCTTATTCGGCACAACGCTTGCGAAACGGTGAAATTTCAAAAACCTCAGCAGTTATCTCCAACAAAGTTTGTGCACAATTGTATGACTTGCAACTATTGCGCGAAGATATCCAAGATTCAAAAGACAATGAAACGCTATTCCTTGGAGTAAAATCTTATGAATCAATCCATGAAAAATAGAGTTGGAATTATCGGTTACGGTCGATTTGGAAAAGTCCTGAACGAACTCTTAAAAAAAGAATTTGAAATAAAAATTTACGATGAAAAAATAAAAAAAGACCCTCTGGAATTGGTTTTATCAGCTAACGATATTTTCATAGCTGTCCCTATTCGTGATTTTGAAGCAGTGATCAAAACACTGGCTCCTAAAATTCATAAAAATACAACCGTAATTGACGTGTGCTCCGTTAAGCTACATCCCGTTCGTGTGATGGAAAAATATCTATCGGCAACTACTGGCATTATCGCCACACATCCTTTATTTGGCCCCGACTCCATTCATGAGAAAAATCACTTAAAAATAATGATGCATGACGTACGCGATACCCAGGGTCGATATGCCTTTTGGAAAAATTTCTTTTTTAAAAAAGATTTTTCTATTATCGAAATGACGCCCGATGAACACGACCGCAACGCCGCTCAGTCACAAACCCTGACGCATTTCATCGGTCGCAGCCTTCAGAAAATAAACGCAAAATCGACACCCATCGACACGCTGGGCTTCGAAAAATTGCTCTCCGTCATGGCACAAACGTGTAACGACAGCACCGAGTTATTCGAGGACATGCTGACTTACAACCCTTACAGCGCCAAAACCATCGCGGCCTTTGTTGAGGAGGTTTGTAGCCTCGGTGAGCCCAGCGAACCGAGGGATTACAAGTAGTTCCTCGGTTCGCTGGGCTCACCGAGGCTACAGCCTAACCTAACTCGCTTCTGCGCCACCTTAATGGTATATTATTTGCGCTATGAGTGAGAGAGCCCCCATTTACGACTTATCGACCCATGCCAAGATACTCATCAATGAGTGGAAAACCCTGCATGAGCTGCTCACGGAGAGCATCGCCTCCGCTAAAGCAAAAACGGAAGCCCACGAATCTAAACTGAACTCACCTTTACTAAGCGACACTCAAATTAATGATGCTTTGCTGGGACCGCTGCATGATTTTTTTAAACAAAAACTTTCGGCTTACGCTGCCGTTTCGCGCATTCGTTTGCAACTCACGGCGGCGACCGACGAAGCAATGAAAAATCGATCGCCCAAAGCACTTCCAAAAAACTTAGAAAAAATAACTCCTGCTGAGTTGGATAAAATACAAAATAGTCTCAATGAACTGACTCAGAAACATTTTGCAGAGTGGAAAGCACATCTCAAAGAATGGAATCAGCAACTTTTACTGGCGCTTACTGCCAACCACATCGCTTTATCTGAAATCGAAATTAAAGAATTTAACGATCGAGAACCGCTTTCAGAACTATTCAATCGTTTTGTTGATTTACACCTCGAAACGCCAACCTGGGAAGCCGTAACGGCTGAGCGCTATTTACAGCTTAAAACACACTTGGCTATTCACAGTTATTTAAGTCGAAATCACCAACCACACGACACTACAGAAATAAATAAAATACTAAAAAAATTAAAAAAAGACTTTGCTCAGATCGCGAAAGAAGAAAAGCAATTCATCGAAAATCAAAAAAAAGAAACCCAACCACTTATCGCTTCGCTGTAGCTCCATCAAAGCGAAAAAACACCAAAAATCCAACCGTATTCACCAACAACAGCATCCCAATCAGCGGAATTAAAGAATCATTGTGAACCAACGCCATAATGCCAGAAAAAATGGCCGAGAAGCCAACCATGCTGAAGCCCAACAGAGCGGCCGCCGCTCCTTTACGAGTTTTAAATACCGACATTGCTAACGTATTTACGGGCGGCGATATAGCTCCCGATCCAGCAATTACGATCATCATGGGCATGATAACTGTCAAGGTCGTTAAACCAGCCACAAAATCAAACACAACCATCAACAACAAACCCAAGATGCTTATCATCATGGCAATAAAAATCATTGTCCGAAGAGAAACGACCTTCAATACATGCTTAGAAACATAGGCGCCGAGCATATAGCTTACAACGGTAAAAAGCATAAACCCGCCGTAATATTCTTTCGAATAATGCAGGTGAGTAATAAAAATAAAAGGTGCTGCGGTGTAATAGCCCAACTGCAGCCCATAATAAAGCCCATACAAAATCAGAGAGCTGGTGAATTGTCGACTCTGAAAACACGAGCGATAGACACGGAGCGATTTAAGCGGAGTTAATTCTCGATCTAATTCTAAATTCGACTCGTGTAGCCGCATTAAAGCAAACACCCACAGCGCTATTCCATAGATGACCAAAAAATAAAAAATACTGTGCCACGTCAGCCACATGCTTAGCCAACCTCCAATGATCGGCGCCACTGCAGGCATAATTCCAACGATGACGGCAGACATCGCAATCACGTGGGTAATTTCTTTCTTATTAAAGCTATCCATAATAATTGAGCGCGCCACCACGGGCCCGCATCCCATTCCAACCGCTTCGATAAAACGTGCCGCAAGAAACATTTCGATGTTAATGGATAATGCAGCCATCAAAGCACCAAATATGGTGATCGTAAATCCCGCCAACAGCATTTTCCTTCGTCCGTGCTTATCGGATAACGGTCCCCAAATTAATTGGGTTGCCGCAAATCCGAATAAAAAAACCGTCACGGATAATTTGATTGCCGTGTGTGAAGTGTCAAACAGTTGAAACAACTGCGGCAAAACCGGCATGGGCATATTGGCCGATAACCAACCGTAAATAAATAGAATGTAAATAAAATAGTGCAATCCACGCCGACTAACCATCACTCACTCCAGCAGCCGCTGTCGTTGTATTTCATAAAGACAAATACCCGTAGAAACCGACACGTTGATGCTCTCCACCGCTCCTTCCATCGGAATCGACGCCAAAAAATCGCAGTGTTCTTTCGTCAGGCGGCGCATGCCCGATCCTTCACCACCGAGCACAATCGCAATATTTCCCGTTAAATCAATATCGCGAATCGGCGTTGGCGCATCCGCTTCCATGCCCACGATCCAAACGCCATTCTCTTTTAACCATCGGAGCGTACGAACCAAGTTGGTCACGGGAATAAAGGGAGTGATTTCTGCCGCTCCAGAAGCCGCTTTTCGTGCAACGGGTGTGAGGCCCACGGCACGATCTTTTGGCGCAATCACCGCCTGAACGCCAAACGCGTTTGCACTCCGAAGACAGGCGCCTAAATTGTGTGGATCTTGCACGCCATCCAAAATTAAAAGCAAGATCGGTGTCGTGCGGCCTTGAACTAAATCTTTTAGCGCCGCTTCATCAAAACCCGAAAAACTTTTGCACTGAGCAATCACCCCTTGATGCACGCGCTGTTGTCCCAGCAAATGATCCAAGTCCTGTTGTGTCACACGCTCAACTGAAATTCCTGCACCTTTAGCTTGTTGAAGCATCGATTCCAGCCGCTCGTCTTCGCGTTTTTGCAGTACATAAATTTTCTCAATCTGATGGGGTTGAGCATTCAATAATGCTTTCACGGAATGTATGCCGAATACAAAACTTGAAGTGGTCATATTTTAGTCACACTATTAACCAAATTATACTATTCTACTTTTCTATCGATTAAATAGCGACGAGTCGATTTCCCCTTGCACAAAAGTTCGCTTTCGCTAAAAATGGTGTTTGACCCCAAAGTCAGCCCATACGTGAAAAGAAATAGGAAACCGAATGCGCGTACTCGCCAGTCTATTCGTAATTTTTGTGTTTCTGCTGTTTGTAGGCTGTACGTCTCGATTCATGCGTCAAGACGGCGCACCTTCTTATCACGTCGACATCAGCAAAATCCCCAACGCAAAACCTCGCCCATTACCGCGCAGCACGTACGGAAATCCCGCTTATTATAATGTCTTTGGTAAACGTTACCACGTATTAAATTCCGCGAAAGGCTATAACAAACGCGGCATTGCTTCGTGGTACGGCACGAAATTTCACGGCCAATTAACCTCGAGTCGCGAGCCGTATAATATGCTGGCCATGACAGGAGCAAGCCCCGAGCTGCCCATTCCCTGTTTCGTTCGCGTCACGAACTTAGAGAATGGCCGATCGATTATCGTAAAAATCAATGATCGCGGTCCTTTTGCACCCAATCGAATTATCGATTTATCTTACGTGGCTGCAAAAAAATTGGGTTACGCCAACAAAGGCACAGCTCTGGTAGATGTCCAGACCATTAACTCAGGCAGCCCTCACGACCATACTCCCGTGATGATGGCTTACCACACCCATTCAAAACACCCCAAATTATACCTACAATTAGGCGCTTTTCGTGAACTGGCTAATGCCGAAAATCTTAAATTTCGCGTAAAATCGGTAGTGCAAAAACCCGTGGTTATTTTAAAGAGCATTTATAATCATTTACCAATGTACCGCGTTCAAATTGGGCCTCTCGTGGGCGTAGGAGAATCCGATCATTTACACGATAAATTGAAGCGATTAGGCTTTGGCAATCCCATGACTACCATTGGCACCTAAACGAGAATAACCGATGATGAATATGACTGATACGCTTACTTGGCAATCCGTTCTGGGTGAAGAAAAAGAAAAGCCTTATTTTCAGGCGATTTTGGATTTCGTTAAAAAAGAACGCCAAATGGGGAAAATTATTTATCCCGCACAAAAAGATATTTTCAATGCGCTTAAATTGACTTCCTACGAAGCCGTCAAAGTGGTTATCCTGGGACAAGATCCATACCACGGCCCCAACCAAGCGCACGGGTTATCGTTTTCCGTTCGGCCCGGCGTACCTTTTCCGCCTTCGTTACAAAATATTTTCAAAGAATTGCACGAGGATCTCGGTATTAAAAAACCGACGAACGGCTGTTTAGAAAAGTGGGCCGAACAAGGAGTGCTGTTGCTCAATGCGGCGCTCACCGTCGAAGCCGGGAAACCGCAGTCCCATGCGAATATCGGCTGGCATCGCTTTACCGATGCCGTGATTTCCAGTTTAAATCAACACCCCGAGGGAGTCGTATTTTTATTGTGGGGCGCTTACGCGCAGCAGAAATCGCAATTGATTAACAACCTTCGCCACAAAATTTTAAAAGCCCCGCATCCTTCACCGCTGTCAGCGAATCGGGGCTTTTTGGGTTGTCGGCATTTTTCAAAAGCGAATGCCTTATTGAAAGAAATGAGCCGTTCTGAGATCGATTGGTCTTTGGATTAAAGACTTGGTTCTCCACCGTTTATGTTTACAACCCTGTGTATAACCTTCGGATTGAGTGTGCACCTTATTGATTTTAAATTGAAAATTACACCGAGTTCGGAGAATAAACAATCTCGCCCCGTTTGACATTTCACCCCCCCGCCGCTAGAGTGTTACGGCTTAACGCCGAGATGGTGGAACTGGTAGACACGCAAGTTTCAGGTACTTGTGGGGGCAACTCCGTGGAGGTTCGAGTCCTCTTCTCGGCAGAGACAAATAAGCAATTAACTTACAGCACTTTTATCGGAAAAACAGGAGAGGATGATGCTCCACGATTCATCTCGGCAAGCAGCTGCTTAATGTACGCCGCAATTTCCTCCAATAATTTTCTTCGCGGATGCGACGCCCGATAGATCCATCTAATGGTTCTCGCGGGCGCGGGATCGCTGAAAGGTACGTATCGGACCCCCTCTTCGTCACGACAGGCTAATTTCGGCATAAAGGTAATCCCTACGCCCGCCATGACCATTTGACGTAATGTTTCCAAACTAGTGGCCTGAAACCCTTTCACAAAGGAAGCGTTGGCATCACGGCATACCGCCAAAACCTGTTCACGCAGACAATGGCCGCTTTCCAAAAGTAATAGTTTTTCATTTTTCAACTCAGGCAAAGTAATCTGCTTCCGTTTCGCCAATGGATGGCGGGACGACATGGCCACGAGGAAGTCTTCGGCAAATAGGGGTATTGCCACACAGGAAGATTCCGTAGGCAGCGCTAAAAGACCTACGTCCAGCTTTGCCTGCTTCAACTTATCGAGCAGGGGCTCGGTCTTTTCTTCGATTAAATACAAGGTCAACTTAGGAAATTTTTTAATCAATTTCAGAATGAGGCGGGGAAGGAGGTAATGAGCCAACGTGGGAATAACGCCGAGATACAACGAACCGCTATAAGGATCTCTGGCTTCCTGGGCCGTTTCCCGCAGCGATTCGACTCGGGACAAAATATCGCGCGCCTGAGCGACAATCTCATTACCGATACCCGTCAACACGACGGATTTATTGGTACGTTCTATCAGCTGCACCCCCAGGCTTTCTTCCAGTTTCTTAAGTTGGATGCTGAGCGCTGGCTGACTCACAAAGCAGGCTTGGGCGGCCTTACTGAAGTGGCCAAAATCCGCCAGGGCTACTAAGTATTTGAGATCACGTAAATTCACAACGATACCTTTCTTCTACGATCAGATTTACGATCGATAAGTATATCTTATTAATATTATTAAATCAATATATTTTACTTATAATGTACAAGTCTATACTCTAAACATTATCGGAATAATAATTAAAAAAGGAGGTTATTCACAAAAATATAAAAGAGGTTTTCTATGAAAATCAATAAATTACACGCGGGATTGGCAGTTCTAGCTTTTGGAGTAATGGGCTCGGCCATGCCTTTCTCCGCTCAAGCGTTTGACTTTTATGCAGGTAATACAACCGATTCACCGATTTATGTCACTTATAGCATTCCTTCGTATGCAGACCAAGAAGGGCATTTATGCACAACAAACTTGCTGGGTAACATGATGACAGACAGCGGGTGGTCGGGCCGCACTAAGATAGACTCCCACTCATACGGCCAGGGATATAATGCGTCTAATAGGGATGGCTTCGCGAGAGGATATATACCCGCGGAGTGTAGCCCTGATGCAGTTACTTATACTGCATATAAAGCGGATGGTTCGGCCATATGCACAGATACTATACCGTTTGGAGCAGGACAGCCTGCGGAGGGCCTTTTGGTTTCTCCTCTTGGTTGTTTCACTTCAGGAGATGTTCGGGATTTGCTGAAGGATCTTCTTTAGAAAATTTCTCACCCACAAACCCGCCGAATCCGGCGGGTTTTTTCTTATTTGAATTTAGTGCGTAGAAAAGACAAAATACAACCCATGATGCTAAAGATCCTGCAATATCCCGATCCGCGCCTAAAAACCGTCGCTCAGTTGGTCGAGCAGTTCGACGACACGATTCAGCACATCATTGACGACATGTTTGAGACGCATTACCACACTGAAAATTGTGCGGCATTGGCGGCCACGCAATTGGATATCGCCGATCCCAAACAAATCACGGTGATTGATTTTTCTCAGGACCACAATCAGCCCCTGTGCCTCATCAATGCCGAAATTATTCACCGCGAAGGCGAACAGAATGAAGAAGAAGGCTGCATGTCCGTGAGCGGCGGAATTTATGAAAAAGTCACCCGCGCGGCAAAAATTCGCGTACGCGCTCTGGATCGTTACGGAAAGCCCCTGGAATTCGAAGCCGAAGGCTTCATGGCCAAGTGCATCCAACACGAGCTCGATCACTTAAATGGGATTATTTTTCTGGATCGACTGTCCTCACTGAAACGCCAACGCATCGACAAGCGCATCGAAAAAGTGCGCAAACAAAGTCGATCATGATTGCGGGATGCTGGCCATAAAATAAAACACCATCAACAAACTCACAAACGCCAACGCGCTCAATGCGCATCGCCAGTTAAAATACCGATGATACTGAGAAGAAATATTTTCGTGTTGCTGAATGGCTGTACTTAGCAATACTTCGCATTGTGCGCGACAGTAAATGGCCGGAAACCAGCACACGCCCGCCACGCAATATCCCAGCAACGTTGCTGCCCACCACTCCGGCGACAAGACGTATCCCTTAAGATAAATCAGCATAAAACCCGTGATTGGCTGAATTACACCAGCAACAGCGGTAAAAAGCCAATCCGCCAAACCGACTTGTTTTGTGGCCTTTAGGGTGCGAACCCAATCTCGACTGCGATTCATAAAAAATAAATAAGCAGCCGTGCCAATCCCCACACCAAACAACAGGCTAGCGGTGACGATATGAATGATTTTAACCCAGTAAAAAAGCATCTCTATCACAATAAAAAAGTACTCTTCATGACGGCATCGTGGATAATCAGGATGATAAGAATAAACATCATGATATAACAGGCATGAAACAGCCAGTGAAAACGAAAAGTCGGCTGATTATCCGCGTTGCGGTAATTTAGCATTTTAACTACTACCGTGAAAAGCCAACACAACATCGTCAGGAATAATAAAATAAATGCCGCTCGAATCCATGGCGTATGCGTGGTGAAATGATAATGACCCATCAAAAAATAGCCGCTGAAAAACAGCACGATAATAATAAGCAAAATAACCGCATCGATCGCCAAGGAAAAACGAAGGGTTTTCCGCAGTAATTTTTCGTCGCGCGATGCGAGCAGTAAATAAAAATATTCGGCGGCGAGTAAACCCAACAGCGAAACGCCGATTAAGACGTGAAAAGCTTTTAGTGCGTGCATGTTATCCTCTTCTGTGTCATTTTTTGACCAAAACTTCCCTTGTATTCCACGTTAAATATGTTTAAATTAACTCAAATTTTGGAGGCGTATGCATCCAAAATTTGAGTTATCCCGGAAATTTGTTTTTAAACAAATTATCCGGGATCTGATGTTTAAACCCCCTAACCATTTTGTTCTTTTTTTAACCAATTTGGACTGGCGTCACTCATGGTACACCACTTACTCTTCAACCTCCCCTACGGCGTCACACCCATCAGCCACGAAGTATACAACCTTCACATGACTATTTTTTACATTTGCGTGGGAATTGGCGTAGTGGTTTTTGGGGTTTTGCTGTACTCCCTTTTGAAATACCGCAAATCCAAAGGTGCGGTTGCCGCTCACTTTCACGAGCACACGGGTATTGAAATTCTCTGGACCGTTATTCCCTTTGTCATTTTGGTTGTGATGGCCGTTCCAGCAACTAAAGTACTGATGGACATTCACGACACCGGCCGCCCGGATCTCGATATTAAAGTCACGGGATATCAGTGGAAATGGAAATACGACTACCTGGATCAGGGCATTAGTTTTTTCAGTAGTTTATCGACACCCGCCGATCAAATCTACGGAAACTCCGCAAAAGATCCGTGGTTTCTTCTCGAAGTCGATCATCCGCTCGTAGTCCCCGTACACGAAAAAATTCGCATTTTAGTGACTTCCAACGACGTGATTCATTCTTGGTGGGTTCCGGATCTCGGCATGAAACAAGACGCGATTCCCGGTTATATCAATGCCAATTGGTTCTCGATCGACAAACCCGGCACATACCGCGGACAATGCGCGGAATTATGTGGCGTCAACCACGGTTTTATGCCTATCGTGGTTAAAGCCGTCAGCAAAGAAGAATTTTCGCAATGGGTGAAGCACGAACAAGGCGTAAAACTCGCCGCCGTAAAAGACACCAGGAGACATCGATGAGCGAAACCACTGCCCACGATCACAATCACGATCACCACCATGCACCGAAAGGAATTGCGCGTTGGTTCTTTACCACCAATCATAAAGACATCGGCACGCTTTATCTTACTTTTTCTTTGATCATGTTATTTATTGGTGGAGCGATGGCTTTATTGATTCGCACCGAATTATTTGAACCCGGACAAGTATTATTAACTCCCGAACATTTTAATCAAATGACAACACTGCACGGGTTAATCATGATTTTCGGTGTTGTGATGCCCGCGACAACGGGTTTAGCAAATTGGCTGATTCCGATGATGATTGGTGCACAAGACATGGCGTTGCCTCGTTTGAACAACTGGAGCTTTTGGCTCCTACCCTTTGCTTTTACTATTTTACTCAGCACGATGTTTATGTCCGGTGGTTCGCCCGATTTTGGCTGGACGTTTTACGCGCCGCTCTCTACGACCTACGGTCCTCCCAGCACTGATTTTATGATTTTCTCCATTCACTTAATGGGGCTTTCTTCTATTTTAGCGTCGATCAACGTCGTCGTTACCGTTTTCAACCTGCGCGCACCGGGAATGACGTGGGGAAAGTTACCGATCTTTGTGTGGAGCTGGTTAGTAACCGCTTTTTTGTTGCTGGCCGTCATGCCCGTATTAGCCGGTTGCGTCACCATGATGTTGATGGACCGACACTTTCACACCAGCTTTTTTACGGCAGCGGGTGGCGGTGATCCCGTTTTGTTTCAGCATATTTTTTGGTTTTTCGGTCATCCCGAAGTGTATATTTTAATTGTTCCAGCCTTTGGAATTATTTCGGAAATTCTTCCGGCCTTTTCCCGTAAGAAATTATTTGGCTATCGCTTTATGGTTGGTGCCACGCTGTCCATTGCGGTTTTATCATTTGTCGTGTGGATGCACCACATGTTCACCACCGGAACTCCTTTGGCCGGCCAACTCTTTTTTATGTACGCCACCATGCTGGTCGCAGTACCCACGGGAATTAAAGTATTCAATTGGGTGGCGACGATGTACAAAGGCTCACTGACGTTCGAAACGCCCATGTTGTTTGCCATTGGTTTCGTGGTGCTATTCACTATTGGTGGATTTTCCGGGTTAATGCTTTCACTCGCACCCGTCGACTATCAGTACCGCGATTCGTATTTCGTCGTCGCGCATTTTCACTATGTTTTAGTGTCGGGATCTTTATTTGCTATCCTCGCGGCCGTTTATTATTGGCTCCCAAAATGGTGTGGCCGCATGTACAACGAGCGATTAGGTCAGTGGCATTTTTGGTTAACGATGATCGGCATGAACGTCACTTTTCTTCCCATGCATTTTTTGGGACTGGCCGGAATGCCCCGCCGAATTCCCGACTACGCACTGCAATTTACGGATTTTAATCAAATCTGCACCATCGGCGCTTTTATTTTTGGATTGTCGCAGCTGATTTTTCTCGCCAATATTGTCGTGACGGTCTTCAATAAAAAATTGGCGAAAGCTACTGATCAGGTCTGGGACGGCGCACGCGGACTGGAATGGACGATTTCATCGCCACCGCCCTATCACACGTTTACCACTCCGCCTAAACTCGATCACGAAGCCGATTTAGACGATGCTCTTGAAGAAGGATCATGAACGCACCAACGAGAAATAACAAACGCCTGATTATCACGATTCTTATTGGTGTTGTCCTGATGTTCGGTTTCGCTTATTTACTCGTGCCTTTGTACAGTTTGGTGTGCAAACAAGCCGGCATCAACGGTCGTTCCGCTACGCAAGACAGCGACGACGCTGCACTGGGAATCGATCGATCACGTACGGTTACCGTGCAATTCATGACGACCATCCACGGCGATTTGCATTTTCAATTTCGCCCGCTGATTACCCACATCGATATCCACCCCGGCGAAACCAAACAAGTGTATTTCTATGCCGAAAACGACACGGGACACACCATCACCGTCCAAGCCATTCCCAGCATCGCTCCGGGCGAAGCCGCTAAATATCTTAAAAAAACGCAGTGCTTTTGCTTCACCCAACAAACGTTCCGTAAAAATGAAAAAGTAGACATGCCCGTGATTTTTCACGTTGATCCTGAGATATCTAAAAAAATCGATTACCTCACCCTGAATTACACCCTATTTGACGCAACCCAGTATATTAAAAAAGGAAAACACTTTACAAAAGGCCGGATTGAACTATGACCTATTCACGATGGGTACGATTTAATTTTAGAGACTACCGCTTTCAACCAAAGTTTTGGCCGACGAGTCTCGTCACCGTAATGCTGATTCTTCTCATTTTACTCGGATTTTGGCAACTGCATCGCTACCAGTTCAAAAACCAGTTGTTAACGCGATACCAACAAGCGCTTCACAGTGAAGCGCTTCCACTCGCGAAATTGGATTCACGGAACGATATCCGCTTTCAGCACGTTCGTGTATCTGGTCGTTACCTAAATGCACGTAGCATGCTTGTGCAAAATCGGTTTTATCAAGATCGCTTGGGTTTCGATGTCGTGACACCGTTGGCTGTCAACGGATCAGATAAAATATTACTCGTGAATCGCGGCTGGGTACCCGCTCATAGGAATCATCAATTACCCGATATTCAGCCCGTAAAAGCCGTGCAATCGCTGACGGGACACGTGCAAACCGTCGATTCCTACGTTTTTACTCTGGGAAAAAATATTCTCGATCCAACGCAACGGCCTTTGCAGATCCAAAAAATTGATATTCCTGAATTAACTTCGCTGACTGGACTGCATTTTTATCCGTTCGTGCTTCGCTTGGATGCGGATCAACCGCACGGTTTTGTTCGCGAATGGAAGCCCATTAGTGTAATGCCCCAACGCCACTTGGGTTATGCCGTGCAGTGGTTTGCGCTGGCGCTTACTTTATTAATCGCTTATTTCTTTTTTAGTTGTAATCTACGTGAACGTGAAAAATAAAAAAATAATTGGGCTTAAGTGGCTGTCGCTCACTGCGATTTTTGTGGCATGGATGGTCATTGGTCTCGGCGCGTTTACTCGCTTAATGGACGCAGGCCTGGGATGCCCCGATTGGCCCGGCTGTTATGGACGGCTGAGCGTGCCACACTCCCAAGAAGCCGCTCAAACAGCCAATCGCTCTTTTCCACAAACGCCCTTAGTCAAAACCAAAGCCTGGGCGGAAATGATTCATCGGTATTTTGCCGGCACTTTTGCGGTGCTGGTCATGGCGGTTGCTGGCCTTTCTGCCTTCGTTGCCGTTCAAGAGGGTTTTAGTTTTCTTATATTAGGCATGCTGCTGTTCGGTCTCGTCATTTATCAGGCGCTCTTGGGTATGTGGACCGTAACACTGAAATTATTACCTATTGTGGTTTCCCAACATTTACTCGGTGGCATGGCCCTACTCGCACTATTATGGTTGGTGCTTTTAAAATCGTGGCGCCCACCATTTCTCGTTTCTGACACTGCAACTCCCTCGTCGTTTAAGCCACTGGCTCTGATAGGACTGCTTCTGATTATTCTCCAGATTGCTCTCGGCGCTTGGACCAGCACGAATTACGCTGCGCTCGTTTGCCCCGGTTTTCCTTTTTGCAAAGCCGCCTCGAATTTGCATGTCGATTTTCGACACGCGTTTACCGTATTTTCCCCCATTGGCATTAATTACGAAGGTGGAAATCTTAGCGACAACGCGCGTATGACCATACAAATGACGCACCGTTTCGGCGCATTCATCGTCACGGCTTATTTTATTTTTTTAGCATTTTGGGTTCAGATCAAAGCAAAAAATCACGCCGTCATTAAGCGAATTATCCACATCACTCTTGCACTCTTAGCCGTACAAATCATCTTGGGGACCCTGAATGCATTATTTTCATTGCCGCTCGTCACTGCGATTGGGCATAACCTCTGCGCCACGATTTTATTACTGTGTTTAATCAGCTTAAATTATGCGGGAAAATCCCCGGGTTACGAATTAAACTGTAGCCTTGATGGAGTCATACGAAATCAAGGAAAATCTGAACTGTAGCCTTGATGGAGTCATACGAAATCAAGGAAAATCTGAACTGTAGCCTTGATGGAGCCATGCGAAATCAAGGAAATTTGAAACGAATTTAAAATTTATGACGACAAACACAAAAATCGCAGAAGCAAAAAAAATCGCCGCCTGGCGCGACTATTTGCAATTGTGCAAACCGCGCGTCGTCATGCTCATGATGCTGACGGCTCTCGTGGGTATGTGTCTGGCATCCCCCGGCGCCATTCCACTGCACGCATTAATTTTTGGGAATATCGGCATTGCGCTGGCCGCTTCATCCGCCGCAACCATTAATCACTTACTCGAGCGCCATCTGGATAAACTCATGCGACGAACGGAGCGCCGTCCCATCGTACAAGGAAAAATTTCTCCGCAGCACGCGCTTACTTTTGCGGCAATTCTGTGTTTTGCTTCCTTAATTATTTTAATTAGCTTGGTGAATCTCTTAACGGCTTTACTCACTTTTATTACCTTAATCGGATACGCGGGCATTTATACGTTATATCTGAAGCATGCAACCCCACAAAATATAGTGATTGGTGGATTAGCCGGTGCCGCACCGCCCCTGTTGGGATGGGTGGCTGTAACCGGTCACATCGATCCGCCCAGTTTATTATTGGTTTTGATTATTTTCGCTTGGACGCCGCCGCACTTTTGGGCTTTAGCCATTCATCGTTACGACGATTACGCCAAAGCCAAAATTCCCATGCTCCCCAACACACACGGCATTCCCTATACAAAATTGAATATTCTTTTATATACTGGCTTGTTGACAGCCGTCAGCACCTTGCCGTTCGTGATTGGAATGTCCGGTTGGATTTACTTAATCATTGCATCGCTGTTGAATATCCGGTTTTTGTATTGGGCCATTCGTTTAATGATCAGCCATCAAAAAGAGATTCCCATACACACCTTCCGATACAGTATCTGGTATTTAATGCTGCTATTCTCGGCATTTCTAATTGATCACTATATGAGGTAACTTATGAAAGCACGACCCAGAAAAAATATTAATTTATTCATTGGAATTTTTTTAATCGTATTTGCGGCAGCCATCGCTGGCATTATGCTGAACGTGAGTAAGCACAAACAACAAAGAGTGGACATCGCCGCCGTGAATCTAAAAATCGATGGAACCGTGTTGCCCAATCCACGCATTATTCATGCCTTTCAACTGACAGACACCAAAAATGAATCTTTTACCAACGAAAATCTAAAAGGTCATTGGACTTTGATGTTTTTTGGTTTTACCAACTGTGCCTACGTCTGCCCTACCACACTGGCTGAACTTAAAAAAACGTACACGAATCTAGAAGCGCGCTTGCCCAAAGAACTATTGCCTCAAGTGGTTATGGTTTCCGTGGATCCCGAGCGCGATTCCCTCAAACGCCTCAGTGGCTATCTCAAATCGTTTAATCCTGCTTTTATAGGCGCCCGAGGAAGTCTTGCTGCAACGCAATCATTGGCCAATCAAATGAGTGTGGTTTTTGCCAAAATGAAAATGCCAACGGGCGATTACACCATCACGCACAGCGCAGAAATCATGCTGCTGGATCCGCAGGGGAATTTGCGTGCGTTTCTCTCTTATCCACACAAAGCCGATCAGATGACGCACGATTACGAAGCGATCGTGCGCGTATTTGAAAAATCCAGTCGGCAATAATGCGCGTTCTTATTGCAGTTTTATTAGCGCTTGCTGCTATGGCAGGATTTACCACCTCGGTATTTTTGCATCATCGATCGGATTCACCAAAAACGCCAACCTACATTGAGCCCACACGCGTGGCGCATTACCCACTGACTTTTGTGTCACACCTGAAAAATGATCCACAGGCCGGAAAAAAAATATTCGAGGAGTATTGCCAATCGTGCCACGGCAAAAATCCCGAAATTCCCGTAAATGCTCCACGAATCGGCAATAAAAAAGAATGGGATCGATTTTCACATTTGGATTTTGAAACGTTATTTAAGATGGCGGCCGAAGGTTACGGCGCCATGCCCGCCCGCGGTGGTTGCTTTGAATGCAGCGATCAGCAACTAAAACAAGCCATTGAATATCTGATCAATAAAAGTCGATAGTAGCCTCGGCGAGCGTTGCGAACCGAGGAATTTCCTGCGCTGTCTCAGGATTCGCTCCCATTTTCTTTCGTACTTCCCTGTACTCGTACTGTCATTTTTATATATGCACCCAGCCCGCCTTCCCTGGCGGGCGTTCGGCGGGTACAAAGCTTCGCTTTGCACGGTTTCCGCCTCACCCTGCGGATGCTCTATGGAGCTCGGTGTTCCTTCGGAGCGTTCAGAACGTTGGGCTTCATTTCATAACGCACTGATGATGAAGACGAAGAATGGTTAAGTTATAATCCTCTCAGTTAGGGGAAAGAGTAACGAAAATGAAACACGCTCTTCAACGGTTATTGGCGAGTATTGCACCACTGTTTGGCATGGTCGCGTTTGTGGTTATTTTTATCGTGGGTTTGTTTGTATTTTCGTATTTATTGATCGTCGTCGCTTTAATCGGTTTAGTTTTATTTATCGTTGCCTTCATTCGATCTAAAATCACGCGGAAAAAACACTCCCCTCACACAAAATCTCAAGGTCGTGTGATTGAACACGATCAATTTAAAGAAAAGTAGGAATTCCCGGGTTCCGCCCCGAAGCGGGGGCTGCACCCAGGCTACTTTAATAGATCCACCGCCGGCACGTATGGCTTTCCTAAATCCTTCGCCACGCCGCGGTGAGTAATCTTTCCTTCAAACACATTTAATCCGTTTAAAAAGTGAGAATCATCCAACAACGCCTGACGAAATCCTTTGTTCGCCAATGCCACCACGTACGGCAACGTGGCATTATTGAGCGCCAACGTGGAGGTGCGAGGAACGGCACCGGGCATATTAGCCACGCAATAATGCACGATGTGATCCACCACAAACGTAGGCTCCTTGTGCGTGGTCGGATGACTCGTCTCAAAGCATCCACCTTGGTCAATCGCAACGTCCACCATCACGGAACCAGGACGCATTTTACGCAGCATCTCTTTTGGCACCAATTTTGGTGCCGATTCGCCCGGCACCAAAACCGCGCCAATAATTAAATCGGCATCGATAATGTGCTGCTCAATGCTGGCCTCAGTGGAATAAGCGGTATTCAGTTGCCCCGCAAATTGCAGATCGAGATCGTGCAAGCGGCGCAGGGATTTATCCAAAACAGTGACTTGGGCTTTCATACCCATGGCCATACGAACCGCGTTGGTGCCGACAACACCGCCACCAATTACCGTAACTTTTCCGGGATAAACACCGGGCACACCACCCAACAAAATTCCCGCACCACCCGAGGGTTTTTCCAAACAATGCGCGCCGGCTTGAATCGCCAAGCGCCCCGCCACCTGACTCATGGGCGACAGCAGCGGCAATCCCCCTTCCGGCGAGGTCACGGTTTCATAAGCAATCGCACTACACCCCGAACGCATGAGCGCTTCGGCTTGCTTCGGATCTGGCGCCAAATGCAAATAAGTAAATAACACTTGTCCTTCGCGCAATAAGGCATATTCTTTCGCTTGCGGCTCTTTCACTTTTACAATCATTTCCGCTTGCCGATAAACTTCTTCGAGGGTATCGACAATTTTTGCGCCGACTGCGCGATAAGATTCATCGTTAAAATT
This sequence comes from uncultured Coxiellaceae bacterium, assembly GCA_947084935.1. Classification (GTDB taxonomy): domain Bacteria; phylum Pseudomonadota; class Gammaproteobacteria; order Coxiellales; family Coxiellaceae; genus CAMTUH01. Next base: position 134,396 of record CAMTUH010000004.1, read on the forward strand.
AATCGCCGCGCCCGCATCGTGCTGAACGATAACCTCGTGCCCGTGGCTGATGAGCTCACGCGCACTGTACGGCGTCAAACCCACTCGATATTCTTCGATTTTTACTTCTTTTGGAACACCAATGATCATGAAGCTCTCCAAAACCAAAACAAGGCCAGATTATATCGATTTTCTGGAGATTCTCTATAGGGAAAAGGCCCTTACGTCAGTAAGGTACGTACACCACTTCCAGCATGGGATAGTGTTTTTTATTGAAGGTGACTAAGGTGGCTTCTGATAAGCAAGCGGTAGCAGCAATAATGGCATCCGCAAGCCCTATTCCATGGCTTTTACCGTAATCCCGACGATAAAGACCACCCTGTTGTGCAATCGCTTCGGTAACCCCAAGGACATTAAACAAACCCAAAAATTTAGCGAGCGTGGCTGATTCTTTGCCTTCCCTAACCCCCGCATACAGCTCTGCCACGGTGATGGTGGAAACGCAACAAAGTGACTTTGTGAATTGCATTTCTAAAAAGCTAGAGGCTTCTGGCACACCACGTAAGTAATCCACCAGAACATCCGTATCAAATAGCCATTGTGCCTTCATTTTTCCTTCGCTCTATCCCATTCAGTACGCAGGGTTCGGAAGTTGGGGAGATCGGTACGATGAGACCACAACCCTTTTGCAGCATGCAATACCGTGGTAGTGTCTTCGTGTTCTTTTAGTTTAGCTTCAATAAATTGATCGATGGCTTCTCGAATCAAAGCGCTCTGAGGCTTGCCCGTTTCTTGCGACAAAAGAGTGAGGTTTTTCCGTTCCTGGTCGGTTAAATAAATTTGTGTTCTGACCATAAAGACCCCATAAGACGTATACATTGTATGTATACATTATCATGGGCGACTGGTCCTAGCAAGTAACCTGTAAGCCTAGATCCCTGCTTAACGCAGGGATGACAGGACTCCCTCCCACTGGGGCAGTACATCGTTAATATCCGCCACCAAACCGTAATCGGCAATTTGAAAGATCGGTGCGTCGGGGTCTTTGTTGATGGCCACAATAATCTTGCTGTCTTTCATACCCGCTAAATGTTGAATGGCTCCGGAAATACCTACTGCAAAATATAATTTTGGCGCCACGACTTGGCCGGTCTGCCCCACTTGAAAATCATTTGGTGCAAGTCCCGCATCGACGGCGGCACGTGAGGCACCCATGGCCGCACCCATGTGCTCAGCAATTTTCATCAGACGCTCAAAATTTTCTTTCGTCTGCAAACCCCGCCCACCTGAAATAACGATATCTGCTGAAGTAAGCTCGGGCCGATCCGCACCGTGCAACTCTTGTCGAATAAATCGGGACTGCTGGTTTTCAGCAGCAAAATTAACGGGCGTAATTTTTGCGGCGTGTTGTGCAATTTCAGCGGCTGGAAATGCCGTCGTTCGCACGGTAATTACTTGAATCGGATCCTCCGAACGGACCGTGGCGATTGCATTCCCGGCATAAATCGGTCGTTGATAAGTGCGCTCATCCAAAATCGCGGTGACGTCACTCACTTGCGCAACACCGAGTTTCCCCGCAACACGCGGCATGAGATTTTTTCCAAACGTTGTTGCGGGAGCCAAGAGATGCGTTGCTGAATTCCAACACTGTAAAATTAACGGCGTTAATCGTTCCGCCAGTGGATGTTCGTAATCGGCGTGATCGGCGTATAAAACTTCGTTCACGCCTTCAATGTTCGACAGATTTTTTGCAACCGCTTCGCACTGAAACCCAGCAACTAGCACTCGAATGTTTTGATTAAATTGACGCGCCGCCGTAATCGTACTGAGCGTCGAGGGGCGCGGGCTTTCGTTGTTGTGCTCGGCAACGACAATCACGCTCATGCAAGAACCTTCCGTTTTGATTTCAATATGTCTAATAATTCTTTAATATTACTGACTTTTTCACCGGCTGATCGAGCAGATGGTGCTTCAACTTTTATGACGGTTTGGTGTGGGGGCAGCGAAAGCCCCAGCTCATCGAGCGTGAGCGTATTAATCGGCTTGGTCTTCGCTTTCATAATATTCGGTAAAGAAGCATAGCGCGGCACGTTCAGTCGCAAATCCGTCGTAATTACCGCGGGCAATGTGATCGCAATCGTTTCTAATCCCCCATCGACTTCTCGCGTCACTTCAGCAGACTGATCGTGAATATTCAGTTTGGAGGCAAACGTGGCTTGCGGCCAGTCCAAGAGAGCCGCCAGCATTTGCCCGGTCTGATTGCAATCATCATCGATGGCTTGCTTACCTAAAAGTACAAGCGTTGGGGCTTCTTTCTCAACCATTACTTTAAGTATTTGCGCCACCCGAATGGGTTCAAGCGCTTGCTCGGTGTTCACTAGAATGGCGCGATCCGCTCCCTGCGCGAATGCTTGTCGCAGCGTTTCTTGGCAGGCCGTAGGCCCAACGGTAACCACCACGACTTCATCAGCGATTCCTTTTTCTTTTAGACGAACCGCTTCTTCAAGGGCAATTTCATCGAAAGGATTCATCGACATTTTGACGTGGTCGGTTTCAACACCCGAACCGTCCAGCTTAACGCGTATTTTTACGTTGAAATCAACGACGCGTTTAACAGCGACCAGAATTTTCACGCGAAAATTTCCTCGAAGAAGTTTCGCGCGCTGATCCAGGAACGCTTATCGGCCGTAGCCTTGTAAACCGTACCAAAACTCGGATCGTTGGCCTCTGGGTTAGTGAAGGCGTGGACGGTGTTTCCATAAACGTGCACCTGCCAGTCCACTTTTGCTTGAGTCATTTCTTTTTCAAAAGCTAACACCGCATCGGGAGGGACCATGGGGTCATCGTGACCGTGCAAAGCGAGCACTTTGGCGAGAATTTTTTGTTTTGGGAGCTTTGGATCGTTACTCAATAGCCCGTGAAAACTCACCACCCCTTTCAAATCGGCACCACTTCGGGCCATATCCAGCACGCACAAACCACCGAAACAGTATCCCATCGCTGCCATTTTATCAGCATCGACGACGGCGATTTTTTTAGCAGCATTCAAGGCCGCCAACAAGCGTTTTTGCAAAAGCATGCGATCGTCCATTAAGGGTTTCATCAATTTCATGTTTGTTTCAGGGCCATTACCGAAAATCCCTTTCCCGTAGACGTCCATCGCAACACCCACGTAACCCAATTCCGCTATCTTTTTAGCTTTGTCACAAACAAAATCACCTCGACCCGCCCAAGCATGCGCAATCAACACACACGGGCGTTTTTTAGTTTGGGATTTATCGTAGGCAAGAAAAGCTTCGAAGGTTTTTCCGTCTGCTTCGTAATCCAAAGTCTCGGTATGAATCATCGCGACCTCCTTATTCAAGGGCCTCATACTACACCGCTTTCCTCGCCCTCACAAATACCGTAAGCTTCTCACATGCAACGCGAATCCATGGAGTTTGACGTCGTTATTGTTGGTGCGGGACCGGCCGGTTTAAGCGCCGCTATTCGCTTAGCCCAATTAAATCAAAATCACGGAAAATCGTATTCCATTTGCGTCGTTGAAAAAGGTGCGCACGTGGGCGCTCACATTTTATCCGGCGCGGTTTTGGAACCCTCTGCCTTGAACGCGCTCATTCCCGATTGGCAAATGCGTCACGCACCCATTTCCGTTTCCGTCGAACACGATGCTTTTTATTATTTAACAAAACAGCGAGCTATTCCTTTGCCAAAACTGTCCAGTTTAAAAAACAAAGGAAATTATATTATTAGCTTAGGGCGCTTTTGCCAGTGGTTGGGTGAGCAGGCAGAATCTCTGGGGGTTCATATTTTCCCAGGCTTCGCCGCCAGCGCACTCCTGTTTAATGACACCGGTGCCGTGATCGGCATTCAAACCGATGACAAAGGACTCGATAAAGCGGGAAAACCCACCGATCGCTTTCAACCGGGGTTAAATCTCTATGCCAAACAGACCTTATTAGCGGAAGGTTGTCGAGGTTCGCTGTCGGAGCAGTTGATAAAGAAATTCGACCTGCGAAAACACTCTGATCCACAAACCTACGGGATTGGAATCAAAGAATTATGGAAAATATCTCCTAAAAAACATCACAAAGGATCCGTCGTTCATACCGTGGGGTGGCCACTCGATCGTCGTACGTACGGCGGCTCTTTTCTGTATCATTACGAAGAAAACTTAGTGGCTTTCGGATTAGTGATTGGATTGGATTATCAAAACACTTACCTCGATCCCTTTAAAGAGTGCCAACGAATTAAAACGCACCCTTTTTTCCGCGAATTATTATCGGGTGGCGAATGCATCGGTTACGGTGCGCGCGCGTTAAATGAAGGGGGTTTTCAGTCCATTCCTAAGCTCACGTTTCCCGGCGGCTTGTTGATCGGATGCAGCGCGGGATTTTTAAACGTGGCAAAAATCAAAGGCACCCACACGGCGATGCAATCCGGTATGCTTGCGGCTGAAACTATTTTTTCAGCAGATCTTTCTTCATCAGGACAAGAATTAACAGAATACGAGACCGCAATCCAATCCTCTTTTATTTATAAAGAATTACATCGAGTTCGCAATGTAAGGCCTTCTTTTAACAAAGGCTTATGGCCTGGCTTAGTTTATTCAGCCGTTGATCAACTCATTTTCCGCGGTCGTGCACCCTGGACCTTTCATTATTGGCCTGATTACTGCGCACTAAAACCCGCGCAGCAATCGATGAAAATCGATTACCCAAAACCCGATGGCAAATTAACGTTTGATAAATTGACGCAAGTCTATTTAACAGGCACTCGACACCGCGAGGACGAACCCCCACACCTCATCGTGAAAAACGAAGCGATTGAAAATGAAGTCACGATTCCACAATTCGATGCCCCCGAACAACGGTATTGTCCCGCAGGCGTCTACGAGATTGTTACCGTCAACGGACAGCCGCACTTACACATCAATGCTGCAAACTGCATCCACTGCAAAACCTGCGACATCAAAGACCCTTCTGAAAACATCCTCTGGAAAACCCCCGAGGGCGGCGACGGGCCGAATTATTCAAATATGTGACTGAATAGAGGCCACTTGCATCAGTGGCCTTTTTTTACCTACCGTTCGTAATGAGTTTTTAAACTTGCGCTTCTTTCTTGCGAATCTTGTGAGTGTTGTAATTGCTGATACGAAGCTCTTGAATCTCCAAAAATTCCGCTACTACCATAAGTGTTGCCTCCACCCGTTCCTAATAAAGGCGCGGTGGGTTCACAGCTAGCTGCTGGAGCAGATGGAAAACCTGACGCACCCATATCAATTACATGCTCGTGCGCCGAGTTCGGTGCATATTTACCTTCAATATAAATTTTTACCGCTTCGCGAATAAATTCCTTTGTTTGCTGCTCCGCTTTACTTCCCGGTTCTACATCACCCAACCAATTACCCCGCAACAAGCCTTTAATATCTTCAAGCTCATCCAGTAACTCTTGAGGTGGTTGTTTTGACTGACACGGAAAGCTGCTGTTGGTATAAGAGGTTATTGCGGAAGCGCTTGCACCCGCCACGAGTGATACTGCAGACGCTAAAAACCAATACAATCCGCTGTCAATCTCTACAGAGCCTTCGTTCATATAAAATAAAATACCCGTTCCAACAGCGCCCGCTGCAAATCCTAAGGCATTGGTAATGAGTTTTAATCCTTTAGTAGTAACACTTTCTTGTCCTGTCAACGTATCTTTACTGTTCACATAAGTGCAATAAAGACACAAGCAACTCGCACATACGGCTGCTGCACCCAGAGCGGCTATCGCCCCCTCTCCATCACCACCACAATCGCCACCGGGTGAACAATCGGTAGGAGCGGTATTACTCAGCGCCATATTTAACAATAGGGCATCACTTAAATCCCAAGAACTCGACGGATAATAAAAGGGATCCGCAGCGGCCCTATTCCTATCCAGCTGACGCGCTTTATTTTTATCTAATAAATCCGGATTGGTTTCAGCAATCAGATAACGTAACGCTTGCGTTATTTCTTTCTGAGTAAACCGAGACTCTTCAGCACCTAAAAGAGCTGCTTTGATCGTTTCAATCACTCCTGTTTTTACGCGTTGTGGAACGCAATCATATGCGAGATTGTCTTGTAATTGGATAATTGCTTCTGTGGTTGGTTCTCGTCGAGACATAAGGTAACCCCCTAGATTGTTATTTAATGCTAACGATAATTGTAAAGAACCTTAGTTAACACAGTATTAAAAATGAAAAATATCGCGAGGATAGGTTTGTAGATAGGCTGTAGCCTGGATGGAGCCACGCTTCGTGGCCTGTCCTCGCCTTGCGGGGAGCGTAATCCGGGAATTGAATTCCTTGATTTCGCTAACGCTCCATCAAGGCTACGGTTGAAATGAATTTCGAGGGGCGCTCTTAATTTTCCCTTAATATTCCCATGTTAGGATTTCAAGAAACTCTGATGGAATCAACGCGGGGAAATTTCAATGAAAAACAATAGTAAACGATTCATTCTTTCCACTTCACTTTTAGCCTTCTTACTCGCTTCGGCATCGGCTTTAGCCTCCCCCAGCGGTCCCTACGTGGTTGGAGAAGTAGGTTTAGGTTTGATTACTAAAGGCGAAATAAATCAATTGATTCCAGCAAATTCAGGAAGTGATGTCTACCTTTTACCCCGTTTAACTTCCCGTTCCACCCTAAGCGAACGCATCGCCATTGGAAATTATTTCAGCCAGCCCGATTCGGTGACTTCCATCGGTATTGAGCTCGGTTACAATCACCTGAATCAATTGAACTCCAATGCGGGCGCAACAATTGCCGGGCGAGCTGCAGAAGCCGCACTAAAAACCAATGCGTGGTCGACTACTTTTGAGGGCATCGCCAGCTTTGATGTATTTACTAATACCTCCTTTTTCGCAAAACTCGGTTTGGGTTACGCCGATATCACGCGATCAATAACCCTCACCAACAACCCGGTTCCGATTTACCCGGACAATGATATTCAGGAATCTTCTGGATTAGGAATCGCGGGTGGCGCGGGTTTTCAATTTGCGTTGGGGCCGAACGTGGCTATCCGCTTAGAAGGCGATACGTTTGCCGGTGAAAATAATTTGAGTTACACCCAAGGATTGGCTGGTTTAGTCGTTGGATTCCAGATGTAATGAGAATGATCTGCCCCGAGTTTAGTAGACGCCCCAGGTCTTACAACTCATTTCAAATTATGATAGCCTCATACACTTAACTGAATCCAAAGGAAATAGGATCAAGCCATGGGAACAACTAAAGGGATTTTGTTAACCTGTGTTGCCTGTATTCTTTTTGTTAACAGTGCATTTGCTAAAGTAGCAGAAAAACCGTATCAACCCTGGATGTTCTACGTTGGTGGTTTTAGTGGTTATTACAATGCTGGCTTTCAATACGGTTCAAATTATTTTTCGTCAGGTGGATTAAATAATGTTGGAAATGAAGCATATGCCAATGACGTATACCAACGGGGTATTTTGGGTGGTAGTCAGCTTGGTATTCAGTACCACTTTCACAGTCCTTACTATGTCGCTCTAGTATTTTCTTATCAAATGAATGCAAATAAAGCATGGCTTACAGAGCATGTTGATAATGCGCTATCAGCTGGTTCAGCTGCGGCGTTTGATATAAGCACCACCAACAGAATCACTGATAGTTATGATATTGCACCTTTATTTGGTATCGATGTGACGGCGCAGACGCATCTCTATGCTAAAGTGGGCGCATCTATTGCGAATTTCAGCCACACCCTAGTGACTACCACTGCTCAATCATCCAGCTCTCCTAACGCGGCATTTCAAGCTGTGCAGTCTAAGAAGTTGTCTGGTTGGCTGGTTGGCTTGGGAATCAGTCACGACTTTAACCGCTGGCTGAATTTTTTTGGTGAATATGATTATTATAATTATGGCGCCACCAATTTAGACTCTTATAATGACATAGCGCCGCTTATAACGGGAGGCGATACCGATCGTTTAACCCAGAATGTACGCACTCATGCATCTGCGTTTAAACTTGGACTGAATATCAAGTTTTTTGATGACATGCTTTCAGCTGCTCGTTTAATGGCGCTGGCAAATCCTTGGATGGTCTATGTGGGTGCCTTTAGTGGCTATTATAATGCTGACTTTCAATACGGCTCCAATTATTTTGAGATAGGGGGTGCTACTACTCCTGGCAATCAGATATTTAACAATGATGCATTACAGCACGGTATTTTAGGTGGACTCCAGGCGGGTATTCAATATCATTTCAGTAGCCCTTATTATGTAGGTCTTGTAACAAGTTTAGCGTTGAATGCGAACAAAGCACGGCTTACAAACCTGGTTGACAACCCGACATCAGGTCTCCCCATCAATAGCGAAATTGATATAACCTCAGCCTTCAGAAATACAGAAACGTTTGAAATTGCTCCTCTATTCGGTATGGATATTACTCAGCAAACACGCCTTTATGCAAAAGTGGGTGCTTCTGTTATTACATTCAAAAACGAGTTACAAACAACCCAAGTGCGACCCATGCCTTCTCCTAGCGTAGCGTTTCAAGCGCTCCAGAATGAAAGCTTTTGGGGTGGGTTAGTTGGATTGGGCTTATCTTACGACTTTAACCAATGGTTGAACTTGTTTACTGAATATGATTATTACAATTATGGTTCTCATAATTTAAATAATCTCAGAAATATTTCAAATAATTTAACGGCAGCACAAGTCAATCTTTTAACACAGCATGTGCGCATTCATGCATCTGCATTTAAAGTGGGACTCAATGTTAAGTTTATGGATAGTATTGTGCCGCACGGGGTTGCCGATTTGCAGCCAATGGCTTTATCGGATTCTTGGATGATTTATGCCGGTATTTTTGGTGGCTACTACAATACTGACTTCCAATACGGCGCAAATTATACGTCTCAATCTGGCGGTTTTCTGCCACCTCAAACCTTCGTATTTAACAACAATGCATCTCAGCAGGGTATTTTGGGTGGCGCTCAAGGGGGCGTACAATATCACTTCCGTAACCCTTACTACGTTGCGCTAGCATTTGCTTACGTTGAGAATGCCAATAAAGCACGACTTGTAGTATTGCAGGCAGATAATATAATCGCACCTCCTGCAGGTGAGGGTTATAGTTTTAATAATAGTTTTAGAAATCAGAGCAATTTTGATATCACACCACTATTTGGAGTGGACATTACGTCATTCACACATCTCTATGTTAAAGCAGGGGCCTCACGTGCTGACTTTGTGCATAATATTGTAGTCAATGTGAGTAATACGGCGCCTTTCCCCAATACGTTAAGTCAAGTGACGCAATTTAAAGGTTTATGGGGCTGGACTGCAGGAGTGGGGCTATCGTATGATTTTAACAAGTGGTTGAATCTTTTTGGTGAGTATGATTATTACAATTATGGCCGCTATAATTTAGCGGCATATACTTTCGCTCCCCAAAACTTTTTAGATCTTTTAACACAAAATGTAGCAGCTTATTCATCTGCATTTCACTTGGGTTTAAATATGACACTCCATATTTAATTTTTAAAGTTCGCCGTGCGCTCATCTATTTTTTCTTTGGTGAAACATTCGGGGCATTATTTGATAAACTAAGCATCAAAAGGTAAGATGATTAACGTATGGAGTATCAGGACTATTACAAAATTTTGGGCGTTTCGCGCGAAGCAACGCCGGAAGAAATAAAAAAAAGTTATCGAAAGTTAGCCCGCAAATATCATCCCGACGTCAGTAAAGAAGAAAACGCAGAAGAAAAATTTAAACAAGCCAAAGAAGCCTACGAAGTTTTAAAAGACCCTGAAAAACGAAAAGCCTACAACGCCATGGGTTCCAATTGGCGGCAAGGACAAGGGTTTACTCCCCCACCCGGCTGGGAATTTCAGCAACGCGGTGGCAGATCCGAAACTTTCGGTGGTGGCGGTGATTTCAGTGATTTCTTTGAAACCTTATTCGGTCAGTTTGGACGAGGCGGTGCAGGAAGAACCTATCGTGAATTTAAACAACGGGGTCAAGACCAACACAGCAAAGTCACCGTGACGCTGGAAGAAGCGTTTCACGGAGGAACGCGCGTTCTCACGCTGCAAGAACCCGCGATGGATCCCCAAACCGGACAGGTGTCGTACCAAACACGAACGCTACGCGTTAAAATTCCCGCGGGTGTGACACAAGGCCAGCAAATTCGCTTGCACGGTCAAGGCGCTCCTGGAATCGGTGGCGGGCCCAATGGCGATCTCTATTTAGAAATTCAATTGCAGCCACATCGATTTTATACCGTCGAAGGCAAAGATATTTTTCTGAACTTACCGGTGACGCCCTGGGAAGCCGCTTTGGGTGGGAAAATTGAAGTCCCCACGCTGGGTGGTGATATCGCACTGACCATTCCTCCGGGTTCGCAAACGGGGCAAAAATTACGGCTCAAAGGACGGGGATTAGCCGGCACACCCGCCGGTGATCAATACGTGTTACTGAAAATTTATATTCCCGAACCGAAGAACGAACAGCAAAAACAATTGTATCGGCAGATGGCCGAACACATGCAATTTAATCCGCGAAAAGAACTCCTGGCAGGGTAACTATGACGCACAAAATTATTACGGGTATTGTCATTCAGCGAGAATCACCGCTGACCTTGGAAGAGTTGGCACAAGCCGTTCACTTAAAAGCAGACATAATTATCGAAATGGTTGAATATCGTTTGCTTCAACCGAGGGGCAAATCTCCAGAGAATTGGCAATTTGATGATATTTGTTTAAAGCGCGCGAAGACCGCCGCCAGTTTTTACCGCGATTTAGAGATTAATTTATCCGGCGTAGCTATTGTTGTGGATCTTTTGGAAAGAATTGAGCAGCTCGAGCAACAGCTCCGCATTTTGGAGCGTTTCGAAGAGAAATAAAAATTCCCGCCCCAAGTGGCGGGGTATTTTTATTTCCTGGTATGATTTCGCCGGCGCGAAGCAAGTTCGCGCACGGCGACTTAAGGGGAGCGAACGCGCGCTCCCCTTAAGAAACCCCACGCGTAAAGTCCCGCGGCTTGCCGCGGGGTGTAATAAGGAGAGTTTTATGGAACTAATGCCAGTCAGATTCCTGCTTCTCGGAATGACACTAATTACACTGACCTCAACCGCATGGGCCCAAAACGATCTCCCAAAATGTTTTTCCTCTTCGCACCAAAAACATTTACTGGGCGCATTTTATTTTGACGGCAATTCATTTTTAATGCCGCAAACCTTGACGAAATACACGACGGCCGTCAATCACCTGGATGTATTTTATTACTCTTCCGGGCACTTAGGTATTCTTTACGATAAAGATAAGCGTGATTTTAAACTCGCGGAGATCACCCGGCAGAACCTGATTACTTTCCATCAATGGATGAAAAAAAATAATATCCACACTAAATTCGTCTTATCTCTGGGCCGATGGAATCCCAAAATTTTTAACGACAAAAAAGTTCAGGATAATTTTCTCAAAGTTTTTATTCAGGTCATGAAAGATCCCGATTACGGCTTAGCGGGCGTTGATGTTGATTGGGAAAATTATTTCTCGCCAAGCCCTCACGAGAGTCATAATTTCGTGCTTTTTCTTAAAAAACTGCGGGAAACATTAAATCAGAATGGCTTAGCCAGCGCTTGTCTTTCCGTGGATGTTCCCGCCACAATGCCGTACGCAAAAATATATCCCGCTCCTAAGTCGTGGATTGCTTCCGTGGATTGGGTGAATTTAATGGCGTATGAATTTTATTTGGGTAATCCACCCTACACCGAGCTCGACGGTGCGCTCGGTCAAGTCACCACACAATACCCGGGCCCTCCTCCGAGTTATCCCACCGTTTCAATTGTCAGCAGCCTAAGTTTTTACACTCAAGCAGGCATTCCCAAGCGACAGTTAGTGTTGGTGCTGCCGTTTTACGGGAATTATTTTTATATCCATAAAGTAGATAAGGCGGATAATTACGGTCTACGACAACCCGTGATTGATAATCGCTCCAGTATTGAAGACACGTATTCCAGCATTCACGATAATTACGGCACTTACGGCCATGCGAAAAGCGGCACCCTCTTTCACCAGTATACGTTTGAAACCCCTTCAGAAGTCAAAGGAGCACACGCTTACTGGCTTACTAAATTTTTAATTAAGTCGGATCAGGTCGGTGAAAGTTACCGTTTTATCAGTTACCCAGACCCCATCGCCGTGAAAGAAATCACGAATTATCTAGTAAAACAAAATTATTTAGGAATTTCCGCGTGGCAACTGGCGTTTGATTTACCTTATGAAAATAAGGACTCTTTGTTGAATATTATTCACAGCAGCCTAACTCCCAAACCTACCGTCGTTGCGAGGCCGCCCAAGCCCCGCGGCTTGACCGCGGGGAACCCAGAAAATTATTAATTAATTCTGGATTGCTTCGGCCTGCAGCCTCGCAACGACGGAGGTGAATCAATCATTATTTTTCCAGGAAGGACGATTTTTTAATCGATTACGAGTTTGAAGGAGCTTGTTTACCCTCATCCTCCCCGGTATCTTGAGCTTCAGTTGTACTCGTTGTACTCGTTGAACTTGTTGTACTCGACGTAGTCGATGTAGTTAAAGTCGGCCGTCGAACCCTAAAGAAGCTAGGAGTAGGTCCAATAGTTCCAGAGGTTGTTGAGAAGTATATGCTTGTTCTAGAGGTTGTTGAAGTGCTTGTGGTACTTGTTGCTCCGTATGTTCTTTGCGGATGGGGGCGGCGGACTCCCAAGTTTTCTAATTCTTGGAGTACGTTTATGGCTACTACTTGTAACCTCTTATATAAAGAGTTCGCTAATGATACATATTTTTCATATTGCTCAGAATTCTTCCGTAACGCATCGACTCCTCCTTCACTCTCAACAGCAATACTCAGCATGTCTTGCAAGTACAATATTTGTTTCGAAGATAAAGTTGCTGTTGAATTTTCTAATTGTTCTGACGCTGCGCTGTAATCGTGTTTTTCCATCAACGCTACTAACTCTTCGCAAAGATTCTTAGATTCTTCAGAGGTATTTTCCTCTTCCGGTTCTAGATCTAAGCCTTCTAGTGGTTCATACTCCTCGACATCTGAATCCCAGTCTGGCCCAGAAACAGAAGCTTGTTGATTAATACAATTTTGCAAAGCGATTTCTAAGCGAACATAACAGTCACGAGCATTTTCTACCAGTGCCTTTTCGCCACCTTGTTCTCCAATATCGTTTTGCAATGCTCCCAGTAAGTCTCTCCATTGTTCTAGAGATAAGATCACCGCCGGGTTTTCTACCGCTTCGCATGCGACTGGATAGCTTCTATCGAGTATTAATTGAAATACTTCTGCGAAATATTGATCAGGATCTTCTTTCCCCTCTAAGTGTAGAGCAGAAATTTTAAGTTCTTCCACCACTACGCGGGAGGCTGTTCGTCGCCCCCGTCTTTGACTACTTTCAGCCCACTCTTCAGCACCTTCCATGACGGCTATTGCTCGATCTGCAGCGGTTTTTATCTGCTGATTGCCTGGATATATTTCGACTAACGTTCTCAGTGAAAGTTTCAACTGATTGCATTCTGTATCCAAAAAAGTAATTCTCTTACTCCGAGCTTCTTGAAATAGCTTAGAAAAGCTATTCAAGATCAAAGAAATTCTTTCTAAGTCGCCTCTATCTGCGAGTTCACTTCCTACATCAATTACGCATTGTTGAAGCGCAACGTAATAATCTTCTTTCGTAAATAAAAAATAAGACAATATATTTTTATGTTGATCTGGATTTTCATCTTCAGAGAAACGGCGACTCATTGGTGATACCTCATTAGCCTTTATTGAGTAGGGAAAAGTGACTATAAACCAGAGTTGGCTTTTGCATCAATAGGGAATGAAGTTAAGTGGGGTATTTAATGATTTATTAATCTCAACACAGATTATGTAATTGCTTTCGGAAGCACGTGCGAATCAGCGCTAAAATACACGCTGAAAATAAGATAATTCCTAAGGCGTAATAATTTCGAATATCTAAGACCATGACCACAGCTAAGCCCGCGGCCGGCGGATGTTCGGATTTCAGTAGCACCATGAGCAACAACGAAATTCCCACCGAAATCGCCGCGGCCACTTCAAATACGTGCATGAAAGGCACACCGGCCTGACACCCCGGAATAAAATGACAAATCCACGTTGCCAGTAAACGAATGCACTCACCCACCACAATGGCAATGACGTAACCGCCCACGATTTTTAGGGGATGTGCAACCACGGACCTGGGTATACAGAAAACAATGTACGAGCTGGACGCTAAACTACTGGCACCTGCTGCCCAAATGATGGTAGAGCGAGCGACTTTATCGAGGCCGGTTAGCACCAACCACATAAAAACAACGGCGACACCTCCCTGAACTAAGAGGTGCAACCAAAATTTCCGATCCTTCGAAATGGAGTTTTCCATTATTTTTCCCGTTCGATAAAATTCCATCTAACAAGTTTTTGCATATTCGTTCGGGGACGTACATCCTGTACTCGGCGCTTCTTACCCTCCCTGGTCGCGACGCCCCTCACGAATACACAAAAACTTGTTTAATGAAAAACTAATGTGAATTTTCTCCGCGGATAATTTTTTCCTTAACCTTATCCCAAATCGGCGACATCTGCCGCAAACGACGAATTTGTTCACTCAAGTGTGCGAGCGCGTATTCAATTTCCGCTTCCGTGGTAAAGCGACCAAAGCTAATCCGCAAGGAATTATTCGCATCCTCGCGCGATAAACCCATGGCTCGTAACACGTGTGAAGGATTGGGATTCGCGGAATTACACGCGGATCCACTCGAAACAGCAATATCGCGCAAACCGCTGATTAACGCTTCTCCATTTACTCCTTCCACACAAATATTCATGCAACCGGGAATACACGGCGCTTCACCGCTGTTAATGCGAATTCCACCGATCTCTATTAAACCAGCTAAAAACCGCTTTCGGAAGGCTAACAGCTGTGGTGTGTCTTCGGATAATTGCTGTTTCGCAACGGCAAACGCTTCACCCATGCCCGCGATTTGATGCGTCGGCAATGTTCCGGATCGCATACCGCTTTCGTGCCCACCCCCGTGAATTTGCGCTTCCAGTCGCACGCGCGGATTGCGCCGAACAAACAAAGCGCCAATGCCTTTAGGTCCGTAAATTTTGTGCCCCGAAAAAGACATCAAATCCACTTTCCACGCGCTTAAATCAATTGGAATTTTCCCAGCACTTTGTGCGGCATCGACGTGAAATAAAACACCGTGACGTCGAGTAATTTCACCCACAGTCGCGATGTCTTGAATCACACCGGTTTCATTATTGACGTGCATGATTGAAGCGAGAATCGTATCCGGTCGAATCGCGGCTTCTAATTTTTTGATGTCCACTACGCCATTTGATTCCGGATCAAGGTAAGTGACTTCAAACCCCTGTGTAGCCAAATAAGAACACGTATCCAACACGGCTTTGTGTTCCGTGGTCATGGTAATGAGGTGCTTGCCTTTGCGTTGATAAAATAAGGCGGCGCCTTTTATCGCCAAATTATCGGCTTCTGTTGAACCCGACGTCCAAATAATTTCTCGCGCATCGGCATTAATCAATTGGGCTACTTGCTCACGGGCTTTTTGAATGCACTCAGCCGCTTCCCAGCCGTATCGGTGCGTGCGCGAAGCTGGGTTACCAAAAACCCCTTCTTTTTGCAGACAGGCAATCATGGATTCTGCCACGCGCGGATCTACCGGAGTGGTCGCCATGTAATCTAAATAAATGGGTAATTGTAAGGAACGTTGCTTCATATTACTAAGCTGACTACGATTTGCGGCTACGCCCAACGGCATAAAACCGGTAGCACAACACTAAGAATACTAGCACACCCAGCACGTTTGCGTAAGGAAGAAAGCCGGAAGAGACAACCGACAAGGCATTGGCACTGCCCTCAATGACGAAGGGAATCGCTAAAATCACTCCCGTCAAAGCACCTCCTGCTACCATCCCACACGCCATCAACACACCACTTCGCTGACGCTGATGAAGCTCCTGTTCTTGCTTCTCGGTACGGCGCGATCGATTCCACGGTTTACGCACCAACAAACTCAAAACGCCTCCAAACACGATGGGCATGATAATTTCCGGCGGAAGATAGATACCCACCCCAACGGCCAAGGCCGGCAGCCGGAAATTCTTTCGACTTAAGATCGTATCGAGGATGATGACCACTACCGCCACCACACCGCCAATGATAATCATGTTCGATTCTAAATGCTGCGTGAGCACACCACGAGCCACCGCCGCCATTAAACCCGACTGAGGAGCCGCTAACATTTGGGTGGGGTCCATACCCGGGCGTGGGTAAACACCGCCCATCCCATAAGCCTGAAATAATAAATCCAATACGGGTCCGATAATAAACGCCGATACACCGACACCGATCGCCATCATCAATTGCTGACGCCACGGCGTAGCGCCAACCATGTAACCCGCCTTCAAATCCTGAATATTATCGTTCGAAATAGCCGCAATTCCCGCTAACACCGTCGCTACAACAATTACCGTCGAGGCAATGTATTCCGCTTGTTCCTTAATTTCTGCTCGAAAAATAAGAAAATAAATAAACGCCAACAACAAAATCGAAATAATTAATAAGCCGGAAATGGGATTATTCGTCGAACCAATCAACCCTGCAAAATAAGCGGCAATCGTCGCTAAAATAAAGCCGATGACAATCACGTAGAGGATCGTGAGCAAAGTCACCAACCACAGTGTGCTCGCTCCCAACTCAAGGGGTTCTCTGTGCAAGTAAAAGAAAGTAAATGCAAATAACAAACAGATGAGTATCAAGGAGCCCAGTATGACCCAAACAATAGGCACGTCGCGTTCCGTGCGTAATACCGCTTCTTTTTGATTCGAATCACCCCGTCGTAACGACGAAAAAGAGAGCCGAAGTCCGCTGGCAATGGGTTTTAACAATCGGAATAAGGTCCAGACACCACCCACCAACATCGTACCAACGCCCACAAAACGCAAATGATTGGACCATAAGCTGCTTACCGCATCATAAGCGGATCCGGTATGAGGAGCGCCGTACATTAACGCGATAATGGGTATCAAAATAATCCAACCGATAACCGTTCCCGTCAGTAAACTCATGGCCACTTCAAAACCGACGATGTACCCTGAAGCTAACGTAGCGGGATTAAATCCAAACGCAATCCCAACGATGGATTTCGGTGTAAACGCCCACAGTTGGATGTTATCGACGAGGACGCGTAAACCCGTTTGCGCAAAAGTGACTACAGCACCTAAAACTCCTCCCTGAATAATGTATTTCAGCTGTCGACCACCTTCGACACTGGCTTTTAACACATTACCAATGGCGGTTCCTTCCGGAAAGCGCAACGTCTTTAGGTTGAGCATGACACGACGCAGGGGTATCGAAAAAAATACGCCCAGCCACCCCCCTAAAAGGGTAATAATCACCGTATTCCAATACGGAAATCCTTGCCAAATATGGAGAAAAATCATCGCGGGTAAAACGAATGAAATCGCACCAGCCACGCCCTCACCTGCTGAAGCAGCCGTTTGCACCATATTGCTTTCGAGCACGTTCGAATTTCGGAAAAAGCGTAAAATCCCGAGTGCCAGCACCGAAGCGGGAATAGAGGCTGATATGGTAGTACCAATTTTCAGCGCCAAATAAGCATTCGATGCCGAGAGTACGATTGCTAAGATCACCGAGAGAATAAACGATTTAACGGTGAATTCGGGTAAGGTGGTTGAGGCGGGGATTAAGGGTTCCTGCACGCATTGTCCTTATTAAAATTTTGATTATATCAACTCTTTTTTTCAATAGCACTCAGAATTCCGCGCAAAATATTCAACTCCGTTTCATCTGGATGAGCGCGATTAAACAGCCGCTTTAATCGTCGCATAAGCATTTTCGGCTGCTTGGGATTTAAAAACTTCAGAACAACAAGCGCCTCTTCCAAATGCCGGTAAAATCCGTTCATTTGCTCGTGCGTCACTTCCTGATAAAGGGACTCGTTGCTGGAAGATCGCGTCGCAGATAACTCCGTCATATAAATCTCATAGACAATTATTTGCACAGCAGCGGCGAGGTTGAGCGAACGGTAATCCTCGTGCGTAGGAATGGTAATATGACTTTGACAGTAAGCCAGCTCCTCATTCGTCAGGCCACTGCGTTCGCGTCCAAAAACAATGGCCACCTCTTGATCCCGGTATTGAACTATACGCTTTGCGCACTCCCGCGGGTGAATCGCGGGTAAACTCAGGTGACGATTGCGCGCACTGG
This sequence comes from uncultured Coxiellaceae bacterium, assembly GCA_947084935.1. Taxonomy (GTDB): domain Bacteria; phylum Pseudomonadota; class Gammaproteobacteria; order Coxiellales; family Coxiellaceae; genus CAMTUH01. Next base: position 152,670 of record CAMTUH010000004.1, read on the forward strand.
TCGCGTACACACGCGTGCATCCGATTAGTGCCGAGGGTAAATCCGAGGTGATGGTGGCTTGTGCCAAGATATCGTCCGCACCGCTCGCACGAGCAGTTGCTTCCGCGTGTGGAAATTGCTCGGGATTCACTAAAAACAATCGAGACAATCCCATGTTTTTCATGGCTCGCGCTGCCGCGCCAATGTTACCCGGATGGCTTGTGTTAACTAAAACGATACGGACGTGTGAAATCATACTTTAGTTTAACACGAGAACTAAATTTGTTATGCTACCCCCATGCACCCTATGCTCAACATCGCCATCCAAGCAACACGCAACGCGGCTAAGATCATCACACGCAGTTTTGATCGATTGGATACGCTCGAAGTGAAAGAAAAAGAACACCACGAATTCGTCACGCACGTAGATCAATTATCCGAACAAATCATCATCGAAACCATTCATAAATCATACCCAGATCACACCATTCTCGCGGAGGAATCCGGCTTACACAAAGGTCAAAGCGATTCCGTGTGGATCATCGATCCGTTGGATGGCACGACTAACTTCATTCACGGATTTCCTCAGTTTGCGATTTCCATCGCTTTTAAATACCGCGGCCAACTCGAAGTGGGCATCGTCTACGATCCCCTCCGCCAAGAATTATTCACGGCCACTCGAGGGGGCGGCGCGCAGCTCGATAATCGAAAAATTCGCGTAAGCAACTGCAAAGACCTCAGCCTTGCGTTAATGGGCACGGGATTTCCGTTTAAAGAAACCCGCTACCTCGACACCTATTTGAAATTATTTAAAGAAATATTTCCAAAAACCGCCGGGGTTCGTCGCGCCGGTGCAGCCGCGTTAGATTTGGCTTACGTAGCAGCTGGTCGCCTGGATGGTTTTTGGGAATTCGGTTTAAAGCCGTGGGACATGGCGGCGGGAATTTTATTAATAAAAGAAGCGGGCGGTTTTATCGGGGAAATTGAAGGCAAAAACGACGTCATGGAAACGGGAAACCTCCTCGCTGCTAATCCCAAAATTTACAATCCATTTTTTGATTTGGTTAAAGCTTCGCTGTAGCTTCGCTGAGCATGGCAATCGCCTTTCCGTCATTGCGAGGCACCGTTAGGTGCCGAAGCAACCCAGGATTAAATTAATTCTAGATTGCTTCGGCCTTCGGCCTCGCAATGACGGGTATAACCAATATCCGCCCGCGGAATTCCCACTCCCCTCACGGCATATCGTCTTCAATCTTCTTCGGCGCCCGCATCAAATGCTGCCGATCTAAGCCGAACGCAACGGCCAGTGAACCCGCCACATAAATCGACGAATACGTGCCAATGATAATCCCGATAATCAATGCCAGAGCAAATGGGCGCAACGTGGAACCACCAAAAATAAACAACGCAACAACAACCAGTAGCGTTAATCCTGAAGTCATAATCGTCCGAGACAACGTCTGATTGATCGACAAATCCATAATTTCCATCGGAGTGCCTTTGCGCACTCTGCGAAAATTCTCGCGCACCCGATCGTACACCACGATAGTGTCATTTAAAGAATAACCGATCACGGTCAACACAGCCGCCAAGACAATTAAATTAAATTCCAAATGGAAAAAAGAAAAAATGCCTAAAATCAATAGGGGATCGTGAATCAACGCAATCGCTGCGCTGACCGCAAAACGGAATTCAAATCGAAGTGCGATGTAAATCATCGTGGCAATTAACGCAACAATCACGGCCAGAATACCGTTCGTCATTAATTGTTTTCCGACTTGAGGACCGATGTAATCGAGCTGGCCAATGGTGCCTCCGGGCATGGCTGCGATTAATTTTTGCTTGAGTTGATCCTGAGTCAACTCTTTATGCGGCGATACGCGCACGGAAATATCGCGCACGTCGTACACTTGCACAACGGCCTCCGTAAATCCCTGCGCCACTAAATTATTGCGAATCTGCGCGGTATCAACCGGTTTCTGGAAATTCACTTCGACTTGCGTTCCGCCCGTAAAATCCAGGCCCAAATTCAATCCGTGTACCGCCAATGAAATCACCGAGGCGAGAAAAATAATCCCCGAAAACACAGCAGCCCACTTGCGCTGCCGCATGAATGGAATTTTTGTATTGGTTTTAAAAAATTCCACGTTACGGCCTCATGAAAGTTGTGGGTTCAGTCGGTCTTAATTTAATACCGATGGACAATTGTTTCACGGTGCGCCCACCGTAAATTAAATTTATCACGGCACGCGTGAAGAAGATGGCGGTTACCATCGACGACAAAATACCGATAGTCGTCGTAACCGCAAACCCTTGCACTGGGCCCGATCCCAGCGCAAACAAAACCACCATCACAATTAACGTCGTAACGTTCGCATCGACAATTGTCGAAAAAGCGCGCTCGTATCCTGCTTTTATGCTGGCTTGCGGCGACATTCCTAAACGCAATTCTTCACGAATACGTTCGTTGATTAACACATTAGCATCGACGGCCATACCAACGGTCAGCACAATTCCCGCGATACCGGGCAACGTCAGTGTCGCACCTAAAATCGATAACACCGCGACAATAAATACGATATTCAACATCAGCGCCATATCCGCAACTAAGCCAAACAAGCGATAATAAAACGCCATAAACACAATAACGAATAACGAACCGATTTCCGTGGACAACACACCCATGTGAATATTTTCTTTTCCAAGACTGGGGCCAACCACGCGTTCTTGCACAAAATCTACGGGGACGGGATAAGCGCCAGACCGCAGTAATAACGCGAGATTTTTTGCGTATTCCATCGACGACAAATTTGTGATTTGGAAATTATTGCCTAACGCCGTTTGTATGGTTGCGATGTTAATGATTCGTTCTATTTGCTGGTGTTTCGTGACTACTTTTCCGTCCTGTATTTGCCGCGTCGTCTTAGTTTCCACATAAACTACCGCCAACGGCTTCCCGACGTTTTCTGCCGTGATTCGATTAAACGAAGCAACATCACTTCCACTCACGCGAATTTGGACGGCCGGTCGACCGTTATCTCCAATAATACTTGAGGCATTAATAATCGAGGTACCTTTTAAAACTACCTGATTTTTTAACAGCACGGGCTGCCCTTCGTAGTTATACAGCGTCGACCCGAAGGGAACGACCCCGCTTCGTGCAGCAACTTCGGGATCGTTCTGCACGTCTTGCAATTGCAAACGAAGAGTGGCCACTTTTCCAATAATATCTTTCGCGCGAGCCGTATCCTGAATCCCCGGTAAATCCACGCTGATGTGATTCGCCCCTTGTTGTTGAATGACGGGCTCAGCTACACCCAACTCGTTCACGCGATTTTGTAAAATTGTCGTGATTTGTTCGACGGCATTCTGTTGAATTTGTATTAAGGCTTGTTTGGACATTTGCGCTTGAACGTTAGGACCTTGCGCCACAAATTGATACTCTGGGAAACGTTTCGTTAACACGGATAACGCTTGATTTCGAGTGTCGGTGTCGCGAAATTGAATTTGTACGCCTTGTGCATTCGGAGCAATACCCACGTATCGAACACGCGCCGTACGAAGCTCTTCGCCAAACGCGTGCATATCACCCTGCGTTTGTGCTTTCACCATCGCGTTAACGTCAACATCCAACAAAAAGTGAATGCCACCACGCAAATCCAACCCCAGTCGCATCGGTTTTGCACCGATGGTTTGAAGCCATTTCGGTGTTTTCGTCGCTAAATTTAATGCGACGGAATAATTTCCACCGAGCGTCGCTTGAATGACGTCTTGACCTTTCAGCTGATCTTCCGTGTCATTAAAACGCACCAGAATCGCATTCTCTTGTCGTTGAATGGACTGATACGGAATTTTCTGAGTCGTTAATGTGGAGGCAATCGTGGAAGGCACGTCCGTCGCAATCGGCGTACTATCTTTGCTGGAGATTTGTATGGCAGGGTCTTCACCGTACAAATTCGGCAAAGCGTATATCACGCCCAGCAAAATCAGCACAGCGAGTAAAATATAACGCCACAGTGGGTATCGATTCATGAAAGACCCAAACTAATTAAACGGAGTTGATCGTACCCTTCGGTAATATCGACGCAATAGACGATTTTTGCAAAGTGATTTCAACACCCTTTGACACTTCGACCACCACGTAATTGTCTTTCAATCGAATAACCCGTGCCATGATACCACCGGCGGTTACGACTTCATCTCCAACCCCCAAATTATCCATCATGGCGCGCTGTTGTTTTGCGCGTTTGCTCTGCGGTCTTATCAATAAGAAATAAAAAACGACGATCAACAGCAGCGGCAGCCACAGCATGCTCCAGAAGTTACCGGGGTGCGGTTGGGCCACTTGGGGGTCAGCATACGCAGCCGTGATACCCAAAAAATTCAGCAGACTCATACAATTACTCCTCAGTCGGGTTTATGCGTTGGTAGAATTCTTCGATGAAGTTGTCTAATGTACCTTGTTCAATGGCGCGACGCAAATGCCGCATTAAGCGTTGATAGTAGCTCAAATTGTGCCAGGTATTGAGCCGAGCGCTTAAAATTTCCTGCGAACGAAAGAGGTGATGCAAGTAAGCACGTGTGTAATTTTGGCAAGTATAGCAATCGCATTCGAGATCCAAAGGCCTCGTGTCGTTACGGTATCCGCTGTTTCGAATGCGGACAACACCAAAGCTCGTAAATAAGTGGCCGTTCCTTGCGTTACGCGTGGGCATCACGCAATCGAACAGATCAACCCCTCGACGAACTCCTTCGACAAGATCTTCGGGTTTCCCAACGCCCATCAAATAACGCGGTTTCTCCGCGGGCATCTGCGGCATCAAGTTATCTAACACAGTAAACATGAGTTCTTTGGGTTCTCCCACCGATAAGCCACCAATCGCGTATCCATCAAATCCAATCTGCGTTAGCCCCTTCAAAGAAGCTTCACGAAGATCGGGGTACATACCACCCTGTACGATTCCAAATAAAGCCGATTGATGTTCGCCGTGCGTGGTTTTGCTGCGCTCAGCCCAGCGTAAACTAAGCTCCATCGATTGACGCGCTTGAGATTCCGTCGCGGGATACGGCGTGCACTCATCAAACACCATAACAATGTCTGAATTTAACACGTGCTGCATCTCGATCGATCGTTCCGGTGTTAGATGAATCATCGCACCGTCGATGGGCGATTGAAACGTCACGCCCTCCTCCGACAAGCGCCGCAATTCACATAAACTAAAAACTTGATAACCACCCGAATCGGTGAGAATGGGACCGGGCCAGTGCATGAATTCGTGCAGCCCGCCATGCGCCGAAATCACTTCCGGGCCCGGACGCAACATTAAATGAAAGGTGTTGCCCAAGATAATTTGGGCACCCAGGGATTGTATTTCTTCAGGCGTCATGGCTTTGACCGTTCCATAAGTGCCAACGGGCATAAAGGCGGGGGTGTCGATAAGGCCCCGCGGGAAAGTGATCTGCCCCCGCCGCGCTGGACCCTGCTGATGAGTGACCGTAAATTGCATGGCCGGATTGTCGCTCAGGGGAACTCCGACCGCAAGGCCGCTCTATAACGACAAAAAAAGCATTGTCATCCCCGCGAAAGCGACGATATATGCAGGGACGGGAAAAGTGAATTTCGAGAGGCACCTTTAATATTTCAATAATATTCACCTGATAACATAAAATTGTTAAAAAGAGTCTTTCGGGAGTAATCACCATGGCCTCTTTAGAAGAGATGATTCAACAAGTACTTTGCGGTGAAGCATCTAGTATTAATATTAATATTGAGGAATTTACAGATAAACTGCTGGAAGTAATTCAGCCCGTTGTTAATTTATTTAATAGCGAATCACTCGAGCGACAGCGGCAAGGAAAATCAGCGCTTAATTCTGACGCATTAATTGAGCGTCTAGTCAGTCATTTCCGAGAAAGTCTCAGTCTTAATTATCTAGATATCATTCAAAATGAATTCCAAAAACAGCAGTTAACTCAATTCTTTAACGAAAAGGTCTCCGATGTCATCCAACAAAAGTATGGGCAGAATCAAGAGGCATGTATTCTTACCAACGGAATGGCGAGTTTATACTTCTCTTTGACCCGATCCCCTTTGCGGGACCAGTTAGACACTTTCCCAGAAGTAACTGTTTCTAAAGATTTAGACGATGATCCCGCCAAGTCTCACCTTGAAAAACTTATAAGCACTCTATCTTCCATTGCTAAATCTTTCATTGCTAAACACGGCGTAAATTATTCACGCAATGATATTGATTCCTTGATTCCAATCTTAATACCCCACTTATCAGAGATCGATCTACTGACAGAAAGTAAAATTTATAAGGACTTCGATAAATTGTTAGAACTTCTCATATTCCATGTGGGTGTACAAGATGATGCAATGGCCCCTGCCGAACGACTTGAGGTAACAGCCTCTTTACGGCTCACAGAACACAATACCGTTATCTTTTCAAAAAATCTCGTTTTACTGCTGGGTTTAAAAAATGCTTTAGACGCGGTTTACAAGCAACAACAAGAGGAACAAGAGAAAATTAATTTTCTTCAAAAACATTGGAATGCGTATTCAAATCACTTGAATCGTGTTTCTGATACAAATGATCCACTCCTTGAACAAAAAAAAGCAATCACTCAAGAAATGATTACAGCTCTTACCGGCCATCATTTACCCGGGGATCGCTTAGCCGCGTTTAAAATAGTCTTCAACCAAGGACAAAATGAAGAAACAATCACTGCCAGTCGTCATGTCGAACGATTGGCCCTGGCGTTAAAAATTTCTTATGCCTTACTTATTGTGCCGGGATTAATACTGACTGCAGCATTAGCCATTCATTCACGTAAGACGAAAGGAACCTGGAACTTTTGGCGTTCACACGGTAGCGAATGTTACAGTAGAACGAACAAGATACTTGATGAACGACATCCGTCATCACGAGCCCATGGAATGGGCGTGGTGATCCAGAATTAATTAATCCTAGATTGCCACGGCGCCTGACGGCGCCTCGCAATGACGGAAATAGTTATCACAACAACCAAAACCCAGTAGCGAATAATTGGATTTCTCGTGATATTATTTAAGGCATGACGCCGGTAAAGAAATTCCATTTCCCTTGGCTCATGTGGGCACTCGGCGCCTGCTTCTATTTTTATGAATACTTTCTCCAAGTATCGCCAAACGTCATCCGCCAAGAACTCATGCGGGATTTCGACATCAATGCGCTTTATTTGGGCAACTTGGGCGCGGCTTATTTCTACACCTACGCCGTTATGCAAATTCCCGTCGGCTTATTGCTGGATTATTTCGGCCCTAGACGATTATTAACTAGTGCGGCGGTTTTCTGTGCGATCGGAACCACCGTTTTTAGTCTCGCCTCCACCTATCCCATCGCATTTCTCGGGCGCTTATTGATTGGTTTTGGAGGTGCATTTGCAGCGATTGGCGTTTTAAATATTTCCTCTCTGTGGCACCCTGAGCGCAAATTCGCCCTGCTGACCGGGTTACTGCTGACCATCGGCATGATCGGTGCCGTCAACGGCAATGCGATTCTCGCTTACCTCGTTTCCTTCTTCGGTTGGCGACAGGTCTTATTTACCATGGGAATGTTGGGGCTTCTCCTGGCTTTCTTCATTTGGCTTGCTGTTCGTGATCGCCCCTTACATCACCCTCGGCCGGAAAATTATCATTTTTCACTGGGATTAAGGCAGATCCTGCGCAATCGACAAATTTGGTTGATTGCCATCTTTGGTGGACTATTCTTTGCTCCCGTTTCAACTTTTGGCGGATTATGGGGTGCTTCATTTTTATCGACTAAATTCAACATCGGCACCACAGTCGCCGGATCACTCGGATCGCTGATGTTTATCGGTTTTGGTATTGCGGCACCTTTTATCGGCTATTTTTCTGAGCGCCTCGGTAATCGAAAATTATTGCTGTACGTAGGGACGATCGGAGCAGCGCTGTCTTTAGCGGGGGTTATTTACCTGCCGGCATCGATGTGGGTCATTGGTGTTGGGCTATTCTTTTTCGGCTTTTTCTCCAGTAGCATAATTTTGATTTTCCCGCTCGGGAGTGAAAACTCCAGTCATTATTATGTCACTACGACCATGGGATTCATCAATGCGCTCAATATGGTAGGCGGAGCGCTTTTGCAACCGCTTGCCGGTGCGATTTTAGATTATTATTGGAAAGGTGAAACCATTAACGGGGCGCGGCATTTTAGTCTAGGAAGCTACCAAACCGCTCTGAGTATTTTAATTTTCAGTATTGTCTTTTCGCTGTTATTTCTGTTTCTGATTAAAGAAACGCACTGCAAAAAGCGGGCTTGACAGGTTCATGGTTTCCCCTAAACTAGGGGCATGTCAAATTTTGAACAAAATCAAGACGGTAAGAGAACCATCGCGGTCGGGCTATCGGGGGGTGTGGATTCCTCCGTAGCGGCGCTTACCTTAAAAAAACAAGGGCATGAGGTCTTTGGCGTCTACATGCAAAACTGGGATGCCGACCGCGAAGACCCCTACTGTACCGCCGAGCAAGACCTCTCGGACGCAAAGTCCGTCGCCGATCAACTGGGTATTCCTTTGCTGGTAGCTAACTTTGCTAAAGAATACTGGGACCGCGTTTTTCAGTATTGCTTGGATGAGTTTGCGGCGGGTCGGACCCCCAACCCCGACGTCTGGTGCAACCGCGAGATTAAATTCAAATCGTTACTCGAATTTGCACTCGCCGAAGGCGCCGATTGTTTGGCCACCGGTCATTACGCACGGATTGGCACAAGCGATGGTTGTTATCGCCTATTAAAAAGTCTCGACCCCAACAAAGACCAAACGTATTTTTTATATCTGCTTGATCAATCTCAATTAAGCAGCAGCGTTTTCCCCGTCGGGGATTATCTGAAAACTAACGTCCGCGCAATGGCAAAACACATGAATTTCATCACTCACGCTAAAAAAGACAGCGCGGGCATTTGTTTTATCGGCGAACGCAAATTCAAAACTTTTTTAAAAGAATTTTTGCTGGCACAACCGGGTGACATGGAAACACCCGACGGAAAAATTGTCGGCACACACGATGGCGTCATGTTTTATACGATTGGCCAACGCAAAGGCTTGCACATCGGCGGCCGAGCCGATTCAGACGAAGACGCCTGGTACGTGCTCGGAAAAAACGTAAAACGCAATGTGTTAATCGTCGGCCAAGGGGAAGACCACCCCTTGTTGTATTCCACACAATTAACCTGTACGAAATTGCACTGGATCAGTGGAAAAACACCTGCAATCCCATTAACATTGATGGCGAAAACGCGTTATCGTCAGCCCGATCAACGGTGCCAAATTACGGCACTGGGAAACGACAGTTGCTCGGTTGAGTTTGACACTGCTCAACGCGCGATAACGCCCGGGCAATCCCTTGTGTTTTATCACGGTGACGAATGTTTGGGTGGTGGGATTATTAGAGGAGCAAATTAAATGGCTCATTCATTACACGAAAAAAAATGCCTCCCCTGTGAAGGGGGAGTAGCCAAACTTTCTAAAAAAGAAGCAGAAAAATTATTATCCCAAATTCACGGGTGGCAGATGAACGATTCAAGCACCGGGATTTTTAAAATATTCAGCTTTAAAAATTTCTACCAAGTCATGAGTTTTGTCAATGCAATCGCGTGGATTGCCAATCAAGAAAATCACCACCCCAATTTGGACGTGGGTTACAATCGCTGCGTGGTGCGTTTCACCACGCACGCAATACACGGACTGTCTGAAAACGATTTTATTTGTGCTTCGAAAATTGATCACTTAACAACGTAAATGAGCTTAAGCACCCCACTGATCCCACCGCTTCCCGCCAGCACCGACCACCGTTTGCAGTGGGGAAAATTAATCGGCGCAAGCGGCGCGCTTGCGGTCAGCACCTTCGCCGCGCACGCCGAAAGTCCTGTGCTGCTCATCACGCCCGACGTGCACACGGCGAATACTTGGCACGAATCGCTGCGTTTTTTTTCGGATAACCAAACGACCATCATTCATTTCCCTGATTGGGAAACCTTGCCGTACGATCACTTCTCACCCCATCAAGATATTATTTCCGAACGCTTGCTGGCTTTATACCGATTACCACGATTGGAGCGCGGCATTGTAATTTGTGCAGTCACAACACTGATGCACCGACTCTGCCCCATCGAATACTTAGAAAATAATACCTTTGTTTTATCCTGCGGCGAAAAATTTTTACTGCACCAAAACCGCGAGCGACTCATCCAAGCCGGTTACCGACACGTCAATCAGGTGATGGAACACGGTGAATTTGCGCTGCGGGGATCGATCATCGATATCTATCCCATGGGCAGCCGCCTACCCTACCGCATTGAACTGTTCGACGATGAAGTGTCGAGCATTCGAAGTTTCGACCCGGACACGCAGCGCTCTCTGGAAAAATTAACCTCCATTCAATTATTACCGGCTCGTGAATATCCGCTCACGGAAGAGGCCATCACGCACTTTCGTCAATCCTGGCGAGAAAAATTTACTGGAAACCCCACCGAAGCGCCTATTTATCAACAAATCAGCTCGGGTGAATCGGCATCCGGCATTGAATATTATCTCCCGCTTTTTTACACAAAAGTACACAGTTTATTCGATTATTTACCCGCCAAAACAACAGCTTTTATATTGGAAAATTCAGAATCCTCCGCGTCGCAATTTTGGCAAGAAATCCAAGACCGTTACGAACAATTGCGCTACGACATTCATCGTCCGCTGTACGCGCCGAATGAATTATTTTTTCCTCCCGACCAAATCAATGGATTTCTTAAAGAATACACGCAAATTAAAATTCACAGCGAACCGTTGCCCGAAAAATCCGGACACGCAAACTTTAACACTCAGGCGCTGCCCCACTTAGTCACAGACCATAAAAACAAAAAACCGCTGTCTCACTTAGAAGAATTTTTACACTCCTTTGCTTTAAAAAAAGGGCACGTATTATTCTGCGCAGAAACACCCGGTCGCCGCGAAACCTTGCTGGAATTGTTGAATGAAATTTCGGTCACTCCAACCCATTGCCTCTCCTGGAAAGAATTTTTATCGCAAGCGACTTCATTCGGAATTACGCTTGGAGGTGTAGATCAAGGATTTTTGCTTAACGACCCACCCGTTGCGTTAATCACCGAATCCGAATTATTTGGCGCGCCTGCACAACGGCGCCAAGCGCGCGACGAACACCGACAAGACCCCAGCGCTTTGGTTCGAAATCTATCGGAATTACGCATCGGTGACCCCGTGGTTCATCTTCAACACGGCGTCGGTCGTTACCTCGGATTACAAACGATTAAAACCGGTGAATACGAAGGAGAATACTTAACATTACAATACGCCGATGACGACAAAATTTACGTTCCGGTATCGTCCCTGCACCTAATTAATCGCTACACCGGCGCAGATTCTGATCGAGCACCGTTGCAAAAATTAGGCTCCAAACAATGGGAAAAAATTAAATCGAATGCGTTTAAGCAAGTCCGTGACGTAGCCGCTGAGTTGCTCGAGGTATACGGCCGAAGGCAAGCCACGACGGGTTTTGCCTTTCACAAACCCGAGAAAGAATACCAAAAATTCAGCAGCGGCTTTCCTTTCGAAGAAACGCCCGATCAACGTAACGCGATTGGAGCCGTAATTACCGATATGACTGTGCCCAAAAGCATGGATCGATTAATCTGCGGCGATGTGGGCTTTGGAAAAACTGAAGTAGCCATGCGCGCTGCGTTTATCGCGCTGCAAAACAACAAGCAAGTCGCCATTTTGGTTCCGACGACTTTGCTGGCAGAACAACATTTGCATAATTTTCAAGATCGGTTCGCCGAATGGCCCGTTAAAATTGCTGCCCTCTCACGATTGCGCTCCGCTAAACAGCAAAAGCAAATTATTGCAGAAATTACTGCTGGAAAAATAGATATCGTTATCGGCACGCATAAGCTCCTGTCCGATGACATTCGTTTCAAAAACTTGGGATTATTAATCGTTGACGAAGAACATCGATTCGGCGTTCGTCAAAAAGAACGGATTAAATCCCTGCGCACGCACGTGGATATTCTCACACTCACGGCCACACCAATCCCGCGTACGTTAAATATGGCACTGTCGGGTATCCGCGATCTTTCCCTCATCGCTACACCACCCGCACGACGATTATCCATTAAAACTTTTGTGCACGAATACAATCCCGTGCTCATTCGCGAAGCCATTGTTCGGGAAGCCATGCGCGGCGGCCAGATTTATTTTTTGCATAACGACGTGTCCACGATCGACGCCACCGCTGAAAAACTGAAAAAAATCGTTCCCGAAGCGCGTATCGCCGTAGCGCACGGACAAATGCGCGAGCGTGAACTCGAACGAATTATGCTCGACTTTTATCATCAAAAATATAATGTTCTCGTTTGCTCGACGATTATTGAGTCCGGCATCGACATTCCCACTGCAAATACTATTATCATCAACCGCGCGGATCGTTTTGGTTTAGCGCAATTACATCAACTGCGCGGTCGTGTCGGACGTTCACACCACCAAGCCTACGCCTATCTCTTTACCCCTTCTTGGCAGGCACTCTCCAGCGACGCAAAAAAACGCTTAGAAGTCATTTCACAGTTGGATGAACTGGGTGTCGGATTTAACTTGGCGACGTACGACCTTGAAATTCGCGGTGCCGGAGAGTTTTTGGGAATGGAACAGAGTGGACATATTCACTCCATTGGATTTTCTTTGTATTTGGAATTACTCGAAGAGGCAGTATCAGCCTTGAAAGCCGGTAAAGAACCCGAATTGGAAAAACCTTTACGTGCGGGTACGGAAATTGATTTAGGCATCAGCGCGCTGTTACCTGAAAATTACGTAGCCGATGTTCATGCGCGCCTGACGCTCTACAAGCGATTAGCCAATTGTACAAACAAACAAGAAATCCAACAATTAAAGGAAGAACTCATCGATCGCTTTGGTGCTTTACCCACCGAAACAAAACACTTGCTGCGTTATGCTGCGTTGCGGCAGACGGCCAACGCGTTGGGGATCGTCAAAATTACCGCGGGCAAACAGTTCGGTTATGTTTACTTCGAGCCACAACCCCGGGTTGATGTCAGTAAACTGATCTCACTGATCCAAAACTACCCCAACCGCTATCAACTCACGAGCGAGCGCCTGCGCTTTACAATCGCTCAGCCCGACCCAGAAAGTCGTTTAACTGCCGTTGAAAGTTTATTACATATCCTGTGAGGCAGACTCGGTAAGCGCAGTCCCGCACTTATTCCCCTTCATTATCTCCAATACTGTGTTGCGCCTTCTTCGGACGGCACGAAAATTTTCTGTCACAGCTGACCTTACACGGCTCAATCTGGCTCGCGTCTTGGTTATAATCGCAGGTATCTCGACAAGAAAGGTACTTATACACACAGGTTTCTTGCGCGCCACTTGCTCGTTGGCTGCGAGCGCTTTCTGCTTGCACTGTTCCCACCGAAAAAACCAAACCGAGGCCTAAAATAATGATAAGGGATTTCATGGTGTCGTTCCTCCGTTAACAAACTGATTCATTATAAAGGGTTAAATTTCCTTTCGTCTAGGGCCTGTTGACATCTCGCTATCGCTCCGGCGAATAAGTTTTTGTGCATTCGTGAGGGGCGTCGCGACCACGGAGGGTAAGAAGCGCCGAGTACAGGATGTACGTCCCCGAACGAATGTGCAAAAACTTATTTGCTCTTTTTCGTAATCAAAATTTTCACAATATCCCGATGATGATGACAAATGGCGTCGGGTTCCGCGGCCTGAATTTCCTTCAAGCTGCCGTAACCATAAGTCACACCGATCGATCGCACGCTGTTGTGCTTCGCTCCACGAATATCGAAATGCCGATCCCCAATCATTAACGTGTGTTCCTGATTGAGTTGGTGTTGCGCAATAATATAGGCGATTAAGTCCTCTTTATAGTCTCGGGTCCCGTCCAACTCAGAACCGTGCACCTCCGTAAAATACTCCCGTAATTTGAAATGATCTAAAATTTTTCGGGCGTATTTCCACGGTTTAGAGGTAGCCAGGTAGAGGCCGTAGCCGTGCTGGCTGAGCAGCAACAGCGTTTGGTCAATGCCTTCATAGGGCTTATTTTCAATGTGGCAACGATCGACGTAACGCTCACGGTAAAAAGTCACGGCTTTTTGTATTTGCACCTTGTCTTTAGTGTTTAATAAACGCGCAAAACAGTCGGGCAACGGTGGCCCAATCGTCCATTCCAATTCATCCATGGAAGGAGGCTCGATGCTCATTTGTTTTAAGGCATACTGAACGGATTTAGTGATCCCCTCTTTGGGGTCCGTTAACGTCCCATCAAGATCAATCAGTATGTTCTTGATATATTTCATTTTTTACAACCTAAGTTTTTAGCTGAGCACATATTATATTATAGCCCAGCCCCAAACCCCAGGAAGAAAGGCTACCCTTCGCCAGAAGACCAGAAGATGAAAAATCTTAGGCTCAGCAGAATTGACAGGGGTCATAAAAACATGTACTGTTACATAAGTATGTAAGCGGGAAAATAATACAAGTATATGATTAATAGTGTTAAAACAACCTACTCTGAATTCCTTCAGATGGCTAATCAAACGCCACGGGTAGTACTGTGCCAAGAAATTGACTTCGATCGGATTACCCCCGCTCAGGCCTTCCATCAGCTGAATCAATCGGACCACCAGCCCACGGCCCTACTGGAGTTTGCACCCCGCCATGAAAAAGCCTATGCCTTCGTGGGGCTTCAACCCATGGCGGAACTCAGCGCCACTCAAAGGGAAGTGTGCATTCGGGTTGGGGATCGAACGGAATACCTCACGGGAGATCCGTTTTCACACCTTCGCACACTGCGCCAAACGCTTCGCTGCGCAGGCAATCACCCACTGTCCCAATTAACCGGCGGTGCCGTGGGTTACTTGAGCTATGACGCGGTTCGTTTTATCGAGTCGATTCCGGATCGCCATAATTCCGATGCGAATCTGCCGGACATTCACCTCATTTTTTACCGAACCGGAATTACGTTCGATGATAGCAATCGCAAAGCCGTTGTTTCACACGTCGTCGACGTTGATAAAACTGATTTAGAAATGAGCTACCACCAAGGCATGACAGTAATCGAAAAAATAATAAAACAATGCACCAAAGTTTTTGTAAATACGAATCTCCCTAGGGATGACGCCGGAGGCGTGGCCTGTCCTGCGAATGCGGGAGACCCCATCGCGCGCAAGAAAGAAGACTTTGAAACGGACCTCACCGATGAGCAATACGTCAACATTGTGAATAAAGCCAAATCGTATATTGCTGCCGGAGATATTTTCCAAGTCGTTGCCTCACGAACATTTAAAAAGAAATACTCAGGAGATCCTTTTTACGTTTATCAGGCATTAAAGAAAATCAGCCCATCTCCCTATCATTTTTATCTGCAAAATAAAACGTACGCTCTTGCCGGGGCTTCGCCAGAAAAAATTGTCAGCGTAAAAAATAAAGTCATCGAATCGATTCCACTCGCGGGAACCCGTTCACGAAAAAATGACCGCAGTGACGAACAAACTGCCGCAGAATTAATTCGTGATCCCAAAGAAGCCGCCGAACACGTCATGCTCGTGGATCTGGCGCGAAGCGACGTCGGTGCCGTTTCCGTGCCCGGCAGCGTGACGCTCACGGAATTTATGCGGCCGGTTACCTTTTCGCACGTCATTCACCTCACTTCAACCGTACAAGGAAAACTGGCTGAACATTGCGATGCGATTGATGCGGTAACCGCAACTTTCCCAGCAGGCACCCTAAGTGGCGCACCTAAAATACGCGCCATGGAAATCATCGACGAAATTGAAAGTTCTCGTCGAGGTTTATACGGCGGTGCACTCGTCGCACTCGGTCGAGACGATAACTTGGATACCTGCATCATTATTCGCGCAGCTTTTATTGAAAACGGACGTGTTTCTATTCGCGCCGGTGGCGGTATTGTTCACGATTCAGACCCCTATTCGGAGGCCAAAGAAACCCGTTACAAAGCACAAAGCGTGATGTCCGCGGTGCACCTCGCCGAAGGAAGTTCACTGTGATCGTCATCATCGATAATTACGACAGCTTTACGTACAACTTATATCAAGCCATTGCGTGTCGTTATCCCGACGCGCACGTGTTTCGTAATGATGAAAAAACCGTTGCAGAATTAGCGGAAATGCCTATAAAAGCCTTTATTTTATCGCCCGGTCCGGGTCGGCCCGAAGACGCCGGCATTTGCGTGGAACTCATTAAAAAATTCGCCCCACAGATTCCTATTTTGGGCGTGTGCTTGGGTCACCAAGCAATTGCGCTTGCATTCGGCGGAAAAGTAAAACAAGCGGATACGATTGTCCACGGAAAACCCACGACCGTGTTTCACCGTCGGACCTCTCTTTTTACTAAAATGTCACTCCCCTTCACAGCCGGTCGGTACCATTCGTTGATCGTGGATCATGACTCATTACCACCGACACTCACAGTCGAAGCGGAAAATGAAGATGGATTGATTATGGCAATCAAACACAAGGATTATTCGTGTTTTGGCATCCAATTTCATCCGGAATCCATTCTTACTCCTGAAGGCAATCAATTTTTACAAAATTATTTAGATTTTTCTGTCGCGCAACCTCATGAGGTGGCTGCATGCTAAGCGATTATTTACAACAGTTAATGCGCAAAGAAAATTTGAGCGAAACGCAATGCCAAAAAATAGTAACGGCAATGCTCGATGGTGCACCGCCCGAACAAATAGCGGCGTTGCTTGTTTTGCTGCACAGCAAACCCGAATCCTCAGAAGAATTAACGGCCATCGTTCGCGCCATGCAATCCCACATGATCCCCGTTCAATACGAGGAACCTCTGTTGGATATCGTCGGCACGGGCGGCGACAACGCCAACACCGTGAATATCTCAACCGCAGCAGCGCTGCTCGTATCGAGTCTTGGAATCACAGTAGCAAAGCACGGAAATCGTTCGGTCTCGTCAAAATGCGGTTCCGCTGATTTGATTGAATCGCTCAATATTCCCATTCATGCATCGGCTGCTGAAGCAAAGCAACTGTTAGTGAACAGTAGATTTGCTTTCTTATTTGCGCCTGATTTTCATCCGGCCATGAAAAGTATCAAAGCAATACGCCAGGCATTACGTATACGAACGACTTTTAATCTTATCGGGCCTTTATTAAATCCTGCCCGTCCTTCACATATAATTATTGGTGTGTACGACAAAAATTTATTGGACGCGTTTGCAGACGTCTTACAAAAATTAGGTGTGAGTCGAGCATTGGTAGTTCATGGCAACGGCTTGGATGAAATCAATTGCCTGGGTCCTGTCGATATCGTTGAAGTCGCTCCACAGGAAAAAAAGCGCTATCAACTTGACCCTCGTGATTTCGGTTTGCGTTATTGCTCGCTGAGCGATCTTCAGGGAGGCAATCCCGTATTAAATCGAAAGTTACTGCTCACTGCACTCAGCAGCACGGATAGCCCCATTACCGAAACCCTTCTGTTCAATGCCGGAATCGCTGTAAATCTTATTAATCCAGAAATTTCCATCCGTGAAGGAATTCAGCGTGCAAGAACCGCTATCGAAAAAGGAATCGTGCTTTCCCATATTAAGCGTCTTTCTGAGGTGAATTATGCACGATTATCTTAAAGCCATTATCGAAAATAAAAAACGTGAGATCGAGAAACTCTATGCTGAATTCGATGGAAAATGCCTTAAAAAAAATGAAAAATCGTTTAAAGCGTCTCTTCAATTCCCGGGAATGAATGTCGTCGCTGAAATTAAGCGGCAATCACCCGCAAAAGGACCCCTGGCTGTGATTATCAATCCGATCACTTTGGCAGAGCAATACGTACACGCTGGAGCTGCTGCCATTTCTGTTCTAACCGATCCCTTTGGTTTTAATGGGTCTTTAGATGATTTGAAAAAAGTTTCAGAAGCTCTGAAAAAAATGCCCGTACCCGTGCTGAGAAAAGACTTTATCTTGGATGAAATCCAGATCGCCGAATCCATCAATGCCGGTGCGAATGCGATTTTGTTAATCGTGGCCCTTCTAAAAGAAAAAACGCAACACTTCCTGACAACCGCGAAAAAACTGGGCATCGATGCAGTCGTTGAAGTTCATAACCGAGCAGAATTGGATTATGCGGTACACATAGGCAGTGAAATTATTGGCGTAAATAACCGCAATTTAACTACGTTTGAAGTCGATCTTATGAATGCTGTTCGTTTAAAGCTATATATTCCTGAAGACGTGGTATCGATCGCAGAATCGGGTATACAGAGCGCGAGTGATATAAAAATGTACGTGGACTCTGGATTCGACGCCGTATTGATTGGAGAAGTGTTAGTAAAATCGCCTAATCCTCGGAAATTTATTCACACCGTTAAAGCAGGAGGGACTCATGCAACTACCGTTCATTAAAATTTGTGGTATTCGAAATCCTGTGCTGGCGCACGACGCCGTTCGTCTGGGTGCACGCTATATCGGCATTCTGACTCATCCTCAATCCAAGCGATGCGTGGACCTCAACACGGCGAAAAAAATTGCCACGGCGACTAAGAGCGCAGGAGGAATTCCCGTCGCGGTGTTTGTGGATGCTAACGCGGATGCCATGAAATCCTTTTGCGACGCCTGCCAAATCGATACGGTACAACTACACGGGACGATTGCGCGTTCGGACCACTATTTGCTTCCCAAGCACATCAAGCGTATTTACGTGCTTTCCGTCAGCGAAACCGGAACGGTTTACGGAGACGTCGACCGCGGACTCGTGCATCTACAAAAAAATCGTGACTTTCTGTTGTTTGACAGCGTACGCGGTGGAAGCGGCATTGCTTTTCAGCATGAATACTTTTCAAAAATCACGGATTTCCCCTATTTTTTAGCCGGCGGTTTGACGTCCGACAACGTGGGCACCGCCATCATCTGTACAGCGCCTTTCGCCGTGGACGTCTCCAGCGGCGTTGAACGTGAACCGGGTGTTAAAGACAAAATATTAATGGCGAATTTTATCCGAGCAGTAAACCAATGCATAAAGTAAAAAAAGAAAACGGTCGGTATAATGAATTCGGTGGGCGTTACGTCCCGGAGAGCCTCATCGCGCCCATTCTCGAATTGGAATCCGCGTTTAATCGCGAAAGAAATAATCCTGAATTTGTTGATTTACTAAAATACATTCTGGAAACGTACGCCGGAAGACCCACTCCACTCACGGCCGCTCAACGATTTAGCACAGCCATCGATGGCCCACAAATTTATTTAAAACGCGAAGATTTGCTGCATACCGGCGCACACAAATTAAATAATGCTCTTGGTCAGTGCCTGTTAGCAAAACGACTCGGGAAAACGCGAATTATTGCGGAAACCGGCGCCGGTCAACACGGCGTCGCTACCGCAACCGCGTGTGCTTATTTTAACTTAAGCTGTGATATTTACATGGGCACCATCGATATAGCGCGCCAAGCCGCTAACGTCACGCGCATGAAATTGCTCGGTGCCAACGTTATTCCCGTGGAGCACGGTTCAAAAACCTTAAAAGACGCTGTTAATGAAGCCTTGCGTGATTATTCAGAAAACTATGCAGACACTCATTATTGCTTGGGTTCTGCATTGGGTCCAGCGCCTTACCCCGAGATGGTTGCTTTCTTTCAATCGGTCATTGGCGAAGAAGCTAAAAAACAAATCGTCAAACAAGCCGGACGCTTACCCGATGCCGTCATTGCCTGCGTGGGCGGTGGATCGAATGCTATTGGTATTTTCTCCGCATTTATCGATGACCCGAACGTTGCACTCATTGGTGTCGAAGGCGGCGGTCGCGGCGATGACCTGGGCGATCATGCGGCGCGCTTTAAAACACGGCAAAAAGGCGTTCTTCACGGAACGTATACGTACGTGCTGCAAAATACCGACGGCCAAATTGCACAGACGCATTCGATTTCCGCAGGTCTTGATTATCCCGCGGTCGGACCTCAACACGCAGCTTTGTTTGAATCGAATCGCGCCACTTACACCTCCGTTAAAGACGACGTGGTGATCGAAGCGTTTAAATTGCTCGCTCGATCCGAAGGGATTATCCCCGCTCTGGAATCCTCTCACGCGCTCGCGTATCTGATGACAGAAGGTAAAAACCGTTTCAATCGCACGGATGTTGTCGTCGTTAGCTTGTCTGGTCGCGGCGATAAAGACATCGCACAAATTATAGGTGAATAAAGTGATGAATCGCATTGCACAGACATTTAAAAATAATCCCGCCTACATCGGCTATTTAACGGCTGGAGATGGAGGATTAAACCGATCATTATCCGCTTCTTTAGCGTTAGTCGAAGGTGGCGTTAATATTCTCGAAATTGGCGTGCCTTTTTCCGATCCCGTTGCCGATGGTCTCACGATTCAACACGCTTCATGCCGCTCACTTGAAGCTGGGACTACGTTAAATGAAGTATTAAAATTAATTCACCGCATTCGGCAACGTACTGATACACCAATTATTCTCTTTACGTATTACAATCCTATTCTTGCATTCGGTGATTCGTTTTATTCCCGTGCAAATGAAGCAGGCGTTGACGGTTGCTTGGTCGTTGATTTACCGATTGAAGAGGCAGAAAAACATCTGGAACGGTGTCAACAGTATCAAATTGATCCGATATTATTATTATCCCCCTCTACCTCCCTGGATCGGATTGAGAAAATCAGTCAACACGCTAAGAGCATGCTGTATTACGTGAGCCGTAATGGCACTACCGGCGTAAAATCATCGCTGCCTTCAAATTTTTCGGAAAATATGAAGAAAATAAAACCGCGGGTGCATTTGCCCGTGGTCGCGGGATTCGGTATTTCGAACGCCGCTATGGCCAAAGAAGTTTTGCAACACGCCAATGGTTTTGTCGTCGGTTCTTTGTTTGTCGATGCCATTGCGCGCGGCATGAGCGATCAAGAATTAATTCATTTGGCAAAATCGATTGATCCGAGGTAATTTCGTGTCGTTCCTCGCTATCGCTCGGAATGACACGGACTTGTTTACGAGTTACGAGTACGGTCGCAGAGCGCTTCTAATCTGCGAATACAATTGCGGCAACCATTTGGGATGCACGCGCCCGTAAATCGCCTGATGATAACGCAGGTCATCGGGAGCAATGATCACTTTGACGTTGTTTAATCCCACTGAATATACCAGCGGAAAAATTTGTTGGATGGCTCGATCGCCAATGGCAATACAACCGACGGAAAAGTGACTGCCGTGAATGAAAATATCATCGCCTAACTTACGACGTCCATCCAATGCCGCGTGGGAGCGATCAAACGAATTGGGGTAATTCAGCATCATCGACAAATCAAAGCGGCTGTAGGGGTTCAATTCAACGATTCGATAAACTCCTTCGGGAACTTGATGGTCACCGTCACGTAATTTCGGACCCGGACCACCGCTCGCGGCTAAAATAGGATAGCCGCGAATATAATGCCACGAGCCGCCATTCTTCGCCCACAATTGCAAGGTTTTCGTGTTTTTGAAGATCAGCAGTGAAATCTCTTTGGGTGGGTAATTGAGGTGTGCGTGTGCGAAATAAGGCGTTAAAGCAAACCGAGCCGTAGTGGCGTATTTATTCGCGGTACCGGAAGTGCTTTCCCCCCAGGCGTGAGGAGCCGCGGTACATGCCGTGAGTAAGCTCGAAAGCGTGATCAAACAAAATAGCCTTAACCTCATAACCCATAACCTTTTGATTAATAAAATTTATTCTGATATGACTAAAAATTAGTCATATTGTATCGAAGGATGATTCTTAAATCAACCTTAGGGATTGTAGCCTTGATGGAGCTCTGCGAAATCAAGGAATTCCTGAGTTCCTGGGTTGCGCAGGGCTACACCCAGGCTACGAATTGGGGTGACTCTGGTAGGTTTCCTTAATAAAGAGCGTAATAATACCCGCCAGCAGCAAACCCAGCGGTAAGATGCTCAGGGCTTCGATGTATTGATAGGGGCTATAAAACCGAAGCCCATCCACTATTTTCCCATCCCACAGCCAATCCAAAATATCACCCACGATCGGCTGGAAAATAAACCCACCCATCATGATGACGAAATTCGCAAAAGCAACCGCGGTGCCTGAGATTCGATGTGGATTATTTTCTTTGCTGAGCGTAAAGCACAACGGATGCGGGCCGCAACAAAACCCAAAAACAAATAATAACGCGTACAACGAATAAATCGACAAACCCGGCAGGTACAACATCATACAAGCCACGATGGCTGCCAAAAAGGAGGTGATCACTAACGGCATTTTCCGCGTGCAAAAAATATCGGAAAGCGCACCGCTCGTGAAGCTCGACACAATCCAACCGGTCAGCATGATGGAAACTCCCATTGCTGCTTGCTCCGGCGAAAAATAATGAACGTGTTCCAAATAAGGGATAGCCCATACGTCGAGAAACACCGACGAAGGCAAATACAACAAAGCACCCACCGCACCGATTACCCACATCTGCCGATTTTTAGCAATCTGCACCAAATATTCCAGTAATTCCCGAAAACTCAATGAAGAAAACTCTCCCGCCTCTGTTTGATGCGCGCGTGGTTTATCGCGCAATAAAGCAAAAATCAAAACAATTAATACCATTCCGACGCATAACGGAAAATACATCGCGTATTCGAAACCTTTAACGTTAATAGCGTGCGTTAAATAAAGATCTGTAAAAATCGCAGCCACCATTCCAAAGCCAGTCACCGTTCCGGTTGCGGTCGCAAAATATTTCCGTGGTAACCAGACGGAAGCGAGTTTTAAGGCGGTGACGTACGCGAATCCCGCACCAAATCCAACCAGAAATCGCCCCAAAAGCACAACGCCGAATAACTTAAAATAGGCAAACATCAGTGCGCCCGCTGTACTGACTAATGACGCAAATATCAGCGAACGACGCGGCCCAATTCGATCCACCAAAACGCCGACGGGCAACTGCATGGGTGCGTACGCAAAATAATAAAAAGCCGTCAGCAATCCAAAACCGCTTGCGGTGATGTTTAAATGGCTACGCAGTTGATACTCCATCACGCTCGGATAAACCCGCAGTAAATAGGCGAAGCAGTAATATGAAATCCCCGTGAAAAAAATAACCCAGGGTAATATGCTGCTTTTTGTTTGGGAGAGTGATTGAGCGGCGCCTTCTGTTGAAGACGCCAGGATAGAATCCTCGGTGCGGACTTCGGGATTATCCATGTCGAGTTCCTTTTTGGTCAAATATCTGCCAACCCACTGTTGGCCTATATGATTACCTAAACCCATCTTTGGGTCAATTGAATCGTGCGTGCCCATTCACTGTACTTTTTTCTACAGCAATATAGTCGGTTTCTTCTGACTCATCCCGAAGGGGTAAATTAAATATTCCCAGATACTTCAG
This sequence comes from uncultured Coxiellaceae bacterium, assembly GCA_947084935.1. Classification (GTDB taxonomy): domain Bacteria; phylum Pseudomonadota; class Gammaproteobacteria; order Coxiellales; family Coxiellaceae; genus CAMTUH01. The sequence continues at coordinate 176,083 of CAMTUH010000004.1, forward strand.
CTCCGGACACTTCGGATTACCACTCAGATTTGCTCTGGCTTCTACTGCAATGCTTTTATTCAGTTCCGATTTAATTCCTGCTCTTATCAGAGCAAGAAGCTCGTATTTAAACACGAGCTTCTCCTCAAAAAATAGAGGTAAGGCTTCTTCTTCCAAATCAGCAGATCCAATGAGTTTTGAGAAAGCTTCGGTTAGCCGATTGTACCAATCATATTTGGGCAAGACATAAGTAAAGAAACTAGCCACGGCAGTTACGTTTACCAAAACACCTGCATAAAACTGAATCAATTGCGGATAAATATCACTTAAAAATGAAAACACGCCGCCACACACGTTATCGAGGTCTATCCCATTGGCCTCAGAGCCCATGCTAAACCCAGACTCCCAGCCCAAATACAACATTCCAGCAAAAAATAAAGTCGTGACTGTATAACGAACCAGATTCGCAGAGAAATTACTGTGACGGTTATGCATAGAAATTAACAAAGGCAAATAAAATTCTTCTAACGTTCGAGTTAAAAAATTGTAAGCCGAGCGACCATAAAATGCGATATGACTCACTGCAGTACAATCAACAAGTGCTTCAACACCGCCCCACCCCTCATGTAAATGATTCCACCCTTTCCCCGCAACCGTAACCCACAACGGCAATGTGGTTACAGCGCCCAAAAATAAAATAGTAGAAATACCGAGCTTTAGACTAGACCCGACTCGAAATAATTTTTGCCCGAAATATTCCGCTTCTGTTTTCGTCAATTTATTTAAAATAAATCTGACCTCATCTGAGTTGATTTCCCCTCTCGAAACTGCTGCAGCAGGGACATTAATTCTGAAACCGGGATAGTTCTCAATCATTTGAAATAATAATTGCAAATAATATTCGTCTTTGTTTGATCGCGATTGGCATGGCTTAACTACTTGATCGTTGATGCTTTGCCAAATGGCAACGCTACCAAAGGAACGTGTACTCCACATATTAAACGCCATAAATGCTGCTGCAAAAACACTAATGATTTCGTTACGCGTTACAACGCTTGCACCGTCGAATCCCAACGTAATCCCCGCAATCATCGGAAGTAAGGCGAAAATCAAGCCCAGAATATTGGTCGGCCTTTCAGGAATTTCGAGAATAAAACCGCCGAAGTTTTTTCCAAATACAATGGCAAGAGGAAAATTCAATACAAACGCAGAAACAGCACCCAGAATCCCACCTTTCTTTTCCGCCAGGAGGGCGTAAATCAGAGAAACCAAAAACGCATAAAGGTCATTAACCGTTTCAATTAGAATTTCAGTTTTTTTATGATGCCCGGTTTCTTGGTGACGTCTGCGACTCATAATGCCCTCCCATTAAAGCGGCGGCACTACCCTACTGCTACCCATTAGAAATAGCAACAAGATGCAAAATATAAACGCTTTTTAGCTTAAAGGAGGGTTAATTTATTTTGATTTTCAGGATCAATCCTGAAAAAAACATTAAGTGCACGTCATCCCGACTGGACGTCCGTCAGCTGCGCACGCAATTGATTAATCTGATCTTGTCGATCTTGAATTTGACGCTGCATGCGGCGAATATCGCGTCGATCCTGATCGATTTTCATCAAAATCAGTTGCCGCTCAGCGGGTGAATACGGTTGACCCTGAGGATTTTTATTCACGACCAGTTTTCTTTGCTGCGCCGCAATATTATTTTGTCGATTTTGAATTTGATTGTTCAGGTCGCTGATCTGTCCGTTGATATCATCAATTTGACTTTGAATATCGCGCGTTGTGCTGAAGACGCGGTATCCCGACGCATAAGCATTACGGAAAGCCGTCACCTGATCCGACGCGCAGAAATTCGGCATGGGCTGACCGGCACGACCGATGTTATATCCCGTCGCCGGCACGCAGAATTTTCTCAAGCCACTGCGATAGGCCTGATTAAATTTCCCCGCCAAATCCGAAGGACATATATCATTATAAGGAGCACCGTTTACACCCATATTATAAGCCGTTTGCGGCTGACAATATTGCCGCACGCCTACCTGCCAACCTTTTTGATATTGTCCCGTATTCACGGTTAACTTAAAGCGCGCACAATCTTGAATATCGCTGCTCAAATCGCGTTGATTGCGGCCTTGGCTGCCGTCCTGATAACCGACTTGATACCAATTCATGCTCTGGCACTGCTGCTGAGATAAATGCGGAACGCACGCGGATAACCCGAGTGTAGCGACGGATATTAACGCGATTTTGACGCTGATCTGAGTACGGGGTTTTTTCATAATATTGCCTTATTGTTAGGGGAAAATAGCATTCCGGTATGTTAATAAAACCCAACGATATTAGCAATACAATAGTCTAGAACCTCGGCGGTTTGGGTGGTCTCAAGGTTCTGTCGCTTCTGTCGCTTGCAGTCGTAGTTGTAGTGGCGGTTGTTGGCGAGGCAGTCACCCTGAAACGTTTGGGACTGCTTGTTGGAGTAGTGGTCTGAGACATGGTACGTTTCGAAAATGGTTGGTCTGACTCTACCGCTTCTGGCGCTTCTGGCGTTGCCGGACTTCTATAAAAGATCGAAGAAGACTGCCGAGTGTGTTTTGCCCTCAGTCTACGCTGTCCCGTCACTTGTTCTGCTTCCTCCGGTAAAAACCGTTTCGCCAAAGCATCGGTCGCTTGGAGCAGACAATGGATGATCCAAGGCTCACTGATTGAATGCCCGGCTTGGATATCTTCAAACATCTTCACCTCATTCAAATTATTCAAACGTCTCGCTAACTCATAAGCACTTTTAGGACTACATACATAGTCGTGAGCACCATGAGCAATCCAAGTAGGAATATCTTTTATTTGGCCCACGTTTTCGAGAATTTGATTTTCGCCGATGAACCAGTTGTAAAACATGTAGGTGACTTCCGTCAGCCCCATCACACGCCCATCTTCCGTTTCCGCACCCCACTTCATTCCTATTTCATTAACGGCAATGGTTGATATCGCTTTTTCCCACCACGCAAAAGTGGATGCAGCCTTTCGGCTGACTTTGGGGTCTTGCAATAAGTCATAATACAATTTAATTAAATTAACGTTGTATTTTAAGCCCACTGTGCTGGGATCCAACTTGGGGTGAACCACATCAGAATCGTCAATTAACTGATTCGTTTTATCGATAAACTCACACCAATAATTCCAGCGCTGTGTCGCACCAGAACAGTCGGAATTTACAAAAGCTTGGGTATCTTGCAATCGCCCTAAGAATATACCACGCAAAACCATCGCCAATACATTCTGCGGATAGGTTTCAGCATAAAGCAGCGCCAAAGTAGATCCCCAAGAACCGCCAAACAGTACCCATTTATCTACGTTCAGGTGCTTCCGTAACACTTCCAGGTCTTCTATTAAATTCGGGGTATTATTTCCTTCCATACTGCCTTTCGGCGTAGATTTTCCAGACCCGCGTTGATCGTACATAATAATTCGGTATTTTTCAGGATCAAAATACCGCACATAGTCGGCGTTGCAACCCGCACCCGGTCCGCCGTGCAGGACAACGACGGGAATTCCATTGGGATTACCGTATTCCGCATACCATAATTCATGGCGCTGTATTCCATTTTCATCTTCCCACTCCTCCCCCACCGGCAATCGATAGGTGTGTTTAATACCTTCCTCATCCACGTATTCCTTAGGAGATAATTCATCTAGATCGGCCACTAAAGAAGGCTTAATCTCAGGATATAATTCTCGGGGCTTATCCGGCTGTTGATACTCTTCCTGCGCTTCTCTTCGAGACATGGGAATACTCCTTGTTACAACTGTGTGACTCCTAACCGACTAAGATTATCGCGACCAATTTATTTACACAAATGAATTAAGGTTTTCTTAACTGAATTTCAGTGCTCAAACGATTTAACTCTTAAGGGAATATTAAAGGCGCTACGGAATCAAAGGAATTCCCGGATTGCGCCTCGCAAAGCGAGGCTCCATCCAGGCTACAGCTGGAGCCTGATTTGCTTGGCGCGCCCGGAGGGATTCGAACCCCCGACACCCAGGTTCGAAGCCTGGTACTCTATCCAACTGAGCTACGGGCGCCCTTAGAAAATAGGGTGCCATCTTACCACAGACTTTTCTTGATCGCGATAGAGTTGATTTCCATAAGTTGACATTTTCCTAAAAAATATCACAATACGGACACCACGAATAACCAGCAACCCGTGATGAGGGAACATGCCGAATTCTTCGAAATGGGGCAACCCTTTAGCTCTTGCCTATTCTTTTGTGAATGGAGTAAACATTGGTGGAAGCGTAGGAACCATCTTTGGGATTACCGGAAATTTATGGGCAGCAACCATTCCCGCTTGTGCGGCATTTTTGTCAGAAGCATTTTCACGTTATGTTTTCCAAGGCCGTGATATACGTGCTAACTCCGGTGAATCCGTTCCCGATTCACACACACCCTATGTTCAATTGAATCTTCACTCTTCAATCAATGCAAACTCGTCAGAGCAATCGGATGAATTGGAATCTCACCCTAATCTGGCGTGGTTCGCTAAACTCCTGTATTCACTCAGCGAAATGACCAGTAAAATATCGAACAATACTACGTATTCCATGTTTTTCTGGCAACTTACAAACTCTATAAAAAAATCAGCTCCTGTACCACTCACGTTTGATCTCAGCCACGTATTAGGGGGTATACTGATTACTTTATTTGAATCTGCGTTTTATCCCGCCGGCATTATGAGCGCTTTTAAAACTATCGATAGAACTGCAGGAATAGTGGTAGATTCAACCCCCCTACTGCTGCTCTCACCCTCTCGCTCGCGAGACTACGGATCGACCACAAACAGCGTATCAAGCCAACGCGTTCGTTATCTAAGCATAATAAGAAGTGAAAGTGGAAGTGAAGGCGGGAACGACAGTGAGCCCAAAGAACTTCTGACGGTGGCTGTTTATAATCCTTCTCCAGCATCAACACAAACTACAGAAATTCCAGAATCGGAACCTATGGACTGCTTCGACATCTGGGGAGCAATCAGCATGGGTACGCGTGGATATAAATTAGCGCTTCAAATACTGTCTTTTATTCCTATTGATATTTTGCTGGAAATCCCAAAATCCAATTTGTATATCGCGTTTACTGCTCTTGGCAGTGCGCTCAGTCTTTACGCCATCGGGATTAATTTAGTCGTGGCACAACTCTACGACGTCAGACGTTCCACACTGGCTCTGAGACAACTATCCAACCCGAATTTTCAACTGCCACCACCCGAAGAGTATCCGATCTTAGCGAAACAAGTGTGGATCCAATGGGTAAGCAAAGCTCTTGCTACTACGGCTAATCTTAACCTTATATTTCTAGCGCTGTTTGGTGATTCCTCGTGGCGAGTCGTGCCGCTTGTTCCCGCTTTCTTCATCCTTGCTGCCGGAACACAGCGCTCCGAGGGTATTTCCGCAAAAAATCTTCTATTCGGTGAAATCCCTGAAGGAGAAAAATTAAGTCCTTATACACTTCCTGATGATCGTGATAAAGAATTTTCGTCTGCCCTAGAAATTTACTTACAGGTCTGAGGGGCGCAGCCCACGGATTGTTTTATTAATAAATGAGGAAATATAAAGGCCACCCAGCTTAAAACGCTCATCGCCGAATTGGAAGCTAAAATCACGGCCATATCGTCGCCATCCTCGAAGGCGGAAGAAACCCCTCAATCTTCTCCCACTCCCCAATGAAGGCGTGAACGCTGTGTAGAGCACTGACTTTTTAACCCATGGTAGAAAATACTCGCGAGCTTTTTTGACTACGGGAGAAAAAAAATTATATCAGCGAGCAAAATATTCGCGTATGCCCTGCAACTGAGTTTTTAGCTACTTTAGTTTAGTTTCCAGGACAGGATGTCCTGGAACTGTAGCAACGATGGTGCCCGGGGGTGAGCCGGAAACTCGCGGAGCATTGCTCCGCGCCGGCGAACGCCCGACAGGATGTCGGACAGTGGTGCGTCAATAGAATCTGAGGAACTAAGGACAGGATGTCCTGGAACTGTAGTGCTTTGGTGCCCGGGGCCGGACTTGAACCGGCACGGAGGTTTAACCCTACCGAGGGATTTTAAGCGATCTTTTTGAAAATCGATGTTTTATAACCATTTGATTTTTAAATATTTTTTAACTAGTGACGATGAGGGTGAATCCGCATTTGACCGCAACAGACTGCACCGACTCACGCAAAAGTCCCGCAACACCACTGTGCTACCTCTGTTTGATATTTATTAAATAATGTCATATAATGACACTATTTAATAAATATTGTACTTTTTATATGAATTCAAACCTTCTTCAACAACTCGTCAACTGGCCTAATTATTTCATTTCTGGCACCGAATTGAAATCCATGCTGCCTGGCACTGAAGATGCCAGGAAAGCGATTATCAAACGAGCTGTACATGAAGATTATCTTCAGCGGCTTAGACGAGACTATTATCTTATTCGCAATATTTCTAATAAACCGATGATCAACAATTTTGAATTGGCACAGTTTATTTATGGTCCGTCTTACATTAGCTTTGAATCTGCACTTAGTTATCACGGATGGATTCCCGAAAGAGTCACTGTGACTTGCAGCGCTACAGTAAAACAAACTAAATCATTTAGCACACCAGTCGGAGAATTCAGCTTCGAGAAAACACCTAACGATTCATTTAAACTGGGTGTTTCTTACATAAAAAAAGAAAGCGCCAAATACTTAATGGCTGATCCCTGGAAAGCCATTGCGGATATGATTTACTGTCGAAAAAAAACTTGGTCAACAATCAATGACCTTATGCTTGATTTACGCATCGAAGAAGATAGTATCAAAAACCATAACCTAGACCTACTATCTGAACTCAGCAAAGCATATCCTCACAAACTCACAAGGCAAACCTTACAGATTTTTTTTAAGGAATTGACTAAATGACAATAGATATTATTAACGACCGTCTTAAGGCTTATGCAATTGAAACAAAACAATCTGAACTCAATGCGATTAAAGAAATTAGCCAAGAAGTCGCTTTAGCAGGACTTGCGCGCGCTGGTTTCTTTAAACATGCCCTGTTTCAGGGTGGAACTTGTCTTCGTATTATTCATGGGTTAAAAAGATTTTCTGAAGATCTCGACTTCATCCTTAATGAACCCAATCAAACGTTCAAATGGGAATCCTATTTAGCCGCAATTAAAACAGAATTTGAAGCTTTTGGGTTATCGCTCTCTGTCATTGATCGAACCAAAGCTTCTGATGCAGTAAAAAAAGCGTTCCTCAAAGAAAGCTCTTTTGGAAAAGTGTTAAACTTACATTATGAAAGAAAGCGCTCTGATACACAAACCATCAACATTAAATTAGAAATAGATACCAACCCACCAGCGGGTTCAGTTCCTGAAACGCATGTTTTAGACTATCCTTATCCTTTGCCAATTATTACGCAGGACCTACCTAGCTTATTTGCTGGAAAATGCCATGCATTATTATGCAGAAAATATATTAAAGGAAGAGACTGGTTTGACTTTATTTGGTATGTTCAACATAAAATTCAACCGAATTATACACTTTTAAAAAACGCCCTTGAACAATGCGGCTCCTATCAAGGCCAATCAATTAATATTTCACATGAATGGCTAACTAATGAGCTCGCTAAGAAAATTGAATCTTTAAACTGGCAAGCAGTTGCAAATGATGTAAAGAAATTTTTGCCAAACGCTTTTAGTTATACAGTGGATGCCTGGAATAAAGATTTATTTTTGGGATTGCTCAGAAAACTGAATTAAAAAAGCGAATGCTAATGAAGCTAAGCATAGGCTGCCGAGAGACTGAAGTTTGTTCTTTACAATGGGATTGGGAAATCCTACTCTGACCTTGCTGAAGCGACTCTCTGACTACCGTTCGGACGAAAGGCAAAACGTTGTGAATCTGCAGACGTATGCGGATGGCCGAGAACGATTGAGTACCGAGTCACGCAAAAGTCACGCAGAGCCTTTGGGAGCCAATGAATTTTTAGGTTGAGAAATGTGTTTCAGTCTATTGATTATTGGTGCCCGGGGCCGGACTTGAACCGGCACGGAGGTTTAACCCTACCGAGGGATTTTAAGTCCCTTGCGTCTACCAATTCCGCCACCCGGGCATTGGGAAAGACATAACAAAAGGCTGAGGCCGGAATCGAACCGGCGTACACGGCTTTGCAGGCCGCTACATAACCACTCTGCCACCCAGCCGCGAACTAACTATATATTTGGAGCGGGAAACGAGACTCGAACTCGCGACCCCAACCTTGGCAAGGTTGTGCTCTACCAACTGAGCTATTCCCGCTTTATCCGCCGCTGCTCCGCCCTATGGGCTTCGCAGCACGGGCCTACTTCTGTAGCCTGGATGCAGCGTTAGCGAAATCCAGGAATTCCTGGGTTTCGTCCCGAAGCGGGGACTTCACCCAGGCTACAGCTATTCCCGCGCGCAGACTGGCTATTATTACCGTTCATGAGTCGTTGTCAAGTCTGTCCAGGCAACCCGTAAATAAACAATCATCGTCCACAGCGTCAGAGCAGCCGCAATCCACAACAAAACAACACCAAGAGTCAACACCCACGCACGCATTCCCGGCGCAAACCAAATAAGTGCTATCATAGCGACCATTTGCATCACAGTTTTGAGCTTAGACAGAAAAGTCACCGCGATGCTGGCACGTTTTCCAATTTCCGCCATCCACTCACGCAGCGCAGAAATCAAAATCTCTCGGCAAATAATAATGGCCGCTGGAATCGTTAAATAGGAAGCGTAATGCTCCCCGACCACCAAAATCAAAGCCACGCCAACTAAAAGCTTATCCGCCACCGGATCTAAAAAAGCCCCGAATTCGGTCACCTGTTTTAAACTCCGCGCCAAATAACCATCCAACCAATCGGTAATGGCGGCGACGACAAAAATAATGGCGGCTATGGGATGCGCCCATTGAAATGGCAAATAATAAACAATTCCAAAAACAGGAATGGCCAAGAGACGCAAAAAAGTCAGCAGCAGAGCGATATTCATGCGGATAATTCTACGGATTAATTCAAGCGATTGCTAGCCAATGACAGGACTTGATTAGGCTGCTGGTGCAGAAGCGGTAGAAGCGGTTTGGTTCGCTTCCTGCAAACTTTTTTGAAACAAACAACAGGATTTTGCCAAGCCTTTTTCGCGCCCCGAATAGGAAACACCAGAACCACTGCCCAATGCACTCAATCCAATCGTAGCAGCGCCAACACCAAACACTTTCTTACTCACAATAGCCAACGGAATTCCAAACGGAGCCCCTTTGATGCTCAGTGTCAATGCCACACCGACCAGAATGCCCAAAACCCCCAGAAAACACAACATGGCACCACCGACAATTTTTTTAATCGATCGGCGGCCTTGTAAAGTTTTTTGGGTTAATTGCGCGTAGTTTTCTTGATACTTAGCGGGATTACAAAGCACATTGGCTGTTTCCGTTAATACTTCCGTCAACGAATTCAGTTCTTTCGTGTTGGCCTTTGCTTGCTGCTCTTTTACGGCATCTAAAATAGGTTTAGCTTGCCGCGCTAAAGCCTGTTGTATCGGTTTCGTGGAATCATTTTCATATTGCAAAATTGTTTGAGATAATTCATTGGCAGTTTCTTCACATTGCGCTTGTGCTGCAATCTTTTCATTTATTCGAAAATTTTTACCGTGTAACAAGCCATCCAAAATAGAATTCGACGATTCAATTTGCTGTAATTCATAACTGTCGTCCTTAATCAAAAAAACAGCTCTAATGTCTCCAGGAATCTCAACGGTTTCCGACGAGTCACATTTTTGAACTTTGATCCCGCTAACGCAGAAAACAAAATAAATGTTCTCCCGATCATTCAAATAGCCTCTACGCCAATTGTAAGATTCATCTACATATTCCACCTTTGAACCATTTTGGATATTACCCATAGCATTCTTAGGAATATTAGCCAGAAGTTGGTTGTACCCATTTTTAATTTGAGTTTTCTTTTGCTCAATTTCTGCGGAATTTATGCCTGAATAATTATCTGTTATAAACTTCCTTATACGGGAATTTAAAGCTTCAGGATCAACATCAACCGATTTTTCTTCACGGTAACTGTCTTCAAGAAGCGCAGCGGCGGCGTCCAATTCGCCGAATACCATATGCATTCTCGGATAGTCTCGAGCCAGTCCCTCTTCCTCGCAGCAAACGATGCCGTTCTCTCGAATAAAAATATTCCATCCATCCGCAACATACTGAGCCAGGTTTGTATTACCCGACAGCTCGCTCTGGGTTAGGACGTATTTTAATGGAGCGTCAAAAGATGGCATAAATTACCCTCAAATATTCTCATATGATACCCGATATATATTAAGAGGATATTAAACCCTACCCAAGAAAGGACGAGAACTGAGGGGGTGAGGATGATAAATCGTTTTCTGAAGGCTCCACCACCTCTTGAGCAGTCTGCTGGGCAGAAGAAGTATCCTCTTGTTCTGGTTCAAAAAATCTCACGTTAAACTTCTTTTTTTGAGCTCCGTCAGAACTAGGCGCCCCTGTTTTTAGAATTCCAGCACGAGGACGCACAGCATAAGCTCGAGCAAGCACAGCTGCTGCCTCTTGTACCTCTGATGACCGACGACCTGCTTCAGGTTCTCCAATTGCTGCTGCGGCTGCTTTCCCCGATTCTTCCGTAGTGAGATCCCTTTCCTCTTCGTATAGAGTTGCCACCGACTGAGGTTTGGGGGCAACGGAAGAGTTCACCTGTGCATGCCACCAATGGTTCACTTTCGTTTTTACATGATTCACACCTGCGCCAACATACGTAACACCCACCGCAAGCGCTGCCGCAACGGATTGAGAAATGGGCGCTGAACCCGCAAATAACCGGGTGAATGGGCTCACCTTTGGATATCACGTTTCCAATGCGGTTAAGAACACTGGAACTTTCCATCCACGCGGCCGTTTTACCCGCGACCGAAGCAATAACGCTGGGTGCGTAAGCGACAGCGGCTTTAATAGCTAACGGGAATAAAACGGTATACGCAGCGATGGTGATGAGGCTACTGACAACAGCAGTCAGAGCGCCGACAAATTTTCCAGCAAAACCACCCAACTCCTTACCTGTCTTCCAAGCCACGCGCATACTGATACCCGGTGAAGTCACGGCTCTGCCCATCAACCTCCAAACCTTACTCACGTAGTAACCCACAACAAGAAAAGCCATCGCAGTAAAAAATAAAGCTTTGAGTGCATTGTTATTGGTGTGATCGGATTTTTCTTTTAAAAGAACATACCCGTAAAAAGAAGAAGTCTCAATGACTCGAGGAAGAAATTCAGTGAATAGTTTTACGGTGTTCCAAGCAGTCGAGCCAATGATTCTTACTCCGTTCCAAAGAAATTTTATGCCCGGAACAACAAGCGTGTAATTAAGGATTTTTTGATATTTTGGTGAGTCATCACGATGCCAGCCAAATAAATTCTTAAAAATCTTCCAACCATTGAGTTGGTCGCTTGTATCAGAGAAAACAATTCGATTCGGTATCCCGAAAAAAGAAGTCCAATAAAATGTTGAATCTTCCAGTACCTGCTCAGCTCTCAGCGCTTCTTCTTGCCCCGCTTCATTTAGATCACCACGAATACCAGAAGTGAATTTACCCGTAACGGGGTCATAAATATCCGGTGGGAAAACAGCGAAAAATGCAGTGCGGGTCGCCTTTCCCAACAGACCTGCCCTACGAGCTCTCGAAGTCAACCAAGCTGTCTGGCGCTCTGCTGAAAAGATTTGTCCGGCGTATTTAGTGCTCCATTCCGAAAATGACAATGGGATTTTTTGATTATTTCGATTTCTCATACGACTAAGAATACGCCCCTTATATTAGGGAAATATTAAGCTTACCCCTGAAGCACTTCATGAATCTTCTGGGCTAATTTTTGACTAATCCCCGGCACGCGGGCGATTTCTTCGGCGCTGGCCTTTTTGAGTTCCTGCATGCCCCCAAAATACTTGAGCAGCTCTCGGCGGCGCTTTTGGCCGATGCCTTCGATGGATTCCAAGGGGGATTCCAGGCGGCGCTTGGCCCTTTTGGCCCGATGCGCGGTGATCGCAAATCGGTGGGCTTCATCGCGAATAAATTGAATCAAATGCAACGCAATACTATCACTCGGTAAATGCAGTTCGAGTTTATGCCCCCACAAGTAAATCTTCTCCAGCCCCAGTTTTCGGGTGGGGCCTTTTGCAATTGCCATTAAAATTACGCCGCTCACCTGCAATTCCTCAAGCACGTCCGCCGCTTGCTTCAACTGCCCTACACCACCATCGATCATTAAAAGATCCGGCAAAATTCCATCGCCCGCTTTTAAACGCGTGTAACGACGCGTGAGCGCTTGTTTTAACGCGCCGTAATCGTCGCCCGGCTGAATGCCCGTGATATTAAATCGACGGTAATCCTGTTTGATCGGCCCTTCGCTGCCAAACACCACGCAAGACGCGACCGTCGCCTCGCCCATTGTGTGACTTACGTCAAAGCATTCAATACGCGACAGTGGATTCGGAAAATTCAGTGCCGTTTGCAGCGCTTCCAATTTCACGGTAATCGTGTTTTTTTCCGCTAAATGCTCTGCGAGCGCGTGCGCCGCGTTCGTGACGGCCATGCTCTGCCACGATTTGTAAGGCGCGCGTTTTTGATCGGTGATAATGAGCTTATGAACGAGCGCGTTGGACAACGCATTTTGAATCCACACACGATCCGGCAGCCGTTCGCTCACGATCACGCGTTCGGGAATATCGTCGTTGCGCAGAGGACTCAAATAATACTGCGAAATAAATGCGGTCAGCGCGTCTTGCACGGAAGTCTCTCTGGGCATATTCGGAAAAAACGGTTTGCTTCCAATCAAACGCCCGGCGCGAATAAATAGCACAGCGAACCCGACGTAACCCATCGATTGGCTGACGCCAATGACGTCAATATTACCGTGATCCCGCGTGATAAATTGCTGTTTTTGCAAACGACGCAATCGAACGACTTGATCGCGGTAATAAGCCGCGTCTTCGTAATCCAATTTTTGTGAGGCCTCTTCCATCCGTACCGATAATTTATCGATAACTTGATTGTTTTTTCCCTCTAAAAAGAGAATGGCCTCTTCCACTTGCTGGCGATAATCGGCTTCATTCACGTAACCCACGCAGGGCGCCGTGCAACGCTTAATTTGATACTGCAAACACGGGCGCGTTCGGTTCTTGAAAAAAATATCTCTGCATTGACGCAATTTAAAGAGCTTTTGAATCAGGGCTAAATTCTCGCGTACGGAACCAGCGCTCGGATAAGGCCCAAAATAACGTCCCGGCGCTTTTTTTGCGCCGCGGTAGAAATCCAATCGCGGAAATTTTTGATGCGTCGACAAATACAAATACGGATAGGATTTGTCGTCGCGCAATAACACGTTGTAACGCGGATGATGATCTTTAATTAAAACCGCTTCGAGCAACAGCGCTTCGTTTTCATTGTTGGTAATAGTAGTCTCAATGGATTCCACCTGCGACATGAGGCTTTGGGTTTTTGTGTCGAGACTTTTTCGGAAATAATTGCTGAGGCGCTTGTGCAGATGGCGCGCTTTTCCAACGTAAATAATGCGCCCCTGCGCGTCTCGCATTTGATAGACGCCGGGTTTAGTGGATACGGTTTTTAAGAGTTCTTTCGGGTTGGTGATCAATGGTTAAAATTTCGATTCTTCAGTTTCCGATTCGACGAGTCCGTGTCGTATTGCTAATAATGTTAATTCAACGTCGTTTTTAACGCCCAATTTCTCGAAAATGCGGTAACGGTAGCTGTTAACGGTCTTTGGACTTAAACACAATTTATCCGCAATATCCTGCACCTTGGTGCCCTTCGTGATCATCAACATCACTTGGAGCTCTCGTTCCGACAACGAATCAAACGGCGTTTCATTTTTATCCGTCACGTGGCGGAACGCTAAACGGCTCGCAATTTCGGGGCTAATATAGCGCTGACCCGAATGCACGGCGCGGATCGCTTGAACCATCTCGTCCATGGTCGAGCCCTTGGTGATATAGCCTGCTGCACCAATCTGCAATAATCGAGCCGGATAAAGATCGTTATTGCACGTTGTGAGCACCAATACTTTGATGTCCGGATCCATGCGTAAAAGCTTTCGGGTTGCTTCAAAGCCACCGATTCCGGGCATTTTGACGTCCATCAGTACGACTTGGGGATGCAGCTTTCGACTGAGCTTAACGGCTTCTTCGCCCGTGCGCGCTTCTGCGACTACCTTAATACCGGCGACTTCATTGAGGATCTTTCTAATACCCGTTCGTACTAGGTCATGATCGTCAACCAACAATACGTTAATCACGCAGCATCCTCTTTACAAAACTGTATCAAGCATAATGAATTGCGGGGCATCCGTAAACTGAATTTTGAAGCATATGGCGGAGAGACAGGGATTCGAACCCTGGGAGGGCTTACACCCTCAACGGTTTTCAAGACCGCCGCATTCAACCGCTCTGCCATCTCTCCGAAATAATCATTTTCCTCCGCACATCCCTGTGCTTGCTCAGGCACTTTTCTATATGCACCCTGCCCGCACCATTATAAATGTTATCCCCATCCGCGCAATGGAAGGCCCAAAAAGAAGGCTTCCGGGGAGCCAGAGGGGGGAAATGTGAGCCCAGAGCCGCATGGCAAACGCATTCAAATTTAGCAGCATCTCACCCACCACCAACGTGCCGCGACCCCGGATCAAGTCCGGGACAAGCTTGTTCACGGCATCTAGGATTCTGGATCCCGCGGACAATCCCGCGGTCAAGCCGCGGGAGCGGGACGTCGCTAAATTGAGTGCGTTTGCCATGCCAGGGGCCGGGCTAGAGCACTGATAACATTACGTAACGATATAACGATACAAACCTTAACATTTTCTGAATAAAACCTGGCAAATTTTTGATTACTCAGGTATCATTTACATCTGAGTCAGGAAGTCTCTCTCAAAGTCATCATAGAATTCAACACTTTAGTAATACTTAAGATTTTTAGGGAACCAAGGGTAAACCCAAGGCTTTTTTTGTGTCAAAAAAAAGGGGGGTATGCAAATAGGGTAAATTTAGGTAAAAATAACTGAGAGGTAGCATATCAATGGGTGGAATAATCGGTTTACTGTTAGGCGTTCTCGTTACAGCGACTTCGGCGTTCTCTACCTCCGTGTCCGCTTTTAGCCATTCCGACTTTCAGCGCCTGGTTGATGCCGGCGTACAGCCGCAAGCACTGCGCGTCGCTCTTCGTGCTTATTATTGGGCTGAAGCCAAAGGCGACGTGAAAAGACACGTTCTGACTTTAGTCGATTTTACACAGCCTTCTACGCAAAAGCGCCTGTGGGTCATTAATATGAACAACGGCGATATCATTTATAACGGCTTAGTAGCTCATGGGAAAGGTAGCGGCGACTTATACGCGACTCATTTCTCGGATCAACCTGGCTCAGACGCGTCCGTATTGGGTGCGCTGGTAACCGGTAACACATACGATGGCAAACACGGCCTTTCCGTTAAAATTCATGGCTTAGAAAAGGGATTAAATACCAAAGTCTACAATCGTGCGGTGGTCTTCCACTCGGCTTGGTATGCAACGTCTTCTTTTGCGCAAGCACACGATTACTTAGGGCGTAGCTGGGGCTGTTTTGCAATCAGTCCAAAAGAATCGAATTACGTCTTTAACCAAATCAAAGGCGGCAGTTTCGTATTCGCTTACGCTGTTCCTGAAAACCACGACCCCAACTTCAGCTAATCGGGGCGATATAATCAATACCACTCATATAGGGGGCTAACGCATCAGGAATGCGAATGCCCCCTTCTTTATCCTGGTAATTTTCCATGACCGCAATCAAAGTCCGACCGACGGCCAAACCCGATCCGTTGAGCGTGTGCAACAGCTCAGGTTTTCCCGTCTCTTTGGAGCGATACCGCGCCTGCATGCGGCGTGCTTGAAAATCCACGCAATTGCTGCAGGAGGAAATTTCACGGTAACGATTTTGCCCCGGCAACCAGACTTCCAGGTCATAAGTTTTTGCTGCAGCAAAGCCAAGATCGCCCGTGCACAGTTCAACCACTCGATAAGGCAATTTCAGCTTCTGTAAAACCGCTTCGGCATGGCCGCGTAACTCTTCTAAAGCTCGGTAAGAGTTTTCTGGCTCAACCATCTGAACCAGTTCCACTTTTTGGAATTGGTGCTGGCGAATCATCCCTTTAACATCCTTCCCATAAGAACCCGCTTCGGCACGAAAACACGGGGTTTGAGCCACCCACTTCAGAGGAAGCCGATCGGCTTCAACAATTACGTCACGAGCCAAATTGGCCAGGGGTACCTCAGCCGTTGGAATCAGAAATAGGTTCCAGTCACCGGACACTTGAAATTGATCTTCACGAAATTTAGGCAATTGCCCAGTGCCTACCAAGCATTCCTCGCGGACTAGATAAGGTACGTAGACCTCTCGATAACCGTGTTCGATCACGTGCAAGTCCATCATAAATTGCGCGAGTGCGCGCTGTAATCGCGCCAACCCCCCGTGCAATACCACAAAGCGCGCACCGGATAATTTCGCTGCTTCATCGAAATTCATGAGCCGATTCAATTCCCCCAGAGCCACGTGGTCTCGAGGCGTAAACGAAAAAGCAGGAATTTCGCCGACGCGCTGCACTTCACGATTGTCGTTTTCACTGGTGCCATTAGGAACGGATTTATTCGGGATATTGGGGATCTGTAATTGGAATGCCTGAAGTTCTTCTTGAACCAGCAATAGCTGCGATTCTGCACGTTTTAACGCATCTCCCACGTGCGCTACTTCTTTCAATAAAGCGCTTGCATCCTCTCCCTTGGCTTTTGCTAATCCAATGGCCTTCGAAGCGTGATTTCGCTTGGTTTGCAGTGTTTGCGTTTCTTCTTGAACGGTTTTTCGCTTGGCTTCCAATGATAAATAATAATCTTTGTCGACGTGAAATCCGCGCCGTTTTAATTGCGTCGCAAGCTCATCGAGCTGAGTGCGTAATAATTTTGGATCCAGCATACCACCCTCAGACAATCTTCTTACCCACAACTATTCCCACGGCAGTTGCGATTAACGAAAAAAACAAGGATGCCACGATATTGGTCGTCGCTGCAACCACGGCACCCGATTGCAATAACGTCATCGTGTCCAAACTGAAACTAGAAAAAGTGGTAAATCCGCCCAAAAAACCAATAAAAATCGCCGCACGCCAAAATACGCTGAGTTCGTACCGGCCAACCAGCGCGGTGGCTAAAAGCCCGATAATAAAACAACCCAACACGTTCACCACCAAAATTCCCCAGGGAAAATTTTTCGGTAACAGCTGGTTGACTCCGGTGGACAATCCAAAGCGCGCCAATGATCCGATGGCGCCACCGATTAGAATTGCGATGATTTCTTCGACCAATATCATTCCATCCCTGGGTTTGGATTCCCACCTTCCTTGGTGGGGATGACGCGTTTACTCAAAAACTCAAGCTTCTCCTTAATTTTTATCTCCAACCCTCTGTCTACAGGGAAATAATACCGCCTTCCTTTTAGCTCCTCCGGGAAGTAATTGACCCCCGCCGCGAAGGCTTCGGGCTCATCATGCGCGTACCGATAGTCCTTTCCGTAATCGAGCGATTTCATCAAGGGCGTTGGGGCATTGCGCAAATACAACGGAACTTCGAGACTGCCTTCATTTTGTGCGTCTTTTTGTGCGGCACCAAAAGCCGTGTAAACCGCGTTGCTTTTTGCCGCACACGCGCAATACACAACGGCTTGGGCCAAAGCCAGTTCGCCCTCAGGACTGCCCAAACGATCGTACGTATCCCAAGCGGCCAGGGCCAATTGAAGAGCGCGCGGATCGGCATTGCCAATATCTTCACTCGCCATGCGCAAGATACGTCTTCCCAAATAAACAGGATCACATCCTCCGTCGAGCATTCGAGCCAACCAATACAAAGCAGCATCGGGATCCGAACCGCGCACCGCTTTGTGCAGTGCAGAAATCTGATCGTAAAATGCCTCACCGTGTTTATCGAACCGACGCAGTCCGTCCGTTAATACGTGGTCTACGGTTTCGGGATCGATCACCAGTGCTCCCTCTTTTTCAACCGCAAAATCGAGTAACACTTCAAGCACATTCAAACACTGCCGCGCGTCTCCATCGGCAAATTGAACGATCCGTTTTCGAAGCGGCTCTGCCACAGCCACACCGCGAAGCGCTCTTTCGACGACACTTAACAAATCATTCTCAGTTAATTGTTTTAATACATAAACTCGGGCTCTCGATAAAAGCGCGTTATTGAGGTGAAACGAAGGATTCTCCGTGGTTGCGCCGATGAGAATAATCGTGCCCTGCTCCACGTGCGGCAAAAAGGCGTCTTGTTGCGCCTTATTAAAACGATGTACTTCATCGACGAATAAAACGGTGGCTTGATCGGGATGTGCTTTCGCGCGTTCAACCACCTCACGAATATCTTTCACCCCAGCAAGAACGGCAGACAGCGATTCCACGCGCGCTTGAGCGCTGTTTGCCATGATCTGGGCCAGCGTGGTTTTTCCGCTGCCGGGAGGCCCCCATAAAATCATGGAATGCAGCCTTCCTTCTTTTATGGCTTGATACAGAGGCTTTCCCTTCGACAATAAATGCGGCTGCCCCACAAACTCATCCAGAGATTGTGGGCGCATCCGTGTAGCGAGCGGAATAAAAAGATCATTGGTTGACGACATCGACTCCACGCGGCGGTTTAAATTGAAAGAGACTGGGCGGCAAGGATGGATTGATTTTAATATTCGTAAATTGGAAAGTACTGACCTCGTCCAAATTATTTTGCACTTTCATGCTGGCCAACACACCCCCACGAAACTCAACGCGAATCCAATTAAAATTAATGCCCTTTTTGGTGGGCACTAATTGAAAAACGTTACCACCACCCGTTATTGTAAACTGTTTCTTTAAGTTCTCAACCGAACCGCTTAATAAAGAAGCGGGATTGACGTTTGTTTGTTGATTCAACGGCTGTCGAGTGGCTTGCGCAAGATCGACGTCGTACACCCACAGTGTTTTACCGTCAGTGATAATAATTTGTTTGGTGGGCGTATCAGCCTCCCAGCGGAAATTACCGGGCCGCTTAATCATTATCCGACCCTGACTGGTTTGCAAAACACGACCATCGGTATCCTGCGTCACCTGATGAAAATTGGCTTGATAGGTCTGAAAACTCGAAAGCAACTGGTTGAGCTGAACGCTCGCATCGTTTTGAGCATACGCCACTAATGGCAGCAGCAGAAAAATAACTTTTACACTTAATCTAATTTTCAATTTTCCATCCTCTTGCGAATTAAACCAGTAGCCTTGATGTAGGTTGGGCTGAGCTTCGAAGCCCAACACGTAATTTGGTTGTTGGGCTTCGAAGCTCAGCCCAACCTACAGTTCGTGGAATTCAATTCCCGGGTTACGCCCCGAAGCGAGGCTCCACCCAGGCTACTCTTCTGTTGCGGGAACCAAAACCTCTCGACTCCCATTCGTTTCCATAGCACTCACAATACCGGCCGCTTCCATAGCCTCTACAATTCGCGCAGCTCGATTATAGCCAATCTTAAACCGCCTCTGAATACTCGACACCGAAACACGCCGTGCGCGAACTACGGCCTCTACTGCTTGATCGTACAAGGGATCTCGCTCGCCGTCTTCCGAACCACTCATCATGGCTTCGGTATACCCGCTGACATCGATCGCGTGCGCTTCACCCAAAACGTCTTCAATGTAATCCGGTTCGCTGTTTTGCTTCAAATAATCGGCCACACGGTGCACCTCATCATCGCTGACATAAGCCCCATGAACGCGTACAGGGACTCCCGATCCCGGGGGCAAATACAGCAGATCTCCGTATCCCAGCAATTGTTCTGCGCCCTGCTGATCCAAAATAGTTCGTGAATCCACTTTTGAAGATACTTGGAAAGCAATTCGAGTCGGAATATTTGCTTTAATTAATCCCGTGATGACATCAACCGAAGGCCGTTGAGTCGCAAAAATAAGGTGAATTCCGGCAGCTCGTGCTTTCTGCGCCAAACGCACGATCAGCGTTTCGACTTTCTTTCCGACCACCACCATCATGTCGGCAAACTCATCGGCAATGACGACGATTTGCGGCAATTCTTGCAATTCCACGGGATCGCTGGAGTCCGTTTTAGCTCGAATCGGATCCAACAAAGGCGCACCCTCCGCTTTAGCGGCTTGGATTTTCAAGTTATACCCAATGACGTGACGAACGCCGAGCGAAGCCATTAATCGATAACGGCGCTCCATTTCACCAACACACCAACGCAACGCCGCAGCAGCGTCTTTCATATCCGTCACTACAGGTGTTAATAAATGAGGAATGCAGTCGTACACTGAGAGCTCCAGCATTTTTGGATCAATCAAGATCAAACGCAGCTGCCTTGGAGTTGATTTATATAGCAAACTCAATAACATAGCATTTAAACTGACGGATTTACCTGAACCCGTAGTTCCGGCCAACAGTAAGTGGGGCATTTTTGCTAAATCCACCACCACGGGATGCCCTGCGATATCTTTCCCCAGCGCCAACGATAAGGAAGAGCGCGCATTTTGGTATTGTTTCGTAGCCAATACTTCATACAACGTCACTACGGCCCGATGTTTATTGGGCAGCTCCAATCCGATCACGGATTTTCCGGGAATGACCTCAACCACACGTACACTCACCACCGACAAAGATCGCGCTAAATCTTTAGCAAGGTTGGTAATCTTGCTCACCTTCGTACCGGCTGCAAGTTGCAATTCAAATCGCGTGACTACTGGGCCCGGGTGCACCGCCACCACGTGCGCTTCTATACCAAAATCGGCCAAACGCAACTCCACTTCGTGGGATTTTTGCTTGAGCTCTTCTTCGTTGTAGTCGAGATTGTGATCGCTCGTCGGTTTATCTAATAGAGACAGTTTCGGTAAAATATCCGAGCTTGAATAGCGCGGCGTTTTAAATTCACTCTCGATAAACTCCCCGCTGATGCGTTCAGTAATTTTGGACTTACTCAGAGATTCGATGGGCTCGTCATCCACCAATGCCGGTTCAATTTTATTGATCAGGACTTTTCGTGCATCCCCCCCTTCCTTTCCTGCACTCGATGACGGAGCAAGCGCTTGGGTAAAGAACAGTCGCCGAATCTCATCAAAAAGCCAGGGCGTGAATTTAGATACGGCTTTGCCAATGGATTCCAGCAATTTAAACCAGGATAAACCCGTAAATAAAGTTATTCCAATCAAGAATAAAGCAAATAAAATTAATGTCGTTCCTATTTCATTAAATACAGGCATCATGGCTTTTGATGCCACAAACCCCAAAATACCGCCGGAATTAAATGGCATATACTTCGGAGAGGATGGGAGATAGAGCGAGGCAATGGTTGAGCCCGCGATCAAAGTGAGACAAAACCCAATGGCACGAAAAGTGAAAAAAGGCCATTTAAATGACGATTCTTCTTCATCCGTATGACGCCGCCGAAAAAACACCCACGTCGCATACGAAATCATCAGTGGGAACACATAGGCCAGATAACCTACCATGTATAAAATAAAATCGGAAAGCCACGCGCCTGCACGACCACCAGCATTTGTGACGGATTTCACGGCAACGGTGTGTGACCAGCTGGGATCGGATTGGTGGTAACTGAATAAAGCAATCAGCAAAAAAACTGATAAAGCTAAAGTAAAAATTAAATACCCCTCGCGTAAACGGTAACGCAGATGCCGCCGCGCCACAGAAGTGCCACTTTCTGAATTTGTTTTTTCCCGTTTTCGCCGCTTCATTGCTCATCCTTATTTGCTGCCACCATTATAGATCGTTCTTGCGGTTCACTTAAAGCGAATGAGGGTTTATGATTAGGTCTTTTTACAGGTAAGCACATGGCCAAGCAACATCATCGACTGATTATTTTAGGATCCGGACCGGCGGGATACACCGCCGCCATCTACGCCGCTCGAGCCAACCTAAAACCGGTACTTATCACGGGCATCGAGCAAGGCGGGCAGCTCATGACCACCACCGACGTCGATAATTGGCCCGGAGAACCTCCTGGATTGCAAGGTCCAAACCTCATGGATCGAATGCTGAAGCACGCCGAGCGTTTTGATACAAAAATAATTTTTGATCACGTTAATAAAGCGGATCTTAAAAAACGCCCTTTTGAATTAACGGGAGACAGTGGCGAGTACCACTGCGATGCGTTGATTATCGCGACAGGCGCCTCTGCTCGATACCTGGGTCTTCCTTCTGAAAAAGCGTTTATGGGAAAAGGCGTGTCCGCCTGCGCCACCTGCGATGGCTTTTTTTACCGCGGTAAAAAAGTCGCCGTCATCGGCGGTGGAAACACTGCCGTCGAAGAAGCCCTGTATTTATCCCACATGGTTTCGCACGTTACGGTCATTCACCGTCGCGATAAATTCCGTGCAGAAAAAATGCTGTCGGCACAGCTCATCAAAAAAACCCAAGGCGGCAACGTCGCCATCGAATGGGATCACGCGTTAGAAGAAGTCATCGGCAATGACCACGGCGTCACGGGCATTAAAATTAAAAACGTCAAATCCGAAAAAACAAAGCAATTCGAATTAGACGGCGTATTCATCGCCATTGGCCACGATCCCAATACCAAAATATTTAAGGGTCAATTGGATATGAACGAAGCGGGTTATTTACGCGTGAAATCGGGTTTAGAAGGCAACGCTACGGCAACCCACATTCCCGGCGTATTCGCCGCAGGGGACGTGTGCGATTACGTGTACCGACAGGCCGTCACCGCCGCTGGCACCGGATGCATGGCCGCACTAGATGCCGAACGCTATCTTGACAGCCTCTGACCAACAGGCTTAGGTTAGATACCGAATACCTGTTCAATAGCCCCTAGTATCTGTCCAATAGGCTTTAGTAAAGATTCTGCGTCCTCTACGTCAGAGTATCCACTCTGGTCCACGCTTTGAAAGGCTGCCTTCTCGCTTATATCCAACTGCTGTTTGCAACGTTGGTAAAAATCTTTTGCTTGATTTGAACGAGACAAAGGGTTTCGTTCAAGCGCATTGTCTATAATTTTTTTACATTCATTCCAGCAGATTATTAGTTCTTTCTCTTGAAAACTCTCTAAGTTTCGCAATTGATTCCCTAACTGCGAAATAGTGTTCGTCGGACTGCTGCTTAATCCCCAAACGGTTGTCGGGCGTCGATCCGAATCACACACTTCGTGTTTCAATTGAGAAAGTCGCTCACGAATCTCCGGCACTAGTGACTGATAAGTTAAATAGGCTTCATCTGGCCAACTTTTGCAAGAGTCAATATTCACATTCATAAAATGCCAGGATAAAAATTTATTTAATAAATCTTCTGGTGTGGGCTGCTTTTCTTCAAAAGAAGAGCGATCAGCCGCTTGTTCTTGCAAAAATTGTGTAACGGCTTCATGGGGTAAACTTGGCCCCTTACCTTGAATCTCACCAAAAAAAGTTGTTAATTTTACGTTGGATGGCACTAAAAAGGGATGCTCTTTAAAAAAGTCAAAGAGTTTTCCATCTACATTCTGAATTGGTAATTGCCCTGTTACCGGCTCGCTGCTATACATCAAAATAAGCAAACCTTGAGTTTCTTGAGTTTTTCTCATCGTGCGGCACCTTTTGAGTTGAACTTAGCAGTTCCCTCTAAAAATGCGCGCAATATACCAGATACTGCTCAATAGTCAAGCAACCCCGGGCTTTTCAATGACCCTTAAATCTGGCTCGATAATTTCACATCGTCACGGCTAAGTTAAAATTGAGCGTATTTGAACAGTAAACACCGCGGTCCAAAATTAATGCCGTAACCAGACTGGCCGGCGTTACGTCAAATGCTGGATTGTAAGCATCACTCTCG
The DNA here is from genome assembly GCA_947084935.1 of uncultured Coxiellaceae bacterium. Lineage (GTDB taxonomy): Bacteria > Pseudomonadota > Gammaproteobacteria > Coxiellales > Coxiellaceae > CAMTUH01. The sequence goes on from CAMTUH010000004.1 coordinate 200,021, forward strand.
TTTGGCGCCCAACGGACTTCACCAAAAGCGCCTTTTGCGCCTTTGACCTCTTCCACATCGCGCTGCTCGACATGAATATCACGACCCGTTTCACACAGCAGATCTACTGTCGTATAAGGCGCAACGACGTAGAACGGCACCCGATGATAGTGCGCCAACACCGCGAGATTATACGTGCCTATCTTATTCGCGAAATCGCCGTTTATTGCGATACGATCGGCACCCACAAAAATTTTGTCGATCTTCTTAGCTTGCATTAAGCTCGCGGCCATATTGTCGCAAATAATTTGATGTGAAATATTATTCTTTACACATTCCCACGCCGTCAATCGGCCGCCCTGAAGCAGCGGGCGTGTTTCATCCACGTAGACGTGTGGGTTTTTTCCTTGATTGTTCGCGTGAATGATCACGCCCAACGCCGTACCCATTCCGGTTGTAACCAGTCCACCCGTGTTGCAGTGCGTTAAAATACGATCGTTTTCGCTAATAAAATCCGCACCAAGCACTGCCATTTGCTGACATAATTTTGCATCTTCTTCAAAGATAGTTTCCGCTTCTTGCACTAACGCCATTTTATCTTTCATCGTGGCGTAGACCCTCAACAAACGATCCACGCAATAAGATAAATTCACGGCCGTCGGACGCGCGGTTTTGAGTTTTTCTGCGGCCAGCAGGATTTCATTTTCGTTAGCACCGTGCAGAACGTATTGCGCCAAGGCCAATGCCGCCGCAACGCCAATTAACGGCGCACCGCGCACTTTTAGTGTTTTAATAATGTTAATCATGTCGGCAATATCACGGCTGACGAGCCACTCTTCTTTTTGTGGTAAAGCCTGTTGATTCAGAACCCACAGCTGATTATTTTCACATTTCAGTCCCACGGAAATAAGCCGTTTCATATCACCGTTTCCCCAATCGTTTCACGAATTTTATATAAAGCCGCCACCTCTTCTTTTGACAAGGTCGTCAAAGCGCCCAATTGTTTCGCGCGCATTAAAATATCCGCCGAGTGTTCCAATCGCTCTATCGCATTAACGGCTTCTTGAACGCTTTCTCCCCAACACAAGGCCCCATGGCGCGCCAAGATAATAATTCGATGCTGTGGCAACAAGGATTCAATGGCGGTGGCCATTTCAGAAGAACCCGGCAAAGCATAGGGTGCGATGGGAATATTACCCGCCGCGATAATCAGTTCCGACATGCATTCGTTGGGTAATTTCGTCAGCTCAGGATAAGCAATCGTCCACGCAATCGCCGTCGGCGGATGCGCATGGATAACGCATTTTGCTTTGGGAGCGCGCTGATAAACGCTGAGGTGCATGATGCGCTCAGAGGAAGGCTCTCCCTCACGGACACGACCCTGGATATCCAAAATGGCAAAATCGTTGATGCTGATCTGAGCCTTTGGTTTTCCCTTGGGCGTAATCAGGATGCAGTCATCGTTGATTTTATAACTTAAATTACCGTCGCAAGCCGCCAAACAATTTTTCTGATACAGCTGCTTTCCTGCTTGAACGAGATTTTGTTTAATATCATCAATTTCAGCCATACCTCTTATCCCTGCTTTCAGTGAATCACAGATTAGCATATCCCCATTGCGATGCCATTGGTTTTCGGGCAATATGATTTGTTGTATTAACTGCCGTGAGTGCATCAATGCCCAAAGAAGAATCGATTGAAATGCAAGGGGTAGTCGTTGAATCGCTGCCTAATACCACATTCCGCGTAAAGCTTGAGAACGGTCATTTGGTTACCGCGCACATTTCGGGTCGCATGCGGAAGCATTACATTCGTATCTTGATGGGTGATCGGGTGACGGTAGAAGTGACCCCTTATGATTTAACGCGGGGGCGGATTGTTTTTCGTGATATGGGGGGCAAAAAGCCCGAAGAGCCGTCGTCTTGAGCTTACTCAGCGGTTTCCTGAGCAAAGTGGTGAAACTGCATTAAATCTCCTTCAATGTCCACCGATATCTCGTCACCGTCCGACAATCGTCCGTGCAACAGTTCTTCCGCTAACGGCATTTTTAATTTTTCTTGAATTAAACGGCCCATTGGGCGTGCACCCAATTTTTCATGATAACCTTGCTCAGCCAACCATTGTTTGGCTTTGTTGGTGACTGTTAACTTCACGCCTTTTTCTTTTAATCGATCGCGCAACTCACGCAAGAATTTATCCACGACTTTCAATACCGTCGAATCATCCAGATAATTAAATTGAACGATCGCATCCAAACGATTGCGGAACTCCGGCGTAAAGTAACGCTTAATGGCTGTTAAACCCTCTTGATTTGCATCTTGCGTTGCGAATCCGATGGATCCCCGCTCCAGCTGGTCGGCACCAGCATTCGTCGTCATGACGATTAACACGTGACGGAAATCGGCTTTGTGTCCCGTGTTATCCGTTAAATGCCCGTAGTCCATCACTTGCAGTAACACGTTAAAAACATCCGGATGGGCCTTTTCAATTTCATCCAACAGCAACACTGCGTGCGGATGTTTTCGAATGGCTTCCGTTAATAATCCCCCTTGATCGTACCCCACGTATCCCGGCGGTGCACCGATGAGACGAGATACGGTATGTCGCTCCATGTATTCCGACATATCAAAGCGAATAAATTCTACGCCCAGTACTTCGGCTAGTTGCTTGGTGACTTCCGTTTTACCGACGCCTGTCGGACCGGATAATAAAAACGATCCCACCGGTTTATTTCGATCATTCAATCCTGCGCGCGATAATTTAACCGCATTCGATAACAAATCAATCGCAGCATCTTGTCCAAAGACCACACGTTTCAATTTGCGCGGTAAATCAATCAAGACTTCTTTGTCATTTTGATTGATGGTTTCAATAGGAATTCGTGCCATTTTCGCCACGATCGCTTCAATTTCATTTGGCGTGATGGTCGACTTACGCAGGGATTCGGGTTGCAATCGTTGATAAGCGCCCGCCTCATCGATTACATCGATGGCTTTATCCGGCAAATAGCGATCCGCAATATACCACGCGGACAACTCCACGGCGCGCTTCAGAGCACCCAGCGTGTATCGAATATTGTGGTAATTCTCGTAACGCGTTTTTAACCCTTGTAAGATCTTTATGGTATCTTCGGTCGAAGGTTCCACCACGTCAATTTTTTGGAAACGTCTCAGCAGCGCATGATCTTTTGAAAAGAAATTGCGAAATTCTTCGTACGTGGTCGCACCCATGCAACGCAATTCACCCGTTGTCAATAAGGGTTTAATGAGATTTGAGGCATCCATTGTGCCCCCTGTTGCGGAACCGGCTCCAATTAAATTGTGAACTTCATCAATGAAAACGATGGCACCCGGTTCGCGGCTTAATGCTTTTAATACAGCTTTAAATCGTTTTTCGAAATCACCGCGGTATTTCGTGCCCGCTAATAATATACCGAGATCCAACGAATATACAGTGCTGTGCAACAATGGCTTAGGCACTTGGTTCTGAACGATTAATTGAGCCAAACCTTCCACAATCGCGGTTTTTCCGACGCCGGCATCGCCAACCAAGAGCGGATTATTTTTAGTGCGTCGGCACAACACTTGAACGCAACGCATCACTTCTTCTTCACGACCAATCAAGGGATCCACGCGACCGCTGCGCGCTTTCGCATTTAAATTCACGGTATACAAATCAATGAGATTATCCTCGACCGTGGTTTCATGAAGCATACCGCTCGTTTCCGCAATTTGATGCGGATCGGTAACCAAGCGAGATTCGAATCGGGGCTTGGTGATGCCCTGCGTGGTGTAATTAATGACGTCAATGCGTCGAACGTTTTCTTGACTCAAAAAATAAACGGCTTGAGATTCCGGTTCACTAAAAATCGCAATCAGCACATTGGCACCCGTTACTTCTGGGTGTCCGTTGCATTGAACGTCGTAGATGGCGCGCTGAAGGACGCGTTGAAAACTCAAGGTCGGCTGTATGTCTCGGGCAACATTCAGCGGGATGTGGGGGGTTGTTTCATCGACAAAAATGCCTAATCCGGCTCGCAAACGCTCGGGGTTAGCCCCACAGGCAGCCAGAACTTTCCCGGCTTCTGGGTTATCCAGCAAGGCCAGGAGCAGGTGCTCAATGGTAATAAACTCGTGGCGCTTCTCCCGAGCTTGAGAGAACGCGTGATTAAGGGTTTTCTCCAGTGGCTTACTAAACACGACCGCCCTCCTCTAAGTTGTTGATTACTTGGCAGCCATCCTAATGCTTCTCGCTGGAGATGATGTGGCACCTTTGCCTCCTCGCCAGGATCCTCTCTGGCCTATCGCTCTCCGCTTATTTCTAAATGTAGTCGATACGAAGGCGTTTTTCCTACAAAACCTGTCTCCTTTGGAGGGATTGACTCCCGAAAGATATTGATTTACAAATGGTTATATAAAAAAGTTAAAAATTCTCTAACGTTTTAAGATTGCATTAAGTTACTGAAGGTATGATAGAAAGGATTCAAACAACCGCCATCAGGATGGCATGAGAATATGGGTAGACACATTCACAACCACAACACTTTTCAGACCCTGGACCCAACGTCTCGGTCCCCACTCGTCACCAAGATAAGCTTTACCAAGCCCGGGCCCGGGCCTTCTTTCTGGAACAACCGTAGGAACCAGATTGATAATACTCCAGGGCTCGTGTTGGCCCTAATTGACGCTATTAATAGGCAAGATTTAGCAGGGGTAAGAGCACTCCTTGAAAGCAATGAGCCTACGGCTGCTCTCCAAAGTATACCTATTCCCTCTAATATTGTGGTGTTGATAAACTCCTACCCAGGGGTACTGCCGAATCATCTCATTTCTTTTGCCCTTCTCGTTGCTAAACGAGACGGGAATGCAGCTGTGGCAGAGTATTTGATCCACCGCCACCAGGCACTGTGTCTCTTAATCCCTGGCTTTGAAACAATTGCAGAGATCAAAGAGAGGGCTCAAACGATTGATTTAAAAGACAAAACAAGCCTGTTGTCGTCCATTGTAGATTTCGCCTTACTGCACGCTCAGAGCGATGACCCATCTCAGACACCTACTGCCGGACACTAGCCTTCGCCGTAGGTTGGGCTTCATTTCATTCAGCCCAACCTACGTTTTTTCTTAATTCATATGTTCCACAATCGCCCCACCAAACTGCGAGCAGCTGACTTCTTTAGCGCCGTCCATCAAGCGCGCCAAATCATAAGTGACCGTTTTACTGTGAATCGCCCCTTCTAGGCCTGCAATAATCAAATCCGCGGCTTCCACCCAACCCATATAACGCAGCATCATCTCCGCCGACAAAATAATCGACCCGGGATTCACTTTATCCTGACCCGCATACTTGGGAGCCGTACCGTGCGTCGCCTCAAACATCGCGACGGTATCACTCATATTTGCCCCGGGCGCAATGCCAATACCTCCCACTTCAGCCGCCAACGCATCGGAAATATAATCGCCGTTTAAATTCATCGTCGCAATGACGTCGTATTCCGCGGGGCGCAGCAAAATCTGCTGTAAAAACGCATCGGTAATGAAATCTTTAATCAAAATTTCTTTATTCGTTTTGGGGTTTTCAATTACCTGCCACGGCCCACCGTCTTTCGGTTTTGCCCCAAATTCTTTGACTGCCACTTGATAACCCCAATCTTTAAAGGCACCTTCCGTGAATTTCATGATATTCCCCTTGTGCACCAACGTGACAGAACTTCGATTATTATCGATGGCGTACTGAATAGCGCGGCGAACCAAGCGCGAAGTGCCCTCTTCCGAGACCGGCTTAATACCAATACCACTGGTCTTCGGAAATCGGATTTTAGTCACGCCCAATTGATCTTGGAGAAATGCGATGAGCTTTTTGGCTTCGGAAGTGCCGGCAGCCCACTCAATCCCCGCGTAAATATCCTCGGAATTTTCCCGGAAAATAACCATGTCCACTTTTGAAGGATCTTTCAGAGGGCTCGGGACTCCTTTAAAATACCGAACTGGCCGTAAACACACGTATAAATCCAGTTTTTGTCGAAGGGTAACGTTTAGCGAACGCATTCCCCCACCCACAGGCGTCGTCAATGGACCCTTTATCGAAACTACAAACTCTTTAACCGCTGCCAAAGTTTCATCGGGAAGCCAAGTATCTTTATCGTAGACTTTAGTCGCCTTCTCACCCGCATAAATTTCCATCCAGGCGATCTTTCGCTTTCCGCGATACGCGTTTTCAACAGCAGCATCCACCACTTTGCGCATCACCGGTGTGATATCCACCCCAATCCCATCCCCCTCAATAAAAGGCACGATGGGATGATCGGGAACATGCACCGTCCCGTTCTTATTCACCGTTATCTTCTCACCGCTCGTCGGGATTTTTATGTGCTTATAGGACATCGTAAAGTCTCCAATTATTTAATTATTTTCTGACGACCGTTCGAACAGACACCCAAGCGAGGGGATCCTTTTGCAGGCAAATAAAGCGCAGGAGGGCGGAGCCCGACGAGCCATTGCCGGAAAAAGGATCCCCTCGCTTGGGCGCTATTTTGCTTCGCTCAGCTCTTGCAGTACAGCAAACGTAGCTTATCATAAAACCATCATCGCATCGCCATAACTAAAAAACCGGTATTCCGCCTCAATCGCTTCTTCGTAAGCATTCATCATCAACTCATGCCCACCAAAAGCCGACACCAACATCAACAAACTCGACTTCGGCAAATGAAAATTAGTAATCAACGCATCCACGCAATTAAATTGAAATCCCGGATAAATAAATAAATTCGTCTCACCATGAAATGGCTTCACCATCCCATCCCGAGCAGCCGTTTCCAAACAGCGCACCACCGTCGTGCCTACGGCAAAAACACGCCCGCCTTGCTTTTTACAGTGTAACACCGCCTCACACACCGACTCAGAAACCTCCGCGTATTCATGATGCATGCGGTGTTGATCAATAGACTCAACACGCACCGGTTGAAAAGTTCCCGCACCCACGTGCAGAGTCACAAATGCTTGGGACACACCCTTTTGTGTTAACCGATTAAATAAATCTTCATCAAAATGTAACCCAGCCGTAGGTGCTGCAATCGCACCTTCTTTCTCTGCAAAAATGGTTTGATAACGGGTTTCATCGTTGCGATCAGGCTTTCGGCGAATATACGGCGGCAATGGAATTTCGCCGTGACGCTGAAATAAGTCGATGGCAGAATCCGGTGAGTGAATTTCTAATTCATGCAATTCATTTTTCTGATCCACCACCATCGTTTCAAACCCATCAGCGAAAACGATTCGAGAACCTAATTTCGGTTTCTTACTCGCACGCACGTGCACCAAAATACGATTCGCACTCAGAACCCGTTCAACCAAACACTCCACGCGCCCACCCGTGCTTTTGCGGCCAAACAAGCGTGCCGGAATCACTTTGGTATTATTAAAAACAAATAAATCGTTCGGTTCCACAAAATCCAATAAATCAGAAAAACGACGATGCTCGATACTCTGATCGCTCTTATTGACACACAACAGCCGACTGGCGGCTCGATCGGGCAGCGGGTACTGCGCGATAAGCGCCTCTGGGAGCAAATAATCGAAATCGGCGAGTTTCCAGTTTCTTTTCATGGGGGTATTGTACCGTGGGAATGATTTTAATGCTGATCTTTGGTAGAATAAGGGCCTTACTATAGCGAAAACCCTCACAGCGGACGTGTCAACACGTGAGGCTCAATGGCATCGACCATCACCCGAGGCTGGCAATTGACGAAGCAAAGTCTCGCCGTCCTTCGTAAACACAAAGCCCTGATAGTGTTTCCGCTAATCAGCGCAATCACGTGCCTCATTCTGGTTTCGCTTATCCTCTCCCCGCTGCTGCATTTAGAAGTGCTGCAACTGCAACACAGGGAGGCTTTTTACCAAAAAGATGTTATCCTCCTCGTATTATTATTACTGATTTTATTTATCTGTAATTTAGTTATTTTCTTCTGCAATGCCGCACTCATTTCAGCCACTCAAAATTATTTAACCCACAAACCCGTCCGCCTCTCCTCAGCATTCAAAACTGCATTTACTTGTCTTCCCACTGCAATCACTTGGACGATTTTCAATACCACCCTCGGTGCGCTGCTTCGTTTCTTCCAAACACGGTTCAACGAAATAGGAGTGCTGAGATCAACTTTAGCGGGAATAAGCTGGACAGTCGTATCCTATTTTGCCGTTCCGGTGTTAGTACTGGAAAAAGTCAGCCCTTTCCAAGCCGTAAAGCGATCGGTTGGGTTATTAAAGGAGACTTGGGGATCATCGCTCGTTTCTAATTTAGGCGTAGGATTATTGGTTTTTCCGCTGCGTTTGCTGGTTCTGGTTCCGATTGGCGTTGGATTATATTTCGGTGATAAATCAAGTATTTTGATAGGCTCTAGCATATCTGTTGTTCTTCTCTTAATTTTGCATTTAGTGTACTCGACGGTCCGTACTGTTTTACGCTGCGCAATTTATCATTACGCCATGAATAATTCCGTAATACCACCGTTCGATTCCCGTTCATTGCAACACGCCTTTTACGCACGCCGCAGCCGCGCACATTGTACAATGAAAAAAACGTGATATTATTAGTGTGTTAATCTTTCATATTCACAACAAGGAGGTGTTATGAAAAGAACCCTAATTGCTTCGCTCGTCACTCTGGGTATCACCAGTGCCTCATTCTCTGCCACGGCAGGACTCACGCTGTGCAGCCAGCACTACGCGCATAAAATCGATGTTTTTTGTGGTGGCGTCAAATCGCCCGCTCCCATCCCCGCCAGCGGTTCATCCACAGCCTGCGCGAGCTTATTTGGCACCACGGACCTGCCTTGGCTATCGATTAGAACTATTATTTTCGGCGGAAAAACAACAGCCACGTGCATATTTAAAAATGGAAGCCTAGCACTCGGCAGCGCCGTGCTAACAATCAAAGGCAACAGCGGTGAATTAACCAACCTCCAATACAACCCAACCCAACTCAATGTGCAAATTACCCCCAATACCGATCAATTTTTCTCGGAAATTAAGGTATTAATTTCTACTGATTTACATTAAGCGAATCGTAGGTTGGGCCGAGCTTCGAGGCCCAACAATTAATTTGTTGGGCTGTGCTATCGCTTAGCCCAACCTACTTTACTATCTTAATGACATCGTCAATTGCGCACCGAACACATTCACATTCATCTTCGCGGTGCCTTGTGTAACAAGAAAATCGGGCAGTCCCGACTGGTCGTTGTCGACGTCCGCAGCGCGCGTAAAGAAATGGGTCCAACCAACGTCAATCGCAAGCCATCGGGCGGCCTGAATGCGTGCACCGATGGCAGCAGCGAAGCGATCAACGTCCGGCAAACGGACATCACGAAATCCATCTTGCGTTGGCGTTTGATCCCATCCGATACCGGCTTTTAGCATGAAAATTTGTGTCGCTTGAAAATGAGCACCAACGGAATAATTCCAGGTATCGCGGTAATTTTCATGAACCGAAATCGATGGAAATAAAGTCGTATCATTCAAAATCAAATCATCAAATAAATCCCATTTCGTATAATACGCACTGGCCATCAGCGACCATTTCGGCGTGACATCCGAATAAAAGCTGAATATTGTCGTTGCCGGTAAATTCAATTCTGAATTTAGCCTATCATTCGTCGTAGTGAGCAATACCGTAACCGATTGACTCTGCCCACGCGCATCCAGCTGAATTTTAGATCGATAACTGGCACCCACGCGCGTGTGATCCGTAAATTGGTAAAGCGCACCGGCATTCCAGCCATACCCCCACGCCGATAATGCATTTAAAAAGGAAGCGGTCCCCAGAATTTCGGAATTGTATTTAGCGCGACCATACAAAGCATCAAAACCAGCGCCAACCGATAATTTATCGGTAATGGCAAAAGCCAAATCGGGATTTAAATTAACGGTTTCGATCTTGGTGAGAGTAGCGGCTGTTGCTAAGGGTTGACTATTTCCAGGGTAATCCGTTGCCAAACCAAACGGTGTCGTCACACCAAATCCAAATATCATCCATGAATACACGGGAAACACAAAATGAAAATTGGGTACGAGATTTTTCGTACCCCCCGAAACATAACCACCCGTCGGTGTCCCACCCACAAGGCCGTTGTAACTCAGACCCAACGGAATAAAAACAGCACCCGTGCTGAATTCGGGATTGTGCAGCCGAATCATGCCGGCAGGATTATAAAAGGTAGTGCCTGCATCATTTGCTTCCGCAGCGCCACCCGCGTGATAATCGCCTGTCCCCGAAGCACTCTCTTCCCACACCTGAAAGCCTCCTGCAAATGCCAAAGTACTTGTACAGAGCATCCCAACAAATAAAAGATGTTGTCCGTAGATTCGAAAGCGGTGGCGACGCAACATGCAGTAATTCCTTGTCAAATCTTAAACAAAAACGCGGTTTTGCAGTATACGTGATTGGAATTGACGTGCGCAAGATCAGCATTGATAATGGTTAAAGGGAAAGGGAACCAAAAGGATTGGAGCAAATCATGGCCCACGAAACACTCATCGTACGCACGTATTTTTACATTGTTTCAGCGATTGTACTGGCGGGTATTTTTATTGTTGCCTTTTTTTGGCTACCTATCTTATGGTCCCTAATCGTGATTGGCCCATTATTGTTAACTGGGATTTATGATGTCTTGCAGAAAGACAGCAATATTTTGCGAAATTATCCCGTTTGGGGGCATTGGCGTTATGGTCTACTGCGAATCCGACCTCAGATTCAAGCGTATTTTATTGAAAGTGAATGGGGAGGCGCGCCCTTCAGCCACGCACAGCGGTTTTTGGTGTATCACCGATCTACAAAAGAAGTCGATACCATGCCCTTCGGCACTCAACTCGACGTGCACGAAGTGGGTTACGAATGGGTCAATCAATCCATGTTGCCCAAACAACCGGATTTTAATACTTCAACGCGCCTACTCGTAGGAGGGCCGCAATGCACACAACCCTACAACGCCTCTCGGCTCAACGTTTCCGCCATGAGTTTCGGTGCGATTAGTGCAGAAGCCGTTCGTGCACTCAATCGCGGAGCAAAAATGGGAAGCTTCTATCAAGACACGGGCGAAGGCGGATTAAGCAAATACCACTTAATGGAAGGTGGAGATATTGTGTGGGAAATTGGTACGGCCTACTTTGGTTGTCGCACCAAAGACGGAAAATTCGACCCCGAACAATTCAAAGAAAAATCTCGTCACCCCAACGTCAAAATGGTCGAAATTAAAATCTCTCAAGGTGCGAAACCCTCGCACGGTGCTATTCTGCCCGGTGTCAAAATGACGCCCGAATTAGCCGAAGCCCGCGGCGTGCAACCGTGGGTCGATTGCTTGTCTCCCGCTGCGCATTCTACCTTTTCCACACCGATCGGATTACTGGAATTCGTACAACAAATCAGAGAGCTCAGCGGTGGAAAACCCGCAGGATTTAAGCTGTGTATTGGAATACTGCGTGAATTCATGGCCATTTGTAAAGCCATGCTGGAGACGAAAATTTATCCGGATTTTATTGTCATCGATGGATCCGAAGGGGGAACCGGTGCCGCACCGTTTGAATTTTCCGACAGCGTGGGCGTTCCCTTGAATGAAGGATTGATTTTCGCACACAATTGTTTGGTCGGGTCGGGCCTGCGTAAACACATTCGTCTCATTGGCAGTGGAAAAATCATCACTGGGTTTGATATTTTAACAAAAATCGCACTGGGTGCTGATATGATTAACAGCGCACGCGGCATGATGTTTGCGTTGGGCTGCGTACAATCACGGCGCTGCCATTTAAATACGTGTCCCACGGGAGTCACCACGCAAGATCCCAAACGCCGTTACGCATTAAACGTCGATGAAAAAGCGATTCGCGTGAAAAATTTTCAGGAAGCCACGCTGAAAAGTTTTCTGCAGGTGTTGGGTGCAACCGGCCTGGAACGCCCCGAAGAGCTGCAACCTTTTCACATTCATCGACGCGTGAGCAAAGACAAAGCGCTGAATTACGATCAGATTTTCGATTACCTTGAATTAAATGATTTGGTTGAAGGCCGGGCTCCCGAATTCTATATGAATATCTGGGAAAAAGCTGATCCGGATAATTTCCTCGAAGCCCCCAAGAAAACACACCGTGCCGCCAGCCATCCCACACGAGGACTAAAACATGACCATAAAAACCATTAATCCCACTACGGAAGCAGTCATCACACACTACGAAACCCTGTCGACTCAAGACATCGATCAACTCATTGAAGAAACGCATCGCGACTACGAGCATTGGAGCAAAACGAATTTTTCAGAGCGCAGTGACAAAATGCGCCGCGCCGCTGATCTATTACGGAAAAATAAAACTCGTTACGCAACACTCATGGCTCAAGAAATGGGGAAACCCATTACAGCCGGTGAAGTCGAAGTCGAAAAATGCGCGTGGGTTTGCGATTATTACGCCGATCACGCCGAAGAATTATTGAAGCCACACGTTGTTCAAACCGAATTAAAAAAAAGTTACGTTGCCTATAAGCCCTCGGGCATCATTTTCGCGATTATGCCGTGGAATTTTCCGATGTGGCAAGTATTTCGCTTCGCCGCCCCTAACCTGATGGCCGGTCATGGCTGCTTGTTAAAACACGCCCCCATCTCAACCGGAACCGCTTTAGAAATTGAAAAATTGTTTCGTGAAGCAGGATTCCCTAAAAATATTTTTCGCGCTTTAATTATCAATGTCGAAAAAGCACCGTACGTGATTGCACATCCGAAAGTAATAGGCGTAACGTTGACGGGCAGTGAACGTGCAGGCATGTCCGTCGGCAATGAAGCCGGAAAAGCACTGAAAAAAGTCGTTTTGGAGTTAGGCGGCAGTGATCCTTACCTTATTTTAGAAGACGCGGATCTTGAAAAAGCCGCCGAAGCCTGCGTAACTTCTCGCTTGAATAATTCAGGTCAGGTGTGTATCGCCGCGAAACGCATTATTGCGGTTGATGCCATCTATGATAAATTCAAGGCACTCGTACTGCAAAAAATTAAATCCTATTCGCTGGGCAATCCTTTAAAAGCAGAAACCCTGCTTGGGCCATTAGCGCGTGCGGATCTGCGCGATAACGTGCATGAGCAAGTACAAGAATGCATTAAAAAAGGAGCGAAATTGGAATGCGGCGGAGAAATTCCAACCGGAAAAGGATTTTATTACCCTCCCACATTATTAACAAATATTAAACCCGGGATGCCCGCGTTTGATGATGAAATATTCGGTCCCGTCGTTGCGTTGATTCGTGCAAAAGATGAGGATGAAGCCATTCGAATCGCCAACCAATCACGGTTTGGGCTGGGCGCGGCCGTTTTTACTCAAGACCTCGTACGCGGCGAAAAAATTGCCGCGGAAAAAATTCAGGCGGGCAGCGTGGCCATCAATACGTTCGTTAAATCCGATCCCCGACTCCCCTTTGGAGGAATCAAACACTCAGGCTACGGCCGAGAACTTGCAGCCGAAGGCATTCGGGCGTTTATGAACGTAAAAACCATTGCGGTCGCGTAGATGCTGGCAGTATACCGCCAGTAAGCCAGCAGGTCGTTTTAGAAATTAATTTCCCCTTAAGGGCCGGGCTGTTCTTTTTTTGATATACTGAACATGTAAGAATTACACCAGATTTAATAGTACAGAGTACATCAACCATGCGCGCCACCGAACAAAAAGCAGCAGATGAAGTGCTTGCCCAACTAAAAAATCTTATTGAAAGATATAATGTTCGATTTACCTCTCGATTTTCACTCGAGGAGAAAGAAATCACAGAAAACAATAGTGTTAATAAAGAAAATCTCGATGAGGAGCAAAAATTTGTCCTAAAAAAATCTTTTTTAGGCCTTAATAATTCTATAGAAAATCTACGCAATGACCAAAGCACAAAAACATTGGGTGTTTTAGATAAAATGTTTGATAGTAGGGTGATGATGGACGTGTTGGGCGATATTGATTGCTTGAAACCCAGCTTCAAAAAACCAAGCCGCTTTAATTTTTTTAAAAAACTGTGGACGGAAGACTCTGATATTATTCAATATACTGCTTTTCGAAATGCCGTTAATTTTCTAGAAATAATTAATTCGACCTATGAATTAGGACTCCCCACAGGATACTTTGAATCTTTTTGCAAGAAAATTGATACCGACGCGGACACCCAGCGTGATGCCATTGTTTTCTCAACAGTTAGCGCCTATGATGGGTTATAATAACGTCTCTTCCGTGCTACACTAGGCCGCGCATTATTTCCAAAGCAGCATTAGAGCGTGATTTTGAGTGTGACTTACGAATGGTCCGTTGTTGGCGCAGGTCCTGCGGGTATCGCCGCGCTGGGCGAATTGCTGGATTCGGGCGTTGATGCCAAACGAATCGCGTGGATAGATCCCCATTTTCAAGTCGGTGATTTTGGCCGCTACTGGGGTGAAGTGTCGTCCAATACCACAGTTAAATTATTCCTCGAGTTTCTTAAGGGTTATCGTGCTTTCTCTTATTCTAACAAACCAAAACCGTTTGCAATCGATGATTTTAAAAAAGAGGATTCATGTCTGCTGAAACACGTAGCAGAGCCGCTTCAATGGATTACGGATCACTTAAAAATGCAAGTGATCACTCATCAAACAGAGGCGCTGGAATTAGAAAAAAACAACGGCATCTGGAATTTAATCACCAACACCAACACCATAAAATCAAAAAAAGTCATTTTAGCAACGGGCGCAGAACCAAAATCCTTACCGCATCACGATAAAGTGATTCCCATTGAAATTTACGACGCTCTCAATCCATCAAAATTAGCGAAAATTTGCACTGCAAACGATACCGTTGCGGTATTCGGTTCTTCGCATTCTTCCATGATTATTATCCGTACGCTGCTGGAGCTGGGAATTAAAAAAGTTATTAACTTTTATTTATTACCCATTAAATTTGCTGTTCCGATGGCGGGCTGGATATTGTATGACAATACGGGGTTAAAAGCAGAAACGGCACGATGGGTACGGGAAAATATTACCCTACGTTGCTTGCCGACTATTGAACGCTATTTATCGACTGAATTTCACATTAATCAACACTTGCCTCAATGTACGAAAGCAGTCTATGCCATTGGATTTTCCCCGCGAACGCCACGCGTTTCTCAGATTAATTTATCGAATTATGATGCTCATACGGGTGTCATTGCCCCGGGATTATTCGGCGCCGGTATTGCTTTTCCTCGGCAAATAACTACCCCATTGGGCGACACCGAAATGAACGTGGGTTTGCGGAAATTTATGAACGACATTCGAGTGCTTATGCCCATTTGGGCCCGAAATTGATAAGCGCCACCCAAGGATGGGTGGCCGGGGTGCAATGAGAAGTATGCAAGAGCCAGTACAGGGACGCACGAAGGAAAATGACTGTGGCGGAGAGGGCGGGAGTCGAACCCGCGTGGGCGGTGAAGCCCCATCCGATTTCGAGTCGGCGCCGTTATGACCACTTCGGTACCTCTCCGGATATAATCGTCACATCCTTGGAAATAGTATCACGGACATCCTTGCAGAGTGAGCCCCAAGCGGTGCGCCACGATTTCGTAGGATTCTACCACCCGCCCCATATCTTTGCGAAAACGATCTTTATCCAGCGTTTCGTGCGTTTTTGAATCCCAAATTCGGCACGAATCCGGGCTGATTTCATCACCCAAATAAACCTCATTATTAGCAACACCAAATTCATATTTAGCATCCACTAAAATCATACCCGCCTTCACAAACACAGCAGACAATACGTCATTAATTTTTAACGACAGTACTTTCATCCGATCGAGCTGTGATTTTGTCGCCCAACCGAAATTCAACGCATGATTTTCCGTGACCATGGGATCGTGCAGCGCATCGTTTTTTAAAAATAACTCAAACAACGGTGGATGTAATGGACGCCCCGGTTCAATTCCCAATCGACGACACAAACTACCGGCTGCAATGTTCCGAACTACGCACTCCAGAGGAATCATTTTTAATCGTTTAACTAATACTTCGTACGGTGAAATCAGTTTTTCAAAATGCGTCGGCACGCCTGCATCTGCTAGCACCCCCATTAAATGCGCGCTGATTTGATTATTCACGACTCCTTTGCGCGCTAACTTTTCCTTTTTTTCCCCATCAAACGCGGAAGTGTCGTCACGAAATTCCGTGATTAATAAATCCGGAGAATCCGTTTCGTACAGAGACTTCGCTTTTCCGCTGTAGAGTAATTTTCGTTTTGTTAGGGTCATGGAGCGCCGTCACGACAACTTTTTTTGAACGGCCGTTAAAATACGATCGGCGGCGTCCTTTTCAGCCGGTCTATTTTCTTGATTCAAGACGACCACGTTCGTTTGATTGCCGGCGTCTTTTAAATACACTCGATAAACCGGCGTCGTTTTTGTGATTTTACCGCCAGTGCTGACAACGTCTAACACATAGTAAGAGCCCATGCTTTGATCTTGATCGAGAATCTTGTACGCCGTTTGATGAAGCGCTCTTCCCACACGATCCCATGCCACTGTCGGCTGAATATTCAGCGTTAACGCTTCGCCACTGGTGGTTCGAGAAATCGAAGCCGAAGCCACCGCATTTTTTTGGCTTCCCGTGGGTTGCGCTTGGCTCTGATTTTTAAACCGATCTAAATTACTGCCCGGGGGCACCAAAGACGGCGACTGAGCCCCATTTGCTGGAACGTTAACGATTGGGTAATAGCTTGCAGAAGGTTTCACCGCCGTGCCCTCCGGAACCACGATGGGCTGAACGGTTTGGGCTTGTTTTAAATAATCTTTGTTATGATTCGAACAACCCACCAATGACAAAGTGAGCAAACCCAATAAAACTAAGCTGACGTGACGGTTCATCGTTTTTTCCTCTTATATTATATTTTAATTCCAGCACTCTGAAGCGCTTGTCGCACTTCAGCATGAAATTGTTGACTGAGCGGAGTTAATGGCAAGCGAATCCCCTCCGCAATCAGTCCCATTTGCGCCAATGCCCATTTCGTTGGAATAGGATTGGATTCAATAAATAACGCCTTATACAGAATTTTTAATTTATTATCGTACTCTTCAGCTAACTTATGATTATTCGTGATGGCGGCCTCACACAACGTGTGAAACGCCTTCGGTACAATATTGGCGACAACGGAAATGACTCCTTTTCCTCCTGCCAACATAAACTCCATCGCAGTTTTATCGTCACCACTCAACAAATCCAACTCGTTGTTCATTTCTCGCAATTTTTTCACGCGCTCAATATCTCCCGTCGCTTCTTTTATCCCGACGATATTGGAAAATTTCGTCAATCGAGATACCGTTTCCGGCAGGAGATCACACGCCGTTCGCGAGGGGACATTATAAAGGATTTGCGGCATGGGCACCGCCTCCGCCAGGGATTTAAAATGCTGATACAAACCCTCTTGAGTGGGCTTATTGTAATAAGGGGTAACCAGTAACCCCGCATCGGCACCCAATTCCATAGCTTGACGGGTCAGCGCAATGGCATGATGTGTCGAATTGGCACCCGTTCCTACGATAACCGGTATTCTCTCGTTCACCTGTTCTACTGCATGAGAAACGATTTTTACGCGTTCCTCGGGCTCAATCGTCGGTGATTCACCCGTTGTCCCCAGGACGACCAGACCATCGGTATCATTCTCGAGATGCCAGTCGATCAGGCGCTCGAAATTTTTATAGTCGACATCACCGTTTGGCTTCATCGGCGTGACGATAGCAACTATGCTGCCACTGAACATGGGATAATCTCCTTAATAATCGCCATTCTAAGCCAAGCATCGGCCTTCTCGCAATGAAATGATATGATACCATAGAGTTATTTATCTAAAAGCTAAGGGATCATGATGGGCGGGCAATTCTGGATAATCGCTGGGTTGGTGGCAGTCGTCCTGCTCATGGCCGCTGTGGCGCTGAGTCGCCGGCGGAACCCCAACCACACGGACCAACAGTTACTGCTCATTCACGACCGCTTAAAACAGCTCGATTCCCAACGCGAAGTGATTCAGCAGCTGATTAAACAGCAAAACGACGAGCAACAAGAACGCCGTCAGCATTTCGATGAACACCAAATCAACAGCTTAAAGACCATCCAAGACAGTCTGCACCAAGGAATCGCTGCCGTACGAGAGCAAGTGACCGCCGCGTTAACTCAGCATACGGATACACTCGGAAAGCGCGTAGACAAATTAACGGACGAGACGCAACAGCGCCTGAAAGAAATCAGCGGCCAAGTGGATCGCAAATTAATGGAAGGATTTGAGAAAACCACCGCGACCTTCACCGATGTCGTAAAGCGCTTAACCATCATCGATGAAGCGCAAAAGAAAATTACCGAATTATCCAGCAGCGTCGTCAGCTTACAAGAAGTGTTGTCCGACAAGCGATCGCGCGGTGCTTTTGGCGAAGTACAATTAACGAGTTTGATTCGCAATATGTTGCCGGAATCGCATTACGCGCTCCAGAAAACGTTATCCAACGGAAAGCGCTGCGACTGCATTTTATTTTTGCCCGAACCCACCGGCAATATTGTCATCGATGCGAAATTTCCGCTGGAAAGTTTTCAGCAAATTCATAACGACGGATTAGCCGAAAGCGATCGCCGCCAAGCGGAGCAGCAATTCAAAATCGACATCAAAAAACACATCCGTGACATCGCTGAAAAATACATTGTTTCCAACGAAACGGCTGAAGGCGCAATTATGTTTATTCCCGCCGAAGCGATATTTGCCGAAATCCATTCGCACTATCCGGATTTGGTTGAATTGGCCCATCAATCACGCGTGTGGATGGTCTCCCCCACCACCCTCATGGCAATTTTAACCACAGCCAGAGCCGTACTCAAAGATGCCGCCACGCGAAAACAAGTACACATCATTCAAGAGCACTTAATCGCACTCAGCAAGGATTTCGATCGCTTCCAAAAGCGTATGGACAACTTAACCCGACACATTGATTTAGCGCATCAAGACGTCGCCGACGTTCATAAATCTTCGCAAAAAATCGCGGGACGATTTAGCAAAATTGAAAAAGTTGATTTAGCCATCGAACACGATGCGGATTTTTTAGAGCAACCGGATTAAGGCAATGTATTCGACAACATTCCTTCCTGCACCCACCGTTGCAGTGTATTCGCTACCCACGGAATAACTTCGCTTTCGGAAAAATGCTCGAGCATCATCTCACACAGCGCACCAAACGTTTCTTCTTTACGGATTCCATCTAGTAAATAAGTCTGTTCAGCAGTAATCGAACAAAAATAAATTTCCCGATCTTTTCGCCAAATAAGGTGAGTGAGCGGTTCACTCAGTAATGCAGGATGAATGTCTTTGCCCTCCTGATCGATCGACTGCCAGCGCTCCAACGTATTATAACGACAGCAAAGCACGTGAACCGACGGATGCAATTTTAAGCGCATTTCATTCCACTGCTCCGAAGGTATCGTGGCAAGATGATCCAACGTCAGCGCCGCTTCATCTCTCTCGAGCAACGCTTGATGAATCGCCCATTCAAAATGGGCCAGTTCAACGTAACACGGATCGCAATCCGCCGTATTTTTTAGAAATTTGGCTAAGTGCCGACCCACGTTTCGAATGGAAAAATGATGCGAAGGATACGCGTCTAAATAATTTCGTACCAGAGAAGAAAATGCTTCTTTCCCCACAATTTCCCGCAGTGCCGGAAAATCACCTTCAAGTACTTCGACGAGTCGCAGATAATATGCGTTACGATAAACGTGCAGGCGATCCACCACCGCCATATTTTTGGGTGAAAGAATTTCGTTTTGAACGCCTAAATCATTCTCGATCACGTAAGCTTGCAGCGCTTCTTGTAAGTTGCGTAGCGTGGGCACGAGCAACCTCCATTTCTTTTATTAATTCTGGAACCGGCGGAATATTCGCATCGCGTTCAATGAGCGTAGCTGCAGAGCTAAACCGCTGGACGGCTTCGCCATACAAATCCCACACATTATCGATAATCGGCGCATCGTGCGTATCGATAATATGCGTAGTACAGTGATGATGCCCTGCCAGATGAAATTGCTTTATTCGTCCAGCTGAAAGTGCATTTAAATAATCGCACGGATTAAACTGGTGATTAAACGCATTGACGAAAATATTATTGACGTCCAATAAAATAAAACAATCTGCTCGATCAGAAATTTCACTTAAAAATTCCCATTCTTCCATTTCAGAGGCACGATAAGACACGTAACTCGATACGTTCTCTATTAAAATCTGCTGCCCCAAATAATCTTGAACTTTTTTGACTCGATCAACCACGTGGTTGATGCATTCTTCGGTATACGGCAACGGCATTAAATCGTGAATATTAACGCCATTAACTCCCGTCCAACACAAATGGTCTGAGACCCACAGCGGCTCAACACGATGGATTAATTGTTTCAGCTTAGTTAAATAATCAAAATCCAAGGGATCACAGCTGCCGATCGATAACGAAACACCGTGCATAGCCATCGGATAATTCATGCGGATTTGATCGAGATAAAATAAAGGACTGCCTCCGTCGATCATGAAATCTTCGGAAATAATTTCAAACCAATCGACAGGCGGTTTCGTTTCAACGATATCTTGGTAATGCGAGGGACGAAGACCGATTCCAAATCCTGCAAATGTTTGCATTACAGCTCTCTAAAAAAAACCAGGTTTGCTGCCAAACCTGGTTTATTATAATACATCACAAAAATAGGATTAATATTTACCGTTGCAGCTGTGACCCTTGCAATGGTTTCCTTTGCAGTGGTGCCCTTTGCAACCCGATCCACCCATTTTACCCAATTTGGCGCTGGAGCCCGATTGAGTGGTTGAACCTTGCGGCATGGGTTCTTGTTTGGAACAGCCCGCTAAAATAATTGCAGCAGCAACTGCAGACGCAATTACAACACCTTTTTTACTCATGTTTAGTCCTTATAACTTAGTTAGTGAACACACGTGACAAAATCTTAGGGGTATTTGATTGGAATTGCAAGAATGCAATGATCAGAATTTCTATGTGATTAATTATTGATCAGCGAGCAGTCAACACTTCCGACAGATACCACTTCCGCAATTCTTGAGAAAAAATATCGGGCATGGATTCTTGGGCAAAATGCAATGCGTCTTGCAAGGGCGCCAAATGCAGATTAGGCAAATGTTGTTTCGCCCATTGTACCGTTGCCATCGTCGTGATGAACCCGGGAATGGCATAGAACATTAACTTCGGTTGAGGTGACTTTTGCAACCATTTTGAATAGCGATCAATGAGTTTAACCACCGGCCCATCGGCTTCACCCAAGGGTAAATCTTGCATGTACTGCCACAGTGGCTTACGGCTCTCGGGCGTCGCGAAAGGTTTTCGGTACTCTTCCATCTCTTCCTCGGACAAGCGACGGATCATTCCTCGGGGTAATAACTTATTCACTAAATAATTTTGTTCTATAATAGCCCGGCGACTGGCCTTCGCTCGACTCAATAACGTAGCAAACTGTTGAACGGGTAGAGACAACATGTCCCATTCCGTCGTCGGCTGTACGTGCGACTCAAAGAAAGCCATGGCTTTGACGTTATCGGGATTGCGACAAGCATAGTCAAATCCAATCACCGAACCCCAACCGTGCATGACTAAGGTGATGTTCTTTAAGTTCAGCACCTCTATAAAGGCATCTAGGTATTGGATGTGATCAAAAACCGTATAAGCAATGTCCGGTTTGCTCGACTGGCCCATCCCGATTAAATCCACGGCCACGCAATGCGCTTTATCTGATAAGGAGGGAATAATGTTGCGCCACAGATAAGACGACGTGGGCATGCCATGAATAAAAAGAACCGGCTCGCCTCGGCCAGTCTCAAGATAGTGCATTCGGGAGCCTTTCACAGTGACCGTGCGACTCTTCATACGCGCTATACCCTATGTTTATTGATTTTTAGATCCGGTCTCACTCGGGTGTATCGCTGCTAAATCGAAGAGCTCCCGGATCGCCACAAAGAGTATAGCAAAGTCTTTTGTCTCTGCACTGCGCATATCCGCTAAGATAGACTGCCAACGTTGAATCATCACGTCGTGCTTCCCAAGCCACTCTTTTATTTTTCCGGGAATACTGCGGGAACGCGTCTCCAAGAGAACCCGAACGGTCAGTTCGCGTTGAACCCAATCTAACTCCCCTTTATAAGCAGCCCTCGCCAAAACCGCCCAACGGCTATCCACGGGATAGGTGTTTAAGCGTTCCCGAAACCAAAATAAATCCATGCGATCGGCCAGCATGAAATAAATCTTCGCCACGCGGAACACTTCTTCATTATGGGTCGTTGCGGCCTCCACAATATTTAACGCGTGATAAATCGGAATGGTGCTGGCTATCCTCACAGCAACGTCGGCGGGAACTTTCTTTTCAAGCAATTCTTTCTGCCGCTGATCCATCCCTTCTTTATCTGCACCCAGCAATAATTTAGGTAATCGCGTGTAGAGTGCATCAACGTGCTCTGAAAAATGGTCGATGGTAGCCAAAATATCTAATTTTTCACGGCGACTGCGCAAAAACCATCGGGTAGCACGCCGTACTAACTGAATCACATCGCTGTTCATTTGATATTGAACACCGGCATCTACTTGGTAATCCAAAGATTCAATGCCGCGACGGATTTTACTCAATTTAAAAATTTTCGTTGCCGCCGCGTACGAGCGAACGACGGCTGAAACAGAAGCCCCTGTTTCATTCTGCATTTGGTAAACAAAGGGAATACCCATCTCAGTTACCAATTGATTGCTGAGCTGAGTTGCAATAATTTCCTTCGCCAAATAGTGATCCTGCATCTGCGACTCAAATCGTCGACGAAGTTGCTTGGGAAATGCGTAAGAAACAAATTTTGACAGATAAGGATCCTGGATCGTTGGCGATTGCTTGATTTGTGCTTTGAGAGTGATTTTTGTATAAGCCAATAATATAGATAATTCAGGTCGCGTTAATCCTAATCCTAAAGCACGTCTTTCTAGTAACGTTTTATCATTGGGTAAAAATTCGAGTTCACGATCAACTTTCCCATTTTGTTCCAAAAATTCCATGTAACGCGTCATCAGTGATAATTCTCGCGAAGCAAAATGAGCTGCTAGACTAATCGCTTCGTTTTGATCGTAATTATTTTCTAACACGGACTCCGCAACACCATCCGTCATGCTGGCCAACAGCTGATTCCGCTGCTTCTCCGTCATATCGCCAGCCGCAACAATGCTGTTTAATAAAATTTTGATATTCACTTCGTGGTCAGAACAATCGACGCCTGCTGAATTATCAATAAAATCCGTATTAATTTTCCCGCCACTTAATTGATATTCAATACGACCTAATTGCGTACATCCTAAATTACCGCCCTCACAAACTACTCGCGCACGCAATTCTTTTCCGTTGACACGAACGTTATCCGTGCTGCGATCGCCCACTTCGACATTGGTTTCCGTCGTGGCTTTTACGTAAGTTCCAATACCACCATTCCAAATTAAATCGACAGGCGCCTTTAAAATAGCGCGAATTAATTGATTTGGCTGCATGACGTCTTTATCAACACCCAACAATTGCTGCGTTTCAGGCGACAAACGAATGGCTTTGGCACCCCGTGAAAAAACTCCGCCGCCTTTTGAGATCAAACTGCGGTTGTAATCATCCCACGTCGAGCGCGGTAAATTAAACAACCGCAAGCGTTCTTGATAACCTGCTTGCGGAGAAGGATTGGGATCGAGAAAAATATGTTGATGGTTAAATGCGGCCACTAATTTAACGTGCGACGACAGCAACATTCCATTGCCAAAAACATCACCGCTCATATCGCCAATACCGACAACGGTTATTTCGGCGTTTTCCAGATTGATACCCAGTTCTTGAAAGTGCCGTTCCGCTGAGATCCAAGCACCTCGCGCGGTGATGCCCATTTTTTTATGGTCGTAACCCGTAGAACCGCCCGATGCAAACGCATCTCCCATCCAAAACCGTTTTTCCAATGCAATACGATTAGCAATATCCGAAAATGCGGCGGTTCCTTTATCTGCCGCAACCACTAAATAAGGATCGTGACCGTCGTAACACACCATGTCTTCTGGGTGCGCCACTTCACCGTTTTGTAAATTATCGGTTAAATCCAATAAACCTCGGATAAATCCTTCGTAGCAAGCAATTCCTTCTTGAGTGATTTCTTCGCGGTTGGCGTCAGCGGGCAACCGCTTCACGACAAATCCACCTTTAGCCCCCGCAGGAACAATAATGGCATTTTTAACTTGCTGAGCCTTCATTAATCCCAACACCTCGGTTCGATAATCCTCACGACGATCGGACCAACGAATACCCCCACGCGCAACCTTCGCCGTACGCAGATGCACACCTTCAAATCGAGGTGAATAAACAAAAATCTCATATTGCGGCAAAGGCAAAGGCATTTCGGGTATTTTTTTCGAATCTAATTTGAAAGCCAAATAATCCTTATAATTACCTTTACTGTCGACTTGAAAATAAGTCGTACGCAGCGTGGCGTGAATTAACGACAAGTAACGACGCAAAATTCGGTCTTCATCAAGAATAGCAACTTCTTCCAGAGCTTGCTCTATTTGTTGTTCAATTTGCTTTATTTGGCCTTTAGATGTTTCTGAACGTTTCGGATCGAAATAACACTTGAACAATTCAATTAAGAGCCGTACTATTTTTTCATTTTTTACTAAGGTGTCTGCAATATAGCTCTCACTGAATGGTATCCCAATCTGTCGAAAATATTTTGTGTACGCACGGAAAACAGTCACTTCCTTCCAACTCAGTTCCGCTTCCAACACTAATCGATTTAAGCCATCATTCTCCGCTTGACCAAACCAAATTTTCTCAAATGCCTCTTGAAACAAAGGCCGCACTTCTTCCACATCGAAAGTCGGCTCTTTTACGTAAGTCATATTGAAATCATTAATCCAGACCTTTCGTTGATCCAATAATGTAAGCTCATGCGGCTGTTCACCAATCACACGCAACCCCATATTTTCAAGCATGGGAAGCGCATCGGAGAGTGGAATTGTGAAATTAGGCCGAAACAGTTTAAATCGAATCACCTCTTTCGTAACGTCCAGCGGACGATAAAAACTCATCCCTAATGGGTGTTCTTGGGTCAACTCTTCAATATGCTCGATATCGAATACGCCCTGGCGTGGTTCAAATGCCTCTCGATAACCCGCCGGAAAAGCTTTGCGGTACCGATTAAATACCGCATTCCCTCGCTCTTCACCAAAATAATCCAGTGCCGCGTTTCGAAATTCACCTTCCCAAGAAACACCAATTTCAGCAATTTGATTTTCCAGCGCTTTGATGTCGTATTCCAATGGTCGGCGAGGATCAACACGAACGACATAATGCAGTCGCGCCAAAATCGATTCCGAAAAATAAGTCGCAAAGCTGACATCCAAACCATTAAAAGCCGTGACTAATATTTTTTGTATTTGCACACTTAAATCGGTCGTAAAATTTTCCCGGGGGACGTATACCAAACAAGAGATAAATCGCCCATACGCATCTTCACGAACGAACAGCCGAATTTGTCGTCGCTCCTGCAAGTGCAATATACCCATTCCCCAGTCAAATAATTCATCCGTCGTGGCTTGAAAAACATCGTCTCTGGGCAGCGTCGATAAAATATGTAATAAATCTTTCCCACCATGTCCTCTTTCCGATAAACCCGATCGCTGCAACACTTCTTTAATTTTATTTCGAATGACGGGAATCGTTCTAGGGTCGCATCGATAGACGTCTGAGGTATAAAGACCAATAAATCGACGTTCGCCGATCAATTGACCTTTTTCATCAAAGTGCTTCACCCCAATGTAATCGGTATAAGCCGGGCGATGTACGGTTGACACCGTATTGGTCTTTGAAATTATCAAAATCTGCTCGACGGATAGCGCTATTTTTCGAGCGGCCGTGGGTAAATCCGAATATTGCCGCAGCATTTTACTGTGGGTGTGGTCGCGCAAGACACCCAATCCCGAATGCGCGATTAATCGCAAAGCACGCTCTTTTCCTTCCCCCACCATTTCATAATCGCGAAATCCCAACAGCGTAAAATGATTATCCAAAAGCCATTCTAAAAATGCCCGTGCTTCATTAACTTCAGAAGCATCCTGCACCATCTTGCTGGGATCTAACTCTGTAATAGACTCCTTGACGCGCGCTTGCATGTGAGCCCAATCTTCAACACTGGCACGAACGTCTCTTAAAACGCGCCGAATATTTCTTTGAATGTCAGCTAATGCAGTCGCATCCGTCTGCCGGTCAATTTCCATATAAATCGGTGCTTCGATGGAGCTTTCCCGACCGTTTTGCGCACGATAAGCGAAAATATCACCGGCCTCGTGCTTTTTATTGCGAGAGACCTTTAATGCACCGATGTTAATCATCAAGTGAGTCGTCAAGCCCAATCGATTAATTTCCATTCGGATGGAATCTACTAAGAACGGCATGTCCTCCGACACAACTTGAATGATGGTGTGCGTGGACTTCCAACCGTGTTGCTCGAACTGCGGATTAAAAACATTAATTTTTAATTCTTTCGGCTTTCGATGAAACAATAAATTCCAATGCGAAAGCGCAGCACCATATAAATCAGGAATCGAACGATCACGAATATCTTCGAAAGACATGTTGACGTAATAAAGACGAATGAATTTGGAAATCAGAGAAAATTCTTTTTCGGATAATTGCTTGCTCGCGTAGGCGACTATTTTCTCAATGATCGCCTCAACCAGAGATTTATTTGCGTCTACCACGGCTCACTTGCCTTAGTTATTGGGTTTGGCCGATTAATGCCACTTTAAGCAAAGTGCTTGCATTTAAATCAAAATTAACTTATTGTACAAATAATTTAAGGTTATTAGTTAACCGCCTGAATATATACTGCCTTTCCAAAAAAGTCAGTACTATTCTTAATTTTAACACGTTAGGCGCCTAAACGTAATCGATGGGCCCTAGCTAAAGTGGCTAAGTCACTGAGAAACGGACTAAAAGTGACGTTTTATTAATCAAGGATGCTCGCATAGAAGGTGAATGCTATGAGGGTATTGCTTGTTGAAGACGACGAGTTTCTTGGTGATGGTATACGAACCGGGCTTAAGCACTACGGACATACCATTGACTGGGTCAAAGACGGCCGTGCAGCGCACGACGTCATTTCTTCGACACACGAGACTTTTGATATCATCGTACTCGACTTAGGCCTACCAAAACTGTCGGGGCTTGATGTTCTCAAGACTATTCGTGAAAAGAACATTCCCACCCCCGTTGTTGTGTTAACGGCACGGGATACGGTGGACGATCGAGTCAAAGGCTTAGACGCCGGCGCTGATGATTATTTGACCAAGCCATTTGATTTAGATGAGCTTTGTGCGCGCATGCGTGCCTTGCAACGTCGGTCAAAGGCGAGGGCAAAACCAATTATCGCCTATGAGGACATCACGCTGGACCCCGCTTCCCATATCGTTACCCTGAAAGAAAAAGAAATCATGGTATCCCGACGTGAGTTCGCGCTGCTGCAAAAGTTGCTCGAGAATTCAGGCCGTGTGATTTCGCGGGAACAGCTCAACCAAACTTTATATGGCTGGGGCGAGAATATCGACAGTAACGCCCTAGAGGTCCATATACACAACCTACGCAAACGATTCGGTGCCAAACTCATCCGCACCATTCGGGGTGTAGGCTATATGGTTGAAAAAAAAGCTGAATGACGCCTTCAATTCGCACGTTTCTGCTCATCAATTTATTGTTGAGCGTTACTCTGATTACCTCTTTGGCGATCATCGGCAATCTGTTCCTGGCTCATAAGGACATTCAAACGCAATTGGATGGGCAGCTAATCCTAACGAGCGAGCGTATGAAAGCCTTGCTCGGTGATTATGGTCATCGCGAGAGGAACCTCGTGATCATCCAACAGAAATTACTCAATTCAGCCGAGTTTTCATCCCCTCCCTCACCTACTGCCCTCCTCCCCATGACCAAAGAACAACGCGAACAAGTTCAAGCAAATAAAGAAGCCGGTGGTCATACCGAATTTCAAGTCTGGAATAACGCAGGGAAACTGATCCTGCACTCCTCCCAAGCGCCTCGTATGCCTCTGTCTAACGGGAAAAGCGGCCTATCCACGTTGTGGATAAGTGGGCAATCCTATCGCGTCAATACGCTGCATGATCCCGATACCAAGCTTACCTTCATGGTCGCGGAGCGCTCCAATTACCGGCAACAGCTGGAAAATCAGCTCACTCAAGACTCGATTTTTATCATGTTACTTACTTATCCGTTTTTGGGGTTTCTGGTTTGGATTATTGTGGGACGCGGCTTAGACACCCTAAAAAAAGTCGCCCAAGAAGTTCGTCACCGAGCGCCCAGCTTCTTGGAGCCGGTGGATTTAGACGCAGTTCCTTCCGAAATTGAACCCTTGGTCGGGGAACTCAATAATCTTTTCCGACGCCTGCAAGAAGCATTCAACCGTGAAAAGCGCTTTACCGCCGATGCGGCCCACGAACTGCGAACACCATTGGCAGCCTTAAATACGCACACCCAAGTGGCCCTGCGCGCCAAGACGCCGGAGGAACGCAAAGAAGCCTTACTGAAGGTATTAGCAGGCGTTAACCGCGGAACGCACGTCGTCCAACAGCTCTTAACCTTGAGCCGCATGGTTCCCGAAGCCACCATTAACGAACCCACCAGCATGGATCTCGGCAAAGAAGCGGCCGATATCGCGGCTCAACTCGCTCCTGAGGCCATCGCCAAGGACATCGATCTTGAATTGATTACCCCCAATGAACCACCACTAATCTTAGGCAACAGCACCGCCATTGAAATTTTGATTCGAAATTTAGTCGATAACGCCATTCGTTATTCACCTGAACAGAGCACAATCACAATAAAAATTGAAAAAAACAAAGAGCACGTCGTCTTGCATGTTATTGATAACGGCCCTGGCATTCCCGAAGAATTACGCGAGCGTGTGTTCGAGCGCTTCTTCCGGGTGATCGGAAATCAAGTCACGGGGAGTGGTCTTGGGCTTAGCATCGTGTTGCAAATTGCCAAATTGCACCACGCCGATATTGAATTAAAAACACCCGAAAATGGCACGGGCCTGGATTTTCGGGTGATTTTTCCTAGTTTGCCAACGTAAAAGATTTTCTAAGCGCTATTGCGTTTGGATAATCCAAAAACAATAGGTATTTTCGGAGCGTGTGGCAGAACAGCATGTTTTTCAAAAATCGAATACGGGAAAAAGCTGCTCCCAAGCAGGTTGGGTTGAATTTCTCGATTGCTATCGAGAATGTGCTTCAACTGTTGGCACTGTTCTTCGGTGAGGCAATTCTCACCGAAATCAAGATTCGTAATCTCAGATCGCCACAATGCTGCACAAAATTCACTCCAGTTCTTCTCTTCCCTATCAAATAGAATAAAAAGATCACTCGCGCATAAATTAAGCGATATAATACGAGATTTCGCCATCCCCCGACAAAACTCGGCCCACTCCTCATTAGTGAGAACCTCCAGATCATTACCCTCTAACTCAAGCTCCTCAACATTAGAGCCATTCAACCCCTCCCAAAAATGCTTCCACTGATCCGTGGATAATGAACCAAGTCCATTTTCTGATAAAAAAAGCTTTTTGATGCTCGAATTTTTCAGCCCAACCCAAAACCCCTGTTTAAGAACCAGCGAAGAGTCATACTCCGACAAATCCAGAGCGGTGAAGCGAGACCCTTCCAAAGCTAACACAAAAATCCTCCATTTCTCCCCACTAAAGAAATCATCCTCGCTCAAAACCTCCTCACTTAAATCCAGCACCTTATCCCCTTCTCCCAGGGCTTGTGCATAAATCCATCCGTACATCTCCACCAGGCTAAACGTGGTGCAAAACTTGCTTTCTGGGGTAAACACATATTGCTTGTATGATTCTTCAAAAATGACTTCCTTGACCAGATATCGAGTTTTCGGCTCCTCATAGAAATTACAAATCCTTTGTATAGCTTCGGGCCATAAGGGATTATTTTCCTTTTCTGCACTAAAAAGCTGACCGCAGAGAAACTCGAATGTTTCTTTTGAAGAAGAACAGCAAGCCATCAACTCTTTAATATCACTAAAAAATTGCTCTTGTTCTGCTTGAGTAGTTTGAGCGCTGAGTATGCCCCGCTCGTATACACGCATAGTCGCCTACCTCTCTCGGTTAATTACCAATAGATTCAACCCCTATGGTATATCTATAGGCTTATGGATATATTAAACGCATCACTTTATTCACAATTTTTGTGGATAACTTTGTGGATATTTTGTCAGAATGCATCACAAAATATTGATATGAGACTTCCCACAACAGATTGAAGATAAAATAGTCATATATAATAAATTTAATTAATTCATGTAGTTAAATAACTTTCGTATTTTTTGTTCATTTTGGACTACAAAAGTTTGTCAATTTTTTTATAATCGAGGTACCCTGTGAGCAACTTCTTATTTTTTATCGAATTGAGGGGATTGATTGTCACAAACATCAAGGGATATTGATCAGCATGTATCGTGAGCCATCGCCCATATTGGATAAGGAAATCATCGTACTGACGGTTAACCATCGCTTATCTCAACGTCTCATTCATCTCTGGGATTGCGCGCACATTCAGCGTGACCAACGCGCATGGCAGGCACCTAACATCCTTCCGGTATCGGTTTGGCTGACGCAAGCGTGGCAACGTTGCGCGGAAACGGATGGAATTCTGCTTACCGAGTTTCAAGCGCAATTTCTGTGGCAAAAAATCATACGAAGCGACACTAAAGCAGCACTTCCTTTACCGATTAAACCCACTGCCGCTTTGGCAAAGTCCGCGTGGGACACGCTCATCCAATGGAATCTTACGCGGGATGTCCTTGAGCAGGAGACCCAACTTCAAACACAAACATTTTTATCATGGGCCAAACTTTTTGAAAATGATTTAAAACAAAACGGCTGGTTTTGTTCTTCTCAATTACCATGGCTCGTTGAACAGCTAATCGTCACTAAAAAATGGGCGCCGACAAAATCCATCGCCTTCGTTGGTTTTGACGAATACACGCCCGCGCTTCAATCATTAATAAAAACACTGCAAACCGTCACGACGGTTGTGCAACACGACTCATCTTTGCACAATGCGCATATCCAACGCCTTGAGTTCAATGATTCGGAAACGGAAATCGCTACCGCAGCGAAATGGGCCAAAAAGATTTTGGATACACACGAATCCCCGGTGAATATTGGCGTGATTATTCCCAGTTTAGCGGATCAGCGCGAAACGGTAATCCGTCATTTTACACAAACCTTCGCGCCGGAAAATATTTTACCGGGTGTTACCAAAAAACCGGTACCCTTTAATATCTCTGCCGGTCAGCGACTGACTGATTCGTTGATGATTAAAACGGCACTTCGTATTTTGAAGGCGCGTCACAACGCCGTTGAAATGCGCACTCTGAGCGATTTACTGCGATCGCCCTACTTAAATAGCACCGGTGATGAGTCTGCTTACGCGGCGCAACTGGATTCCCGGCTCCGCGAAGATAATCACTGGAAAATCGGTTGCGACGCGATTAATGCTTATTTTAGCGATCTGAATGCGCATTACACAGAAGCCTCATTCCCGCAGCGTTGGCAAGCGTGGTTGAAGGTAACAAAAAATTCATCTCAGCAATTACCCAGCGAATGGGCAAAACAATTCGCAGCGGAATTGACGGCGGTTGGCTGGCCAGGACAGCGCATTTTGAACAGTGACGAGTTCCAATGGCTCACGAAATGGAAAGAGTTATCGCAGGAATTCAGCGCGCTCGATGGCATCACGCAACCATTATCGCGCCGTGAAGCAACAAAATTAGTATCGGATTTAGCGCAACACACCGCCTTCCAACCCAAAACAAACCCGGAAGCACCGATTCAAATTTTAGGCTTATTGGAAGCCAGCGGATATGAGTTTGATTATTTATGGGTGCTTGGCGTAGACGACGAAACCTGGCCACCACCGGCCAATCCCAATCCTTTCTTACCGTACGGTTTACAAAAAAAACACTGCCTCCCACACGCCTCCGCGGAACGCGAATGGAATTACGCCCAACGAATACAACAACGACTGGAAAACAGCAGTAAAAATATTTTATTCAGTTCTTCAAAACAAAAAAATGACCGTGCTTTGTTGGCCAGCACCTTTATTGAGAATTTTCCAGAAATGGCTGTGGAAGATTTAATGCTTCCCAAAGACACAACTATTACGTCGAAAATCTTCCTCTCGAAAAAAACAGAATCCATTCACGACAATCAAGGCCCTGCTTTATCAAAAGATGAATGTGTACAGGGTGGAAGTTGGATTTTACAGCATCAATCCGCGTGTTCTTTCCGTGCATTTTCAAAAATTCGTCTGAATGCTCACGGGATTTCTGATCCCAAACTCGGACTCAATGCCGCCGAACGCGGCACGCTCGTGCATCGCGTTCTGGAACATCTGTGGAAAAAAATAAAAACATCAAAAAATTTACACGAGCTGTCTGCCAGCAAAATGAACTCATTAATTACCGAAACTATCGAACAAATCCTACAAAAAGAAAACGCCCCTCCGATTTTTTTATCCGTAGAAAAAAAACGGCTCAAAGAACTCACCCACGAATGGCTGGAATTTGAAAAAAAACGTCCGCCTTTTACCGTCAGCCAGCGAGAAACCGTTCGGTTCGTTGAAGTGGGGCCTCTCTCACTACGGATTCAAATCGATCGCATCGATAATCTTGAAAAAAACGGTGATTTCATTATCGATTACAAAACCAAGCGTTCCAACCGCATTGACGATTGGTTTGGAGATCGTCCCCGCGACCTGCAATTGCCCTTGTACAGCGTCTATGCTACCGGCGACCCCATCGGCATTGCGTACGCACAAATACGCGGCGGAAAAATGCAGTTCAAGGGGTTGATGGATGAGTCTCATGACCACTCCGCGGTATTTTCTGAAATGATTTCCATTTCAACCCTAAATTTTAATGGCGTTATTTTATCATGGAACGAAATACGCTTGCAGTGGCAACAAACACTGGAGCGTTTAGCCACGCATTTTTCTCAGGGTTTTGCTGCCGTAGATCCCGTAGATCCTGTTACTGCGTGTGAATATTGCGATTTACACGCTTTTTGCCGAATTGAGGATTAAAAGAGATGACTGACGACGCGTTGCGACAACAAGCCCTTGACCCCCGTCGGTCGTTCATCGTTCAGGCGCCCGCCGGATCAGGTAAAACTGAATTATTGATACAGCGCTACCTGCGTTTGCTCAGTACCGTCGACGCACCCGAAGAAATTATCGCCATTACTTTCACTCGTAAAGCTGCTGCTGAAATGCGTGCGCGGATTCTATCGGCGCTTCGTAACACCGAAACACACGAACTCATCCACAATCCAAACCGATTGAGAATATTAACCATCGATGCACTGGCAGCTCGCCTGTGCGCGCAGATGCCTTTATCAACGGGATTTGGTGCGCAGCCTAAAATTTCTGAAGACGCAGAAAGCTACTATGAAAAAGCAGCACACGCACTACTCACCGAACAACGTTATCAGGACGATGTTGAAAAATTACTGCTACACCTCGACAACAACGCGGATCAATTGATTCTCTTATTCATAGAAATGCTCGCGCATCGAGATCAATGGCTTCCACACATCGTGCGTTATCACCAAAACTCAAATGCATTGAGGCGCGAGTTAGAAAAGGGATTAAAAAATATTGCTGAAGAAAAATTAACTGCCCTTAGTAAAATTCTTGATACCAATCAATCGATTTCCATTCACGATTTACCCCAGTGGATCACGATCGCTGATTCATTGCTGACAAAAACAGGGGAGTGGCGAAAAAGGCCAAAAAAGGCTGAATACCAAGAATCACCAATTTTTGCACCGCTCAATGAGCTGTCCGGTCAGGAATCCCTGCGCGTTGCATTGTACGACCTCACCCAGTGCCCTCCGCTTTCCTACAGCGATCAGCAATGGACAATCATTCATGCGCTCGTTCGACTGCTGCCGTTATTAACGGCAGAATTAAATCTGATTTTCCAAGAGGAGAACGTCATTGACTTTACTGAATTAACTTTTGGTGCGATGCGTGCCCTGGGCAATGCCAGTGATCCTACGGATTTAGCATTACGTTGGGATTATCAAATTCGCCATTTACTCATCGATGAATTTCAAGATACTTCGCTGACTCAGTTTCGATTCATCGAACAACTTACTGCCGGTTGGCAACCGGACGAAGGACGTACGTTATTTTTGGTGGGCGATCCCATGCAATCGATTTATCGTTTCCGAAACGCCGAAGTGAGCTTATTTAATCACGCAAAAAATAATGGGGTTGGAAACATCCGTTTAACTTCATTAACGCTGAGCGCTAATTTTCGCTCGCAACCGAGTATCGTCGACTGGATCAATCGAGTTTTCCAGAGCGCTTTTCCGCAGGAATCGAACTCCCTAACCGGAGCCATTTCCTACGCACCATCTCTTTCTAAAAGAGAGCCGCAGAAAAGATCCGGCGTAAAATTATATCCACTGTTAAATGCCGAACCCGAAAACGAGGCCGAACAAATCATCAAAATCATCCACCAGTATCAACATGAAGATCCGCACGCTCGTATCGCTGTCTTAGTTCGTTCAAGAAATCAATTAAGGGACATCATTCCGGTTTTAAAAGCCGCTGGCATCGCCTATCACGCCGTTGAAATTGAGAAGTTGGGGCACCGCGTTGAAATTCGCGATTTATTTTCATTAACGCAAGCCCTGTGCCATTTAAACGATCGTATCGCTTGGTTGTCCGTGTTACGCGCACCGTGGTGTGGGCTTACCCTGAACGACCTGCATGCCATTGCTCATTATCGCAGAGAAAAACTCCTCTGGGAGAATCTCCAGAACTTTCAAGCCATCGCGAATCTCAGTAATGACGGTAAAAAAAGGCTGGATCGCATCGTCCCGATACTGTCACAGTCGCTGCACAATCACGGGATATTACCGCTGGCCACCTGGATTGAAGGATCATGGCTGGCACTCGGTGGGCCGGCGTGTTTAAAGAGCGAAATTGAAATAACCAACGCACGCGCGTATTTTCGCTTGTTAGAAACGCTCGAAACCGATTTCGATATCCGCACCTTGGCGAAAAAACTCGATCAGTTATACGCTCAAATGGACGACAACCAAACGCACGGCATTCAAATCATGACCATACACAAAGCCAAAGGTTTGGAATTCGATCACGTGATTATTCCCAGTTTACACCGCAAAACACCTCCCGATAAAAATCGTTTGCTGATGTGGCTCGATCGCCCTACGGCAGGCGGCAGTGATCTGATTCTCGCACCGATTAAATTTGCCTACGAAGACAACGACCCAATTTACGATTATTTAAGAACCATCGAAAAAAGCAAACTAACAAACGAGGCCATTCGTTTATTTTACGTTGCGGCAACACGCGCAAAATCATCGCTGCATTTACTCATGCGTGCGGAAGAAACTCCACTCAAAGCCACTTTTATGGATTTCTTGTGGCCTTCTTGCAAGGAAGTTATCGCTGAAAATATTATTTCTACTAACAACGATGAATCATTGGATGATCTTCGTTCATCCAATCGAGAACTGATACGGCTGTGTGCCGACTGGCAATTGCCCGTTGAGGCGAACAAGGGCCGCCCAGAAGAAAGCGCACCGAATACGTTTGGCTTTTCACTGACTGCAAAAAATTATTTGGGCACTGCGATTCACGAAGCATTGGAAACGGTAGCCCACGAAGGAATTTCGCAATGGGATATTCGGCGAATCGAAAAAACAAAACCCTATTGGAAGCGACGCTTACAACAACTCGGTACCCCAGTAAATCAACTGGAAGCCAGTTTGGTGCTGCTTGAAAAAGCGCTGCTCAACACGCTAAACGATCAACGGGGGCAATGGATTTTGTCCCAGCACCAGGACTCCCAAAACGAATATTCGCTCCGAACCCCTGCAAATCGCGAGATTGCCCAGGTTGTTCTGGATCGGACTTTTGTCGATAACGAAAACATGCGGTGGATTATTGATTATAAAACAGCGACGCCTGATCATGAATCCGATGAAGTTTTCTTACAACAACAGTCTCGGCAGCACGCGCACCAACTGAACCGATACGCAGAAATCATGCAGAAAACCGAATTACGCCCCATTAAATTAGGAATTTATTTCCCGCTGTGTTCGCTGTGGATGGAGTGGGGTTTTGTGACTAAACCATAACGTAGCCTTGAGGGAGCCATGCGCAATCAAGGAATTCCCGGGTTACGCCACGAAGCGTGGCTGCACCCAGGCTACGTCCTGTCCATGCGAATTCTCACGTGCCATAATAGGGCCAGGAGATCAGAACATGCCCGAAGACATTTCACACAAACTCGTCGTTGCCATCTCTTCCCGCGCCTTGTTCGACCTCGACGAAAGCAACGCTGTCTACGAGCAACAAGGCGTCGAAGAATACGCGGCTTATCAGATCAGCCACGAAAACGAAATTTTACAACCGGGCATTGCCTTCCCGCTCGTACAGAAATTTTTAAAACTGAATCAAGAGAGCGATTTAGTTGAAGTGATTCTGCTTTCGCGGAACAGTGCCGACACAGGATTGCGCGTATTCAACAGCATTCAACATTACGAACTCAATATCAGTCGTGCCGCTTTCAGCAGTGGCCAAAGCCCGTATCAATACATTCAAGCCTTTGGCACTCATTTATTTCTTTCCGCTAATCCCCAGGACGTGAAAAATGCGCTTAGCGCCGGTTGCGCAGCTGCAACGATTATCCCATCTTCAAAGAAAAAAAATATTTCCAAAAACGACCAACTTCGAATAGCGTTCGACGGCGATTCGGTTTTATTTTCCGATGAATCCGAGCGTATTTATCAGCAGGATGGTTTACAAGCTTTTTCGAACAACGAAAGAACTGAAGCGAACAAACCGTTATCCGGCGGGCCTTTTAAGGGCTTTCTGGCCGCGCTGCAACAATTACAGCGCCACTTCCCTGCGGATGATTCGCCAATTCGAACCGCACTGGTAACCGCACGCCAAGCACCGGCGCACGAACGCGTCATTAAAACACTGCGCGCGTGGAATATTCGCATTGATGAAGCGTTATTTCTGGGTGGCTTGGATAAAGGAAAATTTTTGAGGGCTTTTGGCGCCGATATTTTCTTCGACGATCAACACGGACACTGTCAATCCGCCGCGGAGCACGTAGCAACGGCTCACGTGCCCAACGGAGTCCTTAACGACTAACGACGATCGCCGAACAGTCTCAATATGCTTAGAAACAGATTGATAAAGTCCAAATACAATCTCAACGCGCCAAATATCGCTTGCTTCGCAACCACACCTTCGCCGCTGGAATCAGTCATCAAGTAGGTTTGTTTAATCGCTTGCGTGTCGTATGCCGTCAATCCCGCAAACACGATCACACCAAGAGCAGAAATCGTCATCTGTGCGGTATCTCCACGCAGTCCGGGGATGAAAAACGACAGCAGCATAAATCCGATTATCCCAAACAGGCCCATGACGCAAAATTTTCCGATCGGACCCAGATCCCGCTTGGTAACAAACCCAAACATCGTCAGACCGAAAAAGGATATGGCGGTAACGAGAAAAGCGTTCTGTATGTCTTTACCCGTATAAGCCAGAAAGATAACGCTGAAAACAACGCCCGTTACCACGGTGTAAAGGATATAAAGCAAAGCCGCGGTGGCCGCATTAATCCGATTCATCGCCCAAGACAGCGCGATAACCACGCCGAATTGAACGAGGATTAACCCTAAAAACAGCCCTTTCTTTTGAACAACGGCCTGCATGACAGCCGGGTGGCTCGCGATAAGATACGCCGTCAATGCCGTGAGGGCCAAGCCAAATACCATCCATAAGTACACTTTTGACATAAACTGAGCCACGGTGGCCTGAATAGCCACTCGGGCTTGCGCTGGGGCACGCAGTATCTCGGGCATGGTTATATACTCCAAAGGTTATCTATTGAAAATCAGAGGGTATTATACCTAAGGAGCCGGTAATAAGTATATAATCGGACGATGAGCATCAGCGACGATAACTTAATCTGGCTGGACCTCGAGATGACCGGCCTCGACCCCGATAACGACCGCATCTTAGAAATCGCCACCATCATCACAAATTCCAACCTCGATATATTGGCTGAAGGGCCGGTTTTTGCCATCCACCAACCCCAAGAACGGCTTGACCGGATGGACTCGTGGAATAAGGAACACCACGGCCACTCTGGCTTAATCGACCGGGTGTCAAAAAGCACCGTCAACGAAGCCCAGGCCGAGTCGGAAACGATTGCTTTCTTGCAAAAATACGTTCCTCCCGGAAAATCCCCCTTATGTGGCAATTCCGTCTGCCAAGATCGGCGGTTTTTGTACCGTTACATGCCTGTGCTTGATAAATATTTTCACTACCGGCATTTGGACGTCAGCACCCTCAAAATTCTCGCCCAACGCTGGGCACCACAAATCGCCAGAGGATTGATAAAAGAATCCCAGCACGTCGCTTTACAAGATATTCGCGACTCCATTGAAGAGCTGCGCTATTACCGCGAACATTTTCTGAAAATATTGGCGTAGACAACCCCTCAACGACTCGATATCATGTTAAGCACTTGATCGCTAAAAAGGATTATGAAAATGGGATTTATCATCAGCATCATTCTTGCGTATCTCATTGGCTCCATCTCCTGCGCCATCCTTGCCGCTAAATATTTAAAACTCCCCGATCCACGCACCCAGGGTTCTGGAAACGCCGGCGCCACTAATTTAGCGCGCTTGGGCGGCAAGCAAGCCGCAATCTACGTCCTCATCGGCGATGCGTTAAAAGGTTTAATCGCCGTACTCATCGGACGATTATTTCACGTACACGGACTGGGTCTTGGGTTTGTTGCCTTGGCAGCCGTCGTCGGACACGTGTATCCGCTGTATTTTAAATTCAAAGGCGGCAAAGGCGTCGCAACAGCCATCGGTGGCATTTTGGCATTATCATTTTGGGGCGCGGTATTTTTAATTGCGACCTGGATCATCGTCGCGCTGATTTTCCGTTACGCTTCACTCGCTTCTCTCGTAACCGCCGTCGCCGCACCGATTTATTTACTGATTGGTGGACGAGGCGCTTACTTTTTCCCGGTGCTCTTAATCACGGTATTAATCATCTGGAAACACTGGGCCAACATCGATCGTCTACGGAAGGGCACGGAAAGTAAGATTCAGTTTTAACGGATGACAAGAGCCTCTGTATCTGTAGAAGATAGTAGCTACCCAAGTGAAAATAACGATCCCACGGCTAAAATCAGTGAAATTTGGGAATCGTTACAAAACCTGCTTCAAATATTTTCTGAGCTAATAAAAAACCATGAACCTGCATTAATCGATTCCGCTAAAGTCGTCCTAGAAGAAGAAAAAACCCGAGACCTTCAAGCCAGCGAACAGACGCTTGAAAAAAAGATACAAAGTGCATCGAGAGCGATGCAATTATTAAACCATTTATTTCCAACCCGACTGATCTTACAAGACCAAGTTGAAACTGAAAGCCAGGAAACCAGTTTTGTTAGGGGCATCGATGAGTGGCTAAAGGAAACGAAGTCACCCTCTTCTTCTCAAGAGAAAAGCCCCAGGAGCCCATTCAGAGAAAAGTTTTTTTCACAACCGAAAAAGATCGAAAAAAATGAAAGATCCGCTGAGCAATCAATATATGCTGAAAATATTGAAACCCTGTTGTATTTACAAGCCACTGAAAAAGCGATTATGCGAAATATATCTGTTCTGGCATCTGTTCTGGAAACTATAGAAACTCATTTTCAAACTTACCAACAATCTCTCAATACCGCCATTACCAATTATGAGACCCTACAAAAAAGAGCTACGGTTTATTTAACCGCGCAGGATCAGGATCAACAAGAAACACTCAAACTGGAGATAAAGTTTTCCAATGAACTTTTAAAATTTTACGCTCAAAAAATACAACTTTTTTGTGACACATACGCTGAGCTATTTGACGAGATCCTTGAACAAAATACCACAATCAATTCCATCGACTTTCTACCCTGAGCGGTGGTAAGTACTAAGCTCCTCCATCGACCACCGTGGCTTAACACGAATATCAGTTCCTTCTTTTTGGCCGGCTTTCAAATGCAACCAGCCGTTGTAAGCGACCATCGCGCCGTTGTCGGTACAAAATTCTTGACGAGGAAAATACAATTTTCCGCCGATTTTCTCGATGCTTTTCAGCAATCGCTCGCGCAATTTTTTATTTGACGCAACGCCACCCACCATCACCAACGTATTCAACCCCGTTTTTTCTAACGCGCGCAGGCATTTTTGCATCAACGTATCCACCACCGCTTCTTCAAACGCACGCGCAATATCGGCGCGCGTCTGCTCATCATCACCGTATTGTTTGAAACAATGCACGGCGTGCGTTTTTAATCCGCTGAAACTGAAATTTAAATCGGGCCGATGAATCATGGGGCGCGGAAAATGAAAACGCTCGGGATTGCCCTGTTCGGCTAATTGAGCCAATGCAGGACCGCCGGGATAAGGAAGCCCCAATAATTTTGCGGTTTTATCGAAAGCTTCACCAACGGCGTCGTCGATGCTTTCACCCAAAATGTGATAACCACCCAACTGTTTGACCTGAACCAACATCGTGTGCCCACCGGATACCAACAGCGCGATAAACGGATACTCCGGCGGATTTTTTTCAAGGCCGACGGCCATTAAGTGGGACTCCATGTGATGCAAGCCAACGACGGGAATGCGAAGCGCAAACGCAAGACTCTTTGCAATCGACGCTCCCACCATCAGCGCGCCGATTAAGCCCGGACCTTTGGTATAAGCAATGCCATCAATTTCTTTTTTAGAAAGATTCGCGTCGGCAAGGGCTTTCTGAATCAAGGGTAACGTTTTTCGAACGTGATCGCGTGACGCCAACTCGGGAACGACGCCGCCGTAAACGGCGTGCGTATCAATTTGGCTGTGAATGCAATGCGCTAATAATCCGCGCTCGCTGTCGTAAATTGCAACGGCGGTTTCATCGCAGGAAGTTTCAATGCCGAGTACATGCATAATTTGTTGGGCTTCGAAGCTCAGCCCAACCTACTTTAATTATTTAATTAATCCTAATTCTTTGACCGCATCCCGCTCGGAGCGCAATTCATCGAGTGTTTCTTTTAATTTTTGTTTCCCGAAATCGTTGTGCTGAATGCCTTCGACAATTTTTACTTTCCCATTCTCCGTTCGACACGGAAATGAAAAAATTAATTCTTCATCAACGCCGTATTCGCCGTGCGAACACAAGGCTACGGAATAACTTTCGTCTTTGGGAGTCTCTTGCTGCAAGCTCACAACGCTTCCCAACGCAGCATTGGCGGCGGATGCCGCAGACGAAGCACCACGCTCTTTAATAACAGCCGCTCCGCGTTGCTGAATAATCGGAATAAATTCTTCCGTCAACCATTTTTGATCTTTAATCGCCTCAGGCGCTAATTTACCTTTAATCGTCGCGTGATAAAAATCGGGGTATTGCGTGGACGAATGGTTGCCCCAAATAATCATGTTTTTTACGTCATTAACCGTCGCACCCGCTTTAATCGCCAATTGCGAAACGGCGCGGTTTTGATCTAATCGCGTCATCGCGTAAAAACGATCTCT
The DNA here is from genome assembly GCA_947084935.1 of uncultured Coxiellaceae bacterium. Taxonomy (GTDB): domain Bacteria; phylum Pseudomonadota; class Gammaproteobacteria; order Coxiellales; family Coxiellaceae; genus CAMTUH01. The sequence goes on from CAMTUH010000004.1 coordinate 241,750, forward strand.
CGGAATATCCGGCGCGTTGTGCATGGCAATCAAACAATTGGTATTACACGGATTACCCACCACAAAAATACGCACGTCATTCGCGGCATTTTCATTCAATGCTTTTCCTTGAGCGGAAAAAATTCCACCATTTTTCTGCAGCAAATCGGATCGTTCCATGCCGGCTTTGCGCGGTGCAGCACCCACTAAAATCGCCCAATTCACGTCATTAAATCCAACTTTAGGGTCGGAGGTGACAACTACGTTTTGCAATAAGGGAAAAGCGCAATCTTCCAATTCCATGACCACGCCATGCAATGCAGGTAATGCGGGTTCTACTTCTAATAAATGTAAATCCACAGTGGTCTGGGGGCCAAACGCTTGACCGGACGCTAAACGAAACAATAACGCATAACCAATTTGCCCAGCGGCACCCGTTACGACTACTTTTACGTGCTTGGTCACTTCTCTCTCCTCTTTTGCTCAACCAGATCAATAATTTTATTCTTTTGACTCGGATCGCCAAAGGCCACAAACGCCGGATTGACGAGCGATTCGGAGGTGTTATAGTGCAGCGGATTGCCATTGAAATCAAGCACGGCACCGCCTGCCGCTTCGAGGACACACTGAGCCGCGGCCGTATCCCACTCACTCGTGTTTCCAAATCGAGGATAAATATCCCCCTTCCTTTCCGCAATCCAGCAAAACTTTAGTGAGCTGTTCATGCGTATCAAATCGCAGCCCGGAATTTGTTTAAATAAATCCGGCAGTCGCGGCGATCGAAGATAACGCCCCAGCAATACTTGAAAGGATTTCCAATCGAGGGATTTCGTGTGAATCGCTATCGGTGTGTTTTTTTCAATTTGTTTAAACGCACCTTTCCCTTTAATCGCGAAGTAACAACTGTTTTTCGCCGGCGCATAAACAACACCCATCCGAGAGTGATGTTGATCGATCAATGCAATATTCACGGTGAATTCGTCACTGTGTTCGACAAAACCACGAGTCCCATCAAGCGGGTCAACCAACCAATACCGGGTCCAATTTTTTCGTATTTCGTAAGACGGGATTACGCCTTCTTCAGAAAGCACGGGAATCGACGGCGTTAATTTGTGTAATCCTTCGAAAATAATTTCATTCGCCCGCACATCCGCTTTAGTTAACAGCGTGTGGTCTCGCTTTTGAGTCACGCCAATTTCTTCAGAAGAAGCGTAAAAATAGGGTAAGATTTCACGGCCGGCTTTTTGTGCGATGGCGACGACGGGATCGAGCCAGCTCTGCCATTCACCGTCCACGTTGTTGCCTCTCAATTAAAAATAAAGCCGCAACGCTCCTTGCTTCATGAAATTCGGGATTCGCCAGCAGCGCATCGATGTCGTTCAACTTCCACGGAATCACTTCCATCGACTCAGGTTCATCGCCCTCAGCAGTCTCGGGATATAAATCGGTGGCCACAATAACGTGCATTTTTGAATGCAGATAACCGGGTGATGCACTGAACTCAGCGATTCGTGCCATGCGCCGCGCGCCGTAGCCTACTTCTTCCTTCAACTCACGCGCCGCCGTTACCATCAAATCTTCGTCTTTTTCCACGGCACCTTTGGGAAAAGCCAAGACGTATTCATCGACACCCGCACTGTATTCACGCACCAAAAGCACGGTATTTTCATCCAGAACAGGCACGATCAACACAGAACCCCGCCCTCGACCGCAGATCCGCTCAAAGTGCCGCTCTTCCCCATTCGAAAAGCGCAAATGCACGCCTTCGATATCGAATAATCGACTTTGGGCGAGCACGACTTTGTTAAGGATTGTTGGTTTTGATTTCATTGATGAGTAGTGTATCTTGAAAACTGCCCCACCAAAAGCAGGAAAATTTTGATACAATGACGCATGTCGTCTTCAGTCCATTATATTCCACTGAGCTTATACATCCACACCCCGTGGTGCATACGTAAATGCCCGTATTGCGACTTTAATTCGCACGTCCATCGAGGCGAATTACCTGAAATGCAATACATTGACCGCTTATGCGAGGAAATAACAAATTACCTTCCAATAATACAACACCGAGAGATTCACTCTATTTTTATCGGTGGCGGCACACCGAGTTTATTTTCAGCAACAGCCTACGAAAAATTATTTCAATTTTTACGGGAAAAACTTTCCTTTGAAAATAATCTGGAAATCACGCTCGAAGCCAATCCAGGAACGGTTGAGCAAAAACGATTTGACGCTTATCGAAAAATTGGCATCAATCGATTATCACTGGGCATACAAAGTTTTGACGATGAAAAATTGAAAGTACTGGGAAGAATTCACGACGGCCAAGAAGCCTCACGTGCAATCTATACCGCAAAAAACGCCGGATTCGACAACATCAATCTCGATTTAATGTTTGGCTTACCGCATCAAACAACCGAACAGGCCTTATCCGATTTGCACAAAGCACTCGCTTTACACCCCACTCATATTTCGTGGTATCAATTAACTCTTGAACCGAATACTTTTTTTTACAAACAGCCACCGCCCTTACCGGAAGACGATCTCACGTGGGAAATACAAGAACACGGTCAACGCTTATTAAAAGAAAATTGTTTTTTGCACTACGAAGTTTCCGCGTACGGACGGCCGGGATTTTTCTGCGCGCATAATTTGAATTACTGGGAATTTGGCGATTATCTCGGGATCGGTGCCGGCGCGCACAGTAAATTGACCCACGGCCAAACGGGCCTCATTACCCGCCACTGGAACGTGAAAAACCCAAAAACGTATCTCGACCCCTCAAAATCCCCTTGTGAAGGCCAGCGCGTCTTAACTCCGGCAGAACTACCCCTCGAGTTCATGATGAACGCCCTGCGACTGCAAAAGCCCATTCCCCACGCGCTCTTCACCCAGCGCACCGGTCTATCCAAAGCCACCCTCGATCCCCTCCTGAAAAGCGCCTTCACGCGTCGTTTGATGAGCCACCAGGAGCAGGCCTGGGAGGTGACCACCCTTGGACACCGCTTCCTGAACGAGCTCCTGGAACTCTTTCTGTAGCCTGGGTGAAGCCTCGCGCCGAGGCGTAACCCAGGAATTCCTTGATTACGCATGGCTGCATCAAGGCTACGTCATATCTGTAAGAGATATCTCACAGATATAATCCTATATAGCTGATACCGCTGAACCCCCAATATGTTTATTATTTGCACATATCAGGATCTTCTTTCTTCTCGGATGGTAAACAGGACAGGGGCAAAGGATAGAGCAACAGGATAGCGCAAAGGATGGTTTTCAAGGAAGTGGGATAGGGAAACCCCACAGAAGCTCAAGGATGTTCATTTGATGGTTTGGTGGGGATGGCTAAGGATTGTTATCCCCATCATTCTGTCTGCAAAAGGTCTCGCGGCAAGCCGCGAGGTATGAAATGAAAACACAAATTCCCGTTCTTATCGTCGGCGCCGGTCCAACCGGATTATTGGCGGCCTGCGAATTATCCCGTCACGGCATCCCCGTCCGAATTATCGATAAAAAACCCGAAGCGAGCCAAACCTCAAACGCGTTGGGCATTCAACCGCGAACTCTGGAACTGTTTGATCTCATCGGCATTGTTGATCGCTTTTTAAAGGCAGGTCACCCCGCTGCGGGTGTGCGCATTTACCGCGACGGTAAAGTGATGGTCCGCATGGAATTAAACGGTATTGACTCCCCCTATCCTTTTATCTTTTTGCTCCCTCAAAATGTAACGGAAAAAATTTTAGCGGAGCGATTACAAGAATTCACGGTTTCCATCGAGCGTTCTCGAGAATTGGTTTCTGTGACTAAAAATACCGATTATTTGCTTGCGAAAATCAAACATGCAAACGGAGAAATAGAAGAAATTCACTGCCATTGGATAATCGGCTGCGACGGATTACACAGCGCGGTCCGCGAAAATACCTCTATTATTTTCGAAGGTGAAGATATCCCACAACCCTTTTTGCTTGCCGACGCCTCACTGGAAACTAAACTCCCTAAAAATATATTGGCGGCCTTTTTCTCGAAAAAAAACATCATGGCGATTTTTCCGATTGAAGGCGATCGATACCGCCTGATGGGCAGTCTGAACGAAAGCACCGACACGAATTCCATCGACGACGCTCTGATTCGTGAAGTCGTGAAAAAACGATCCTACGGAATATTTTCCTTAAAATCGATTAATTGGTCTTCGCATTTTTGGATACACAGCAAAGCCGTCAACGCCATGCGCGAAGGACGTATTTTTATTGCGGGTGATGCGGCCCACGTTCATTCTCCCGTCGGCGGACAAGGCATGAATACAGGATTGCAAGACGTGCACAATCTGGCGTGGAAATTAGCGCTCGTCATTAAAGGCTCAGCGAAAGACACTCTACTGGAAAGCTACAACGCGGAAAGGCTTCCCGTCGTGAAAGGCATCGTCGCCGTAACGGATCGTTTGTCGCGAATGATGTTATCGAAGAATCCCTTGTTAAAGGGAGTGCGCTTTCTCGCTATGAAAACAATTCCGCGCATTGCTTTTCTTCGAAAAAAACTCAGCCAACGATTAACACAAATCGCTACGCGCTACCACAAAAGTCCGGCGATCGACACTCATCACGTGATGAGTGCGCACGCACCCAAGCCCGGCGAACGCGCACCGGATGTCCTGCTATCGCCTCAACACCGTCTTTATGATTCGCTGCGAAATACACAGCACAATGTATTACTGTTTATCGGAGAAAATTTTCCTGCTCATTTACTCCCGAATTTAATCGAGAACATTAAAAATCTTAATCGTATTTTTCCCGAACTACTTAATATTCACATTGTCAGCACAACACCCATAAATGAAGTCAACAATCTTATTCTAGACAGTAATAAAACAGCACACGCACGATATGGCGTGAAATACCCGGGATTATATTTGATTCGTCCTGATAATATCGTGGCATACTGCTCTAATCGCCTCGATTTCAAATCACTTCAAGAATTTTTAAGCAGCTATCTTAAAAATTCGCTTGCCTTTCTGTAAAAAGTTTGATATAGAATAAAGTTTTTGTGGGTGGAGTAATGAGAGGTGAAGCTTCAAAATGGAAATTCATCGAAACTAAGAAAAATATTACCGTCCTAAGGAAGACTGACACTTTAAAATTTACTCAGACCTTAGAAGAGAAAGCCGTAACTATCCTACGAATTACTTGTGGCATTCACGAGATAAAAACTTCAGACACGATAACTTACTGGAAAAAAACGGGTGCAGAACGAGACACCGAAAGTTTACGCATTGTCAATGCACTCATTGACTCATTGAAAAAAGAACTCAACCTTAAAGACAAAGACCATTTTACATTTTCGTGTAGCTACAGTATTGAGCAAATCACTTATTCAATTATTATCCATTTAGAGTGTGATCCCGATAACTTTTTCGCCTACCGAGATACTCTAGCATCGTTAAAAATTTTAACCCCCGAGGAATGTGATCAGTTGGAGTCTGAAATTCAAGAGCGCTCAGACAAATCCGAAACGTCCTCCCAAACGCCCAGTCTCTCGTAGCCTGGGTGAAGCCTCGCCTCGAGGCGCAACCCAGGAATTCCTTGATTTCGCAGAGCTTCATCAAGGCTACGAGCTAAAAATACCACGTGTTTACACGTGGTATTCTATTTTCGGAATTTGAGGTAAATGGACTTCCCCAGCCCAAACAAGCTGATAATCAACCACGCGATTTCGATCACACCGGAGGCTAAATTCCAGGAATAATACAGCGATACCAAAATAAAACACGCACCAACGGCATTCAACAGCGAATACAAAACGCTGTCTTGACCGAGCCGATCAATTTGCAACAACAAATAAGCCACTAAAATAAGCACAACACCCACCATACCAATGGCATTGTATTCCGTTGCAATAAATCTCGTTATCATTCCTATGTCCTCATCTTCGCTAAAACCATTTTTTGCATCACAATCATTGCCCGTCCTCGCCTCCGTCATCGCGAGCCCACGAAGTGGGCGTGACGATCCAGAATTAATTAATCCTGGATTCCCCGCGGTCAAGCCGCGGGGCTTCGGCGGCACCTAATGGCGCCTCGCAATGACGGACATGAAATTCAACTTCATAACCACCAAATTTGCGTATATTAATCACGCCGTTGTCGAAAATTAAATACTGCCCTTTAATGCCCATTAACTTTCCGGATACGGACTGCTCCGCATCCAGTGACAGGCTATTTATTTTTTCCGGATACTGCACAACTGGATAATTCAATTGCGTGATTTCTTGACTCGATAACTCAGTCAATCCATTTCCCGGAAACTGAGAAAATACCCGCTGAATGGCCGCACGTGCCTCAACTCTTAATTCACTCCAGACCCGCAACAAATCCAACGGTTCCGCGTCGTTTTTCAATAACGCTCGCCAATCGGTACGATCGTTCACGAACTGCTTGAGCGCCACTTCCATCACACCCGCTTGATAACGATTACTGACTTTAAAAATAGGAATGGCTTGCGAAGCACCTTGATCGATCCAGCGCGTTGGGACTTGCGTTTCCCGCGTGATACCGACTTTTAATCCCGAAGAATTTGCCAAATAAATAATATGGGTTTGCGCACACTGCACGTGCGCCCAATCCTCAGTCGAACAAGTACCCGATTCCACTTGGCAGCGTTCGGGATGAATCACACAAAGATTACACTCTTGCAACCGACGCAAACACGGAAAACAAAAACCCTGCTGAAAGCTTTTATTGGTTTTTCGGCCGCACTGAATACACTGAATATTACCGGTGGGAACGAAAGAAAGGGTATTTCCCATTAATGAATTTAACGGAATTTCTTTATCGCCCAACCGAAAATAGTAAGACACCGGGCAAGTGGGCTCGCCTTTTAATTTTCGAATATGGCCAATAAATTTTTTCATCACTTACGAATTTCTAAATAAAATATAATCTTCAACCGGTTTACCGCCAATAAAGTGCTCTTGAATAATTCGCTCAATCACTTCCGGCGTGCACGAGTGATACCAAATTCCATCGGGGTAAACGACGGCAATTGGACCTTGGCAGCACACCCGCAAACAATTCGCTTTCGTGCGGTAAATTCCACCCACCCCCGTTAAGTTCAATTCATCGAGGCGACGCTTTAAATATTCCCACGAAATTAACCCTTCGCCTTTTTGGCAGCATTTAGGTTTGGTTTGGTCGCAACACAAAAAAATATGATGACGAATTTTATGTAATTGAAGAACGTCGATGCGGCACTGCCGTTCTTCGTTTTTATTATTTTCCGTCATTACGCTCCCTTAGAGCTGAAATTTAACATCCGTTGTAGCGGGGCTTTGGCTTTCTGAATGATGGCCGGGTCAATCACAATTTCGTTCGTGCCCGTCAACAGTGATTCTTCCACACGCTGCAAATTATTCATGGCCATCCACGGGCAGTGTCCGCAACTGTGGCACGTCGCCCCTTCCCCTGCCGTAGGCGCTTCAATAAACGTCTTGTGCGGTGACGCTTGTTGCATCTTATAAAAAATACCGCGATCCGTTGCAACAATAAAGACATTATTCGGTAATTCTTGGCTTGCCTTTAACAATTGTGACGTCGAGCCCACCACGTCCGCTTGCTGAATAACGCCTGGAGGTGACTCGGGGTGCACCAACACTGCCGCTTCCGGATGTTGTCGGCGTAATTCTTGGAGCGCTTGCACACGGTATTCTTCGTGCACGATACAAGCACCGTCCCATAAAATCATGTCTGCTCCAGTCTTGCTTTGTATGTACTGGCCTAAATAGCGATCCGGCGCCCATAAAATTTTTTTCCCTGCTGCACTCAAGTGATCCACAATCGCAACGGCATTCGACGAAGTCACCACCCAGTCGGCGCGCGCTTTAACCGCTGCGGAAGTATTGCAATACACCACCACCGTGCGATCGGGGTGTTGATCACAAAAGGTGGTAAATTGATCGATCGGGCAACCCAAGTCCAAAGAACACGTCGCCTGCACGGTAGGCATCAAGACGCGTTTTTGAGGGCTCAAAATCTTAGCGCTCTCGCCCATGAAGCGAACGCCCGCCACCATCAACGTTGAAGCCGTATGCTCAACTCCGAATTGTGCCATGGCTAAAGAGTCCCCGATAAAACCACCGGTTTCCTCTGCTAATTGCTGGACTTCGGGTTCAGTGTAGTAATGGGCAATAACCACCGCGTCCTCAGCCGCAAGTAAGTCGGCAAGACGTGAAATCGATTTTTCCCTTTGATGTGGCGGCAGGGTCGCCAGAGATTCCCTGGTAGGAATGTCAAATTGGATCGGCATGTTTACTTATTAGCGTCTGAAGTCGGATGATGCGCCTTCCAAGTCTCAAATCCTCCAACTAAGCTGTATACCTCTTTAAAACCCAGTTCTACTAGGTGTTGCGCCACCGATTGGCTGCTAATCCCGTGGTAACAGTATATCAGAATAGGCGTGGCTTTGTCGGTCCGCTGACAGTAGTCCTGGAGCGTGGACATGGACAAGTGGATGGCGTTCGCAATATGCATCTCTTCATAGCTTTCCTCATCTCGCACATCAGCAACTACAATCTTACGTTCGTTCATCAATTGTTCTGCTTCACTGTGAGAGATCTGCTTGTACATGTCGGCTTCCTTATGGTGTTTTTTCTGGAGTGATTATAAGTGAGAACCCGTCGGATCGGCAAGAAAGCTTTATCTTATACCCGAGCTACCTCTTCCGTGGCAAACAGGTAATCCAACCACAGATTGGCCAAAATCTCCTGAGTGCGATTCTGAGACAGACGCTCGTCGATATTCCCAATATCCACTTTTTCCATGGGCTGATGCTGCCACGAGCACGCGAACACTGCTTTGGTTCGCCGACCCGTTTTAGGATCCACTTGCCACTGCAAGCACTGCGCACACACGCCCTTCATCATGCATTGCATGGGTCCATAAACGGACGCAATAAACTCGGCATCTTCGGCGAAATGACCATGAAGTAGCTGAGATCGTGATTGCTGTACCCGTCGAATCAAAGCGGGAGAACCTACCACAAATACTTCAGATATTGAGGACAGTGGAACTGCCGGCGGTCGATGATTGGTATAGATTCCCTGGTCGTAATTGCGCAAAACGGTGATGAGCTCGCCGGTGGTGGCAATATCCTGAGGTCGATTCGGTGTAACTGTATCTTCTTCTGACTGCGTCAACCACAAAGCGGCATCGCTCGCCGCTTCCAACTCATCCTGGCAAAACAACTCTTTTGCCGACTTCATCAGACCCACAAAAAACACCCGGTGCCCCTGTTCGTGAAACGCAGGTCCTAAAGAACGGAGGTGGGCAGCCGCCATCGAACCCCCGATGATGGCGATGGTCTTCGGCCCCCCCTCGGGAATCTTGGTCCGACATCCCGTGGGCCCCATGACCGATATCGGTTGTCCCTTTTTCAGAGTCGCCACTAGCCGTGAACTGGCTCCTCGCTCCAATACCATGAAAGAAACAACGTCGGGATCGTCGCGGTGTTTCGCGCCAATCATCGCCAATGCTTCCGTTTGTAAGCGCGTATTTGCAACCATCGGTGACAAACACTCGTAATTTTGTAGTCGGTAAAATTGTCCCGGGTGTAAATTCTTAGCGGCAACCGGGCATCGGACTTGTAATTCCACCATATCGGCCGTGTGACGACGAACGGAAACGACTTCCGCCCAAAACATCAACGACATCTGCTCTCGAAACCTTTGGTACTCAGCAGGATCGCCCAACGGCGCGTGATTATTTTTCAGTAACACGGTATCCACAATTTTCGGGTACACGCGTTTCGCGGAAGCAACGGCTTTCACCACACTGCCGTGAAAAATCGGATGCGTGTCGCCTAAAAAGGTGACGCGACGATCTTCGTGCTCATAACTCGTAAATGCTCCAAAATTCTCGATCTTACAGTGCCCCTGCGTGTGCACGGGTTTTAATTGATTATCGACCGATTCGAATCGTTCGTAATTAAATCCCTCGCGCAAAAAAGTACCGCGGTGCTCGTATTCATACGCAATATTAGGCCGCGCACCCGTCGCCACAAAAATAGAACGCACCGGCAAGGTTTGATCTTCGTCGGTTTCCATCCACACACCTTCTTCGTCCATGACGCGCCACCGACACACCAACGCAGAGACATCACCGTGTTCATCTAACTTCACTGCTTTGGGTTCCAACCCCTCCGCGTAATAAATACCTTCTTCGAGCGCTTTAATGACCTCTTCGTGATTGCGACGATAAGCCGGCGATTCTTGCATCGTGCGACGATAAGCGACAGTCACTCCACCCCATTGACGAATTAAATGAATAAAGTTGGGAGGCCGCCCCTCCCGCTCGGCGTTACGGCGCTCTTCGAGCACCCGACGAGCATGCTCCAGAAATTCATCCAGAACGGATAAGTCGTGCGTATTGAAACGAGATCTTACGGTTTCTTCTCCGAAATATTCAGTGAGCTTTTGATATCTCTCGTGAATTTTTTCAACTTGAGTGATGTAGTACACCTGCACTTCCGTAGCCGTATCGATCCCCGTTAACCCACCTCCGATGATCAACGCCGGCAAGCGCACCTGTAAATTCGCCAGACTGGATGCCTTAGCCGCGCCCGTCAATTGCAATGCCATTAAAAAATCATTCGCTTGCCGCATGCCTGGAGCCATGCTGTGCGGAATTTCCAATTCGCGGGGTAACCCGGCACCCACTGCCACGGCTAAGTGATCGAATCCTAATAGCCACGCGTCCTCAACTTGTAAAGTTCCGCCAAAGCGAATGCTTCCAAATACTTGAAAATAGGGGCGACGCACTAAATTCACGTAAATTAACTTTAAGAAATTTTTGTCCCAACGCACGGTAATTCCGTATTCGGCAACACCCCCAAACCCCGCCATCACCCGACTGTCTAGCCCTTCGCGCAAATCGTCGTAACGGAAAATGGGATTGGTCGCCAGATGATGCGGTAATGGCTCTACTTTCAAGCCCTCCGTACCCACGATGGCGAAACCTTCCATCAATAAATAATGAGCCAACGTAAACCCGGCAGGCCCCATGCCCATGATGAGTACTTTTTTTCCGTTGTAGGGTTTGGGAATCCATTGCTCGCGTCGCAAGGGATTCCAGCGCGTTAATAAATCGTAAACTTCAACGCCCCAGGGTAAATCGAGCACATCCGTTAAAATCCGCGTTTCGGTTTGGGGAATATTCACGGGTTCTTGTTTTTGATAAATACAGGCTTTCATGCAATCATTGCAAATGCGATGACCCGTGACGGGACACATGGGATTATCGATCATCACCGTAGCCAACGCCGCAATGCCGTAACCCGACTTTTTCAGCGCGTGCATTTCAGAAATTTTTTCATCTAATGGGCATCCGGTTAATGCTTCACCCAAAGGATTTACTTTTAACCCTTGATCGGGCTGACCTTTTTTTACCGGAAAACCTTTCGAACAAAAATCACCGTCGGTTTTGTGACAGTAAACGCAGTAATGCACTTCGTCTAAAGCCTCTCGACGCGACATGCGCGGATCGGTTAGCCCAAAACCGTCGCGATAACGCCTTGCCTCAACAGGCCCCTCAAGACGACCCACCGAATCACCAGCGACAGGAACGGTGGCAACCAGATTTTCATAATTCAGATGCCGGGGAAGGTGAAAACTGACCCATCCATTAACAATCACTTTTCCTTCGGATTTTGTTAACGCGCCGACGCACCACAAAGTCAATCGCTCAATCGCTTCTCGATTACTCATTGGATCGGATAGCCACCGTTGCCCCAGAGTGGCAATCGCCCACTCCCGGTCATTGTCATTTAAATTGTTTTCTCTTAATTGATCTTTTAGCCATTGATCTAATGAATGAAAATCAATTTCACTTTCTTTTTTAATCGCACGCTTGGCCTCGCGCAAAACATAATATTTTTTAAAGGCGAATATGGGATCGTGGTAGAGGGTTGCCGCTTGCAAACGACCCACCTCATCTTCAATAGCAAAAAGCTCGGCGATATAGGCTTCCAATGCAGGGGCAGCAGAGAGGATCAGCGCGCTGATTTGTTCGGGAGAAAAGGAATCACTCGTGCGAAAATTGAGCAGTTGATCGTGGGTCAGCTCGTCGCTCTTTCTGAGGTAAGCGAGAAACGAATCGTCTAATTTTTTCAGCCCCTCGGCTGAAAACAGTTCGGCAAAGGTGAATCCTTTTAATTGCAGTTGCTTTTCCATTCTTCCCACCGTTGAGGCGCTGCCACGAAACGAGGTACAATGCCAGGGTACAAAAGTATTGTAAAGATAAGGCTCATGGTTATAAAGCAAAAATCACAAAAGACGATCAAAGATTACGTCAGCGAGATCGATAAGCATCTAGCCGAGTTTGATCGGTCACATTCGTTATCCGCCTCTCAGCAAGCAGAGATTAAAAAATATCAGCGGGTGTATGAGCGGCGCGATCACCCCACTCCACTCGCTAAAAAACCTTCCCTCTGGGATTTTTAATTAACGAATCCCGAATCAAGGCCCCCTTGATTCGGGATCAGCCCAACTTACTCAATATCTTCTTCAACTCACCCGACTCAAACAATTCACCCACAATGTCACTACCACCCACAAACTCTCCGTTAATATAAAGTTGCGGCAGCGTCGGCCAATTGGAGTATTCCTTGACCGCTTGACGAAGCTCAGGGTCTTCTAAGACATTAAAGCTGGCGAATTCGGAAACGCCACACTGCCGTAAAATGTGAACGACTCGGCCGGAAAACCCACACTGCGGAAAATCCGGCGTTCCCTTCATGTATAGTACTACCGGATTGCTCTCAACTTGCTTTTTAATTGTATCGTGCATATTCATACCTCACCCCGACTTTCATATTCTGCCGGTGTAAATGTTTTTAACGATAACGCATGAATATCCGTTTGCATGCGATGACCTAATGCCTCATAAACCATGCGGTGGCGCATCAGCATATTTTTCCCCGTAAAAGTATCACAGAGTACCACCGCTTCAAAATGCTGACCATCCCCTTCCGAGTAAACAACCCGACTGTCCGCTAAACCGCGCTCAATCCACTCTTTAATTTGTTCCGCTGTTACCATATTTCTCCCCTAGCCCATCACGCCTCGATACACTATAATTCCACAGCCTGAAAAAGCCAACAAGGAGTGAGCACTTCCATGACCTTCGTCGTTACCGACAGCTGTATCCGCTGCAAATATACCGACTGCGTTGAAGTATGCCCCGTCGACTGCTTTCGCGAAGGGCCCAATATGCTCGTGATTGATCCCGAGGAATGTATTGACTGCAATCTCTGCGTGCCAGAATGCCCCGTCGATGCGATCTTTGCGCAAGACGATCTTCCCGAAAACCAGCAGGAATTCCTCGCCCTCAACGCCGAGCTCGCGAAAAAATGGCCTATTATCACGTCTATCAAAGACGCCCCACCCGACGCCGATGAGTGGGCCGAGGTTAAAGACAAGCTGAAATACCTCGAGCGCGAATGGAAATGAAGCGTGTCGGTTTTGTGTGTACGGGTGAAGAGCTCGTCATCGGCGCTTGCCAAGACACCAACTCTACTATTTTCGCCCAACAATTCACGGAACATCACATCCAAGCGGGACAGCGGGTCACCGTGGGGGATGAGACACACGAAATCGAAAGTGCTATTAATTTTTTATTATCCACGCATCACGCCCTCATCACAATCGGGGGGCTCGGCCCGACGTCCGATGATCGCACGCGTTACGCACTGTCAAAGGCCATTCACCAAGAATTGGAATTCAACGATGAAGCATGGCAGTGGATCGTGGAAAGGTTCACCAAAAAAAACTTAGAAATCCCTGAAACCAACCGACAACAAGCTCTATTGCCCATCGGTTCCACCCCCATTTACAACGCGAACGGCTCGGCGGCCGCGTGTTACGTACATCATGAAGGGAAAGACATTTTTATGTTGCCCGGGCCACCAAATGAATGCCTGCCAATTTTTCAAGAAGTGGTCTTACCGATGTTATTGCAAAAAAATTACGCCCACCACATATACCGCCACTCGTGGATGCTGTACGGCGTGAGCGAAAGCAGCATTGCGGCACAATTGGAAAGTTTGGAACTAGAACCTCAATGCACATTAGGCTACCGCGTTCACAAACCGTATCTGGAAATAAAACTGTGGTCGGACAATCAAGAAGCACTCAATAAAATGATTCAAAAATTTGATCCGCTCTTAAAGCCACACGTTAAAAAAACCTAGTACTCCGTCAAATAAGTTTTGTACATTCGTTCGGGGACGTACATCCTGTACTCGGCGCTTCTTACCCCTGCTTTCGCAGGGGCGGGGCCTCTGTGGTCGCGACGCCCCTCACGAATGCACAAAACTTATTTGACAAAACACTAGACAGAACGGCGTAAACGCAAATCATTCAACAGCAGCAATAAATAATTAATCACTAATGGGCCAAACAGAGACAAGATAAATGCGTCGAACAAGAAACTCAAATAATGTTTTGCCAGCCACTGACCGTGGGCTGTCGTTGGTGAGGTAAATAAAATCACGACCAACACAACCGCATAAACCGAAAAAGTGCGCAGCCAATTTTCATAACCCACCCACAAAATACTTCGACGAAACGCCAGCCAAATCGGCAGGGATTCCAAAATCAATAACGGCAATACAAACAGAAAAAGAACAAAGGCAAAGGTCATCGGCAATCCGATCAAAAGTAAAGTCAACACACTTCTCACGAGCATTGTGTTACCCGCGAGCATACTGAATATATTGCTGAGCAAATATCCAACAAAAAATACCACGCACAATACCAACAATAATGCAAAAAATCCCGCGTAAATCGCAGATAATTTCCTATAGACCTCTCGACACGCCTGATTCAAACGAACGGGGGCGCCCAGCAATACCGCGTTTGCACCCCACAAAATAACAGCCCATAAATACAATTCCGCCAGCACCATCACAATAATGATGGCCAACCGAAACCAGCTGTTCGCCGGCAGTCCACCAAAATAAATATACAAATCCTTCACCACAGCAGACAGCAAAATCATCGGAAAAATGGCTTTCAATACCGCTCCGTATTGCTTAAACGAAAGCGTGATTAAATAAGAAAGTGTTCTGGGTGATGTGGGGTAAGTGCTCATTGTTGAATTCTCCATTGAATGCCTATGGCAATCGCACTGAATTTTAGCCTCCGTCATCGCGAGGCGCCGTCAGGCGCCGTGGCGATCCAGGATTAATTAATAATTTTCTGGATTGCTTAGGCCTTCGGCCTCGCAATGACGGGAGGGGTTGAGTGCGATTACCATGATTGAATGCCTCCCCCCTTTTCAAGACTCCTCCACCCCTCATGCGGTTTAAACCGATCCCCATAGTCTCTCGTCAAACGTTCCAACGTTTTTACAATATCCGCCACACCACGCGATTTGGCATAATGAAGCGGTCCTCCGCGAAACGGCGCAAACCCCGTACCAAAAACCATACCCGCGTCCAATAAATCCGCATCTGCGACGACTTTTTCGTGCAAACACGCCACGGCCTCATTTAATAAACGCAATATCAAGCGATCCGTGATATCGGGCAACGTTTTGCTGTCCGACGCACGTTCGGGCTTTAGCATTTTACCGTTTCGATAACGGTAAAATCCTTGCCCCGTTTTAACACCCAAATGACCCTCGCTAATTAACGCCTCCAAGCGCTTGGGGACTTCTCCGCCGTAATGTTTCATCAAATTCTTCGCAACCGAAAGACAAATGTCTAATCCAACTTTGTCGGATAACGCGATCGGACCCATCGGCATCCCAAACTGCACGGCTGCTTTATCTATTTGACTCGGTGAAGCACCCTCCTCCAACAACGCCATCGCTTCCATCAAATACGGCATCAATACCCGATTCACTAAAAATCCAGGGCTGCTCGTTACGAGCAGCGGCAACTTGCCGATATCTCCCACAAAAGCCAGTGCTTTTTGAGCAACTTCCGGTGCCGTTTGTTTGCCATGCACCACCTCCACCAATGGCATCTTCGCCACAGGATTAAAAAAGTGGATGCCCACCAATTGCTCTGGCTCGTTCAATACTGTATTAATCTCATCCAACGGAATGCTCGACGTGTTGGTCGCTAATACCGTATCCGATTTTATTTTTGATTCCATTGACTGAAATATTTTTTGCTTTGCGGAAAGATCTTCAAAAATCGCTTCAATAATGAGATCGGCTTGCTTTACTCCATCACCCGCAACGTCGGGCGTCAGGCGATCCATCACGGCCTGTATTTTATAGGGAACTTTTATTTTCTTTACATAAAGATCGTGCGCGCGTTTAATCGCCGGCGCTATTTTTTCCAGCGTTTGATCCTGTAAAGTCACTGAAGCACCACGCAACGCACACCACGCTGCAATATCACCACCCATCGTGCCAGCACCCACCACGTGCACGTGCTGCGGTTTATATTTTGCGCCTTTTGCTAGCGATTTTAATCGATCCTGTAAAAAGAACACACGCACCATGTTTCGGCTGATATCGGTTACCATTAATTCGGCAATGGATTTCGCTTCCGCAACCAGCGCTTTATCGCTCACGCCTTCTTTTATCCAATTGCGTACGATGACAAACGGCGCGGGATAATGTTGCTCGTTTACGCGAGCACGTAATTGTCGGTAAAAAATGCGCCCCAACCAAGGACGCACGAAGACCTCGTTGCTGTATTTCGAAAATCCACGGGGTTGATGCGGTTTGGGTTGCTGTAACACGTAATAAGTAGCCGCTCGTTTTAACTCGCGAAGCGGCACTGAAACATCGACAATTCCCAATTTCGCGGCCGCGCGCGCGGACACGGGATTTCCCGGCAGCATGACGCTCATGGCTTTGGGCGCACCAATGAGTCGAGGCAAGCGCACCGTTCCACCCCATCCCGGATGAATGCCCAATTTCACTTCGGGAAGACCGATTAACGTTCCTTCTTCATCGAGCGCAACGCGATACCGACACGCCAATGCAACCTCAAGCCCACCACCCAAACAGAAACCGTTGATCATCGCCACCGTCGGCATGGACAGCGCTTCCAATTTATCCAGTACCAACTGCGCTTGGCGAATCAAATCAAACGCTTCGTCGGTGGTTTTGAGGGCAGTAAATTGAGTGATATCGGCACCGGCGATGAATCCTTTTTTCTTTCCGGATAAAATAACAACGCCTTTGGGATTTTGATGGGGAATGTCGTCGCTCAGGATTCGATCGAATTCATCAAAGACTTCGCGATTCATGGAATTAACAGAAGCGCCTTCCCGATCAATTGTGAGCCATAAAATACCGTCGGAATCTTTTTCATAATGCCAGTGTTTATAAGGTTGTTGCGTCATGATACTCACTCCCGTTCCAACAACATCGCGCCGCCTTGTCCGCCACCAATACAAATTCCGGCGAGCCCGCGTTTCGCATTATTTCGTTTTAATACGTCTAACAAGTGCAACACAATGCGTGCACCGCTAGCGCCAACCGGATGACCAATCGCCACCGCGCCACCGTCTACATTTAACCGCGATTCATCGAGCTGACCGAATGCTGTCGGTAACCCCAAATGCGCGCGACAAAAATCCTCATTCGACCACGCACGAATGCACGCAATCACAGTGGCCGCAAACGCTTCGTTAATTTCCCAATAATCGATATCCGTCATTGCCAATTTATTGCGTTGAAGCAGAGGCGTGGCTGCAAAAACAGGACCCAAGCCCATTGTTGCCGGCGAAAGCGCCGCCCATTCCACGTCGACGATTCGACCCAACACCGACAGTCGGTATTTCTCAACCGCTCGTTCACTGGCTAAAATCACTAGGGCCGCACCGTCCGAAACTTGCGAACTGTTTCCCGCCGTTACTAAACCAAACGGTCGATCGAACACGGGTTTTAATTTTGCGAGCTTTTCCAGAGAAGTATCGCGACGCACACCATCATCCTGCTCGTAACAGTGCCCGCGCGCATCATAAATCGGCGTTATTTCCGAAAAATAACCGTGGTCTTGGCCGGCAGCCAAACGCTGATGGCTGCGCAATGCAAAAGCATCCATGTCGTGACGCGTGATCTGAAATTCATGCGCTAAAATTTCTGCCGTCTGCCCCATGTTCAATTCAAACAAGGGATCGGTTAACCCTCGCAACAGCGCGATAATCGGTGAAAAATAATTAGGGCGCATGCGCGCCAGCGTCGATATTTTTTTTACAAACCCTTTGGATCTCTGCCAATCTGCCAACCAATTCACCATTTTCGGATTGAACATGAGCGGAGCGCGACTCATCGCTTCCGTTCCACCCGCCAACACCAAATCGGCTCGACCCAAAACAATATCTTTGAGCGCGGAATCGATCGATTGCATTCCAGAACCACAATTGCGTTGTACGGTCCAACCCGGCATGTCGTTTCCACAACCGAGACGAATCGCAATTAACCGCCCAATATTCGCTTCATTTTCACTGGGCATAATGCATCCCATCACTACTTCATCAAAATCTGTGGGATTAAAGGGTTGCCGTAATAATAACTGCCGTCCACAGGCGACCGCTAAATCCGATGCGGAAAAAGGCCCGGGCCTGCCGTGTGTTTTCAAAAATGGAGTGCGATTTCCATCGACAATATAAATGGGTTTGTCTATTTTCGGATGCTGATCAAATACGCTCTTTTTCATTAGCAGGCTTCCTTTCACCATTTATGAATTCATCCACTTGCAGTGCATCCCAATAGCGTCCGGCAAAATCACGCAATTGCTCGTACTCGTCCTCATTAATCTGCCCGGTTTGGCGCGCACCTTCAATAGGCTTCAGTAATTTATTTGGCGAATAATCACTGTTTTTTGTTTTAATTGACTTCAATTTATGCCACAACGGTTTTACTTTTTCCCACGATTGAAACGCTGATTCAACCCGGCGAACCGCATCCGTGTCCTTGTCACCAATATAACAATATTCGGTCAGTGAATCACGCAATTTACTCCCCCGCTGCATGGACTCGGCGATTAAAAACGAATCGCGATCCGTTGGCGCCACATACGCCCGTCCCCACGGAAACACCAGACGCCGCATAAAAAATGCCAAAAAACGATTCGGAAAATTAGCAAAGAACTTATCAAAGGCTTCCTGAATTTGCCATAAACAATAATCGAGCGACCACGTCACGAACGGCCATTCCTCTAAAAGTTCACCCCGGCTGTGATAATGATGTATTACGGCAGAGGCCATGTACAAATGACTCAGCACATCTCCCAATCGAGCGGACAAAGATTCTTTAAATTTAAATTCCGCACCGATCCCAGCCAGTGCAAAATCACTGATAAAACTCAGCGCATAGCTCATTCGCGTAAGCTGACGGAGATACTTCTTGGCACGCGTGTTGATGCGCATGCCCACGGTTTTTCCTCCCGTCACGCCGTAGAAAAACGTTCGGCATGCATTTTGCAGAATAAATCCCACGTGAGAAAGAAATAATTTATCGAATTGTGCCTGAGAGGAAGTGTCTTCTGGGTGTTCGGCCGCCATTAATTCTTCCCGTAAATAAGGATGACACCGCAAAACTCCCTGTCCATAAATAATTAAACTGCGCGTCAGTATATTGGCCCCTTCCACGGTAATGCCAATGGGCATGCCTTGATACGCCATTCCCAAGTAATTACGCGGCCCCATTTGAATGCCGCGACCCGCATGAATATCCATCGCGCGCATCACGGCTTGACGCCCCAACTCAGTCACGTGGCATTTGGTGATGGCAGAAGCAATCGACGGACGCGCCCCAACATCAACGGCTTGTGCCGTGAATAACCGCGTAGCATCGCATAAATAAGTAAACCCACCAATTTTTGCGAGCGCCAATCCCACGCCCTCAAATTCTCCAATCGATCGTTTAAATTGACGACGCAATTGCGCGTAAGCACCGCTCGTACGAAAAGACAATTGCGCAGCACCCGTGGCCAGTGCGGGCAATGAAATTCCACGACCCAACGACAAACACTCCATCATCATGCGCCACCCACGACCCCGACAGGACGGGCCACCCAGAATAAAATCCAACGGAATAAATACGTCTTTACCACGCAGCGGACCGTTTGGAAAAGCAAGATTTGCGGGACGATGCCGAAGCCCTGCCTCAACGCCAGGCGTATCGCGCGGAATCAATGCGACGGTAATGCCAATATTTTCTTTCCCTCCCAATAAATGTTCGGGATCGTATAATTTAAACGCGACAGCAATTAAAGTCGCGATCGGCGCGAGCGTGATGTACCGTTTTTCAAAATTGAGTCGAATTCCCACTACTTCTTTACCTTCATGGACACCGTTGCACACGATTCCTACGTCGGGAATATTCGTGGCATCACTGCCTGCTTCGGGTGCGGTTAATCCAAAACAACCGATTTCTTCACCACACACCAAACGCGGTAAATAATGGTTTTTTTGCTCTTCAGTTCCAAAGTGAGAAATAAATTCAGCCGGCCCTAACGAATTTGGCACCATAATCGTAATCGCCGCAGCAATACTGCGACTGGCAATTTTCGTTACAATGGCTGAATGCGCCGCCGCAGAAAAACCGTGCCCACCGTATTTTTTCTCGATAATCAGCCCCCAAAAGCCTTCCTTTTTAATATAATCCCAAGCCGCTTTTGGAAAATCGTGGTTCTGTTGAATTTCCCAGTCATTTAGAAGACTACATAACGTTTCCACCGGATTATCAATAAACGACTGCTCATCGGAGGTTAATTGAACTGAGGATGCCTGAAATAATTGCGACCAATCGGGGCGCCCAGAGAAAAATTGTTTTTCAAACCACACGCCGCCCGCTTCCAAAACATCGCGTTCCGACGAAGAAATCGGCGGCTGTTGTTTTCGAAACCAGTGCAACAGCGGTTTCGTCACTAATTTCCATCGCACAGGATAAATCAGAATTAATGCGGTGAGCGCAAACCACAGCACCCAAAATACCACGCTAAAAAACAGCGAAATTCCCGTGCTCACCACAAAAAGAATCACTGCAGAAACGGGAATCCAAAACTTCGGAGGACGCCGAAAATAAAGAAGCGAAAAAATTCCGATAATTAAAATCAACCAAGCCAAACACGTCCACATAGGAATACCTTATAAAAAGTAGATTCGTAGCCTGGGTGGAGCCCCCAGCGTAACCCAGGAATCCCTGGATTACGCCCCGCAAAGCGGGGCTTCATCCAGGCTACGGTTTTTTAAACCGCTCTTGCAAATAATAAAACACCGCCCGTAACGTCATCACCTCACCACCCAGCGGACGACCCGGCAACGGCTCCAAATTCCACGCAAATAAATCGAAATGCGCCCACGGAATTTGATCCGACACGAACTGTTGCAAAAATAAAGCCCCGATAATCGCACCCGCCATCGGAATCCGAGAACTGTTGGTCATATTGGCCACTTCACTGCGGAGATAATCGCGATACGGTTGATGCAGCGGCAATCGCCACATCGGATCGCACGTCATTTCCGCGGCGTTTAGCAACGATTGCGCGAGCGAATCGTGATTCGCAAACAATGCGGGCACTTGCGGCCCTAACGCGCGCCGTGCATCACCCGTCAGCGTGGTAAAATCGAGTATCAAATCCGGGTCATCGTGTACGGCTTCAGCCAACGCATCACCAACGACGAGTCTTCCTTCTGCATCCGTATTAGTGACTTCCACGGTAATACCACCACGCGTTGATAATACGTCTCCGGGTCGATAACTGTGGCTACCAACCGAATTTTCAACGGCGGGTATTAACACGCGCAAATAAACCGGAAGATTATATTTCATAATCATCCGCGCTAATCCCAACGCGTGTGCACCACCCGCCATGTCTTTTTTCATGGTCAGCATCCCTTCTGCCGTTTTGAGATCCAAACCACCGCTATCAAAACACACACCCTTCCCAACCAAGGTTAATTTAAATGCTTTCTTACTTCCCCAGCGCAAATCAATCAAGCATGGCGGACGGCTACCCGCGCGACCCACCGCATGAATAGCGCCAAATCCTTGTTCCAACAAATCCTCACCGGTAATGACCTTAAGCATGGCACCGCCTTCTTGCGCGATGTGCTTTGCCGCTTCCACCAACTCCGGAGGACCCATGTCTTCAGTGGGCGTATTAATTAAGTCGCGCACTAATGAAATCGTGGACAACCAGTCCGTCACGACAGCTTTCTGGTTCTTCGGTAATACCAGTTTTGCCAGAAAGGGTTTGCGCGTGCGATACGCGTTATATTGATAGCTACCCAATCCCCACGCCAACAAAGCCCGCTCATACTGAAGCGCGTCTTCGAAATCGGTTTCATCCAATTGATAGACACCCGATCCCAACCGCGGAGGCAGTCCACCAACGTGCCAGAATTCGCTTACTCGACGCACGCCCAAAAGCACGGTTTTAATGGCCCCGTTTTCGCCGGGAACGAGGCAAAGCATATCGGGGGTCGCGTCGAAGCCGGCGTTCTTGATCCACGACTGCGTAAAAGCATCCTGAGTTGTTAGCCATTGATCCAGATTTCCTGTAACAATCAGTTTAATGGGAACAGCCTCGCGGCGTTCTTCAACGATATAACATTCACTCACGCCCAAACCCCAAATTTCTTGCGAAATACAATGGTATATCAGTTCCTGATGAACCGAAAGACACCTGCCTCGTCAATTTAATTTTCCTCCATCATCCCGGCAAGGAAAGCCGGGATCCAAATTCCAAGGACGGACAGAAAATTCGTAGCCTGGGTGTAGCCCTGCGTAACCCAGGAACTCGAATTCCTTGATTACGCTTCGCTGCATCAAGGCTACAACCCAGGCTACGAATTTGCGGCCGCATTATTTGATCCCCGGAGGATATGCAGTTAAAATCTCTCGGCCTTATGATTGGATCTATAATTGCACTTTGGAGTTTTGCACGGAATTTTCATGAATAACCCACGTTTCTACAAGCGCCGCATCAGCGGCATAGGCCTCATGTTTTCCGCCGTCAGTGCGATGATCGGATCCGGTTGGTTATTCAGTTCACTTTACGTCGGTCGGCTGGCTGGCCCGAGCTCCATTCTCGCCTGGGTCGGCGGCGGCCTATTGGTAATGATCATCGCATTAACCTACGCCGAAATTTCGGCCATGTTACCCATCACGGGTGGCAGTACGCGTTTTCCCCAACTCACGCACGGGACGTTCGTCAGTTTATTTTTTGGATGGATTACGTGGTTTAATCTCATGACGGCACCGGCCATCGAAGTCCAAGCGATGATTCAATACGCCGCTAACTATTGGCCCACGATTATCGCACACCAACGGAACAACTTGCACGGCCTCAGCATTCGCGGCTACATACTCGCCACCGTGATGATGGCCGCATTCTGCATCATTAACATTTATTCCATACGCCTGGTCACTCGATTAAATAATCTCTTTTCTCTGTGGAAATTGGTAATTCCGATTTTAACGGTAATCGTTTTGTTCTCCGTTTCTTTTCATTGGGGTAATTTCAATAACCCCCATCTCGGCGGATTTATGCCAAACGGATGGAAAGGTGTGTTCACGGCGCTGGCTACGGGAGGCATTCTATTCGCCTTTAACGGATTTAAGCAGGTAGTTGAGTTGGCGGGAGAAGCAAAAAATCCCAAGCGCACCATTTTATTTGGCATCATGGGAAGCTTAGTCATTGTCTTACTAATTTACTTGTTACTCCAAGTGAGCTTTATCGGTGCTTTATCACCCAACAGTTTGTCGAGAGGCTGGCTGTACATACACTTCACCGGAGACGAAGGACCGTTTGCCGGTTTAATAATGAGCTTGGGTGTTACCTGGATGGCTATTTTACTGTATATCGATTCACTCATTGTAACCAGCGCTGCCGGATTGGTGTACAGCACCAGTGCCGCACGAACGCTTTATGGTTTGAGCGGTAATCGGCAATTACCACAGTTTTTACAAGAAATGAATAAGCGTGGAATTCCCGGAAAAGCCGTCTTCGTCAATTTCGTTATCGGGATGACGTTTTTCTTACCCTTTCATGGCTGGTACGATATGGCGGAATTCATGTCTTCCATCATCGCGCTGTCTTACATTACAGGACCCATTTGCTGTTTAACCTTGCGCCACCAATTACCTGCTCAGCAACGGGTTTTTAAATTGCCCTGGGCGACCGTCTGGAGTTTCATCGGATTTTATGCGTGCACCCTTTTCGTTTTCTGGACGGGCTGGTCGGTTGTTTCCAAACTGGGAATCAGTCTTTTTATTTCTTTTCTGTTATTCATCATTTACCGACTCTTTTCCAATCGACCACGCGGCGTCAACATGAATTGGCGCGCTTCAACGTGGATGTGGCCGTATCTCGTTGGGCTCAACCTTGTTTCTTATCTCGGCTCGTATGGTGGTGGGATCGGGGCGATTACCTTCGGCTGGGATTTTCTCTATCTGGCTCTTTTATCCGTGGTGTGTCTCCATCTGGCCGTGCGTTACCGGGCGAGCGACAAACACGTTAAGGACACCCTGGTTCGTTATGAAGAAGAAGTCAATACGGGCATTCCCTCCACGGTACCGGATGAGGCGGTTGGGAAATCGACGTTGATTAGCTGATATGAAAACCCTTTACATCAAAACCCACGGCTGTCAGATGAACGAGTACGACTCGCGCAAAATGGCAGAAGTGCTGAAAGCCTCGCACGGATTATCACTCACCACCGATCCACAAACCGCCGACGTAATTTTACTGAATACCTGCTCCATTCGCGAAAAAGCGCAAGAAAAAGTATTTTCTGAACTCGGCTGCTGGCTGCCCTTAAAACAAAACCGTCCCGAAGTCATTATCGGCGTCGGTGGCTGTGTCGCGAGTCAAGAAGGCGACGTTATTTTTAAACGCGCGCCCTACGTGGATATTGTCTTTGGTCCGCAAACGTTACACCGTTTACCCACGCTCATCGACGACGTCATCAAAAACAAAAAACGTGCCATCGACATCAGCTTTCCCGAAATTGAAAAATTTGATCGTTTACCCGAACCCACAGCCGACGGTGCAACCGCGCTTGTTTCCGTCATGGAAGGCTGCAGCAAATACTGCAGTTTCTGTGTCGTTCCATACACACGGGGAGAAGAAATCAGTCGTCCTTTTGATGACGTCATTGCGGAAATTGTTCACTTAAGTAAACACGGTGTGCGTGAAGTGATTTTACTCGGACAAAACGTAAATGATTATCGCGGCCTAATGCACGATGGAACGATCGCCGACTTAGCCCTGCTCATTCACTACATTGCCGCAATCGACAACATCAAACGCATCCGATTTACCACTTCACATCCGTCGGCATTTTCCGACACTTTAATCGATGCGTATGCCGAAGAACCAAAGCTCGCCAATCACCTGCATTTACCAGTGCAAAGCGGTTCCGATCGGATCTTATCGGCCATGAAACGAAATTATACGGTTCTGGAATATAAATCAAAAATTCGCAAACTCCGAAATAAACGCCCCGACATCAGCGTCACTTCTGATTTTATCGTGGGCTTTCCCGGTGAAACAGAAGAAGATTTCCAAGCGACGATGAACCTCATCCACGACATCGGCTTTGATCAGTCCTTCAGTTTTATTTACAGCCCTCGCCCCGGCACACCTGCTGCGCAATTGCCCGACAACGTTCCGATGTCCGTCAAAAAAGAACGCCTCACGGTTTTGCAAAACCGCATCAGCGCAAAGGCAACTGAACTCAGCCAAGCAATGGTCGGCACCACGCAAACGGTGCTCGTGACAGGTCCTTCGAAACGCGACCCCAATCACTTATCGGGGCGCACGGAAAACAATCGTGTGGTAAACTTTATGGGACCGGCTTCTTTGATCGGACAAATAGTGTCCCTGAACATCAGCGAAGCCAAACGGAATTCCTTATGGGGAAGCACAGATTCGTAGCCTGGATGGAGCCCGCTTCGGGCGTAATCCAGGAATTCCTGGGTTACGCCCCCGCTTCGCGGTGGCTTCACCCAGGCTACGAACTCGCAACGACTCAATGGAGTTGAGCGCAACTGCCATGAATCTGGCCATAGGAAATAAAGGCCTAAAAAAATGTCATTAGAAAATTCTGAATCAACACGAGTTATTAAACTGACACCGGCCGACAACAAACGGCTGGCCATTGTGTGCGGGCAATTCGATGAGAATTTGCATCTTATTGAGCGGCATTTAGGCGTCGAAATTAATAATCGGGGAAATGAGTTCCAAATTATCGGCATTCCAAAATCGGTTAATAAAGCCTGCGACGTTTTACAGGCGCTTTATCAAGAAACGGCTCACGAGCGCGAAATTACGTCAAATCAAGTCATGTTGCACATTCGTGAAATCACGGCCGATAAACCGCATAAATCGCGCAAAGAAAAATTAGCCGATTACGAACTTAAAATGCATCAAACTCGGGTAAAACCGCGAACGCCAAATCAAAAACATTACCTCAATGCCATACAAAAGCACGACATTAACTTCGCCATCGGTCCCTCGGGAACAGGTAAAACTTTTTTAGCCGTAGCCTGTGCCGTATCGGGGCTGGAAAAAGAAGAATACAGTCGAATTGTACTCACTCGCCCCGCGGTTGAAGCGGGAGAAAAGTTGGGTTATTTGCCCGGCGATCTTGCCCAAAAAATCGATCCGTATCTGCGCCCGTTGTACGATGCCCTGTACGAAATGATGGGCATTACCAAAGTACATCACTTGCTTGAAAAAGGCATCATCGAAGTGGCCCCGCTGGCCTTCATGCGCGGCCGCACGCTTAACGATTCGTTTGTCATTTTAGACGAGGCACAAAATGCCACCAAAGAGCAAATGAAAATGTTTCTGACCCGCATTGGTTTTGGCTCCAAAGCCGTGATCACGGGCGATATCACGCAAACCGATTTACCGAAAAATACCGAATCGGGTTTGCGTCATGCCATCACCCTGCTGCAAAATATTGATGAAATACAATTTACGTTTTTTAAATCCAACGACATTGTTCGCCACCCCGTAGTTCAACGCATCATTGAAGCCTACGAAGAAGAAGTCATTACATGACTGTGCGTCTTGAGGTGCAACGCGCAAAGAAATTTTCACAAATTCCGGCTCAACAAAAAATACAACAATGGGTCGACGCGACGTTAAAAACAGTACCCATGATTTTAGACCCGAGTAAAGAGTCGATCACTATTCGATTCATCGATACCGAGGAAAGCCGCCAATTAAACGAAACTTACCGGAAAAAAATCGGGCCCACCAACGTGCTTTCCTTTCCCGACGAATCAATTCCCGGCTTTGAGTCCGACTCTCTCGGGGAGATTGCCCTCTGTGTGCCGATTGTTCTCGAAGAAGCTAAACAGTTGGATAAAATAA
This sequence comes from uncultured Coxiellaceae bacterium, assembly GCA_947084935.1. Classification (GTDB taxonomy): domain Bacteria; phylum Pseudomonadota; class Gammaproteobacteria; order Coxiellales; family Coxiellaceae; genus CAMTUH01. Next base: position 269,073 of record CAMTUH010000004.1, read on the forward strand.
CTGAGGCACACTTCGCGCACCTTGTGGTCCACGGTGTTTTACACTTAATAGGTTATGACCACATTAAGGAAAAAGAAGCCCAAGAAATGGAAGCCCTGGAAACTTCCATTCTGTTGAAGTTGGGGTTTGCAAACCCCTACTAACCCCATTGCAACTTGCCACTCAAACCAGTAACATTTATGTTCAAATTTAACACAGAGAGAGTAAAATGAGCCGTCGTAGAGAAAACAGTAATGATGATATCTCACCTTCCAAAAGACAACGGACAGAAGAACAATCACCTACTCAAGAAGAAACGACTGCTGACACTCAACAGATCACTGGAGGAACTTCAACCGAGACAACCACGCACGAAGACTGGCTTCAAAATTTGGTGCGCTCCGCATTCGCTGAAACCAGCACGCGTATCGCTCAAGAAAAGCAAACAGACATACATGCTACCCTAGCTACACACTGCGCAACCCAAGAGACATTTCGTCAAAAAATTACTGAACAGCAGGATCAATCTACCGCATTACAGAACCAACTCCTCACGGGCACCTCAGAAGAAAACGAGAAAACCCAAAAAGCAATAACTGAAATTGAGGTACAAGTTAAGCAAGATATCGCACAGTACGATACGCTTTCTCGTCAAATAATGCTTTTACTTTTAGATATGGGGAAAGCCTGTAAGCAAGAACGCGATAAGCGCCACGAATTAAACGAGACTGAAACCTCTCTGATGTGGACGCGGGAGGATTACTTTTCACTCAGCTCTCCAACAGGGAGGAATCGTTTCTTTGGCCCGTCGTCACGCCTCTCAACGAGATTTACTCACCCGCAAGACGGGGCATCGCTGCCAATAGACAACACCGATCGGGGACAAATAAAATTTCTCAGTAGCCTGGAACAGCGGCTCCACACCCAAGAAGATTCTTGCTACGAAACAATTAAATCCCTTTGTACTCGGCAAGATAATCTTAATCAGCGTATTAAAAATGGGGAATCGACTTCTACCATATCTAATGAATTACTCTTAGTTAATGAACAAATAAAGCTTTCTTTGTTCAAACTCGGATTAACCCATGAAAACATATTGCGTACCAGAGACAACCGTGCAGCAACGCAACAATCCAATACTGTTTGTCGGTTGTTGAATGACACGAATTACTGCCCTTGGGATCAGCTCGACTCTGTTGGTGCTTCCCACACAACGACAACCACTACTACCACGACATCACAACCCAGTCTATAATCCGACTATGAACGACGACAACCCTCACCCCCACCGATCCTGGTTAGATCGCCTCAGTCAGGCGCTGCTCCGCGAGCCCCGTGACCGACAACAGCTCATTGAATTGTTACACGATGCACAAGAGCGTGAATTGCTGGATCAAGACGCACTGGCCATGATCGAAGGCGTGCTCAAAGTCTCCGAAATGAAAGTACGCGACGCGATGATCCTCCGCGCGCAAATGGTCGTCGTCGAACACGACGCGACTCCTCGTCAAGCCATTCCCATCATGATTGAATCCGCGCATTCACGTTTTCCCGTGATCGTCGAAAGCCGCGATAAAGTAATTGGGATATTGCTGGCAAAAGATTTACTGCGTCATCTGGGCGAAGAAAAAGAAGAACCCATCCAAGTCAAAGACCTCGTGCGACCCGCGGTATTCATTCCCGAAAGCAAACGCCTCAACGTGCTGCTCAAAGAATTTCGACTCAATCGAAACCACATGGCTATTGTAGTGGATGAATACGGTGGCGTCGCCGGATTAATCACGATTGAAGACGTACTGGAACAAATCGTTGGCAACATCGAAGACGAATTCGACATCAGCGAACAAGAACCCAACATAAAAGAAATAAATCCAAATGAATATGCAATCAAAGCAACCACGCCCATTGATGAGTTTAACGAATTTTTCAAAACGGATATTGATAATGAAGATTTCGATACAATTGGGGGTTACGTCATGCAACAATTCGGCCACATGCCAAAACGCGGAGAATCGGTGCTGATTCATTCATTTCGCATCAGCGTTCTGTTGGCTAATAAACGGCGCGTTCAATTGCTGCGATTGACAAAACGTTCTACCGAAGCCAAAGGACCATGACTTTCTCACCCCGTCATCCTTGCCATGGAAGGCAAGGATCCAAACCCAAGGACGGAAATTCGCATCCCCGCAATTTGGATCCCTGCTTCCATGCAGGGATGACGGTATTTTTTATTGTGTGTCGCGTATGAAATCCCATCGATATTATCTTCAGGCGTTACTCGCACTCATCAGCGGCGGGATTTTACCGTTAGCTTTTGCACCCATTAACGGGTATCCCATCGCGTTTATTTCCCCGGCTTTATTGTTAATCGTGTGGCTTCAGTCTACACCACGACAAGCGCTGTGGACCGGCGGGTTATTTGGTCTCGGTTTTTTTGGGGTAGGCGCTTCTTGGGTCTACGTCAGCATTCATCAGTATGGAAACGCGGGGGTTGTACTCTCGCTGCTGATCACGGGGCTGTTTATTTTTATCTTGGCGTTATTTCCAGCAACACTGGGTTATGTTTTTCGCTTGCTGTTTCGAAATAAACGAAAAAGCTTGGTTACCCTCTTCGCCTTTCCTGCGCTGTGGGTTATCTGGGAATGGTTGCGAAGCTGGATTCTTACCGGTTTTCCTTGGCTGCTGTTAGGCAACACGCAAACCCATTCAACGCTCTCGGGTTACGCGCCGCTCTTCGGAGTCTATGGACTTTCACTGCTGATAACCCTAATCAGCGCCAGCCTGGTTCTTATTTTTTTGCACAAAGACGTTAAAATCAAAATAATAAGCATTATTATTGTCTTCGGAATTTTTATTCTCGGCGCCGCGTTAACCCCCATCCCGTGGACACACGCTCGAGGAAAGCCACTCACGGTCAGCTTAGTCCAAGGCAATATTTCCCAATCCATTAAATGGGACAGAAATCAACTCTTGGAAATATTAACTGTTTATAAAAACGAAACTGAAAAACACTGGGACAGTAATCTCATCGTCTGGCCCGAAGCCGCTATTCCTGCGTTCCCACAACAAGTTCCGTTTTACTTTGAATTATTATCAGATCAAGCAGAAAAACACAGAACGGCTTTAATTTTGGGAGCCCCTCTTTACGATGCTAAAGACAAAAAAGTTTATAACGCTATGATGGTGCTGGGAAACGGCAAAGGAACTTATTTAAAACGAAGATTAGTGCCGTTTGGTGAATACACTCCGCTTCAGAATTTATTTTCCGGCGCGATGAACTATTTTAATATTCCGTTATCCGATTTGAGTCCAGGTCCGTGGCGACAACCCACGCTTTACGCAAGCGGCATTCCTTTTGCTCCTTTTATTTGCTACGAAATTTCTTATCCCATTGAAGTGTTAAACAGCATACAAGACAAGCAATTCATTGTCGTCATCAGCGACGACAGCTGGTTTGGGCGATCGTTTGCTTCCGCACAACAAATGCAAATCGCGCAACTCCGCGCACAGGAAACCGGTCGCTACGTGCTCTACAGCGCCAACACAGGCGTAACGGCCATTATTACTCCTGAAGGAACAATAGAAAAAGCAGCGCCCAAAGATATTCGCACGGTTTTAAATGGCGAATTTACCCCAATGCAGGGCAAAACCCCGTTGATGTGGTGGAATTATTATCCCGTATTGGGAATGATCATTTTGATGCTGATTTTTGCGTTTTTTTAGCCTATCTCATTAACGCCCGTGACAACCAAAGCTTCTTACCTTGGAGGTGTTTATTGTAGAAACAAGATCAGACAGAGAAGACCCATTTTGCAATTGTGTAATTCCCCAGGTTGACAAGATTGTCTTTAAGGTATCTACCTCATAATCCCTGAAATTTTCGAATGTTATATAGCCTTGGGTCAGCGCCTTCATGCCTGCCAGTGAAAGAATTAGCTTCTTCCTTTCATCACCATACCAGCTTATTTTCTGCGTAAACTCACTCTCAAATTTCTCAGCTTGCGGAAGCAAGATTTGGCCATCTAATAAAAAAGACCGTATCTCACTTCTAAGGTTTTTAGCACGATCAACAAAATCCCCATAATTTTTTGCGCCATACATTTCCCATAAACTATGGTCCTGCAAGAGTTCACACCATCTTTTATTGACCTTCTGTAATAATGTTCTGACGAGGAGTAAGGTTACTAAACGTTAGTATGAGAATTTCTTCCGGCAGCTCTTCCACACTCATATCAATATTATTATTATTAAAAAAGGTAAGTCGCATATGAAAACAATTTTACCAAAGAAATATTAACAAAATATTAAAGGCACCTCTAAAAAGTGAGAATTATTTTATTTTATTTTATTTTCAGGGGCTTTTGACGTGGCCGTACTTGGGATATTTTGCAGCCGTTGTGTGTTCGGTAAAGGCTTTAGATACGGCGTTGCTGCCGGTATTTCTCCATTCGTAAATACTAAATTCGGATCGGCGATGAGAATTCCTTCGCGGATCTGATTCGAATGCGAACCCATGGGACGGGTAAACCCTACCTTAAATTTACCCTGTGAAAATTCAGGATATTCCGAAAATAATTGATCAAAGCGATAATCAACACCGCTTAATTTAGTGAGTCCAAATAAATTCCCAACCTGTTGGTATACCGAAAACATATTCACAGGAACCACGTACAAATCGACAAACTGCTTAAAAACACCGGCTTTTTCGATAAATACGCCTTGGGGCGTGACGTGAACGCCAGCGTCCGACGTATTCACTTTAATTTGCTTCGTTGCCAAACCCTCTTTCAACCACGTAAAAAAAGCATCGCCATGAATCGTCGCCGGCGATTCCCCCATATTGACATTCACCACCGGCAATAAGCTCACGAGTCCTTCGCCGCCGTGTTTGACTAATTGAATCAGGTGATTAAATCGTCCCGCACCCCCCGCGTCTTCCCCGCGCAACGCATCCAGCCAATCCGCAAACAACCGCGTATCACTCGCCAACCACAAAAATCCCGCCGGCGGTAAAATTTGTCGCGCTAAAATCGGTGTGATCGAATGCGCACTGCGTTGGTACGTGGATGCCAAGGGCATTATTTTATACTGTTTGGCTTCGGGATCTTTCGTAAGAGGGCCTTCAAACGGCTGCCAATGCTTGATGAATACACCTTCCTCATCAACAATAAATATCTTTTGATTAAGCGCCACAGCGGCAGCGTCTTGTAACACGGCCGCCGTAAACACGGCATAGCGTTCTATCGCCGGCGCTTCTTTGTGGTTTGATAAATATCGATGTAATGCATTAGCCCCACGCATCAATCCTTCGTTCATCAAACTGCACAGGGGTTCATCTGTTTGAGTAGGGATGACCTGCACAAACTCGACGAAGCGATGAATGAAAGATTTGTAGAGCTCATCGTACGAATCGCCCGGCAGGCGGCACAGGTTGCCCAACTGTTCCAGTAAAAATTGATGTTGCTTGTGAGACAATAGTGCATCTGCCGGGAACACAGGAACGCACATACCCGGCTTGTACGATTGCGTTTTGAGCGTGTTGCTCTTGTCGTTACTGCTTTTTACAAACATTGAATTCCCACCGTGGTATAGCTCACAATCCCTTGGGTAACGTGCTACCTTTCTGATTTTATTGAGAATACGACTTTTTACCCAAGCTAGTCAACTTTTGTACAGATTTAATCTTTTCTTAAGGATTTAATGGAACCGAGGAGTTTCCGGATTACGCTCCGCTTCATCCAGGCTACAAACTGAGGTATCCTAGCTGGTTTACCCACCTGCTGAGAGGAACCCATCGGGCCTATGAACAAACCGTACAATCCCGCCGAAGTGGAGAAGGCCGTACAGGCCTACTGGGCTGAAAACGAGAGCTTTGAAGTCAAAGAAGATTTGAGTCGAGAGAAATTCTACTGCCTGTCCATGCTCCCCTACCCCAGCGGGGAACTCCACATGGGGCACGTGCGCAACTACACGATTGGGGACGTGATCTCCCGCTATCACATGCAAAAAGGGCGCAATGTCATGCAGCCCATGGGGTGGGATGCCTTCGGTCTACCTGCTGAAAACGCGGCTATTTTACGAAAACTGCCCCCTGCCGAATGGACGCGCAGCAACATCAAACAGATGCGCAAGCAATTTAATCAACTGGGGTTTGCTTACGATTGGTCTCGGGAAATCACCACCTGTAACCCCGATTATTATCGCTGGGAACAATGGTTGTTTACCAAGCTCTATGAAAAAGGTCTGGCCTATAAAAAAGATTCCATCGTGAATTGGGATCCCGTGGACAAAACCGTGCTGGCCAACGAACAAGTCGTCGATGGCTGCGGCTGGCGCTCCGGCGCTAAAGTCGAACAGCGCGAAATATCCCAATGGTTCTTACGCATCACCGATTACGCCGAGGAACTCCTGAGCGATCTCGATGAGCTGACCGGGTGGCCCGAGTCCGTGATCACCATGCAACGCAATTGGATCGGACGCTCCGAAGGCATGACCATTCAATTTTCCGTCGAGAAACACCGAAAAAAAATCACTGTCTTCACCACGCGACCGGATACCCTCATGGGCGTGACTTTTCTGGCAATCGCATTAGAACACCCCTTAGCAAAAGAACGCTCCAAAAAAAATAAAAAAATTGCGGCTTTTATCAAAAACCACCAACACGTTCGCGTAGCCGAAGCGGATATCGTCACTCAAGAAAAAGAAGGCATCGAGAGTGGGCTCTACGCCATTCATCCGATTACCCGAGAAAAGCTTCCGATTTGGATAACGAATTTCGTGTTGATGGAATACGGCTCCGGTGCAGTAATGGCAGTTCCCGCACACGACGAACGCGATCATGAATTCGCGCGTAAATACCATTTGCCGATTATTCCGGTTATTAAACCCGAAGAAGGCGGCTGGAATTTCGAAGAAAAAGCGTACGTCGGACACGGGACATTGATTGAGTCAAAACCCTTTAACGGAATCTCGTCACGCGACGCGTTTAATGCGATTGCGGAATACCTGAGTAAGCATCATTTGGGTGAACGAACCACGCATTACCGATTACGCGACTGGGGTATTTCACGCCAACGCTATTGGGGCACTCCCATTCCTATTATTTATTGTAAGCACTGCGGCGTAATGCCCGTGCCCGAAGATCAACTCCCCGTCGTATTGCCCGAAAATATCATTCCCACCAGCCACGGATCTACCCTGGGAAGCGATCCTAATTTTGTTAAAACCAAATGTCCGAAATGCGGTAAAGCCGCAAAACGAGAAACCGACACCATGGATACGTTTGTGGAGTCGTCGTGGTATTACGCGCGCTACTGTTGTCCCAATCAAGACCGTACCATGTTAGACGATCGCGCAAAATACTGGACGCCCGTGGATCAATACATCGGTGGTGTCGAACACGCCGTCATGCATTTACTCTACGCGCGCTTCATGCACAAAATACTGCGCGATATCGGGCTTCTCAATTCCAAAGAGCCTTTTATCCGGCTATTAACGCAAGGCATGGTATTAAAAGACAGTGCAAAAATGTCGAAATCCAAAGGAAATATCGTTGCACCGCAAGCGCTGATTAAAAAATACGGTGCAGATACCGTACGTTTATTTATGATGTTCGCTGCACCGCCCGAACTCGATTTAGAATGGTCGGATGCCGGTGTTGAGGGTGCTTTTCGTTTTCTGAAAAAATTGTGGGCATTCGCGCTACACGCACAGGAAGCAGTGCTTTTGCTTAATAAGCAACGTGAAAAAATTTCACGAGAATGGGAAAATCTCGAACACCAAAAAATCCGACAATCCCTGTACGTTTATTTAAAACAAGCCAACCAAGACATGGAACGCCTCCAATTCAACACCGTCGTTTCCGCGGGGATGAAAATTTTTAATACGATTTCAAAACTCTCCATCGAAGACGAAGCCGAAGGTCGACTTATCCACGAAGGTTTAAACGTTTTATTGCGTCTGTTGGCGCCCATTACTCCGCACCTCACCCATCAATTGTGGCAAGAGCTTGGTTACGGCGAGGATATTCTCAAATCTGGCTGGCCGAAAACCGATGTTAAAATTCTTCAAGCCGCTCAAATTGAAATGATCGTACAAATCAATGGAAAATTACGCGCTCGCATTCAAGTTCCCAACGAAGTCTCCAATGAGGTGATTGAAAATACCGCGCTTAATGAAGAAAATATACAACGACACCTCACCGATAAAAAAATCAAAAAAGTGATCATTGTTCCAAAAAAATTAGTTAACATTGTGGTTTAATCTATGAAAGTAAATCGTGCGCTGACTCTTGTTGTTTTTACCCTGGTCACAGTCGCTCTTCTTACCGGATGTGCATTTAAATTCCGATCGCTGAACGACGTGCCACCCGCCCTACGCACGCTGTATTTAGATACACCCAACCCGTACAGTCCTTTAACCACTCAATTAAAGCGTGTTCTAAAATCCGTGGGTATTCGTTTAACCGAAACACCGCAAGAAGCGCCGGTGATTTTACGTATCATAAAGAATGAGTGGACTTACAACATCCCTCCGATATTAGCCAGTGGTTATGCAACAACCTATTCTTACACGCTCACGACGACGTTTGAATTAAGAAAGCGATTGGGAAAACAGCTGAGAAGTGTTAACACCTTCACCGTCACGCGCTCACTGATTCAAAACGCCAATCAAGTCTATACGCCAAACGCGACTCAATTAATGAAACGCCAAATTACCCGCACCATGGTCATGCTTATCTACGAACATTTAACGTCTAAAGGCGTACGCTGCACGTTCAACAAAACGGAAAAAACATGTCAGACCTTACTGAAAAAAGAGAAAAAGAAAATCAAAAAAAAGCGTCACGACGAAGAGGCAGATTCAGAACTTTGAAAGGACTTCTACCGTTATGCAGTTACCTTATAAACAACTCCCACATCATCTAACAAAAGACACGCTGCTACCGGTTTATCTTCTGTGCGGCGACGTCCCCCTGTTGATTCAAGAAGCCAGAGATGCTATTCGCAACGCATCACACCAATCGGGTTACGTCCAGCGCAAACTATTTTTCGTCGAACCGGGTTTTAATTGGTATGAACTTCAACAAGACATCGATAATTTTAGCTTGTTTGATGAAAAATGCCTGCTTGAAATTCGAAATCCAAAAGCGAAATTTGACGATCACGCCACAAAAATTATTAGTAATTATTTGAAAAATCCACCGCTCGACAAACGGCTGCTGATCATCACCGATAAACTCACCTCCGCTCAACAACAATCGCACTGGTATAAAGCCATCGATCACGCGGGTGCAGTTATTCGCGTTTGGCCCATCGGATCGCACGAGCTTCCTGCCTGGATCCGCGAACGCTTTAAACAAGCCAGTTTAATCCCTGATCACGACAGTATTTCCTTACTTGCGGAATTAACCGAAGGAAATTTATTAGCCACAAAGCAAGCGATTGAAAAGCTTCGCTTACTGCACCCCAATGAAACCATTTCCACCCAAATGATTACCGACATTATCGGCAACCACGCACGTTATAATATTTTTGATTTAACCAACAGTGTCCTACTGGGTTTACCGAAGCGCGTAAAGCGAATCATCCGCGGCCTTCGTGAAACCAACACGGAGACACCGTTAGTCCTTTGGGCGTTAGCCCGTGAGTTCCGCACGCTATACACCTTGGCACACGAACTGCAGCACAGTGGCCAATCGCTTTCCGCTTTGTTGGCTTCTCAATGGCAATCGCGCAGAGCGATTTTACAGCGAGCACTCACGCGATTACGAACCGACCACCTTGCTGCACTTTTGCAATGGGCAGAACGCATCGACCGTATTATTAAAGGTATTCGTGTTGGTAATTCGTGGGAAGAGCTCGAGCGTTTCTCTTTATCAGCCGCTGGAGACGTTCTATGAAAACGCAAGCCATCGGTTTATTGGGCGGTACGTTCGATCCTATTCATTTAGGTCACGTACACATTGCAGAACAATTACGTGAAAAAATACCGCTGGAACACATCCAATTTATTCCTTGCGGACAACCGCCACACCGAAAACCACCGATGGCCAATCCCCACGATCGTTTAACGATGGTTAAACTGGCGATTGCAGATAAACCCCATTTAACCGTTAACGATATTGAAAGCACTCGTCCCGGACCTTCTTACACCCTGGATACCGTAAAAGCACTCCGCACCATTTTTCCCAATCGATCATTGTGCTTCATCTTGGCCACCGATGAATTTGCTCACTTTAACGAATGGCATAAACCTCAGGAGATCTTAAAATATTGCCACTTAATTATTGTCAATCGAAACCCCAGTGAAATACCGAAAGCCGACTGGGTACAGCGCCTATTCCAAGCGCATCAAGTATTTCACCCCGAGGCGCTGCTGCAAAACCTCTCCGGAAAAATCTTCGTGCAAGAAATTCCCTTTCTTCCCATCAGCGCAACTGAGATTCGTGAGCAATTGAGACAGGGCAAAACCCCAAAAAAAGAGCTCCATGAGGGGGTTTTGACCTACATCCAGAAGCAGGGACTTTATTTAAAACCGTAGCCTTGATGTAGCCATGCGAAATCAAGGAATTCCTGAGTTCCTGGGTTACGCCACGAAGCGTGGCTACACCCAGGCTACAATTCGCTCCATCCAGGCTACGAATTTCGAAGTGAGGCTACAATTGTTTATGAAGCAAAAACGCATTATCATGTCACATTTTTGCAAACTCGGATGAACATGGATACCGCTGAATTGACCAAACTCGTCGTTACTGTTCTGGACGACAACAAAGCCGTAGACATCACCGAACTCGACGTCACCGCGCTAACGGACATCGCCGACCGGATGATCATCTGCAGCGCCACTTCAAAACGGCACGCAAGCGCCCTGGCGGATAAAGTCATCATAAAATCAAAAGAAAATCACATACAACCGTTGGGCGTGGAAGGTCTCAAAGAATCCGAATGGATTCTGATCGACTTACAAGATGTGATCGTTCATATCATGTTGCCCGAAACGCGGGATTTTTACAGTCTTGAGAAGCTCTGGCAAGAGGTTGAAACCTCGCGAAGCCGTCATGAAAATTAACCTAATTGCCGTTGGTCAACGCTTACCAAAATGGGTCAACGAAGGATTTCGGGATTACACCAAACGGTTATCTCAAGAACTTACCTTAAACCTTATCGAAGTCGCCGCCCTCAAAAGAACCCAAAACGCCAATCTCACCAAAATTATTGAAGAAGAAAGCCAGCGACTTCTCGACCACGCTCCTCCCCACACGGACATCATTACTCTGGACCGTCGTGGACACGAATACGACACGGAAACGCTCGCTAAAGTATTGGCTCAATACCACACGGAAGGTCGTCACCTAAGCTTACTGATTGGGGGACCCGAAGGGTTGTCAAACGCTTGCCTTCAGAAAACGAGCGCCTCGTGGTCACTGTCGAAATTGACCTTGCCGCACGCCCTCGTCCGCGTTGTGATCGCGGAGCAAATCTATCGGGCTTGGAGTATAATGGCGCATCACCCCTATCATCGCTAACGGAATAGCTGCCGTGTTATGACCCGAAAACGCCTAGCCATCAAAAATTACCTCAAAGAAACGGCTTTGTTTCAGAATCGGGCTGCCGCCGCTGTCGTTATCGTTTCTCTTTTTGCTCTGGTCTTGCTGGTTCGATTGGGCGCACTACAGATAAAAGACCACCGATTCTATTCCACGCTTTCGCGGCACAATTTGTTAAACGTCATTCCCATCGAACCCAATCGAGGGCTGATTTACGACCGTAACGGTGTCTTACTCGCTAAAGATATTCCTACATACACGTTGGCACTGGTACCGAATGGCATACCCAATTTAGATTCCACGTTAACGGATTTGAACGGAATTATTCGACTGATGCCCGAAGAAATTAAGCAGTTCCATCGTGTTTTACATCAATATCGTCCATACCAACCGGTCCCACTCAAATTTAGATTAAGCGAGGAAGAAGCCGCCCGCTTTTACGTGAACCAATATCGATTCCCAGGGGCGCTCATCCAAACGCGAATGATGCGTTATTACCCAACCGGACCCGTGACGAGCGACGTGCTGGGTTACGTCGGCCGCATCAATTCGCACGAACTGCACAACGTCAATTCCGATAGTTACACCATTGATGCGGATATCGGAAAAATGGGAATCGAAAAATATTACGAAAAAACTCTGCGCGGCGCGATGGGTGCCGAAGAAGCAGAAATTGACGCGAGCGGTCGCGTCGTTCGCATTCTGAAAGAAGTTCCTCCCAAACCCGGTGAAAATCTTTACTTGACGATCGACAGTCAGCTGCAAACCGAAGCAGAAAAAGCCCTCGGCAAAGAGAGCGGCTCCATCGTCATGATCCAACCGCAAACGGGAGAAATAATGGCATTAGTGACGGCACCCACTTACGACCCCAATCCTTTCGTATCGGGTCTCAGCGAGAAAGACTACCAAAATTTACTAAATTCACCACTTCATCCTTTATACAATCGCGCACTGCGCGGACAATTCGCGTCCGGATCAACCATTAAACCCTTTTTCGCGCTCGAAGGTTTAGACAAAGGAGTCGTCACACCCCAATACCAAATTTATGACCCGGGGTGGTTTAAATTACTGAACGTCGAACACGTCTACCACGATTGGAAAGAAGGTGGGCACGGATGGGTAAACCTTACTAAAGCGATTACCGTTTCCTGCGATACTTATTTTTATAACTTGGCCGTCAATATGGGCATCGATCGAATGAATGATATTCTTCATCAATTTGGGTTTGGCCAATTAACCGGGGTCGATATGCCTGAAGAAGTGCCTGGCCTCGTCCCTTCCCCAGCGTGGAAAATGAAGGCACAAGGGCACTCCTGGTACGTTGGTGACACCATTGAAACAGGCATCGGCCAAGGCTTTTTCTTGGTAACCCCGCTGCAATTGGCCCAAGCCGTTGCGGCCCTCGCAACGCATGGTGAGCGCTTCAAGCCGCATTTATTATTAAAAACGGTATCTCCTGTCGGAAAAGTAACGGAGCAACTCCCCGTTTCCGAAACGCCTATCGCTTTAAACAATCCCAATAATTGGGACATTGTTATTCACGCCATGCAAGCCGTGGTGGACAGCCCTCTCGGCACGGCCTTTTATTTTGGTAATCATTCCGGTTACACCGTTGCAGCAAAAACCGGAACCGCGCAGGTGTACGGTCACCAGCGCGATGAAGACACCACGCGAACCAATATACCCAAGCAACTGCGAAATAATCACCTCTTTATTGCTTTCGCACCCGTGGATAATCCGCAAATTGCAATTGCTGTCGTGGTTGAACACAGCGCGATGGCCGACAGAATCGCGGGCGAATTGATGCGTTATTATTTCAAACACCCCATTCAAACTGTGGAATCTCAGAACGATGAAACCCTACCAAAACCCTAATTTATCTTACGAATCTCGTCTAAAACGTAAAATGGCTAATTTGCGTTGGAGATCATTACACCTGGATCCGCCTTTGTTGGTGCTCTTAATTCTTATTTCCGGTTTTGGTCTTTTTATTTTGTTCAGTGCCAGCAATGAAATTATGGGCATGATGGAAAAACAATTACTCCGCATTATGATCGGTTTTATTATTCTATTTATTTTCGCTCAGATACCTCCGAAACGTTATTATGAATGGGCACCCTGGGTATTCACCATCACTTTAGTGTTGCTGGTGGCCGTTTTAATCTTTGGGAAAGTAGACAAGGGTGCAAAACGTTGGTTGGATTTAGGAGTTTTTCATTTACAGCCCTCCGAATTGATGAAATTAGCTATGCCCATAATGCTGGCCCGTTATTTGAGTGATAAAGAATTATCACCTCGAATGATTCCTCTATTGACCTCCGTAATTTTGTTAGCGATACCCGTCGTTTTAACGGCCAAACAACCCGATCTCGGCACTGCGATTTTGATCGGGGCGTCGGGTGTCTGCCTTCTATTATTAGCAGGCTTAAGCTGGCGCTTGATTGCAACCCTTTTGACGCTTACCATACTCAGCACACCCGTTCTTTGGCACTTCATGCACGGCTATCAAAAAGAACGGGTACTCACTTTCCTCAACCCCGAACGAGATCCGCTGGGCAGTGGCTATCACATCATCCAATCCAAAATCGCTATTGGATCGGGTGGCTTCTTTGGAAAAGGATGGCTGCACGGCACGCAATCTCATTTGCAATTTCTGCCCGCACACGCCACCGATTTTATTTTCGCAGTTACTGGCGAAGAGCTAGGATTTGTTGGGTGTTTTCTGTTACTCGCTGTTTTTCTTGCTATTTTTATTCGCTGTATTTACATCAGTAACCAGGCGCAAGACACGTTTACCCGTTTATTAGCGGGCAGTTTAAGCCTCACGTTTATTCTGGCTGCGTTTGTCAACATCGGGATGGTTATGGGGATTCTTCCCGTTGTTGGAGTGCCGCTTCCGTTAATTAGCTACGGCGGCAGTTCTATTGTTACAATTATGGCGGGATTTGGTATGATTATGTCGATACATACGCATCGGAAATTATGGCCGAGTTAGTGGTACGCAATCGCACTTAACCCAACTGTGTCATTGCGAGAAGCCATAAGGCGCCGCCGAAGCCCCGCGGCTTGACCGCGGAGAATCCAGAATTAATTAATCCTGGATCGCCACGGTGCCTGACGGCACCTCGCGATGACGGAACGTAAAAAAGGAGCTTTCATGATACGTGCAGGATTTATAATACTTTCATTCTTATTTTTTACCACAACTACTTTCGCTACAGAAAATTCCAGCCAAATCCATTCATCTAAAACAAAAGCCTTCGTGGATTACATGGTTAATCAATACCATTTCGACCGCGACCAATTAACGCGCGAATTGTCACACGCAAAATACAACGACGAAGTGATTCAGAAAATCACGCATCCTTACGAACAAAAACCCTGGAATGTGTACCGCGCTTATTTTATTACGGAAGAACGCGTCCAAAACGGTTTACTCTATTGGGAAAAACACGCTCAAGCATTAAAATATACCGAGCAACGTTATGGAATTCCATCCAGCCTCATCGTCGCAATCATCGGAGTCGAAACGAATTACGGGCAGGAAACGGGGCGATATTCCGCTCTCGATGCGCTCAGCACACTCGCCTTTTACCACAAACCTCGAGAAAAATTTTTCACGCGCGAATTAGAGCAGTTTTTTTTACTCACGCACGAGCAAGGATTACCCCCGCAACAGGTTAAAAGCTCGTACGCCGGCGCCCTTGGCATCCCGCAATTTATGCCCAGCACGTACCGCCATTACGCAACCGGTTACTTGAAACACAGCACAAGCGACTTGATCAACAACGACAACGACGCCATTGTCAGCATCGCTAACTACCTCAAAACCAATGGCTGGAAGCGAAATCAACCCGTTGCTGGCGAAGTCGTGAGACATGGAAAAATCGATCCAAACTGGCTATCTGATAAAGCCATCCCAAACATGGATGCCAACCAATTGAAATCAAAAGAAATTCAACCCATCGTGGCTTTAGCGCCCACGCAAAAAGCGGCCCTCGTTGCCTTAAAGAGCACAGATGACCCGGAATATTGGGTTACTTTTGGTAACTTTCGAGTAATAATGAGTTATAATCCCCGTATTATTTATGCAATGACTGTTTATCAGCTCAGCCAAATTATCCAAAAGGCACATGACGACCAAACTACTCGATCAAGCACAAAATCAACATCAGCAAGGACAGTTAAATGAAGCGCTTGAAACGTACTGCAAAATTCTCAAGGAAGACCCTCAACAACCCGATGTATACCATTGGGCGGGTATTGTGCTGTCCCAACTGGAACGCTTCAGCGACGCCTTAATTTATTTCGACAGTGCCATAAAATACGACCCCCGCAATGCTACCTTCTACAACAGCAAAGCAAACGCACTCGTACGATTAGGTAAACTGGTCGAAGCTACCCTTGCGTATGATCGAGCGCTTAAAGTTGATCCCACGTACGTTACGGCCTTGACTAATCTCGCGAATTGTTTTTACCGACAAAAAAAAATCAATGACGCTAAAAAATGCTATCAAAAAGCAATAAGACTGCGTTCTGATTTTCCCAGCGCTCACTTTAATTATGCGCGCTTATTAGCAGAATACGGAGAGTACGATTCTGCCCTCAAAGAACTCGAGCAAACCCTATCCATTGACCCGACGCATACATTCGCCTTATCCCAGATTGCGCATATTTATATGCATCTGGGTCGGTATTCAGACGCCATTAAATATTATCAACAGCGTTTAGAACTAGAATCTAACCCAGGCGAAGCACACCACAACCTCGGCTTAGCTTTCCTAAAAAATAAGCACTACGCAACGGCTCTGACGCATCTTAAAACCAGTCTTGATTTAAATTACCACGACAAAGAAAGCCATTATCACTTAGCAACGGCTTATATTCATCTCGGAAATTATACCGAAGCCCTTAAACACTACTTACAGCAACTCGAATGCGAACCACACATCGACAGTTATTATAATATTGGCGTGTTGCACCTGTATCAGGAACGACACCAAGAAGCCATTGATTATTTTCGTGAGGTAGTGGAGCGAAAACCGGATTACACCGATGCACATCTTAATCTGGCGGCGATTTATTTGAAATTATCAAAAATTAATGAAGCCATTAACCACTACGAACTCGCTTTACAACAAAGGCCGAGCGATCCTGAAATTATGCATATTTTATCGGCGCTGAAAGGCGATCGTGTTGCTGGAACGGCACCCATCGAATACAGCCAACACCTTTTTGACCAATACGCACCTTACTACGATCAGCACCTAATAAAACATTTAGGCTATCAAGCACCTAAAGCCTTGTATGAAGCCGTGACCACGGAAGCGAATGCGGACAACCCGCGCTGGCGCATTTTGGATCTTGGTTGTGGCACCGGTCTGTGCGGCGAATATTTTAAACCGTGTGCAAAAGAATTAATCGGAATCGACGTCTCCACGAATATGCTCGCCATTGCAGAAAATAAAAAAATCTATGATAAATTGGAAAATAAAACTTTACAGAAAGCGTTGGATCAATACAAAGATCTCGATTTAATTATTGCGGCCGATGTCTTTACCTACCTCGGCGACTTGAATGAAATTTTTAAGAAAGCAAAAACAGCTCTTGTAGAAAAGGGTTACTTTGCCTTTACCGTTGAAAAGAGTTCGCATGATCTGTACGAACTGCAAAAAAGCATCCGATACGCGCACTCGAAGAAGTATCTCAAGTCGTTAATTAAAGAACACGGTTTTAAACCCGTGCGATTAGATAATATTATTCTACGAGAACAACACAAAAAATCCGTTGAAGGTTACCTCATCGTGTTACGTGCTTAAACCTCACCAATCCAATATAAATCCCTTGAATTTCCACGCGGTCTGCGGGATAAATCATGGGACGATGCGCCGGGTTCGCCGGCACTAAAGAGACCGTATCGTTCGTTTTGTGGTACAAACGTTTGAGGGTCGCGCGTTCATGATCGATCAGGGCCACTACAATATCACCGTCTTTTGCGTGATCCCGACGCTCACAAATAACGATGTCACCATCAAAAATGCCCTCTTCCACCATCGAGTCCCCTTTAACGCGCAACGCGTACCGCTTCGGCCCCAAAAAAACATGCGCAACGTCTACCGTTTCCTGCTGTTCAATGGCTTCAATCGGCTGACCTGCAGCAATGGAGCCCACCAAGGGAATGGATACCGCAGGATCATGCTCCAAAAGCTGAATATTGCGGTGGCGGTTGGGCTGTAAGCGGATATATCCTTTATCAACCAAAGCCTTAAGATAGCGGTGCACGACGCCTCGAGACTGGATCCCAATGCCTTTAGCGATTTCCGCTACGGTCGGCGCATAATCGCGTTTCTGAACAAACGCTTTGACAAATTCGTACGTCTTTCGCTGGCTTAATGTGAGCATAAACCGTTCTCACTTTGTTCTCAATCTAACTATCATAAAAAAATTATTATCCAAAGTCAAATTAATATTGCGTTAATAACTTCTTGTTATTATGCACGAAGCAGATAATGGGAAAAATAATATGCGTGAAAATATTCCACTAATGCTCCTCTCAGGCCTTCCCTCTTTTACTTTAACTGAAAACACCCTGATAACGCTTTCACATTTTTTAAATCCTCAACCCATCCAGAAAATCCGTAAGAAGCCGGACGATAATGCTTCAAGACAAAACCAAAACAACGATGATCGTTCGGAACTGATTTCTATCCCACACCCTACCAGCTATGGTTTTTATGAGCTTCACTCATGTAAAGGGCGCGGGGGATTTGGAGAAGTTTGGAAAGCTTTCCCAATCAATACCAATGGAAAGGTATTGCGCGATCAACCCGTTGTTCTTAAATTTATTATGCTTCCCACTATTCTCTCCGACGCCAATGAAGATCAGATAAGGAAAATAAACGCCAAGAAAGAACTCAGAAGGGAATTGGCGATGCAGGAATTTGATATACTGCGGCAGGTATATCCGTGCACTCAAATGGCCTATAGAGAGGATGTGGATGCTTTTATTATTATCACGGATTATTTCAGCGGCTTTGATTTGTTCTACGCAGAGAGTTCCAGTATTAGAGAAACACATCCACAAAAAGAATTTCACTCTCAATTTAAAAAACTCTCTTTCTCAAAGCGCGTGAACTTAATTTGGGAACTGGTTCTCAAGATGGACCACCTGAATAAATTGGGGATTATCCACCGCGATATCAAAACGGAAAATGTATTAATCGATCCAACCCTACATCACTTACAACTGATTGATCTGGGCTTGGCTATCTTCGCTCCTTATGATGAGAATGGAGAGCCGATCCCACAAGAGCTTCCGGTCGGAAGCCGCTTGGTTCGGCCACCCGAACAACAAAACGAACACCTGCATATACCCGCCGGCGATGTTTACCAACTGGTTCCAATAATTATGACCCTCTTTGGCAAGGATGCTCTTTTAAAGAAAAGCCTTGCCTTTGAGGATGAAGAAGGCATTCCCGCCAATGAACCCTTCGTCATTGATTTAAGATCCATAGACATACCGCACTCATTACGCACACTTAAAGTGGATTTACTGCTTCAAAAATTTATTAAACGCATGGCGGATCAAGATTATAAAAACCGCCCAACAATGAATGAGGTATTAGTATTTTTCAATGGCCTGCAACTTTTGTGTGTTTTTAGAAAAGAAAGAATTCTTCACGAACTAAAAAAATCGATTCCACCCTCTCGCCTAGAGGAGCAAAACGCAGCGCTTGCCAAAATGATTATCTGCGCCAGCGGACAATGGAAATCCCTCGCGGAACGGTATGGAAATGATTTTTTGAATTATCTGTGCTTCAGTGATAACCCTGAGAAAACCGCCGCAGAGCTAATCGTCACTCACTACCAAGAACTCGATGACCCCCATTCCGACCTGAGTTTTATCGAGCCTTATATCGAACTAGGGGCATCGGCTTATCACCAACATCAATGCGATCGCTATTATGAAATTTTTTCAATCGAGTCTTACTCTTCCAACGAATCGTCACATTCATTTAGCACACGATCCTCTTCTTCAGAGAATTTAAGCATTATCGGCGAAGAACTTCTTAAGCCGATGAGTCGGTACCGCGAGCAAATGGAAATTTCTGTTCAGCACCTTGCCCATTCTATTTTTGATCCCTTCCAAGCGCAAATTGGAGCGATGAATAACTTAATCTCAGCAATTACTACTAAAGATTTTTCATTGAGTGACGATGACAGCAAAACCTTGAACGACATAGAACAATTATCTTATATTGTTCCGCACTTGCTCGTACTCGTAGAAAAATGCCGAAATTTATCGAGCAGCGAGCATGCATCAGTAATACTAGAAGTGGGAATGTAGCTCTTTACCTAGAGCGCTTAGGGGCTGTTCGCATTTCTACTGACCTCATCATCCTTGTGCTTATCACTTCCGGAATTCTCAGGGGGAGAAATAAAAAACCCTGCGCTTCGCTGCCTTTTTGGCGGCCTATTGGGAATCTCTGTTTCCCGAGTTCGCTTTTCTCCGTTTGTATCCCGCTCGGTAGTAGCCTCGGGAGTTACTGCCGCAACAGGGGCGGCCCTCGTAGAGGTCGTGGTAGAGGTTGTGTACGTTGTGTCAGTCGGAATAATTTGCACGAATTGCGGCATGAACTGCGGTAGGTAGTATAGCGGAAGGCCTTGCTGCAGTAACTGCGGGTATCGCAAAAAGCCTTGCATCACTTGGTATTGGTATTGCTGCATTGCCAACCATCGCTGATGTTGCATTTCCTGCTGATGTTGCAGCAGCGCCCGCTGATATTGCAGCGCTGCATCAGGAGGCAGTTGTGTTTTTTTGACGACGTTTTGACTTTCTTTACTTTGCTTTTCTTGCTCTTGCTCTTGTTCTTGTTCTTGTTCTTGTTCTTGTTCTTGTTCTTGTATGGATTGTACACGTGTCACCGAAAATGCACGAAGGTTTGACTCTATTCGTATGTATTTCTCTATATCTTGTATATCTTTCGATAGTAATTCATCAAAGTTTTTCTGACCGCCAAAAAAAACTTCTCTAGTAAATCTCCCCTCATGCCCAATATTCTCTAGAAGAACTATCAACATATCAGCCCATCTTTTCCACTCCTCTCCCCTCTGACGAAGTTCGATTATTTTTTTCATCATTTGATAGGGAATAGAGTCATCCCCTTCTACTTTAAGAGAGGAACGAAAAGGGATATGTCTCCGTTCGAGACTGTTATTAGTTGAGCTCAGTAGCGCCTTGATACATTCGGGATATTGCTCTCCTTGCTCCATTTTTTCTATGCAGATTTTCTTCATCAATTGAAAAATTTCATTTTTGTAAACATTTTTTCTCACGCCGACATATTTCCCAACATTGAGCTCGTAATGATTGAGCTGGTAACGTGTAATAATTTTGGAAATTTTCTGATCAGAAAGGTTTTTATTATCCAGCATTGCTGATATAAGTCCATACCACTGCCCTCTATTGAAATTAGAGTCATTTTCACTTATTGCGGATTTAATTGATTCTATTAATTCCCTAAAATTGTTAGTTGTTTTTGAAAGATTACACAACTCGTCGAATGTCACAGTACTTACCTCTTTTTATTATTTTTATGGTAACCATCACCTATCGTTTTCCTGTTAGCCCTATTATTTGAATTACTTCCTGATGATTGCAGATCATTAGCCAGTGGTTGCTGGGATGATGAGGCAAACAAACGTGGTTGGTATGGAGCATGTAATGCTGGTAGTGGTAGTGGTGGTGGTGGTGGTGGTGGTGGTGGTGGTACTATTGGTATTGCTGGTATTGTCACCGGAAAGAATAATCGTTGCATCATGTCTCTGAAGAGGAGTTGTGCAAGTATTTCTGGATCTAGAGGAACGGGAACAAGCTGAGCGGGCAGCGGCAAAGTGGCATGCGTTTGAGTGGTTGTTGTGGTGGTGGTGCTTGTAGTTGTAGCGCCAGAGCGAGCAATTCTAATTCGTTTGTCCCGCTTTTCTTGCTCCCATTTTTCTTGCTCCAGACTTTCATCACAAAAGATCCAAGACCGTTTTCCGTTAGGAAGCTCGCTAGGGAGGCAGATATGGAACTGCTTATTTTTATTTAGATAAGACGTTAGTTTGCGCCAAGACGAGTGTTGAGTTAGGTCCGCGTAATTTTGACCCAGCGCATCCAGTCCATTTTCTTCTTTCCAAATTAGGTTGAAAATACCAGCAAAGTCCTGCCAATCTGTAGCACGTGTACTTATCTGATCAGCAATCTTAAGTAAGAGATAATAATAAATAGTGTTCCCACTCTCATCTTGCTCAGTAAGATAAGAGGAGATTTGAGGCGATTTAAACAATTCTTGCGTCGAAACTGGATAATAGTTATTCACACACATTAATTGCACGAGACACAGGATGTCATAAATCGCATCAGGAGAGTTATAGTTTTTAGGAGGAACTTTCGTGCTCAGTTGATTCGCTGCTATAATCTCTGCTATCTCCTGATCAGAAGTTCCCTTATTAATTAATTTTATAAGAAGGGAACACCACGAAGAAAAGCTTCCGTCGCCATTACATTCCTCAATCTCTCTCGAAGTTAATCTAATACGCCCGTTATTTGTTGATCCGTTGTGTAATTCCTGAGACGACTGTGAAGCAGTGGTATCCGTATCGGATACCTGGGTAGCGGTAGTAGTCGTTGTTGTTGTGGCAGTTGCAGCAGTGGTCTGCCCTGCAGTTGAGAGTAAACGATCTGCTACTGCTGATAATAACTCTATACCAGTTAATAACTCTATACCAGTGCCATCTTCTTTTGTTGGTCGCATGGTGGTTACCTTCTCAAAAAATTACTGATGAAAACTACTCGTACGCCATTCCATGCGAAACTGAACGGAAGATAATAAAGCGACAATGCCGATAAAATCAAGTTAAGTGTGAGTTAAATAACGTTAATGTAAGATGTGTAAGGAGAAACGTGCAAAACATATATGAGGCGGGCAGATGCCTCTTCAAAACTAAATATTTCTATGGGATTTTTTAGTTTTTCGCCTTGCTCTACTCTAGCCCAAATATCTTTAATCGTGGCGCGCCCGGACGGATTCGAACCGCCGACCACCTGGTTCGTAGCCAGGTACTCTATCCAACTGAGCTACGGGCGCGGGTTACTTTATTCTACTGGCGGAGAGAGAGGGATTCGAACCCTCGATGGAGTTTTTGGCCCCATACTCCCTTAGCAGGGGAGCGCCTTCAACCAGCTCGGCCATCTCTCCAAGGCTACGCATATTACCATCGCTATTGCAGAAAGGAAACGCCAGAAACCGCGCTTCATCCACCAAAAAAAGAGGCCACTGGGAAAGTCTTCAGTGACCTCGTTTTATTAGGCTTAATCTATCTTAATTATTACTGTCGCTATTGCTACTACCGTTATTATTATTACTATCGCTATTAGCGTCGCCACCACCGTTCGCAATAACGAGATCGCCGGCAGCCGACACCGAACAGGTTTTGCTATCTGAAGCACTCACTTGCGCTTCCCCGCTACCCGCGCTGCTAATGGTAAGCGTGCAAACCACGCTATTCGACGCACCCGTTACCATCACGACGATTTTATCGTTGTCGCCACCCTGCGCATAAGGCAATACCAAAACGTATTGGCCATTCTGGCCATCCGTTATTTTTTGCGGAAAGTTTACCACATACGTTCGCCCCGAAGCTTGAGCGCTAAAACTTAAATCGGCATTGTAATTATTAACCACGTTGCCAATTTGAGTGCTTCCTCGAACGTTGCTAACCGTTTCCGCCGTTGGTGTTGGCGTTGTTGGTGTCGTAGCGGGGGGCGTCGTCGTGTTGGCCGCTGAATTGCTGAAATTATTCCGCACCCGGGCACTTTTGTACGCGAAAGCGTAACCAATTAGTAAAATCACAACAACAGTGAAGGCAATTTTAAGGAATTTAGGCATAGCGTTGATCTCCTTATCCAAGTGAATATCCTTAACATGCCATTTTTACGAATACCCCGGTTATTGTCAATTGGATAATGAAAATTCTGTAGTCATTGCGAGGGTGCGCCTTGCGGCGCCTCGCAATGATGAAAGAGATGCAGCTTATTCTTCTGATTCTGAAGATTCCGGTTCTTGTGTTTCGGTAGTCTCTGAACCGTACTGTTGAGCAAGTTTCTCTTGCTGAATGCGCTCGTAAATCTCTTCACGATGAACGGATATTGTTTTAGGCGCGTCTATTCCAAGACGAACTTGATTGCCTTTTACTCCCAATACAGTCACCTTGACATCGTCTCCGATAATCACTGACTCACTGATACGTCGTGTTAGTATTAACATCTTCCTCTCCTTTATTTTTAAGAGGATTCCTTACCTATCTCAGCCTTAGGGCAGGCTTTTACATCCATACCTTAATTTTAGTATACGCCCCCGTAAGGGGGAGCCAAATAGGCTCTTTAGCCTTAACAAAGCCTTAAGATAATAGCGGAATTTAATGAATAATCAAGGAAAATCTTTATATATTCTTCAGAGTATTTTTATATTCGATCCAGCTCGAAAGCAGCGTGGAGCGTGCGGGTCCCAAGTTCTAGGAACTTCTCGTCGATGACGGCCGAAATCTTGATTTCTGAGGCCGTGATGAGGTGAATATGGATGCCCTCCCGGCCTAGGGCGCTGAACATCTTGGAAGCCACGCCGGCGTGGGAACGCATACCCACCCCTACGAGGGAAATCTTAGCCACGGTATTGCTCCCTTGGACCTCTCGCGCATCCAGCTCCCGGACCACGTCTTTGAGAATGGTCAAAGCACGTTGATAATCATCACGATGCAGCGTAAAGCTGAAATCAATGTTCGTATCGGCTGTCGGAACGTTCTGCACGATCATATCGACGTCAATATCCGCATTACTGATGGGCCCCAGGATATAACTCGCCAACCCCGGCCGTTCTGGAATTCCTTGGATGGTTAACTTTGCTTGATTACGATCAAACGCAATTCCTGAAACCATCGGTTGCTCAAGGGTATCGGATTCAAACGTGATTAGTGTCCCGGGCCCTTTACGCAAACTCGATAACACGCGAACGGGAACTTGGTATTTCCCTGCAAATTCAAGGCAGCGATTCTGTAACACTTTCGCGCCGAGACTCGACATTTCCATCATTTCGTCGAACGTAATTTTAGGAATTCGTCGTGCTTGTGGAACGATTTTCGGGTCGGTGGTATAAACCGAATCCACATCCGTAAAAATTTGGCATTCATCTGCTTCCAAAGCCGCCGCAATAGCAACCGCCGTTAAGTCGGACCCGCCTCGACCTAAAGTGGTAATTTCCCCCGCGTCACTAACGCCTTGAAAACCCGTGATCACCGGTACCCGACCTTGCCGCAACTCCACGCGCAAGGCTTCCGGATTAACATCCACAATACGCGCTTTTTTGTGCTCGCCCGTGGTGCGCAAACAGATTTGTGCCGCCGTACAAGAATATGCCGGACAATCAATGGAAGACAACGCCATACTCAACAATGCTGCTGATACTTGCTCACCCGTTGCAATAAGCGCGTCGTATTCACGCAAATTAGAATTCGAAAACGATTGGGCCAATTGGATCAACCGATCGGTTTCACCCATCATGGCGGATACAACCACCACAACTTCGTGTCCTTGTTGTCGCGTTTCAGCAACGATTCGCGCGACATTTTGGATGCGCTCGATATCCGCCACTGAACTTCCACCAAATTTTTGTACGATCAACGACATACTTTTACAACTTGTCCTTAACCCATTCCGGCACTGACTGCAATGCTTTCGAAAGGTATTCGGGAGAATCACCACCGCCCTCCGCCCGATCCGCTCGCCCACCGCCACGACCGTTGAGCTGCTTGGCAACGTGATTCAGCAATTCCGCCGCGTTTAAGCGATCGACGCAATTTTTCGTCACGCCCGAGAGCAGTTGGACTTTATTATCTTCCACCACAGCCAAAATAATCGCGGCCTTTCCGAGCTGTTGTTTAAGCTGATCGAGCGTATTCCGCAAAGTCTCCCGATCCACTAACCGTAATTGGACTGCGAGGACTTTAATACCGTCCACCTCCACTGCCTTTGTAGCTAAATCCATGATCTGCTGATTGGCCACGAGCTGCTTTAGTGCGGAAATTTCTTTTTCTATTTCATGATGTTGCTTAACAAACTGATTCAATTTATTTAATAAATTATCGGGGCTCGTTTTAAATAAATCGCTCACCATCTGCAATTGCTCTTCTCGATGCTCAACGTAGGCAATGGCCGCCTGCCCCGTAACCGCTTCAATCCGTCGCACTCCCGAAGCACAAGCGGACTCCGAAGTAATTTTAAATAAACCAATTTCTCCCGTGTGCTTGACGTGCGTGCCGCCACAAATTTCCAAAGAAAAGTCGCCCATTTTTAACACGCGCACCGACTTCCCATAACGCTCAGCAAAAAATGCCAACGCTCCCTTGGTTTTCGCTTTTTCAGGCGTCATTTCATCTACGTGGGAAACCAAGTTGGCACGAATTTGTTGGTTGACCAAACGCTCCACGGCTTGCAGCTCTTGTACGGTTAGTGGTTTCGGATGGGAAAAATCAAAACGTAATCGCTTTGCTTCAACGAGTGATCCTTTTTGCATCACGTGTTCTCCTAAAGCACGACGTAATGCTTCATGCAAAAGATGAGTAGCCGAATGATTCAGCATAATTTCTTGGCGCACTGCATCCACTTCAGCATTGACGTGATCTTTTACACGCAATTGCCCTTGAATGACTTCACCCACGTGCAAAAACACCGCACCTTGGCGCTTCGTGTCTTTGACCCGAAAACTGCCGTTTTCAAAATACAAATACCCGGTATCGCCGACTTGCCCACCCGATTCCGCGTAAAACGGCGTGCGATCTAACACCACCACTCCCTTTTCACCCGCGCGAAGCGCGGTGACCGGCTTGTCATCGCATAACAGAGTGACTACCTTGCCCTCGCCCACTAAACCTTCATATCCAATGAATTCTGTTTCACCTCGAATATGAACCGTCTGAGTTTGATCGACCGTAAATTGCTGTGCCTGCTGCGATTGTTCGCGCTGTCGATCCATGGCGGCATTAAACCCCGCGTAATCCATGGAATAGCCCCGTTCCCGCGCGATGTCTGCCGTTAAATCCGGTGGGAAACCGTATGTATCGTACAGTTGAAAAATAACATCACCGGGAATTTCACGGACGGCCATGGTCGACATTTCATGATCCAAAATCTTAAGACCTTTCGCTAACGTTTTAGAAAATTGTATTTCTTCCTGCTTGATAATCTGCTCAATCAAAGGCTGCGCCTTTCTCAATTCTGGATAAGCATCGCCCATGACGGCAATCAACGGCGCGGCGAGCTTATAAAAGAAAGGCTCTTGCTGGCCCAGTTTATATCCGTGCCGTGCGGCACGCCGAATGATACGACGCAAAACATAACCTCGCCCCTCATTCGAAGGAATTACCCCATCCGCAATGAGAAAAGACACCGAGCGGATGTGATCGACAATCACGCGCATGGAAGTATCGTGATAATCATTCACACCAACAATTGATGATAATGCTTTGAGTAAATATTGAAATAATTCAATATCGTAATTATTGTGCACGTTCTGCATAACCGCGGCAATGCGTTCTAATCCCATTCCGGTATCAACGCAGGGTTGCGGCAAAGGAGTTAATTTGCCATGAATATCACGGTTGTATTGCATGAACACGAGATTCCATATTTCCACGTACCGATCGCCCTCCGAATCAGCACTGCCCGGAGGACCACCCGCAATTTGTGGACCGTGATCATAAAATATTTCCGTGGAAGGACCGCAGGGACCCGTCTCACCCATCTGCCAAAAATTATCTTTCTCCCCACACCGCGAAAAACGAGCGGGATCCACTTTAATTTCATTAAGCCAAATCGCTTCGCTTTCGGCATCACCCCGAAAAACACTAATCCACAAACGCTCTTTGGGCAACTCCAACACTTCCGTCAAAAAGCGCCAAGCGTATTGGATTGCTTCGCGCTTGAAATAATCTCCGAAACTAAAATTACCGAGCATTTCAAAAAACGTGTGGTGACGCGCAGTGTAACCAACGTTCTCGAGGTCGTTGTGCTTACCTCCGGCCCGCATGCAACGCTGCACGGAAGCCGCACGGGTGTAAGGACGCTTATCAAGCCCCAAAAATACGTCTTTGAATTGAACCATCCCCGCGTTGGTGAATAATAAAGTTGGGTCAGATACCGGAATTAATGAACTACTTGGAACAATTTCATGATCCAATACTTTAAAATAGTCAACGAAAGCTTTTCGCAATTGATTGCTATTCATGCGCTTTGGCATTCAACTACAACCTTTCTTCTTAATTTCATTGAGCCATCGATACACGCGCTCCAGTTCAAATCCGCGCTGCATTAAAAACCGCAGCTGCTTTCCATACGTTCTTTCATCCATAGGGCGCTCGTTATGATACTTTCTTTGCCATAGCGACGACAATACCTCCCCCCAGAAAGCCTCATCGGGAGAGAGATATTGTTGGATCAATAAATGCGGAACACCCCGCTGACCCAGCTCCGCAGAAATACGACGAGGGCCGAAGCCCATTTCCGCACGGTGGCGGACATAGGCTTCGGCAAATCGCTCATCGCTTTGAAGACCATCCCTGGCCAGAGATACCAGCAACGTATCAACTTCCGAACCTAAATAACCCCTGGCAATCAATTTCCGCTTTAGCTCAACACTCGAATGTTCGCGCCGAGCCAGAAGATTAAGGGCACAATCACGGACATCGCCCTTCATTTTACGACCTCGACGCATTCGGCGTTATTGCACGGCTTCTTCAGTCGCGTGCTCAGAAGACGACTGCACTTTCGGCAATAATTTTTCTCTTAAACGTGTTTCAATTTCAGTTGCAACACCCGGATTTGAAATCAAAAATTCTCGCGCGTTATCCTTGCCCTGCCCAATCCGCTCACTGCCATAGCTGTACCAAGCCCCCGATTTCTCGACGAGGTTATTGGCAACACCCATATCGATTAATTCACCTTCTCGGGAAATACCGGAACCGTAAAGAATATCAAACTCAACTTGACGAAACGGCGGAGCAACTTTATTTTTCACGACTTTCACACGAGTTTCACTGCCTAAAACCTCTTCGCCTTTTTTGATGGCCCCAATTCGACGAATATCCAAACGGACAGACGCGTAAAACTTAAGCGCATTCCCGCCGGTGGTGGTTTCCGGGTTCCCAAACATGACGCCAATCTTCATACGTATTTGATTAATAAATATGACTAACGTATTAGATCTTTTTATATTTGCCGTCAGTTTTCGCAGCGCTTGGGACATCAAGCGAGCCTGCAAGCCCATGTGCGCATCGCCCATTTCCCCTTCAATTTCAGCTTTCGGCGTTAATGCAGCCACGGAATCAACCACAACCATATCCACCGCACCCGATCGAACCAACATATCGGTAATTTCGAGGGCTTGTTCGCCAGTATCCGGCTGTGATACCAGTAACTCATCCACATTAACACCGAGTTTTCGCGCGTAAAGGGGATCCAATGCGTGCTCGGCATCCACAAAAGCGGCTGTACCACCCACTTTTTGGCAAGCCGCAATGGTTTGCAGCGTTAACGTCGTTTTACCCGAAGCTTCCGGCCCGTAAATCTCTACGACACGCCCCCGGGGTAATCCCCCAACGCCCAACGCCAGATCTAATCCAATAGAACCGGTGGAAATCACATCGATATCACGAATCGCGCCGGTATCACCCAAGCGCATCACCGAACCCTTACCAAACTGCCGCTCAATTTGCGACAACGCGGCACTCAATGCCTTACTACGATCGTCCATTCTCACTCCTCTTATGTTGCACCGATATTATTTCACATCTCACAGAAAAAAATACCCGTTTTTTATTTAACTCAAAATATTAACTAACCTGCTTCCAACTTTTCTCTCCAGCACCAGACACGCCGAGGGGTGGCGCCGGAGGCGGGGACCCCATCGCGCGCAGGCACGAGCACGATGGGGTGCCGCAGGCGACAGGACCCCGAGGCATATTATTATTTTGTAACCTCATCCATCAACCACCTCAACGCATACGCAATCGCACAATTGCGCACGTGTTTGCGTCCGCTCTCAAAAAAAACCTTCCGACACTCGCATGAGCTATTTTTTCGAGCAACCCCAATCCACACCGTACCCACGGGTTTTTCCGGCGTCCCTCCGCCCGGACCCGCAATTCCCGTGATGCTGACCGCAATATCGGCACGACTGTGCTTTAATGCACCAACCGCCATCTCATGAGCCACTTCTTTACTAACGGCTCCGTATTTTTTAATCGTATCGGGATTGACCCCCAATAATTCCGCTTTAGATTCGTTGCTGTAGGTCACAAAACCACGATCAAACCACGCCGAGCTTCCGGCCACGCGCGTAACCACTTGAGAAAAACCACCACCCGTACACGACTCAGCCGCCACCAACTTCATGCCGGCATTTTTCAATACTAAACCTAACTGGCGACTCAGCGGGTAATGATTGACGTCCATGCAAATTATCATAGCATGAGCGGTTGCTTCGTCCAGCAACATTTTCTAACATGAGTTTCGCAGTTTGCGAAACTCGTTCCTGGTATGATTAATGATGGAAACCGTGACACTAGACCAACACACGCCCATGATGCGGCAATATTTGAGCATTAAAGCTCAATACCCCGACTTATTGGTTTTTTATCGCATGGGGGATTTTTATGAATTGTTCTACGACGACGCCGAAAAAGCCGCAAAATTATTGAATATTACTTTAACGGCGCGCGGCCAATCCGCGGGAAAAACCATTCCGATGGCGGGCGTACCTTACCACGCCGTCGATAATTATTTGGCAAAGCTCGTGCGCGCGGGTGAGTCCGCAGTCATCTGTGAACAAATGGGCGATCCGGCGACGAGTAAAGGTCCCATTGCTCGTGAAGTCACTCGCATTATTACACCCGGAACGGTGAGCGACGAGGCCCTGCTCGACGAACGCAGCGAAAACACGCTGATGGTTATTCATCACGAGAAAAATCGTTTCGGTATTGCGACCCTGGATATCGCCAGCGGACGCTTTTTCGTTCAAGAATGCGATGATCTCAACTCCGTATTGGCAGAATGGGAGCGCATCAAACCCGCTGAATTATTACTCAGCGAGGATCATTCCCTCGAAGATATTCCTTTTGTTGCGAAATCCATCAAAAAACGCCCGCCGTGGGAATTTGATTTGAGCACCTCCCAACAGTTGTTATGCCAACAATTTCAGACGAAAGATCTGCAGGGTTTTGGCGTATCTCATTTGCCTCTGGCAATTTCAGCCGCTGGCTGTCTGATGCATTACGTAAAATACACACAAAAAAGTGCACTGCCGCACATTCATTCCATTCACGTCGAACACAATGAAAATTTCATCGCACTCGACGCGAGCACGCGAAAAAATCTGGAATTAGTCACCACCCTTTCCGGCGGAGTCGAAAACACCTTAGCGTGGGTTTTGGATCATACCTCCACCGCCATGGGCAGTCGTTTGTTGCGGCGATGGATCACGCAACCGGTGCGCCATCCGAATTTACCGCGCGAACGTCAACAAGCCATCGCCGCGCTTCACACGCAAAACCGAATCGCTGAACGGGAGAAAACCTTGCAAAGCATTGGTGACCTCGAACGAATACTCGCGCGCGTTGCACTTCGCTCGGCAAAACCCCGTGATCTTTCACAACTGCGACAAACCCTGCGCTGTTTGCCGCAATTGCATCAACAACTGGAATCGACTTCCATTCATCACAAACTCGCTCAACTCAAAAACGATTTGGGGTATTTCGAATCGTTGCTGCACGTACTCAACAAAGCCATCGTCGACAATCCACCCGTTGTAATTCGCGACGGTGGGGTTATTGCCAACGGTTATGATGCCGAACTCGACGAATTAAGAAATCTGAGTGAGAACAGTCATCAGTTTTTACTGGAATTAGAAGCGCGTGAAAAAAACCGAACGAAATTAAGCACGCTGAAAGTCGGTTACAATCGTATTCACGGTTATTACATCGAGATTTCTCGGGCACAAGCCACGCAGGCTCCAGCCGATTATATTCGTCGGCAAACTTTAAAAAATATCGAACGCTACATCACGCCCGAATTAAAAACTTTTGAAGACAAAGTGCTCAGCAGTCGTTCGCGCGCGCTTGCACGAGAAAAACTCCTCTACGAAGCGCTGCTCGATGAATTGATTAAACACATCATTCCCTTACAACGCTCGGCTTCAGCCATCGCCGAGTTAGACGTTCTTAATAATTTAGCCGAACGCGCCATCACCTTAAATTACACCGCTCCTCAATTTACCGACACACCGGGCATTCACATTGAAGCGGGTCGTCACCCGGTGGTGGAGTTAGTAAAAACGGATCCCTTCATGCCCAACGACACGCTGCTCGACGAACGCCGACGCATGCTCATCATCACCGGCCCCAACATGGGTGGTAAATCCACTTACATGCGACAAACAGCACTCATCGCAGTGATGGCGTACATGGGCAGTTACGCGCCCGCAAAAAGCATCACTCTCGGCCCCATCGACCGAATTTTCACGCGCATCGGTGCCGCCGATGATTTAGCCAGTGGACGATCCACGTTTATGGTGGAAATGACGGAAACGGCGAATATTTTAAATAACGCCACGGAAAAAAGCCTGGTATTGATGGATGAAATTGGTCGCGGCACCAGTACGTTCGACGGGTTGTCACTGGCGTTTGCAAGCGCTGCACATTTAGCAACGCGCTTAAAAGCATTTACCTTATTCGCCACGCATTATTTTGAATTAACTTCATTAGCGGAAACTACGCCGAATATTGCTAATGTCCACCTTGACGCCGTCGAACACGAAGAAAAAATCATCTTTTTGCACGCACTGAAAGAAGGTCCTGCAAACAAAAGCTACGGATTACAAGTCGCCCAATTAGCCGGAGTCCCTCGAACTGTAATACAACAGGCCAAGCAAAAATTAGAAGAGTTAGAAAATCAATCCCACGTCGCCCACCGCACTGATCCACCGCAACAAAATGAACTTTTTTCCGCCCCAGAAAATCCCATTTTAACTGAATTAGACCACATCAACCCCGACGGCCTGACACCCAAACAGGCTTTAGATATCATTTATCACTTAATCCAAATGCGACGTCACAGCAATGAATAGCCAATCGGATATCGCCATTATCATACCCGCGTTTAACGAAGCATCGAGTATTCGAAGCGTCGTCGAACCTATTTTTACTTTTACCGATAACGTTATCGTCATTGACGACGGAAGTACGGATCAAACGGTAAATCAATTAACGGGCTTGCCGATCACCGTGCTTAAAAATCCGGTAAACCGCGGCAAAGGAGCCAGTTTGTGGCAAGGCTTTCAGTACGCGCAACGACTGAATATTCGCGCGGCAATTTGCATGGACGCCGACACGCAGCACGATCCGCACGATATTCCCAAGTTTATTCAAGCCATGAATGAATTTCCTAGCCACATTATTATCGGCGCTCGCATTCATAACACCGAAAACGCGCCGAAATCACGTTATCGGGCAAATCGCGTTGCGGATTTTTTTATTTCCTGGGCGGCGGGCCGACGCATCCTCGACACGCAATCCGGTTATCGACTGTATCCCATCGATTTTTTACGTGAATGCTTAAAGCAACCTCGATTCCGGCATTTCACCTTTGAAAGCGACCTGATTATTACCGGCAGCCGTCACGGATACCCCCCCGTTTCCATTCCCATTCAATCGCATTACCCCCCAAATTCCCGCCCAAGCTACTACCGACCCATTCTCGATACAGTGAAAATCGCGGGAATGGTGACCTGGAAAATCCTCAGCCGAGGACTCTGCGTGCCGGGATTGATCCGCACGCTCTTTAACTTGAGAACCAGTACTCCGGTCAAATAAGTTTTTGTGCGTTCGTGAGGGGCGTCGCGACCAAGGAGGGTAAGCAGCGCCGAGTACAGGAGGTACGTCCCCGAACGAATGTGCAAAAACTTATTTGACAGAACACCCCTGCCACCACTGTTGATTACCCCCCAAAAACCATGGGATAATCTCTGTTCAATTTAAAACCAGCGAGCCGGCTCAACATGACTCAAAAGCACCCCAAGGGCCTAGGCCTCCTTTTCTTCACGGAACTGTGGGAACGCTTTGGTTTTTATACGCAGCAGACTATCCTAGTTCTATACATGACCCACGCCCTAGGCTTCAACGATAAAAACGCCGACTTCTTTTACGGCGCCTACAGCGCCCTCCTATACCTCACCCCTGCTTTGGGTGGATACATCGCCGATCGCTTCCTCGGCTTTCAAAAAGCTATTGTGTGGGGTGGATTACTGTTTATTCTCGGTTATCTGTTAAGCGCCTTTCCCGGCGAAAAATTATTTTTTATCGGTTTGAGCATATTGATCGTCGCCAACGGTTTTTTTAAACCAAATGTTTCGAGCATCGTCGGTACCTTATACGCACCCGGGGACCAACGTCGCGACGCGGGATTTACTTTATTTTATATGGGCATCAACATCGGAGCTTTATTACCCACCATTTTCATCGGTTACGTCGTCAACCACATCGGCTGGCACACCGGACTCCTATTTGCCGCCGTGGGAATGATCATCGGGCAAGTGACGTTTCGGCTGGGACGCTCCCGTTTAGGAGGTCACGGCGGAGTCCCCGAACACAGTCCGATTTATCAGAAAAAAATATCTGCACGCAAATTTAATGTGCTTTTGGCAATCGGTGTCGTTGCTGCCATTGCCTTTTTCCGATTTTGCCTGGAGTTTCCAAAATCGACCAACACGGTGGTTGTCATCGGGGCCGCCCTCATTTTTTGCGCCGTAATTTATTTTATGGCCAGGGAAAAACGTGAACAGCGCAATAAAATGATCGCCAGTTTGGTTTTGATCGCGATTTCCGTGGTATTTTGGTCCATCTACAATCAAACTTTCAGCTCACTCATGTTATTTGCTGATCGCAACATGAGCACCCACTTTTTAGGATTTACAATCAACGCCGAATTCACGCAATTTTTTAATCCATTTTTTATTATTGCGTTGAGTCCCATCTTGAGTCGATTTTGGATTCAACTCGCGAAAAAGCAAAGAAACCCATCAACCCCCATGAAATTCGCCCTCGGCGTATTGTTCACGGCTTTGGGATTTCTCTTGTTAGCCGTTGGATCCCGATTTTTCGCACATGCAGGCCTGACTTCGCCGTGGTGGCTCGTGACGAGCTATTTACTGCAAACCACAGGAGAACTTCTCATTTCGCCCGTGGGTCTTGCGATGATTACCCTGTTGGCGCCTCGCAAGCTGGTCGGCATGATGATGGGCGTGTGGTTCTTAGCTCAAGCGGCTTCGTTTGCTATCGGTGGCGGACTGGCGTCTTTGGCATCCATCCCCAGTCATTTATCGGCCGTGGCATCGCTTCCGATTTACACCCATGCCTTCACGCTATTCGGCTCGATATCCGTGGTATTTTCTTTAATTAGTTTTGCACTGGTACCCGTGCTGAAATCGTTAATACGAGATAAACGTGTATCCAAGGAAACTTTTGAGCCCACTGACCTCAATGCAGAAGTTACTGGTGAGGCGTAAATAAAAAGGTCCTATACTATAAGGATGAGTAAGAGACCCGCCAAATCCAGTACGCTCGCCACGACGATCCGTGAGCTTTCGGACAGCATCGTCAAAGCACAACAACCCATACGCATCTTAGATGCCATCAAATGGGATGCCTCAGTTAAAGACAGTTTTTTCAAACACAAATTTCGCAAACTCCCTCCCATTAAACACAATTATTACGAGCAAAATCCATTGGGTTTTGATCCCGATGAGAAAATTGAAGAATTTTATCGGATCGAACACGAAGTCAAAAAAAGACTGGGGAAATTCGGCCCCGCGAGTGATTCCATGCAACAGCGATGCCGTGAATATCGGGATGTCATCCAATTACTGAAAGCCCGCGGCACCAGACAATTCTCCGAAATTGCTCAAACGCTTTACGGCAGTTCCGAAGACGCTTTCTACGCGAATGCTCCCAACATAAAAGATTTATCGAATTTCGTCAATGACGTCCTCATCCATATTGGCACCCAAACCCTCGACACTAAAGACGAAAGAAAATACACGGCTACTCAAGCCGTAGAAATTTTAAGTAAAAAACTTTCCACCTATTTTCATAAAGAAAATAAAGTCTTCGTCAAAGTCAGCGACAATATTGTTTCAGACGCTTCCGCCGGAGCGGACACCATAAAATTACGCGGTGACGTTAAATTCAGTGACCGCATACTTCGCCTTTATGAAGTGCACGAGGGATGGGTGCATCTGGGCACCACCATCAACGGGCTGGAACAACCCTATTGTACTTTCTTGAGTAAAGGCCCACCCTCCTCCACGACAACTCAAGAGGGATTAGCGATGCTCACGGAAATATTTACCTTTTCCTCGTTTCCTGATCGCGTACGTCGACTGAATAATCGAGTTGTCGCCATCAGCATGGCTGAAAGTGGCGCAAGTTTTATCGATGTATTTCATTTTTTCCGAGATCAAGGCGTTAGCGAAGAAGAGAGTTATCAAAATACCGTCCGCGTTTTTCGCGGAAGCTTGCCCAATCTGGGACCCTTCACAAAGGATTTGGCCTATTCAAAAGGCTATGTATTGGTGAGTAATTATATCCGGCTTTGCATCAAACACGGAAAACTGTCGAATATTCCTTTGCTTTTTGTCGGAAAAACCAGTTTGCATGAAATCCATTTGTTAGCTGAATTAGCCGAAGATGATATTGTCAAACCGCCGAAATACCTTCCCAGCGATTTTAAAGATCTTTCTGCACTCAGTGCCGTTATGAGTTATTCGCTTTTCATCAATCGTCTTGATTTGGATAAGCTGGCAAAAGATTATAAAGATATCCTCTAAGCTTCAGTTTCCGTTTCTGCCTCATCTTTACCAACGAAAGCCAATTGTTCACTCAACCGACGTTCAATTTTTTCGATATCGATAATGTCTTGCAAAGGAGGCAAGTCCGATAAATTCGTTAAATTAAAATAATCGAGAAACGCTTTCGTCGTGCCAAACATCACGGGTTTACCCGGTACATCACGACTCCCCACCACTTTCACCCAATCTCGCTCCTGGAGTTTCTTCATGATCTCGGTACTGACCACAACGCCACGAATTTCCTCAATTTCAGCACGGGTAATCGGCTGACGATAAGCAATCAATGCCAGCGTTTCTAAAAAAGCGCGCGTGTACCGCGACGGCTTTTTTTCCCACAAACGTTGCAACCACGGTGCGAATTCCACCCGGGCTTGAAATCGATAGCCACTGGCCACTTCTTGCAAGTGGACGCCCCGCTCCTGATAATCTTCTCTCAATTCATCCACCATTTTTTTAACGTCCGCAACCGTCAAACGACTGCGTCCATCAAACAAATGCAACAACCGATCAGCACTTAAGGGTTCCGCCGCTGCAAACAGAGCGGCTTCGATAATGTGTTTGTGTTGTTCTTCACTCATTGATGCCTATCCCTTAGCTCTAACGTAAATCGGTGCAAACGGTTCAGCCTGAACCAACTCAATTACCGATTGCCGAATCAATTCCAAAATCGCAATTAACGTCACCGTCACTCCCATCCGCCCCTCCGTCGGCACGAAAAAAGAAGTAAAGATAATAAAGTTCTGATTGTCGATTTTCGTCAGAATAATTGACATACGCTCACGCACCGACAAGGGTTCGCGCGTAATCTGGTGCGCGCTGTACAGAGCGGCGCGTTCTAACACGTCTTTTAATGCTGCCAATAACTCGGGTAAATCCACTGCCGATTGAGCCACCGGCACAGCAATCGGAGGCGCTTCCGCTTCTGCAATATAAGTGTCTCGCTCCAAACGCGGCAGTTGATCCAAATCATAAGCCGCTTTTTTATAACGCTCGTATTCTTGTAAACGACGCACCAATTCCGCACGAGGATCCGCCTCTTCTTCCGCGTTCGCATTGGGGCGAGGCAACAACATTCGGGATTTAATTTCAGCCAGCGTTGCCGCCATTACCAAATACTCGGCAGCCAATTCGATCTGTAATTCGCACATGAGATCGACGTATTTCATATACTGTCGCGTGATCTCTGCAATCGGGAGGTCTAAAATATCGATGTTTTGCTTTTTGATGAGGTACAACAAAAGATCGAGCGGCCCTTCAAACGCCTCTAAAAAAACGCGCAAGGCATCCGGCGGGATATAGAGGTCGACGGGCAGTTTGGTGAGCGGCTGGCCGTCCACCCGCACATCCACCAGTTCTTTAGTAATGTCTTGATTTTCCATTGATTAGACCCTAATAAGTAAGAATAATAACCGATTTTGCGCTTATTAAAAAGATAAAAAACCCGCTTGCACCCCTATGGTTGTATCGCAGAGCGCCGAAGCGAGGGGATCCTTTTTCCGGCAATGGCTCGTCGGGCTCTCCCTGGCAATCGCACTGAATTTTGGACTCCGTCATTGCGAGGCGCCGTCAGGCGCCGCGGCAATCCAGAATTAATTAATCCTGGGTTGCTTCGTCGCCCCGGATCAAGGTCCGGGGCTCCTCGCAACGACGGGGAAGATTGAGTGCAATTGCCATAACCCTGGCCTGACCTCAGCATTTGCTGATTTTCTTAAAAAAATAAGATACCATGATCCCGTCAAATAAGTTTTTGTGCATTCGTGAGGGGCTGCGCGCATGAAATTTCTCTTTGATTACTTTCCCATCTTCTGCTTTTTCATCGCTTTTAAACTGTGGGGAATTTACGTCGCCACCGCCGTTGCGATGGCCACTTCATTTTTGCAACTGCTGCTGTATTGGCTGCGGCACCGCCGATTTGAAAAATTGCACGTCATTACGTTTATTTTCATCTTCATTCTCGGCGGCTTCACCCTCATTTTTCATAAACCGATTTTCATCCAATGGAAACCAACCATTGTCTACTGGATTTTTACACTCGTACTCTTGGGCAGCCATTGGATCGGTAAAAAACCGCTGTTACACCGCATGCTCAATGAAAAAATTACGCTTTCCATGAAAGTCTGGAGTCGCCTCAACTTCAGTTGGGCTCTGTTCTTTTTATTCTTAGGCTTTCTCAATCTGTACGTCGTATACCACTTTGACACAAATACCTGGGTTAATTTCAAGTTATTTGGTACTTTGGCGCTGACGCTGGTGTTCATCTTCGCACAAGCTTTTTACATCATGAAACAGATGAAAGACGTCAAAAATCAAGTAGTGAATAAACCATAATGTATTACGCCATTTATTGTGAAGATGTAGAAGACAGTTTAGAACGTCGACGCAGCGTTCGCGAAGCACACCTGAAGCGATTAGAATCTTTGAAAAAAGCTGGCCGACTGTTGATTGCGGGCCCTTTGTTGAATGAAGACAACGAAAATCCTATCGTCGGCGGAATTAAAGGATCCCTCATCGTGGCGGAATTTAACAATTTAGAACACGCCAAAGAGTGGGCCGCTGCGGATCCGTACGTTACCGCGGATATCTACGCACGCGTCACCGTTTGTCCTTTTAAGCCCGTGCTCCCATGACGATCATGACCGCCCGCATCCAACAGATTAAACAACGATTGCAGGACGCTTTTGAGCCGCAAAAACTCATCGTCATTGACGAAAGTGAAAAACACGTAAATCATCCCGGCGCAAAGGAAGGCCACGGACATTTTTCAATAGAAATCGTTTCTCATCATTTCCGTGATAAAACACCCATGGAACGCCATCGACTCATCTACCAAGCACTCGGATCACTGATGCAAACCGACATCCACGCCGTGCGGATTAACGCAAAAGCAAAATAATATCCCAAAAAATGTAGGTTAGACTG
The DNA here is from genome assembly GCA_947084935.1 of uncultured Coxiellaceae bacterium. Classification (GTDB taxonomy): domain Bacteria; phylum Pseudomonadota; class Gammaproteobacteria; order Coxiellales; family Coxiellaceae; genus CAMTUH01. Next base: position 308,508 of record CAMTUH010000004.1, read on the forward strand.
AGTTTTGGGTGTTATAAAGCGCAAATAAAGCGCAGTCGGGCGGAGCCCGACGAGCCATTGCGCGGTATAACACCCAAAACTCAGTCTAACACTTCAGAAGAAGACAACAACCCAAACGGCCGACAATACGTTTCCGGTAAATAAAAAGTTAAAAACACGGCAGCCAGCAAACTCAACGGCAAAATCGCCAATGCCAATTGATAATTCCACGTGTAAAGGGTAATCGGCGCTGCACCTGTTTTCCAGCTTAAATTTAACAGAAAACCCATCAATGAAATGGATGCGCCCGATAACATCACGATCATATTCGTCGTCCCAATTGCCGTTCCCACCAAAATAGTGGGGCTCAACTCGCGACTGATTGAAAACACGAGTACTTGCGCGCTGGAAAATAAACCGAAAATAAATAAAATAACGAATAAAGTTTGAATATGTAAATTAGGCACATAAAGTACGATCGATAAAAGAATGGCAGTAACCGTAGCAGATAGGGTTAAGGGAAGCCGCCGCGTTTTAACGGCATCAGAGATCAACCCCACAAAAGGCGCACCACACACCCAACCCAAAAAAACCATGGAAACCGCATCAGCAGCAACAGCTTTTGATACGTGATACGCCGTCATGAGGTAAGGAATTCCCCACGTTTCCGCAAATCCTAACATGGGAATATAAAGCAAGCATCCCACCACGCAATTAACCCAGACGTGCGGATTGCGTAGCAAATGAAAAAGACCCGCGCAACCCTCTCGTAACGTGGATAATAATTTTGGTTTTTGCAGAACATGTTCACGTTGCTTTAATCGAGCCAATAAAAACATGAAAGTCCCCAAAACCACTCCAACCAAAGCAAGGCCATAAATCGTTAACCGCCATCCGTGGTGATCAATGAATGAAGTTAATAACACATCTCCAACCAATCCTCCTAACGTGCCAATCGAAACGGTTATTCCGGTAATAAAAGCAAATTGATTCGCCGGCAACCAAATGCTGGCAATTTTCAATGCGCCCACAAAGGCAAACGCGGAACCGAATCCCATTAAAATACGTCCTAATAGCGCCGCTGTTACACTGTCTGCAGAAGCAAACCAATAACAACCCAAGGCACACGTGAGCAATGCTAACGTCAGCAATCGCCGGGGACCAAAACGATCGAAAAAAATTCCCACCAACAATTGAAGCGGAACGTATACGTAATAATAAATACCACTCAGATTACCCAGCGTAACGGCATTCAGGTGGTACACCGTAAGCAGCTGGGAAGTCATCACGCTCGGAATGATGCGCAAGAAGTAAGTGTACGAGTAGAAAACTCCCGCCAGGATAAAAACAACCCAGGGCCAAATAGCCCAATTCCAAGAGGAGCGTTTATGATACATATTAGCCGGACCCAAAAATAAAATGGGTTAATCTTATCCGAAACGACCCCGAGAAAATAGCCCGGAGAGATTTTAAAGTAACTCACTGTTTTTAATGAATTTAATCACCATCTTGCGATAGCCAATAAATTGCGTTATAGTTCCCCGCCTGACGCAAGGTGAGGAAAACATGCAAAAAAGTATACATCCGGCTTACAAAGAAATCGCAGTGACCTGCAGTTGCGGGCATACGTTTACCACCCGATCCACGTTGGGCCGCCCCCTTCACCTGGAAATTTGCTCCCACTGCCACCCTTTTTATACGGGTCAGCAAAAAATCGTTGACACCGCCGGTCGCGTCGAGCGCTTCAATAAGAAATACGCCAAACACCGTGCGGTAAAAAGCGCTGCTGCAGAAGCAGATCAAAAAGATAAATAAACCGTAGCCTCGGTGAGTCTTACGAACCGAGGGATTAATTTTGAGTTCCTCGGTTCGCGGGGCTCACCGAGGCTACAGTCATTGGCAAAACATACCGCAAGGCTTCTTCAATCACAGAAATTCCTGCGCGCGGCTGATGGACGTGTTCGGTTAAATGCCGACGCCACAGTCGAGCGCCGCGGTATCCTGAAAACATTCCGTGTAAATGACGCACTAAGTGATGTATTTTAATCCCCGCGTGTGTTTGTTGCGCAATATAAGGCAAATACCGCTGCACAATAAAATGCGGCGACACGGCACTCTGTTCGTCATGAAAATAAATTTGATCGAATGATTCAAGCAGCAAAGGATTGCGATACGCTTCGCGGCCAACCATAACGCCGTCCACAAAATTCAAATGCGTATCGATCTGACCGCGGGTCGTTATACCGCCATTGATAATAATTTCTAACTGCGGAAAATCCTGTTTCAAACGATAGACAGTCGAATAACACAACGGCGGCACGTGCCGATTTTCTCTCGGACTCAATCCTTTTAACCACGCTTTTCGCGCGTGAATAATAAAAACACCACAGCCCGCTGCCGACACCGTTTTTACAAAATGATGAAGCGCTTCATAGTGATCGTAATCATCAACTCCGATTCGGGTTTTCACGGTAATGGGAATACGAACCGCGTTTCGCATACGATCCACACAATCAGCCACCAACTCAGGCGATTTCATCAAACACGCACCGAATTGTCCTGCGCTGACTCGGCTACTGGGGCAGCCGACATTTACATTAATTTCGTCGTATCCCAGCGCTTCACCCATTTTGGCGCAATCGGCTAAATCGTCCGGAACAGAACCACCCAACTGCAATCCGATGGGATGCTCTTCTTTCCCAAAAGTTAACAGCTCAAATTTATGGCCTTTTAACAGCGCCCACGTAGTCACCATTTCCGTATACAGCATCACGCGCTCACTGATGAGGCGAATCAATTGACGAAAATGCCGATCGGTACAGCCCATCATGGGGGCAATGGAAATGAGACGGTTAATCATACGCCCAACCTACCCCAACTGCTGACGCAAATGTTCCTCCAAAGATTTCTCATCGTCCTTTGTATAGTCCTTTTCGACCACGTGAGTAATCACTTTCTGCAGCGGGGCGCGAAGGTTTTTGTTAACCAACCCATGAAAAGACGGCGGCACCACCAGAATTAACTCTTCATAAAGATTTCCCACGCGACCCGTTTCGAGGTCTTCCACCACTTCCCGAGCGAAAGTTTCCGCTTCGTATTTTTTGGGATCCGTGGGCTCTACAAAGCTCCCATGCTGAAAATTTCCCAACTTATCGGACGCAATCTCCAAGTCGCGTTTACGGCTTTCGGGATGCGTAAACTCTTTTATTAAAGAAAGCTTTTCTTTTCCATTGATAAATTTCATTTTATTCACTGCAAATATTTTTGCCTTGCTCGCATTGGCGACTAAAATCCACGTCATTGCCATAAAGTTGCTCCTTAAGATTAAAAAAGGTAATTGGTGATCCCTCTAAAGGGCTGCTTACGTTTATTTTCTTTTGCGCTGTCGCTCCGCAACGCGGCCAATTCAGATAAATATCCTTTCGTAATATTTCCCGCAATATAATTGCCAGTAAAAATCGAGTCCTCGAATCGTTTAATTTTTTGAGATTCCGAAGGCGCGGCATTATTAATTGCTTCATAAACGCTTTTTAAATCCAGGTAGATCAACCAATCCGCGCGAATAAGTCGCGCTATCTCATCAACACTGTTATCGCCAGCGATTAATTCAACGGCAGTTGGTGTGTCAATGCCGTACACGTTCGGATAACGCACCTCCGGTGCGGCTGATGCAAAATAGACTTTTTTCGCACCCGCATGGCGTGCCATTTGAATAATCTCTTTTGAAGTGGTTCCGCGAACAATTGAATCATCAACCAATAAAACGTTTTTCCCGGAAAATTCTGCACGAATGGCATTTAACTTTAATTGCACAGAGCTGCGTCGCATCGCTTGCCCCGACATAATAAACGTACGCCCGATATAACGATTTTTTACAAATCCTTCTGAATAAGGGATCCCCAAACATTGGGCTAGCGCCAATGCTGAGGTACGACTCGTGTCCGGAATAGGAATAACCACATCGATATCGTGATTCGGCCGTTCGTGCAAAATCTTTTTAGCCAGCGCCTCGCCCATTCCCAAGCGGGCTTGATAAACAGGAATCCCATCAATGATGGAATCGGGGCGCGCCAGATAGATGTATTCAAAAATACACGGCGAGCGACTGACTTTCTCAACGCATTGACGACGGTGCACCTTTCCCTCACGATCAAAATAAATGACTTCGCCAGGGCCAACGTCACCCACTAATTCAAACCCCAACGCATCAAGCGCAATGCTTTCAGAAGCCAGCATATATTCCCGCTTCTGCTTGTTTTTTCGCACTCCGTACACCAAAGGACGAATCCCGTGCGGATCTCGAAATCCCACAATACCGTAACCGTTGATCATCATCACGGCGGCAAAAGCTCCTTGAACCCGCGCATAAACTTTAGCAAGTGCTTCAAATAATTGATTGGGCGTCAGCGTGGGGCCGCCCACTCGCTGCAATTCGTGCGCCACGACATTCAACAAAATTTCCGAATCCGATGTCGTATTGAGGTGACGCAAATCCGTGCGAATTAAATCTTTCGTTAATGACTTCACGTTGGTGAGATTTCCGTTATGCACCAAACTCAATCCATACGGTGAATTAACATAAAAGGGCTGCGATTCTGCTGGGCTGTCCGATCCCGCCGTGGGATAACGTACGTGTCCGATGCCGATGTTACCTAACAAACAAATCATGTGACGCTGACGCACCGCGTCACGCAACAAGCCATTGGCTTTGCGCAAAAACACGCGATCTCCATCGGAAGTCATGATGCCCGCCGCGTCTTGACCACGGTGTTGAATAATCGTCAAGGCATCGTAGAGATCCTGATTTACCGGTCGCGTTGCAATGATACCGACGATGCCACACATACTTACAGAGTACCTCCCGCGATCACGTTATTGTCATCATTGTCTCGCACCCATTGAGAGAGATTCTTTAATTGCTGCGGTAAAAAGGTATTTAACCAAGCAACCAGTGGTTTAAATTCTGGAGCCAAACGCGACTGAGCCAAACCACTTCCTTCCTTTTTCATTCCCACGTTTACAAACATCAATAATAAAGCCACGATCAACACACCGCGCGCAAATCCAAAGAAAAAACCCAACGCACGATCCGTTAAACTCAAGCCCGTTTTATCCACCAATTTGTGGAGCACTACATTAATTAAAATGCCGATCACAAACACAACACCGAAAATCACGATAAATGCTGCAATATATCTTATTTTGGGAGAAGCGATCCATTGAGTTAACAGCGGTTGAACGTCATCAGAAAATTTCAATGCCAGTAACGCGCCAATGATCCACACCACCAACGATACGGCTTCACGCAAGAATCCGCGAAACAAACTAATTATTGTCGACAACAGAACAATAGTGATAATGGTAAAATCCATCCAATTAAAATAATGTGCCGAAAATGTCATATTGGATATTTCTTAATAACACCGGTTAAATGCAGCTGTTGCTTTAATTGTTGTTGAAGGCGCTTTAATCGATCCAAATTGATGTCGGGACCCACGTAAACCCGGGTGACCGCGCGCGCATTCGCCTGACCGTCGCGTGTAAAAACCTCAAATCCCTTGGCACGCAATTGTTTCACCAAACGGTTAGCGTAATCACCCCCCTTAGCATAACTCGCAATTTGCAGCGCCCAAGCTTGGGGCACGGTTGCCGATAAGGCAACGTGCGTGGATCTAGGTGTCGACGATACCGGTTGCGTTGAAAGCGATGTTTGAGTCGCGGGCGTTTGTGAATCCGCGGGTGCTTGCGCCAACCCGTTGGAAGCCGAAGGCTCAGCCGTCGCCGCCGAATCCAAAACAGCCGTTGCGACGTTTTGTACTTCCGCCAATTGAGTTTGTGGCGCAGGTGTCGTTGCTGGCGCGGGTTTAGTATTTAAAATTTTCTGAGTCACGTCGGGTGTTTGTTGCGCCACCGTCTTTATGGACGGTGATTGTGCATCCCCCGCGACATCGATTGGACTGTCGTCCGTTGCGTCGTTGTGCTGGCCAGCAATGGGTGGCAATTGTAATTGAACTTCGGGTTTCGCCGGCGCTTGAGGCGTTTCGGTGGATAATTGCAGATTCATCGACGGACGTGAATTATGAAATAATAAGGGTAAAAATATGGCGACGACGGCGAGTAACACGATGCCGCCAATAAGTCGTTGTTTTGTTTTAGCTTGCATTTTATTCTCCCATTAAAATAAGCTCTCAAGATATTGTTTCGCTATGCCTACCGTGTAAAAAGAACCGAAAACAAGAATTCGGTCGTTCGAACAACACCGCTCTAAAGCCACAGCCAGTGCAGTCTCCACTGAGGCAAAATTATAACAGCATTCCACGCCGTGTGTCGCTAAACACGTTGCTAAATCCGCCCCAGAGGCCCCTCGCGGAACGTTTAAGCTGGCCGTATACCACTCGCTAACCAGCGGAAGTAACGGCGAAAGTGAGCCCTTAATATCCTTATCTTTTAACATACCAACGACGGCCAAGGTGCGACCTTCACTCGGTGCTCGACTTAATTGCTCAGCCAAATAAGTCGTCGCTTGAGGGTTATGCGCCACATCAAAAATGACCGGTACGGATCCCGCCGTCGCACGCTCCCACCGACCCGGCAAGCACGCGGTTTTTAATCCCCGAATGACGGCGTATTGCGTGACCGGCACGCGGGATTGCAAAAGATCCACCACCATCAAACTCATGGCGGCATTCTGCAATTTCAATTCGGGCAGGGGTAATTGACAATAACTCAAGTGAGGACCCCGCCATTCCCAATTCGCACCAACTATTTTCACGGAGAATTGCTCACAAAATCCGTACCAGGGTGACTGCAAAGACTGTGCTATTTCCCGTACCACGTTAGGCGGATTTGGATCACCACAAACTGCAGGCTTTCCCTCTCGAAAAATCCCGGCTTTTTCTCGTCCGATGGAATCGCGATCGGGCCCCAACCAATCCGTATGATCGATGGCGATGCTGGTAATCACCGCAACGTCTGAATTAACGATATTGACGGCATCCAAACGACCGCCCAAACCCACTTCCAAAATAATGACGTCCAACGTTCGCCTTTGGCAAATCAACAAAGCAGCCAGCGTCGTGAATTCAAAAAAAGTCAGGGATTGATTACCGCGACTTTGTTCGATGCATTCAAACGCGTCGACGAATTCGTCGTCCGTGATCTCTTGGCCATTAATGCGAAGTCGCTCATTAAACCGCAATAAATGCGGGGACGTATACGCCGCCACGCGGTATCCCGCGGCTAAATAAATACTTTCTAAAAATCGAACGACAGAACCCTTTCCATTCGTTCCACCCACCGTAATGACAGGGCAGGAGAATTTTTCCAAAGAATTTTTTTTTGCAATCGACGCGACGCGTTCCAATCCTAAATCGATTTCACGCGGATACAGAGAATTTAAATAGTCTAACCATTCAACAAAGGTTTTATTCAAGCCGGGTTCTCATCACGTTTCAAGCGCGGGAGAGGGTGATGCATCAATTGCGCTACTAAAGAAGCAATTTTTTGTTTGAGCTCACGACGGTCGACCACCATATCAATCGCACCGTGCTCCAATAAAAATTCACTGCGTTGAAAACCTTCAGGCAAAGTTTGTCGAATCGTTTGTTCGATAACGCGAGGTCCGGAAAATCCAATCAACGCTTTCGGTTCGGCGATAATAATATCCCCCAACGTCGCCAAACTGGCGGAAACACCGCCCATGGTCGGATCGGTTAATACTGAAATATAGGGAAGATTTTCCTGAGACAAATGAGCCAACGCCGAGCTGGTTTTCGCCATTTGAAACAATGAAAACAAGCCTTCCTGCATACGCGCGCCACCACTGGTTGAAAAACAAATCACCGGAACTTTATCGTGTATGGCGGCATTCACACCCGCCACGAATCGCTCGCCGACGGCCACACCCATCGAACCCCCAATAAAAGAAAAATCAAACGCAATCGTAATCAGGGGCATTCCGTAAACCGTTCCTTTAAATACAAGCAACGCTTCTTTTTCTCCCGATTCTTTTTGAGCCGCACTCAAGCGATCTTTATATTTTTTCGAATCGCGGAATTTTAATCGATCCACCGGAGAAATATTCCGAGCCAATTCTTCGCGATGATCCTCATCGAGAAATTGATCGATGCGTTTTCGTGCATTAATGCGAATGTGGTAATTGCATTTGGGGCACACGTCGAGGTTTCTTTCTAATTCGGCGCGATATAAAACGGCCGTACACTCCGGGCATTTGCTCCAAATTCCTTCGGGCACACCTTTTTTCTTCTCGGTGGAAACTTTCGGTAATAATTTTTTAAACCAGCTCATGTTTTATTTCCGTATGGTTAATAGGATCATAGCAAATCACGGCAGAAAAAACGGGCCCAAGGGCGTGCGGGGCAGCTCAAACTCCGGGGGATAATTGACCTCCACCAGGTATAAGCCCTGCGGAGCAACCGTCACCCCGCCTTGTGTTCGATCCCGTGCGTTCAACACATCCCGAGCCCACTCGGGTGGCTGTTCACCACTGCCGATGGCGATCAAGACTCCCGCGATATTACGCACCATGTGCAACAGAAACGCATTCGCCTGAACTTCAATTACGACCATTCGCCGTATTCGAGAAATTTCAATCTGATGAATGCGACGCATTGGATTTTTTGCCTGGCAACCCGTCCCACGAAACGACGTAAAATCGTGCTCGCCCAGCAAATACTGAGCCCCTTCTTGCATGCGTTTTTCATCCAACGGTCGATAATACCAACCCACGGCCTTCCGTAAAATACCCGGCCGGATTTCGTGGTTAAAGAGAACGTATCGGTAGCGCCGAGCAGTCGCTGAATAGCGGGCATGAAAATCCTCGGTAACGGTTTTAGCCCACAGCACACTGATATCGGGCGGCAAGTTGCTGTTTGCACCAAAGACCCAGGCGTGATCGCTGCGTTGCGCGGTGGTATCGAAATGGATAACCTGACCCGTCGCGTGAACGCCGGCATCGGTTCGACCCGCACAAACCACCGAAACAGGACGATCCGCGACAGCGGATAACGCGCGCTCGACCATGCTCTGCACGGTTTTAACGTCGTCTTGCACTTGCCAGCCGTGGTAATTAGCACCATCGTACCGAAGCGCCAAGGCGATGCGCGGCATTTATACCTCAACGGGCAATGTTTTTATTAGCTCGTCCGCTTCCTGCTGCTGTTCGACATTACCCGATTTCATCACTTCCCCGAGCACTTGCCGCGCCGAACTATAATCCTCCATGGCCACGTACGTCCGCGCCAAATTTAATTTGGCGGGAATACTTTCCGCACTTCCCATGTAATCGTATTCGTCTTTGGTGTCGTTGTCCGTCGTTTCTTTCTTGCGTCGCGGCCACACCGACCAAATTAATAATAAAAGTAGAAGCACCACCACCGCTGAAGCCACTTCGAATCCCCGTGGCCCGAGGTGCTGTTTCAACGAAGCCACCCATCCGGATGCCGGCACGACGGCCGGACTCGTTACCGGTACAGCGATTTGGGTTTCTTGCACCGTATTTCCCATTTGTTTTAATTCCGACAATTCTTGATTAATCAGAACAAGCGCCTGCGTTAACTGATGCAATTGCTGTTGCAATTGCTGATCCTTATTCGCCAACTCAATTAACCGCTCGTCAACCTGCTGCTGAAATTGCAAATTATTCTGATTTAATTGAGTTAACTCGGCTTGCAACATCGCCGCCGATTCATGATCGACGGAAGAAGTATTGCCCGAATGATCGGCCGCTGGTTTTACGGCTGGATCTGGAGCCGGGACCGTAACTGCTTCAGTGGGTGATTTGTCTTGTAATTTTGTAGGCTCATTCACTGTTGCCGGTTTTTCTTCAGGCGCCGGGGTATCGGCCTGCTGGAAGGACTGCACGGGAATGACATCCCCAAAAGAAACCCACGGAACGAGCGTCGCTCCAAACAAAATAAAAGCCATTATTCGTTTCATCAGGAATACCTCCAGCCCGGTTGTCTTTGGATTATCTCTATTTACAGCCGGATCAGCAAGTATATAATAAGTGCATGCTTTTTCGTCAATTGTTTGATCCCGTGTCTTGTACCTACACGTACCTGATCGCCTCCGGTCAGGGTCGCGAGGCCTTGCTGATCGACCCCGTTTTGGAGCAAGTGGCGTTATACGAAACCCTCTTGAATGACCTGCAACTCCGCCTCGTGATGACCGTCGACACGCACACACACGCCGATCACGTCACGGGCGCAGGCGCATTACATCAAAAGCACCACAGCCAAATTGTCATGGGCGCACAAACACAAGCTGAGTATGTAAGTCTCCGGGTTAACGAGGGTGAAAAAATCCCTCTCGACGGAATTACGTTGCACGCTGTATTTACCCCCGGACATACGAACGATTCGTATTGTTTCCGCATGAACGATCGCGTATTTACGGGTGACACGTTATTGATTCGCGGCACGGGCCGAACGGATTTTCAAAACGGGGACCCGTATCAACAATACGACAGTTTATTTTCTAAGCTGTTAACGCTACCCGACGATACCCTCGTTTACCCTGCGCATGATTACAAAGGTATGACGGTCAGTTCCATCGGTGAAGAAAAACGCTGCAATCCACGACTGCAGGTGAGCTCCGCAGAGGAATATGCTACACTCATGAATCGGTTGAATTTGCCGAAACCGAAATTAATGGACGTGGCCGTTCCGGCCAATTTAAAGTGTGGAGTTATTTCATGACAAAAACACTCGTAAAACCTTTGGTGCTGCTGACAACTGCAATCGCTTTCGTTGCCTCGGTATTAACAATTGCTCTCACGCCCAGTTCAGCCAAAGCGTTACCGATCGACACAACCGGACAACCCACGCTTGGAAACGCTCAAGCCCCCGCTCACATCGTCGTTTTTGAAGATTTAAAATGCCCCAACTGCCGAGAATTAAGCGTAGCTATCTTTCCGCAAATCAAAAAAAAATACATCGATACCGGTAAAGCCAAATACACACTGATTCTGCTGGCTTTTATTCCGGGCTCTATTCCCGCCGGCAACGCCGCGCTGTGTTTACGCGACCAAAACGAAGCGTATTTTTTCCCCTTCGTTGAATACCTCTATCGTCATCAACCTTCTGAAGAAAAAGACTGGGCCACCCTACCCACGTTATTAAAATTCGCTCATTCCGCTGCACCCAACGCCAACTTACAAAAGCTGAGTAATTGTATTTTCACAAATACCCACACAGCAACGCTTAAAAATAACCTGAATTTAGCGGCTAAATTAATGGGTAACCAAGTGGAGACCCCGACGGTTTACGTGAATGGCCAAATGGTTCGGCCATTAACCATGGAAAAAATAGAAACCTTAATCCAAGCGGCTCAATAAAACTGCATGCGTCGATGTTTGCGTCATTACAGCCTTTACTTCGCCTGGCTTATTGCCCTTATTGCCACGCTGGCTTCGCTTTATATGAGCGTCTTACAAAACCTACCCGTGTGTGATTTGTGCTGGTATCAGCGGATTTGTATTTATCCATTGGTGATTTTACTGGGAGTTGCTGCTTATCGCGACGATACGGGTGTTATTATTTACGCGCTTCCCTTGACGATACTGGGATTTTTATTTTCGCTGTACCAATATTTAGAGCAAATGATCCCGGGGTTTTCACCGATTGCGCTCTGTGGGCCGGGAGTGGATTGCAGCGCGATTCACGTTCGATTTTTGGGATTTATTACGCTTCCTTTTTTAGGAATGATTGCAACGGCTGCCATCGCGTTTTTCTTGATTACTGCGCGCTGTTATCGCGATGGGTGACTGGATGACGTACGACACTCTGTTAACCCAAAAAATCAGCGAACACGTTTTATTAATCACGCTCAATCGACCGGAAGTACGCAATGCATTTAATTCCACCATGATGGAAGAAATGCACAACCTCTGGTTGAGCATTAAAAACCATTCGGCTCGGTGCATTATTCTGACCGGTGCAGGCGATAAAGCTTTTTGCGCGGGTGCCGATTTAAAAGAGCGTAAAAACCTGGATGAAAAATCATGGCGTGCGCAACGTAAAATCTTACAAGCCGCGATGATGGCCATGGTGGATTGCCCCATTCCCATCATTGCGGCCGTGAACGGTTCGGCTTACGGCGGTGGATTAGAATTAGTGCTCGCCAGTGATTTTGCCTACGCATCAACAACCGCGAGTTTTGGCTTGCCCGAAGTAAAAGTAGGGTTAATTCCGGCGGCGATGGGCACACAACACTTACCGCGCGCGTGTGGATTGCCCCGCGCAAAAGAAATTATTTTTACCGGAGAGCCATTTTCCGCTGAAGAAGCGTTCGCGTACGGGATTATTAATCGAATTGTGTCGCCCAAGGATCTCATTCCAGAAACCATTAAAATCGCAGAAAAAATTGCTGCGAACGCACCGCTCGCCGTGCAAGCTGCCAAGAAATCCATGCGCGTTTCCCTCGGCGCTGATATTTCCACTGCCTACCAACACGAAATCGATTGTTACAATCCCTTAATCTCTACCCACGACCGACAAGAAGGCATCACTGCCTTCAACGAAAAACGCAGGCCGGTTTTTAAAGGAAAGTAGCCTCGGTGTAGCCTTGATGCAACAAATTCGTAGCCTTGATGAAGCCATGCGAAATCAAGGAATTCCTGAGTTCCCGGGTTACGCTCCCCGCAAGGCGAGGACAGGCCACGAAGCGAGGCTGCACCCAGGCTACGAATTCTACGATATTACATCCCAAAACTGGGCGTTGTTCCTGCCTCATTGGTTGCAACCTGAGAAGACATTTGATCATCCGGTGTCGAAGGGCTGGCTTGCACGATTTCCTCCCTCAATTTAGAAAAGCACTCCGATAGTTTCTGTCTTGCTGCCCAGGTGAGATTACCGCCACGCTGCACCGCTATAGGCCATAAGTCGAAGGACAAGCCCTCAGAATGAACCTCCTTCCTCTTTTTGTTGGCGCGAACTAACTCATCATAATTATCATCAAGAAATACAATAAGTCCGGCTGGTTCAGAAAATTCTTGTTCGCGCTCAATGATTATATCTGCCTTGCGTTTACGAATAATGTGCTCAACAGTATTGTTAACACCATTGTGCTTGAATTCGCCTGTAAAAATAACACCTTCCATTGATATATCGATTTGTGTTTTTTCTCTCAAGGCCTGAATAACGGAAGCCGCTGATCCCCATTCATCTTCTTTAACTTCATAATCTGTTTTAACTCGTGATGTTATTATAGTAAATTCCGTATCGGGGTATTTTTCTTTGAGAGACAACAGCACCTGAATAACCGTCTGGTTCAAAATAGTTTCCTTATTCGTTATGGTCTTAACGCTATCCAACAAAGTAAAATCAATATCGACGTAAATCCGTACTTTCCCCTCTGGTGACTCAGGAAGCAGATCCAGCATTCTGAGATCAATTTCAGCCTCTTGATAGCAACGGGCAGTCTCTATGTCACAAGATTTCGCTGATTTAATTAAACTTGCATCGTTCGACAAAAAGACAGTTTCCCCAAGGGAATTGTCAAAATTGAATATATCAGCGCCATCAGAAGAACCCTCTTCATAAAAGATAATATCTTCAGTGGAAATCAATCCCGGTCTGTACTGATTTAAACAAGAAACTATTTTTTCAGCGGAAAAAAAATAGGTTTTTCCGTTTAATTTATAATGTACCAAAGCCGAATCCTTATCTTTCTCTGCCAAAATTTTAATTTTTAAAAGACCCAACTCGAGCCAAACTGGATTTATGTTTTCTGAAAGGACAACAGAAACAGTCGGGTTGACGCATGAAAATGTCTCTTCTCCACAATCCAAATATTCTTCATCATCGGGGCGGGATACAAACGGCGTGAATAGAGTGTTGATGTCAAAAATTAGCGTTCTCATATACTGTCTCTTTGGTTTGATATTTGAAAGGAAAGTATACTGAAGACTAATTAAAATAATCTTAAAGCTTAATGGCACTACCTTAAAAAAAACAAATTCCGCCATCCTCCCATACGGAGTTATGGCGGGCCATCGTGGAAGGATGACGAAGTTATGCAACCCACAAGTTAATGGTGGCCGGGAGATTCACGATAAAATCGATGATCTGCGCAGCAATAGCAGACTTCGGCTGCAGGGGGAATGACCGTGTTTGCCCGTCGCGCGCGAGTAAAGTGACTTCACTAAGATCGTTTTCTAAGCTTAATGCAGGATTAGCAACGATGACGTCCATATTTTTCTGGTGCAATTTCAACTGGGCATTTTCAATTAAATTTTCGGTCTCCAAACAAAACCCAACAACCACGGGTTTTTCGGGCAGCGCTGTTACGGTTTTAACGATGTCAGGATTGGACACCAAAGTCAGCGAAATATTTTCACCGGATTTTTTTAATTTATGATCAAAACTCTTTTCCACGCGAAAATCCGAAACCGCCGCCGCAGCGATAAATACATCGGCTGTCTTCACGTGCTCCATAACAGACTCATACATTTGGTACGCGTGAACGATATCAATGCGTTTAATGCCAGGCGATAATGCCAACGCCGTTGGGCCACTGACGACGGTTACTTCAGCTCCAGCAGCATACGCCGCTTCTGCCAATGCATAACCCATTTTCCCTGAACTGCGATTCGAAATAAAACGAACCGGATCAATAAATTCCTGTGTGGGCCCCGCGGTAATCAAAAACCGTCGTCCACTCAGTCTTTTTTCCGAAAAGAAACGATCCAGAAAATTCACTAAATCCACGGGCTCAGGCATCCGACCCGGCCCAAATTCACCGCACGCCTGAATGCCGACGCCCGGCTCAATTAAATGAATGCCTCGTGCCTTTAACAGCTGAATATTATTTTGGGTGATTGAATTCTCCCACATCTGGCGATTCATTGAAGGCGCCACAATAATCGGTGAACGCGTCGCCAAACAAATTGTTGTTAATAAATCGTTAGCATGTCCGTAAGTCAGCCGAGCCAGAAAATCAGCACTGGCCGGCGCCACCACCACACTGTCGCACCACCGCGCTAAATCAATGTGGGGCATCCCCGCTTCACTGTCCGAATGAAATAACTCCATCGACACGGGATGGCCAGAGATGGCCTGCACGGTAGTGGGCGTGACAAACGATTGCGCCGCTTCGGTCAAAACCACACGAACCTCATTGCCCTGTTCGCGCAGCAATCGAATAAGCTCAATGCTTTTGTAAGCCGCAATAGCACCCGTTAAGCCAATAAGAATTTTTTTACGCGTAACCATGGGGGATCAGCATAGTGAAAGTTAACCCCGATTGCAATTCGGATTACCTAAGAACCAGGGCTCATTTTTATTGTCGTAGATTGTTCCTCTGTGTCGGCAGGAGCATCATCAGTACGCGAACCCCAGAGAAAAAATTTCCTAATCGTTCCAAGTGCTGAAGCAACCAAGCCCCCAGAGGGCAGAGAATTATCTACCGTTTGAGAGGACTCATAAAGACTGGGCGGTTTGTCTTCATTGGCCATTCCCTCAACTTTCTCTAAAAAACGGAAAATAATATTTAGCGCCCGTGCCGTCGGATTACCCAGATGATAGACAGGCATCGGTATAAACGTAATGCCATAAAGGTTAAAATCACAAGCGCAAGCACAAGCAGGACCGATCTCAAGAGGGCTGTCATCAAAAAAGATAACAATAGACGATATAGACGATGGGTTTTCCTGTTCACATTCGAGGATCTTCTCTACCTTATCTTTCTCGACAGTGTGAACCATCTTCCCATCCTCGAGGTATTCGTGTTTACCCGTGTAAAGAGTCTTGGTGATAACAATCCCCGTTTTTTCTAACGCTTGGATCACGGATGCTGTTGATCCTACAAGACCCGGATCGTCTTCCGCATCCTTCCAAACGCGCGAAGTGATGATAGTAAATTCAGCTTTAGGATATTTTTTACGGATGTCTAACAATTGCTGGATTACAAAATCATTTAAAATAATTTCTTCCCTGCTGCTGGTTTCTAAAAAATTTAATACAGTATCATCGATGTCGATGTAAACTCGCACCCTCCCTTTTACTCCCTCAAGACTAGCAAGCTCTTGTACCGCGCTCGGATCAATTTCTGATTTGTGACAGCAAAGGGTGGTGTTTGCCCCAAGAGCATTTACCGCTTGAATTAAGCCTGGGTCACTTGATAAGAAGAGAATATTCTTTATATCAACTTCATCATCAAAAGAAAAATTTATGTCATATCTTGACTCATCAACTTGATAAAAAATAATATTGTCGATAGAAATTAAACTCGTTTCATCTGGGCGACCTATTTCTGCATTCAAAACATCAGCAATACGCGAACGGAACTCTGCATTATTTTCTCTTTCCGCAAAAATTTTGATCGACAAATAACCCGATTCAATCAATTCCTGCCCTATTCCTCGCAAAATGCGCGCAATCCATCGATTCAAGATAAGACATTTTTGACCGAGAATGTGACCTTCAGAAAGAAAACTATCGAGATCTAATGCCAATACATATTTCGGCATAATGTTTTCCTATTTAAATATACTGACATCAGCCAGCATAATAAAACTTAAAATTAATTGCAACGTAATGCTAGGGACAATGATCCTCATCAGTGTTTTCATCTGCTTCATCACTCAGAATTGATTCTAAATTTCGCAAAGTTTCAGAGTCAATGTCCGCCACATTCGCTAAACTATCTTTCTTAAAAAAGTTTGTTATTCTCAGCGGCGCTCTCGACCCAGACTCCCGATGAAGATGGGCGACTGCTGTTGCGGTCGGAAAAAAAAGAGACCCCACTACCGCCGGGTGGCTGCGACGATAACCCGGTATCATCCCCATCAGGAGACACAGCAGCTTCAGAAGTTTTTATATTTGTTTCCTGCCAGCTAGCGCGTTCTGCAATGAGCTTTCTGTGCAATATTATCAGGTCATCTTCAGAAGGCTTCACTTGCCCCCCCAGCTCATCCTGCTTACTTGCCCATTCCAGGACCAAAGCACTGTAAAGAAAATCACAAATATACTTCGCCTTCTCAACGTCATATACATATTGTGTATGCTTGCTTGCTACCTGATACCCAAGGTTTGCTGTTTGAATGTTCTCCTTAATAACTTTGCGCCCACTCTGTTCCGTTTCCAGTACCATGCCGCCATCGTTAGATTTCGTGCAATTTTCAAGCCGAATCGGATATCTCATAATGTCGTTACTAATAGAGCAATAGCAGTTTTTCAGCATTAACGCCGTCTCATATTTATCCCTGAAGCCCTCTCTCTCTAAAATGGAAATCAAAAACTCAATTTCATCTTGATAGACTTCTGCACAAGCCTTCTCAATGGCTCTGTAAGGTGCCATACTTTCTTCATCCCACTTTTCAATGTCCGAAACATCAGGCGGGTTAGTTGGGCTCACCCGAGAACAGTAAGGATTTTTAAAACGAAACATGAAAGTAGGGGTAGACGAGGAGCTAGCCCCAACATCGACCTTGTTCCCTTGCCTTTCACCCTCCTCGCGCTTCTCTAGCTTAACGATCTCTTTAAGCGTACCAATATAGTCCCCAGCGGAAGTAGCTTCCACTCCCAGAATACCACCTTTTTGCTGTGCAATGAGGCGGAGGAAGTCTGTGTTGGTATCCACAACCACCACCGCGGCGCCCTCCTTATCCGGGTTCATTTCCTGACTAAATTCACACGTACGTTCAAGCATTTCCCGTGGCGTCTTATTCTTTTTATATCTATAAGCCGCAATCTCCATGGCATTGTTATCCAGAATATCTTCTTTAATACCTAGTTCCTTTAGCATATACCTTGTAAGTTCAGGAGAGCCAAAATCCGAGGCAATACCAATCTTATAGCCTAAATCCAAGAGGCTTCTTAAAAGAGTATTCCACTCTTTTGCCGCCCCCTCATTTTTTTTCTTTTCACGTTTTCCCTCAGCAAGGAGGTCAATGCGTTCTTCCGTTTCAGCGGGTTGCACGCTAATAAGTCGAACACCTTGCTGTACTTTGTCCCACAAATCCTTCACAGCTTTTCCTTTGAAGTCGCTTAGATATTGGGCCTGTCGTGGGTTTATTAGGCCCTGTACCGCTTCGCCGGAAGATTGATCTTTATTTCGTGTATCAACGATCGCCTTAAGGGTTCCCTGATCCCCGATACCCGCTAGCTCATTGAGATACTGAATAAGGACATCCAGGTACTTATATTTAACATCACCACTAAGTGCAGAAACTGCGACTTCCAATTTCCCTGGAAAATCGTCGGGGAGGTGAACCAAACAATCAAAGCCAAAGATTATGGTCCGTGGTTCATTTGGCAATTCTTCACACCCGACGGGGTTAGCGAGAATGATGGGAGCAGCCTCAACGCCAAGTTTCCCAAGTAGTATGTCTATATGTTTGCCCCCATCTGTTGCTTGAATCGTAACGTAACCTTCTTTAGAGGCACCGTCTATATTTTTCCATGAATCATCAACAAACGTTACCTGTCCTTTTTTATCTATATCTATCCCACTTTCTTGCATCCACTGAGATAGATGGTCGTTTTTTGTCGTATTCGTATTGTTAGGATCAGCGGGTAGCCCACCTATAATTTTACATTCAAAACCTTTCGGAACTAACGTTGCTAACAGATCACGCGTTAACTCATCAAATGGGTTAAACGTTACAAAGCCAAAGGGAATTTCACGTACAACTAGGTTACTAAAAATTTCTTCCCATGTTCTGCCCGATGGACTTTCAATTGGCCTACACTTCGTTTCAATATATTTCAACAAGTTTTTATACTTCTCTTCTCCAATCTGCTTCTTCAAATTTGGACAAGAACGCCACCCCTCTTTTGTCTTCTGAATAGTGTATTCTATGTTTTGCTTCTGCAACCAGGTAATTGCCTGGTTATTAATATTATCGGAGAAAATAGTACCATCAACATCGAAAGCAAAAGCAAGATTGTCTACATCAGCGTCAGGACGCCGCAAAGAGTCCAACCCAAAAATCTCGTATCCTTCTTTAGTTTTAGGCAGGCCCATCCCTCGCCGCTCAAGTTTATCTAGGATGCCTAGTACAAGCTGAGGAAATGGGAAGAAAATTGTAACCGGATGATGACCTGCCCCACAACTTTTAAAATACTCATTAAGTTGATACCTATCTTCTTCATCCCCATGAAGAATAAGCTCATCAACTTTACCAAAATCCTCAAATAAAGGATCAATTTGCTTGAGTAAGATACTAATTTGCGCTTCAGTTAACTCCGTACTCAAAATTTCTTTACTACGCGCCATCCCCTGCTTTTTTTCTTTTGATAATTCGCTCCAATTTAGAAAGTTCTTTATGTTAGTACCAGCAACCTCTGGATTGTGCTCTATTGCCCCGCAAATCATCGACCATATTGATCTCTCATCTGTTTTTTTTATAGTGTCACCTTCTTTTTCTATGGTGCCAACTACTCCTATAGTTCCAAGGTAAAGGTGAAAATAGGGTTTTTTTTGTCTTGGATTATTACGCATAAATTACATCTCTGTTTTTGGGCTACTTGGTAAAATATCACGCGGTTATTAATAAAATATTAAAAAAACACCACGGCTTGATAGTTTTTTGAATATTCTGAAGGGGGGTAGATCGGCAATCCGGGAGGCGTTTAGGGCGACGCCTTTGCGGGTATTGTCGGCGGTATGAGGCGAGTATACCCCATTTTGTCCAGCTCATCGTCGAACTTTTTGGCAATCTGGTCTGGGAGACCGTCTAAATCAAAAACCAGTGGTGGATACTCATTCATCTCCAGGTGCTTCCAACCGGCTTTTGCCGTGTACGTGGTGTTAGAGCCATCATTTTTTCCGAAAAAACCGAGACCGTTCTCTCGAAGATTCCAGGGGTCACAAATGGTTCCGCCCATCCGACTAAGATAGTCGGCCACCGCCTCTGGATCTCCCAGGATGTCGACAGTCTCCAACTCACCATTAATCACTAAGAAAGCGTGATTCCGATTGCCTATGCTCACGTGAAGACGTTGAACCCTGATCGGCTCGCCACTTTGGCTTGACCACTTCAGCAGTTCATCCAGGCTAACTTCGGAAAGCTCGAGGCAGTATCCGCGCCCGGCTTCCCGTGTTGCAGCCGCTCGTATGCTGCTTTCTTTTAACCGCTCCAGCCGAGTAAGCAGCCACTTCATTTTATAAAGCCGCTCCCAATTGCTGGCTCCAGCAATTGGCTGACTGCTCTTCCACAGCTTGGTAACTTCTTTTTGCAGGATACTGGTTTCATCAACTATCTTATCCTGCAATGCGTGACGCCACGCGATAACCTCCTCCTTGGAACCATCGATTCGCTCCTCGTCGAGCATCCAACTCCATTCGTGTACCTGTTTCGCGCGAGACAAACACTTAGGAGTGATCGGTATTGTGGAGTAGCCACGGCTCTCTAGAACACAGTCTGCGGTGGGAACACCCTTGTAAAACGAGAATGGTATAGGTGGTCGGTTTGCTGCATGAATTTTTCCCGCGCCGTCCAAACACGCACTCTTTAGCGAACGCAACCGAGTGCCCGTAGACGAACCCTCCTCACCCTCGCTAGGAGTTGAATCGGCTGACTCGCCTACATTCGGCAAGGCACTGAGGCCTTGCGCGAAGAGAAGCATCAAAAAAAGCCAATAATACGCTGGGGAAATTCTTATCGCAGTCGACTGAGAAAAACAACTAATGGACTCATTCTGGCGTCTGTCATTTTCTTTCGCGATACGGAGACGCCAGTCGTCGTCTTTGTAACTTGGGTGTCTTCTACTCAAACTCCCAGTTCTCCCTAACAGCCTATGGGCGATAAGCCGAGCATATACCGGAAGTAAATGTAAAACAACTTAAGCAGAAAAATGCTTATCGATAAGTAACTCGGCAATTTGGATGGCGTTCAGCGCGGCGCCTTTGCGGATGTTGTCGGCGACGATCCATAAGTTGAGGCCATTGGGATGAGAAATATCGTTTCGGATCCGACCCACGAATACAGCGTCTTCGTGCGCACCGTGACTGACGGCTGTCGGGTATTCTTCGCCTTCTATCACTACCACTCCCGGTGCATGCTTAAGCAAAGCCGTGGCTTCTGCACTCGAAATGGGTTGGTTCGTTTCAATATGAACCGCTTCCGAATGCCCGAAAAAAACAGGGACGCGAACCGTCGTGGGGTTCACCAACACATTCGAATCACCCAGGATTTTCTGCGTCTCCCACACCATTTTCATTTCTTCTTTTGTATAACCATTTTCTTGAAACACATCAATCTGCGGAATGACGTTAAACGCAATTTGTACGGGAAAAACGCTCGAAGTCGTCGCTTGGGCGTTAAGTAATTGTGCGGTTTGATTCGCTAATTCTTCGATGGCCTTTCGACCGGCACCCGAAACCGACTGATACGTCGCGACGTTAATGCGTGAAATGCCTACGGCATCATAAATCGGCTTTAATACCACGACCATTTGAATCGTTGAACAATTGGGATTCGCAATGATATTGCGTTCACGATAATCCCGTAGCGCCTCGGGATTGACTTCGGGCACCACCAGTGGCACGTCCTCGTCGTAGCGAAATTGCGACGTATTGTCGATGACAATACAGCCCGCTTCTGCCGCAAGGGGCGCGTATTTTGCCGAGCATGCCGCGCCCGCGGAAAAAAACGCGAACTGCACTTGAGAAAAATCAAAATCCGCGACGTTTTGCACCGCTTTCGCTTTTCCGCCGAATAATACGGTTTTTCCTTCAGAGCGTTCGCTCGCCAGCGGAAATATTTTCCCAACGGGAAATTGTCGCTCGTGTAATAATTCGAGAAAAGCTTCACCGACAACGCCCGTGGCGCCAACGACGGCAACGTCATAGACGGGCGCGCTTCTGACTTTTGCACGCCCCCTCCTGCCAACGGAGGGGGCCCTTCTTTTCTTTTTTACGGTTTTCTTTCTCATAAATTCTGCGCCTTATTACGAAGAAAATGATCCATCAGTACCAGCGCCAGCATCGCCTCCACGATGGGTACTGCACGAATCCCGACGCAGGGATCGTGTCGTCCCGTCGTTACTATTTCCGTTTCAGCACCGTGCACGTCAATCGTTTTTGCCGGAATGCGAATACTGGAGGCGGGTTTGAATGCCACACTGACTAAAATATCCTGCCCACTCGAAATACCGCCCAAAATACCGCCTGCACGATTCGACAAAAATCCTTTTTTTGTGATTTCATCGCGGTGTTGCGAACCTTTTTGGCTCACGACGGAAAATCCCGCGCCAATTTCAACGGCCTTGGCGGCATTAATGCCCATCATCGCTCCCGCAATGTCGGCATCCAGTTTATCAAATACCGGTTCACCCAATCCGACGGGCACGTTCGTTGCAACGACATTTACACGCGCCCCAATCGAATCTCCCGCGCGGCGTAATGCGGTAATATAATTTTCAATTTCGGTAATTTTATTTTTATCGGGAAAGAAAAAGGGATTGTCTTCAACAATCGATAAATCTATTTCTTGGGGAGCTATTTCACCGATCGCTGCCGTGTAGCCTTGTAGAGTTAATCCAAATTTTTCTTTTAAATATTTTTTCGCGATTGCTGCAGCCGCCACACGCATCACCGTTTCACGTGCGGACGAACGACCGCCCCCGCGATAATCGCGAATTCCGTATTTTTTAAAATACGTAAAATCCGCGTGCCCGGGCCGGAAACAGTCTTTAATTTTTGAATAATCGCGCGGGCGCTGATCTTTGTTTTCAATCACTAACGCAATCGGCGTGCCCGTGGTTTTACCCTCAAAAACACCCGATAAAATTCGAACGTGATCAGCTTCTCGACGCTGAGACGTGTAACGCGATTGGCCCGTTCTTCGTCGGTCCACTTCTTTTTGAATATCGTTCTCACTTAATTCCAACCCCGGCGGACAACCGTCCACAATAGCCACCATCGCCGGCCCGTGGCTCTCCCCCGCCGTCGTTACCACAAATAATTTTCCAAAACTGTTTCCCGACATAATTAAAAATAATCGCTCAACTGTTTTTTATCCAACAACAACAATCCTTCACCACCCCGCTCCTGCTCCAACCACATGAAAGGAACGTTTGGAAAGCGCGCTTGCAGCGCCTCTGCATTATAACCCACTTCCATCAAGAAAATGCCGTGCTCGGTGAGGTGATTTTTTGCTTCTTTTAGCAGACGAATCGCAATGGCCAATCCTTCGTCATCTGCTTCTAACGCATTTTTCGGCTCATGGCGGTACTCTTTCGGCAGACGATTCATTTCTTTACGACCCACGTAAGGAGGATTACTAATAATCACATCGTAACGCCGATCCGCGAGCGCCGTAAAACCGTCCGATTGAATCAACTGCACGCGATCGGAAAGTTGATACTGGCTAACATTGATCGCCGCCACGGCAAGCGCTTCTTTATCGATATCGGTGGCATCGACGATGGCGTGGGGAAATACCGTGGCACACGCAATTGCCAAACAACCGCTTCCCGTTCCCATATCCAAAATACGCGTCACTCGTGCCGAATCAATCCACGGCGAAAATGCCCGCTCGATCCATTCGGCAAACGGAGAGCGTGGCACCAAGACGCGTTCATCGACGTAAAAGGGCATGCCCATGAACCAGGCTTGATGGGTTAAGTAAGGGAGGGGCTTGCGGGTTTTGATTCGCTCTTGAATGAGCGCAACAATCTGCTCCGCTTGAGATTCACTGACCCCGCGAGCACTCACGGAGGCATTCGAGTCCGGTGGCTCCTTAAGAACGTGCATGACCAATTGCACGGCTTCGTCCCACGCATTGTCCGTCCCGTGGCCGAAACACAAATCAGCCGCCTCAAACTGCTGAGCGGCTTCCTGTATCCAATCGCCTACAGTGCGTGTCTCTTTGGTATGTAATTGATTCATTGACAAATCATCACCTAATGCTATGTTATATTTTAACAGACATGAGTAACTTACCGAACATAAACCGACGCGCGATGTCAAAAAACGACCACGAGCCTAAGAGACCGTCCGACAAAAAAGAGTCTGAACTATTCCGCCGAGCCACCCGCGATGTTAAGCCTTTGCGCCACGATAAGCACCATTTTCCGGCCCCGAAAAAGAAACCCATCCCGCAAAAAATCTTTGAACCAATTCCGGTAAGAGCCGTTTGGGAAGACCACGAGGCTGACCCCGATTGGTCCTCTGCCGACGATTCAATTTACTTTGCGAAAAGCGGCATTCAGCATAAAATTATTCGGCGACTGAAACGAGGGAACATCCCGATTGAAGAGATGATTGACCTTCACCAACAAACCGTCGACGAGGTCATGGTGAGCGTAACGCAATTCATCAACGACTGCACAACCCAAAGAAAACGTTGGGTGTGTATCGTTCATGGAAAGGGGCACTTTTCGGTGGATCAAAAACCCGTTCTTAAAAATTTTCTCAATCAATGGCTCCGCAAAAATCCCGCGGTGCTCGCGTTTCATTCCGCACAACCCCAGCACGGAGGAACGGGCGCACTGTATGTTTTATTAAAGCGAGAACATTGATGAAAAACAACGTGATTATCATCGGCATTGCCGGTCCTTCCGCTTCGGGAAAAAGTTTGCTCGCCAATACTATTGTTAACGAATTGGGTTCCGATCGTGTGGTCGTTATTTCTGAAGATTCTTATTATAAAGACCTGGGCGACATGCCCTTTGAAGAGCGCGCCAAAATTAATTACGATCACCCGAACTCATTAGATCACCATTTATTAATTCAACATTTAAAACAATTGCAAAAAGGGTTGGCCGTCGAGGTCCCGCGTTACGACCACACGCAGCACCAACGGAAAAAAGAAACGAAAACCGTAGGCAAACACCGAATTATTGTTCTGGAAGGAATTTTATTATTTGTCGAAGCGCCTTTACGCGATGTGATGGATATCCGAATTTTTATGGATACTCCGCTCGACATTTGTTTGTTGCGCCGATTGCGGCGCGATATTATTGAACGCCAACGATCGCTGGAGTCGGTACTGGAACAATACCAAGAAACCGTCCGCCCGATGTATTTGCAATTCATCGAACCTTCTAAACGATACGCAGATATCATCGTGCCCCGCGGCGGCGAAAACCGCATCGCGATTGAGATGATTCAGGCGAAGATGCGGGAGTTACTCGGATAAATACTTACCCCCATTTATACCCCATTGCTACGAAAGCCAAAACGAGGAGGAGGAGGCCCGCCATTGTTACACTGTGCTGTTTGCTCCCCCAGCAGGGCAGTAACCTTTTCCTCTAACCCATCAACTTTTCCCTGAAGGCCATCATTAGCCTTCTGCAGCTCACTCATTCCAGCATCCCTGTCTTCTAGCCTCTGATTCAGAGCACGCACTTGCTCTTCGAGGTCGTGCATGGACTGCATCATCATTTCCTGTTGTTTCATCAGCTGTTGCATACGTTCCTCTAAGCTCGGCACACTCGGTACATCGGATGCCGTACTCGTATCCGACCCCCGCTTTTCAACATATTCTTTGTCGGATTCAATGACCACCGCCGGTAGCTGTGATGAAACTACTCCACTGTTCTTCCTATCCTGAGACGATTGTATCAAATCGTCAGAACCCACCTGCAGGACGTCAACGCCAAACCGACACGCAATCTCAAGTAGACTCTGCTTTTCATCGAGGGATGCTTCCAATCTTGGAAAATTTTCCGTTAATTCAAGAGCGAAAACCGAAAGCTCCGGCGTTAAGCGATTTTCAGCGCACGCCGTTTTGATTTCCTCGGCTGTCTCATTCCAGAATTCCATTGCTGTTTTTCGCGTGAGATCGGTGTGATGATTCGAATCATAGCAGTGCCGATATAACCTCAGATACAACATCTTATGGTGGATCGTTTTTTCTTTTTCCCTTATCAGGCAACCCATAATGTCGCCAGCAATTAAGTGTTGTTTCTTGAGAAAATCGCCTAATTTAGTCCCCGCCAACCAATTCAGTGGATCCAAGCGGTCCTGAAGTGCGCGCAACAGTATCTGCGTGAGCATCTGTGCACGCTGCTGTATTGGCTTCTTATTAAATTCTCGTTCTATGTAAGAAATCTTAATCTTCCCAGACTCATCGCGCCGCGCGTACATATAAAAAAGTACAAAGACGTGACAATCAGAGCTAAAGCCACCGTCAACGTCAGAGAGGTGATTACAAACTGTGTCGAAAGCGCTTTGCGACATGGTGAGGTTCACAATATTCTCTAACCCTGACCTTTCCCCTGGATTAATACCACGGCATCAATGAGATTTTCATGTTATGCAGCCTGCTTTGCAAATGCAACTGGCGGCATATAATTCAATGAACTGTGTGGTCTTTCGTTGTTGTAGTGCTGCCTCCATTGGT
>CAMTUH010000005.1:0-100737 GCA_947084935.1 uncultured Coxiellaceae bacterium
AGTTCATCGGATAACCGCCTTGCAATCGCCGCAAAAACGGGGTTCTCCAGTAAATAATCCGACATGATGCAGCCCACGGTCAGTAATTGCCAAAAGGCAAACCACTGGTCGCGTTTAAAAGTGAGGGAATACGTAACTTTTGTGTCGTGCTGGCGATCGCCAGCATATTTAGTGTGTAGCCTTGATGGAGCGAGTTCGTAGCCTGGGTGAAGCGAAGCGCGTAACCCAGGAATTCCTTGATTACGCATGGCTCCATCAAAGCTACATCCAGTCTACAATTTATTTTCACACCAACGTAATTAAAAAATCAAGCAGTTAAAAATAAAGTAAATTCATTTCCCCAATTATTTCTTCAATTTAATTAAATTGAAAATAAGAAATTTCTGTACAGTACCTACGGTATTAGTGTATTACTCACCGTGTGCTGCAAGCGGATATTGAGGATCCTGATAAAGTTTTAATAATGTTTCCACGATGACTGGGGGCGTGGGACTCACTGAAATTCGCGATTTTTATTCACGGTATTTTATTCCAGAACTGCCTCCCGACACTGAAACGCAATTACTGTCGCGCACTACTGGTGGTACACAGATCGTTGATGAATTAATTTTTAAATTCACGCATACGATACCGATGAATTGGATGCTGCCTGAGATTAAGCCTCTGTGCTGGTTCAGTTGGGCTTGATTGATGCAACTACTTTGCCCATCACGGGCATCGACAGCGCGCGAAAAGTGGCCGACCCGAGCGCTCTTCCTTCCAATCGGCTCATCCCACGCATTTAAATACCCCCCGTGGTTGCGCGACTATTCTTGCATCTATGCTAGAATAGTCACATGAAGCGGGTTTATTCAGAAATACTGGTTCAACACCTCAAAGAGCACCGGCAAAAGGCTTTTCTGGCGGGTCCGCGCCAGGTAGGAAAAACCACCTGTGCCAAATGCCGCAGAAGTTAAATGCCGTGCTAGTTCAAATCCAGCCGGAGCAACAATGCTTCAGCGTGTGCACACAACGGGACAATCTTGACTGTCCCCCGTACAGGAAACCCAACCTGGGAATCCCTTGGGTAGGGGCTTGCCACCTACACTGCAGCTACCCGATAAGCTTTCCCCTCTAGACTGATAGCCATAAGGCCATACCGCCTTATTCTGATTCTGGCATGCGATTGAAATTGACTTGGGCGGCCAGTTCCAGGCAATACTAATGAGAGTCCAACCACTTGGCGCGCGGGTGCCTGGTGGTGGTGTCAAGCCGCTACCCCATCCCCATTGACCTCCCGGTAACACCCATTCTCCCTGCTGGTTAGCAACAGGTTTTGGGCAGTACTTCGTCACAGCAGGAGCTTCACCAACAATCCCCAAAAGCACTACTAGGGACAGTAGCAACTGGCTTTTTTTAAAATTTTTCTCATTCAGAAATGATGGCATTAAAGTAAAACCTCTGGAGATTTTTATTGTACATTAAAATAGCATAGAAAAGCACATTCCACAACCCACACCGTTCCGACTGTTAATGGTTGCGTACCCGGTGCCTGCGTGACTATTCTAGCATAGATGAAAGAATAGTCATGACTTTTCTTTCATCTATGCTAGAATAGTCACATGAAGCGGGTTTATTCAGAAATACTGGTTCAACACCTCAAAGAGCACCGGCAAATGGCTTTTCTGGCGGGTCCGCGCCAGGTAGGAAAAACCACCTGTGCCAAAGGATTGAAGGCTTACTACCCAGACTTTCATTATTTTAATTGGGATACGAGCGACCACCGCTCTCTGATTGTGCAAGGCCCTAACCGGATTGCGGCCTCTTCGGGATTGGATCACGCGAGTACTTCAAAACCCCTGATTGTATTTGATGAAATCCATAAATACCGCCGTTGGAAAAATTTTTTAAAGGGATTTTTTGATGTTTTTGAAGACCAATGTCGAATAATGGTAACGGGTAGCGCTAAGCTGAATATCTATCAACGCGGTGGTGATAGTTTAATGGGGAGGTATTTTCTCTATCGCATGCATCCCTTATCTACGCGGGAAGTGGTAACGACAAAATTCGATAGCAGTGAGTGTGAAATTGTCCCTCCTCACAAAATCGCTGACGACTTATTTTTACAACTGATTACCTTCGGAGGATTCCCCGAACCATTTAAAAAGGCTGAGAAGCGTTTTTCGACGAATTGGCATCGCCTGCGCAAACAGCAGCTTATTGAAGAAGATATTCGCGCGTTGAGCCAAATTCAGGATCTTGCGGAATTAGAACACCTGATGGATATAGTGGTAAACGAGGCTAGTCAGCAACTAAACGTGGCAGGGTTAGCTAATCAATTACAGAGTGCTGAAAGCACTATTCATCGATGGATTAAAACACTGACACAATTTTATTATTGCTACACCATTAAACCTTGGTATAAAAATGTAAGGCGTGCTATTCGAAAAATGCCCAAGGTGTATTTATGGGATTGGTCCATGGTTCAGGACGCGGGACGTCGTTTAGAAAATTTTGTTGCTTCGCATCTCTATAAGGCCGTGCAATTTTGGACGGATTACGGTCTGGGCGAATATGAATTATTTTATTGCCGAGATAAAAATAAGCGCGAAGTTGATTTCGTTGTGGTTAAAAACAAGAAACCTTGGTTTTTGGTGGAAGTAAAAGCTTCTGCCAATAATGGGATGAGCGAAGCACTGCATCATTTTCACCGTCAATTGAAAACCCAGCATGCTTTTCAGATTGCGTTTGATATGCCGTATGTAGACAAGAATTGTTTCGATTACCAGGATCCTGTCATCGTTCCAGCCAGTACTTTTCTTTCTCAATTGATATAAACTGTGGAAGTTGATGCTTAAACGCTTCACTAATCGCTTCAAAAAATGAAGCGATTAGTGCTATAATCGCTTCATGACCCACTGGATATGGCAATACAAAGACTGGCCCAATTTCTATTGGGATGAAAAACTCCTGTCGTCCGAACTCGCCCGTGCGCGACTGGCCCAAGGAAAGCTGCTGGGTATAGCGCAAACCATTAATAAACGAGCAGCCGAACAAATGAACGCGACCCTCTTAGCCGAGCAAGCATTGGATACCTCAGCGATAGAGGGAGAATATTTAAATCGTGATAGCGTGCGCTCTTCGATCGCCAATCGCTTAGGCCTAAAACAAGCCGGTATCGATAAACCGCGTGATCGATATGTGGAAGGCTTGTTGGACATGCTCTTAGATGCCACTGAAAATTACGACAAGCCGCTTACTGTGCAGCGTCTCTGTGGTTGGCATGCAGCGCTTTTCCCAACCGGTTATTCCGGTATTCGCAAAATTACGGTTGGATCGTTGAGACGTATTGACTCGATACAAATTGTCTCAGGCCGACCCGGAAAAATTAAAGTTCACTACGAAGCACCCACTTCTCGGGTTATTGAGAAAGAAATCAAACAATTTTTAAGCTGGTTTAACACACAAGATCATACCGATTCTTTACTGCGTTCTGGAATAGCGCATTTATGGTTTGAACTATTGCATCCATTCGAAGACGGTAATGGGCGTATCGGTCGCGCCATTATTGATTTAGTGTTGGCAAAAGATGAAAAACAAAGTTTACGTTATTACAGCTTGTCATCGGCGATCATGCGGGATAGAAAAAATTATTATGCCTGCTTGGAAAAATCTTGCCGAGGAAATTTAGATATTACGTCGTGGCTTATTTGGTTTTTACACTGCTTTCAAAGCGCCATTCGTCAAAGCCTTAGTGTGATTAACGACATTAATTTAAAAAGCCGTTTTTGGGAACATTACGGCACGACGGTTTTAAATAAAAGGCAAATAAAGGTATTAAACCACTTGCTTGACACAGGAAAAAATGGATTTATCGGCGGCATGACCACACGTAAATACAGCCAATTGACCAAAACCAGCCGAGCGACTGCCTATAGAGAATTAAGCGATCTGGTGCGCAAAAAATGTTTAAAACCATTGGAAAAAAAAGGTCGCTCTGCAGCTTATGAAATTAATTGGGTAGAGTTTAAAAAATAATTCGTGGCTTAGCTCAACCTACGAGTTAATTCCAACTTTGAAGACCAAAGGATAGTGAATTTTCATCAGTTTTTCAGGGTTTTCCCACAATTTTTCTAATCGCGGTTTGAACCACGCGAGCACGGGATTTTCGCCTTTTTCGGACTCGTAACGCTTGACGCCAGACCACGTGTTTAAGTAATCTACCATTTGTTGCATATTCCAATGCAAGTGCATCGCAATATCGGGCGGGGGGATAGTTTTAAAAGGAAAGGGAATATCTTCATAATTATTTTCAAGGTATTTTCGTTCCTTAGGCCAGTAAGAACCAATAATATCCCAGTAAAATGTCTTAATTAAATCGGTTATCTCGGGGTCATCCGTTTCAAACAATAAATAACACCACGCGGCAATAATGCCTTTCGGTTTTAATACGCGCTTGGCCTCTCGGTAGAATTTATCGAAATCAAACCAATGCAATGCCTGCGCTACCGTGACTAAATCTGCGGATTGATTATCCAGGCCGGAATTTTCTGCGGGTGCGACGCGATATTCGACGTTAGGACAAGACTGTGCATGGCGAATTTGTTCTTCACTCGCATCGGTTGCGATCACTTTTTTAAAATATTTTGCTAATTCAACAGCGGCCTGACCGTTTCCGGTAGCACAATCCCACGCCAGCTCATGAGACGGTGTTAACTTCGCTAACGCGGTATACAATTCCTCAGGATAAGTCGGCCTTGCTCGACGATAGTCTGCTGAGTGGCTGGAAAAGTGGTCTTTGAAGTTCATGGTAATGCCTGACCACTTTGCCTTTCCAGCCATGAGATTGCAAGCCCCGAAATTTTTATGACCCGCAGGAGGTGCAAATACTGCCGTGCGTGGTGTCATTACCCGTAAAAGTTACAGAGCCATTACCCTCGACTACACAGCCGACTTGATACTGCGTAACGTCGTAGTACTGGCCGCTACTGATAGCGTCGCTGCTCATTGTGCAGCTAGCGCCGTATGCTGCAGAACACGTGGCTATTGGAATAAGGGGAGAATTAGTGTGAAGCGCAACAAATGTTTGGCCGGCACCGCCCAGACAATTGTTGTGAACCGTAATTTGCCCAGCAAACGCAACGCCCAGGATTCCAAATAGAATAACTGAAATTAAAGGGTATTTTAAAGAATTCATTGTGATTACCTCTAAGAAATAAAAATAGCTATTCCCACCTAAGTAATTCCTACACATAACTATACACGAAAACCATTTTCTGGTCACTTTTCAAACACATAAAAAATATTTTAAAATCAAAATGTTATTGACCTTCTCCGGCCCGGGAGTTTTGTGGGGGTCTATTCCAGCGCAGGATTGAATTTCCGCTCATAAATCGTCACACTGTTACCTCCATTGAATAAGGAGGCTAATCATGGCATTGATTACTTTGCGGCAATTGTTGGATCATGCGGCGGAACACGAATACGGTGTTCCCGCGTTTAACGTGAATAACCTCGAGCAAATTCGTGCCATCATGGAAGCCGCGCACGAAACCAATAGCCCCGTTATCATGCAGGCGTCGGCGGGGGCGCGGAAATACGCCGGACCCCAGTTTATACGCGCATTGATATTAGCGGCGGAAGCCGAGTGGCCGCACATTCCCATTTGCATGCATCAGGATCACGGCGCCTCCCCCGATGTGTGCCAACGCTCCATTCAATTGGGATTTACTTCCATCATGATGGACGGCTCTTTACGAGAAGATCAAAAGACCCCCGCGGATTACGAGTACAACGTTCGCGTCACCGCCTTGACAACGCAAATGGCGCACGCGTGTGGGGTATCGGTGGAAGGCGAGCTGGGTTGTTTGGGATCGCTGGAGACGGAACGTGCGGCCGACGAAGACGGCTCCGGCGCCGAAGGCAAATTGTCGCGCGAACAAATGTTGACGGATCCGGAACAAGCGGCTGATTTTGTCCGAAAAACCAAAGTAGATGCCTTGGCCATCGCCATCGGAACCAGCCACGGCGCTTATAAATTTTCGCGCCCGCCGACGGGTGAAGTATTAGTGATCAAGCGCATTAAAGAGATTAATCGTCGATTGCCGGACACGCATTTGGTGATGCACGGTTCTTCGTCAGTTCCCCAAGATTGGTTGAAAATCATCAATGAATACGGCGGTAAAATCCCTGAAACCTACGGCGTTCCGGTGAAAGAAATCCAAGAGGGAATACGCCACGGCGTGCGTAAGATTAATATCGATACGGATTTGCGGTTGGCGTCGACGGGTGCGATTCGTCGGTGTATGGCGAAAAATCCCGCGGAATTCGATCCGCGAAAATATTTGGGCGAAGCCAAAGAAGCAATGAAAGCCATTTGCAAAGCGCGCTATGAAGAATTTAGTACGGCGGGCCAAGCCGATAAAATTAAGATCGTGTCTTTAGAAAAGATGAGTGGCCGGTATAAAGCGGGTGAGTTGGATCCGCGCATTCAAAACGTTCAGACCGTGTCTAGCGCGTGAAAAAACTCAGTAGCCTCGCTCCCGCATTCCTCTCTCTGGCCGGACGAGGAAAAATTTGGTTGCGGGACAAAAGGTAACACCCCTGGGTTGTTTATTCATTCACTGCTTTTTTTAATAAATCACAAGGTTTGATTTCTTTTTTAATTTTTTCCATTATTACATCTGAAGCCGATTGCAGGTCATATTCTATTTGTAATCCAAGCCAAAAGTCAGCTGTCGTCTTAAAATAACGTGCCAAACGCAGTGCAGTGTCAGCAGTGATGGCGCGTTGGCCATTGACTATATCGCCGATGCGTTGTGCAGGGATATGGAGTTCCTTAGCCAGACGATATTTGGTCATATTTAATGGTTTTAAAAACTCTTCTTCTAATATTTCACCAGGATGCACTGGTTTTTGTTTTTTTACGCGCATTATTTTCTCCTCCTAGTGGTAATCGACTATTTCGACTTCATAAGCATTATTATTTTTCCACTTAAAACATATTCGCCATTGCCTATTTATTCTTATGCTGTATTGTCCGCTTCTATTTCCTTTTAGCGCCTCCAAATGATTTGCAGGGGGCGATGCCAAATCCATTAACTGTGCTGCATGATGTAACATCAACAGTTTTCGCAACGCCACTCGATGAATATCGTGAGGCAGTTTCTTTGAGAAGTTTCGCTCAAAGACTATTTCAGTTTCTTTATCCTTAAACGAACGGATCATGCCTTAATCTCTATTATAGCAATGAACCACGTTAATAACACGCCTCGTTATTAGCGTCAATCTCGTAAGATATAAAATTTATGCTGTCAGGGCTTTTTTTAATGACTTGTTTTTATTAACTTTTTAACCCGGAACGTACGCTTCATCCACATCAAAAAGGACAACACATCACGACAGCCCCCACCATAGATCAATCTTTCTATGAATTACTGGTTCTGATTGATGCAATAAGATCTGGCCGAACGAGAGAAGGCAATATAGCTATTAAACTTTTAAAAAATAGGATTATGATGATTGATGGACTTCCTAGCCTTTGGGAAGCGGTAAATGCATCGGGCGGCAGAGTAAAGTGCGTGAATCTTAGTGGGGGGAGATTCGACAACAACCGCTTCATAAGGAAGGACGGGTGGCAGAAATTTTGGCAAAACGTAGAGTCTTCTGACATTGACTCGCTTTATTTGAGTGGCTCTGTCGTAGAAGACAGTCAAGAAAATTATTTCTTTTCAGGCATGGAACAATTAACAAAATTGTCCTTCCTAGGATTATCTGATACGAACCTCAGCGCCTATTTATCGAATTGTTGGGTTGAATTTTGTGACGCAGTAAAGAGGTCTTCCATACGCTCTATGGACCTGAGTGGCAGTGGCCTTCTGCGTGAAGCCCTCCAAGAGATACACGTCATTCTGAATCACAATTGGAACACCAGACATCGTGGTGAAGTACCCTCTTTAAAAGATATATGCCGACAAATGATTTTCAGCTCGTTAGCCCCGGATGATACCGCGTGCCCTCACGATATACCTTCCCAGGATACCGGTTGTGATCTGGTGACTCTAAGATTCTAAGAATTAATCCGATTATGTCGGTGTGTCGATCAGCATTGGGAGGGAAAAGTAATCGCTGTGCGCGAGGGCAGGCGCCAGGGGCTTCATCCAGGCTTGACGGGAAGACAGTAATCTACGGTTTTGCTTTTGTCCTCTAAGTTAGGTAGCATTTTGATCAGTGAAGCATTCAACGGATTGGGTGGGGAAAGGATGAACGGTTTCAATGAAACAATGGGTTGTAATAGTACTCTTGAGCGTATCGCTCATGGCGGCGGCGGCCCAGTCGCCTCAAAAATCCTTACAAATGTGGAACTTGCAGGATGCTGATATCCGTGCGGTAATCCAGACCCTCTCCCAGTTGACCCACAAAAATTTTATCATCGATCCCCGCGTGCAGGGAAAAATTACCATCATTTCCAGCAAACCCATGTCGATCGATGAGTTATACCACGTATTTTTATCCATGCTGCAAGTACTCAATTATGCAGCCGTGCCGTCCGGCAACATCATCAAAATTATTCCCGCCGCGCAAGCCAAAGAA
Organism: uncultured Coxiellaceae bacterium; assembly: GCA_947084935.1. GTDB lineage: Bacteria > Pseudomonadota > Gammaproteobacteria > Coxiellales > Coxiellaceae > CAMTUH01. The sequence continues at coordinate 8,572 of CAMTUH010000005.1, forward strand.
TATGGCGGTGCGCTATCGTCTCGAGAAAATCCGGGTGTAGGCGATGAAATCGTGGTGCGCGTGGTGTCGGTTAATAATGTTTCTGCTTCGCAGCTCGTTTCTGTGTTACGTCCGCTGACGCAAGAGTGGGGAAGCGTCAGCGCGTACGATCCGTCGAATACGCTAATTTTGGCGGGCACCGCTGCAAACGTGAATCGATTAGTGGACATCATTCACAACATGGACCACAGAAACGCGAGCCGGATTCAAGTCGTTCGCTTGAAATACGCGAATGCGAAAAAACTCGTGGATGTGTTGAATGGGTTGCAAACGTCCGATCGCGCCGAAGGAAAAATGAGTTATATCTCTTTGGCTGCGGATCCCGAAAACAATGCAATTTTAATCAGCGGCAACGATGCCAATCGTTATTTAATGAAAGTGCTCATCCGTTCACTCGATACACGGGATGCCAGTGGGAGTGGAAATACCGTTGTCCTGCCGCTCAATTATTTGAACGCTAAAAAATTAGCGCCCATCCTCGCAAAAATAGCGCACAATAAGTTAGCCGAGCAGAATAAACAAAAAGGCCACAGCAACCCCTTTGGCATTGGCGAAGAGAATTCCGCTGGAGATTCCAGCGTGTCTGTTCAAGCGGAACAAGACGACAACGCGCTTATCATTAGCGCACCCATTGGCACGATTCAGATGTTAAAAAATGTGGTGCGGCAATTGGACATCCGTCCGGATCAAGTGCTGGTGCAAGCGATTATCGTTCGTGTGGATGAAAGTGTGTTGTCGCAATTGGGCGTTCAGTGGGGGACCAGCAATCCGTATGCCGGTGGAGAGGTAATCACCGCGTCGAATTTCCCCGCGGGAATCGGGTTTATTCCGCACGGCAATTTGCGCGTGTTGATTCAAGCCTTGACGACGCATACATCAACCGACGTGCTGGCAACGCCGTCCATTGTTGTGCTGAACAATAAACCCGCGCTGATTAGCGATGGAAAAAACGTGGGGATTATTAATCGCGAATACGCCGGCGTCGGATCGCCCGTTACGGATAATTCCACGCTGCCGTTTAATACGTTTCAGCGGCAAGACGTGACGCTGCAATTAAAAGTGACGCCGCAAATCACGCCGGACAACACCGTTAATTTGCAAATTGACCAGGAAGACAATTCGTTGGATCCCGAAGCATCTTCCAGTCCGAATAATCCCACCATCGACACGAGTAAAATTAAAACCAGCGTGTTGGTGAACAGCGGAGATATTTTAGTATTGGGGGGATTGATTTCAAACGACAATAAGCAGAGCGAGAATAAAATTCCGGTGTTAGGAGATATTCCTTTATTGGGCTATTTATTCCGTTACAAAAATCACAACGTCGAAAAGAAAAATTTATTAGTGTTTATTCGCCCGGTGATTTTACACAACCGTCAAGAAAGCAGTGCGCAAACCCAGCAACGTTACGACTACATGCGGTATAAAGAATTTCAAGCAAAGTCGGGTTTGGGATTGGGGAACGATCACCCGATGTTGCCGGCTATCGATAAGGAGCATTTGGTGCGGTTACCGCCGCCCTTTAACGAGCAATGAACGTGGAGCGTGCACCATTAATCGAACACAGTGCTGCCGCGGAGAAATCGGTGGGGCAGGGGCGATTGCCTTTTTCGTATGCCAAGCGTCACGGTGTGTTCGTGCAAATGCTGACAGACGAGCACGTGGTTATCGCCCACGCGCCAGCTCTAGAACCACTCACGATCATCGAATTACAGCGGCACTTTAATCGTTCGATGGAGTTTCGTGCGCTCACGCAAGTGCAATTTGAAACGCTGTTGGCGCGTGCGTATGAAACGGGGACGGCAACGGCCATGGAGGCCATCAGCGGTATGGGCGCGGATTTCAGTCAGTTGATGAGCGAATTGCCGGCCGCAGAGGACTTGCTGGAAACCGAAGACGATGCGCCGATCATCCGTTTATTGAATGCCATTTTGACTCAAGCCATTAAACAAGCGGCTTCTGATATTCATTTTGAAACGTTCGAGGATAAATTAATCGTTCGATTTCGCATCGATGGCGTTTTGCGCGAAGCGTTGCAACCGCCGCGCGTGCTGTCTGCTTTGCTCGTGTCACGGATTAAAGTGATGGCGAAATTGGATATTGCAGAAAAACGATTGCCTCAAGACGGTCGCATTTCGTTGCGCATTGCGGGACGTGCCGTAGACGTTCGCGTATCCACAATTCCTACACATTTTGGTGAGCGAGTGGTGCTGCGTTTGCTCGACAAACAAAGTGCTCCCCTCGATCTCGAAAAATTAGGCATGGCCAAAGACACGCTAGCGATCATGCAAAAATTTATTGCAAAACCGCACGGAATTTTATTAGTGACGGGCCCCACCGGATCGGGTAAAACAACCACGTTGTACGCGGCATTGACGGAATTGAACAGCGTCGTTCGTAATATTTTAACGGTCGAAGACCCGATTGAATATTACTTACCGGGAATTGGTCAAACGCAGGTGAATCCAAAAATCGGAATGACTTTCGCGCGTGGGTTGCGATCGATTCTTCGTCAAGATCCCGACGTCGTGATGGTGGGTGAAATTCGTGATTGCGAAACGGCGGAAATGGCGGTGCAAGCGAGCTTAACCGGGCATTTGGTGCTGTCCACCTTGCACACCAACAGCGCTATCGGTGCCATCGCGCGGTTGCGCGATATGGGGGTGGAACCTTTTTTATTATCTTCGACACTCATCGGTGTGGCGGCGCAACGGTTGATTCGATTATTGTGTCATCAGTGCAAACAATCGAAGTTGGCGTCACCCGCTGAATTGTGCTTATTAGGCCGATCCGAAAGTGAGTTGGTTGTATTGCATTATCCGGGTGGATGTCCCTCGTGCGTGGGTACAGGGTATCAAGGCCGCTCGGGTGTTTATGAATTAATTTCCATCGATGAAACACTGTCCCGTATGATACACGCCAATGAAAACGAATCCGTGATGGAAATGCACGCAAGAAAATTTCACCGCAGTATGCGTCAAGACGGGTGGCGTCGCGTGTTGAATGGTGAGACGACGATTGAAGAGGTGTTGCGGGTGACGGAGGATTAAGCATGGGTGCTTTTAATTATTTAGCTTTGGATGTAAGTGGCAAACGAAAGAAAGGCGTGATTGAAGCGGATACGGCGCGGCAGGTGAGGCAAAAGTTGCGGGATCAAGGATTAATGCCGATTGACGTGAATGAAGAGCTGGAACTGGACGGCATTAATTCCAAAAGAAAAATGAATGCATTTCGTTTTCTGTTTAGAAAATCGATGAGCACTACGGATTTAGCTTTAGTGACGCGGCAATTATCGACGTTGCTCGCTGCGGGAATACCGCTCGATGAGACGTTGACTGCTGTTGCTAATCAGACCGAGAAGCCACGCGTCAAAAGTATTTTGCTGGGCGTGCGAAGTAAAGTGATGGAGGGGCATTCGTTGGCAGCGGGGATGAACGATTTTCCTTCAGCTTTTCCCAAATTATACCGAACCACGGTCGCCTCGGGAGAAAAATCGGGACAGCTGGATAGTATTCTATTAAAATTGGCTGAATACACGGAAAAACAACACGACATTAAAAGAAAAATTCGGCAAGCCTTAATTTATCCCGCGTTAATGACGTTGGTTTCTTCGTGCGTCGTTGTGTTTTTACTCATTTACGTCGTTCCTAAAATTGTCGATGTTTTTGTTCAGACACGGCAGACTTTGCCGCTGGTGACGTCGATTTTAATTGCTATCAGCCAGGAGTTTCGTACAAATGGCTTTTATTTTTTAATCGCTTTAGTTTTCGCAATCATTGTCTTCAGAAAATTATTGAAAAAAAAACGTTATCGCGCGCCTTTCGATCGATTTTTATTAAAATTACCGATATTGGGTAAAAGTATTCGCACTGTTAACAGCGCACGATTTGGTCGTACTTTTGGAATTTTGAATTCCGCAGGAGTTCCCGTGATTGAAGCGATGCAGACGGCGATGAAACTGATTACGCCTTTGCCGATGCGTACTGCGGTAGAAAATGCGATTGCACAAGTTCGAGAAGGTTCGAGTATTCATCGCGCATTACAACATGCTCGCTATTTTTCGCCGATGTTTATTCATTTGGTGGCCAGTGGTGAAACCAGCGGTCAGCTGGATGCGATGCTGCAAAAAGCGGCGAGTCAACAAGAAGGTGACGTGGAAGCGCTCATCAATGGCGCGTTGACTTTGTTCGAGCCGGTGATGATTTTGGTGATGGGAAGCATTGTTTTATTTATTGTGTTGGCGATTATGCTGCCTATTTTTGCGTTGGATCAGATGGGGGGATTGTTATGAAAAATAAAAAACATCAGATGGGATTTACTTTGATTGAGGTCATGGTCGTGGTGGTGATTTTAGCCATTTTAGCGGCCATTATTGTGCCGCGCATTATGAGTCGACCGTCACAAGCGCGGGTGGTGAGCGCGAAACAAGATATTATCGCCATCGAAAATGCCTTGGAGCTCTACAAATTAGACAACGGTTTTTACCCAACGAGTGAGCAGGGTTTGCAGGCATTAGTCGCGAAGCCAACGACGGATCCGCTTCCTTCTAATTGGGAACCGGGCGGCTATTTGAAGTCATTACCAAATGATCCGTGGGGGCATCCGTATCATTTTTTAAATCCGGGTCAGCACGGTGATGTGGATATTTTCAGTTACGGTCCCACGAATAAACCGGATAGAACGGGCATTAACGCAATTATCGGCAATTGGAGTAGGGAGGAGAAACGATAGTATCACATTTTTCTGTAAATTTGCCCTTGGGGTCCTGTCGCCTGCGGCACCCCATCGTGCTCGTGCCTGCGCGCGATGGGGCGAGCCGGAAAGCAAAAAGGTCCAGTGGACCTTTTTGCCCGGCAAGCGCCTCCGGCGCCACCCCGGCGGGCGATCTGTAATTTACAGAATAAATGCGACACTATCGGTTAAATAGTAATGCGAGCGGGTGGTTTTACTTTGTTAGAAGTACTTATCGTTCTCGTGATTATTTCAATTGTCACGACGATTGCCGTTTTGTCGTTGCATTTATTAGACGGTGGAAGAAATGTTGCGGAGGTTGCCGATGAGTTTGTTCAATCGTTTAAATTGGCGGAACAGGAGGCATTATTGAGGCCAGCGGTTTTGGGGTTACGTTTTACAAAAAACGGTTACGATTTTTATCAGTTTGATTCGCGAGGGAAGAAGAATCCATGGAAAACATTATCACCCGATCGATTGTCGCGCCCGACGGCTTTTGATCGAGGTATTCGTGCTGAATTTAATAAAAAGTCGATGATTGTGATTTCACCGTCAGGGGATGTGACACCGTTTATCTTACGAATAATGGCCAATAAACGAGAAAAAGGATATGAAGTCAGCGTCAAACAAAATGGTGCTGTTATGCTGCGGGAGGTGCGGAGTCGTGGATAAGAGCGAGCAGCGCGAAGCAGGAGGCGGAGGATTTTTTGTGAGCCATGGTTTTACCTTATTGGAAGTACTCATCGCACTCGTCATCATCGCCATTGCATTGGTTGCGGTTGAATTGGCCGTTGAACGCAGTGTTCACGATACGGATCGCGTTCGAGAGAAAATGGCGGCCCACTGGGTTGCGATGAATGTTATTTCCCGGATGCAGGTCGGATTACTTGCACCTCCTCTCGATGCATCGCACAGCGGTGACAGTCCGATGCTGGGCAGAGAATACGAATGGACTTCGGGTATCGATCAAAAAGGAAATGGTTACTACGAACGCGTTTACGTTGATGTAAAACGAAAAGATATTCCTGGAATAATCGAGCACCTGATTGGATTTATTAAGTTAAGACAATGAGAATAAAGGGCGTAGGTTGGGCTGAGCTTCGAAGCCCAACAAACTTATAATTAGCGATCATGAAAATAAATGGGTTTACATTGATAGAAATCCTCATCGCGCTGCTTATCTTTGCGATTTTAAGTGCGGTTGCAGCCGTGGGATTGCGATCGGTCATACACACGCACCAAAAAATGAAAATCATCGATCGTGAATTCGAACAAATACAAACGGCGGCGACGTTCATGCGGCGGGATTTTTCACAAATAATACAGCGTTCCATTTCGAGTGAGAGCGGTGCAGAATTACCGGCGTTAGTAATAACGAGTACGCATTATCTGGAATTCACCAGCGCCGGATACAGTAACCCCAATGCCGTTGAGAATCGAAGTACGCTTCGACGCGTGGCTTACGAATGGGAGAATGGCAAACTCGTTCGATTAACCTGGCCGGTGTTAGATCGTCCGCCACGCGTGGTGCCCGAACGACGCGTGCTGTTAAATCACGTGACGGGAATGACGTTGATGTATGTCAATGATCAAGGGCAGTTAGTGAATGTGTGGGCGATGGCTCATTTTCCACGCGCCATTGTACTTGCGTTAACGCTGTCGAGATTTGGGGTATGGGAGGGGGTGTTTCCGATCAGCGCCCGTGGGTTTTATGATGAAAAATAATCAACAAAAAGGAACGGCGCTGATCAGCGCGTTGTTAATTACGGCCATTGCAGCCGTTATTGCGACGGCGGTTATTGTTTCTTTACAAATGTTGATTCGCGAATCGCAGTTAATTGTAAACAGCGATGTAATGACGTTGGATTTGCAGGGAGTTACTGATTGGGCGGAGATGACGATTCTTGGAAACTCGGATATTAAAAAAATTAAATCGTTGCAGCTTCGCATCAACGGGACCACGATTCGCGGGAAAATTTCCGCGCAACAAGGATTGTTTAATTTAAACAGCCTTGTCAACGCCGGCAATGAAACTCGTTTTATTCATTTGCTTCAGGCGGTTTTACCGAATGAATCAATTCAACACGTAACCGTTCTTGCAAAGGTTATTCAGTATCGAGCGGCGCACCGACCTTTTGTATTAATTAATGAATTGAGAGCCGTCGATGGCGTGACGGCGCCGATTTATCGCACTTTGTCGCCGTACATCAGCGCGTTGCCTCCCGATCACTATCAAATCGATATCAATGCCGCATCGATTCCCGTTCTGGGAGCGCTCACTGATACGATCACTCCCACTCAAGCGCGTGCGTTACACGCTTGTCGGGAAGGGCACGGTGAGTTCTCAACCGTTGATGAATTCATGCATGCTTGTGGGGCGATTACTCCGCTCAATCCCAGCAATATCACAACGGTTGAGGATTATTATTTGGTTGAGGGCAGTGCATTTCGGAATGAACAACAGTTGATAATGGTGAGTTTATTGCAAAAATACACGGCTTCAGATAATAAGGTTTATGTGCGGGTGGTGTGGGAGCAGTGGTGAATACTCTCTTACAAATTCATCTCGACGGCAGTGCTGCGTTGCTGGCGATTAATGCCGTCGGTCGTGTTTTTGAGAAACGAACGGTTCGTGATTTTTCAGAAGTTACCGCTGAACGAAACCGGTTTGTCGTGTTGATTCCCGGTCAACACGTGTTATTGACCACGGCACAGTTACCGAAGACGAATCGACGTGAATTGCTGAAAGCCGTTCCCTTTGCTTTGGAAGAGCGTTTGGCGAGCGACGTCGATAAATTACATTTTGTGTTGAGTGATCAACAAGAAAATAATCAGTGGGCCGTTGCAGCGATCGATAAAAATATTCTCAAAAATTATTTACACAAACTGGAGCTGCATGCGATTTCTCCCGTTGCGATTATTCCGGATTATTTGGCGCTTCCTTATGAGCCGGGTGCGTGGACGATTGCGCTTGATCATCGAATGGCTCGGGTGAGAACGGGTAAAGTGTCAGGATTTTCTACCGATGCTAATCACCTTTCAATGGTGTTATCGTTAATGCTGGATTGTAAGAATGTGATTACTCCTCAACGCATCACCGTCTTTTCGGATAACAAACTATTAATGCCAAGCACTTCTCATATTCAATCGCGTATTCTGCTCACCATTCGGAGTGAAGACGAAATTGATTACTCTGCTCTTTTGAGTGAGCTACCCATTAATTTGTCGCCGACAAAATACCGGACTATAGCTGGGCTGAGAAATCGTTGGCGCATGGCTTTGTTTGCCGGCACGACGTGGGTTTTTGTGTTGTTTGCAACACAGATTATCGAGGGAATTTATTGGCACGTCCGATCCCATCAGCTACATCAGGAGATTACAACGGTTTATCACGCTATTTTTCCGGGGGTCGCAGATGTTGTTGAGCCACGCCTTCAAATACAACGCGAACTCCGAACGTTATCGCAATACGGTCGCGGTAATCACTTCGTTCGTGTGGTGGGACGAGTGGCTTCGGTGTTGCACCGTTATCCGGAAATCCGGATCAGCGCGCTGACGTATCAAAATTATGAGTTGATGCTGCAATTATCGGCAGATAATCTGTCGTCGCTGGAGTCTCTGACGCGTGCTTTGCAGCACGCGGGGTTGAGCGTAAAACAGAATGAAATGAACAGCAAAGATAAATCTTTTTTTGCGGAGATCGGTGTGAAATGATTCGAATGTGGTGGCAGTCTCGATTGGGTCGTGAGCGTCTTTTCATTGGAATTAGCGGAGTAATTGCAGTCATTATTTTTGTGTATGTATTTATATTTAGCCCACTTTCAAGTCGTGTTTCTGCATGGCGTCGCGAAGTCCAGTCGCAGCAGGAGTTATTCATTTGGATGAAACAGGCGGAAGCACGTATTTTATCATTGCGCCAAGCAGGCTATTCGCAAGTGGCGGTGACAAAAGAACCGCTGCTCGCTTTGGTAGAACGTTCACTCACGGATCAAAAACTGAATGCTTATTTAGAACGTGCGCAACAAAGCAACCCAAACGAAATCAATTTGAATTTTCACCAGGTGCCGTTTGATGAATTTATGACGTGGATCCAACAATTATCACGGAAATACCGAATCGTTGTGCAATCCATTAAAATTACTAAAGGCGATTTGGAGGGAACGGCGGATATCACGTTGGTTGCAGTCAGCCCGAATGCCCAAAATTGAATGGTTTTGGTGCGTTTTGCTCGATCGATTGCAATGCGTTAATGGCATTGACGTTGCCAAAGTAAGCCGATTTTTTAAGCCATTTTATCGCTTGCGCCGGATCTCGATCGACGCCAATTCCGTAGTAATACATATAACCAACGGCGTACATCGCGGGTACGTTTCCGGATTTGGCTGCGGCGATGAGGGTTGTAAAAGCCGACTGATAGTTTTGCAAACGATACTGCGCTTCTCCTCGGTTATATAATTTATTTGCGGGTGGCGTGCATGCCACTAAGAAAAATCCACTCAAAACCAAACAGAAAACGATGAGGGCCCGCTTCATTTATGGGTTCACTCCAGTAACCGTGCTGGAAACATTCGGCACCGGTAAATATAAACTTTCCAATCGACCGTTGTGATCCAGGATGACGTGGTCGCGGGAAATTTGCCGAATCAGGAGGCCGCCGGGAACGGTATCGCCCACGGTGTAAATCTTCGCAGGAAGGCCGGGGCTTGCAATGAGCACGCGAGAAGGTTCAGCACCGTTCACGGATAAGGCAATGCCTTCCAAGTTTAATGGCAACGGAGTGTGCGGCACATCGACGCTTTGATTGTATTTCCCAAACAAATGAAATTGAGCAATGTCGGGCGATGAAAGAGCAACAACGGGCGCGCCCAAACTGGATTCGGTGCGACTGTCGTGATTTCCAAAAAAAATCACAGCCAATTGCCACAATAAATAAAGGATAAATAATCCCATCGCTGCGGTAATCAACAGCGGTAATCGTGCATCCTTGCGCAGAGGCTCCCAAACAGTTTGAAATAGATTGAGCATAAGGAGAATCATTATAACAAAGCAAAATAAAGACATCTAACCCAGACGATGCTATACTTCGCTACCTAACCACACGGTTAACTCATGGCAACAATGAATGAAACGCCTGTGTATCAGCAGGCAAAATATCTGACAAGCGCGGCGGAATTGGACCAGCTCCCACCCGACCAGGGACGGGAGGTTGCGTTTATTGGCCGTTCTAATGCGGGTAAGTCTAGCGCCTTGAACGTCATCACGAATATCAAAGGCCTGGCGCGCACCAGCAAGACCCCGGGTCGCACCCAAATGATTAACTTTTTTGCTCTGAACGACCACTATCGGCTTGTTGATTTGCCCGGATACGGTTATGCCAAAGTGCCTCGCACCGTCAAAGAGCGTTGGGAACAGATGGTCGATGGGTATCTGAAGAAACGACAGTGTCTTAAAGGCCTCGTGGTGATCATGGATATTCGACATCCCCTCAAAGAAATGGATTTGGACATCATTGCCTGGGCCGGTAAATGCCGCCTTCCTGTCCATATTTTATTAACCAAAGTAGATAAAATCAGCGCGCCGATGGCGCGAAAAACGCTAAAAGAAGTCGAAGAAGCCTTGCAGTCGCAGGGTAGAAAAGTCACGCTGCAATTATTTTCCTCCTTAGATCGAACCGGACTCGATGACGTCAAAGCCGTTTTGGACGAATGGTTTTCAAATAGCTTCTAACCCTTGGCCTAATTCCTGCCACATGGCATTATGAATGCCATGAGTTCCTCTTTCTCAAAAAATACCTACGCTAAAAACGAAGTCACCTCGTGGCCGATTCCCAATTATTGGGATGCAATCGCCATCGTCCTGGTGTTAGCGCTCATTGTTTTATTAGGATATGGTGCCAAAGAGATGGTGGGCAAATTTCAGTTGGGTGGGCCCATCACAATTTCGTTGAACCCAGCGTATTTGCCTTATTATGCGCTGCGTACCGTTTTGCGCATGTTTATTGCCATGCTGTTTTCGCTGTTATTTACCTTTATTTTTGGGACATGGGCCGCGAAGAGTCGTCAAGCGGAACGGTTGATTATCCCTATGATCGATATTTTTCAGTCCGTGCCGGTACTGGGATTTTTGACCATCACCGTAGTGGGATTTATCGCTTTATTTCCAGGCAGCCTGTTAGGACCGGAATGCGCCGCTATTTTTGCGATTTTTACGGCGCAAGTCTGGAATATGACGCTTAGCTTTTATCAGAGCCTGCGCACTGTTCCCGAGGATCTGCGTGAGGCTTCCGCGATGCTGCATCTTTCCGCGTGGCAGAAATTTTGGAAGATTGACGTTCCGTTCGCAATGCCGGGGTTGTTGTGGAATGCGATGATGTCGATGTCGGGGAGTTGGGTGTTTTTAGTGGCGGCGGAATCGATTTCAGTGGCGAATCAAAACATCACATTGCCGGGCGTTGGATCCTACATTGCGATGGCCATCGCACACGCGGATAAATCGGCGATTGCCTACGTCATTATTACGATGTTAATTGTCATTGCGCTTTACGATCAATTACTGTTTCGACCCTTGGTCGCGTGGGCTGAGAAATTTAAAGCAGAAGTTGATGTGGGTGATGAAGCATCGGAATCGTGGGTACTGAATCTTTTTCAGCGGACGCAATTATTGGGATACGTGGGCCATTTTTTTGGAATTTTTGCGAATGCTTTTGTAAACTGGCGGTGGTTGCGAAAGCAACACACTCGAAAATACGTCGAACCCAATCGATGGGTGCGACGCAGCGTTATTATTGCTTGGAATACCCTATTAATTGTGGTTTTGATCATGGCGATTACGGTGTTATTCCGATTTATATTTATGGCGGTATCGGGGAGCGAAGCCCTGCACGTGCTGTATTTGGGGTTAGCAACGGCCGTGCGTGTCAACGTGTTGATCGTAATCAGTTCATTCATTTGGGTGCCGATTGGGGTTTGGGTGGGATTGCATCCGGCGGCTTCACGAATTGTGCAGCCGATCGCGCAGTTTTTGGCGGCATTTCCTGCAAATTTGTTGTTTCCCATCGTGGTAATTGTCATCATTACTTATCATTTGAATGTGAATATTTGGACTTCGCCGCTGATGATTTTAGGCACGCAGTGGTACATTTTATTTAACGTGATTGCGGGCACAACCGCACTCCCGAAAAATTTGCACCACGCGGTGGGAACGTTAAATGTAAAAGGTTGGCTGTGGTGGAAAAGACTGATATTGCCGGGAATTTTCCCTTATTACATTACTGGGGCGATCACCGCCGCGGGCGGCGCCTGGAACATGAGTATTATCGCGGAATCTGTGAGCTGGGGTCAAACGCATTTAGAAGCAACGGGATTGGGTGCGTATATTGCTGAAGTATCGACGCACGGAGATTTTCCGCGTTTGGCATTGGGTATTGCGATCATGTCGCTTTACGTATTGGCGATTAATCGATTAATGTGGCGACCATTATATAATCTGGCCGTTACGCGTTATCAAGTCAAATAAGGCTGTAGCGATGAAAAAAAACCATCGACGAGTTATTCAAGTAAAAAATATTAAGAAATCGTTTAAAAAACACGGTGCACAAGAATTACTGGTTTTGGACGATGTTAATTTTTCTGTGTACGAAGGCGAAATCATCGCAATCTTGGGAAAATCCGGATCGGGTAAATCAACGCTATTGAGAATCATTGCCGGATTAATTCACGCGACGTCGGGCGAAGTGTTGTACCACGATGCCCCCATCGTAGCGCCCGTTCCGGGGTTGACGATGGTCTTTCAGCATTTTGCGCTACTGCCGTGGTTAACGGTGTTGGAAAATGTGGAGCTCGGTTTGGAAGCGCAAGGAATCCGCCGCGACGAACGACGATCGCGCGCGTTAAAAGCGATCGATATCGTTGGCCTCGACGGATTTGAATCCGCGTATCCCAAAGAATTATCCGGCGGCATGTCGCAACGCGTGGGGTTGGCGCGTGCGCTGGTCGTCGACCCCGAAGTGTTGCTGATGGACGAACCGTTTTCTGCGCTCGACGTATTAACCGCGGAGAATTTGCGCGGCGATCTCATTAATATTTGGCAGTCGGGAGAAACCAATATAAAAAGCGTGTTGCTGGTCACGCACAATATCGAAGAGGCTGCATTTTTAGCGGATCGGATTTTAGTGTTTTCCATCAATCCGGGGACTGTGCGTGCGGAAATGAGTGTCACGCTTCCACACCCGAGAAATTACCAGGATCCGGAATTCCGTCGTTTAGTCGATGACGTTTATGGATTAATGACGAAGCCTGAATGGGAAGAAGTTCCAATTGCCATCAAGCGCAAAATTATTGATATGTATTATCGCCTGCCGCAAGTGCCTATTTCAGAAATGATGGGCTTTTTGGAAACGCTCGCGGCACACGGAGGAAAAAAAGTGGATTTACCCGTGCTCGCCGAAGAGCTGCATTTTGAGATCGACGAATTGTTTCCGATCACGGAAGCGCTTGAAATTTTACGTTTTGCCCGCGTTTCTGAAGGCGATATTGAATTAACCGCCGATGGCATGCAATTAGCTGAGGCAGATATTTTAGAGCGGAAAAAAATATTCGCGCGGCATTTAATTGATGCTGTGCCGTTGGCTAAACACATTCGAGAGGCGCTGGATAGCAAAGATACTCACGAGATTTCTGAAGGAACTTTCTTAGAAGAATTGGAAAAACGTTTGAGCGAGCAGGCGGCGGAAGAAGTGTTGACGACGGTGATTGACTGGGGTCGATACGCGGAAATTTTCGCGTACGATTATAATTCGGGACTGTTAAGTTTGGAAAATCCGTGATGGTTGCAGAATTTCCAAAAGAAAACTCCAAGTTTTTTCTGCCGGGGCCGGAGGGAAATCTTGAAGTGATGACGACTCGGCCTTCGAAGTTGAGTAAACCGATAACGGGCGTCATCTGTCACCCTCATCCGCTGTACGGTGGAACGATGGATAATAAGGTGGTGACGGTTGTTGCTAAAACATTCGACCAGTTGGGCTTAAAAACCGTGCGGTTTAATTTTCGTGGTGTTGGAAAAAGCGAAGGTCACTATGCGAATGGTGTTGGGGAAACGGGAGATCTCAAGGCAATTTTGACTTGGGTCAGAAAAACCTGTCCCGACGACGCCATTTGGCTGGCGGGATTTTCATTCGGATCTTACGTTGCCGCTCAAGTTGCTAATGAAGATCACGGGGTGGCGCGTTTAATCACGATTGCACCTACAGTGGATAATTGCGATTATCAAGCGCTCACGAATATCGCCTGCCCGTGGCTTATTATTGTGGGTGAAGAAGATGAGTTGGTTCCTCTGGCCGATATCCAGGCTTTTGTTAAAACGCCGCCTGTTCCGGTTCAGTTTTTTTCTATTCCGGGTGCCTCACATTTTTTTCATGGGAAGTTGATTGAGTTGAGGGAAAGGCTGTTATTTGCCGGCAATGCAAATGAAAATGATTCTCAATTACCTTGACAGCAACGCTGGCCGGTAGGGATAATAAGCGCTGTTATCATCGAATTCAGAGACGGCGCATGATCACCTTATCCGAGCTAAGGCCTGGAGAAATTGGAAAAATTTGCGGCTTTCATGCCGGTGATAAGGCCTATCGCCAAAAGCTGCTCGCCATGGGTCTTACGCCCAACACCCAATTCCAAGTGGTCCGCCGAGCCCCCCTCGGGGACCCCGTTGAAATCCGCGTGCGCAACTTCCACCTCAGCCTGCGTCAGGGCGAAGCCGCTATTCTCCAGATTGAGCGGGTGACATAACGTGGATGCTGATTTCAGCATTGTTCTCGCGGGTAACCCCAATTGCGGCAAAACCGCAGTGTTTAATGCGCTCACGGGGGCACGTCAGCGGGTGGGTAATTGGCCTGGGGTCACGGTTGAAAAGAAAACCGGCCGTTTTCAGCACCACGGTGTGCCAATTAACGTGGTCGACTTGCCGGGCACTTATTCTCTCAGCGCGGAATCCGAATCGGGCGCCGTGGATGAAAAAATAGCGTGCCACTATTTACGATCAGGCGAAGCCGACGTCATTGTGAACATCATCGACGCCAGCAATTTGGAGCGCAATCTTTATCTCACGCTGCAACTGCTTGAAATGAAAATCCCAACCGTTCTCGCGGTTAACATGATGGACGTTGTTAAACAACGCGGCATTGAAATTAATCTGAAAAAACTGAGTAAAATGCTGGGCTGTCCCGTGGTCGGCTTGGTGGCGAGCCAGAAAAAAGGAATGGATGCGCTCAAAAATCAGATTGCCCGGATGAAAAAAAACGCACGCACGCCGACTTTTGAATGGTCGCTGCCGGAAGACCCTGAACACGAAGAGCGGGATATTCAGGTGGCCGACGCGCGGTATAAAAAAATTAACGAGATTACCGCGAGCGTTATTCAGTTTATTAACACTCCGCGACAAACGATGACGCAGTGGATCGATCGGCTGGTTCTGAATCGTTATTTAGGAATCCCTGTCTTTTTCGCCGTCATGTACCTGATGTTTTTATTTGCGATCAACGTCGGTGGTGCTTTTCAAGATTTTTTTGATATCGGAAGCAGCACGATTTTTGTGAATGGAGTAGCGCACGCGCTAACGGCCTGGCATTTTCCGGCAACTGTTACCGCAATTTTAGCGAACGGTATTGGTAAAGGAATCAATACCACGATCACGTTTACGCCAATCATCGGCGGCTTATTTTTATTTCTCGCGTTTTTGGAAGACTCGGGTTATATGGCGCGCGCCGCATTTGTCATGGACCGCTTCATGCGTGCGCTGGGATTACCGGGAAAATCATTTGTGCCGATGATCGTCGGATTTGGCTGTAATGTTCCCGCCGTCATGGGGGCGCGCACACTCGAAAATCGGCGCGATCGCGTGCTAACCGTGATGATGATGCCGTTTATGTCCTGCGGCGCACGTTTGGCGATTTTTGCCGTGTTTGCCAGCGCTTTTTTTCCGCGCGGCGGTGCGACCATTATTTTTGTGCTTTATTTACTGGGCATTTTAATTGCGGTGTTAACCGGTGTGGTCTTGCGGAAAACCGTATTGCCGGGAAAGTCCGCCCCACTCGTGATGGAATTACCGCCGTATCATTTGCCGCGATTCGGTGCACTGTCGCGTCACACGTGGCATCGACTGAAAGGTTTTTTATTTCGCGCGGGGCGATTTATTATTCCCATTTGCATGGTCGTCGGCGTATTAAATTCCGTGACCCTCACGGGTCAACTTACGCAAGAAGGCAGCCAAAACTCGGTATTATCCGACGTGGGTCGCGCGGTCACTCCACTCTTTTCTCCGATGGGATTACACAAAGATAATTGGCCGGCGACGGTGGGATTAACCACGGGTATTTTGGCCAAAGAAGTCGTCGTGGGTACGTTAAACACGTTGTACAGTCAGCAAGGTCATTTGGTTGCACAAGAAGCCCAGCAATTTAATTTTTGGGGTGGCTTGCGCGATGCTGCGCTGTCCGTGCCGAAAAATTTAAGCCAATTGGGTGGTGCGTTTGCCAACCCGATTGCCGCCAGCGAAGCGCCGCACGACATGAATCAGACAGCCTACGGAATTATGTATCAAGAGTTCGCCGGAAAAATAGGCGCATTCGCGTATTTATTATTTGTATTGTTATATTTTCCTTGCGTGTCGACGATGGCGGCCATGCGTCGTGAAGTGGGGCCGCGCTGGGCACTCTTTTCGGTATTGTGGAGCAGCGGTTTGGCGTATGCAGTGGCGGTGATCAGCTATCAAAGTTTATCGATATTATCGCATCCGTGGATGTCGTTGGGATGGACGGTAGGCATGGTCGCTGCCTTGATTGCCGCTGTGTTTGCTCTGAAGCGTTATGCGAACAGTGCGAATTCTCTGGTGGTAGAAGGGGTGGATGCAATTCCCGCGCCGACGAACTGCGGCTCCGGCTGTTTCAAATGCCGATCACAAAACGAAATCCAAATAGTTTAGCGGATTAATAAGCGTGAAATCTGAGTTTTTATACGTATT
This sequence comes from uncultured Coxiellaceae bacterium, assembly GCA_947084935.1. Classification (GTDB taxonomy): domain Bacteria; phylum Pseudomonadota; class Gammaproteobacteria; order Coxiellales; family Coxiellaceae; genus CAMTUH01. The sequence goes on from CAMTUH010000005.1 coordinate 25,354, forward strand.
TACCCAATCCGTTGGGGCGGTCACCCGTTTATTATTGCCCCATTTAAATTCATACCCAAATAAGCGTCCTTCGCGTTCTTCCACAAAATCAATTTCATTTTTATCCCACGTACGCCAAAAATAATTATTGGCATGAATACCGTGATAGGATTGTTTTTTGATTCGCTCGATCACAAGAAAATTTTCCCACAGTTTTCCGATGTCGTCTCGTAATTCGGGCGGATTAAAATTAGCAATTAACGCATTCCGAATGCCATTATCGTAAAAATAATATTTGCTTTTTCGTGTTATTTCTTTGCGAAGATTCCGGCTAAACCCATTTAAACGGTAGACCACAAAAGTTTTTTCAAGTAGGTCGATATAGCGACTCACTGTTTTTGAGTCGATCATTAGGTGTTGTGCGAGTTCAGAAAAAGAAACTTCATTTCCAATTTGAAAAGCTAAGAGACGTAATAAATCCACGAGTATTTTAGAATTTCGAATTCGATCCAGCTCTAAAATATCTTTCAATAAATAGGAATGCGCTATTTCAGTAATATAATCTCGTTTTAGTTTTTCTGATTCAGCCAAAACTACTTCGGGGTAACCACCGAAAATTAAATAATTAGGAAGATGCGCTTTCAGTTCATTTTTGTTATACCGCTGAATTAATTCTAATTGCGCAATGGGGTATAAAGTGAGCGTGGTTTTGCGCCCGGTTAATGGTTCGCCGGCTTGCCCGATCAATTCAAATGAAGAGGAACCGGTGACGATAACGCGCAGATTCTTTATCTGATCCACCATAATTTTTAGAGACTGACCGATGTTGGGGATTCGCTGGGCTTCATCGATGACGATTAACTCATAGCCGGCGACGTATTCTTTGATGGTATTGAAATCGGCGCCATTTAATGTGTTCTGGATGAGTATGTTATCTCCTGAGTCCAGACGGTATTTGTATTGCGTATGCGCTAAGTAGTGCTCGATGAGGGTTGTTTTGCCGACCTGCCGGGGGCCGAAAAGGATCAGCGCTTTATTGGGGTGAACGAATTTAGCTAATTCGGAGTAATACCGTTGGATGAATGGCTTTGACATTACTTATTCCATGAAATTTGCCAATTATATGGATATTATATCCTTAAAATTATATAATTTCAAGGAATATAAATCCCCGAAATATTGAATGGAATTTACGTCGCCAGGATTCGCCCAAAAGTGTACAATAATGATCCTTTAATCCTTGAGTAAACGCATGTCTGACGATGTAAAAAACACTGAAAACGAGCTCTCCGCTGAGCTTCAAGAGGCCCTAAAAAAGTTAAACCTCAACGACACCGATTGGGCTCGAGCCCTGTCCCCCGAGGAAATTTTATACCTCTTAAGCCAGTGCCCTTTCCTCCAAATCGTCAGCACGGGTGAGGTGCAAGCGCTGGAAGAACCTGAGTTTATCACCGCGAAATCCGGCTGGAAAATTCACTATTACGGTAATGCGATGAGCAGCTCACCCGGCGAATTATTATTTAAGAGCAGCGATTTTCGTCAAGACGACGGCGGCGAGTCCGGAAAATCCGGGCGAGGGACGATCGTCAAGCAAGCGTTCGACACGGCGGCGGACATGATTGCCTTTGCGCAAAAGAGGGGTTGGCGCGGTGTGCACATTGTGGATGGTCATCCGTTGATGGTGTGGGCGGCGTGGATGCAGGCGCAAGACGATGCTTATTCGATTACGGGATACACACCCGATGAAAAAGAAATTAAAAAACGCGAGCGCCTCAAACGCAGTGAAATCGAAGATTTATTGCGCGTGGGCCGCAAACCTATTTTTTAACTCCGTCCCTATTTCTTGCCAAGGCAGGGCGGTGATTCGATCGCAGACTTTATAACGCCTTGGAGTACGGCAAACAATATAAGCCTGCTTTGCTTCCGAATATTCTTCCAAAAATTTCTTTAAATGGCGGGCATCCGTTTCGTTTGGTGCTTCGCTCCACTTTACTTCGATGGGAATATACTGTTGCGTGATGTCTAGAACGTAATCGATTTCGGGTCCAGCAGAATCACGCCAATAACGCAGCTTTATTTGTGGTGAAATTAATTGGCTGTGATAAAGCAATTCATTACCCACGTAGTGCTCAAAAAGATCAGCCATCAATTTTTGCGGCAATTGTAACCCTTCGTTAGCGCAAACGCGTCTAATGCCTAAATCAAAAAATAAATATTTAGGTGATTTAATCAATCGTCGTCGAGTCTGGCTTTTGGTAATAGGATCAATTCTATTCGCAATTAAACAGTCTTCTAAAATTTGATAATAATTAGAGATCGTGGTATCCGACACACCAATATCGTTTGAGAGTCGTGTAAAGTTTATTTGTTTCCCCGACTCGCCAGCTGAAATTTCTAAAAATCGACTAAAGCTCCCCACATTACGTACCAGCGCTTCGGCACGAATTTCTTCTTCTAAGTAAGTGCTCACGTATGAACTTAAATCCGTTTCTCGATTTTTGTTGCTTTCGGTGATAATGCCGGGCAACGTTCCATATAATAAAATATCTTCCAAGCTGGGTTTGGGTGAGGGTAACTCGTCATAAAGCAGTGGTGACAGGTGTAAAGAAACCACGCGGCCGGGTAACAAATTTATTTCTTTACCGTGGATGAGTTTTCGTGCCGATGAACCCGTTAAAATAAATTGGGCGCGATGATCATCAATCAAGTGCTGTGCAATATCCATCACTCGAGGAATTTTCTGTACCTCATCAATAAATACCAGCGGTCGGGGATAGTTTTTTATTTGTTCTTCCAGTTCACGTTCCAGCAGCGCGGGATTACTCTCATAGCGCTGACGGATCGCAACCTTGGCGAAAGAATACTGGATGTCGGGTTTCAATTGGTGCTGAATTAGGGTCGTTTTACCCGTCTGGCGAGGTCCAAGCAGCAGTACGCTTTTCCCACGCTTTAGGCTTTCGCGAATGCTGACCTCAAGTAGCCTGTGAACATATTTCATAAACCGGATTTTCATTGAAAATCCGGTCTCCGTCAAGGATAAACGTCGTAAATCCAGGAATTCCTGGATTTTCTTCCTTTTTAACCGGGTTTATATTAAGATAGCTTTATATAAACCCGGTTAATATAAATCCATGAACGAACAACTGATTGATATCATTGAGACTACTAATCCGTGGCTGGTTAACCCCGATTACCCCATAGCCTCTGATGGAGGCTATATACCTCGCCAGCAAACGGCAAAGCTGTTGTTGCCAGAGTGGGATAAGCTCTGGCTGGTCTTAGTTGGGCCCCGTCAAGCGGGTAAGACGACGCTGGGTAAGCATTTATGTCAACAACTCATCCACACAGAAAGCCGCTTTGATTCATTGCTCTACCTTAATTGTGATTATCTGGATATTCGGCAGTGGTTGAAATCACCGGCATTTATCAAAGAGGCGCAACAGCAATTTCTCTTGGAGAAGCCAATAATTTTTATTGATGAAGCTCAGCGGCTTGAAAATCCCGGGTTATTGCTCAAAGCCATCGCGGATTTGAAATTACCAATTAAAATGATGGCATCCGGCTCATCGCAGCTTGAACTGAAAAGTAAGGTACAGGAATTTTTAACGGGCCGTCATCTGGAATCCGTGGTATTGCCCTTGAGCTTTGAAGAACTGGATCAGCGCGCAATAACCAATGCGAAGAATTATCTCACCTACGGGTGTTATCCTGCTGTTGTGCAAAGCAAAGAAAAGTCGCTGGTATTGCAGCAACTTTATCGCGACTACATTCAAAAAGATATTGTAGAAATACTTAAAGTGGGAAAGCCCGACGTCATACAAACGTTGATTACGCTCATTGCTCATGGGTCAGGGCGGCTGGTTAATTACCAGCAACTGGCAACGGATTGCAAAACATCGATACCCACGATACAACATTATTTATCTATTTTGGAAAATACGTATGTCATCGCTGCCCTACGACCTTTTGTGGGTAACAAACGCAAAGAGATCACCGCAAATCCTATGTATTACTTTATTGATAATGGTTTCCGAAATCAGTCGCTTAGAGATTTTACGGAAGTAAATCGCCGACAGGATGCCGGTCTTTTGGTTGAAAGTGCGATATTCCAAGAAATACTAAAACTGCGCTCACAACATTATCTGGATTTTGACATTCATTTTTGGCGCACTCAGTCGGGTGCTGAAGTGGATTTTGTGCTTTATCGCAGCCGAACGGAATTGCTACCGATCGAAGTGAAATATCAAAATATGACGAAACCCAAAATAACGCGATCTTTTCGTTCGTTTATTGAAGCTTATCAACCCGCACAGGGTATTTTCATCACCAAAAATTTTAATACCTCAATAACCGTTGAGGGTTGCGCGGTACATTTTATTTCGTTGGCTCGACTCAATAAAATGAGAGAACTGGTTTTGTCATGGGCGTAGGGTGCCCATCCCAGCTCCGTTGTCCTCTTCTTCGGGTTCTCGAACTTCGGCAACCAACCCAACTTCAGGCTCACGAACAGTTGCCGTGGCAAATCCCGCAGTCCGCAAAGCTTCGCGTAAAGCCGCTCTTGCTTCAGTTGTATCGGGAACAACTTGACTCACGTGGATGGGATGCTGTGTTTGATCTATTCCTTTTCTTTGGCATTCAAATTTTAATGCGGCAATCAGCCCTCCAAACATTTCCGGCAAAGTACCTTGACGACAACCTTTCAAGCTCAGTTTCACTGTGTCGGGGTTTACTTGCTCTCTGGATAATGTTCCCAGATTCATCGGAAGTAAGATGTGTTGTTTTGACCTTCCTGGTTCTTCTTGAACGCCGTCTAAATTCATATTACGTACGGCCTTATCGATAGCTTCGAAATCGGTTTCGCGGGAAAGAAGAGTTTGCGACACCAAATCCTGGGCGGCCTCAAAAAATTCGGTCTTAACAATCTTGCCGCCATTGAAAACAACAGAAAGGTCTTCGCCTTGTTGAACAATTTTATTAGTGCCTGCATCTTGAAGTTGTATACCCGCTTGCCGTCGTTCCCAAAGAGAGTTACGAAGAAGCGTGTTTTTTCTTGAGGTAGCCCATTTTTTAATAGTTTCAATATCGTTTTGGCGAATGATGGCACTGTCATGATCTTCATTACCATTGAGTGTCTGATTGAGTCCACCCAGTTGCGGGTTATTGCGCAAAACTTCACGAAATGCTTGTGCAGGCTCGACGCTAATTAACGTATTCAGAACATCAATATCATTTGTCTGCTCAATCGAGAGCTTTACAATTTGTTTAGCTATCAAGTTTTTTAAGAGAGGAATGTCGCGTTCATCAATAATAGAATTATTGGCTTGTGGTTCTCCGCCATTTTGGCTTAAGGCATCGTGCAGGCTACCAATATTGAGGGTCGCGAGATGCTCGCGAAATGTCTGACTTCTATCCTGATTAATCAACGTTTGAAGCTGGTTCAGTTGAGTATATGGAATTTTTCCTACGGCAAGTTCGACCGCGCGTTTCGCCGTTAAACTTCTCAAGCGTCTGACATCAAGAGCCGTGATCAGGGAATTATCGTTGCGAAGCGGGAGGGCTACTAAGCCACCCAATGAGCTATTATTTTTGATAAGTGCTTGCCGAAAATCGTTATCATTTCCTGCGGCGATCAACTCAAGGAGAGAATTGCTGTTATCATGACTCACATGAGCGATGGCCATTTTAACAAGAGTTGTAAAGGCCAGGTTTTTTAAGTCGTGGAGATGGTACTCAGAAATAACGGAATTATTTTCTCTGGCGCTGTTATTGAATAATGCGGAAGATAACACCCCAAAGTAATCGGATTGCATGGCAATTCGAGAGCGAAATTCTTGAGGAGTGGATGCCGTTGCAAGAGCAGATAGTACATTTTGATGGCGGTATTGAATTTGGGGAATATTTATTGAAATAATTCTTTTAGCTGCGGCATTCCGTAGGATTTCGATATTGCCGTGATGAATTACAAAGTCGTTATCCTCATTATCGTTGAGCGCGGCGCTGAGATTTCCAAGTACGGCAGAATGCGTTCGAAGGGCGTTTCGCGCCCCTCTGTCGCCAGCTGCAGTTAAAAAATTGTTTAATGCGTCTTGATCGTTGCATTGTTGGATGGCGAGATGAGCGGCATAGAAGGCTGCAAATTGTCTTAGCTCGGAACACTGAGCATTACTAAGGACGTGTTCATCATCAGTGTGATCCGCAGCCACAGCCTCATCATCATCATTAATATCCTGGTGCAGCGCAGCTGTAAGACCTGAAATCCCAAGATTATTTGCCTGCTGACTCAGCTGAGTTCTAAAATTTTGTGGCTGTGCTTGCTCTGCGAGATCGGCAAGAGCCGCTATTTGATTTTGTCCCGTGTTCTCCGCGTTCATAAATGCGAGGGTAATTGCTTGATAGGCTGCTGCTCGTCTTAATTCTACAATGTGCGTTGCATTGAGAACGTTTTCATCATCTAAATGATTGTTAAGGGAGTGAGGGGGGTGACTCAAATTACCTAAATTATAACGTAATACCGTTTCCCGAAATGTCCTTGCATCTTGAGTGGCTGCAAGATCGGTAAGCCGAGTTACTCCGTTCCACTGAGTTGCATTAATGGCATTTTCAAGCGCAGCTGATTGTGGCATTTAATTTACTCCTCTTTGAGTCAGATCAACTCACCAATCGCGGTCCGGCATCTAAAGGAATTTCTGCGGTGAATTCTGCATCACGTTTCCCCCGCGCATCTTTCTGTTGCTCTTCTTTTTGCAATCGGTCCTGCATCACCTTTTGTAGAATTCGGACGAAGGTCGATTTTTCGCTCGGTGAGGTAAAGGTGTAAACGGTAGTCGCGTTTGGGTTTGACGCAGACTTAAATCCAGCCCAGAGCTTTGAGAGCGTCGACTGGGTGTGGACGGTTTTGCCCGAGCGTTGATATTCGATTAATGCTTTTTCCCAGTCTTCGTTTGTGGGGGGATTGCCTTTGTTGTCGGTGATCTCTGTGCGTGCGCCGGTGTGATCGTAGGAATACACTTTTCTGTGGTACCCCAGCTGCTCGAATTGTTCCGGGGTTCCTTCGGGAAGCCGCACGAGCTGATGATTATTGTAATACGAGGACATCAATCCATAGTGAGTTTGCGCCTTGATCAGGAGATAAAGACTCTGGAATTGTTCGTTAAATTGTCTGTAATTCTCCAATCGAGAAAGCGTCACGAGGCCTTCGTATCGTTTTAATTCGGTGTTGAGCTTGTCTACATTTGTTTCCAGTTGAGTTCTGCATTCCAGAAATTCTTTTTCCAAAAGAGAATCTGAGCTGAGGTTCAGTGCCTGTTCAAGATCAGCGATTTTTTTAAGGCCCTCGTTCACGGATTGAATTAAATCCGGTAATTGCTCACTAATGTTCTTTAGAGACGCGTCGTCGATGCCGAGTTTCAGATCCTGCGCGGCAGCGATGATTTGTGCAATTTCAGGGGCGTATTGAGAAGGCGCAAACGCATTAACTTGGGGACCTATTTGTTCGCAGAGAGAAAGTAAACGTTGAATTTGCCGGGAATTCGGGTTTGGTTCCACTTCCGTTAAGTCAGCGGTGAGACGATTTAACGCCTGTTGAAGATTGTCAGCATTGTTTTGTTTTGTGGTCAGGAGATACTTTTCGTACTCTCTTTGATAAAGTTCGCGGTGCAGACGATTATTTTCTGCATTCCACTCTTGAAAGCCTTCTGTTTTGTAAGCTTCTTCTCGCCAGAGACGGGCGGCATCGAGTAAATCGTGGGAGGTGGCATTCAAAGCATGGCGCTGTTGATGCAGGAATTCATCGGGGAAAAAATGCCGTTCTTCGATTTGTAAAAAGGCAGTGGCAGCAGAGAGCTCCTCAAGCTTGACTTCCGGTGGTGGTGCGGGCATGTGCTCTGCGTGCTGGGCAAGGGAAAGTTTTACATCGCGGATGCCTGTTTCCAGCTGTCGAAGTCGGCTGGGGTGGGTCTGTTGCCACTGAGTGATTTGCGTCTGGTGCTGCGTAATTTTTCGCGTTAAATACTCTTTGGGGTTGCGTGAACGTTCCCACAAAGCGGTAACTTTTTCGAAAAAACGTGGCACGGCTTGATTTCCCGATTGGTGAAGACTGAGCTAATGATAACGCAACAAGCTTAAATTAATATTAAAGCCTGGCGTTTTATGTAGGTAGAAAATCAATTGGTTGGAGAGTAATCCACCCCGCTGTGGCGCGGGGTGGATTCAGAAACAGACTTATTTCACCATTTCTTTGAGTTTCTTCAGAGCGCGGACCTTCACGACGTTGCGTGCGGGTTTGGCTTTGAAGGTGATCATTTCACCGGTGAATGGATTGATGCCTTTACGCGATTTGGTGGCGGGTTTGCGTTTAACCACGCATTTTAACAGGCCGGGCAGCGTAAATTCGCCGGCGCCGCCGTTGCGTAAATGACGATTCATCACGTGACCCAGTTCTTCAAACACCGAAGACACTTGTTTTCGTGTCAATTCCGTCATGGTGGCGATGTCGGTAAAGAGCTGAGATTTATTGTAGGCGCTTCGAACCGCAGTCGTTACTCGAGCGGGTTTACGTTTAGCGACCTTCGCGACTTTCTTTGCTGCTGATTTGCGAGCTCCGCTTCGTCGCTTTGCCGTTTTCCGTTTTCTTCTTGCTGGCATAAGGATTCCCCTTTTTGTCCGTTAAATTAGGAATAAAAACTAGGTGACACATTTGTCACAGCGCTAAAAATAACATATTTTTTTTAAAAAGCATATGTTTTTGTTAGGTTTTTGGGGCTTTTCGATTAAAAAGTCGTAAAAAAGACGGGTTTTGCGAACAATTCCCGGGTTACGCCCTGAAGCAGGGCTGCACCCAGGCTACTACTAGTGCTCCAAATAAGTTTTTGTGCATTCGTGAGGGGCGTCGCGACCATGGAGGGTAAGAAGCGCCGAGTACAGGATGTACGTCCCCGAACGAATGTGCAAAAACTTATTTGGCAGAACACTAGAGACCAAGACCAAGCACGCAGGGGCTGATGTTTCACAGAAACGACTTGTATAAAGCCCCGTTGTGCTGTACCATTCTGAGCCTTTCCATCGGAGAACAAAGGCGAAAAACCCATGGCAACTTACATGGCTAATGCGAGCACCATCGACCCGAAATGGTACGTAGTTGACGCAAAAGGCAAAACACTGGGGCGACTGGCCAGCCGGATCGCGACCCGTTTACGCGGGAAACACAAGCCCGAATTCACCCCCCACGTGGATACGGGTGATTTCATCATCGTTCTCAACGTCGATCAAATCGCCGTAACGGGCAATAAAGCCGACGATAAGCTTTATCATCATTACTCGGGATATCCGGGCGGTATGAAAACCCGCAGCTTTAACGAGATCAAGGCACGAAAGCCGGTGGATCTTTTAGAATTGGCGGTTAAGGGCATGCTGCCTAAAGGGCCTTTGGGTCGCCAAATGTTCCGTAAATTGAAGGTTTATGTGGGGAACGAACACCCCCATCAATCGCAGCAACCACAACCGATCGATCTCTAAGGGGTTTAATCAGCATGGCACGAGCGGCAAAAATCAGACCGAGCACGGGAAGACGAAAATCATCAACGTCGAGAGTTTTTATCAAGTCCGGCACGGGAAAAATCGTTATCAACGAGAAATCGTTGGAAGAGTATTTTGGTCGTGAGACTGCACGCATGGTTGTTCGTCAGCCCCTCACGACGCTCAATGTTGAAAATAAATACGATATTTTTGTTACAGTCGCTGGTGGTGGAATCAGCGGTCAAGCGGGAGCGATCCGACACGGAATCACGCGCGCTTTACTTCAATTAGATGAAGAAGAGGGTGGAGGCGAAGGTGGAGGTACTTGGCGTAAAACGTTGCGTCAAGCCGGGTTTGTTACGCGGGATCCTCGTGCCGTAGAACGTAAGAAAGTCGGTCTACACGGAGCCAGAAAAGGAACCCAGTATTCCAAACGTTAGTCCGTTTTCGATCCTTGCACAAGGGAGTCAGAGAAGTATGTTGAAGCGCTCGATTATGACGTTATATTCTGGTCCATTAGATATTTACAGTCATCAAGTTCGAATTGTGTTGGCCGAAAAAGGGGTTAGCGTTGACGTTTTAAACGTGGATGCCAATCACCCGAGCGAAGATCTTGTCGATTTAAACCCTTATAATTCTGTCCCCACGTTAGTGGACCGCGAATTGGTGTTGTATAACTCGCGCGTCATTATGGAATATTTGGATGAGCGTTTTCCGCATCCTCCGTTATTGCCCGTTTATCCGGTGTCACGCGCAAAATGTCGGTTGATGATGCATCGCATCGAACGCGATTGGTATAGCTTGTTGAATATCATCGAAACGGGCACGCCGAAACAAGCCGACACTGCTCGAGAAGAATTGAAAAATGCTTTAACCACGGTTATTCCAGTATTTTCAAATTCATCTTATTTTTTGAGCGACGATTTTACTTTAGTCGATTGTGTAATCACGCCTTTATTGTGGCGTTTGCCGCACTGGGGTGTAAAATTGCCGAAAACTGCTAAAGCGATTTTCAAATACGAAGATCGCCTGTTTAAACGCGAGTCGTTTCAAGCGAGTTTGACTGAATCGGAGCGCGAACTCAGAGAGTCACATGACCTCTAGTCGTCCGTACCTCTTACGTGCCATCTACGAATGGTTGATCGACAACCAATTGACGCCCTACATCATGGTGGATGCCATGATGCTGGGAGTGGAAGTGCCTGAGCGTTTTGTTGAAGACGGAAAAATTATTCTCAATGTTGAGGCGCAAGCGGTAGCCCATTTAAGACTCGGGAACGACGCGATTGAATTCGATGCGCGATTTTCAGGAATTTCGCATCATGTTTTTGTTCCCATTCGAGCGGTGAAAGCCATTTATGCCTATGAAAATGGTCGCGGAATGGTGTTTGGTGACGAAGAAGGCGACGACGGTCAGGCTTCATCGGGCAAGCAGAAACATCCCACCAAAAAAGGTCGGCCGAATTTAAAGATAGTAAAATAAACGCTGTGATATAATCTTCTCATGACAACCGGAACCATCATCCACTTAATCGCAGTCATTATCTTACCGCTGCTGTTTGCAATCACTCTTCACGAAGCCGCGCACGGATGGGTCGCCAATAAATTAGGCGATAAAACGGCGCTGATGATGGGACGTGTTACATTAAATCCGATCAAACACATCGATCTTTTTGGCACGGTAATCTTGCCCATCGTTATGTTGGTATTAAGTCGATTTACTTTTGCATTTGGTTGGGCGAAACCCGTTCCGGTCAATTGGAAAAATTTAAGAAAGCCTCGACGCGATATGGCATTGGTTGCAATCGCAGGGCCTTTAGCGAATTTGCTGATGGCACTGATTTGGGCGGCTATTGCGAAATTGAGTGTGGTGCTGGGTGGTGGTGCAACGAATGCGATCGGAAAAACATTTGCTTCATTTTTTTATAACGCCGGCGTATTTGGCATTACGATTAATGTCATTTTGATGATATTAAATTTAATTCCCATTCCGCCGTTGGACGGCAGTCGAGTGGTGTCGAGTATTTTACCGCCCCAGGTGGCTCGAACGTACGAAAAAATTGAGCCGTACGGCATTTGGATTTTGCTCGGACTGTTGATCTTCGGGTTATTAGGCCGAATTCTCACGCCCCCCGTGCTTCATTTGTCGCAATTAATTAAATCGCTGTTTGGGTTGTAACCGAATAAGGATTTATGGTAATCGTTACCGCCAATGTATTTTGTTTAGAAAATGCTACGGGAGGGAATCCATGCGCCATTGTCGATAACTTTGAGCAGCTCAGTGTCGAAGCGATGCAGCAAATTGCCAAACGCTTGGACTTGCCAGAAACCGTTTTTATTTTCCACGAAAATGATGAATATATCCTTCGATTTTTTGCAACGAAAGGGGAGCTTCCACTTTGTTGCCATGCGACATTGGGCGCCGTATTTTTTTTAACAAAGGAAAAACATTCAAAACCATTTCCTTTGCGAACCTACAGCGGCATCAAAATCGGCACTGAGCGCACAAACACTATGGCTTCGATGTCTGTCGCCAAGGGACGTATTCTAGAAAAAAGTGTAAATATGGTCGAAATCGGTAAGATGCTGAATATGGATGACGGGGACATCGATAAAACACTGCCTTGTGTCATTGCATCAATCGGTAGCCCAAAATTATTAGTTCCCATCAGAAACAGAAAAACTTTATTTGAAATTAACCCGAATAACGCATTAATCATGGAATGGTGTCGGGACAACGAGATTAACGGACTCTACGTTTATTCCAGCGATACTATCGATGGCAATGCTGATTATGTGGCAAGGAATTTTAATCCGCTTTTTAGTGACAATGAAGACGTTGCCACTGGAGTCGCAGCCGCTACCTTGTGTCAAGCATTGCACTTAATGGCTAACCAACCGACTGGAACCTGTGTTATTGAACAAGGATATAATCTGAAAAGACCGAGTAAGATTCAAGTTTTTTTGTCAGCAGACGATATTCGAATAGCAGGTAGAGTGAATTTAGTAGATCAAAAACGCTACCCGTAGTATTACGACGCGGAAAATCAGTGAGTTATCACTAACTACTTCTATTCGTATTCGAATACCTTCACAACCTTCGTCACCCCCGAAACCCGACGCGCGACGTCCGCTGCTAAATCGCCTTGTGCATGCGTGACGACTCCCATCAAGTACACAACGCCATTTTCGGTAACGATTTTTAAGTTAGTCGAACGTAGTCCCGACGTGCCCACCATGGCCGTGCGCACTTTTGTTGTGATCCACGAGTCGTTGGCGCGCTGCATTGTGGAAGTGGGCGGAGCGATGTCGATTTCATTATAAATTCGCTTTATATTCGCAATCTTAGAGACAATTTGATAGGCGTGATCGCGAATTTCCGGTGTTTGTGCTTGCCCAACGAGCAGCGCGACGTTATTGAACACGGAAACGGAAATATGCGAGTGTCCTTTTAGCGTGGAATCGTGATCGATTCGATATTGTGCGATCGACCGCGATTTGTGATCTTGATTCATGGTTTTCACGGGGCGTTTGTCGTAAATCACAGCGCCGCCTAAAGTGGCCGAACCTGCAGCACCGGCTACAATAACCGCGGGAACGCAGCCCGTTAAAGCAAACAGTATCGTAAATACAAGCAATATTTTTTTCATGGTTATCCCTCGGTTTCAAACAGTTGTCGATCAATGATGTCACAAAGACAATGAATAATCAGCAGGTGCGTTTCTTGAATACGCGCCGTTGATTCGGCCGGTACTCGAATTTCAACGTCGTCACCGCCCAATAGCGAAGCTAATTCTCCCCCATCTCGGCCGGTCAATGCAATCACGTGCATGTTGCGAAGGTGGGCGGAGGACACCGCTTCAATAATATTCTTTGAGTTGCCGCTCGTGGTAATAGCGAGCAAAATATCGCCTTCTTGTCCCAAGGCCTTAATTTGTTTTGAGAAAATTTCTGCATAAGAATAGTCGTTGGCGATGGACGTAATGGTGGAAGGATCCGTGGTCAGCGCGATCGCGGGCAAACTGGGCCGCTCGGACTCAAATCGATTCAGCATTTCGGAAGAAAAGTGTTGCGCGTCCGCAGCCGATCCCCCATTACCGCAGCTCAATATTTTGTGATTGGACAACAGACATTGCACCATTAGCTCTCCGGCTTGCGCGATGGGGTCGACGAGCAGGTCCGTCGCGGCGATTTTGGTTTGGATGCTTTCGTTGAAGTTGTGTTTTATTCTTTGGAATAAGTCCATATGCTTGCTCATTTGTAGCCCGGGAATTCCTTGATTTCGCTACCGCTCCATCAAGGCTACGGTTTGCGCGCGATGGGGGCTCCCGCATTCGCGGGACAGGCCACTCCTCCGCGCCACCCCTCGGGGATAGTTCGAAGGTCTGATTTTGTAGCCTGGGTGAAGCCCCGCTTCGGGGCGTAACCCGGGAATTCGTATTTCTGGGTCATCTCATTGAGTCAATATTCTACATCAAAAGCATTTTTTATCCAGGTAATGTCGTTATTTTTTGCAATATCGATGACGTCGAATCGGCAGGGGGTGTTGTCGTGCTTGTATTTTGTTAAGTAAAACTCCGCGGTTCGGATGAGGCGTTGTTGTTTGGTGAATGAGATGGTGTCGGCGCCGGAGCCAAAATAGTTGTTCTTGCGGTAGCGCACTTCGACGAAAACAATTTCGTTGGCCTCGCGCATGATTAAATCAATTTCACCGCAGTACGATCGAAAATTTTTTGTGATTAATGATAGGCCGTGGTTTTTCAGAAATTGACAAGCGATTTTTTCGGCGTTGAAGCCGATGCGTTGGGTGTGTGAGATCATGGTGGTACGTTAGCACGGATTCTAAAGAAATAAATACCGGGGTTGCTAGCTCGGGCCGAGGGGGTGGGGTGTTCCGCCGCGGATTTGCGCCCACACCAATTTTCGATAAACGTGTTGATTGGGCAGTAAATAAAGCATTCCGGTGGCGCCGTTTACGCTGAATTGTGGCAGTAACGTTAATTTTCCCAGCTGGGGAATCAAATTGTACGCGTCGGCACCCAAAGCAAAGAAGCGAACGTTGTGATTCGCGGAATTTTGCCACAGCACATGAATTCGATCGCGGATGTCTGCCATGTTGGAAGCTAAAGCATTATTCGCTTGCAGCACCCACGGCATGTCGTCAAAAATAATTCCGTCCAAATCCCGATCCAGCCCGGGCCGAGGACTGCCCGTGTAAATCGATGACGTGGCGTATATCGGAACATTCCCTGCGTAATAAAAACGGAGTAACGGCACTATTTCGCGCGCTTGGTCCGGTGTTCCCACGAGAAAAATCGCATCGAAATCATTGCGGCGTCGCGGAACAAAACGGATTTTTTCTTTGAGCAGATACGAAAGAGCGGATTCGTGTCGTTGAGATTTATCGATATTCAACAAACTTTGAATGTCCGTGTTTAAGTTGGCGCGTGTGGTGTAATTAAGTTCAGCCGTGATGCGACCGCCCAGCGCTTGCCATTGCTGCGCAAAGGTATTGGCGATTCGTCCGCCCCACTCTCCTTGTGGTGCAATGATAATCATTCGATTGTGGTGATCGTTCCAGGCTTTCACAGCGGTTTGCGTCGCTTCGTCCGTGGGTGATAATCCAAATTGATATAAGTGATTGACGCGGGAATTATCCGAGGGCAGCGTATTCAGCGCCAAGGTGGGTACTGAAATCACGCTGGCATTCACGAGCTTAGCTAAGTTTTCTTTCGTGAGCGGTCCCACGATAAAATTAGCGCCCTGTTGTACGGCTTGTTGATAAAGTGTAACGACATCGCTTGAGCTCGTATCCAATACCGTAATCGTTGGTTTTTGCGCACTCGCATAATAAGCAGCAAAAAAGCCGTTTCGAATGGCGTTCGCTTGAGCGGCAAGAGGCCCTTTAAGCGGCAACAATAAAGCAATGTGTTGTGGTAGGGTGGGCATCATCGCTTTGAGTGATTGTAAATTTCCCAACAACGCACTGGCGGGATGATTGGAATAACGTTGTTGCCATTGATTTAAGGCTTGCATCAAGGGTTGTGGAGTAACGTTTCCTTCCGACAATAAAGCCAGCGATAGCCAACCGCGTTGGTTGTCGTTCGTCGCGGTGGTTTGTAAATTCTGCAAAGTTTGATTACTTTGGCGCTGCAAATATTCCCAGGTTTGTAATAAAGCCGTTTGTTTATTTTCGCGGGGCGAGAGCGATAAAACTTCCGTGCGTTGATCGAGGCTGGCTAAAACATTCCCCTGCATTTGATAAATGTTTGCAAGCACGGTGTGTAATTGAATTTGTGCGGGCGCCGATAACGTCACGTTACTGGCACTTGCGCGATTTAATAAATTTAAGGCGTCGTTGAGGCGATTGGTATGCGACCAAATATCCGCTTGAATAATTTGTTTGTCCGCCGTCATTTCAGGATCGAGATCACTGACTGTGACGCGGTTCAGAATGTTTTGTGCGGTGTTGTAGTTTCGATCGTGCGTCAGTCGATCTGCGGCCAACAGCAGGTATTGTTGTTTTTTTTGACCTTGTGCAGCGTTGGCTAATTGTAAGTAATCATTGGCTGAGAGCGAAGCACGGTTATTCGCGGTGTTGTACCCTTGGAATAATCCGTGGCTCACGCAACCGGTAAAAAAAAGGAGACCCGCCAGCGATAAGCACACGAGCCAAGTAGGGATCTTTTGATTCATGCGCAAAGTCTAGCGTAGACTGGTGGTTGCAACAAGCCGGAGTGAGCATGAAGGCAGGTATTTTATACATCGTATCTACGCCGATTGGAAATCGGGAGGACATCACGTTGAGAGCGATCGAGACCTTGAAGTCGGCCGACCTCGTCGCCGCGGAAGACACGCGCCACAGCCAGAAATTGCTTGATTTTTATGGTATTACGACACCGAGCTTGTCTTTGCACGATTACAACGAATCTGCACGCGCGGGGCTGCTCTCCCAAAAACTGCAGGCGGGGGAAAACATTGCTTTGATTTCGGATGCGGGGACGCCTCTGATCAGCGACCCGGGTTATCGCTTGGTCACCACGGTTCGCGCAGCAGGCATTTCAGTCATTCCCATACCGGGGGCCTGTGCAGCGATTGCGGCGTTGGTGGCTTCCGGATTGCCCACCGATCGATTTGTGTTTGAAGGATTTTTACCTCAAAAAGGTGCGGTTCGAAAGAAGCGACTGGAAGCATTGAAAGAAGAATCCCGAACGCTCATTTTTTATGAGTCTGTTCATCGAATTGTGGATCTGATGAATTTGTTGGACGAGACACTGGGCGGCGATCGCCCGATGGCGCTTGCGCGCGAATTAACAAAAATCCATGAGACGATTTATTCCGCAACCGTATCGGAAATAAAAAAGTATTTGAGCGATCATCCGGAACAACACAAAGGCGAATTTGTTGTGGTGGTGGCCGGTGCAAAAAAAGTGGATGCGGATCCCTTGTTAGAGGAATATCGATTGCTGCTGAAAACGCTGTTGAGCGAATTATCGTTGAAACAAGCGGTTTCGCTGGCGGTTAAAATCACGAACGCGAGCAAGAAAAAGCTCTATGCGCTGGCGCTGGAAATTACACGGAGATGAAAATAAAAAGCAACCGTCATCCCGGCACGGATTGCCGGGATCCAAACTCCATGGATGGGAATTTGCATCCTTGTGTTTGGATCCCCGCCTTCCTTGGCGAGGATGACGGGAAAAACTAAAGAATTTTTCTTGCTTCGCGCCGGCGAAATATTACCAGAAATAAAAATCCCCCCGGATTTTTATTGCTCGACAAGATCCGTATCGATCACTTCACGAATTGCGTATTGGGTTCGATTTTGATTCACGCGATCACGCAAATCTTTTCCGGGTTTGAAATGCGGCGTATATTTAGCGTCAGTGAAAACGCGCGCACCGGTTTTCGGGTTGTGTGCTTTTCGCGGGGGGCGATAGTGCAAACTAAAACTGCCAAAACCCCGAATTTCAATGCGGTCACCTTGGCCTAAGCTGGTGCTCATGCGTTCAATGATGTGATTAACGCTGAGTTCGACGTCTTTCAAAGAAAGATTTTCTTGTTGTGTTGAAATACGATTAATCAGTTCTGACTTTACCATGTGGATATCGCCCTATCTTATTGATTGTTAATGAGTCGACATTATACCTAACTTTATTGAAATGAGCGAGAGGGCGGCCCGCCCCTCTCCCCCTGGTTCAAGGTCGTTGGCCGTCGTAGCCTGGGTGTAGCCACGCTTCGTGGCGTAACCCAGGAACTCCAGGAATTCCTTGATTACGCTTCGCTGCATCAAGGCTACGCTAGGCTACGAACCCTGTGGGCGGCAAAGGACGGTTATCCAGCAGGACCCGGTGGTCTTGAAGCGTGAGGCGGCCAGCCGCTATCCACGCCAAAACCTGCGGATAAATCACGTGTTCAAGTTCGTGGACCCGGGCTTTCAGGGTTTCCTCGGTGTCTTCCGGTCGAACCGCGAGCTTGGCTTGGCAGATAATCGGGCCTCCGTCCACATCTTCGGTCACGTAATGCACGCTGGCTCCGTGCTCCGTTTCTCCCGCCTCCAAAACTTGACGGTGTGCGTGGAGACCTTTGTGTTTGGGCAGCAAGGAAGGATGGATATTAATCATGCGGCCGTGATAATGGGAGGCGAAACGGGGACTCAGCTTCCGCATGAAACCTGCTAAGACCACGAGCTTTGGGGAATAACTGTCGATGGTTTGCTGCACGTGTTGCTCAAATGCTTCCTGAGAGGAAAAATCGCGGTGCGGAACAACGTGGGTGGGGATATTGGCCTGCTGGGCGCGTTCAATCCCAAAGGCATCGCGCTCGTTACTAATGACGCTTTTAATTTCAACCGGTAACCCATGGGCGATGGCGTCCAGGATGGCTTGAAGGTTACTCCCGTGACCTGAGATCAATACAACAAGGGGAAGTCGCTCGCGAGCCGTCATGACGTGAGCACGACTGCAGGCTCTTCGTGGGCGGATTTTTCGATGTGTCCGATCCGCCACGCGCGCTCACCGTGGGCGGCCAGCAACTGAATGGTTTTATCCGCGTGCTTTTCCGCCACCGCGATCACCATTCCCACGCCTAAATTAAACGTGTGCCACATTTCTTGCGTATCTACGCCCCCTTTTTTTTGCAGCCAGTCGAAAATTGCGGGCCGCTGCCAGGTTTTTGTATCAATGACCGCTTGCGTGTGAATGGGTAACACGCGTGGGAGATTATCGACCAAGCCACCGCCGGTAATGTGTGCGATGGCGTGTACGTCGACTGAGGATAACAACGTTAAAAGCGCTTTCACGTAAATGCGGGTGGGCGTCAGTAAAATATCGCCGAGAGTACTGTTATCCAACGGCGCACTGAGAGGCAAACCGCTGTGGGCGACAATTTTGCGAATTAACGAGTAACCGTTTGAATGAGGACCGGAAGAAGCCAACGCAATAAGAGTATCACCCAGGCGAACCCGAGTGCTGTCGATGATTTTTTCTTTTTCGACGACACCCACGCAAAAACCCGCCAGATCAAAATCGCGGTCGTGGTACAAGCCCGGCATTTCGGCAGTTTCTCCTCCGATTAGTGCCATGCCAGCGGCTTTGCACCCGTTGGCGATGCCGATAAGAATGTTTTTCCCGTGCTCGGGATCAAGCTGGCCAGTGGCATAATAATCCAGGAAAAATAAAGGTTCTGCGCCCGTTGTGACGATGTCGTTCGCGCACATCGCAACGAGATCAATTCCAATGGTATCAAAGCGCTGCAGTTCAATCGCGATTTTTAATTTGGTGCCAACGCCATCGGTACCCGAGACGAGCACAGGCTTTTTGTAATGCGTGGAGAGTTCAAATAATCCGCCAAAACCGCCGATGTTGCTGATCACGCCGGGGCGAAAGGTTTTCTTTGCGATGGCCGAGATGCTGTCGACAAGGGTGTCGGCCTTTTGGATGTCTACGCCCGCGCTTTGATAAGTGATTGGTTTTTTTGGATCGGTCATGGTGAAGTTATTTTATCAAGTTAATGTATCAGTTGTCTGTAACCCGGGCACCGAAGTGGGGGGTCCTTTTGAAAGGTAGACTTGATGGGGAAAATTTGTAGCCTGGGTGAAGCCTCGCCTCGAGGCGTAACCCGGGAATTGAATTCCTTGATTTCGCTATCGCTCCATCAAGGCTACACCCCAGCCTACTAGATACCCCAAACCCACAATGACAAGACTTTCGTCCTAAAAACAAAAGCGTATAATAGATCGCTATGCGACGGATGCTTACTGTACTTCTTATGATGCTCGCACTGTTTTTGAATAGTGCGCTGGCGGCGCAGGTTTCTGATTTGAATGCGGCGGACGTTGCGGTTTCGGATAATTCTGAAAAAACACTTCAGCAAGCCTTGCCTCAAGCCTTCGGTCAGGTTTTATTAAAAATGAGTGGGAATGCAACCATCATGACCGTGCCGGCGATTCAAAATGCGGTGCCGCACATCAATAATTATATCGTCAGTTACAACTATGATGGACCAATCGTGCACGTCGTTTTTGACACTAAGGCGATTAAGCAATTGTTACAGACGGCGGGACAAGCCCTTTGGGGCCCCGAGCGGCCGTTGACGCTGGTGTGGGTGTTGGTGCCGGAAGCCGTGCAGCCGGAAGTTTTGTCCGCAGACAGCAGCGACGCGCTCGTCAACACGATTAAACAGCAAACGACTTTACGGGGAGTACCGATTATTTTTCCGGCCATGGATCTTCAAGATGAAACGTATGTCGCGCAAACTGATTCAGCGTTGCCGACGGCGCAGCAATTGCAAAGCATCGCTCAGCGTTATGGAGTATCGTGTATTTTAACTGGCGCGGTGGTCACTGATAGTAATGGCGAAATGGGAGGCCAATGGAAATTGTTTTTAAACGGTACTCCGTATGAATGGCAAACGACAGCCAGTAGTGTCGCCCAGGTGGTGATTAATGGCGTCGATCGTGCGGCGGATTTAATGGCCAGTCAATTGGCGGTTTTAGACAGCAAAAACAGGCAAAGAATCGTGACAATGCAGGTCAATGGCGTGAATAATTTAAACGATTACGTACACGTCATCGCGGAGCTTAAAAAATTAACACCCGTGTCGGAAGTTGCCGTAAGTGACATGGGCGCCAATACGGTGTTATTGAAAATAAAAACCGTGGGCGGGACGGATGAATTGGTGAATGCGCTCAAATCTGCTTCGCATTTTGTCGCAGAAGCAGCGCCCGCGGGGTCAGTGCCCGATGCGGTGGAACTTTTTTATCGATGGAGCGAAGAAGTCAATCCGCTGGGAAATACGGATAACACTAATAACTCAAATAATTCATAAATAATGATTCAACAATTGCCGCTCAAAATCGCGTTACGCGAAGAAACGACCTTCCTGAATTTTTGCGAAGGCGATAATGCTGCTTTGATTAAAGCGATGAAAGCCTCTTTAAATAAAAGAGGTGAAAAATTTATTTATTTGTGTGGTCAGCCGGGATCAGGGAAAACGCATCTTTTGCAAGCGTGTTGCCATGAATTTCAGGATCGTCAGTTTGAAACGATGTATTTGCCGATGAAAACGCCACAGTTAACGCCCGAGGTATTGGGTGGGATGGAATCCATGCAGTTGGTTTGTTTGGATGACGTCGATACGGTTTTTGGAAATTCGTTGTGGGAAGAGGCGCTGCACCATTTTTATAATCGGGCGCGGGAAAATGGAATTTGCTTATTTGTTTCGGGAAAAGAATCGCCCGCGCATTCCTCATGCCAGCTTCCTGACCTCCGTTCGCGTTTGGTGTGGGGATTAACGTTTCACGTCAATGAATTAAACGATGCGCAAAAAATTCAGGCATTGAAAATACGCGCGCGTGATCGTGGCTTGGAATTTTCCGACGACATTGGTCAGTTTCTTTTGCACCATTTTCCTCGCGATACCCAAGCGTTATTCAATTTACTTGACCAATTGGACCACGCTTCTTTAGTTTCACAACGCAAGCTTACGGTGCCGTTTGTAAAACGTGTGTTGGAAATCCAGTAAGTCGTCAAGTAAGTTTTGTGCATTCGCTCGGGCTGCAGACCTTAACAACATATTATCTTTGCCTGTTTGTATCGACTGCCCTAATCTTTTCACATTTACTTAATAATTGTGGGTGAAAATAAACGCCTCAGAAAGTATTGGGGTGTTTATGAGATTAACGTGGGCAGGTTATCTTTATGGCAAGTGGCCTGGGGAACAATCAGCGTATCCAGAACTCGCAAAAGCGACAATAAAATTTATTGCCACGTATTTTGAGGACGTTACTCATGAGACGACGAATGAAGGTATGCAAAAACATGCGGTTAATATCTATCGACTGAAAGGATCAGACATTGAACTTACTCAACCACAAATGTTTGTCCTGTTTGAGATATTAAATCAATACGGTTACGATGGAAATTTACACGCCGCACATCACGAACTGCGAAGTGGTTTGGAGTCCTTAGGAAGAACTGCGCGCGATTTTGGTGAAGCGCTTCTGAAAAATTCGCCGTATTATCCACGCGCCTTTGGTTATCAAGTCATGAATCTCTTGGAAGTCACGGCGTGGTTAACTGCAATGTGGGAATGGTTCCCGGATTACAGTCCGGGTGCGGATATTTTTATCCCGCTTGGAATTCTAGCGCTCGGGGTGATGCGCAATAATCATTATTACGCGAGCAGTATTGTTACGTTATCGCCGCAAGAGATTGAGACGATGCGTAAAAAAATAACTGAGGTATTGGAAGAAATAAAAGAGCAGCTGATATTTGAGGGTTTACCGCTTTCCGAGGAGCAGCGCGATCAACTCTTAGAAGTGTTGACGAGTCCGTCGTCAGGAGAGCGGTTACTCAATGAAGCCTGCTCCTGGGCGAGCTATCTGGTAAAATTAGGTGCTTCGTTTGCCGTGTTATCCGCAGAATTTAAAGAAGTCCTTCCGTGGTGGGCCGTTATATTGTCTGCCGTTCTTGCAGGTTCAATCGAAGGTTTTGACACGGCATTTACTAAAGTGTTAGCGATTGGTGCGGGTGAGCACGGTTCTTTAATGAAATGGCAAGACGGTATTATTCCGCCATCGACGGTGAAAAGTTGCGCGCCTGGGTTTTCCGCGGTAGCGGATTTTGGACCGATTCCGTGGTTTATGGCGAAAGTAGGACCGATCGCCTGGCCGATCGTTAAAGTTGAAGCCGCGATTAAATTGCTGACTTTAATTGGGTTGGATCCGGGATCCGTTCGTGGTGGGTTATACGGTTATTATGGTTTGGCAATCGTGTCGAGCTCAGTGTTCTCGTATGTGTTTACGCGATATAACATTGACCGAAAGCTTGCTAAAGAGTTACCGACGAAGCGTGCGTTTACATATCTGGCTTGGGGTGATCGTACAGAATCGGCACTTTCAAAAGTGGGTTCTGCGATCGTTGGTGCCTTACCAGCATCGACTGTGGTTGCTTATCTCCTCCATCGTTTCGGGCAAGTCAATTATCCCATAACGGCTGCGGTTGCCATTTCTATGGATTTGCTGATTGCTACTCTGCTGTCTGGCGAATGGCCTTATCGCGGCCTATTTGCGCAAAACTACCAAAAGATCTTTGAAATGCGATTGGTGGCTCGGCTGATCGGTAATCACGACAACGGGTTCAAATTCAGAAGATTAGAACGGCATACGATAGATAAGCTGCCGATACGAGGAAAATTGGGATTGTTCACGGTGGGCGCTGCATCGACGGCTTTAGGTCTGGGGCTCGATTCTTCGCTACTTACTGCCGTAGGTGAGGTAATAACATTCCTGACGGGAACGGCGTTAATTGCGGAAAAATCGCATTCCATGGCGAATGCCATTCGATTTACCGTTATTCAAATGCTGTTTTACGCACCGGCTTTGCTGGAATGGGTATTAAATTGTGTGTTTCCATTGATGAATTTGGCAGAGGGTCACGATATCGCTGATCGGCCGGATACGATTGATTCTTCCTATTTCGGTGTGGGAGGGTATGGAATTTTAGTGAGCCTTAGCTTGCTCTTAGGCGTGGGGGCCGGTTACGCCGATTGGCGTTCGATGGGCAGCAAATTATCCGAGCTGACGGATCGAAAGCCCATGGCGCAAAACTCGCTGTGGGAAGCTGCGGGTTATCAGGAGAATGAGGATGAAAGTGAGTCTTCAGATATCGAGTATCAGCAAGTTAATGGCACTTCATAAGATTCGCAAAGACATCAGTAAAATAAAGCCGATGGCAATCGGGGCAAAATAGCGTTTGATAAACCGCCAACACCGAAACCAAAAATTTTTGGAACTCCAGCCAAAGGTTTCTTCGATGGATTTCGAAGGCAATAGCCACCCAGTAAAAACCGCAATTAAAATACCGCCGATGGGCAGCATCACATCGGAAGTCATAAAATCAATCGCGCGGAAGAACGTGACTCCAAATATATGAAAATGCTCGCCGTGACTGAACGAAGCGATGGTTCCTAAACTTAACATCCAGCAGACGATTCCCGCCAGGCCAACGGCTTTTATTCGGGAAAGTTTGTATTTTTCCATCAGCCAGGCAACAGCCGGCTCTAATAAGGAAATAGTGGATGTAAACGCCGCGAATAACACCAGCAAGAAAAAAAGCGCTCCAATGAAATTACCGTACGGGATATGCCCAAAAGCCAATGGCAGCGTGCGAAAAATTAAACTCGGTCCTGCGGAAGGGGCTAGGTGGTTGGCAAAAACAACGGGAAATATAACCAGCCCCGATAACACGGCGACTGCGGTATCCATCAGGCAAACGGCAACGACGCTGCCCGCAATGGGAATATTTTTCGGCAAATATGCGCTGAACATGATGATAATCCCCATCGCGATATTTAAGCTAAAAAAAGCTTGCCCCAAGGCAATCAACGCGACGCGTGCCGTCACTTCGTGCCAGGCCGGTTTAAATAAAAAACGGACGGCCTCCTGAAAATGTCCGGTCGTCATGGCGTAGCCGATTAAAATAAGCAATAAAAGCAGTAATCCTGGGAACATAAAGAGCACGGTGCGTTCCAAGCCGCGTTTAATTCCTAAGGCAATGACGCCGATGGTGGCTCCGGTGATGACGGTGTCCGTCACAAACATTTGCCACGGATTGGATTGCAGTAACGTGAATTCATTGATGGCGGACATTTCAGTTGAATTTCGAAACTGTCCCAACACGCCGCGGAAAAAATAATCCAGCACCCACCCTGAGATCACGACGTAATACGTTAAAATTAAATATCCGGCTAAGATGGTTAAACCCCCCAACCATCCCCAGTGTGGACTGCGGTGTACGCTCACGGCGACGTTTTGTAAGGCACGAGCGGGGTTACTGCGACCCATACGTCCCAAGATCACTTCGGACGTCATCAGGGGAATGCCGAGTGCGACGACGAAAAAGAGATAAATTAACACAAAAGCACCGCCGCCGTTTTCACCGGCGAGGTAAGGGAAGCGCCAAATGTTTCCCAAACCAACGGCTGCCGCTGCCGTTGCGAAAATAAAAGAAGTGCGCGAGGTCCATCGTATTGGTTTATCCATGGGCACTAGTATACAATAAAAATCCCCGCCCCAAAGAGGCGGGGTATTTTTATTTCCTGGTACTATTTCGCCTGCGCGGGGAACCCGCGCGACGGCGACTTAAGGGGAGCGAACGCACGCTCCCCTTAAGAAATCCCACGCGTAAGGTCCCGCGGCAAGCCGCGGGGTATGTGAAAAAATCCCCGCCCTAAGAAGCGGGGTATAAAAACACCGGCAAAAAAAACGATTCAACCATGTCTTCCGAAGTGATTAAAGAAGTTAAAAATTATTTGCACGACTTCCAAGATCGACTGTGTCAGGTATTGGAAATCGAGGATGGCGCCGCTTTTTTTAAAGAAGATTTATGGGAAAAGCCCAAAGGCGGTGGCGGGCGCACGCGGGTGCTTGCTGATGGGAATGTTTTTGAGAGAGCAGGCGTTAATTTCTCGCACGTGCGCGGAGATCGCTTGCCCGATGCGGCGACGAAAAAACATCCAGAACTGACGGGTTATCGGTTTCAGGCGCAGGGAGTTTCCGTCGTGATTCATCCGAGCAATCCTTACGTGCCAACGGTCCACGCGAATTTTCGCTTTTTTATTGCAGAAAAAGAAAATCAAACTCCCGTATGGTGGTTTGGGGGCGGCTTTGATTTAACGCCTTGTTACGGATTTGAAGAGGATTGCCGGTATTGGCACCGAACCGCAAAAGCAGCGTGCGAGCCATTTGGCCCAGATGTTTATCCGAAATATAAAGAAGCGTGCGATCATTATTTTTATTTAAAACATCGAAATGAGCCGCGTGGGATTGGCGGTCTTTTTTTTGATGATTTAAATGAGTGGGGATTTGAGCAAACATTTGAATTTATAGAGAAAACGAGCAATGCTTTTATAGAGGCTTATTTGCCCATTGTTCAGAAACGTAAAGATCGACCTTACGGACAGCGCGAGCGCGATTTTCAGTTGTACCGACGAGGACGTTACGTAGAATTTAATTTAATTTATGATCGAGGCACTTTATTTGGATTGCAGTTTGGCGGGCGCACGGAATCGATTTTAATGTCGTTGCCGCCCTCGGTCGTGTGGCGCTACGATTGGCATCCCGATCCGGGTACCGACGAAGCGCGTTTGACGGATTATTATTTGGTGCCGCGGGACTGGAATTCGTAGCCTGGGTGCAGCCCCCGCTTCGCGGGGCGTAACCCGGGAATTCCTTGATTACGCAGAGCTCCATCAAGGCTACGGTCGCTCAGAATAACACACGCAGGAGTGAAATATGGTCAGAATCATCACGGTCGACGACGTTAAAAATTTAATTCGAAAAGTCACGCTGGAAACTTTTTTCAAACGCCTCATTGAAAAATTAGAAGAGAATTTTTCACGGTGGAATGACTTCGAAAAAATTCCGCGCGTCGCCACTTACTTTGACAACGGAGTGATTGAATTAATGCCGTTGTGGGGAAAAGATTATTATTCCATGAAATTCATCAACGGCCATCCGCAGAACCCTAAAGAAAATAAACAGACGATTGTGGGTTTGGGCATACTGGCGGATATCGCCACGGGGTATCCGGTGTTAATCAGCGAGATGACTTTATTAACGGCTCTTCGCACGGCGGCTACGTCGGCATTGGCGTCGAAATACTTGGCTAAGAAGAAAAGTAAAACGTTCGCTATTATTGGCACGGGGGCGCAATCGGAATTTCAAGTCGTCGCGCATAAAACCGTGTTTGATCTGGAGACCATTAAATACGTGGATTTAGATTCGAAAGCCATGGAGAAATTCGCCGCGAATTTAGCGCCTTATTCATTTCGTTTGGAGCAATGCTCGGATGCTGAGAGTGCAGTCAAAAATGCCGATATTATTACTACCGTAACGGCTTCAAAAGCTGCACAGAAAATTTTAAAAGACGCATGGATTGTACCGGGTATGACGATCAATGCCGTTGGGGGTGATGCCGAAGGTAAGACCGAATTGGATCCCAAGATTCTCGAGCGCAGCAAGATCGTGATTGAGTTTATGGAGCAGTCTAAACACGAAGGTGAAATTCAGAATTACGATTCCAGAAAAGTGTACGCGGAATTGTGGCAATTAACGCGACGGGAAAAACCGGGTCGTACGAACGACGAAGAAATCTTTGTCTACGATTCGGTTGGGTTTGCTCTTGAGGATTATACCATTTTAAAACTGATTTACAGTTTGGCGGAAGATTTCCACGTCGGGCACATGCTGGACATGGTTCCTGAAATTAAAAATCCTAAGAATTTATTCGGTGCATTGCGATAAGCGCCCACCCGGATTTTTTAATAGTTTTCCCCATGCGGAATTCCGATGTATACGCGTTGGAAACTTTTTCAATATCGGAATCCAGAAACCCCGATAACACAATCGTTGCGTCCGAAGCAGCGTAGGATTTTAATCGCGCAGCGAGCGTAATCAATGGATTTGCTAAAATATTGGCGATAATCAATGACGCCTTTACATTCGGCATTGCTTCGGGCAACAAAACGTGAAGATTGTCGTCGCTCACAAAGGCGTTGAGCTTGGCATTGTTTTGAGTGGCGAGGACCGCTTGGGAGTCGTGGTCTACGGCCCAGACTTCTTCAGCGCCCAGGGCCAACGATGCGAGCGCTAAAATTCCAGAACCACAGCCGTAGTCAAGAACGTGGCGTTTTTTTATCGGATGCGTCGATAACCACGTTAAACACAGTGCCGTGGTGGGGTGAGATCCCGTGCCAAAGGCGAGGCCGGGATCGATTTTAACGATAGGACCCGTGAAGGCTTTATCGTCGTACCAGCTCGGCACTATCCATAACTCTTTTCCGAAGCGTTGGGGCTGGAATTGATTTCGGGTTTGTGAAACCCAGTCCTGGTCTTCCAGCCTCGAAATTTGAAACGAAAGATTTCCGCCGAATAATGTTTGAATGATTTTGGTGATTTTCTCCGCATTACAATCCGCAGGAAAAAGCGCAATAATTTTCGTCTTCTTCCAAAGATTCATTTCGTGTGGAACGAGTTCAAAAATTTCTTCAGTAGAATTTTCTTGAAAAGAAACGGAGAGCGCACCTAACTCCGTGAGCAAATCCGCAAGAAGGAGTGCCTTTTTTTCTTCAGTTGAGATTATAATTTGAGTCCAGGGCATCACCATCCAAGCTACGTTAAGAAAGGATTTTTTATTTCAACCCCAACTTCTTTTCCAGGAAATGAATGTTCGTCCCGCCCGTTCGAAACTCAGGATCGTCCATCATCATTTGATGCAGCGAAATATTCGTTTTAATGCCGTCCACCACGAGTTCCATCAAGGCGTTTTTCATGCGCGCGATGGCAATGTCTCGATTTTCGCCGTACGTAATTAATTTTCCGATCAGTGAATCGTAATACGGTGGAACGCGGTATCCGCTATACAAATGCGAGTCCATGCGAACGCCCATTCCGCCCGGTGCGTGATACAGTTTCACAAGGCCTGGGCACGGCATAAATGTTTTTGCATCTTCCGCGTTGATTCGACATTCAATCGCGTGACCTTTAATGACGACATCGTCTTGGGTAAAACTTAAGGGTAACCCCGCCGCCACACGAAGTTGTTCTTTAACAATATCAATCCCCGTGATCATTTCAGTAACCGGATGCTCGACTTGAATACGCGTGTTCATTTCAATGAAATAAAATTCCCCGTTTTCGTAGAGAAACTCAAACGTGCCGGCCCCGCTGTATTTCATTGCGATGCACGCCTCGATACAGCGTTGCCCAATTCGATTTCGCTCTTCGGGGGTAATCCCGGGCGCAGGGGCTTCTTCAATCACTTTTTGATGGCGTCGTTGAACAGAGCAATCGCGCTCGCCCAAGTAAATCGCGTGTCCGTGATTATCTCCGAGGACTTGAATTTCAATATGCCGCGGATTAGTGAGGTATTTTTCCATGTACACTTCGTCCGTGCCAAAAGCAGCCGCCGCTTCCGTTCGTGTCATGGCAATGAAATTAATTAAATCCGATTCTCGGTGAACGACGCGCATGCCTCGTCCGCCGCCGCCCCCCGCGGCTTTAATTAACACGGGAAAACCAATGTTTCGTGCGATGGTTAAGTTCTTTTGACTATCGGTGGATAAAGCGCCGTCGGATCCAGGAATACAGGGTATTCCCGAATCTTTCATGACTTTGATTGCGGAAACTTTATTTCCCATCAATTGAATGGTTTTCGGGGATGGCCCAATAAAAGTAAATCCGCTTTTTTCTACTTGTTCAGCGAAATTCGGGTTTTCAGCGAGGAATCCGTATCCGGGATGAATCGCGTCCGCGTGTGCAATTTCAGCCGCACTGATGACGGCGGGAATACTTAAGTAACTGTCGGTACTGTTTGAAGGACCAATGCACACCGCTTCGTCGGCAAGCCGCACGTGCATTAAGTCTTTGTCGGCAGTGGAATAAGCGGCGACGGTTTTAATTCCCAATTCTTTACAGGCACGGTGGATACGCAAGGCGATTTCACCGCGATTAGCGATTAATATTTTGTTAAACATGGTCACTCGTTTAGTTCAATGATAAATAACGGTTGGTCGAATTCCACGGGTTGTTCGTTGTCGACCAAGCGCGCACTGACGACACCGCTTTTATCGGCCTCAATTTTATTAAACATTTTCATGGCTTCAATGAGACACAGCGTATCACCGACGGTGATGTGCTGGCCGACTTCCACGAACGGTTTTGCGCCGGGTGTCGATGCCAGATAAACGGTACCCACCATCGGTGATTTTACCGCATGTCCTTCGATTAATTCTTCCGCGGGTGCGGTCAGTTTATTTTCTTCGACGTGCGTGATGGTTGGCCGTTGTTCCACAACGACGGGTATTGGTGGTCCTGGGATCGTTGTGATTTGTGGCGCTTCTTGTCCGGGCATTCGACTGATGCGGACCGATTCTTCACCGGATTTTACTTCAATTTCACCAACGCCCGTTTCGTTAATTAATTCAATTAATTTTCGTATTTTACGAATATCCATGATAGATCCCCATCAATGATTTTTTAAGTAATGATCAGCAGCCAGCATGGCCAGAGAATAGCTGTAAGCGCCAAAACCCATAATCACGCCCACGGCGATGTCCGCCAGATACGAGACGTGACGAAAGGACTCGCGCGAATGCACGTTGCTTAGGTGCAATTCGATAAAGGGAACTGAAACCGCCAGCAGCGCATCGCGCAAAGCAATGCTCGTGTGGGTAAAGGCGCCCGGATTAATCAGAATAAAATTGACCTGCTGGTCCCCCGCCTTGTGAATGGTTTGGATGAGATCGGCTTCGGAATTACTCTGAAAAGTGGTTATTTCATGCTTCAGAGAATTAGCTTGCTGCTTGAGTTTTTGCTCGATATCGCTTAAGGTGATTTTCCCGTACACGTCGGGTTCGCGTTGACCCAGTTTGTTGAGATTGGGCCCGTGAAGGATAAGGATTTTTGCCATACACCCCTATTCTGCCTCAGCGAGGCGATCTTGTCCAGATCGACGAAGATGTCGACATATTTTAAGAAATTACCGCCACTATTGTGAATTTTTACGCAAATGTTTTAAGAAAGCGCGGGCGGACATTTCGCCGATTACCCGCAAGTTTGGGATTTCATGACCGTTCTCGTCGAAAAAGAGGATGGTCGGTGGTGCGACGACGTGAAAGTACTGTTCCAGCCGCTTATCTTCGTCATCGTTTCGAGTAACGTCGGCGCGCAGCAGGCGGAAGCGGTGGAGTGCTTGCTGTACGTTTCGGTTGGAAAAAGTAAAGCGCTCCATTTCTTTGCACGAGATACACCAGTCGGCATAGAAATCCAGCATTACGGGCTGGTGCTGAGCTTTCGCGGTTTGGAGTTGGCGCTGAACGTCTTCCACCGTTTTTACGGGGGTAAAAGTGAGCCCGTTTATTGGGTGGCTGGCCCGCACAAAATGCCAAGGACGCAAGGGATCGTTGTTACCCAAGAAAGCGCCGACCACTAAAATTATCCCATATACAAACAAGGCGACCCCGATTATTTTACCGACGATTTGACGCTTGTTTTTTGCGGATGAAAAGGTGGGAAGCGCGACTGCAGAGCCAAACAATAAAGCGGCCCACAACAAGACGCTAACGAACCCCGGAAGAATGCGGGAGAGCATCCAGATGGCTACGGCCAGTAACAAAACACCCAGCACGATTTTGATGGTATTCATCCATGACCCGGCTTTGGGTAAATATTTCGCGCCAAACGCACCGATGAGGAGCAGCGGAACTCCCATTCCGATTCCCATGACGAATAAAGCAAGGCCACCTACCCCCGCATTACCTGTCTGACTGATGTAACCGAGTGCGCCAACCAAGGGAGGAGTGACGCAGGGTGAAGCAATGAGCGTGGATAAGCAGCCCATAATAGCCGCGCCCACATAGCTTCCTCGTTTTTGCTGATTACTGATTTTTGCGAGTTGGGCACGCCATCGGTCGGGCAGTTGAATTTGATAAAGACCGAATAGCGATAAGGCCATGGCTACAAAAACCAAACTGAATAAAATAATAACCCACGGTTTTTGAAAGGCCGCTTGTACGGTGCCACCAATAAAACCAAAAATAATTCCCGCAATGGCGTACGTGATGGCCATTCCGAGCACGTACATCACGGATAACAAGAAGGCGCGCGGATGAGATTGACCCTGCTGTCCGACGATAATCCCCGATAAAATTGGAATCATCGGCAACACGCAAGGCGTGAGTGACAATAATAATCCAAAACCTAAAAAGGTCACGAGTATTGTAAAAATATTCTTATGTTCCAATAATTGTTGCGGTGAAATTTGAGCGAGTTTTGTCGACGCTGTCGTTGTTGTCATCGTCATCTCGGGTGCGATGTCAACGGCGAGGGGACTAACGGGGCGCATGTAATTGCCTGCTAAATTAATCTGTACAGTTTTCGTAATGGGGGGGTAGCAATACCCTGCTTCCGAGCATCCTTGATAGCTGACGTGAAGAAAAATCGTTTTGTCGGTGCTGTTAATAATGGGAACCGGAATGCGTAAGTTTCCCGTATAAACGGCGAGTTTTCCGATATCGGGAAAGTCCTTGTACGTATTCGGTTTGGGCCACAGCGGTTGCGCCAGGCGATTTTGCTTGGGCGTTATCGGCGAAAAATGAATGCGATCGCGATACAGATAGAAACCTGGTTTAATGTTCCAAATTCCGATGATGGTTTGATAGTCTTTTGCCGTGGCGCTGAATTGAAACGCCTCGTCGACTGGAATGGGTACGGGTTGCGATTCGGCGAACACCGCAGGAACGAGGAACAGTATAAGAAAAAGAAGTTTTTTCATGAGCGTAATAATCCAGTAAGCGCCGGATGAATGCAAGTCAGTTTTGGATAAGCGCCAAAACTCAGGTTAGAATAACCGTTCTGGTCAAACAAGGATTGTTTCTGCATGCGGGCATTACAAAATTTTTGTCACCTTCTTATTCTGCCCATCTTGCTTTTTAGTTTTGCCTCTATCGCGTGGGCCGTGGGGAGCAGTTCGTATCTGACTTCTTTTAAAGTGACACAGCCGATTTACGAATCGCCATCCGATCTGTTTGAGTTATATCTCAATGGTTATATGCAAGGCGACATTATGGATATCGATAATGCGCCACAATTAAAGGGAGATGCGAATTGGCGCGCGGGACGAGTGGGCATGGCACTCGATTTTTACAAAAAATGGCAAATTAATTTAAGTTACGATTTTGCTCTCAATCAGTTAATTAATGCAAACGTCACTTATACTGGGGCGTCGCACTGTTTATTTATTGTGGGGCAAATGTCCCCGGTGTTTGGACTGGAAAACACGAGCGATACGCCAGCCATCACTTTCTTGGAATTGGGATTACCCACGCAGGCTTTCAGTACTTCATACCCACTCGGCGGAACCGTGGGTTTTTTTTATGATCCGATTACCGTGTACGCCAGCATTTTTGGCCCTCAACTGGGAACCGCGTACTCCGGTCATGCTCCTTATGGTGGAACGGTGAGCGTGTCGTTTTCGCCGATACACACGGACGCGCGCGCTTTTCATTTGAGTCTGTCGGATTGGCAGCAGGGAACCGACAGCAGTCATACCGTCGATTTTTCAACGATTCCAGAAGTCATGGCGCATAATCAAGGAACTTTAATCAATACCGGCCCCATCGGAAACGTGAAAAACTATCAAGTAATCGATGGGGCGATTGCGGGAGTTTATGGGCCTTTTTCCGCACAAAGTGAATACGTGCACACGTGGGCCAATCGCCAGCCCGGATTTTTTTCTCCGCAGTTTCAGGGATATTATGTAACCGCCGGTTATTTTCTGACGGGGGAGTCGCGTAACTACAGTTTTGAGGACGCGGGATTCACGTCGATTACGAAAATTAATCATTCGTATGGTGCTTGGGAATTAGCCATTCGTTACAGCGAATTGAATTTAATCGATCGAAATATTCGGGGTGGTCAGGAGCACGATTATACCGTGGGACTCAATTGGTATCCGATTCAACCCATCACGTTTAAAATAAATTATATTCACGCGGTAGCGACCCCGAATTCAAACGGGGCAAACCAAACCGCGAATTTTTATGTGTTGCGGCTGCAGGTGCTTTTATAAAGAGTGAATCATCCGGCGCAAAACGTATTGGAGAATTCCGCCGTGGCGGTAATAGAGTAATTCATTGTGCGTATCGATGCGGCACACACATTTTATTTTTTCCTGGGAGCCGTTGGCGCGGTGGACGGTAACAGAAATATCAGTGCCTGGCGATAATTTATTTTCAAGATCTTCGATGTCGATAAGTTCATCGCCCACTAATTTGAGTGTTTTCCGCGTCGTTCCGTCTTTAAATTGTAAAGATAAAATACCCATTCCAATTAAGTTCGAGCGATGAATGCGTTCGAAGCTTTCGGCGAGCACGGCTTTAACGCCGAGCAACAGCGTCCCTTTTGCCGCCCAATCGCGCGATGAACCCGTGCCGTATTCTTTTCCGGCGATCACCACGAGCGGAATTTTTTCTTTTTGATATTTCATCGCTGCATCAAAAATCGATAATTGCTCTCCGTCGGGAAAATGTTTCGTGAAGCCTCCTTCAATGCCGGATAACAGTTCATTGCGGATACGAATGTTGGCGAACGTGCCGCGCATCATCACTTCGTGATTGCCGCGTCGAGAACCGTACGAATTAAAATCTTTGATGGCAATGCCGTGCGCCGTTAAATATTCGCCCGCGGGGCTGTTTGGTTTAATGGAGCCGGCCGGTGAAATGTGATCGGTCGTCACGCTGTCGCCCAATAAAGCCAGAATACGCGCACCGCGAATATTCTTAACGGGATCGGGATCGTGGCGCATGCCGTCAAAATAAGGTGGATTTTTCACGTACGTAGAAGCTGCTTGCCAGTGATACGTGTTTCCCGCTTTCACGTCAATTCGCTGCCATTCCGCATCACCATCAAACACGTGCGCGTATTCTTTTTGGAACATGTCTTTTCGGACTTGAGAAACGGCGTTCTGAATTTCCGTGCTCGAAGGCCAAATGTCGTTAAGAAACACGGGTTCGCCGCGATCATTTTTTCCAATGGGATCCTTCGTTAAATCAATACGCGTTGTTCCGGCCAACGCAAAAGCGACCACCAGTGGTGGCGATGCTAACCAATTATCTTTGACAAGGGGATGAATACGGCCCTCAAAATTTCGATTTCCCGACAACACCGCAGAGACAATTAAATCATTTTCGGTAACGGTTTTTGCGATCGGATCGGATAACGGGCCGGAATTGCCGATGCACGTCGTGCATCCGTAACCCACCAAATAAAATCCTGCGCGTTCTAAATCATGAATCAATCCTGCTTTTGCTAAATAGTCGGTGACTACTTTCGAGCCGGGTGCTAAAGAAGCTTTCACCCAGGGTTTCGGTTTAAGCCCTTTTTCTAAGGCTTTTTTGGCGAGTAATCCGGCGGCCAGCATGACGTTGGGATTAGACGTATTAGTGCAGCTGGTGATTGCGGCAATCACTACGTCGCCGTGGTGCAATGCGTTTTGATCCGTCGTTGCAAACGACTGATCGAGTTCATCGGCGCGTTCGGCATCGACGACGGTTTTTTCCGTCACGCGTCGCAATTGCGATAAAGGTACGCGATCTTGCGGGCGTTTCGGTCCTGCTAAACTTGGCTCCACCGTCGACAAATTTAATTGAATCGTATCGGTAAAAACAGGCTCTGGTGTATTTTCATCGTGCCAGAATCCTTGTGCTTTAGCATAAGCGATTACGAGATCGATGGTTTCTCGGTCGCGTCCACTGAGTTCTAAATATTTAACCATTTCCGCATCGATCGGAAATAATCCGCACGTGGCGCCGTATTCGGGCGCCATGTTGGCAAGAGTGGCGCGATCGGCGAGCGACAAATGGGAAACGCCGGGGCCATAAAATTCAACGAATTTTCCGACCACACCTTTTTGTCGTAGCATTTGTGTGACGGTTAACACGAGATCGGTGGCGGTAATGCCTTCGCGCAGCGCTCCTTCCAAACGAAATCCAACGACTTCGGGAATCAACATGGAAATCGGTTGTCCCAACATAGCCGCTTCCGCTTCAATGCCGCCCACTCCCCAGCCCAAAACGCCGAGCCCGTTAATCATGGTGGTGTGACTGTCGGTGCCGACGAGTGTGTCCGGGTAAGCAAATAATTGATTGCCGATCGATGACGACCACACCCCCTTGCCGAGGTATTCCAAATTCACTTGGTGACAGATACCGGTTCCTGGCGGCACTACACGAAAATGCTGAAAGGACTGCTGGCCCCATTTGAGAAAGGTATAGCGCTCGTGATTCCGCTCCATTTCGATGTGGACGTTGTCTTGAAAAGCCTGCGCGTTGCCGAATTGATCCACTTGCACGGAGTGATCGATGACGAGATCAACGGGACACAGCGGATTGATCTGCTTCGGGTCGCCTTTGAGGCGCGCCATAGCATCCCGCATGGCGGCCAGATCCACGACGGCCGGCACGCCCGTAAAATCTTGCATCAGCACTCGCGCGGGACGATAGGCGATCTCACGGTCGGATCGTTTGTTTTTTAACCAATCTGAGAAGGCGAGAATGTCGTCGCGGGTTACCGTTGTCCCGTCCTCATGGCGAAGTTGGTTCTCCAGCAAGATTTTTAATGAAAAGGGCAGGCTGCGAATACCAGAAAGCCCAGCCGCTTCCGCCGCGGTCAAGCTAAAGTACCGGTAGGTTTTACCATTGACGGTTAATTCACGTAAGCTATTGAATGAATCAGGCATGGGCATCTCCGCGCTAAAGCTTATCACAAAAAAGTATCCCACCAAACATTGAAATCTTGACAGTTGACCCTATTTGGTCTAAAGATTGTCCCTCACAATCTCACAACTGGGTTGGTTGGGGGACTGCTCCAAAGAGGGCAATTCTCTCACAACGTTGTACTGGAATAAAAAAGGAGAAGGTAAATATGAAAATACGTCCGTTACACGATCGTGTGGTCGTGCGCCGCCTCGAAGAAGAGCGAACTTCAGCAGGTGGTATCGTGATACCCGACACTGCTGCAGAGAAACCTTCTCGAGGTGAAGTCATTGCGACTGGCCCGGGCAAGCTTCTGGAGAGCGGAGAAATCCGCCAGCTAGGAGTCAAGGCCGGTGACCGCATTCTTTTTGGTAAATACGCGGGTACCGAGGTAAAAATTGCCGGAAGTGAATACGTCGTCATGCGAGAAGACGACATCATGGGCGTTATTGAAGCTTAAAATAAGGGGTATATTAAAATGGCAGCAAAAGTATTGAAATTTTCTCACGAAGCATTGAATGCTTTGAGTCGCGGCGTACGTGCGTTAGCCAACGCCGTGAAAGTCACGTTAGGTCCGAAGGGTCGCAACGTGGTGTTGGATAAATCGTTTGGTGCGCCAACGATTACCAAAGACGGCGTTAGTGTGGCCAAAGAAATCGAGTTGGAAGACCGATTCGAAAACATGGGTGCGCAGATGGTTAAAGAAGTCGCTTCGCGTACGTCGGATGATGCGGGTGACGGTACCACCACCGCAACCGTGTTGGCTGAGGCCATTCTGATTGAAGGCATGAAAGCCGTTATTGCCGGCATGAATCCCATGGATCTGAAACGCGGGATTGATAAGGCCGTGATTGCAGCGGTTGATGCGTTGAAAAAGATTTCTAAACCGTGCAAAGACGACAGAGCCATCGCGCAAGTCGGCACGATTTCAGCGAACTCCGACGATGCTATTGGTAACATCATCGCTGAAGCCATGTCGAAAGTCGGCAAAGAAGGCGTCATCACCGTTGAAGAAGGCTCGAGCCTTGAGAACGTGTTGGACGTGGTCGAAGGTATGCAGTTCGATCGTGGCTACTTGTCGCCTTACTTCATCAACAACCAACAAAGCATGACTGCCGAACTCGAGCATCCGTTTATCTTGTTGGTGGATAAGAAAGTGTCAAATATTCGCGAGCTGATTCCCTTGTTGGAAGGTGTTGCGAAATCCGGTAAACCCTTATTGATGATTGCAGAAGACGTTGAAGGCGAAGCGTTGGCTACGCTCGTCGTGAATAATATTCGCGGCGTGGTTAAAGTCGCTGCCGTTAAAGCGCCGGGCTTTGGCGATCGTCGTAAGTCGATGTTGCAAGACATCGCCGCATTGACGGGCGGTAAAGTGATTTCGGAAGAAGTCGGCTTGTCTTTAGAGCAAGCGAAACTGGATGATCTCGGATCCGCGAAACGCGTAGTGGTGACTAAAGAAAACACTACCATCATCGATGGCGCGGGTGATTCGGGTGACATTAAGGGTCGTATCGCGCAAATTCGTGCGGAGATCGATGCCAGCACTTCCGACTACGATCGCGAGAAATTGCAAGAACGTCTGGCTAAACTGGCCGGCGGTGTTGCCGTCATTAAAGTCGGTGCAGCGACCGAAGTCGAAATGAAAGAGAAGAAAGCACGCGTCGAAGACGCGCTGCACGCAACCCGTGCGGCCGTAGAAGAAGGCGTTGTGCCCGGCGGTGGTGTGGCGTTGATTCGTGCGCTCAAAGCACTTGACGGCCTCAAAGTCGCTAACGAAGACCAACGCGTCGGCGTTGAAATCACGCGTCGTGCGATGGAAGCACCGTTGCGACAAATCGTGGCTAATTCGGGTGACGAGCCCGCCGTTGTATTGGCGAAAATTAAAGAACACAAAGACGTCAACTACGGTTACAACGCGGCAACTGGTGAATATGGCGACTTGGTCGACATGGGTATCTTAGACCCCACCAAAGTAACGCGTACCGCCTTGCAAAATGCTGCTTCAATCGCAGGCTTGATGGTGACGACGGAATGCATGGTCACCGACGCGCCGAAGCGAGAAGAAGCTCCTGCCGGTGGTGGCGGTATGGGTGGCATGGGTGACATGGGCGGAATGATGTAATCACCGCAAACGCTACAAAAAACCCCGCTTTATGCGGGGTTTTTTTATGATACACTTTTACCTCTTATGAAAGTAACTCAATTTTTATTAGCCACGATAAAAGAAACACCGGCTGATGCGGAGCTCACCAGTCATCGGTTGATGCTGCGTGCGGGAATGATTCGCAAAGTATCGAGCGGGATTTATACGTGGTTGCCGCTGGGATTACGTGTCTTACAAAGAGTAGCGAATATCGTTCGTGAAGAAATGAATCGCACGGGCGCTTTGGAAATTCTGATGCCCATGGTGCAGCCCGCTGAGTTATGGCAGGAGTCGCAGCGTTGGGAAAAATACGGCGATGAATTGCTGCGCATCGAGGACCGACACGAACACGATTTTTGTTTGGGTCCCACGCACGAAGAAGTCATTACCGATGTTGCTCGCTTCGAATTAAAAAGTTACAAACAATTGCCCGTGAATTTCTATCAAATTCAAACGAAATTTCGCGATGAAATTCGGCCGCGATTCGGAGTGATGCGTGCGCGTGAATTTTTGATGAAGGATGCTTATTCGTTCGATCTGGATCAGGAAGGCATGCAGGTTACTTATCAAAAAATGTTTGATGCGTATAACCAAATTTTCACGCGGCTGGGTTTACGTTATCGTGCCGTCTTGGCGGACACCGGTGCCATTGGCGGTAATTATTCGCATGAATTTCAAGTGCTCGCCGACGTGGGCGAGGATACGATTGTTTACAGCGATGAGAGCGATTATGCGGCTAATCTTGAAAAAGCCGAAGCGCAAGCGCCTCAAGCAAAGCGCGCGGAACCCACGGCACCGATCCAAAAAATAGCGACACCGAATGTACGTACTATAAAAGAGTTAGCAGAGAAACATCATTTGCCCGCAGAAAAAGGCGTAAAAACGTTGATTGTTAAAGGAGCGGAGTCGCCGCTCGTGGCGCTGATTCTTCGGGGGGATCACGAATTAAATATCACCAAAGCTTCGCATCTGCCGGAAGTGGCTGTGCCGCTTCAAATGGCGACGGAAGCCGACATTAAAAAAGCCATTGGCTGTGGGCCCGGATCGTTGGGGCCAGTGAAATTGCCGATTCCCTATTTTGTGGATCGAGAAGCCGCGCAGTTGTCCGATTTTACGTGTGGAGCGAATGAAGAGGGATTTCATTTAACGCACGTGAATTGGGATCGAGATGCACCCTGCGAACGAATCGTCGATATTCGTAATGCGGTGGAAGGAGACATCAGTCCCGATGGAAAAGGTCGTTTGCGTTTTGCGCGCGGTATTGAAGTCGGACAAATTTTTCAACTGGGCGAACGATACAGTCGCCTGATGAATGCCGCAGTATTGGATGAATCGGGAAAATCCGTGATTCTGCAGATGGGTTG
The DNA here is from genome assembly GCA_947084935.1 of uncultured Coxiellaceae bacterium. GTDB lineage: Bacteria > Pseudomonadota > Gammaproteobacteria > Coxiellales > Coxiellaceae > CAMTUH01. The sequence continues at coordinate 65,167 of CAMTUH010000005.1, forward strand.
TTATGGGATCGGTGTGTCGCGGATTATCGGCGCAGCGATCGAACAAAACAACGATGAATACGGAATTATTTGGCCTTTAGCGATGGCGCCATTTGATATCGCATTAATTCCCGTACAAATGCATAAATCTTATCGCGTGCGCGAGGCCTGCGAAAAATTATACGCAGAACTCACCGTTGCTGGTTTTGAAGTATTGTGGGACGATCGCAAGGAGCGTCCCGGTGTGATGTTTGCCGACATGGATTTGATTGGCATTCCGCACCGATTGGTGATCAGCGAACGCGGTTTAGACCAAGGCACTGTGGAATATAAAGAACGCCGCAGCGGTGAGACTAAAGATTTGCCTCTCAAAGATTTAGTCAAAAACTTAGCTGATAGAAGGTAGTACCCCAGTATTGTCTTCCTGTTCGGCTTGGGTATTTTCTGAAGGTAACCCCAATCCATACGGTGCGAAAGCTGTTTTTAGTTGCAACTTCTTAAAGAGTGCATATCTGGGATCTGATAATATTTCTTCGGGTAAATCTGAAAGATTGCCACTGATTAATACTTTGAATGGATCTTTTTGGGATCCCTTAGATTGAGATAGTGAGGTGTCTTTTCCCAGCATGATCTGTTCGAACTCATCTTGAGTAAGATAAAGGGAGCCACACCAATAATCCCCACACGTAGGAACCAAAAATTTTTCCATCATAAGTTGAAGTAAAGTAAAGTCAACGTCGCAAGTCATGTCATAACGACCCAGAGAATATTGTTGGATCTCCTTCCAAAATGATTGGTTCCTTTTAGAACGACCAGCATGATAATAACGAGGTTGGTCATGCAAATCTACAGTATAAAATCCGTAATCAATATTAAGTGCTGTTCCGTCGGACTTAAGGCTGTTACCAACAGACGTGCAATACTGAATGTAATCATCGGTAGGAATTATTTTAACGTCTCCATCATCTTCGGATCCGAGTAACACTTCGGGATATTTTTCAATAAACTGTTTTAATTCGGGTACCCAAGGAACGGGTATCCACCAGAGATGGTAATCAAACATATTCACAGGGAGATTTTTTTCCGTGCACTTGTGCACTAATTTTTTGAATAAATTGGGTGGTACTGGTAAGAAATCTTTATTATCCAAATCCATGTTATTACGGCCGTTATCAATCCAATGTGGACTAACGGGGTAGTAGCTACGTAAAAAAAGTTTGTAGGCAAGGATAGTTTTTTCATCTTCATCATCAAGAAGAGTGTCTCCCTCTATATTTTCCCGAACGTTCTCTATGTTGATAACAGGGATAACGGCACTAGTATATAAAGCATCGTTTATTCTTTTCACTTGATCATGTCGAAACTCATCGATCAATTCATTAGAAATGATAACATCTGCTTTTGTATCAAGCGTGAATGCTCGCGCATCGCCTGTACGAGCCTCTGCAATAAAAGTTGCATTAAGATTTTTTTCGCCATCGGATTCTGTTTGAACTCCTTGAAATTGTGCTGCCATTTCTTCCTGAGTCTTATGCAACGCTTCGGAGCGATCCACCATAATATATCTTATTTTCTTATGGGCTTGCAGGTTGGCTGCAGCTAAAAGGTCAGCAAGCGATTTCATTATTTTTTTACACAAGGAGCCATCGCCAGGACCTATCTCTGCAATAATAAGTTCATCTTGTTTTTTCAGTTTAGGAAATAAGATTTTGGCCAATGTGTCGGCTAATCGATTTCCGTCGGTAGCCCAGGTTGAAAAATGGCCGATATTATTTTCATCAGAGGCGAATTTAACGTTTCCCATCATGTAATACCCAGTCGGACCAAACATAGCGAAGTCAAAGAACTTGGAAAAAGTCATAAAGAGGATTTGATCAGGCAAGTATTCACCCGCTACTGATGAATATGTCTGGATTTTTTCCGTGGAATCATCGGCTACGAGATCGCTAGAAGATGATGGGTCATTTTTTTTGGGTGTGATAATTATTCCGGGAGTTTCGGAAATGGAGCGGAATAATAAATCCCCAATAGTGCGCCGGTCAATGATGCACCTGCGTAACCGGTTCAGTCGTTCTTGGGGAAGACGCTCATTTCTCTCCTCTTGAGCCCCATCAGTCTGTTGTGATAATGCCATAATTACCGTCTCTCAAAAATAAAGCTATCCCTCGCATGAGAATTCACCCGCTACTGATGAATATGTCTGGCGTTCTGGGGCAAGAGACTCCGTCACAATGTCATCGGAAAAGTAATAGGCATAGTTTAGGAAGTATACAAAATAGCATTACTGATGTATACAATTTAACCAAAAAAGTGGGATTTCCTTAATATTTCATTAAGGTATCTGGGCTATCCTTGAGCCCTATGCACGATAATCCCCTACCTAGCCTACGATCTGGGCGACCAGTAGAATCAGTAGAATTTCAATGCAAGCTTTTGTGCCGTTGGGCGGGATGGTTCTTCGTAGCCAACACCTTCCTCTATTTTTTCATCGGGTTGAACTATCTGTTCTACATGCCCGATTTCAATAATATTCCGCTGATGACCTCCTCAGGAACCGTATTGGGGTGGGTGTTCATGATCACGGGACTTCTGGGGCAAGCGGCGGTTTTTGCTTCCGTCGTGGGGGTGCTGGTGGCGTTGATTGGGTTGTGTTTCCGGCGGCGTTGGTTGGGGTTTGCGGTAGGAAGCGTCGTCGCTGCTCTGCTCGCCTTATTACTCGTTACCGATGCCATTGTGTATCACCTCTATCACTATCATCTGGCGGGTGTTGTCTGGCGCATCATTCGGGCGGGTGTTGCTACGCAGGTACTGGAGTTGAGTTGGGTGGAATGGATGCTTGCGGCGATTATTTACGCCGCGCTGCTTCTGCTTGAAATCGGCCTGTGCTTTCTCGTGTGGCGCTGGATACGGCGCAAACCCAAACGCCACGGGGGATTAGTCGGAATTTTATTAGTCGCGAGTTTATTTTTATCGTATACCTTGACCTTGAGTGCGAGTCAAACCGTTACCGAAGACGCGAGTGCACAAAGCAATGAGCATGTTTTGGTGATGGAGGCGCAAATTATTCCTTATTACAACACCACGTTGGGATTTTTGTTATGGAATAAAAAGGGAGGATTAACACTGCAAATTCGAGACGACGGCTATTTTGTGCAAAATGCCCAGGTGCAAAAACCGGTTCAGTATCCGTTGCATCCACTGCAGTGCGCATTATCGGGAAAACCTTATAATATCGTTGTTATTGCTTTGGACGCGTGGCGGTTTGATATGTTAAATCCCAACGTCACACCGAATATTTATAATTTGTCAAAGAAAGCGTGGGTTTTTAAAAATAACGACAGCGGCGGAAACTCAACGCAGCCGGGTATTTTTTCCCTGTTTTACAGTATTCCCGCGAATTATTGGACGGCGATGCTGGATCAGCATCGTGGTCCTGTTTTTATTCATCAATTAATTGCTGACGGTTACCAAATGGGAATTTTCCGAAGTGCTTCGTTGCACTATCCGGCGTTCGATGAGACGGTTTTTCGTGAAGTGAAAAATATGCAAATTAATACATCGGGTGCAGAATCTTTTAATCGAGATCGTCGAATTACTCAGGAATTTACACACTTTATCGATCACGTTAATCCAAACAAGCCGTTTTTTAGTTTTGTTTTTTACGATGAAACGCATAATTATTGTGAGTCTTCAGCGAATTATCCGCAGCCGTTTCGGCCGGCTGTAAAAGTCTGCAATCGCTTACTGCTGAACAACAACACGGATCCCACTCCTTATTTAAATAGATATCGCAATGCGGGTCATTTTGATGATGCGTTGGTGGGGCACGTATTGGGAGCGCTGAAGTCGCGCGGATTATTAAAAAATACGATCGTGATTATCACCGCGGATCACGGTGAAGAATTTAACGAAAGCCATCAGGATTATTGGGGGCACGCCAGCGATTACACGCCCTGGCAGATCCACACGCCGTTAGTGGTTTATTGGCCATCGAAAAAGCCGGAAATGTTTACTCATTTTACGAGTCATTACGATGTCGTGCCGACGTTAATGCAAAATGCCTTGGGGTGTCGTAATCCGGTCTCGGATTACAGCGTGGGCACACCGTTACTTTCGCAAAAACACGAGCCGTTTACTATTGTTAATAGCTACATCGATTACGCGATCGTAGAACCCGATCGCGTGACGCGCATCTATCCCGAAGGCAATTACGCCATCGATTATCCGAACGGTGCTCCTATTCCCGGCGCTGCGTTGAATGCAAAAACCCTCGCCGCAGCTTTTGGGGTGTTGAATCGATATTTTAAATAGCCCTTGCCGGGCCCATCGCCTGTGGGAATTCAATATGTAGTCTTGATGGAGCCATGCGTAATCAAGGAATTCCTGAGTTCCTGGGTTGCGCCACGAAGCGTGGCTGCACCCAGGCTACAATTCGTTGCATCGAGGCTGCTCAACTGGATTATCATTCTAACCTATCATAGTATTAGTGCTGGATATCAGTGCTGAACAAGGAAGTATTATCTAAGGAATCCCTATGGCCATTTCACCCTTCACGCGGTCTCGTCGAATTTTGTACCGATGGACCGGCTGGTTTTTCCTAATCAACGTATTGCTGTCGCTGCTTATCGGCTTGAATTACCTCGGGGTCTTGCCGGATTTTAGCGCCGTCGCGGGGATAACAACGCGAGGGGTCGCATTGGGCTGGGCCTTTTTACTGATTTCTTTTCTCGCGCAGCTCGCTATTTTATTTTTTATCTTTGGGGGAGTGGTTATCGCGGTCATCACGCTATTTCCGCGTAAATGGCTCGTGTTTTCATTATCCATTGTGTTCACGGTTGTGCTGGTGTTTGGATTGCTGGCGGATAGCATGGCTTTTAAATTGTATCAAATGCATTACGCCGGTGTTGCGTGGAGTATTTTTAAAGCGGGAGCGATGTCCGAAGTGATTTTGTTGTCACTACCCGAACGGATTATGTTGATTGGTGCCATTGTCGTTTTACTGGCGATTGAATACGTCATTGCGGTATTGGTGTGGCGACGGATCACGAAACAGAAAATCAGCCGGTTGGGTTACGTTTTGGGTTCCGTAGTGGGCGTGTGCGTGGTGGCATCGTATGGGCTTATGTTTGTGGCGACTGCGCTGGCCTCAAAAGAATGGTTAAGCGTGAGTGATGATCACTTGATTTTAAAGGCCGCCCGCCTGGTGCCTTATTATAACGAAATCTATGGGCTCGTTATGCCGGGCGATTCCAGCGTTCGACGCATTGAATCCCAAAACGGTGAAATTTATTTTCAAGTCCGAGAAGCGAATCGCCCGATTAATTATCCCTTGCATCCGGTGCAGTGCGTAGCGTCTAGGCAACCGCTGAATGTTTTGGTGATTGGTATTGATACGTGGCGTTACGACGCGATGAACAAAACTGTCACTCCGAATATTTATCAATTCGCGCAAAAAACACTGCAGTTTCAAAATCAATGGAGCGGTGGAAACTGCACAAAGCCCGGAGTGTTTTCTTTGTTTTACGGATTACCCGCCAATTATTGGAGCGCTTTTTTGGGTCAAGGGCGCAGTCCGGTGATGATGGAAGAAATGATCAAAAATCACTATCAAATGGGGATTTTTACGAGCGCGCCGTTGAATTTCCCTGCATTCAACGAAACGATTTTCCGGGACGTTAAAAATTTAATGGTGCGTACGCCGGGCGAATCGTCCGTTATTCGGGACCGTGCCATCACCACTGAGTTCATTAATTTTTTGAATCGGCGCGACAAAACTCAGCCGTTTTTCAGTTTTTTATTTTACGATGCCGTACACAATTATTGTGAATCCGCAAGCCCGATGCAGGAGCCTTTTTCGGGAGCCGTTGAGTCCTGTGATCGATTTTCGCTGACCCCGCATTCGGATCCCACGCCGTATATTAATCGTTACCACAACGCCGTTTATTTTGTGGATAGCGAAGTACAAAAAGTACTGGATGCAGTAGAAGCGCAGGGGTTATTAAGAAATACGATCGTGATTATTACAGCCGATCACGGTGAACAAATCAACGACGAGCGCATGGGGTATTGGGATCACGCGAGCGCGTACACACCTTACCAGTTGCACGTGCCGCTGTTGGTGTATTGGCCCGGTAAAAATCCCCGAGTATATTCGCATTTTACGACGCATTACGATGTAGTGCCCACGCTGATGCAGCAGGTATTGGGCTGTCAAAATCCTGTGGCAGATTATTCCGTCGGGGAGTCTTTATTTACTGAAGGCAATCGGCCCTATTTAATTTCGGGCAGTTATGCCGATTACGCGGTGGTTACCCAACGCAGCGCAACACGCATTTATCCGGGAGGGGACTACGTCATTGACGATCCGAAGGGACATCCGTTGTACGGAGCACAATTGGATCGAGAGTTGCTGCAGAAAGCGTTTCGTGATCTGAACCGGTATTTCCAATGGTGAAAAATTTTATCCTAAAAATACCGCGCGCTTTTCGCATTCCCATTGGAATATCTATTGCGTTTCACGCCGTCTTATTAATTGTACTGATGGTTGAATTGCCTTCGCGAGAGACCTATCGACTGAATGCCCAGATCGCCCCCGTCAAAATTGTTAACGCCGTTGCCGTGAATTCAATGGATATCACTGCTGAAATGAACAAGATAAAAGCACAGCAACAGCAAAAACGAGCCGAAGAACAAGCACGATTACAGAAGTTACAAGAACAAGCTCTGGCTTTGAAACAGCAGCGTCTCGACGAGCAAAAGCGGGTTGATGCATTAAAACAAGAGCAAATCCAGCTGAAAAAGGCACAAGCCTTGGCGGTGCAAAAACAGCGTGCGGCCGAACAGAAAAAAGCCCTCATCCTCAAGCAGGCGCAGGAAAAGCGCACGCGCGAATTAGCGTCTAAACAAAAACAATTACAGCAGCAATTGCTTCAACAACAAATGCTGCAAGAACAGCAGGAGATTTCACAGGCGCACGCGGCTCAAATGCAAGGAATTTTGGACCAGTACAAAGCGCAAATCATTCAAGCGATTCAAAACCGCTGGATTGTGCCCGACGACGTTGATAAAAGCCTATCCTGCGTGCTGCTGATTCGTTTGGCACCTGGGGGTGTTGTTTTAAGCGTGGATACCCTGAAGACCAGCGGGGACCCCATTCTGGATCGCTCAGCCCGGGTGGCGGTTTTTAAGGCTTCCCCCCTGCCGGCCCCCCAGGACCCGGCCGTTTTTGAGAAATTCAGGGAGTTACGTCTGACCGTGCGTCCACTTCAGGTAGTCAATCAAGGTTAGGCCTGTTTACATTCCACCTCGGCTAAATAATTAACTTCTTCCCATTACCTATTCTGTGTAGTATCATAACGCTGTCTTAATGTTTCATATAAGAAATTACATCTAACATATTGATTTTATTATAATTTAACTTATTGATTTTATTGGTGAATTAGTGACACTGCCCGTTTGCGGGCAGGTGGAAAATAAGGGATCGTTTCGCATGACCCGTTAGACGCCCGTCATTGCATCACACGGCACACTGGCTTTAAGAACAGAGGTGTCATGAAGAAGCGATCCGCTCTTTATATTACGGCTATAATCACGGGTTTAATCACTTGTGTTTCCTCTTTTGCTGGCATGCCGGTTATCCCGGTTGAGGCTTCGCTTCGGAATCAGAACACGACCAACAGCAATCCCATTACCGTCGGATTTACGTTTGCTTCTCACTTGCAGAATGTAACGAGTTGGAGTGGCGGCCAAACAGCCTCCGTTCAGACACAAACAAATAGCACAAAAGTCGATCAAGTATTTATTTTATCGGGTAGAAAAAGAAGTATTTATGGCACGATGCAAGTTAATTTTACTGCTTCCATTAATGGCTTTTCGTCCATCGTTGCTTCTGAGCCGGTAACCGTCGTGAACAATCGCGTTCAACCGGAATATATTCCGTTTATTTCGAATGCACAATCGAATTTCGCGTGTAGTTTTGAGACGGATAACGTCGGTCCAGGTTGGAAGATTGAAGTCGACTGCGCTACCGGTGCGGGAGCGACGATAAATTAATTTGGGATAAATAAATCTGAATACTCGAGGACGCCTATTCAACGCTATCAGTAGCGGCGGCAGAAACCAATGAAAGAAACAGAAAACAAAACATCGAGGAAAAAACATGAATAAGACGACTAAATCTATTGCAGCAATCGTGCTGTTAGCAGCCGCTTCAGCGGGATTTGCACAATCGGGTACTGGAGTTGGTCCGGTTAAAATGACTATCGGCCCACGCGTGAACTCCGACCTGTACGTTTCGCCGGGATCGCGGGACAAATCGTTTACGCTTACCAATTTTACTATTTCAAACATTGGCGGTCTTTTTTGGATGATGCCCGCAATGCCACTGACTGTTACCCAGCAGGCTCCTCTGGGCTATTTAAAAATGATAGCACCCAGTAAGACCAATTGGCCGAGCTCAGTCGTGTTTTCGTTCACGGCGACTATTGGCGGAAATACCATTACGGGTACTTCAGATCCGATTAGCCTGGATTCCAATGGGAATATTACCACGGCGTTTTCTAAAATTTATTATTCCAACGCAAATGCTGCGTGTGAGCTTACCCTGGATCCGGCCAGTGGAAGTAATGTTGCTTCGATGAGCATCAATTGCGGGGATGCGTAAAACTAGAGGTATACGCAATATATGAAATTAAAAAATAAAATTGCTGTACTGACTATGGGGATGGCGATGCTTTCAACGGCATCGCTGTCTTTTGCTGTGGCAAATGCGGATCAATCCCTACCTGTGAACATGGTATATACGCCTGTTGAGGTGCAAATGGCGATGGGTCGTCCTATGCCCTCAATCAGTGCGAATGTAACGATTAGTCCTTTAAACACATTCGCAAATAATATTACTCATGTTTTTCAGGTTGCGCAGGAATTTAATGCGGGCACCAATGTGCCACAGCGCGCCGTCGTTTTAGTGGCAGCCAAAAATCAAATCCCGACGGGGCAATTGCAAATTAACGCCGCCGTCACTTTCGCTGACGATCCCAATAATGTCGTTAAGTTCAACTTTTCGTATGCCCTCAGTAGTGGCCAATTCACGGCATCCGATACCCGACAAAGGTCGTATAAAGGAAGGCATGCGTGCACCATTAGAGCATCAGCCGATCCGGCTAATAACTATCCCTTATTGGTGATTAGCTGTGCCTACTAAGTAATTCCTGGGTTTCGCCACGAGAGGCGTGGCTGCACCCAGGCTACGAATTAAAACGTATTAAAATGTAGCCTTGATGGAGTCCCCGCAAGGCGAGGACAGGCCACTGCGAAATCAAGGAACTCAAATCAAGGAACTCCTGGAATTTAGGGGGCACTTAAGGATAAAATACCCCCACCATGCGACGACAATCTCTTTTTTTTACCTTTATTCTCACGTGTTTTTTTTACACCGCGGCGAGCCGTGCGGCGCTTGATCTTGAATTAACGCAAGGAATTACGGCGGCAATACCCATCGCCATCGTTCCCTTTGTTGGCCCCAACGTTTCTGTCCCCGGTGATGCAACCCTGCCGCAGATTATTCGAAACGATTTACAGAACAGCGGACAGTTTCGGGTCACGGGCCCGGATAATCTCGATCAAAATCCCGAGAACCTTCAGCAAATCAATTACGGTTATTGGCGCAAACAAGGCGTGAACGACGTCGTCATTGGGGCGATCCAATCGTTGGGCGGAAATCAGTATCAAATCACTTTTTCGCTGGTGAACGTGTTTAACGGAGCAGGAGCAAATGGGGCATCGGACAGCGTACTGCTGAGCCAAACGTTTCGGGTAAACGCCGTGGGGCTTCGAAATTTAGCGCACCACATCAGCGATCTGATTTACGAGAAATTAACTGGCGTTCGTGGAATTTTCTCCACCAAAATCGCTTACGTACTCGTGCAACAACAACTCAATCAACCGGCTAAATACAGTTTGTTAGTAGCCGATGCTGATGGGTTCAACCCCAGAGCACTGTTGGTTTCCAATGAGCCGATCATGTCACCGACGTGGTCGCCCGACGGGCGAAAAATTGCGTACGTCTCGTTTGAGCGGCGTCGTGCTTCGATTTACCTCCAAGACCTGCGAACGGCGCAGCGTCGGCTGCTCAGCGATGCGCCTGGCATCAACGGCGCGCCTGCGTTTTCCCCCGACGGCACGCAGTTAGCACTCGTGCTCTCCAAGACAGGGAATCCGAATATTTATTTATTGAATTTAAACACGAGCCAATTGCGTCAAATCACGAACGATTGGTCCATTGATACAGAGCCGGATTTTGCGCCGGATGGAAAATCGCTCCTGTTCACTTCCAATCGCGATGGCGCACCGCAGATCTACAAATATTCGCTGGCTACGGGTCAAATAAACCGAGTCACTTATCAAGGCGATTACAACGCACGCGCCTCCTTCATGCCGGACGAACAATCGATTATCATGATGCATCGGGAAAACGGTTTATTCGGTATCGCACGACAGGACTTGTCTTCTGGTGACGTTCAGATCCTCGCACAAAGCGGCGTGGACGAATCACCCAGTTTGGCACCGAATGGTAAGATGGTTATTTACGCCACCGAATACGGTCAGCGCGGCGTGTTAGCACAAGTGTCGACTGATGGTCGAGTCAAACTGCGCTTGCCGGGCAGTGATGGGGCGGTTCAAGAACCCGCCTGGTCACCATTTTTAGAAAGATAAACAAGGAGAAGCAACAATGAATTCACTGAACAACGTTCTTAAAATATCGATAATTGGTTTAAGTGCTTTAACCCTAGTGGCTTGTCACTCCGGGTATAAACCGCTATCGGGCCAAGCGGGTGCTTCTGCAGAGGCAGGGGCGGATGCCTACGGGGTACAAGGGCAGGCCGGTTATCAAGGGCAAGGCCGGTATGACTCAGAAGGTCGTTTCATCAATCCTTTAGTCGCTCCCGCCAATCAAACCTATTACTTCGATTTTGACAGCAACGTGGTGCAGCAGAGCGATTACAAAGCCCTCTCCATCCAAGCCAACTACTTGGCGACTCACCCGAAGGCCAAAGTTCGTCTGGAAGGAAATACGGATAATCGCGGCAGCAGAGAATACAATATTGGTTTAGGCTGGCGCCGTGATCAGGCGGTAGCCCGACTGCTGGAACAACAAGGCGTGTCGCCCAAACAAATCGACATGGTGAGTTACGGAAAAGAACGCCCCGCGCTTTCGAATAACAGCGAAAAAGCATGGAGTCTGAACCGACGCGTTAATTTGGTTTACGAGGGTTATTAATAATGAAATATAAACTTTTAGTCCTTTCATTCGTGACGGCGGTAACCGTCAGCGCTTTTGCTGAGGCGCCCGTTGTCGATTTGTCGCAAACGGATGCGGCGCAAACAGTGGCCCAGCCTTCGACACAGTCATCCCCCACCGTCAATGCCGTTGAAATTTCACCCACGGATGCGGCTGCGACAACCGTATCGCCGACCAATGTGAATACGCCAGCTCAGTCGTCGCTGACGGACAGTCAGCGCCTGGCGCGGCTGGAACAGCAAGTGGGAAATATTGCGGGCATGAATTTGCCTCAGCAAATTAGTGAGTTGCAGCAACAATTGGCACAGCTGCGCGGTCAATTGCAGGTGCAAGAACACGATTTGAAATTACTCAATGACCAGCAACGCAATTTTTATCAAGACCTGGATCAGCGCATCAGTCAATTGAAAAGTTTAAGCGGTACGGCCACGGATCATTCGTCTAATCCGCCACCGGTGAAATCATCGGTCAATACGCCCGTGTCCGACAGCTCGGGTAACGGCCTTCAATTGAAAGATTCAAACGCATATCGGTCCGCGTTTAACTTAATCACGCAAAAAAAATACGATGAGGCTGAGACGGCGTTTCAAAATTATTTAAACAATTACCCCAAGGGTGATTACGCAGCGAATGCGCATTATTGGCTGGGCGAAATTTACGTGCAACAGAAAAATAATAAAAATGCAGTTCAGGAATTTAATACGGTGATTACTCAATACCCTCAGTCGGCGAAGGCAGCCGATGCTAAATTGAAATTAGCCGTGATTCACGCGGATTCGGGTGATATTGCGCAAGCGCGTCGTGAGTTAATGCAAATCAAAAAACAACATCCGGGTTCTACAGCTGCGCAACTGGCCAGTATCCGCCTGCAACAGTTGGATTCCGCCACTAAATCATCCAATACAAAAACCCAGTGATTCAATTGCGTATTACCGAAATTTTTTTTTCACTGCAAGGTGAAACAAGAACGGTGGGCTTGCCCACCGTTTTCATTCGCTTAACCGGATGTCCTCTTCGTTGTGGCTATTGCGATACGGCGTATGCGTTTCATGGAGGAAAATCTTTTACCCTCCCAGAAATTCTCTCTTGCGTTGCAGAATATCAGCCGCGGTACGTAACCGTAACCGGTGGTGAACCTTTGGCGCAACCGGATTGCCTTGAATTGTTAACAGCTTTGTGCGATGTCGGTTACACCGTTTCCTTGGAAACCAGTGGCGCCTTGGACGTTGCGGGTGTTGATCCGCGCGTGGTTAAAATAGTCGATATAAAAACACCGGGATCTCAGGAAGTGCATCGCAATCGTTACGAAAATATTGATTATTTATTACCGCACGATCAAATTAAATTTGTGATTTGTGATCGCGAGGATTATGAGTGGTCGAAACAAATGTTGTCTCATTATCGACTGTCCGATCGCTGCGAGGTGTTGTTTTCGCCGAGTTTTCAGCAGATGGACAACAAATCGCTGGCCGATTGGATTTTACAGGATCGTTTGCCGGTACGGTTCCAAGTGCAATTACATAAATATATTTGGGGTGATGTGCGGGGGAAATAAAAAATGGAGCGAACTCAGCACCGAAGTGGGGGGGCCCTTTTTCCGGCAATTGCTGGTCGGGCTACGCCCGCCTGCGCTTTATTTGCCTGCAAAAGGGTCCCCCCACTTCGGTGCTCGCTGAGCTTAGATTAAATCACCCGAAAAACATCAATGCGGGCGGGAGGAATATTCCACCACACGCGCGTGGTGGCGATTTTCTTAAATCGCGGTATTTTCTCAAAAACACTTTTTTTAATTCCGTAGGTATATTGAATATAATAAGCCCCTGGATTTAATATTTTTGCAATTTGTTCGATAATACGATCCCTCTCTTCTGGGCGTAGCACGAGTAAAGGTAAGCTGGACACGATCGCATTAATTTTATTTTTTTCACCATCGACTAAATTAAATAAATCTTTCGCATTGCCTTGAATGACTTTTATTTGTGGAAAATGTTCGCGCAATATCTGAGCCAGGTCTTCTGAATTTTCGACGATGATAATTCGGTGGTGTGCAATACCGTGCTGCAACAAGGCTTTTGTAATGACACCGGTACCGGCGCCCAACTCAAGCACGTAGTCTTCGCTGCTCACCGGAGCGTAGGCGGCGATTTTACGGGCCAGTGCTTTAGAGCTTGGTAACACCGAGCCGATGGAGCGAGGATTTTTTAACAACGCTTTGTAAAATGACCACATGAGTTACTGCTGCTTTGTTTTATTTTTGACTGTCTTCTATATAATAGTTGAAATCTGCAGTCAATGCCCACATTAACATAGGATGACGAATGGGTTATAGTGGCACGACTGATTGTGTCGGAGACTCTGTAATGCGAATGGATAAATTTACGACGATGTTTCAAACGGCCCTCGCCGATGCCCAATCCCTGGCGGTAGGTCGCGATCAACAATATATCGAACCAGTGCACGTGATGAAAGTGCTGCTGGAACAGGAACACGGCACGGTTGCTCCCGTGTTACAACAATCCAACGTGAATCTTCCGCTGCTGATTGATGGGCTGGATAAAGCCATGGATGCATTGCCTCGCGTGGAAGGGACGGCGGGGGAAGTGCACGTTTCTCGTGAATTGGCTCAAATCCTCACGTTAATGGATAAGTTTGCGCAACACAATCACGATCAATACATTTCATCCGAGTTATTTATTCCTGCTGCGTTAGAAGCCAAAGGTCGTTTGCGTGAAATTTTGGAAAAAGCCGGCGCGAATAAAAAGATCATCGAAAATAATATTAAAAAACTACGCGGCGGTGAGCGGGTGACGGAAGCGGGCGCGGAAGGTCAACGACAAGCGCTGGATAAATACACGATTGATCTCACGGAAAAAGCCGAATTGGGGAAATTGGATCCCGTTATTGGTCGGGATGAAGAAATTCGCCGCACCATCCAAGTGTTGCAGCGCCGTACGAAAAACAATCCCGTGTTGATCGGTGAACCCGGCGTCGGTAAAACTGCGATCGTGGAAGGATTGGCATTGCGCATTGTAAACGGAGAAGTGCCAGAAGGCCTTAAAAATAAGCGTTTATTGGCCCTGGACATGGGTTCCTTAATCGCAGGTGCGAAATTTCGCGGTGAATTTGAAGAGCGCTTAAAATCCGTTTTAAAAGAACTGGGCAAACAAGAAGGCCGAATTATTTTATTTATTGATGAATTGCACACAATGGTGGGTGCGGGCAAAGCCGAGGGCGCGATCGACGCCGGCAATATGCTAAAACCTGCTTTGGCGCGCGGTGAATTGCATTGCGTCGGTGCAACGACTTTAGACGAGTATCGAAAATACATTGAAAAAGATGCGGCTCTGGAGCGCCGTTTTCAGAAAGTGTTGGTGGATGAACCCAGCGTGGAAGATACGATCGCCATCTTGCGCGGATTAAAAGAACGCTACGAAGTTCATCACGGCGTTGAAATTACCGATCCTGCCATTGTAGCGGCCGCGGTCTTGTCGCATCGGTATATTACCGACCGTAATTTGCCGGATAAAGCCATCGATTTGGTCGATGAAGCGGCGAGCCAAATTCGCATGGAGATGGATTCAAAACCGGTAGAATTGGATCGCCTGGAACGACGCCTGATCCAATTAAAAATTGAACGAGAAGCCTTGAAGAAAGAAAGCGATGTGGCCTCCAAGAAGCGGTTAACCGATCTCGAGAAAGAAATCAAAAAAGTAGAGAAAGAATATTCGGATTTAGAAGAAGTGTGGAAATCCGAAAAAGCGAGCTTGCAGGGTGCGCAACAAATCAAAGAGGAATTGGAAAAAGCAAAAATAGAATTAGACGCCGCGCGTCGTGCGACGGACCTTGGGCGCATGTCTGAATTGCAGTACGGCATCATTCCTGATCTGGAGAAAAAATTAAAAGAAGCCTCAGAAAAAGAGCCAAAAGTTCAGGGACACAAGCTGCTGCGCAACAAAGTCACGGAAGAAGAGGTTGCGGAAGTCGTGTCAAAATGGACGCATATTCCCGTATCAAAAATGCTGGAAAGCGAACGCGAAAAACTGCTGCACATGGAAGAAGCTCTGCACAAACGCGTCATCGGACAAGACGAAGCCATCAGTGCCGTTTCCAATGCGATTCGTCGTTCGCGCGCGGGATTGTCCGATCCCAATCGCCCCATTGGTTCCTTTTTATTTTTAGGGCCAACGGGCGTCGGTAAAACCGAGCTGTGCAAAGCGCTGGCGGCGTTTCTTTTTGATACCGACGAAGCCATGGTGCGTATCGATATGTCGGAATTTATGGAGAAACATTCCGTGGCGCGACTCATTGGCGCCCCGCCCGGCTACGTAGGCTACGAAGAAGGGGGTTATCTGACGGAGGCTATTCGTCGTCGGCCTTATTCGGTTATTTTATTGGATGAAGTGGAGAAAGCGCATAACGACGTGTTTAATATCTTGTTGCAGGTATTAGACGACGGTCGTTTGACCGATGGACAAGGGCGAACGGTGGATTTTCGTAATGCGGTGGTGGTGATGACGTCTAATCTTGGATCAGCAATTATTCAGGAATTTGCGACAGAAAACTACGACACGATGAAAAAAGCCGTCATGGAAGTGGTGACGCAGAATTTTCGTCCGGAGTTTATTAACCGCGTGGATGAGATGGTTGTCTTTCACGTGCTTCAAGAAAAACAAATTCGGGAAATCGCCGCCATCCAGATTGCGCGCATACAAAAACGCCTGAAAGAAAAGGATTACACGCTTGAACTCAGCACAGAAGTTTTGGAATACCTGGCCCAATTGGGTTATGACCCGGTTTACGGAGCACGTCCGCTGAAACGCGTGCTGCAACACTATCTAGAGAACCCCTTGGCGCAATCGATTTTACAAGGGAAATTCTTACCCGGCGCAACTATTAAGGCAGAAAAGAAAGGCGATCGGATTGAATTCGTGGCATGACTTCGGATACAAAAGCGAGGGCAGCTTGCAAAATGAGAGCCCGTCATTTTAAATCCAATACTTCAAATACAACACCAAACGACCCAAAAAGCGCTGTCGGCGCGGTCGCCACTGATGCCAACCCTCGAGCGATAATTCACTGGATTCTTTTATGTCTTCGAGGAATTGATTTTCCAAGGTTTGTTTTGCATCCGGCGAAGAAATATTGACGTCGGCCTCTAAATCGTGGAGCAGGCTGCGGTGGTTTAAATTACTGGATCCAATCAACATCCAGTCGTCGAGAATTAAGGATTTTGCGTGCAGCATACTGGGCAGGTATTCGAATATGCGCGCACCGGCTTTCAATAACGCGTAATAAAACGTGGAAGAGGCCCACGGCATCATCATCACGTCGGATTTGCGCGGCAGCAGGATTCGCACATCAATTTTTTTTTGGGCCGCATCCGTTATTTTTTTTAAAAGAAAATTATCCGGCACAAAATAAGCATTCGTAATCCAAATACGTTGCTTGCAATGCGCCATTTTACGTAATAACTGCTTATGCAGAATTCGACGGCGATGGCGTGTGTAGTTCAAACGGATGGGAGGGTCTTTTCGGACTTGGCGAAAAGCATCTCGCAGTCGTTCTTTGATGGTGCGGTGATTCCACGCGACGTCGAATGCTTTATTTAATTCATCGAGGTTAATTCCTTGAATGCGAACCGAGGTGTCTCGCCAACCGTCGCCGCCGCTTTCTTTATTAAGGTGTTGTTTCCCGATATTGAAGCTGCCGATGTAGGCAGTGTGATTGTCGATGATGCACACTTTTCGATGATTGCGAAAATTAATTTTCAAGAAGAAATAAATCCATTTTAATAACAACGGCAATTTTACGACGGAGCGGCTCCAGTCCCACAAATGCCACGGAAAAGGATGGAATACTTTTGTGGTTACACCGGCTTCTTCGAGCAGATTGGCGAAATTTGCGCTCCAGAATGGCGAGCCCGCGCCGTCCACCATCACGCGAACTTTTACGCTGCGTTTGGCAGCATCGGCAAGAGCCAGTGCGACTCGCTTGCCCAACGGGTCGTTGTAAAACGCATACGTTTCTAAATCAATCTGATTTTGTGCGTTATGAATATCTTGGATGAAAGATTCAAAATGATGAACGCCATCGGTGAAAATAGTTTCATTCTTCATCTTCGTCGCAAATCCGTAATTTATTTTCCTTCGCAAATTTCATGATGGAATTGAATAGTTCGGGATTCGTCTCTTGGAGGTGAGGGTCAAGGATAACGCATTTATGCCCTCCTTTCATGGACGGCTGCAGCATGGGGGAGTAATGGATACGGCGCTTGCGGAACGTGGACAATCCTCCACTCATGCGTTCGGCCCAATCGGTGGGTCTAAAGGTTTCTCCAGTTTCCGTCACCCCTTCGATGATGATTCGTTTTTTATCTGTCATTTTTCTGGTACTGCCATCAAGTGGCTGTCATGGTATAGTAAGCTGGTATTATAACACCAGCAATACCAGGTGAATAATTTTTAACATGATTTTGATTCTTAAAAATATTCCTTCTGACCTTTCCTGCCAGAGGCAGAGGTTGTAATGACGGCAGAACAAAAGCAACGAAAACTGGGCCGACGACGGGCTCGCGGCATTTATCTGCTCCCGAATTTGTTTACCATCGGCGCCATGTTCGCAGGATTTTATGCCATCGTGGCGGCGATGAAGGGCCGCTATGAGAGTGCCGCTGTTGCCATTTTCGTAGCCGTCGTATTGGACGGCTTAGATGGGCGAATCGCGCGACTGTTGCACGCCCAGAGTGAATTCGGCGCTCAACTGGATAGTTTGTCGGACATGCTGAGCTTCGGTATTGCGCCGGCGTTGGTGATGTACACGTGGTCTTTGGCGGTAATGGGGAAGGCGGGGTGGCTGGCCGCGTTTGTGTATGCCGTTTGCACCGCGCTTCGATTGGCTCGTTTTAACGTGCAAGCAAAAAAAGTCGACAAGCGGTATTTTCAGGGGTTGGCAACTCCCGCTGCGGCGATGCTGGTCGCGAGTATTGTTTGGGTATGCAGTGGTTATGATATTACTGGAGAAAGCATTGCTCTTCTGATGTCCATCGTTGCAGTGGTGCTGGGGTTATTGAAAGTGAGCACGGTTCGCTACCGCAGCTTTAAAGATTTGGATCTCCGTAATCGAGTGCCGTTTATTGCCATTTTAGTGGCGGTATTGGTTTTAGTATTAGTTTCCTTTGATCCGCCGGATATTTTATTGTTACTCACGTTTTTGTACGTGATTTCGGGGCCAATTAGTACGTTGTGGGCCATTCGTCAGCGGCGCCAGCAAAAGAAAAAATCCAAAATGCAACCGCATTCATTGTCATGAATAAAAACATTATTGAAGCTGCCGTTCGTGCCAGTCTGGATGAAGATGTTGGCAGCGGCGATATTACCGCAGAATTAATTCCAAAGGATCGGCGTGCGACGGCAACGATTATTTCACACGAGCCCGCTGTTTTATGCGGTATTCCTTGGGCTGAAATGGTTTATCGTTGCATTGATCCGAGCGTTTCCATCGCTTGGAAAGCGCGCGACGGCGATACTATTGAAGCTAAACAAATCATTGCTACGGTAACGGGACCGGCGCGGGCTTTGGTTACCGGTGAACGCTCTGCAGTAAATTGGTTACAGACGTTGTCTGGAACGGCTACGCAAGTAAAGCGTTATTTAAATCAACTCACGTCTGAAAACGTTCGTTTATTAGATACTCGGAAAACCATTCCGGGACTGCGTTACGCTCAAAAATACGCGGTGCGGTGCGCGGGCGGCGTGAATCACCGAATGGGCTTGTACGATGCCTTTTTAATTAAGGAGAATCACATTATGGCGTGTGGCTCCATTAAAAAAGCCATTCAGCAAGCACGCATCCATCACCCGGATAAATCGGTTGAAATTGAAGTGGAAAATCTCGATGAATTACAACAAGCCTTGGACGCACGTGCGGATATTATTTTATTAGATAATTTTGAATTATCGAGCCTGTCGGAGGCCGTGCGCATAACGGCAGGGCATGCAAAACTCGAAGTTTCGGGAGGGGTTTCCCTTGAAAATATCGCAGCGATCGCAAAAACCGGTGTGGATTATATTTCCGTGGGATCGTTGACCAAACACATTCACGCCATCGATATGGCGATGCGGATTGATGGCTAAATATGGCGTCCCCGACGGGATTCGAACCCGTGTTACTGCCGTGAAAGGGCAATGTCCTAGGCCTCTAGACGACGGGGACCTAACGCCTCTCGTTAAATTCTACTAGGCTGGGCATACCTCGTCGATTTTCTGTGCTTCGCTGCTCACATACTTCAATGTATGCTGCGCTGCGATGCTCGAAAATCAACGAGTTCTGCCTCAGCCTAGCGAATTTAAACGAGAGGCTGTATCTGGAGCTAAGCGGGATTGAACCGCTGACCTCTTGCATGCCATGCAAGCGCTCTCCCAGCTGAGCTATAGCCCCATGGCGAGTGGGCATTCTAGGGGGGCGGGGAGGTAGTGTCAACAGGCCCTAGCGTTCGGAAACCCCAAAGCAATCGCGGTAGAAAAGGGCGAAGATGTTGGTGATCAAGGGTGCTATCCAAATAAATCCAATAAGAGCGGTAAAAACGCCAATCAAAAACAGAATTCCAATCGCGATTGAAAGGGCAATTACTTTGCCGATATGCAGCACCACTGCTTTAGTGGCCTTTCCGAGCGCAGGGAAAAGAATCATTTTCTGATCCGCGATTAACATCGCGCTGAACACTCCTATCATCAACAGAGCCATTTCAACAAAAACGAGAATAACGCGCACCGTCCAAGACGGAATCATGAAGAGCGCGCAAGAAACGACAGTTAACAACGCCGTGAGCAAAAATAATTGAGCCATCAGGGGGAGCTGATAATACGAAAACACATGAGAAGCTTTGATGGGCTTCTTGACGCTGTGATGCAGGGCCAGCATGAGAATACCCAAACCCGTCGGCAACGTGAAATAACCAATAATAAGCGACATCAGAAAATACGTGGGATAAGGGATTCCCACCCGGATTCCCAGAAAGTGAATCGGAGAGGTCACTAACGTGAGCAAAACAAAGATACAAAAAGCGTATAAAACGGCGAGCCAAAACGTGCCCTTAAAGCCGTGGACGTAATGCCATGCTTCACTCAATAAACCACGTTGGCGGGTAATCAATTTCGGTTTAGTCACGCGATTATCCTTTCACCGATAGCTGATTTTCAAAAAAGTGGCGGTACAATGCACCGTAAAGATTATTAATAAGCGGTAAAAACCATATAGATCCGATAAACAGAGTGATCCCACTCAATAGAATAAACGCTAAAATTACAAAGATAACGCCGAAGACTTTGAGAATACGATGACTGGTAGCACAACTCGCCAATAAAAGAGCGCGCCATAAACCCATTTTTTTATCGATGATCAGTAATACACTCAATATCCAAATAACCGAGATCCATAGGATCATCAAGTAAACGATTATGAAAATAAAGGGAAAAAGCCAAAGCGCTCCCAATATACTCAATACTATTATGACTGCATAAAGAATAATTCCGGCCACAAGGATGCGCCACATTATTCTCCAGCGATAGGGAATAAATATCTGAGTGGCTTTAACGGGCGCTTGTCTCAAGCGGTAAACCGATAGCAAGAATAAACCCGTGCTCGCGGGCAAATAGAAAATTTCAATTATGATGAGTGACAGTATGTCCACCACACGCGAAAAACCCAGCCACTGACCTAAAACGTGCAAAGGGAAGGTGACGACATACAAGCCGATGAGAACACACAACACGAAAAAGAAGCCGCCCCAAAACGGCGCTTTAAATCCGTGGACGGCGCGCCACGCTTCACCGACCATTTCCCGAATACTGAAAGTGGCTCGGTTGTAATCGTTGGGGGTTTGAGATTCATTATCCATAAAATCAGCTAGTGATTTTACACGATTATAGGGCGCACTTGCTAGCTTCGCCCCCTTGCAAATGCAAAGAGACAATGTTATCAATCTTGGCTCTCAGGCTTGTAGGAGATGGAATGAAGCTTTATTGCGTTCGCCACGGGCACGCTGAAACTCAGCCCGATGCGAGTGGGGACTATCCGCTCACTGCGGAAGGCAAAGACGAGGTGAGTAGGGTGGCGGCTTATCTTGCTCGCCGTGGTGTACACGTCGCGCACGTGATGCACAGCGGGAAATTGCGCGCTCAACAAAGTGCTGAGCTGTTGGCGAATTCGCTGACGAACAGCCGAGTGATTGAGGTATGTCCTCTGTTGTGTTCCGGGCATCCGGTGGCTCCTTTGATTGAGCTTATTCAGGGTTGGAACGACGATACGTTGCTGGTTGGTCATATGCCCTTTATGTCTCAATTCGTCAGTACCCTCGTCATTGGTGACGAGCGTTATGAGATGGTGCGGTTCCCGCCCGGCACGGTGGTTTGTCTTGATCGCTATGAGCACCATCGGTGGATTTTGGATTGGGTGATGAGGCCAGATTTAGTCCCCGATCAAGGGAATTAGCATGGTGATCGCACTGAATTTTAGGCTCCGTCATTGCGAGGCGCCATCAGGCGCCGCGGCAATCCAGGATTAATTAATTCTGGATTGCTTCGTCGCCCCGGATCAAGATCCGGAGCTTCTCGCAATGACGGGAAGGGTCGAGTGCGATTGCTATGAGAGGATTAGGGTCGGTGCAAACTTTTGAGCTGAAATTTTCATGGTATTTTTTTATCGGTGTTACTTTTATTCATGCTGGCGCGGTGATCTGTACTTCGGTGAGTGCGATTCCCTTGGTGATTAAATTAATTATTATTTGCGTTATTGTCGTTAGTTTTTACCTCGCATTAAAAAAATATTTATTTTTTAGCGCACCAAAATCGATCGTTTCTTTCTCGTGCTATAAAAATCATTGGTGGTTACGGTGTCGGTCGGGGGAGGTTTTGGAAGCCGTATTAAAAGAAAATAGCGTTGTTACACCTTATTTTTTGCTGTTGAATTTTTACGGGAAAACCAACAACTCGAAGCATACGCTGGGTTTATTTTCAGACAGCTTTGTGTCACCGGATTTCCGTTGTTTGCAGACACGAATCTTGCATTCGAAAGGGGGACGGGAATGACGGATCAGTCGGCAGATAAAACCGTATTTTCAGCAACGGGATTGAGCGTGGGATGATCGGTATTGTAATGCAATCCCCGACTTTCTTTTCTCATCAACGCACTGTCGACCATTAATTGCGAAACCGTCACCATATTGCGCAGTTCAATCAGCGATTTACTGAGGCGATCTGTCGGAAAAGCGCGATGAATGTGTTCGGCGATTTCTGCCAATTCGTTTTTTGCGCGAAAAAGTCCTTCGTCGCTGCGCACAATGCCCACTTCATTCCACATCAGGCGGCGAATGCGTTGTGTGAGGGAGTCGATAGGTAAATTATTATTTTTTTCTTTTCGATGAACGAAGGATTCTGCGCTTAATGGAGGGGGATTTTCGGTATCGGCTTTAATTGCGCGTGCACTGCTCGCTGCGGAAACCAGGCATTCCAGCAAGGAATTGCTGGCCATGCGATTGGCGCCGTGCAAACCGATGCACGACGTTTCACCGATGGCATACAGATGCGGCACGTCGGTTTTCCCTTCGAGGTTAGTTAAAACGCCACCACAGGTATAATGTGCGGCGGGCACCACTGGAATGCGGTCTTTAGTAATATCAATTCCGAACGTCAAACACCGTGAATAAATAGTTGGGAAAGTATTTTTGATAAAATCGGCTTCTCGGTGACTGATGTCCAAATAAACACAATCCAACTGATTTTTTTTCAATTCTGCGTGTATGGCGCGCGAAACAATATCGCGAGGAGCCATTTCTGCACGCGGATCGTAACGCAACATGAAACGCTCACCATTCGGCAGCGATAAAAGACCGCCTTCGCCGCGCACCACTTCAGTAATCAACGCGCGTTCGGCTTTGGGATGATAGAGGCAGGTAGGATGGAATTGATTGAATTCCAAATTCGCTACGCTCGCACCGGCGCGCCACGCCATGGCAATTCCATCGCCGGTGGTTCGATTCGGATTGCTCGTGTGCAGGTAAACATAACTCGCTCCGCCGGTGGCAAGCACGGTATCTCGTGCGGAGATAACGAATTCCCGCTGATTTTTTTCATCAAAAATCAGCGCGCCAACACACTGCTGTTGCTGCAACAGTAAATCGACTGCAATGCATTCGGTAAAGCAATCGATATTAGTGTGCTCCTTCACTTGTTCGGCAAGTGTTTTTACAATAGCCGCACCCGTTCGGTCGGCCGCGTGCAGAATACGACGGCGGCTGTGCCCGCCTTCTTGCGTCAGATGAAATTGTTGGGAGTCCAGAGTAAATTGCACCCCGTGTGCGACCAACCATTCCACTGCGGATTTAGCATTTTTAACAACGTATTCCACCACGGCGAAATCGCATAATCCGGCGCCCGCGTTGAGGGTATCTTGGATGTGTGCGTTCAAGTTATCGGGCGTGGTGTCCATCACCGCGGCAATGCCGCCCTGGGCGTGCTGGGAGGAGCCGTCGGTCAGTTCGTTTTTGCTGACAATAGCAATGCGTTTTTCGTCGGCGAGACTCAGCGCGAGACCCAGCCCCGCGGCACCACTTCCTATGATGAGAACGTCGTAATGAGAGGAGTTGTTGCGCATAACAAAGTTTAGCTTAGGGCGGTACTATATCATAGATTCATTAGAATTGTAGTCTGGGTGTAGCCACGCTTCGAGGCGTAACCCGGGAATTCCTTGATTCCGCTGGGCTTCATCAAGGCTACATTTAATTTAGAGCTTTGATATTGAGGATTAGGTTGGGGTCGGGGCAGTGGCGCATCCACTCGGCTTGCTTTTCGGGTTCGATCACGCCGGGAAAATCGCCGTGGTGATCGCCCATATCATCGATGATTTGAAAATGCAGATGCGGTGGCCATCCTCCATTTTCGTTTTGATGCCCAATGGAGGCGAAGCGCTCACCTTTGGTGATGCGTTTTTTTTCGGATAACCCTGTCAGAGATTCTTCGCTTAAATGGCCATATAACGTATAAAAAATCAGACCCTCTAATTCATGCTGCACAATAATCGTTGGCCCATAATTACCGAAGTCTTTGTTATTTTTAAAACTGTGGATAATGCCGTCGAGCGGGGCGTGAATGGGCGTGCCTTCAGGTGCAGACAAATCAATGCCCAGATGAATACATCGTGAATAAACCCCATCTTTATAAAAGCGTTGACTGCGCTGATACAAGGCGCGTCTTTCACCGTAACGACCGATGGCGATTACGGCATTGTGTTTTTCCATGAGGTGCACCGTGTGTGCGATGAGTTTACTGATGTCTTCAATCGGAATGCCCGCATAATGCTCGCTGTCTGCAGTTAAATCCATAATGAATGCTTGCCCGTGCTGCAATGCTTCCGGCAAAACAGAGGCAAATTCATTCCGATGTATTTTTAATAGAGTAGTTAATGTCGTCATGACGGTTCAGCCTGCCGAAAAGTAAAACACACAATCCCAAAAAAATAGCCACGGCGGCAAACATAAAAGGCAGGCGATGATAAATGTTAATCAACCACCCGGATAAAAACGCCGTCAGCATCCAAGCAATTCCTAACAGAGTACTCGCCACCCCCATGACCCAGCCTTGGTGTTCGGCGCTCGCGTTATTGGAAAGTGAGGCCAATAAAGAAGGATACGCCATGCCCACAAAAATGGCGATGAGGATTACAAAAATCCATTGTGCCGTAACGCCGGGGATGATCATACACGCGAAAAATCCCACCGTGGTTAAAAAGATGCTGAGCATTAAAATTTTTTTAATGCGCAGAAACTGAATGGCTAACCGATAAAAAACGGTTAACCCCAACGACATCCAAATACCAATATAACCCGTAAATAAAGCCACTTGAGTGGGGGTGTATTGATATCGCTCGGACAAGTAAAGAAAAATCACTTGATAATATTGACTCCACGCCAATTCCAGTAAAAAGAAAACAAGTAACAAGCGGCTGACGGTTGAGCGAAATAACATTTCAAATAAAATCACCGCCGCTTGTTTGATCGGAATTTTAGTCGGCTTTTTTTGTTCGCTGGGCAATTCGAAATAAAAGAAAATCAATAGAAAGACATTAATCACGGATAATCCAACCCCGATCCAATAGGGAGTCATGACGTTAAACCAACGAACCCACTGTGTATCGGAAAAGTAACTGCCGCCGAGAGGCCCCAGCACCATCGCCAGCGTCATCGCAAAGCCAATTAAACTTAAATAAAAGGCTTTCTGTTTGCCTTGAGTGAAATCAGCGATAGCCGCTTGTGCGACGGCTTGACTGCTGGAAGCGGCGCCGGCAATAAAGCGACCGAATAAAATAAGTGCCAAGCTGTGATAAAAAATGCCCCACACCGGTAAAATAAAACCGATGAAAGAACCAATTAAACAAAATAATAATGTTTTTTTTCGGCCATAGGTATCGGAAAAACTCCCCATGACGGGAGACAATAATGAAAAAGCCAGTGGCGATAAGGTAACGGTAATCCCGTACCACATATTGCGGATCGCTAATGGGGTGTTGGCTGGAATTAAATTGTAGTCGCCGTGTAAAAATAGACGTAACAATACAGGAATTACTAGGAAATAGCCCAAGGAGTCAATGAAAATGATTAGAAACAGCGGGATTAATCGGCTTAATTTGTTCGTGAGGTTCTTATTTTCGAAATTCTTCATAATGCGCGGCTAATACGAACGCGACACAACCCGTTACTTTTTTTGCCGTGGGTAAATGCAGAAATTCATTGGGCCCGTGCGCGTTTGATTTAGGGCCCAGCACGCCGGTAATTAAGAACTGCGCTTTAGGGAACATTCTTCCGAGCATGCCCATAAAAGGAATGCTGCCTCCACCACCGATTAACGCCATGGGCTTACCAAAAAGTTGTTCAGACGCTTCGTTTCCGGCGGTTTTCAACCAGTCGGATATTTGGGGGGCGTCCCAGCCGGGCCCGCTGTCGTGTGGGGAAAAGCTTACTTTCGCGCCAAAGGGGGGATCTTTTTCAAGCGTGTTTTTAATAATTTTTTGCGCGACTTTGGGATCGCACGGGGGGGGTAAGCGCATGGAGAGTGTAACGGCCACGTTGGGAACCGTTACGTTTCCTGCATTCTCCGTAGCCGGCAATCCGTCTAAGCCCGTGATGGAAAGTTGAGGATACCAGGTTTGCTTCAGTAACAATTCGCTGATATCCGTCGAAACGGGTTTCACCCCTTCTAAAAACGGATGGGCGTGGAGGAAATTTTGTCCCAGTGCTTGTGCCGTTTCGCGTGCTTGCGAAAGGCGTTCTTTGGGAATATCGACGTACAGTTCTTTCAGTAAAATTTCGCCGGTCTGTGAATTTTCAATGCGGTCCAAGAGCCGACGCAAAATCATGAGGGGTGAAGGGACAACACCGCTCCCATCGCCGGAATGGATGCCTTCGGAGAGCACTTCGATGCGTAAAATACCGCCCGCTAAACCGCGTAATGAAGAGGTGCTCCAGAGTTGTTCGTAATTCCCGCAACTGCTGTCGAGACAAACGATGAAATTCGGCGAGGCAATACGTTCTTTTAAATGATCGAGGTAATAAGGCAAATCTGTGCTTCCGCTCTCTTCACACGCTTCAATCAGAACGACACAGCGTGCATGCGGGATGCGGTGTTTTTGCAGTACGGCGATTGCGGTGAGCGCCGAAAACACGGCGTAACCGTCGTCGGCACTGCCGCGGCCATATAATTTATCGCCTTTCAGCACGGGGTTCCAAGGGCCTAAATCGGAATCCCACCCTTTCATTTCAGGCTGTTTGTCCATGTGTCCATAGAGTAGGACGGTATCATCGATCTCGCCTGGAATTTCCATGAATAATAGAGGGGTCCGACCCGGCAACTGAACGACTTCCAGCGATAAGTTTTTGATGGATTGTTGTTGGCACCAATCGGCCATGAGTTTCATGGCTTTATCCATGAATCCGTGTTCTTTCCATTGCTTATCAAACAGCGGAGATTTATTGGGGATTTTGATGTAATCCGTTAAAATGGGAACGATATGAGTATCCCAGGTCTTTGAAATCTCTTCGTAAATGGGCTTAGCGGCAAATGGAGTGTGTTTTCCAGTCATCGCGCGATGATACTGGAATCGGCGCCCCGATTGCAACCCGGGGGTTGTCGCAGCACGTATACCTCGCGGCTTGGCCCCTTGGGGCGGGGATTTTTATTGTGCTGTGCACATGGGTTAAGCTCTGGTATAATAAACTCCCGTTTTTAGTACAAAAGCGGGCGGTTCAATGACACGATACATTTTTATTACCGGCGGTGTGGTTTCTTCCTTAGGAAAGGGCATTACCTCCGCGTCACTCGGTGCGATTCTTGAAGCACAAGGCTTAAAAATCACGCTCATCAAGCTGGATCCCTACATCAACGTCGATCCCGGCACGATGAATCCTTTTCAGCACGGCGAAGTGTTTGTGACCGAAGACGGTGCTGAGACCGATCTCGATCTTGGGCACTACGAGCGGTTTGTAAAAACCACCATGACGAAAAAAAACAATTTCACCTCGGGCCGCGTGTATGCAGACGTGATTCGTAAAGAGCGGCGGGGTGATTATTTGGGTGGAACCGTTCAAGTGATCCCGCACATCACCGATGAAATCAAACAAAAAATTCGAGAGGGAGCGGATGATGCGGATATCGCTTTGGTTGAGGTCGGTGGTACGGTGGGTGACATTGAATCGTTGCCGTTTTTAGAAGCTATTCGTCAAATGCGCATCGAATTGGGCCCTGAAAACACGCTGTTTATTCATTTGACTTTGGTGCCTTACATTGCGACGTCGCGTGAAATTAAAACCAAGCCGACTCAACATTCCGTGAAGGAATTGCGTTCCATTGGTATTCAACCCGATATTATTGTGTGTCGATCCGTGCAACCTCTGCCCGCGGCGGAGCGCTCGAAAATTGCGTTGTTTACCAACGTGGCGGTGCCGGACGTTATTTCGCTTGCAGACGCGAAATCCATTTATGAAGTCCCATTAATTTTGCGCGAGCAAGGTTTGGGAGCTCGCGTGTGTGAAAAACTCAAAATAAAATCGCAGCGCGTGGATTTGAGTGACTGGGAGCAAGTCGTTCGGAGGCACAAACACCCCGAACACGCCGTTACAATTGCGATGGTGGGGAAATACGTGGATCTTGAAGATTCGTACAAATCACTCAGTGAAGCGCTCACGCACGCGGGGATACACAACAACACGCGCGTGAATATTGAATACATCGATTCGGAAGCCATTGAGTTGCACGGTGTGGAATTGTTGAAAAACGTCGATGCCGTTTTAGTTCCAGGTGGATTTGGTGTGCGTGGCATTGAAGGGAAAGTGTTGGCCGCGCAATACGCGCGTGAACATAATATCCCTTATCTTGGGATCTGCTTAGGAATGCAAATTGCGATTATTGAATTTGCGCGTCACAAGGCTGGCATGGATAAAGCGAACAGCACGGAATTTGACGTGAAAACACCGTACCCCGTGATTGCGCTTGTGAGTGAGTGGGTGGAAAAAGACGGTCGAGTGGAGCAGCGCGAAAAAGACAGCGATCTTGGGGGAACCATGCGCTTGGGCGGTCAACCGTGTCGACTGAAATCGGGAACTTTAGCGCATCAATTGTATGGGAAGGACACGATCATTGAACGGCATCGCCACCGTTATGAAGTCAATAATCGCTTTATTCCCGCGCTGGAAAAAGCGGGGCTGACGATTTCAGGGCATTCGATTGATAATCGTTTGGTGGAGATGATTGAATTGCCGAATCATCCGTGGTTTGTGGGTTGCCAGTTTCACCCCGAATTTACTTCCACGCCTCGAGAGGGACACCCGCTGTTTGCGGGATTTGTTAAAGCGGCCTTGGCGGCTGCGGGTGCCAAGGCCAGTATTCATAACCTTGGTGAATCGGCTGAGGAACCATTATAATTGGGATGCCTGATGTCCGACCGTAGGTCGGGCTGAGCCTCGAAGCCCGGTATCCTGTCATCCCGAGTGCATCGCGAGGGATCTCCTTATTGTGTCGAGATCCCTCGTCGCAGAGCCCCTCGGGATGACACAAGTGAAAATTTTAAAAGGAATTATTCATGAAAACCACAAAATTATTATTAGGAATATTATTCACCGGATTTTTATTTATTCAAGCAGGATACGCCGGTCTTGAGCCGTCGACCGTTGAAGCATTTAAGAAAGTGAATATTGCCGGTGTTGGCACGGTGTATCAGGTGGCCACGATGGACGGTAATATTTACGTCGGCGCACAACCCGCTGAATCCGCTTTACCCGCATTAAAAAAATTGCAAATAAAAACGTTAATTAACCTTCGTCAAAAAAGTGAAATGACGTTTGATGAACAAGCCGCCGTCACGAAATTGGGAATGAGCTATATCAATATTCCCATCGATGTGAACAAGCTCGGCATGGATGAGATAAAACAATTTAATCAAGCGGTTTATGAACCGAAAAATTACCCCATCTTTATCCATTGCGAATCCGGCAATCGGGTTGCCATGATGCTCGCGATCAATAACATCATGGAAAGCAAAACACCCGTTGATGCGGCCATCAACGAAGCTAAAAATTACGGCCTCACCAAGCCCGAATTAATGGAAGTTATTCGAGCGACCGCGAAGCGTTATAATTTAGGGAAATAAGCGTAAGGCGCGATGCCTAAACAGGGTGCAGAAATCCACTGTTTTAATGTTTGTATGTTTTCTTTGGGGGATACGATGGCTTCCTCATAATCCTAATTTTTTTATTGTGCTTAAAGGTAAAAATAATCGATGAATATTATCAGGTAATGCTATGAAGCCGTAATGCTTATAAAAAGCAGCGGCTTTTTCATCTTTAGCATCTACGATAACGGCCACGATTCCGATTTGATTACTGATTGTAAGGCTTCGTTTAAGAGCATCCATGAGCAGGCAAAGACCGATTTTTTTTCCTTGAAATTTTTTGTCAACGGCTAGCCTCCCTAATAAAACACCCGGCAAAACGGGATATCGTGGCAACTTCTTAATAATCTTCTCAGAAAGTTCGTCAGCAAATATCCCGATGGACGAAAGCGTATAATACCCAAAAATTTGCTCCGAATTGTGAGGTGTTAACACGTAAGTAACGGAAACGTTTTTTTTAATATCTTGATTGGCTTGTATTTTCAGATATCGATCTAGCGCATCTATTCCACATGCGAACGCGCTTCTATCGTGCTTTTTTTCGAGGGAGGAGATCATATATTGAGTGGAATGAATGGGCTCGTCAATCACTGAGAAGTAATGTCCCTTTTATATACTTTGGATGCTTTCAATAAACGCTCAGATGGTTTGGATGGATTTAATAATGCCCGGATAAAAATATCACGGTCATTAACAGATAAGTGCAATTGTTGATGTTCCTGAATAACGTGGACAGCAGCCTTATAAGCAGAATCAATAACGAAATCAGTCAGTGTTCGACCGGATAACTCAGCTGCGTTCTTTAAAAGACTTTTTTTGTCCGCGCTGATTCTTGCTTCCAGCCGCTCGATTTCGGGGTTATGTTTGGGTGCTCGCGCCATAAAATCATCAATAAATTAATAAGCTAGAACGTTTATTATCAGTATACGGCAATTTGCCGTATTGTCAAGACAAGGCGGGATACTGATACGGAAGCTAATATGCGTGTTGCGCGTCTCATCTGCAATACTGTGGGTAGCTGGATGAGACGAATTACATAAGCCAATTCTTAAGGTTGAATTATTTTTCCGGCTTTCCCCATATCCTGTATTGAGCGTGTGAGCAATGCGGACTAAGCTAAATTAGTTGGATTAGAATTAAGGAGTTCCTCATGAAAAAAATATTTATCATGATGACAACGATGTTTATCCTTTCTGCCCACGCCGAAACACAATACATGATTGTGGTTGATGGCGGCAGTTCCGGTTCCAAATTATATTTATATAGTTACGATCAAAGTGCGCCGGGTGCATTACCGACCAATATTAAAACGGTAGCGACAAATAAGGCTGCGCCAGGCCTAGAAGACATCCGCACTGCGGATATTCCCAATTATTTAACTACCCTGTTTAACGGCGCTGCCAAAACAACTGCAGCGCCCGTTTATTTTTATGCAACGGCGAGCATGCGCATCATTTCACCGACGATCCAGGAT
The DNA here is from genome assembly GCA_947084935.1 of uncultured Coxiellaceae bacterium. Lineage (GTDB taxonomy): Bacteria > Pseudomonadota > Gammaproteobacteria > Coxiellales > Coxiellaceae > CAMTUH01. Next base: position 96,630 of record CAMTUH010000005.1, read on the forward strand.
GCCGATTATAAAGCAATTTCGCAGTGGATTAGCCAAAATACAAAAGCGCATGTTGAGGACATTCGGACGATTCCCGGATCTTACGAAGCTTTTTACGATTGGATTGCGGACAACGATTTGCAGAGTGGTTTTCAAAACCCGCAGAATTTACGCGGCGTATTAGATATGGGTGGTGGCTCGATGGAGATTGCTTACCCTGCTGATGCGCAAGATCCACAGGCAATACCCTTTCGTATTAATGGACAACCGATCTACGTTCATGCGCAAAGTTATCTGGGATTAGGTGAAGACTATTCGCGTTATCAATACTCAACCGATGAGAGTTGTTATCCGAACGATTACCCCATGCCGAACGAGAGCAAAGGGTTAGGCTCTGCTCGTCAATGCGAGGCGGATATCCAGCCACTGTTTGATGTCCACCGGGTCCAACCACCGCAATTCAGAGTGACTGCAATTCCTTTTGATGCGTTTTCCGGTTTTTATTATGCAGCTCAAACTCTCTTGCAAGAAAATGGTAATTTCAATTTAAACTTGGATACCTATCAACAAGCGGCTGCTGCATTCTGCGCGGATAATTGGGAGCAAATACTCTCAGATCCAAAATATGTGGCTGCAAAAGATTACGTTTATAGCTATTGCTATGCGGCTTCCGAGCAAATAGCCCTGTTAAAAGAATTAGGCTTTCGTGGGTGCCGCAGTAACATCACGGCCGTAAGCAAAATAAATGGCAATTCTGTCGATTGGACGCTTGGTGTGTTAATCGAGAAGGCAATGAAATAGCCGCTCACCGAGGCTACTCTTCTAGATACGTATAGCCGTCTAATCCATTGATAAGCTCGTTCAGATACTGCTCGGCTTCGTTGGATTGAATCGTGGAATTAGCCACTTGTTTGCGGTACGAGTTGAGCATGATTTTGTTGTCAAAGCCGACGTAGCGCAAAATATCTTTCACGCGGTCGCCCACCTTAATTTCCGTAATTTCATAAGCGCCGTCGTTAGTCAATTTGACGTTAGCGGAAGCAGTATCGCCGAACAAATTATGCATATCGCCGAGAATTTCTTGGTAAGCACCGACCAAGAAAATGCCGAGTAAATACGGTTTTTTCGATTGATACGGTGGCAGCGGTAGCGTGCTTTCAATTCCCTGACCATCGAGATAAAAATCAATCTTTCCGTCGGAATCACAGGTGATGTCTTGCAGAACGGCGCGGCGCGAGGGCGATTGATTGAGCTGCGAGAGTGGGATAATCGGGAAAATGTGATCGATGGCCCACGCGTCAGGCAACGACTGAAACAGAGAAAAATTCAGAAAATATTTGTCGGCTAATTTATTGTTGAGCTCATCGATGATTTCTCGGTGCGCGCGTATTTGTGGCTTCAACAATTCGCGCACCCGCCAACAGGTCACCAAATACAATTGTTCGATGCGTGCCCGTTTATCGATATCGATCACGTTGTGCAGGTATTTGGTGTGTGCTTCCTGCATCCAATACGTAGCGTCGTGATACGCTTCCAGCGCATTGCGGGGAGTTAAATTATTAATGCCGCTCAAGAGATTTTTAATAATGGCGTCGTTGTCGACGTTTGACATATCCGTGAGGTCAGGTAACAGAGCTGCTTCGTGATCGATGATGTTGGTGATCAGCACGGCGTGGTGTGCGGTAATGGCACGACCCGATTCAGAAAAAATATCCGGGTGCGGCAAGTTGTGGACCATGCACACTTCATTAATCGTATAAACGATATTATTCGCGTATTCTTCCATGGTGTAGTTCACGGAGCTGAATCGGCGGGTGTGCGTTCCGTCGTAATCCACGCCCAAACCACCGCCCACGTCGACGATTTGTATCTTTGCTCCTTTCCGATGTAATTCCGCATAATAACGCGCGCATTCCTGCATGCCATTTTGAATATCATTAATATTGGCAATTTGGGAACCGAAATGGAAATGCAGCAACTGCAGCATGTGCAGGCTATCGTTTTTGGATAAATATTCAATGACCTTTAAAACCTGCGCAGCACTCAAACCGAATTTCGATTTTTCGCCGCCGGTGTCTTGCCATTTTCCTGCGGTAACAGTCAGTGCGCGAATGCGTATGCCGAGTCGAGGCGATACGTTCATTTCTTTGGCGAGCAACAAGATTTTATCGAGCTCCGAGAATTTTTCGAGAACGAGATAGACTTGATGTCCGAGCAATTGAGCGATCAGCGCCGAGCGAATGTATTCCATGTCTTTATAACCGTTGCACACAATAATCGTCCCCGGTTTTTTCGCCAAGCCAATGACCGCAAGCAATTCGGATTTGCTTCCTGCTTCCAAACCGATCGGGTTTTTCTTGTGTTTACAAATTTCAGAAATCACGGAGCGTTGTTGGTTTACTTTGATGGGGTAAACCGTGGTGTATTTACCGGAATAATTCGTGTCGCGAATGGCTTGTGTGAATGCTTGCGCTAGGCTATCCACACGTGTGTGTAAAATATCAGGGAAACGCAGCAAAATCGGTGGGCTTAATCCCTGCGCGCTGAGCTTTTGCACCAGGTAATCGAGATTAATGGGTTTGGCGCTGTCGTTTTTTCGTTGAGGATATGCAACGACGCAACCCTTTTGGTCGACATCAAAGAATCCATCACTCCAGCTTTCAATATTGTAATTCTCTCGAGCGTCGTCAACGTGCCACGATGGCGTTGATTCCGGATTCGGCGAGCTGAGCGAGGGTGTCGTTGTATCGTTTTTCATGTCTCTTTTGTTCGCGTGTGTTATGGTAGGCGTAAGCGGCTACCATGGGAAATGCGATCGTTGCTTCGGCAAAGACCATTTGTTCGTGAGTGATCGCAACTTTTCCCCACGAACAAGCTTCACGTAACGTGGACCCCGAAAGAGCCCCGTCGCGTTCATCGGCCACGGTAATTTGAATGGCGTATTTATGCAGAGGTGCGTCCTGGCCCAATAATTCTGCGGCGACCACAATGTCTTGTGCAAAATTTTTCGGAACACCACCGCCTATCATCACAAGCCCCGTTTCTTTGGCCTTAATTTTTAATTGCGTTAATTCGCGGAAATCTTTCACGGAGTCGATGCTCACGTGTTGGCGTGGTCGTTCAATTTGATGCATGACTAAACCAAACCCTGCGCTGCAATCGCTGAATGCCGGCACGAATATTGGTAATCCTCTTTGATAAGCGGAGCGCACGATGGATACGGAATGGGGTTTGTGTTTTTGTAAATATTTTCCCATTTCAATAATAAATTCGCGAGACGAATAAGGTTTCGGTTCCAACGTGTTTGCGATTTCATAAATAGTGTTGTCGCAAATGCGAAGCTCGTCTTCATTAATCAGTGTGTCGTAAATACGATCGATTTTGAGCGATTGGAGCATTTCATCGTCCAAGCGCGGTGAACCCACGTAATGACGAAAGCCCAGTCCTTCAAAAAAATCCTGGTCGACAATATTCGCACCCGTGGAAACGATGGCGTCGATTAGGTTATTCTCGATTAAATCAACGACGACTTTTTTCAGTCCGGCGCTGATTAGAGAGCCAGCTAAACACAGGATAATCGAGCAATTACGGTCTTGAAGCATTTGCGCGTAAATCTTCGCGGCATTCGCTAAATTACGCCCTTGGAATGCGGTATGCTGCATCGCATCGATCAGCGACTCCCAGGACATCGGCTGAGTGATGTCGATGTGCTCGATGGGCTGTTTTAATAAAGCGGTTTTGTTCGTCATTATTGCTTTCCGAACCATTTAAAAACAGGCCCATTTTCGTCCATTCCTACCCCAAGATCAAGAAAAAATTTACGTGAAAAAGTGAGTTCGAGTTTTCGTTTATCTGTAAAACTTGGTGTCGAAGCGAGGGGATCCTTTTTCCGGCAATGGCTCGTCGGGCTTTGGCCCTTGCTACGCTTGCAAGCTGCTCTCGCCATCGTTGGCTCGGGCGCTCAGCGGGCATGAAGCTTTGCTTCATGCGAGTTCCGCTTCGCCCTGCGCTTTATTTGCCTGCAAAAGGATCCCCCCCCGCTTCGCAAAGCTACACTGTGTGGAGAGACGTTTTTCACCGAACGATCCGGAAGTATGTTGAGCTCCATCGAGCATCCGCAGGGTGAGGC
>CAMTUH010000006.1:0-193922 GCA_947084935.1 uncultured Coxiellaceae bacterium
CGTCATCACTTCATTCGCCAGCAGTAAATGGGGGAAATCCAACGTCGTCCCACTCGCCGTCGTCGCGCCCGCCGCTGCACCACTCGCGCGATTCATCGTCCCCGATAAAATATCCAATTTCGTTCCTACGAGCGCGCCCGCTAGCGCACCCGTAATAAATCCTTGCTCGAATTGATTTCCCACTTCCTTCAGCGAGAATTTATCCTGCATCCCAAACGCCAAACCCACCACCTGTTCCGCAACGTCCGCAGCGGCATCCGCAATTCCGAAGGCCAATCCCGCTCCAATAATATTCCCAAACGTACTCATCAAGGGGCCCAGCAACTCTGGCGCCAACCACGCCACAATCAACACTCCGACAAATGCTTCCACCAAAATCCCAAAAACATTCCGGTGCGGGTGCTGTGGGGGCAGCGGCATGTATGGATACAACACCCCAAGAATTTGCCCTGGGTTGTATACCGCACGCTGGCCCGCTCCGTTATGCTCATCCACCACCGTCCGGGCCGGAATCGTCAACACCATCTCTGCCGGTGGGGCATCGCTCTCCGAATACCCATTCGCAGTCGCAATCACATACGCGCAGCTCGCATCCCCGTACATCTGAAGCGCAATCGAGGCAAACGTGTCTCCCTCCCGTACCGTGTACTGCGACGGACACGACGGCGGCCAGTTCGCACTCACCGCGTGGTACCACGGATCAAAATTCACTTCCGTCGGGAGGTCCGCACTCGTCGGATCGGAAGGTAAATCCCCCACCCACGCCAACACGCCACCATCCGGTCCGTAAATAAAATATTCCCACCGCTTATCCGATTGTTTGAAGATAATCCGATTCTCCGGATTCACCCGAAACCACCGGAAATCCCCCGCGTGCACCAAATCCCCCGTCACGCTTTGGAAATTCCCGTTCGAGTCGTACGTCACGTACGTCGTCCCGTGTTTCTCCGCTTTTCCTCCGTCTTGCGTCCGCGTGCCTTCGTTCACCGTGATTTGCATCGAATCAAATCCGACGTAGTCTGAATTCAGCTCGTCGGTGGTTTGATGTTCTCCCGGGGAGTAAATTGTCTCTTGATGATGGGGGTGGCCTTCGGAATCAAACTGACTGAACCGCGTCGTCGAGTCCGTCACCCAGTCTGTTCCCGCCCCACGGCTGTTGTGCGCTTGATGCAGCAAACGCCCGTTTCCGTCGTACGGAGTACTCACCTCCTGAGTCCCCGACCCGTCGGCGTGGAGTTCCGTATAACTGGTCCGTCGGCTCGCGCGATCGTAAGCATAAGTCCGACTCGTCCCCTTCGTCGTGCTCGTCTCTTGAATCAGTCCGTTCGGACGGTACGTAATCGTGTTCGTTTCTTTCACATTATGGATGTTCTGCGACACCTCTTGATGCCGCCAGCCGCGCACATCGTAAATAAGCTCGGTGCCCTTGCCCGGTGCCGTGGTGATTTTTCCTTTGTCGCCTCCGATCACGCCCGGTCGCAATACCCCACGATCAATCGTCATTAAATCATCGGTATTGTAATCAAACCACTGCTCGGCCGAATCAATCGCGTGCAATTGCGTCTTTTGCGGATTCATATCCGCGCTCAGTTGCTTGTACCACGCCTGCGTGTGCCGTCGATTCCCGTGTTCATCAAAATCGTAGTCCGCCACCATTCGGAGGTCTTCAATGTGGGTCACCCAGCCCCGCGCGTTAATGCTGAGATACGTGTCTTGGTACACTTGGTCATCGCTACCAATAAATCGCTCGCCCCGACGACGACCCATCGGATCAATCAGGTAGCGCGTGCGCCACTCTTGCGTCTCATCAATCACCCAACGAGTATGACCCGCTTCATCCAATACAAACCGCTGCCGCATCGGCGAAACCGGTCCCGACTCTGCGGGATTTCCCCACAAATATTGTTTTCCATGATTGCCAGCGCGTGTCGTCTTAATCGCCGTTACTTGATTCGTGTAATCGCGCTGGTATGCCACTAAGGCTCCGGGGGCACCCGATTTATCCGTCGCTTTATCCGTATGACTCTGCACATTCCCAAACGGATCTCGATCCCACGTCAGCGGATGGCTCACCCCATCGTCTTCCGTCAATACTTCCCCATTGCGGTCAAAGGTCCGTGTGATGCGGTTCCCTTCGGGAAATTGAGTCAGCACGATCCAGTCTCGGTAATTGTAATCAAAATGCGTCGTTTCTTTATTGGGATTCGTGCTGCGTATGCGTTTATCCCGCTCGTTGTACCCGTAGGTCGTCTCCCAGGGATCCTGACCCGGATCTGGGTCCGTTTCCGATACCAATCGGTCTTGGCCGTCGTACCCAAAAGTCGTCGTGCCACCCATCGGATCAACTGCTTTCCACTTTCGGCCAAAACCGTCCCGAATAATCTTTTCTGACACCTTATTCGGACGTACCGTCTCAGTGATTTCACCCGCCGTATTTCGAAACTGGGCCGTTACCCCGCCCTTGGGTTTACGCACACCCACGGCTCGGTGCATTTCGTCGTAACCGTATTGTGTGAGGGCACGATAATTCTCATGCGCTTCACCGAACTCATCCACAATCCTCACCGCAGGATCCCTTTGCTTGATCCGCTGATTGGCGGGGTTGTATTCGTATTCCGTTGTGTTCTTCATAGGATCCGTGACTGTTAACGGATTTCCCCAGCGATCCAGCGTTTGAGCGCGCTCGGGCTTTGCCCACACGTACTGCGCCTCGAGCGAGGGCGTCACAATATCACCCGGGTGATCGAGTAAATTGAATGTCCCCGTGGTCCAGCCATCCGCTCCCAGTTGAAGGGGCGCGGGGACGGAGTTGGGTTTTAACAGATGGCCTGCGGCATCAAAAAACTTTACCCGAAACGCGTAAGCGCCCGCATCCAATCCGTTGACCAGCGCAATCAGAACCGTATTGTGAACTTTATAGTCCCCCTCCGGGATGGTCAGCCAACCGATCTTACTGTCATCCTCCGGATTTTTCTGAAAATACTCCAGCATCGCTGTCTGTGTTCCGACGGGAATCGGATGCAACAAGAGGCTGCGAATCGTGTAATACGCGTGATCGTGCGCGCGACGCGCCACTTCAGGGCCCCGCAGCGCCTCAATCGTTTGGCCGTCATAAAATAACCAGTCTGCGACTACCTTCGTCGGAATCGCTCCGCCCGGATAAAAACCTCCTTTGTCTAAAAAGTCGTGCCCCACCCACGTGCTGCGCTCCATTCCATTGAGCAACCGATAATTAATTTGAAACGGTTGACGCCTTAGGTTCTTCGGCAAACGCCACTCAAACCGCGTGGGGTTCGTCTCACTAAATACCACCGCAAAATCCGGCATCGAAATCACTTGCGCGCTGAGACCGGGAGCCGCGCGCTCCGTGATGATGTCGAACGCATCGATGGATTCCCGAGCCAGATCGGGGTCCCCCAACGATAACGCTTGATACGTGTATAATGAAGCATCCTTCCCTAACACACTTTCATCAAACACCGCGCGCTTCCAGCCGCCCAGCCACTCCGTTAATCCCAAATATCCGGTAATATTCCCATTAGGATCCAGAACGGCCAGCACCTCCGTCTGCTCTCCGGGTGCGGGCTTGTAATAGAGATAAGCGGGTATTTCGGTTTCTGCAATGTATTTATTGTGCGCCTCACCAATCACCCGACGCGTGGCAGGATCATCGCCCACTTCCGTCCCATACAGAATATCCGTTACCGGTAAAAAGCCGCTGGGAAGACCGGTATAATTCCTCGCGCCCTTGGGATCCGGGCGGAACTGAAACGTTTTGGGCTGACCCGCCAGCGTGTACGTCTCCTGCGATTTACTGCCCCCCGCATAAACGGCGTACGTGAACTCTCCTTCCACGGCGCTGCATCCGGGTGGCAAATCGTCCCAGTGCACCTCCTCATACGGACCGTCATCATTCCGGCGCACGACGGTCTTTCGGAATTCCACCCGTCGGCCTTGTGCATCGGATTGATCCAGCGTAAGCGAAGCACCTTGTTTTACCGTTTCAGTAATCGGTTTCGCCGTGTAGCTTCCCGTCACTTGATCTTCACACCGAACGAGCAAGCGTCCCGGCACGTTCGTCAGATTCACGCCTAACTTCGCCACGGGTAACGGTTCTTTTTCTGCTTCTGCCGCATTTTTGTCTTGTCCTGCCGATGCGGGATACAGCGCAATTCCCGCAATTCCCGTCGTTTTACCCGTTAGCACCAACGTGTCTTCATCCGCCAACTTCGTCGCTAAATGCAGCGCGCCTTCCGTGTGACTCGTGTCTAACGTCAATTGTCCTTTCGTTCCCTCGCGCGGGTTGTAATTCACAACCCCCGTCGGACTCCTGAAATAGTAATTCAAGGTGTACGCGTAGCGATCCGCAATTAAATTGAGATCACTAAAATCTACGACAAAACGCTCAATCAGATCCGCTCCCGTGACTCGGGTTGCTTCGCGTACGATTAAATTTCCATCGCCCCGATCGAGCGTAAAACGCGCCACCCAAAAGGTATCGCTCGGTGCAGGCCAGCTGATCTTACTTCCCTCAAAAGACAAACACGTGATTAAGGCTTCTGGGCTTCCTTCCGGCAAATACCGAAACGCCGGTAAAAATTGAGTCGTGATACGCCCTTCTCCGTCACGATTCAAACCCAAACGTTGGGTGCGACTTCCGTCACGCGCAAGAATTTCCGGAATATCCGCCTCAGTGATATTTGTTAATAAATCGTCGGTCGCAGAACGCAATTGTCCGGTTTGTTGACCTGCTGCGTTTTGCAATTCAATCGTCGCAATGCCACGGTCTTCATTCGTGAACCAGCGTTGACCGGCTTTATTATGGCGGTGTTGAACCGGCCAGGGATTTTCTCCACTGCCCGGACCTTCTTGTGTGACTTCACCAAAGGTGTTCGGCTGCTGTTCCCAGATAATCGATTCGCCCGTTTGAACGTCTCGTTCGATCGTTCGAATCGGCTGTCCGTTTGCATCGTATTCCTGTTTCGTTTCGTACAAGTATTTTTGATTTTTTTTGCTGGGATCGCCCGAGCTCACCCACTGAAATTGACGCGCCACTTTCCCGGTCTTCGTGTAACTCGTCTCCGTCGTGCTTCCTTCGGGTTTTTGTTCTTTCAGTAAATGAGCGGTGGCGGGGTCAAAGGCGCGAAGCGTGACTTGGTCAGCAGGAATGTGATCCAAAACCGTAATTCCGTCGTTCGAGGGCGTGTGATCCACCGAACGCACTTCATAAACCGGTTTATTAGAAACGTTGAACTCCGTCTTACGCACTTCCGTAAGCCGTTGTCCCGGTGCTTCTTGATCGTCGCGGGGAATACCGCTCTGTTCGTTGTGCCGACCCAGCTCATCGTATTTATTTTCAGCCACACCACCGTTCGGGTACGTCACCGTTTCCGGTTGGTCCAGACCTTTAGGATACGTGTACGTCGTGGCTAAATCCTGTATCGGCTTATCGGTCATGACGGGTGTTCCGTCGGGATTTAACGAAACCGCTTGCACGACCACTTGAACTTCCGTTGTTGCTTGAACGCGACCGAGCGCATCATAATCAGTGCGAAAAACACGATCTTTCCCCGGCGTTTCTACTATTTTCTCTTTTAATTCCTCGAACGAAATCTTTTCTGCAGGAAGGGAAATACACATCGCGTATTCCGTCCGCCGCGTTTCTTTTCCATCACAATTAAATTCACGAATCGTGATCGCGCCCGTGGGACTCGCTTCGCCAATCGCATGTCCACGCACATCCCGCCACGTGCGCGCGACGGCTACTCCACCGTGACCGTCCAACACCACGCTTTTTTTAATCTCTTCACCAAAAATATTCGGCTCCCACTCGGTGGTGGGTGTTACTTTTTCTAAAAGCGGTGTATCAAAATCGCTTTGCGTATAAACGCTCACTTCCGGCAGCGCGAGCGACATTTTTTGCCCCACGCCGTTGTACGCCATCGTGATCGTGCGGTCGTCGTTCGAAGGATGCAGATGTTCGTTTACCCATTGTGCCGTTACGCCCGTCGTTAAAAAGCTTTTTAGCGCCGTTACATCTAAAGGCGTCGCGTATTGCGTGGCGTGCTCAACGTCACCAAATGCGTTACGAATAAAGTGCGTCACCGCTCCGTCGGGTTTAACGTGATACAGCGCCCGTCCGCTCGGATCGTATACGGTAAACGTCGCGTTCCCCGCTTCGTCGATTTCCACCACCGGTTGGCCAAACGTATTTAAAACACGTTGTGTGGTAATTTTCTCCGGCACATCCGGTCGATCACCGGGGATTTTTAATTCCGCTTTCGGATTATCAACCGAAACCCCATCCTGCTCTGTTCCCGTCGCGTGATTGGTCGCATCGTAGGAAAACCCCAGTGTCGATACCACTGTAATGTCCGTGCTACCGATCACCTGCATGCCCCGAATGCGCGTTTCGGGATTTCCGTTGGCATCGGGTTTCGTCACCTCCACCAAACGCGCGTGAATTTCCGCTCCCAAAATCAAATGACCCGGATTATTCGGGTCCGGTTGGGTTTCACGCACCAAAGTCTCCGGAGAAAAGGTGTGAATTTTTCGGCCCGCTTTGTCGTATTGGTTTTCCCAAATAAAATCTCGCCGATCTTTGTGTTTCACGCACTCACTCAGGGCGTTATAAATCCACTCCTCGGTTTCATTCAGCGCATTGGTCGTCGATGTGCGGTTGCGCAACACGTCATACGCGTGCGTCGTCGTTCGCGTTTTTTGATTCGGCACCGCTTCAATCGCGGCGGTAATCGACTCAACCGTCAGAGTTTCCGGAAGTACAGACAACGGTTGCTCATAAGCACTCTCCGTCAGCACTTGATTCACTTCATCGGGAATTTGCTCTACGACGAATTTTTCAGGATCAATAATAAATCTCAGCCGATCCACTTCGTCAAAAATTTGGTGGGTCACGCGATTGTTGGGGTCGGATTTATTTAATAATGCGCGTACGAAGTCCAGGGATGGCAATGGGAATTTCCATCCTTGGGCTTGGATCCCCGCCTTCCCTGGCGAGGATGACGGAGACAACAATGATGTTTGAAGAAGTGGGGTGGCATAACGAATAATCTGCGTCTTATTTCCATTCGCGTCGTAACCGTACTCCGTCACGCCGCCGATGGCATTAATAAAAAAAACTTCTTGGCCCGCGGGATCCAGTAAATGATATTCACTGCGGTCGTGTTCCGAATCCGGTTTGAGGTGGGCGGCAATCGATTTCGGATCCGTCGGATGCAAATCGCTCGTATTAATGGGCTTGAAATACCGCGTCTCCCCAATCCGTCGGCCCGCCGAATCATAGTGGTATTGCGTCACCGCACCCGTCGTCGGCGTTAAGGCCTCCACTTTATAAAGACGCTTGCCGTCGTTATCGTACCGATAATACGTCACGCGGTCGTCGGGACTCGCTTTTACGAGCGCTAAAACCTCGTCCGGCGTGCTCTCATCATTCAGCTGGGTCGGATCAATTTTCTCAGCGTATGCACGTTGTAATAATATTCTTCCCTCAGGATCACGCTCATAACGCACCACCGCACCATTCGGCAACACGGTAAATCGCTTGCAGTTTAAACCATCCAAAATGTACCGCGTCATTTGACCTTTCGGGTCCGTGGTTGCAATCTTGGCACCCGTTTTATTCAGTCGATCTTTAATTTCTAAATGCAATCCTTCCGGATCCGTAACCATTCCGATCGCACGACCCGCCGTATCGTGCGGATAGTCCACCCGACGTTGATTCGGGTCCTTCGAATCCCCGCGCATTTCTGCGGTTTTATTGCCTAAACCATCCGTCTCGTAACCCGTAATATAAAAATCCGGGTCTTCCGCTCTTTTATTTTCTTTTTTATTTTTTTTATTTTTTTTGTTCTCGATCACCTCCGAGCGCACCACACCCCGGCGATCCCGATTTATTTCTCGCTCGTTTTTAATCGGATTAATCCGCGTCTTCTCTAATCCCAAATGATCGAGTTTCAGTGTCACCTCAATTTCTTCGTGTGCCGTGTTTTCTTCCCCTTCAGGCGGAGGATTTTCCACGTAGCCCGTCACGTGCCCCGCTACATCGTGACCGTATTTCGTCACGACGGTACTCGGCACCGTGTGCGTCTCGTGCCAACCCGCAACGTTGTACAGATCTTCCGTGCGACGCTCGTTCGCATCGACGTGCGCAATCACCGCTCCCGCCGGATCGTGTTCTAACTCCGTGGTGGAATTATTACTGTCCGTCATGCGCGCCACTTCACCAAAAGCATTCGTGATCGTCGTCAGCGTTCGATTTTCAGCACTCGTTTGCGTGTATTGGCGTTTTGCGGTTTCATACACCGTCTTCGTTTCTGCACCCGTTCGATCCGTGTGTAACGTCTCGCGGTTAAACGCATCCCATTCCTCATGCGTGGGTTTCTCATTCAGCCCATCAAACACATCCGTCGTTCGACCCAAGTGATCCTGTTTAAATCGCGTCGTATTTCCCTCTGCATCCGTTTCCGTTTCTATTTTTCGTAAAAAGGTGTGCGTCCACTGCGTCCGTAAATTCAGATGCGGCGGGACAGGAGCGGGCGGCTCACTCGGAACGGAATTCGTCTCCGATTCAGGTTCTAAAGCTAAAGCGCCTGCTGACACTGCGCGCGTCGTATCAGCTTCCGCCGTCGTGCTCGTTCCGCTCCCAAACGGCAGTGCTGCGAGAACGGTTTGCGCCGCCCAAGAAATTCCGGAAAAAAATCCACCGCTCGAGGCGGCAGGAGATGGCGGTGTGTCTAACGTCTCCCCGTGAGGAGCGGAATTGTCCTTCGCGTGTAAAACCGGCACCTCATCATCGGCATCCACCGTCGTGCTCGCCGGTAATCCACGAGGATCAAAGGTATTTTTTGTGACGCGCCAGGTCGTCGGACTGGTTCCCTTTGTCACTTGCTCGCGGATTTTCTCCACTTCAGTAAACGCATTGTATTCGCGGTGCTTTTCATACTGTTCGGCATCCGTGGTTTTCGTTTCTTTATTGACGCGATTAAATTCGTGACTCTCGGTGCTGTCCTGATTGACATCGGGTAATTCTTTTAAAAACTCAAGAAAGTTTTCTGGAGCCGCACTAATAAATCCACCCGCCAGCGTCTTCAGCATTTCCGCATCAATTTTCTTCGCGTAACGCGTTTCGTGAGTCACATTAAAAGCATCCCGCACATACCCCGTCACTACTCCACAGGGATCAATCGACCACACCAACTCCCGTCGGTCGTTGTAATAATAAATCGTCTTGTTTTGCCGTGCATCCGTGCTCCACACGCACAAGCCGCTCGCATCATAATTTTTGTGTTCGGCAAACTCCGTCCACACCGATTCCTGCTGCCCCTGTGAGGAAGCGCGCGGATTGAGAAAAGCAGTTTCTTGAGACCACGCGTTGTAACGCGTGTGCGTCTCCCGCCGAATGGCAAGATCCTTTAAGTCGATTTTTGCCGTATCCGTTACCTTATTCGCCGCGTCGTATTTTTTTTCCGTGCGTAACCCCATCGGGTTTTCCGGAGGCAACCCCCTCGGCTTTTCCGTTCGCGCCGTTTCGCGATTCAATAGGTCGCGCTCATAATTCGTCGCGTGATCTTCCGGATCTGGGGTAGGGTGAATATCCGACAGTGAATGCACCGTTTTTGGATCGACTTTTTGCGCGTAACGCGTCTTTTCGTGAATCAGTCCGTTGCTCAACCGCTCGTACGTCGTGACGTAATTTTCTGCATCAATCTCCGCGCCGACTTGACCCAATAAATCCCGATAATAATAATAGTGTGCGTCTTCCGGGATGGCTTCGGGGCGTGCCTGTGTGTCCGTAGGATTCGTCGCCATCGCATACTGAAGGGTCTCGAGAATTTCTCCACTGGGGGCGCGCTGGTGTTTCACCCAATAGCCCGCTTCGTCGCGCTCCTCTACAATCCGTCCATCTTTATCGCGATAAAAACACTTCTCGCGTGCTTCCGGATGGTCCTTTAAAAAATCCTGAACGCCTGCAAGCGTGCGCGATGCATCTCCCAAAGCCGTAGCATATCGCTTCTCCCCAATCTCCCGATTCGCATCGTCGTACACATGTTCGATAATCGCGTTCTCGCCGTTAATCGTGTACTTCAGACGATTGCCGTTGTCATATAAGTACGTCTCAACGCGGTCTTTGCCTTCAACGACCGTAATAAGCTTCGCAAAAGCGGTTGCCGTTATCGTTTTCCAGTTAATGTTTTTAATAGAAGTCGGAGAAATCGGATCAAAATAATGAATCGTTTCGATGACGTGATCCCGGTCATCATACTGATATTCCGTTACGTAAAATTCTGAGTTTACCTCATAGCACAATCGCCCTTTATCGTCGTACATTCGATGAATGCACGTTCCATCCGGTTGCTGAATTTCATACACACGGCCCACTTCGTTGCGCCGATAGTGCGTCACACGATCCGATTCACCAACCGCAGTTTCATGCTTTTCAACGATCAATCCCGAGGCATCGGTGATCACCGTCCGCACCAAACCATTCGGTAACGTCGTTACGATTTGGTGTTGTGCGCCTTCATACTGAATTCCCGTCGATTGCTTTAATGCATCCACGTGGCTGATTAATCGTTGCAATCCATCGTAGTCATAGGAATCCGTCGCCGTCACGCCCAGGCTTTGGCGAACACTTTCCGATAGTCGATTTCCAAATTCATCCCACGTCCGGTTAACCACGTGGGTCTTTTCGTCCTCAATTCCTTCTCCAGTCGGCTTCAACGTCGCGTAATGCTTTTCTTCAATACATTGACCGCGATCGTTATAACCAAAATCCACCAACCGCGTTTGAGTCACGTCTTGCGCTGCGCACCACGGATTAAAAACCTCCACAGAAATCGGTTTATCCACTGGATATTTTTCGGTATCGTTGGTATCAAAAAGCTTCCCTAAGTAACCCCGCGCGGAAATACGGTTGCCTTGCTCATCGTATTCATATCGAGTGACAAAACCTTCCGGTGTGATTTCACCCACACATTTCTGCTGATTATTGCGGGTGTCGTAAATAAATCGATGGACCAACGCCGTCGTTTCATCACCGGTTTTTTCGTGCGTCACAACGCTGAATACCACGCCTGTTTCGGGGTCACGGAATTGTTGGACGTCGTGCCCTAATCCGTCTTTTTTCTCGTTCAAAAGACCCAGCGCGTCATAGCCAAAATTTTCAACTACCCCGCTCGAATATTTTTTTTCTTGCAGTAAATTTTCCGAAGTGTAGCCAAAATCCAGTGCCTCCTGCTCGGAATCACTGACCGAATGTGTAATACGATGCAAGAGAAAATTGTCCACACCTTCCGCATCGGTAACCTCATCAAAATAATATTCCGTCTTCCCACCGCGTGGATCCGTGACGGTAGTTGAGCCGCTATCTAGCTCATACTCAATGCGGTAAGCGCCTTCGCCCCCTGCTTTAATACTGTCCAACAGATAAACGTCGTCATCGTCTTGATAGGTGAAATCCAGCGCAGTACCGTCCGTTTGCTCAATACGCTTTAGACAATTGCTGGCCTCATCATAGTGGTAATTAATTTCATACGTTTGATCTTTGTTGAGCGGCACCGATGTTTGCGTCAAGCGTTGCTGCTCATTAAAAGTGTATGTCGACAGTGTCTGTGTTTTATTTCCTTCTCGACACGAAACGGTAATTGTATTATTTCCTCGCGTGAATTCGATGGTTCGTTTAGTCCCTTCTTCTGAAGGTAAGTCAATTTGGGTTAATTGTTTTTCTGTATCGTTTTGTGTCTCGTAGTGAAAATTACAACTCCGACCCAATCGATCCGTCGTTTTGATTTGTTCACGGGTCGAGGCAAATTCGGTGGTGATGCCCGTTCCCGGTGATTCCAATGTCCACGTATTATCAGGATTTTGCTTTAAGGTCTCGCGACCTTCTGCTAACCCCGTCGCTACATACACCTTTTCGTTAGGATCGTAACGAAAGATCGTCACTGATCCGTCTTCCTCCGTCACACTGACCGAAATTCCCGGCGCAACGGTGTCAATTTTTTTCGTCAACGTAAATCGCCAAGCAGAGTTTTCCTGATACGCTTGACTGTTATAAACCATACCAATGTTTAAACGGAACCCCCGCGCCTCAATTGGAATAGTGTGGTCTTGAACGAATAAATTACCGTTCGACGCATTAAACGTCGTTTGGATACCCGCTTGACCCAAGGGTTGTGACGGGTCTACATCACCCAATAAACCGCGCGAAGTTCTCTTAATGCCGAGGTCCCCACCGACAACACCACTGAAAAATCGCTGATTTTCTTTCGCTTTGGGCATGTTCTTTGCCTCCCGTTCCGTAATAATTTTTTTATTTAGACGAACGAATAAGGTGTGTCCGTATCGTCTCTGCGCGCATCGTCCGTACTGCCATAATTAATCGATCCGCGGCGGGGGTCATCCCGTTCTTCGAATAATCCTATCCTTTCTTCACCACGCAAACGACGATACGTGTTCACCGCTGAGGTTCCTATCGCTTTCGCATTGAGGATGAGAAGGAGCGTGATAACACTTCCCACGGCAACAGCCGCCCACAACGCCGGATCCCACGTGGACACTTCCGTCACAAGATCGGAAAACGGTGCAGTGGAATTCGTGGAATTATTATTAATCTCCGCCGGCACCAAGGACAGCCAATCCGGTTGATATCCCGCCACTATAAATCCATTGGTAGGGGATTCACACACCACGAGCGAGGCATTGGCATTTGAAAATCCAACAAGGCCCAAACGATGTGGGTAAGGATGATAAAAGACGGCCCGACCGAAATTAGTGCTGTTGCACGCAAACGAGTGATTCGCATACTCACCTACGGTGTCTAAAAAACACTGCGTCGTCATTCGAGGCCAATCCACCGCCGTCTGAAAAATAACGTTGAGTTGATCCACACCCCAGGTAAAAAAATCTAATACCTGAGGGGCTACGCCCGCGTGATCGTGTCCGCGATAATCCATACTGAAATTACCCAGTACCTCGTGGCACTGGGAAAATACAAACGGAAGTTGGGTATAATTATAAGACAGGGTCATCCCCGTCCGATTCACAAAAAAGTCACCAACAACGGCAAATTCCTCCGATACCGCGCTTAAAACCGAAGTAATCTGCTTTGAAATAAGAGATAATACAAATAAACTGAAATTATAAGACGACCATCGCACGTGATTTTCCTCTTTTCTTTAATCCGCTAATAAACAAACCCCTAAGCATTCATACAATTACAGCTCTACGTAAAAATAAAAAACAGAAATGAGGAAGTTCTGATTCGATAGTGCACTAACTTTTTGCGTTTGACAATCCGTAAAGTGTATAAATCAGCCTGTTTTGACGTTATTTTGCACTACTAAAATGGCGGATCATTAAGAAATGATTAAATACGGACGCTTCACTAAGCGACCTTTTGCGTTTCTGCTGCCTGTCGAAAGCAATCGGGTTGCCTGACCTTGCAGGCAACTCGGAGGGTTATCGTTCTCAACACAGTTCATGTATTCATGGTTAAGCGATACCCACCCGCTATTTCACGATTTTCATTGTCCAATAAATCAATGGCCGTCCTTGGGTTTCCTCCAAAAATATCGAGTAATTGCTTCCCATGTTCAGTCTGAAGATAATGATCAAACTCTGGATCCGACAAAGAGGCGATGAAAGCAATTCCTTTGTCAAAGATTTTCAAAAGTTGGCTCGCGATCTTAGCGTCGTCATCGCTGTATTTTCCGATTAGCTCAGTCAGCAAAATTCCCATAAATTCTAACGATAAAAATCCATTAAATGAAACAGACCCCGCATAAATAAAATTCCCAAAAATCTGTTGCACGGAGTTTGGGCAACTTTCCCTTAATAAAACAGCCGCATCCGCCCAAGCGAAGGACACCAAAAAAGCAATCAATAACGTGAGGGACACCGCTGTTTTAGGAAAGGCATATAAAAACACTTGATCTCTTGGCTCTTTTCTCTCGATCAATTTCCCCAGATAGTGAAGCATGGCACGATATCCGTGAACACCCAGATTAAAGGCCAGAAAAAAGGTGGGCAACAGGACTGCCAAGGCCCCTATCCACGACCCATAGTCTTCCGCATCATCATTCCAAAAAAATTCTTTTACCGAACACAAATAACCGATCCAACCCGAAAGAGTAATAACGCCACCCGCTTTTTCAAAAATCCATTTCAAAAAATCCTTACTCATTGTCCCAATACTGGAATTTTTACTCTGTTCCTCCCCCTTCGATAAATTAATTTTTATAGACTTTAAAGTTTCGCGACGACCATTCTCCGATAAATCCAACTCCGCAACGTGCGAATTAACATAATCCGCAAATAATTGCATTTTCTCCAGTATCTGCATTTTTAGAAGACGAGTTTCTCGATAGCCGTACCCACCTTTGAATGTTAAACACGGAAGGCAGTGGCTTTTTAATTTATAACCGGAATCGAACAATCGATAACTGGAAAAGAAATTGAAGGGAAGTACACTTAACGTGATTGTCGTTGCTAAAAATATTTTTGACGACTGTGTTGAGCCTATTTTATAGGCCCCCGCTGCAAAAGGAAGCGTTGGCCAAATGCCGGTTAAGAGCGATAGTCCTACCTTGATCCATTTCGAAAGCCCTTCCTGGTTCGTCTTGTAAGCACTGTATAAACGCTTCCAAACGAAATCCGCTCCATAAGACCCTACAATTAAATTAAGCGCTACAATACAGGCCGGTGACAAGGCATTTACCGCCTCGTTATCCGTATCCACCGCTAACCCCGCGGTAACAAAATACGGGATTGTTGCAGCAGCCACAATAAAGACAAACAGTGCTCGAGAGAGAAAAATCCCACGCGTAGAATCGCTGTAAGCGTCTACATCGTCTAAATATATTTCGTCGCTGAATAAAAAGGTCAGCGGATCTTCTTTTTTTTGTATTAACTTTAATTTTTCCTCAGCCGTCCCTTTTCTCATACCGCTCCTAATCAATAATGCGTGGAAATACCGCCATCCACCACCAGATGGGCCCCAGTAATCCACGACGCTTCCTCTGAAGCCAGAAAAAGCGCCGCACCCACGAGGTCTTTCGGATTTCCCACACGAGCAAGTGGAATGAGGCGACAGCGCTTTTCCCATTCGCGCTTATTTTCTCCCGCCCACTGATCCCGATTGATATCGGTGGCGACCAAACCCGGAGAAATACAATTAGCCCGAATACCAAAAGAAGCAAGCTCAAAGGCTAAGCTTTTCGTAAACATCACCAGTCCGGCTTTGGACGCTTCGTAATGACTGAGATTCCCAGAAGCGCGATCAAAGGCGATCGACGCAATATTAATGATATTACCCTTGATCTTGTGCGTAATCATACGCTTGACCACGGGCTGCGTTAATAAAAAGGGAGCAAATAAATTGGTCTCAAATACCCGCTGTATTTCTTCCTGCGTTAAATCGATATAACGGTTTCGTGTTAATACGCCCGCATTGTTAATTAAAATATCGATTCGACCCAACTCTTTCCAAATCTTTTCAATCAAGGATTCAAAATATTTTGGGTTCTTTAAATCCGATTGAACGGCAATAATGTGTCCTCCATAAACACGGAGCGCTGCTACCGCCTTTTCTGCTTGTGCTTTATCTGATTTGTACAGGATCGCAACATCCGCCTTTTCTCGTGCAAAACCCTCAGCAAGAGCAAAACCAATTCCCCGGCTCCCACCCGTCACGAATACTTTCTTGGTTTGATCAGCGTCCATACACACGACTCCATCATTTTACAATGTCGTTAATGTTTTTACATAACGCGTGCAGGTCGGCTTTTCGGTGAGAAGCCGACAAACCGATCCTCAAAATACTTTTTCCCCGCCCAACGGTGGGGTACATTGCACACACCACGGCAAATCCGCGTTTTTTGAGTTCCAGGGCAGATTGGACTGCTGTAAACTCATCTCCAATCAAAATTCCCCGAATCGGAAAATCGGTATTACGGTTAATGACCGTGATTCTACCCTCGACAAGACGATCAAACAATTGGATATTTTTCATCAACTTTTCTTGTAAGTGATAAATTTCATCCGACAAATGTATTTGTGCGGATCGAATAGCTGCTTCAATCGCAGGAGCAAGGGGAGGTCCACAAAACACATACGTCGGCGCAAAGCGCTTGATCATCGTTGCGTCGGCTTCGGTAGGCACTACAATCACGCCGCCTCCAGCCCCAAAGGCTTTTATGAGAGAGGCCGCCAAAATAAGTCGTGGATGAAAGCGATGGTTCAGCGCTTTCAACGCGTAGCCGCACCCATGTCGACCACACACCGAAGTCGCGTGGACATCGTCGAGATAAGCATAGCCCTCGTATTTCTCCGCTAAGTGAATAATATCCAAAACCGGGGCAACGCCACCCATAGAACCCACACTGTCCATCATCCCAATCGGTGTTTGCTGGTTTTCATAAGCCCTTTTAAAAAACTGTTCAACTGCTGTGTGATCGTTAACATCCAGAACAACCACCTCCCCTAATTGTTCCATCAACGCACGGTTAATTTGAACGGAAGCGTGGACGGTCTTATCTAAAATAAAGAGTGAACCATTTTCTTTGATTGGATAGCTCGGCAACTCACCCGAACTGATCAAAGGAATAAAGCCTAAAATGGCGGTGTGAATGTTCGCAAACACCGTCGCGTATCCCCCACAGAAAATTTGATGTAACAAGTGCTCCAAAATATCGAGCCTTTCGAGGTGCATTCGCGTTCTTCCCGCCGGAAGAGCCAGCCCAAAAGTCGCTGAATGCTGTGTCATTGCAGAAATGATTCGGGGATCTTGACTCAGACCCAAATAAGAGCACGTCATGAATTCAACCAGCCGAGTCCCATCGGCTAAGGTCACGTGATGACCGTCACGATCGCGCACGGCCAGTTCATTGACACCCGACTCATAAGCGAGCTTTTGGTGTTCTCGGGCCGCCTTAATTTTCTTACGCTGCCAATTATCGATGAGTTTAACCGGACGCATTACTTTAACCTACTGTATTTATGTATTTTTATCCTCCTTGTTTTCTTACGTCCTTATGAAGGCAATCACTAAAAGTATAGCTCATGGTGGCCATTTTTTGATCACTCAGTAGCCCCGCTACGAAGCTTCGTTTTGGAATAATTGCCTTACTTCTGCCTCAACAAAAATCCCTTTGATCACCCCAAAAAAATCGGAGGCGTGGGGGATAATGACTTTGACGGTGTGGACGTGTTCGCTGTGGTATAAGTCGGTGTAATAAATTGCATGACCCGCCGAGTGGATGCGACGGTCCTTCACCTATTTTCCCTGAAACCGTTATCCTTCTTCTATCGATTCTGCATCACAGACATCCGTAATCGATGCTTCTTCTTCCAGCAACGATTCCGCACACGGATGCAGCAGTCCCGGAACTGCTTCCATAAACGGTGTCTGTTTAATCTTCTCAACCAACTGAGATTTAAAATAACAGCCCAGTTTCTTCTTCAAGTCCACCGTGTACGCATCAATCGTCCGCGGCGATAAATCCAAAAGCGTCGCCACTTTCCGATTCGAACAGCCCAGAATAAAATGGGCCATGCACTGCGCTTGACGTTCCGTTAAATAAATTCCGGGGAATTCATCACCCAAATAATACCGTTTCATAACCCACCTATCTTTTTCGTCTTTGTCACGCTGCATACACCGCGCTTCGCAGGCCTTTTTAATAAGCAAAATGTCTGTTGATTCCGAAGGCAGTACACGTACATCGCCGGAAAATTGTCACTGAACTCAAAATATTTCTTCACGACACCCTCTCCACCGTATTCACGGTCTTTGCCCAGTGTTTCAGAACGCTGATCAAAATTTCTTGATCCAAGGTTTCTTCACAGATCTGCCTAAAGGTTTTTTCAACGGCATCAATCCGATCTTGGCTCGGTTCATCGTCGCCCAGTTGCTCCAAGAGGCAAATGGCATAGAAGTTGAAAAAATCGACTTCGGTGTTATTATTTTTTTGATTGGAATAATTCATTTTTTTATCCTCCTTCTTTAATGGCTGCACTTTGCTGGGAAATACCCGTAGCGCAGGCCCACGAATACCGCTTCGGTAATGTTGCTGCACTTCAATTTACGCAGGATTTCTTTGCGGTGCGTGCGCACGGTGGACGTTTTTATCCCCAATAAATGCGCCGCTTCTTGGCTGGTTTTACCCCAGGCACTCAGTTGCAAGCAGCTGACTTCACGCTCGGTGAGGCGATGATCAAAAGAAAGCTTATGATCAATCGCCACCCGTGAGATCAACGATTCCATCAAGTCGATCTGTTGCTGCGTCGGTTCACTGTTGCCTAATCGTTCTAACAATTCGATGGCCAGGTAATTCACGTACTGGGTTTTTGGACTAATGTTCATCGCTACTCACTCCTCCGTTAGCCGCTTATCTTTATGTTGTTTTGTACTCACGTAAGCTAACGGTGTAAAATCATCAACATGTGTTAAAGGACCTCTAGGTCGTGTTTAATTAGCTTTGTTTTGTATGCTCATTAAGCACAGTATATGCGCTCGGACAAAGCTTAAAAATAGCTTAAATCTGAAAACAGTGTGCGAAATTTCTTACAAAAGGAACGCGATGGACAACGGAACCGCCCCACCAGCGGCCTCCCCGCAAGAGCAAGGACAGCGGATCCAGGAGCTCAGGAAGCGCTATGGCCTGACCCGGGAGGCCTTTGCCCAACAGGGTATTCCCATCGCCACCCTGCAAAACTGGGAAAAAGCCCGTTACCCGAGTGGCCTCAACCGAAAAGGGGCGAAGCGCCTGGTGGATGCGTATGCTGCCCTAGGCGTTAAAGTCACGATGGAGTGGTTACTATATGGGATCGGTCCCGCGCCCTATCCAGAAGAGGGCTCGCTGGTTAACCGGAGCGCCCCACTTTCTGAGGAGGCCAAAATCACTCAAGAATTGCGCCTGTTTCATCAATTAAATAAGGATGCCGTGGACCTCATTGTCCCCGATAACGCCATGGAGCCCGCCTTTCTCAAAGGTGACTGCGTAGCCGGTCGGCGCTATTTCGATAAAGAAATGGAGAAAGCCGTAGGGCTCCCCTGTATTGTCCACACCGCCAGTGGGCAAGTGTTGCTGCGTCTGCTCGAGGAGGGTGATAAACCGGATCTTTACACCCTGGCCGGATTTAACCCTCAAACCGCAGCCATCACCAATATCCCCCTTTTTAGCGCGGCTCCTGTTCTCTGGATGCGGCGCAAACTGTCCCATAAATAAGCTATTTAAGCCTCTTTAACGCTAATCGAGCATTTTTTAAACACAGAATAGTGCTCAAATAACACACACGCCCATCCTATTCTCGTCCAATCTCTTTTCATCTATCATAGACTTAGTAGCTCCTCCATTTGGGGGAGGCAATTATTTAAACATTGTGGCGTGATAACGAACCGGCTTATGTGGATAAAAAACCTCATCGAAATCATTTTTAGCTTAGGTCTTTTTATCAATGCCGCGCTATTCATTCCGCAGGCGATCAAACTTTATAAAACAAAAGATTCTCGAGAGCTTTCTTTAATCACATTTGGGGGATTTACTCTCATCCAATTTTTCACGTTTTTACATGGATATTTGCGTAAAGATTATTTGTTAATGTTCGGTTATCTTTTAACACTTGCAACATGCGGCTCGGTAGTTTTCCTCATCATTTGGTACCGTAGGCGAAAAAGTTAAACGTATGCTAACCAGTGTTTCTTTGCTTCCACAGTCTCCCCAGGGCCTATTACTTTCCCCCTCGGATCGATTGCGTGTTTTAGCGCTTAAAAAAGCACTCGTTGACCAGGCAATCTCTGCACTACAAGACTTCTTAATTTATCAGCGCGCTCACGCATTTGATGGACATATCGGCGACACCTCCTGCCAAATTAGAGCATATCAGGTATATTTACTCATATCGACGCAAAGAAATGAAACTAGCATCCAATATCAATTGGAAGAATTAAGGCATCTTTCCGCTAGGATAGCCGATGCTATCGTTGACTATCAAGCAAGTAACCATAAAAAAGAGCGATATCAATCTATAATTGATTTTTTACGAGAAAGAAATATTTCCTGTAACTTATCTGAGTTAACTATTTATTTAACACAACTCCATGTGTTATCAAGCTTTAAAGCCCACCATAACAATGGGGACTTGATTATTGAGTATAAAAAAATGTGCAAAGCACTTAATATATCTAAACATACAGCAAGAAAAATCGTACACATTTATCAAGTTAATGTTTCTAAACTTTCCTGCGACTTTATTCATTCCTTAATTTTAAGGAATTTCAATGTGTTTCCGGATTATTTTATAGATAATCTTAGAAAAATCGATGAAGATGGCCGCCATAGCCTCCCGTGTTATTTAATTTTTTGCGCCTTGTATGAAGCTATGCTAAAGCAAAAATGCCCGATATTAATCACCTGTAAAAGATATTTTAAAAATAAGCATGTGGATACTATTTCACTTGTATTTAAGGTTTCCGATAATAAAAAAAATTATGTGTATTGCCCATTAAATAATGTCAAAGAAAATGATTTATACTTTGTTATCCACGGTGATTCATATTTTGACGATGCCAAACTCCACCTTGAAAAGTCAAATTATATTAAATACTTCATAAAACAAGGAATTAAAAATATACTATTTAGCAATATGGCTGTCCATCCGCAATATAGCGGAAAAAAGTTAATGCCGTATAAAGACGAGCCTTTTTTAAAAACTAACGAGGAAAAAATTGGCGTGGAGATGGGGAAAATTAATCTAACTTTGCTGACGGATTTGCACATTGAGCAACAAAAAATGCGTGCCTATGCAAATAAATTTGGATTCGGGAAATTTGATCAGGCATTTTTCTACATTCGGCATATTTTTTGTGATACACTTGTTAATCAAGCACAAGTGGTTGTGACTACCCCTCATAAAGGAACGGTCCTTAACCAAGGATTACTACCAGTTATTGGTACGTACGCTACTGCATAACAAAATTATGGCAACAGTATGTCGGGTATATCAAATAATAACAAGAATAATCTGAACGAAAATAAAGAGCTTCAACAGGTACGTCATTACTATGAAAGCATTATCGCCAAAATGCCTGGGCATGTTTTCTGGAAGGATAAAAATGGTGTCTTCCTTGGTTGTAATGATCAACAAGCCAAAACTCTTGGACTCTCTTCTTGGAAAGAGGTTATTGGTAAAACTACCTATGACATGATATGGCATGGTCAATCTGAAGCAGAACGTCGGAGACAAGCGGCAATTATAGATGAGAATGATCGCCTTATTATGGAATCCGGAGTACCTCAGGTATTAGAAGAGCCTTTGATTTTGCCAAATGGCAGCACTGCTGTTTATTTATCAAATAAAACACCATTATACGATGAAAAAGGAGTGGCCATTGGCATATTAGGATTCTCGGTTGATATTACAGCACAAAAAGAAGCCGAGGTTCTTAAAAAAGAATTTGAAGTCACCCAGCATCAACTTGCCGTCATCAAAACCCTCGCCGCAACTCTCGCTCATGAACTACGTACACCACTGGCGGCAATACATATAGGCGCATCGAGTATTCAAGATTATTTGGAAGATTTAACGCACGCTTATGAATTGGCAAAAAACGCAAATCTACCCGTGCGAGAGATTTTTCCTTCCCAAATAAGGCTTCTGAGATCAGTCCTTGAGGGTATGATAGATGAAACCCGTTATTCGAATACCATTATTGATATGCTGTGGGTTAACGTAGAGCAATTAACCCTCCAACAGAGCGCGCTTCAACCGTGTTCTATTGCACACTGCATCGAAGAAGCCCTACGCCGTTACCCTTTTCAGCCAAACGATAGAGCCCTTATTCACTGGGAAAATAAAAATGACTTCACTTTCATGGGTAATGAATTATTGACCGTTCACGTTTTATTTAATCTCCTAAAAAACGCCATTTATTACGTTAAAGCTGCCGATGCAGGGGATGCCGAGGGAAGCATCCAAATCTGGTTGGAACCGGGTAAAAAATACAATGTCCTTCACTTCAAAGATGCCGGAAAAGGTATGCCGGAATCCATCTTAGCTAATATTTTCGACCCCTTTTTCTCCAAAACGGATCACGGCGCAGGTATCGGCCTAACATTCTGTAAGTCCGTTATGGAAAGCTATGGCGGTACGATTCGCTGCACCTCAAAAGAAGACGAATTTACCGAATTTGCCTTAAGCTTTCCAGCCTACACTAAAGAATAAGCTTATTGTTTGGCTGTGCATCGGTTATAATGAACAAGGCCCCTACGGAAGGAGGCATGCCCATGAATCTAGACATCATACCGTGTGTATTTTTTCCAACTACCGTTGCTTTTGTCGACGATGATAAAAACTTTTTGGAAAAAATGGAGGCTAAATTCAGCCGTAATCACCCACTATTGATATTTAATAAACCCAAAGAAGCACTTAAATTTCTGAAAGAAAAATATCATGCTGATCCCTTTACTAACCGCTGCATGCACGAGCCCGTCGATCAAGATTTTGATCAACGCGATATCCAAATTAACATCCGTACCATTCGAGAGGAGATTTATAACCCCTCCCGTTACGGAGAAATTACGGTGGTGATTTTGGATTATCAGATGCCAAATCTGTCCGGCGCCGAATTAGCGGAACAACTCAAGCAACTTCCCTTTAAAATCATCTTATTGACGGGCATCGCTGATCAACAGGAAGCAGTTAAATTGTTTAATCGAGGCGTGATCCATCGATATATTCAGAAAAATGACCCTAATCTTGACACCCTTCTTACCAAAGCCATTACTGAACTCCAGCAAGAATATTTCCAAGAACTGTCGTTGCCTGTGGTAACCAGTTTAGAAAAATCTCCTGACTACCCACATATATGGTTTAAAGAACCGGAAATCAAAAAAGTGCTGGGGCGTTTATTCAAGGAAAGCGACGCCGTAGAATACTTTCTTTTAGATGAATTGGGCAGCTATTTGTTCTTAACTAAAGTAGCCAAGCCCAGTTGGTTCCTCCTGAAAAACGACAAAGAAATAAAAGACCTGATCGCGCACGCCGAATTTGAAGACGCACCACCGGAAGCGGTTCTTCAAGGGCTTAAAAGCAGAAAATACATTCCCTATTTTCACACGGATCAAGATTTCCAAACGGTGCCCAAAAACTGGGATAAGTATTTTCATCCCGCTACTCAATTGCAAGGGAAAGATACGTATTATTATTCTTATGTTACTGACCCAAATGCCTATGATATTCAACCCAACAAAGTTGCGTCGTATCAACAGTATTTACAAAAAAACGCTAGCTAGATTGCTGTAATTCCATGCCGTGTTCGGACAAGGGTTCGTATTCGCTCCCGCACATCCACCCTGTAAGCGTATTCCAGAACGAGGGATGATCGACAACCACTGTTTCTTCAATGCCGCTTAAGCGCTCAGGGTTAATGTTGTTTTTCCACCGAGGAAGCATCCCAATAACACCGGTTAATATGCCGATGCCGTAACCCGTCGCCACCCCATAAATGCCCAGATCCGTTTCAACCCCCAACACATACGCCAGCAACACCCCAAAGCAGATACCGGCGGTAGAAATCGCTGGAGAAATAACATTATCCTTAACGGCTAGTGCGGTTTGAATCATCGTATGACGAATGCCATCGGCGGCAACAATAGGAACCATCAAACCTAATAGAGGTCTTATCGTCCCCATAACCGAATCATCGATACGACCGTTCGCAATTAATTCAGCCAACAGTTGAGGAACGGCGGCCAGGAGAATACAAATCGGCACCGTTAACAGTAAATTGGCGGGCAGTCCGTAAAGGGCGTAGCGGTTCGCGTCCACATATTTTTTTTCACCCAATGCCGCACTGACACGTTGGCTGGTCACTTGCGCCGTCGATGCCGACATAATCACGGTAAAAAAAGACAACCAAGAAGCAAAATCCCACGCCGCCAACGCATCGGATCCCAGCCAACCCGCAAAGACGCTCATGAAAAAAGAAGCCGCTACTTCACTCACGATGGTGAGTGTCATCGGGGCACCAATTCTGAGCAACTCTTTTATTTGCGACAGATCCTCGATACTGAATTTAAAATTTCTGAAAAAATTAAATTCGGTAAATTCCTTATTGAATCCTAAATAAAGACCATAACCCAAACACGTTAAATACGCTTCGGTAATAAATCCATAAGCAATCCCCGGCAGTCCATAACCGTTAAATCCGAGTAATGCCGCTAATAACGTTCCTAAGGTCAAATTGACTAGTCCAATTACCATCGCAGGCACTTGTTTATTGAATCCGAACATCGTCTGCTCGAAGCACATACGAAATATTAAGGGAGGAAATGCGATGGCGTAACGCTTCGCATAACTGCCCACTAACTCGGCCACAATTTCACGTTGCCCAAAAGAGCGGAATAGTTCTTCTGAAAAAAAGAGAACCGTCATCGGTAACGGTATGGAAATCGCTGTCAGGGCAAGACTGTTCTTAAAAAGATCCGAGATTTCTTGTCTTTTTTCGATGATCCGTTGATGCGGCTCGTCATCAGCACCTTCCTCTTCTAAATTTTGGTCTTCGTACCGCTTTAACAACTGCCCACGTTTATTGCTGGTGACAATACCGATTGAAAACAAACTGGAAATAGCAACGATATCGAGGGTATCCAATAAGGCGGCCAATAAAGGAGAAGCATCTAAGTAATTTATTCGCTCTTGGTCATTGCCCAAATGCCCCATTAAAATGACGAGCGCTACAATGCTGAGACTAAATGTGTACGACAACCCCATCGGAATGGCTGAGCGTATGATTTCTTGGGTCGCGCGTACGGGTGAAATAAGGGTAAACGCCGTGCCGGATTCTCCTTGTATGTTCAGACCAGCCAAACTTCCGTAGGAAGACTCATCGGAACGGGTAATCAGAACCTCTTGCTCTTGCTCAGGCTGATCGGGCTGGGGATGCTTCATCAATTCCTCCGTGTGGCATGGGGTAGTCAATAACTTTTATCCCAAATCGGTATCCAAATCAACCAACCCATACTGAATTGCTAACTTGACTAACCCCACGTCGTTTTTAACCCCAAGCTTTTCATACATCCGGTAGCGGTAGCTGCTGACGGTCTTGGAGCTGATGAAGAGCTGCTTGGCGATTTCGTCCACGGTCAGGCCTTTTGCCAGTAAGAGTAAGGTCTCCATCTCCCGCTTGCTCAATCCTTCAAAGGGCGACTGTCCACCGTGCGTCACCTTACCCAACGCCATGCGACTCGCAATCGCGTGGCTGATGTACCGCTGACCGCTGTGTATCGCCCGAATCGCTTGCTCCAACTCAGTGCGACTGCTGTCTTTAGTCATATAACCCTGGACCCCCACCTCCAATAATTGCGTGAGTAAGGTGTCGTTGTGCATGGCCGTGAGCACCACTATCTTGGTATCCGGCATTCGTCGGAGGATTCGGCGTGCAATTTCAAGACCATCGGTGTCCGGCAACCGTAAATCGAGTACGATGATATCGGGCTTTTTTTCGCGGGCTAAGAGAGCTCCCTCTTGGCCCGTGCTTGCCTCCCCAATCACCTGAATACCTTTAACGCCCGTGAGCATGGCGCGAATTCCCTGACGGACGACGGGGTGGTCTTCAATTAAAAGGACGCGGATCATGGGTATTTATATCCTTGTCTTTGAATGCTTTTCCCGTTTTTTCCTGTGCTCTATTCTACTTCATATAAACACGGACTCAAAACGGGAGCGATGCACCAATTCCAATTACACAGATAAAGACCCACGGACATATCCCTTGCCTGTCCGATCTTCCTTGTTCGGTTGGATCTTTATTGCATGGCACACACCGTCAATGCCTTTCTATACACAAAAATTCTTTTATTTTCAATAAGATATAAATTTACTGTATTGACCCGGGTAGACCACCCCTGTATTGTTCCAAAACTGAACAACGGACCAATGGGCTACGCGCCTAAAGCCGATTTAGATCGGCGGGAAAGGAATTTTATTTTTAATTAAACAGATAGAGGTATTGTAATGAAAAAGTCATTAATTGTATTAGCCGTGGTGTCTGCTCTGGCTCCGTTAGCCGTTTTGGCGAAAGGTCCTATGTGCAGCGGCCCCGTGTGCAAACCCAACACGTCGTACTTGCTGGCATCCGATGACAGTGGTTACACCATTGACGGAACTGGCAAAGGCGCCGTTACGGTGTTAATCCCAGCAGGGTTTAAAGGCGTTAATTGCCGAATTTACCTTCCGGGTTATCGAAAACCGACGGTGTCCAAAAATTTGGTTTTCTCTGTGAAAAACCCAGAGGGTGCGGTGGTTGAATCGGGTACTGTCCCAGCGAACACCTTAGCGATGGGCTACACGTTCCATTCAACGCTCATCGGCGGAGAACAACTCGTTCTTCAACAAACCGCCATGGCGCCTGTTACCTTGGCTCTTACTCCGGATCAGCACTACCTAACTTTAGGTGGTTGCGTAGAAGAAGCTTCCAGCAAGTAAGTCTCCAAAAACACGTTGGGCCGCAAGGCCCGACGTGTTTTTATATGAGAATTTGTCGCAGAAAAAAACTGCGGAGAAAAATAAAAAATATCAGAAATCTAGGAATAATTATGAAATACCCATTAAGTTTGAGTCTCCTTAAGAAAATAATTTTTATAATCGTTTCACTAATGGAGTTTGGATTGTTAACCGGTTGTGCTTCCGTTGCAAACGGTACTCATGAAAAAATCTGGGTAACCACACCGCCAACCACGAATGCGGATTGTACGCTGAAAAATACACGCGGAAGCTGGGAAGTCAAACAAACACCCGGTACTGCAAACGTACACCGAGACAATCACCCCTTGGATGTGCGGTGCAATAAAGTTGGGTACCAAACCGCTCATACGAGCGTTGGCGATCAAGCCAATGGCACCACGTTTGGAAATATATTCCTCGGCGGCATCGTCGGCGCTGTGGTAGATCAAAGCAACGGCGCTGCTTATAAATATCCTTCAGACATAGCCGTTCCTTTACAAAAGCTGAGTACGAAATAACAAGTAATTCCAACGCTGGCATTGTTATCCCCCTTCGTCTAACATAGATCGGAGCAAGGAGAACACTATGTCCAGCGAAAACCTCCACGAACCCCTCGACGAGCTTCAGGAAGAGACGCGCGAGATGCATCGCGCCATTGTTTCTTTGATGGAAGAGCTCGAAGCGATTGACTGGTATCAGCAACGCATCGATGCTTCTAAAGATAAGGAATTACGCAGCATTTTGGCGCACAACCGAGACGAGGAAAAAGAGCACGCCGCCATGGTGCTGGAATGGATTCGCCGCCACGATCCTCAATTCGACAAAGAACTGCGGGAATATCTGTTTACCGATAAACCTATTGCAGATAAGCACTAGGAAAGCCGCCATTTACGCCGCTAACAATAATAGCCCATGGCGATCCACTAAATTAAGCAATTTAAGTGCTAAGCCACTCGGCTGTTTTTGACCTTGTTCCCACTTCTGTACAGTCGATGGTGTCGTATTTAGATACGCTGCAAACACAGCCTGGCTGACTTTATTACGCTTGCGAATACGCTTAATCTGCGCTGCCGTGTAATGTTTCACGGGAGGCAAGCACATTGCATCAAACTCTCGCAAGGTTTGCTCACTCATTACACCCGCTTCATGAAAATCTTTTACCGTTTCATGAATGACTTCTGTTAATGTTTTACCCATCATAGTTAACCTCAATTAATTTACCTGTTTTTACTAACTTATTGAGCTGATCGTCTGAATAATTGAGTAATTCTCTGGCAAACGTTTTTGCCAGACTCAGTTCTTCATCGCTCACATTCTCCCTTTCATTTTTGGCGTAACCAAAAATGAAAAATACTTTCTTTTGTGACTGATAAACCAAAATGCTCCGCGCACCACCACGCTTTCCTCTCCCTTTTAAAGAGATGCGCATCTGAGCTCCTATGATTATAGCACTTAGTGCTATGATTTCAACTTTACTTTATTCGAATTCCTTGATTTCGCTATCGCTCCATCAAGGCTACGTTTCACATTAGGCAAGCGCAATACAGGGGTTCATTCGTAAGCATTAGGGAAAGTTACTCGTTTACGGCTTTTTTCTCGGCTAATAAATACAACACATATTGATTTAAACTGACCCCCTGCAATTTAGCGTGTCTGGCCAATTCAGCATGCAGCCGTTTAGGTAATCGCACTAACAGTTTGCCACTGTAATGAGCTTCCAAACTCGGTTTAGGAATAGCACGACCCATTTTTTTTGCCGCTTGCAGCCAGGCAGTGGCTGCGTCGTGTACCTCACGAATAGCTGATTCTTCCGTTTCACCAAATGCAGAGCACCCAGGTAAATCAGGAATAACCGCAATATAACCTTTGTCTTCATCGCTCCAAAAGACTTCAATGGGATATTTAAATTCATTTTGGCTCATATTTATTGATCATCTCTATCAGTTGTCGTGCTTGATAAGGCGGTATAAAGCCCTTTCGATTTTGAAAATTCAATATTAATGGCTCTTCCTCTTTTCCGAAAACTTTATGCGATCCTTTGCCACCTTTATGACTGAACCCCAATATCTTAGCCATCTTACAAGCGTCTCTAAAACGCACTGATTTAGGATTATTGCGTATTGCCTCAATCAGCTTTTCTCTCTGACTCATGATATCACATATGATATTACTATCATACTTCCCGTTCTGGAGGTGTTGGGCTTCGTTTCACGTAGCCTGGATGCAGCCCCGCTTCGTGGCCTGTCCTCGCCTTGCGGGGAGCGTAATCCGGGAACTCAGGAATCCCTTGATTTCGCATGGCTGCATCAAGGCTACGAATTTGTTGCATTAAAGCTACGTTTCACATCAGACAGGTGCAATACAGGGATTTAGGCGACGTAGGTGCGGGCGTTTTGGAATACGCGCATCCAGGGGCTTTCCTCGCCCCACTCGGCAGGATGCCAAGACAATTGAACGGTTCGAAAGACACGTTCGGGATGAGGCATAAGAATCGTGACGCGACCGTCGCGGGTGGTTAGCCCGGTAATCCCGCGCGGGCTTCCATTCGGATTGGCCGGATATTTTTCCGTCGGTTTTCCGCGATTATCCACGTACCGCAACGCAACGAGCCGATCGGATTCTGCGGCCTCTTGTTGCTGAGCATCCGAAAAAACGGTACGGCCTTCACCGTGTGCCACCGCAATCGGAAGCACGCTGCCATGCATATCGCTGAAAAAAATCGATGGGGATGGCGGCACCACTACTAAAGACAACCGCGCTTCAAATTGCTCCGATTCGTTTCGAAGAAAACGAGGCCAGTGTTCAGCACCGGGAATGATGTCTTTTAATTGCGAAAACATCTGACACCCGTTGCACACACCCAACGAAAAACTATCGGATTTTTGGAAAAAAGCAGCAAATTCATCGCGTATTTTAGGATGCATTAAAATGGACTGCGCCCATCCTCGACCCGCGCCCAATACATCCCCGTAGGAAAATCCTCCACCTGCGACCAATCCTTTAAATTCTTTCAAGTGAATCCGCCCCTGCGCCAAATCACTCATGTGCACATCGACGCTTTCAAAACCCGCCAAATAAAAAGCCGCTGCCATTTCCACGTGACCGTTTACTCCTTGCTCACGCAAAATCGCGACGCGCGGTCGCGTGTTTTTATTAATAAAAGGAACGGCTTTATTTTCATGCGTGTTAAAAGTGACTTCGGCGAACAATCCCGAATCATTCGCATCGAGCAATTGATCGTATTGCTGTTGAGCGCAATCCGGATTATCCCGCAACGCGTGCAAACGGTAACTGGTCTCGCTCCACAAACGATGTAAATTTATGCGCGAATCGCTAAAAATACTCTGGTTTTCATGATAAATAATGATTTCATCCGTTTCGTTCGGTTGACCAATGACGTGGGATACCGTTTCCAAATCGTGTCCTTCCAAAATCGAAAGCACGGTATCGAGGTGCTCTTTTTTTATTTGAATGACCGCACCTAATTCTTCCGAAAATAAACCCGCAACGGGATCTTTCCCAAGCGACGTCACGTCCATCGTGACACCCACGTAACCCGCAAAAGCCATTTCACACACGGTCACTAACAAACCACCATCGGAACGATCGTGATACGCCAACACTAAATCGTGTTGATTAAGCGACTGAATCGCTTTGAAAAAATTTTTCAGCAGCGCAGGATCGTCTACGTCCGGGGGCTGTTGCCCTAAGACGTTGTACGCTTGCGCCAAACACGACCCCCCCAATAAATTGGCGCTTTTACCTAAATCAATTAAAACGAGACAGGTATTTTCAACGTCCCGGCGAAGCTGTGGCGTCAGCGTTTTTCGAGCATCCGTCACGGGTGCTGTTGCAGAAACAACTAAAGATAATGGCGAAGTCACGCTGCGCTTTTGGCTTTTATCCACCCACGACGTCCGCATCGATAACGAATCTTTTCCGACGGGAATGCTAATTCCTAAAGCCGGGCACAGCGCTAATCCAATGGACTGAACCGCATCGTACAAACCCGCTCCTTCGCCCGGATAATCCGCTGCCGCCATCCAATTCGCCGACAAAACAATTTGGGACAAATCCTCAATGGGGGCCGCCGCAATATTGGTGATGGCTTCGCTCACGGCCATGCGCGCAGACGCCGCGTGGTGAATCATCGCAATCGGCGCACGCTCTCCCATCGCCAACGCCTGACCGGAATAACCCGTAAAATCGTGGGTAATGACCCCAACGTCGGCAACGGGCACTTGCCACGGCCCCACCATTTGATCGCGTGCCACTAAACCACCGACGGATCGATCTCCAATCGTAATCAAAAAACTTTTATCGGACACACACGGGTATTGCAACACGCGCTTGACGGCGTCGGCTAAATCAATTTTTGTAAAATCCAAAGGTTCATGTACCGGTGAGGTGTGATCGTCGTGACGCTCCAAGCGCGGCATTTCATCGAATAACAACGAGAGCGGTAAATTAATCGGATCATTGTGAAAAATTTTATCCGACACCAACAAATTTTTCTCCGAAGTGGCTTGCCCCAAAACGGCAAACGGACAGCGTTCCCGATGCGCCACGCGACGAAATAATTCTAAAGATTCTTTTTTTATTGCGAGCACAAAACGTTCCTGCGCTTCATTGCACCAAATTTCCAACGGCGACATTCCCGGTTCATCGCTCGGAATAGCGCGTAATTCAATGGCCGCACCCCGCTCACTGGTTTCGACTAATTCCGGTAACGCGTTGGATAATCCACCCGCACCAACATCGTGGATACTTAAAATGGGGTTGACGTCACCGAGACTAATACAGTGGTTAATGACTTCCTGAGCCCGCCGTTGCATTTCGGGATTCGCGCGTTGCACCGAAGCAAAATCGAGCGCTTGATTAGAATCACCCGTCGCATGCGAAGAAGCAGAACCGCCACCCAAACCAATTGCCATGCCTGGCCCACCCAACACAATTAATAATGCGTTTTGTGGCACTTGTTTTTTTTGAACGTTGCATTCAGAAATTTGACCGATGCCACCAACAATCATGATCGGCTTATGATAACCGCGACAAATATCGCCGTAATCACTGAGGACCATCATTTCTAACGTACGAAAATACCCGCAAATATTCGGCCGACCAAATTCATTATTAAAAGATGCCGCACCCACGGGTGCGCGCAGCATAATTTCGAGCGGCGAAGAAAGGTTTTTTGGCTTCCCCACGCACGTCTCCCACGGTTGCGAAAAACCGGGAATATGCAGATGCGACACGGAAAAACCCGTTAATCCCGCACGGCTCTGCGCACCACGACCCGTCGCCGCTTCGTCGCGAATTTCTCCCCCACTGCCCGTTGCGGCTCCGGGAAACGGCGAAATACCCGTCGGGTGATTGTGCGTTTCTACTTTAAATACTACGTTTAGAGCTTCTTGTTTCATTTCATAAACGTGCTGCGCGGCATTAATAAAAAAATTATTACAAATAGCTCCTTTTATTATGGCTGCATTGTCTTGATATGCAACTAACACTTGATCCGGATTCGCCGCGTTTGTATAACGAATCATAGAAAACAACGAATCTTTTTTTCGTTGACCGTCAATCGTCCAGCGCGCGTTAAAAATTTTATGGCGACAATGCTCAGAATTCACTTGCGCAAACATCATGAGCTCGATATCCGTTGGATTGCGCCTCAATCGTTGAAAAGCTTCTAATAAGTAACGAATGTCCGCTTTACTCAACGCAAGGCCCATCTGACGATTCACTTGCTCTAGCGCCGCTTCACCTTTTTCCAATACGGGAATGGTTTGAACGGTTTTTGCTGGTGGGTGTTGAAATAAAATCGATAAATCATCCGACGGAAATAAAACGGACTCCGTCAAAGGGTCGTGTAATTCCCGAATAATCTCCGGATGCGTTTCTGAATGCATTTCAATTCGGTAAAAAATTCCACGTTCGATTCGGTTGATTTTCTCTAACGCACAGTGGTGCGCAATGTCCGTTGCTTTTGAAGACCACGGCGAAATCGTTCCCAACCGCGGCACGACCCAAAATGCACATTCAGACTCCGGAGTGGGTAAATCACGGTATTCCGCTTCGGGCAGCAGTGTTTTCAAACGCTCACGTTCATCGGCGTTCAACTCGGTTTGCACACCGACGAAATAGCCGTAATGGGCGTGAATGTGATGAATATAAGAAAATTGATGGTGCAGACGCGCGTAAATTTGTTGAAGTCGAAATGAATTATACGCTGGCGAACCGTGCAGGAACAGCATAATCAAGGGATGCCCTTTTGTTTTTTGTCATCGTGAATTAATTATTTCTTCTTCACCGAAATCAAATTCACTTTGAAAACGAGCACTTCGTTTGGCCCAATAACGCCAGGAGCACCTTGCGCGCCGTACGCCAAGTTCGCGGGGACGTATAATTCCCATGTCGCGCCCGGTTTCATTTGCGTTAATGCTTCTTGCCAGCCTTTAATCACGCCATTGACGGGAAAAGTAGCGGGTTTACCGCGCTTATATGAGCTGTCAAACACTTTGCCGTCAATCAATCGGCCTTCGTAATTCACCGTGACGATGTCCGTCGCCGTGGGGCTTTGCCCACTTCCGGCTTCAATTACTTTGTATTGCAAGCCGCTCGGCGTTGTTACGACACCCGGTTTCTTTTTATTCGCGTCTAAAAAAGCTTGGCCTTTCTGTGCGTTTTCTTCACTCATTTTTTTCATCTTCGCTTGTAGTTTTTGCATGGATTGTTTTTGGAAATTTTCCAACGTTTGACGAATTTGATCCTCCGTCAATTGCGTTTGATTACCCTGGTAACCATCCGTCAAACCCGATAAAAAAGCTTGGGGATTAACAGGTATATCATGAGCTTTAAACGCTCTGCCTGTCATCACGCCCATTGAGTAACTTAATTTATCGTGGTCACTCTTAAGTGGAGTAGCCGCTTGAGTCGTCGTAATTAAACACAGAGCAGTACCCAATGCGGGTATCAATAATCGTTTCATTGGAGGGTTCTCCTTCCCGAGTTGTGTGCCAAAACGAGCTTCATCTTAACAAGGATTTAAGAAGAATTCATCCTTTCACGGCGAAGCCCGACCACAACCACAACTTACTCCACCATCACCATCAGACTCGCGTTGCCGCCCGCGGCGGTGGTATTGATCGTCAAAGTGCTCTCGGTACACAAGCGCGACAAGTAATGCGGGCCACCGGCTTTGGGTCCGGTACCCGACAAACGACTGCCGCCAAACGGCTGCAATCCGACAACGGCACCGACCGTGTTGCGATTCACGTAAATATTTCCGGCCTTAATGCGTCGTTGGATATAATCCACGGTTTCATCGATGCGACTTTGAATGCCAAACGTCAATCCGTAACCCAATGCGTTAATCTCGTCGATGACGCGATCCAAATGATCCCGTTTGTAACGGATCACGTGTAAAATCGGCCCGAAGACTTCTTTCGTCAACAAACGCAAATCGGATAATTCGTAAGCCTGCGGAGCGACGTACGTGCCGTGTTGTGCCTCTGAGGGCAATACCACTTTATAAATTAATTTCGCTTCTTTCTGCAGAAAGGTTTGATGCGCTTCCAACATTTTTTTCGCTTCGAGATCGATGACCGGACCAACGTCCGTCGACAGCAATAAGGGATCACCCACGCTCATTTCCGCCATGGCACCGGCCAGCATTTTTAACACACCGTCCGCAATGTCTTCTTGAATAAACAACACGCGCAAGGCCGAGCACCGTTGTCCCGCGCTATCAAACGCGGAAACCATCACGTCGCGAATTAATTGTTCGGGCAACGCTGTGGAATCGGCAATCATGGCATTAATGCCTCCCGTTTCCGCAATTAACGGGATAATTTCACCCTCGCGCTGCGCCAGGTTTCTCTGAATGGTTTTAGCGGTGGCGTTCGATCCCGTTAATAAAACCCCACTGACGTTGGGATTTTTTACCAATGCAGTACCCACCACATCGCCACGACCCGGCATGAGTTGTACGACGTCTTTAGGAATGCCCGCTTCGTGCAATAACTGAATGACCAATGCTCCTGCGAGCGTGGTTTGCTTGGATGGTTTTGCAATGACAGCATTGCCTGCGACTAAAGAAGCCACGACTTGTCCGGTAAAAATTGCAATGGGAAAATTCCACGGACTGACACACAACATCACACCACGACCCTGCATGCGCAACACGTCGGTTTCACCCGTGTACCCGGATAACGGCGTATCACTGAGGTACATTTCAGCTTGCACCGCGTAGTAACGACAAAAATCGATCGCTTCGCGTACCTCAGAGAGTGCATTCGGTACAGTTCTTCCGCCTTCTCGAACGGTTAAATACATCAAATCCGCACGGTTTTCTTCTAATAAATTGGCTGCTTTTCGTAACAGCGCCGCGCGTTCCTGCACTCCTCGCTGATCCCATGCCTCGTACGCTTTCGTGGCATTTTGAACGGCTTGCGCCATATCGTCAGCAGTCGCTTCTTCCGTGACTCCTACGGTTCGGCGGTGATCCGAAGGATCCAATACCGGCCTTCCGTTTTTCACTTCACGATTAAACGGCGCTGCCTGCCATTCTTTTTTCGAAGCCGCATAAAAAGCATCGGATAATGGGTCCAATTCTACGGGATTGCTGAGATCCACGCCCGATGAATTAATTCGACCCTCCCCGTAAATATTTTTCGGTAACGGAATTTTGGGGTTCGGAATTTCTTCAACTGATTTAATAAATGCAACCGGACTCTCAATTAACACCGAAATGGGTGTTTTTTTATCGGCAATTCGATTGACAAATGAACTGTTGGCACCATTCTCCAGGAGACGTCGAACCAAATAAGGCAATAAATCTTCGTGTTTCCCAACTGGCGCATAAATACGGCACGGTAATTTAAGTTTGTTGACGATGTAATCGTGCAACGCTTTTCCCATGCCTTGAAGATTTTGAAACTCAAATTCGTAATCGTGATACTCGTCTCCCATCAGCGTCAAAATAGCAGCAACGGAGTACGCATTGTGCGTCGCAAATTGCGGGTACAACGCGTCTTGCGCGGATAACATTTTTTTAGCACAAGCGAGATAGGAAATATCGGTGTTCGCTTTTCGCGTGAAAACCGGATAGTTTTTCAACCCACCCATTTGCGTGAGCTTAATTTCGGTATCCCAATAAGCACCTTTCACCAATCGAACGGGAATGCGACGACTCCCTCGACGAGACAAATCAATTAACCACTCGATCAACGTCAACGCGCGTTTTTGATAAGCTTGAATAGCTAACCCCAAACCTTCCCAGTCTGCAAAATTGGAATCTAAAAATAATCCTTGAAAAATATCCAAGGACATATCCAATCGATCGGCTTCTTCAGCATCGATCGTCATGCTAATGCCGAGCTTTTTAGCATGCAACGCCAATTGCTTTACGCGCGTGATTAAATACGGCACGGTAATTTCGCGCTTTTCGTATTCGTAACGCGGATGCAGCGCCGATAATTTGACGGAAATGCTCGGCGCCGTATCAAATTCTCTGGAATGATCACTCGCACCCAACACCGATATAGCGTGGTAATAAGCATTGTAATAGCGATCCGCGTCTTCCTGCGTACGCGCCACTTCCCCCAACATATCGTAGGAATAACAATAACCTTGATTAATCGCATCGGAAGAATGTTTTAATGCTTCTTCGATCGTTCTGCCTACGACAAAATTTTCGCTCAGTAATTTCATCGCTTCGCGAACGGCTTTTCGGATGACGGGCTCACCGCTCTTTCGAACCAAGCTCTGCCAGATATTTTTAAAATAACCCGATTTAGATTTTTGTAAAATCTTACCCGACAGCGCGAGCCCCCACGTCGCAAAATTCACGAACGCCGATTCACCTTCACCCACGCGTTTATCCCAAGCGGCGCTGGTTAATTTATCGCGAATGAGTAAATTTTCGGTTTCTTTATCGGGTATGCGCAACAGTGCTTCCGCCAAGCACATTAATAAAATACCTTCTTCCGTTGAAAGATCGTAATGCATCATCAGCGCTTCCATGCCGCCTTTTTCGCTTTCTTCTTCACGGATTTTTGTGACGAGTTCCTCTGCAAAACCCGAAATTTTTTGTTCCAGCTCGGGCGTGAACGCCAGCATTTCTAACAAATGCTTCACGCAGCCCGCTTCATCCATGCGATAAGCGTTGTGCAATGCAACACGCAACGGCGTTTTTTCAGAAATCGGCTGAGTTAAAAACAAATTAGTTTCTTTCATCATAAGCGGAATTACCAAACTTTAAGACGAGCTCTGACAGCGTCTCACGCCTTCTTTAAGTTCCTTTTCCGCGGCGGCTTTGTCTTCCCATCCTTTGATTTTGACCCATTTATTGGGTTCGAGATCTTTATAATGCTCGAAAAAGTGTTCCAGCGCTTTCAGCAACATGAGCGGAACGTCTTTCAACGATTTTACGTGGGCCAACTGCAGGCAGGCTTTTTCAATCGGTGCTGCCAATATTTTGCTGTCCTCACCTTTCTCGTCCGCCATGCTCAATAACCCAATCGGGCGCACGCGAAGCAGACAACCCGGTACAACCGGATACGGCGTCATGACCAGAACGTCTACGGGATCCCCATCCTCAGCCAGAGTACTCGGCACAAAACCGTAATTGCAGGGGTAGCGCATGGGCGTTGGCGTGAAACGATCGACCACCAGCAAGCCCGTGTCTTTATCAAATTCGTATTTGACCTCGCCTTGGTCGGCTGGGATTTCAATAATGGCATGAAAGTCCTCTGGGATTTTAACTCCCGCTGGGATATTTAAAGCCATGCAACCCTCCTTCTGTCTGCCTAAAAACGGCGACATTATATCAGGTTTATCGGCGAGACTGGAAAAAAGCTTTTAATAAGTGGGCGCAGTCATCGGCCATGACACCCCCTTCCCACAGAATGCGGTGATTAAGACGCGGTTCATCCAGTAATTGAAACACGCTGCGAACGGCGCCCGCACGGGAATCAAAGGCACCGAAGACCAAGCGCTTCACACGTGCTTGGATCAAAGCACCCACACACATGGCACACGGTTCAAGAGTGACGTACAGAGTCGTGTCGACCAACCGATAATTTTGCGCTTGCTCAGCGGCCCGGCGAAGAGCGACGATCTCGGCATGCGCGGTAGGATCGTTCGATGAAATCGGCTGATTAAATCCTTCCGCAATAATCTGATCGTCTTTTACCAGCACGGCGCCGATCGGCACTTCACCGTGGCGTTCGGCTTCTTTGGCGCACTCGAGCGCGCGTTGCATGAAAAAAATATCGCTCATTTGGTTGAGGATATCAAAAATCTCTGCTCACACAAAATTTAAAAATTGCCGTCATTCCCGGGTTACGCCCCGAAGCGTGGCTTCACCCAGGCTACGGATTAAAATGTAGCCTTGATGGAGCGATAGCGAAATCAAGGAATTCCCTACAACCTTTCGCCAGTTTCAGAGCACTGCCATTGATTCACCACTGAAAAAATGCCACCATTACCCACGTTTAAAGGGCTTGAGAAGGTCCCCACAGTGGAAAAGATTAAAACAGCCGTCATCGGTACGGGTTATCTCGGCAAGTATCACGCGGAAAAATACGCCCATTTGCCTCAATCGGAACTCATTGCCGTGTGTGACGTCGACTACGAGCGGTGTGCAGCACAGGCCAAAGAATATGGCGTGGAGGCGGTCCTCGACTACCGATCGTTAGTGGGAAGAGTAGACGCCGTCAGCGTGGCAGTACCGACACCGCTCCACCATTCCGTCGGGCGTTTTTTCCTTGAAAACGGGATCCATGTTTTGATGGAAAAACCCATCGCCACCACGATCGAAGAAGCCGATGAGCTCATTGCCCTTGCCCATCAGAATCACGTTATTTTGCAAGTGGGTCATTTGGAACGCTTCAATAACGCTATTCGCGCCGTTGAGTCTTCTGTGTCTAATCCCCGTTTTATTGAATCCGTTCGCTTAGCGCCGTTTAAATTACGCGGCACGGACGTCAACGTCGTTCTTGATTTAATGATTCACGACATCGACATCATTCAATCCATTGTGAAATCCGACATCCAGCGCATTGCGGCAAACGGAGCCTCCGTGTTATCGCCTTACATCGACATTGCGAACGCACGCATTGAATTTGCGAATGGCTGTGTCGCGAACGTCACGGCGAGCCGCGTGAGTTTAAAACTTGAACGGAAACTCCGCATTTTTCAACACGACAGTTACATCGCCATCGATTTAGATCACAAAAAAATTGCCGTACACCGCAAAGGCGCTCGAGAAATGTTCCCCGGTATACCGGAGATTATCAATGAAGAACAATCTTTCGATAAAGGCGACGCGCTGAAAGATCAAATTTGCGCTTTTCTCAATTCGGTTATTCATAAAACCCCACCGATGGTTTCCGGTGAAGAAGGTCGTCGCGCGCTGGCCACGGCACTCGAAATTTCTTTGATCGTACGACGCAGCAACGAACAACACCCCATTCCTGAACTGATCGATGTCTGAGTCTCACGAAAAAAAAATCCTGATCATCGCGGGTGAAGCATCGGGTGATCTCTTAGGCGCTCACCTGGCAAAAACGTTAAAAACCTTCGATCCCACCCTTCATCTTTCCGGCATGGGTGGGCAGCAAATGCGGGAAGCCGGCGTTGATATTTTTATCGATGCCGATAAGCTGGCCGTGGTTGGCGCCTTTGAAGTCATAAAACATCTGGGTGATATCTTAGCCGCCATGCGCGTTTTGAAGCATCGATTTGCTCACGAAAAACCCGACCTCGTCATTTTCATCGATTATCCCGGATTCAATTTGCGTATGGCCAGACAGGCAAAAAAAGCGGGAATTAAAGTGCTTTATTACGTCAGCCCACAAATTTGGGCGTGGCGTTACAACCGCATTAAAAAAATCCGAAAAAATGTCGACCGAATGGCCGTTTTATTGTCGTTCGAAGAAAAAATTTACCAAAAAGAAAACGTGCCCGTCAGTTTTGTCGGGCACCCTCTAGTAGATATTGCAACGCCCACGGTATCGCGTGAAACCGTTTACTCACAATTTAACCTTGATCCCAACAAACCCATTGTCGCACTATTTCCGGGCAGTCGACACCATGAAGTCAATCGTCTCTTACCCATTATGGTGGATGCCGCAAAATTAATCCGCGCACGCATTCCCGACGTGCAATTCGTATTGCCACTCGCTCCCAATTTATCAATCGAGAACGTTTGCTCATTCTTATCGCCGGACATCCGTGTTATTCAACATAATACGTATAATGTGCTTTCGGTGTGCGACGCTGCGATCGCCGTTTCGGGAACTGTGACCCTGGAAATCGCTTTACAAAAAGTCCCATTGGTAATTATTTATAAAATGGCGCCTTTCAGTTATTGGCTGGGCACAAAATTAATTGACGTGCCATTCATCGGGCTGTGCAATTTGGTTGCCGAAGAGCGAGTAGCGTTAGAACTCATCCAAAAAACCGTTACACCCGAAGCCATCGCAAATGAAATTTGTCGGCTGTTGAACGATGACGATTATCGCCAGTCTCTATTAACTAAATTAGCGACCGTTCGCTCCAAACTGGGCGGTGGCGATGCCTCTCGCAAAGTGGCACAACTTGCATTGGATCTGTTATGAAGCGGTACGGGTGGATCGCTCTTCTCATTGTCTTTGCACTTGCCGTTGTT
Source organism: uncultured Coxiellaceae bacterium (assembly GCA_947084935.1). GTDB lineage: Bacteria > Pseudomonadota > Gammaproteobacteria > Coxiellales > Coxiellaceae > CAMTUH01. The sequence goes on from CAMTUH010000006.1 coordinate 40,196, forward strand.
ATTCAATCGCATATTTTTATGAGCTGGGACGTGGGCTGGCACCTCTTGGATACGCAACGCCTCGTGGCGGGCGGTACGTACACGCGCGATTTCTTTGATATTAACCCGCCGATGATTTTTTATTTATTGATCCCACCGGTTTTAATCAACAAATGGTTTGGTGGAAGTATCGTCGGCGTTTTCCGCGGTTATATTTTTATAATCTCAATTTTATCCTTATTAACCAGTTATACGATTACCCGGCGTTTGTTTTCGAAAGACGATTCTTTTATACACGGTGTATTGATATGCGCGATCGCCGTGGTATTCACGATATTACCGATCTACGAGTTCGGCCAGCGCGATCCTTTTGTTTTACTGTTGCTGACTCCGTATATTTTATCCGTTGCCCTTCGTGCCAAGGGAAATCACTTATCGAAATCCCTAAGCCTGTGGATCGGGTTCCTGGCAGGATTAGGGTTTTCACTGAATCTCGAATTTTTATTTCTGTTTTTTCTGCTGGAAATCTATTTAAAATTGACCCGAACGGCCCGATTTTTTCGTACTGAAACCGTTACCCTCCTTACCGTTGTCGTTCTGTATCTTCTCAGTATTGTTATTTTCTTTCCTGACTATATCTCCCACGTTTTACCGCTGGTCTTTTACTTGTATGCCGACACGTTTAATTTACCCTGGTCGACTATGCTATTCAGCGCAGTAACATTAACCTGGCTGTCGTCATTTGTTTTTTTTATTATTGAATGGAAATCCACGCGTTATAAAACTGTTGCGTTTACTTTATTTGCTTCTGCAACGATTTTTTTAGCTCTGTACCTTGCTACACGAAAATTGTGGTACTACCACATGGTGCCAACACTTGGATTTTCGAGCTTATTACTGGTTTTTCTCCTGAGCGAGAACCTTCATCGTCTGCACCAGAAAATTCTGAGGAAAAAATCAAAATGGACAGCCGTTGCAAAGGTAACAGCACTGTATGTGTTATTAATTTGGTTTCCGCTCGTGACTATTACTCAACTGACTGCTGTTAGCTGGAAAACCTATACCAATCCCAACACCGCGATCAATCAATTGATTGCGCACGTAAAATCTAAAAGCGTGCAGACTATTTACGTATTTTCAACCACCGTGACACCCGCGGGTATTTTAATTCCGTATGTCCCCGTAGATTTAGGATCGCGATTTGCGGGATTTTGGATGTTACCCGGAATTATTGAACACGAACGCAGAGCATTAAATCCAGACCAAAAAATCCAACTGGAAAAAACAAAACAATTCCTGAATAACGCCGTGGTGGAAGATTTTATTCGCTACGAACCCGAGCTGGTATTCGTCGACGTGACCCCGCAGAAACTTTATTTCCCACCGGGACCTTTCGATTACCTTCGCTACTTCAGCAAAGACACGCGATTTGCGCAATTGTGGCGCTCGTATCACTATGAAACTACGATCGCGAATTTCGCACTTTTCAGGAAAGCATCGTAAATGCAGCTCCTACTCAGAATCCCGACTGTACTTTCGCGAGTATTTGACCGGCTTTCGTTACTTTTCCGGTGCTGGGATCAAAGTTCGGCGGGTTGTTCGGATCCTGAATTACCATGACTTGCGTTGCAAAATCACTCGGGGTAATCGTTTGAGATCCGGTATAGGCATTACTGTTCACGGGTGAAATCGTCGCCGTTGCAATATCGGCGCACCCCATTCCTGGACCGGCATTAAAAACTTCTGTTTGCTTAAAAGCAACGCTGTCTGACCAGCAGGGATTTTTAGGGTCCTTGCTCGAAAACAATTTTACCGACAGGGTCGGCGCAAAGCTATCGTTCCCAGGAGTGACGTGATTGGTGATCATCACTTGTTGCGTCGGTGTGTCACCCAGGAATAAATGAAACGGAGAAAGCCCAAAATCAGCCATGGCCAATGGGGTGATGAATGTCGCACCAAGCACGAGCGCAAGACGAGTTTTGTTCGATAGCATGAGCTTTCTCCAACAAGTTAGCTTTATAGGTTGGTATAGGCAGGTAGTATAAGACCTGAACATTAAGGAAATATTAATTGGCCTCTTCTTGCCCATTCCCCCGATAATTACGGGCAAATCCACGGGTGGAGGTGCTGATCATGGTGAGCAGGAGCTGAACTTCCGGTGTTTTTCCAGCCAGTTGCGTGAGCTCGGCACAGACGTTTTCCAGCTTGATGTCTCGACGATGGACCAAATGATAAGCTTGTTTGAGCGAGCGCATCACTTCTTCGTTAAAGCCATGACGCCGTAGCCCAACGCTGTTTAACCCAGTGGGAGCAGCCGGATTCCCCGTCACTAACATATAAGGCAAAATATCTTGATAAACTTTAGCCGCACGTCCCAAAAACGTGTAAGCCCCAACCCGACAAAATTGATGCACGCCCGAGTAAGCACCTAAGCTGGCATGGTCGCCGATCTCAACGTGACCGGCAATTTGGGCCAAGTTCGCAAAAATAACACAATTTCCAATAATACAATCGTGGGCAACATGCGTATACGCCATAAAATAATTGTGGCTGCCCACGCGCGTGATTCCACGCCCTTCTTTAGTACCGCGATTGATCGTGACAAATTCACGAATGACGTTTCCGTCCCCAATTTCTAACCAGGTGGGATCGTCTTTGTAACCGATGTATTGGGGATCCGTTCCAATCGAAGCAAATGGAAAAATTTTATTATTTTTCCCGATCGTGGTGTTCTGACTGATAACCACGTGCGACCCGATTTCCGACCCCTCACCAACGGTGACGTTTTCACCGATGGTACTCCAGGGTCCAATCGTCACGTCTTTTCCAATTTTTGCACTGGGATGTATAATGGCGCGCTGATCGATCATTATTCGGATCCTTTTATTGTCATGATTTCAGCCGTACACGCGACTTCTCCTTCAACGCTCGCGGTTGCCTGGAATTTCCATAAATCCCGACGCGCTTTCAAAACCGTGATCTCCAACTTCAATTGATCACCCGGTTCCACCACGCGTTTAAATCGCGCGTTATCCACGCCGGCAAAAAAGTAAATATCTTTGTGGTATTCCGGCAAATCTAACGATCGCACGATCAAGATACCAGCGGCTTGCGCAAGAGACTCAATAATCAGTACGCCCGGCATAACCGGTTTAATCGGAAAATGTCCGGCAAAATAAGGCTCATTTGCCGTTACATTTTTAATAGCCACCAGCGATTCGTTCTTTTTATAAGACAATACCCGATCGATCAATAAAAAAGGATACCGATGGGGGATGTATTTTTTAATTTCTTTTGTTTCCATCACTGTCACAATAATACCTCTACTTTATACAGCTAAGCTCGGGCATGCTCATCATCATATATTCTTTCTAATCGTCTCAAACGTTTTGCCATCTCGTCTAATTGCCAAAAATGAATGACACTCTTGCGCCATTCTCGATTGGATTGCATTCCGGTACCGGATGAAAAAATTCCCGGTTCCGTTATGGATTTTTGTATCATACCCATACCCGTGATAATCACGTAATCACAAATTTCAATATGACCATTGATACCTGCACTGGCACCAATCATGCAATGTCGCCCTATTTTAGTGCTGCCCGCAATACCGGCACAACCCGCAATCGCCGTGTGATCACCAATTTCAACATTATGTCCGATCATCACCAAATTATCGATTTTAACCCCATTTCCAATAATCGTATCATCCAGACTACCGCGATCAATCGTCGTATTGGCACCGATTTCAACATCGTTGCCGATAACCACTCGACCCACTTGAGGAACCTTGATCCAGTGTTTTTTTTCATCCGGAGCAAGCCCAAAACCATCTGCACCAATGACTGCCCCGCTGTGTAAAATGGCACGATCACCGATAATGACGTGGTGGTAAACAGTGACTCGACTGTATAAACAGCAATCCGCGCCGATTTGGGTTCCAGCCCCGACGGTAACTCCCGCCGCGATTACTGTTCGCGGACCAATGGTAACTCCCGCCTCTATAACCGCGTAGGGACCAATGCGGGCGGTTTCGTCCACGCGCGCAGACGGGTCAACCACTGCCGTCGCGTGAATTCCCGTCGGACCCAGCGGCTGCTGAGGGCGCAACAGTTCAAGGAGCTTAATAAACCCCAGCCGCGGATTCGGCATGATCAGTGCATTCACGGCACACGCTTCAGCCAGTTTTTTATCGACTAGAACGGCCGACGCTTTCGTTTCGGTGAGATATTTTCGATAATGCGGATCGCTGAGGAAACTGATCTCGCCGGATTTCGCGTGGACGATCGAAGCAATGTCGTGAATCTTACACTCGCCGTCACCACGCACAGAGGCACCGATTGCCGTTGCTAATTGAGATAATGTATAGATAGGCCTACTCATTGACGTTCCGTCACTCCAGCATGAATGCTGGAGTGACGGGGGACACAATCGGGTTATTGCTTAATACTGGATAATACATCTGACGTAATATCCATACCGTCTTTTGCGTATAAGACTGTGTTCTTCGGCAAAACAACATCGAGATTTTTCTTTTCGGCAATTTTCTTTACCACCGAGGTCAATTTATCCATGAAAGTACCCATGGCTTGGTTCTGCGCCGTAAACAATTCTTGCTGGAATTTCGCTTGCATAGTACGTAAATTCTGTTCTTGTTCTGCGATGGAATTACGTAATTTATCTAGACCAGCTTTATCCATGACTGATTGATTGCGTTGAAATTTTTTGACGTCGTCTTGCAAAGACTTACCCATTTGCACAATCTTATCGCGCTCCGGTGCAAATTGCTTATTGAGTTTGTCATTGACTTGTTTAATCTGTGGTGACGATTGAAAGATGGCTCGCATATCAACGATGCCGATATTTTCAGCCATGGCCGCAGCAGCCCAAATGAGTGCGAAGGATAAAAAGATCGATAGCAGCAAACGCTTTAACATGATGTTCTCCTGAGTAAAAAGTTAAGTCATTATAAATCAGGTCTTTCCCGAAACCAACTAGAGACTGACCCCCGCCGAGAATTGGAACGTTTGGAGCTCGTCGCCCGCTCTTCGGTTCAATGGGAATGCCAAAGTCAGATCAATCGGCCCAATCGGAGACCACCATTCCACACCCAATCCTAAGGAAGGCCGGAGGTTCCGCAAGGAAGCCGTGTAATCCTGAATAATTTGAGGCGTGTTGTTACGAAGAAAAGCGTCGGGGTTGGCGTTTTGCACACTGGCATTAGCTCCTGCGGGAATAGCAATATCTTGAGGGAATCGCGGCACTTGAAACACGTTACCCGCATCTAAAATAATCGCGGTTCGTACTTTTTCACTGATAAATCGCGGCAGTATGAGGTGGGCACCAAACACGGCCTCTAAGTTACCCCCCAGAGCACCGTCGCCATTATAGCGGTTTTTTGGTCCCAACGAGTTCGGCGAAAAAGCCGGCACAGAACCAATACCACCCGCAAAAAAATTCTTGAAGAACGGCAAGCGGTCGTTACCAAATCCGTTGCCATATCCCAGCGTGGCCAATAAATTGAAAATAAATCCGCCACCTATCGGTTGATAGTATTTGGTGTTGTACGTTGCCGTGTAATAACCCACACTGGAAGTCCACAGAGGAAGCCCCACTTCAGCACCAATTCCCGTGTAAAAACCCTTCGTTGGGAATATGGCGCGGTCCAACCCGTTATAAGACCACCCGCCGGTTAATTTAATTTCATTGTAGCTTTTTCTCGCATCGCTTACCGTTCCCGGCGTAACACCTAGGAAATTCAATACGCTGGGCGCAGCATTGAACGAATTAATTTTACTGATGGCGATGTGCTCGAAACCATATCCCAAAGCAACGGAATTGCGTTCAGACACGGGCAACCCATAAGTGATATCAAGCCCATATCCATCCATTAAATAAGATTCAAAATTAAATTTCGAATTGGGCCGCACGTGCGAATAATACACGGAAAAAGCTCGACTCAACCCATACGAAGTGTAATACGGATTATTGTAGGTAAAGGCATAATAATCCGAATATTGACTGTTTTGAAATCCCAGCGATACGTATTTTCCCGTGCCCATAAAATTCGGCTCTGAAATACTCGCGCCGTACAAAAATCCGTACAGACCGGAATAACCGCCTTGAATACTCGCGCGACCCGCAGGTACTTCTTTCACGCTCCAATTCAAATCTACTTCGTTCGGTTGGCCTTCAACGGGCTGCGACGTATATTTAATATCATCAAAGTACCCCAATAATTGCAATCGCCGCTTGGACTCTTCAATTTTTGATAAAGAATAAGAAGCCGCTTCATACTGACGCATTTCACGACGTAAAACTACTTGATCGGTACGCTGATTTCCAAAGAAATTAATCCGATGCACGTAGATGCGATTTCCTGGAGTCACGATAAAAGTTAAATCAACGCTGTGACGTTGATCATTGATATTCGGCTGAACGTTGACGTTCGCAAAAGCGTACCCGCGATCCGCCATAAAATCACCAATGGCTTTATTGGTATCCATCACTTCCGTTCGTGAAAATACATCACCCGATTTGAGCGTGATCAATTTATACAGCTGCTCTTTAAAACCGTACGTGTCTCCAGCAATAGTGATGTTCCCAATGTGATACACGGGTCCTTCGCTGAGGTGAATTACAATGTAAACGCCCGTTTTGTCGGGCGATAACGTCACGTCCTGCGAAACAATACGAAACCGCAAATAACCATGATCGAGATAAAAATCCGTCAAGCTTTGCAGATCTTCCTGCAATTTAACTGGAGAATAACGATCTTTGTGCGTAATCCACGTCAATATTCCCGAAGTGGTTAATTTAAACTGATGACGTAATTCGCGTTGACTGAACGCATGATTTCCCACGAATCGAATTAAGCGCACTTTGGCAATCGTGCCTTCGTGCACGTCGATGTGCAAAGTAACGGTATTTCGTGGTCCGGGCACCACTCGGGTAGTCACGTTAGCCGCACGATACCCCAACAATTGATATTGTTGTTCCAAACCCTGCTCAATTTCATTGAGCTTTGTCGGATCGTAAGTGTCCCCTTCCGAGATGTCCATCTTATCCAATACCGGCTTTAGCTTTTTCGTGGTGATGGCTTTATTGCCGCTGATGACAATTAAAGAAATCGTGGGGCGTTCTTTCACGCGAATGACCAGGGCATTTCCTCGACGGGCCAATTGAATGGAGTCGAAAAAACCGGTTTTGTATAACGCCTGGATGATGGCGTCGCTTTTCCCCGGCGTTAATGCTTGGCCTTCGTGGATGGGAAGGTAGTTTCGAACCGTTTCCGGTGAAATCCGCTGTAAGCCTTCAATCTTGATGGCTTGAACCACAAACGCGTTAGCAATGAAAGTCAGCGGGGTAACGACGATGAGAATGGAGATCCATAATAACAAGCGCTTACGAAATGTCATGATATTGGGGCTACCTTGATATCCTCAGTTATTCCTATCCTTATCCCTAGAGCCACTGTAATTCCCTTTTCATTTGCGCTGGCAAAAAAGTAAAGGGCATTATAACACCGGGTTTGTGAGAATCCATAGGAAATATCAAGCGAAATACGTGTGCTGGAAATGCCTGGGGCAGCAGTGTATCATGGCCAGTTTGTAGCCGTAGGTTGGGCTTCGAAATTCACAGTTTAATTCGTAGCCTGGGAGAAGCCTCGCCTCGAGGCGTAACCCGGGAATTCCTTGATTACGCAGAGCTTCATCAAGGCTACATTAAATAGATGCATAATTATATGAGCAAATTCGAGTCGATACCGATTCCCGTCAAGACCATTGGCCCAGTAAAAATTGTTGGCCCAGAGGTGACTGCGGAAGTTATGGTTCCCCTAGCCACCTTTGAAACGCCGATGTGGCCCTCCACCAACCGAGGCGCGAGCGTTTCGCGCAGCGCGGGAGGAATACAATGCGTTATTCTTGATGATCGGATGACCCGTTCCGTTCTGCTCGAAGGAAAAGATGTTTGGGTCGTTAAACAAGTCGTCGATGACCTCAACCATCGCCACGACGAACTTCAGAAGGCCATCAGCAAAACCAGCCACCACTGTCGACTGATCAATTGGCACACGCAAATCGTGGGTAATTTATTGTTTTTACGCCTGGAAGCGCTCACCGGCGACGCCTCTGGTCATAACATGACAACCAAAGCCGCCGATGCCGTATTATCGTGGATACTCAATCGTTATCCGCAACTTCAATACGTTTCGATTTCTGGAAATATCTGCACGGACAAAAAAGTTTCCGCCATCAACGGCATTCTCGGCCGAGGAAAATACGTCGTCGCTGATATAGTGATCCCCCGAATAGTGTGCGAAAAGCGCTTGAAAACAACACCGGAAGCCATCGTTAATTTACACACAAAAAAGAACCTCATCGGGTCGATTATCGCAGGGAGTTTGCGATCTGCAAATGCCCATTTTGCAAATTTACTGTACGCGATTTATTTAGCGACGGGGCAAGACGTTGCAAATATCGTGGAAGGATCACAAGGATTAACGCATGCCGAATGCCGCAACGGCGATCTCTATTTCTCAGTGACCCTACCGAATATTATTGTTGGCACGGTTGGGAATGGAAAACACTACGATTTCGTCCAAAAGCACCTAGAATTGTTGGGCTGCTCTGCTGCTCGTGAAAAAGGACAAAATACCCGTCGACTGGCTATTATCGTAGCGGCCACGGTACTGTGTGGCGAGCTTTCTCTGCTGGCGGCACAAACTAATCCCGGAGAACTCATGCGCGCCCATGAAAAATTTGAACGCCTCGTACAAAACGTGTAACCTCGGTGAGCCCCGCAAATTCGTAGCCTTGGTGAGTCCTTGCGAACCAAGGAACTCCAAATTAATTCCTTGGTTCGCAAGGACTCACCAAGGCTACAAGAGGCTACGATTCAAAAAAAAATTAACATGAAACGCGATTTTCTAAAAGTAAAAACTCCTGGTAAATTAATTCTTTCCGGTGAACACGCCGTTGTTCACGGTTATCCCGCTTTAGCAGTTGCCGTTAATCGATACACCGAAGTGACGGTGCGCTGGGCTTCCCCACTGCATTTTTCATTTAATTTAGCCGGCATTGATTTTAAACGGCAAATTACGCTGCACGCGTTGCGCAAGTTGAAAAATAAACTTAAAAAGCAATACCATCAATACAAATCCGGTCATATCAGTATTCGAGAAGTTCTGCAAAAACCATTCGAACTGTCCCTATATACATTTATCAACATCATCGATCGATTAAAAAATAAATTGCCGATGGGTATTGATATCGTCACCGACTCGAATATTCCCATGGGTTGTGGAATGGGTTCTTCCGCCGCCAACGTCGTCAGCCTCATCTATTCGCTCACTCAATTTCTGGATATCGAATTTAGCCTGGACGATTATATTCACTACGGTATCGAATCTGAGAATTTACAGCACGGCCGCTCCAGCGGCTTGGACGTCCACACGGTTTATCACGGCGGCTGCCTACGCTATGAAAAAGGCATTTACGAATCTCGAATCGTGCCGGAATTTCCTATGCAACTCGTGCAAACGGGGGAACCCTTAAGCAGCACAGGAGAATGCGTCGCGGAAACCGCCCGCTATTTTAAAGACGGTGGTTTAGGTTCGGAATTCACTGCAGTGACCCACGCTTTAGATGACGCTTTACAAAATGGTAAAATGGATCGTATTAAAAGTTGCATTCAACAGAATCATAAACTATTGCGCACCATCGGTGTTGTACCCAATAAAATAAATGATTTTATTACCCACGTTGAAAACCGGGGCGGCGCCGCCAAAATTTGTGGCGCCGGCAGTATTCAAGGGGATCAAGGCGGCGTTGTATTAATTGTCTCTGAACCTGGCGATGATTTTTCAGACCTCGTTAAAGATTTTCATTACCAAACCCTGCCCATACAAATGGATAATCGGGGAACACATGTTATATAAAGCATCTGCTCCTGCCAATTTAATGCTGCTCGGCGAATACGCCGTTTTAAATGGAAAATTCGCGGTGGTTTGCGCACTGGATAAATTTATTCACGTCACTCTAAAACCACGCTCCGATGATCACATCTGCATTGAATCGGCACTGGGCCATTACCAAACGTCCTTAGAAAAACGTGATAAAACTCCACCCTTCGAATATGTTCTGGAAGCGCTGTCTTGGCCCAAACCGTTACCCAGTGGTTGCGACGTGATTATCGAATCGGAATTTCGCAGTGATATCGGTTTTGGAAGTTCTGCGGCCGTCACCGTAGCTACGACCGCAGCAATCAATGTCTGGTTAAACAAAGACTGGACGCATGAATCGTTGTGGCAGCAAGCCAAACACATTATTCATCGCGTGCGCGGAACGGGTTCGGGGGCCGATTTAGCGGCAAGCATTTATGGTGGCGTCATCGCTTTTCGCAGTGAACCTTTCCACAGTGAACCATTGTCTGATACGCTACCGCTGACGGTGGTTTATTCGGGCAAAAAAACGCCTACGCATCAAGCGATTGAAATCGTTGCGCAACACCGAAAAAATTCACCGGATTTTTTTAATGGCTGGGATGAGTCGATGAATACGCTGGCACTCGAAGGAATTCAGGCGATCAAAAACCGAGATTGGAAAACACTGGGATTACTGTTTACGCGGGGACAAGATTTGATGGCTCAGTTGGGAGTCAGTGATACTGCACTGAATCAGTTGATTCACCAGTTACAAAACGATCCGGGTATTTTCGGTGCCAAAATATCCGGCGCCGGCCTGGGTGACTGCGTGATCGGTGTTGGCAAAACTTCAAAAAAAGTAGAGGGCCAGATCCACGCCGTAATAACACAAAAAGGTCTCCACATCGACCATGCATAAACGCAATACCATTCACTATTTACTCGGGGAGCGCAACAAAAAGCCGCAAAAAGAAAGGGGCTGTGCTTTCGCCCCCAGCAACATTGCGCTGTGCAAATATTGGGGAAAACGCAATTTAGCCTTGAATTTACCGATCACGTCCAGCTTGTCCGTCTCGCTGAATTCAAAAGGAGCAACAGCTACTGTTGAACTTATTGATGAGCCTCATCACGAACTCATTGTGAATACAAATCGTTTGGAATCCGGCAGCGATGCAGAAAGAAAATTATCTTCTTTTCTCGATGAGTTTTTATTTCAGGACTCTCACCGTTTCCGGCTCACGTTAGACATTAATATTCCCATCGCGGCTGGGCTTGCTTCGTCGGCCTGCGTGTTTGCCTCTGTCGTAAAAGCGTTGAATGATTTATACCGCTGGCAGCTCGACAATCCCTCGCTTTCGATTCTGGCCCGGTTAGGCAGCGGCAGCGCTTGCCGCTCGATCGATACCGGTTTTGTCGAATGGCAACGCGGATTTCGCCCCGACGGATTAGACAGTTACGCGATTCCCATCACGCATCGCTGGCCCGATCTTCTCCTCGGGATTTATATGATCAGTACCCAGAAAAAAGCCGTGAGTTCTCGCGAAGGCATGCAAAGAACCGTCACAACGTCGGATCTCTACAGCGCCTGGCCTGAAAAAGTCGAAAAAGATTTAGCGGCATTAAAAACCGCGATCGCTGCGCAGGATTTCGATTTATTCGGAAAAATTGCTGAAAATAATGCCTTGGCGATGCACGCGACCATGTTGTCGGCTTGGCCCCCGTTATCGTACACCACACCCGACACACTCGCACTCATCGAACGCATTTGGCGCTGTCGTGAAGAAGGCTTGCCGGTTTATTTTACCCAGGATGCAGGGCCGAATATTAAATTTCTGTTTTTATCGGACAGCGAGAAAGAAATAAATCGGTTGTTTCCGGAGATTGAAATCATACGACCGTTTCAAGACGTTTCTCCGTCATCCCTGCAGGGAAGCAGGGACCCAGGCTCCAGGGAAGGCTTTGGCCGTCCTTGGAATCTGGGTCCCGGCTTCCATGCCGGGATGACGGGAGGAGAAGAAAAAGTCATTCTGGTGGATCCCTCGGGTCGTGAAATCGGCACTGAAGAAAAGCTCACCGCACATCGACTGGGAAAATTACACCGCGCCTTTTCCATTTTTATTTTTTATAAAGACGCGCAAGGAATTTATTTATTACTGCAACAACGCCATCCCAACAAATACCACAGCGGTGGATTATGGACGAATACCTGCTGCAGTCACCCACGCCCTTCGGAAGAAATCATCGCGGCCGGTGAGCGACGTTTATTCGAAGAAATGGGCATTCACGCAAAACTATCCCTCGCCGGTGAATTTCAATACCGCGCTCACGTTGGAAACAATCTCATTGAAAACGAATACGACCACGTCCTCGTCGGAACCGTCACGTCCCAAGAAATTCATTTCGACAAAAATGAAATTACAGCAGTCCGCTGGGTTTCTATTGATGATCTGGAAACTGAACTTCAAAAAAATCCCGAACAATTCACCCCATGGTTCACACAGGCGTGGATGATTGCGGGAAAAGCAGTGCTCCCGAAATAAGTTTCCCGAATGCCAGCGAAGGACGTCGCGGCCAGGAGGGTACTTAAGCGCCGAGTACAGGGATGTACGTTCCTGAGCGGCATTCGGAAAACTTATTTTGCAGGGACTTCTGTTACCGCATTAATCCCAAAAACAACGAACCTAAAGTAAAAATCGGTAACGCTGCCGTCGCGCTATCGATGCGATCCAAAATCCCCCCATGACCGGGTAATCCACCACCGCTGTCTTTAATCCCCGCTTGGCGCTTTAACATACTTTCAAACAAATCCCCAATAATCGCAAACAGCGCCGTAATCACCGCAAGCAACGTAATCATCAACAGGTGACTGAAGGGCACACGAAAAGCCAAGCAAACAACCACGGAAATTAACGCCGCTAAAATTAATCCTCCCCAAAATCCTTCCCAAGTTTTGTTCGGACTAACGCGTGCAATTAAAATGTGTCTTCCCCATAATTTTCCGCTGATATAAGCGCCCACATCAGCCGCACAAATCACGGCCAAACCAAACAACAACCAAACCGGCCCGCCGATGTCTTCATGCAGCACAATCACGGCTAACCAGCACGGCACTAAAGCCAAAAATCCCATCAAAGCCTTCACCCACCGACGGTCAAACCCCAACGAGCTGCGGCCACGCGCATAAAGTAAAACTGCCGTAATGGCCCACAACCACGCAATCAAGGAGATAAATAACACCCACGGAATCGGTAAAAAATAAGTGCTCAGAAGCGCAAGAATAATCAACGCCACATACAACGCGCGACCCCACCCGTGCGTAATCCCCACTAAACTTGACCATTCCCATGCCCCCCACGCAATCACGGCACCAATCACCAATGAAAGCCAAGGCATCGTAAAAAACCAAATCACCAACACAAACAATACAATAAGAACAAGTGCGGTTAACATTCGACTTTTAAACATGGTGTTTCTCAATTTGTTCGGGTGTTAATCCAAAACGGCGTTGTCGCGTCTGATAAAATCGCAATGCCTCGTCGAACGAGGCCCGATTGAAATCGGGCCAATAGGTGGGCGTAAAATAAATTTCGGTATACGCAAACTGCCACAACATAAAATTACTCAGCCGTTGCTCTCCACTGGTACGAATCAATAAATCCGGATCTTCCAAATCGTGAAGACACAGGTATTTCTGAAATACCTCGGGGGTAATATGCTCGGGCGTAATTTCTTTTTCCACTGCTTTTTCACATAAGCGGCGTGCCGCTTGCGCGATGTCCCAGCGACCACTGTAGTTAATTGCGATTACTAAGTTTAAACCGGTATTGTTCGCCGTCAGCGTTTCCGAATCGCGAATTTGTCTCAATAATTTAGCATCGAACTGCGCGTGGTCACCAATAATCCGTAATCGAACGTTATTCTCGTGCAACGATTTGGTGTTATTTTCCAAAGAATCAAGAAACAATTCCATCAAAAAACTGACTTCCGATTCAGGTCTCGCGCGATTTTCAATGCTGAATGCAAATAAAGTTAGGGTTTTCAGTTTCAACTCGCCCGCGTATTCCACAATGTTTCGAACGGTTTTTGAGCCCTGACGATGCCCGGCAATGCGCGGCAACCCCCGCTGTTTTGCCCAACGCCCGTTTCCATCCATCACGATTGCTACATGTTGAGGTAAGTCGGTCATCACAAATTATTTTACACGGCCATTAAATCGGTTTCTTTTTGAGAAGCTATTTTATCCACTTCAGCAATGTGCTCATCAGTTAGTTTTTGCATGGAATTTTGCGCACGCCGCTCGTCGTCTTCAGTAATTTCTCTTTCTTTCAGCAATTCTTTAAAATCGTTATTCGCTTCGCGGCGAATATTGCGAATAGCCACGCGCGCCTTCTCCGCTTCGTCACGGACGACTTTGGTCAATTCCTTTCGGCGCTCTTCGGTCAATGACGGCAAAGGCACGCGAATCACAGTGCCCGCCGTCGTGGGATTTAAACCGAGATCCGAAGTGCGTATTGCTTTTTCGATCGGCGCGACCATGGTTTTTTCCCAGGGCGTAATGGATAACGTGCGCGCATTTTCAATCGCAACCGTAGCCACTTGATGCAGGGGCGTTTCCACGTTGTAATAATCTACTTTAATGTGTTCGAGCAAACTCGGATGTGCACGACCGGTACGCAGTTTTGACAATTCCGTTTTTAACGTCGCAATGCTTTTGCTCATTCGCTGGGTTGCGTCTTTCATAACATCATTAATCATGATTTTTTACCTCCTTTATCGACGACCGTCCCTTCCTCTTCTCCCATAATGACTCGCAATAAAGTGCCGTGCTTATTGATATTAAATACACGAAGAGGCATGCCGTGATCGCGGCATTGACAAAAAGCGGCTAAATCCATCACCGCCAATTCTTTTTCTAATGCTTCTTGATACGACAGATGTTTGTATAATTTTGCTTTCGGATCTTTGGCAGGGTCAGCGGAATAAACCCCATCCACGTTGGTAGCCTTCAAAACAACGTCTGCGTCAATCTCAATACCACGCAAACTCGCCGCCGAATCGGTGGTCACTAAAGGATTCCCCGTCCCCGCGGCAAATAAAACAATACGCCCTTGTTGCAGATGATGAATAGCTTTGCGTCGATGAAAAGCATCGGCCACGCCCGTCATCGGGATGGCGGATAAAACACGAACGGGTAAACCGATGCGTTCAAACGCATCGCGAAGCGCCAAGGCATTCATCAATGTCGACAACATGCCCATGTAATCTCCCGTGATACGGTTAATACCCGCTTCCGACAACGTTGCGCCTCGAAAAAAATTCCCACCACCGATTACGATGGCCACTTGCACACCCAATTGATAAATTTGCATGATTTCTTTGGCCACGCGATCCAACACCTTTGGATCGATCGCGTGCGGGCCTTTCCCCATGAGCGCTTCGCCACTCATTTTCAAGAGTACACGGCGAAAGATCGGTTGCGGTCCATTCGTCATTGAATCTCCCTTAATGTCTTCCTTGTACTTGTGCCATCACCTCATCGGCAAAATTTTGGGTTTCTTTATCGATACCTTCACCCACTTCACAGCGAACAAAGGCCAGAACCTTAACGTTCCTGGCTTTTAAAAGATCGCCAACGGAGGTGTTAGAATCCTTCACGAAAAGTTGACCTATTAAGCTATTTTCGTTTAAAAATTTACTCACACGCCCCGCAACCATTTTTTTGATGATCTCTTCGGACTTTCCGCTTCCCTTGGCTTGTTCCAAATAAATTTGCCGTTCACGTTCAATAACGGCGGCAGGAACGTCGTCCGCGCTGATGGATTGGGGATTCGAAGCAGCGATGTGCATGGCGATGTCCTTAGCTAACTCAGGCTCATTCCGATCGAGAGCAACGAGTACTCCGATGCGGTGACCATGACAATAATGTCCTACTATACCATCGGAAGAAAGGAATGCCACGCGTCGAATTTGTATATTTTCACCAATCTTATTAACGAGCGTTTTTCTGGCGTCGTCGATGGTTTCCGAACCACTCGTTCCAAACGGCACAGACAAAACGGCATTCACGTCTTTCACTGCTTTGGCTAATCCGATGCGGGCAACCATCTTGGCAAAAGTTTTGAAATTTTCATCCCGCGCAACAAAGTCCGTTTCACAATTTATTTCCATCAGGAATGCTTGCTTTTGGGCAGCGTCGACAGCAATTTCAATAATGCCTTCGGCCGCAATTTTACCCGCGCGTTTGGCGGCTTTCGCCTCACCGGCTTTACGCAAAATATCGATGGCTGCATCCATGTTTCCCTTCGCTTCATCCAACGCTTTTTTGCACGCCATCATGGCCGCGCCCGTTCGCTCACGCAATTCTTTCACCATGGATGCGGTAATGTCTGCCATTAATTAATACCCCTTATGCATTCGCTTCACCAAAATCTAAAGCTTCCATCGACGCCGATCCGGCATCTTCTTTGTCAGCGATGCTGTTTTCCTCTGCCCCTTGTTGGTCAGCAGATTTTTTAGTCGGCGTTTTCTTCTTCACCGATTTAGATTTTGTTTTAGCTTCTGGTTGTTCAGATTCTTCTGAGGTTTCTAAGACCTCTGCAACGGCTTCCTCAGTCTCTGATTTTTTCGCCTTGAGTGCTTTCGCTTTCTCACCCTTCACTTTTTTTGACTTCGTGACGATTCTTTTCTCGTCCGCCATTTTCTCTTTCTTCTTACCTTCTTTTTCTTCTACAATTTCTACTACACCACGGGCTTCAATGATCGTATCCGCCAAGGCTGTGCAGTAAAAACGAATAGCGCGAATGGCGTCGTCATTGCCCGGTATGACCAAATCGATGTTATCCGGACTTTCATTGGTATCAACAATACCGATCACCGGGATACCCAATCGCCTTGCTTCCTGTACCGCAATTTTTTCATGGCCCACGTCGATGACTAATAACGCATCGGGTAAACTGCCCATATTCTTAATGCCGGATAAATTTGCTGCTAATTTATCTTTCTCACGCATCAAAGTGAGCACTTCTTTTTTTGTCAACGCAGCAACATAGTCTTCGTTTTCAATGAGCTCTTCTAATTCTTTCAGCCGTTTGATGGATTGGCGAATTGTTTTGTAATTCGTTAACATGCCACCCGTCCAACGATAGTCGACGTAAGGCATACCACAACGAGTAGCTTCTTCTTTAACAATATCTCGTGCCGCAAACTTAGTGCCCACGAAAAGAACCTTACCGCGTTTACTCGCGATATCTGCGATGAACTTCATCGCCCCGTGAAACAGGGGCAAGGTTTCTTCGAGGTTAATAATGTGAATTTTATGGCGAATCCCGTAGATATAAGGCGCCATTTTTGGATTCCAGTATCGCGTTTGGTGGCCGAAATGAACACCGGCCTCCAGCATTTGGCGCATGGTAACTTCGATCATATTTCTCTCTCTCTGGGTTATTTGAGAAGCAAGCTTCCCACCTCCACTCATCCCGCAAGCCCACCCCGCTTTCGCGAGGCACCCAGGCCACGTTGACGATGAGTGTGTGTATTTTGTCGCGCAGTTATACCACAGATGGGAGGTGGGGACAAGGTTGCAGCGCTTCACCCCGCCACCTATACTCCCCCCATGGCGGTATCTATTAAAACTCCAGAAGAGCTTAAGAAAATGCGCGTGGCCGGACGACTGGCTGCTGAAGTGCTCGAAATGATTGGGCCCTTCATCAAACCCGGCATTACCACGCTCGAACTCAACGACATCTGCCACGATTATATCGTCAATAAGCAAAAAGCAATCCCCGCCCCCCTGAATTACTATGGATTCCCTAAGTCCATTTGTACCTCAGTCAATCACGTCGTGTGTCACGGCATCCCGGATGAAAAGAAGCTAAAAGAAGGGGACATTATTAATGTCGACGTGACCGTACTCAAAGACGGCTACCACGGTGACACCAGCAAGATGTTCACCATCGGTAAAGTGGCTCCACACGCAGAACGATTAATTCGCGTGACGCTCGAATGTCTGTACCTCGGGATTGAGTACGTTAAACCGGGCGCGCACCTGGGTGATATCGGCGCGATCATTCAAGCGCACGCGGAAAAAAATCACTACTCCGTCGTGCACGAATACTGCGGACACGGAATCGGCAGCATTTTCCATGAACCCGAAATCCAAGTGCTGCACTACGGCAAACCGGGAACGGGATTAGAGATCCGCGAAGGCATGACGTTTACGATCGAACCGATGATTAATGCGGGTAAACGTTATATTAAGCAGCTCAAAGACGGCTGGACCGTCGTCACCAAAGACCGCCGTTTATCCGCGCAATGGGAACACACGCTCGCCGTTACCAAAGACGGGTGTGAAATACTCACGTTGCGAAAAGACGAAAAAATTCCCTGATCGAATCACCGATTAAAATCGATAACACTCAATAACAGCAAATAGAAAAATAAAGTGAGGCCGCTTTCTATAGCCAAAACGTGATTAAATTCTTTCAACGTGCCACTGATCACAACCAGTGCGGATAAAATAATTCCCCCAAGCATGGCTATAATAATTCGCGTAATAAATCGGGTATGCCCAAATACACCTGTACCGAGTTTGAAACGCTCCTCGGGTTTCGTGATCCGCAAGCGCTGTAGGTTAAACACGACTAAGCAAAAGGTGACTGTCGTCGTAAATAACAGCTCCCATGTCCAGGTCAGTGGCGCTTCGGAAGAGGCCGGCCACGTTGCCGGAACACCAAACTCAATGAAACTCAGCGTTGCAAATAAAAGGAACGCAAGAATCGTAAAAGGGACCCGAAGAACCAAGATGACCAACATCAACGCGCAAACCGATTCCAGAGCAACCTGTATGGGCATGAGAAACGGTGCGTGGGTCCCCGCCAACTTAACAAAATCTGCCATCCACCGTGGAGCACTGGTATACGTTTGATAGATTTCCGTCAGCGATTTATAACCCGTCAATGTAAACCATTTTAATAAATAATCTTCATATATTTGAAAAACCAACATCGCCCCAATGATAATGGTCAAGATATCCATCCACGGTATCGGGATTAATGGATGGCGAAGATGGTATTCCTGCACTTCACGGCGGGATCGAAAGCGATCGAGAAATATTAATATGACCAACAACACCGCGAAGGAAATGGCGGAATAAAACGCGCTGTGATGAATCATGTGATTTTTCTTTTCCGACAAAAATACCGAATACCACAATAAGCAGGAAACTGCAGCGATAATTAAAATCTGCAGCCATAATCGCGGTCTTGGCCAAAGCTTGGCCGGCGTGAAAGGAACGGAACTGGCAATGGCGATGCACAACGCAATAAGTAAAGGCATCAAATATTCAAACAACCAAGTACCCGGATAATGCAAATGTGATAAATAGTAAAAGAGGAAGACCACCACGGTAAGCCAACGCGCTACCCGTTTTACGATTAAGAGGATCATCAAGAGACTGCCCAGTGCTAAAAGCACGGCACTGAGAGGTGCAAAAAAAGCCGCATGGCGCGCAAGCTCCGTCAATAAAAAATCCCAACCCCCAATCGAGTTACCCGCCACCAGATGATCTAACCGCGCCGCAAAACCCACGCTGTTAAAAAAATCTCGATTTAATAGATGAAAAAACTCCGTGAGCAGCACACAGCCTAATACAATGCTGATAATGTCTAGCCAATAATAATGACGTTGCGCGCTTTTTACAGAATGGACTAATTGAGTCAAAACACGGCTTCCTTGTGTGTTCGTGTCATTCATTATGATAAAGAAAAAAATAGGGGTCAAGTCAAAAGCTAAACCCCACTTTTTTTATCAATAGGAGCGTACAACGACGGTAGTTCCAATCGTGATGAAATTGCCGTGTAACCACCGTGCTGCAGACGGCGATACACGGATGCACCCATGGCTCGCGTTGTAACCCGGCACGCTGTTTGAGCCGTGTATCGCATACAATCGACTGAAGAACATGCAATAATCCATGCGTGCACCACCGTGGGGTTTCGGATATCGAGAAGAACGACAGTTTGCCGGTCCTTTCTGGATAATTCGGTAAGTACCACTCGGCGTTCGACACGATCGCCCAATGTCCCGACAATAATGCGCACCTCCCGAAGCACGACCACTCGCAACCAACCGGCCGTTGTGATACGCGTACCACATGAGCCGCCGTGGGTCGAAGACAAACACTCGACCTCCGCGGCGAACCGGTTGCGCACTGCGATTGGAATTGGATTTAGCGGCAAGCTGCATTAAAGGTTTCGGTGCCTGCGTGGAATACGCAAACCCCTGCCCTTGAATCCTTGTTATTTGCTTTCCATAAGTTTCATGTCCAATAACTAATGATGTAACAGCCAATACCGTAATAACGATATTCTTCATGGCTACACCCCTCCCGTGACTTGCGTCCGTAGCGGTTCAGTAGCCTGAGAACATCCCTTCTTTTCTCAGTTCAACCTTTTTGTTTATAACGTTGTATAAATATAGTACATTTCATGTTAACTTATTGAAAATAATCATATTTTAAAGATTATCGCAAATCACATCAAACCCCATACCGCGCTTCTTCAAGCCCTCGATAATGGCCGGTAACGCTTGGACGGTTTGAAAGCTGTTGCCGCTGCCGTCGTGCAGCAACAAATCGTAGCCAGGCTTTGTGTTCGCCAATACCCAATTAATCAGTTGCGAAACCGGTTGACGTTTGTAATCAAAAGAATTCAAATCCCACATCACCACTTGCATCCCTTGCGAACGAATATACTCACGTACGCGCTCATTCGACAAACCAAACGGCGGACGCAAACACACCGGTGTTTTCCCCGTGATGGCCGCCACGATGACATTGGGCTCAACAATTTCATACTGTAATTGTTTATCCGACATGCGCGTGAGGTACGGATGCGTCATGGAATGATTCGCAATCACGTGACCGTGCGCTTGAATCTCGCGAATGAGATCGGGATATCGTTTGGCAAAAATACCCATCACAAAAAAAGTGGCTTTAATG
The DNA here is from genome assembly GCA_947084935.1 of uncultured Coxiellaceae bacterium. GTDB lineage: Bacteria > Pseudomonadota > Gammaproteobacteria > Coxiellales > Coxiellaceae > CAMTUH01. Next base: position 61,096 of record CAMTUH010000006.1, read on the forward strand.
TGATAGTGGTCTAAAATTTTTAGAATTTCGGGCGTGTATTTCGGACTGGGTCCGTCATCAAAAGTCAGCGCCACCGTTCCCGGTTTCGGATGAATTCGAATGTGATTTAAATTAACATTTGATGCAACTACGCTGGCCGGCAGCGATAAAAATAAAAAGGCCAACAGCGCTTTTAAGAATATATTTTTTCGTATCATGTCTTATCCTCCTTGAACGGCAAAGTAGCTATGCCCACCCCGTTGCAGTGCCTACGGCTTTGCCAATTTCAGCCGGTGATTTCACGGTAAATACGCCCGCGGCTTCCAAGGCTTTAAATTTTTCGGCGGCGGTTCCTTTTCCACCGGCGATAATCGCACCGGCGTGGCCCATGCGCTTACCCGAAGGCGCCGTTACTCCCGCAATATAAGATACCACGGGTTTTTTGACGTTGGATTTGATGAACTCGGCCGCTTCTTCTTCCGCCGTTCCGCCGATCTCCCCAACCATGACAATCGCTTCGGTTTGTGGATCTTTTTCAAAGAGTGCAAGAACGTCGATAAAACTCGTTCCAGGAATGGGATCACCACCCACACCCACACACGTACTTTGGCCAAAACCCATCTGCGTAGTCTGATTGACGGCTTCATAAGTAAGCGTACCGGAGCGGGAAACAATTCCCACTTTGCCCGGCTTGTGAATATGTCCCGGCATGATGCCAATCTTGCATTGCCCGGGCGTAATGACTCCCGGACAATTGGGGCCAATTAATCGAACGTCGGGGTGTTGTTTTAAATACGCGTTAACCGCCAACATATCCAACACGGGAACGCCTTCGGTAATACACACGATTAATCGAATTCCGGAATCGATGGCTTCCAGAATCGAATCTTTGCAAAACGAAGCAGGCACGTAAATGACGCTGGCGTCGGCGCCCGTTTCATTCACGGCATCGCGAACGCTGTCAAACACCGGCAATTTCAAATGTTTTTGGCCACCCTTACCCGGCGTCACGCCGCCGACCATTTTAGTGCCGTAAGCAATCGCTTGTTCCGAATGAAAAGTTCCTTGTTTCCCTGTAAATCCCTGACAAATTACTTTCGTTTCTTTATTTACTAATACGCTCATTATACTGATACTCTTTCATTCACGCGTTTAACCACTTGGGCGGCAGCATCAGAAAATCCTTTGGCCGCAATAATATCCATACCACTTTTCGCTAACTTCTCCGCGCCTAATTCGGCGTTATTTCCTTCGAGACGAACCACGACGGGAACATTCACGCCCACTTCAGAAACAGCACTGATAATTCCATCGGCAATTAAATCGCAGCGAACGATGCCACCGAAAATATTCACCAAAATACCTTTCACGTTTTTATCGGAAACGATAATTTTAAACGCTTCCGTCACGCGCTCTTTAGTCGCGCCTCCACCCACGTCTAAAAAGTTAGCGGGCTCGCCGCCGTTGAGTTTGATTAAATCCATCGTCGCCATTGCGAGGCCCGCGCCATTCACCATGCATCCGATATTTCCGTCGAGCTTGATGTAACTCAGTTCCCATTTTTGGGCCAGAGTTTCTTGCTCGTTTTCCTGCGTGGTATCGCGCATTTCGCGCAATTCGGATTGACGGTATAAGGCATTATCGTCGACATTGATTTTTGCATCCAAGCAAATCAGCTCGCCCGCCTTGGTAACGACCAACGGATTAATTTCCAATAAACTGAAATCACGATCGACGAATAAACGGTATAAATTAAGTAGAATATCCGTGAAAGACCGCATGCTTTCAATCGTTAATTCGAGCCCAAAAAACAATTGTCGGCATTGATACGGTTGCAAGCCCACCGCAGGATCGACCGTCACTTTTAATATTTTTTCCGGCGACTCGTGCGCTATTTTTTCGATTTCAACACCGCCTTCGGTTGAAGCCATAAAAACAATGCGCTGTGAAGCGCGGTCAATAACCGCACCCAAATACAATTCGCGCGCAATGTCTGAGGGCTTTTCAATTAATACTTGGTTGACGGGCTGACCGTGTTCGTCCGTTTGATACGTCACCAAACGTTTTCCCAATAAATCTTTAACCGCTATTTTTAGCGCTTCTTTGCTGTCGACGATGCGTACACCGCCGGCTTTACCGCGACCACCGGCATGTACTTGCGCTTTAACCACCCACCGATTGCCGCCGATTTTGCCTGCAGCATCAATCGCTGCTTCGGGGTTAAAGACTACTTCACTCGGGGGGACCGGAATGCCGTATTCCGTTAATAAATGCTTTGCTTGATATTCGTGTAAGTTCATTTTGTAGACCTTCTCATTTTTCAATCGAACGATTATAAAACGTAGCCTGGGTGCAGCCACGCTTCGTGGCGTAACCCAGGAACTCAGGAATTCCTTGATTTCGCATGGCTGCATCAAGGCTACACACTGCTTCCATGCAGGGATGACGACATTCAAACTTCCAACAGCATCCGTGCGGGTTCTTCCAACATTTCTTTTATCGCCACTAAAAATAATACGGCTTCACGACCGTCGATGACGCGGTGATCGTACGACAACGCCAAATACATCATCGGACGAATAACGATCTCACCCTTTTCTACCACAGCTCGTTCCGTTATTTTGTGCATGCCTAAAATAGCGGTCTGCGGCGGATTAATAATCGGTGTGGATAACATCGATCCGTAGGTCCCGCCGTTGGTAATCGAAAAAGTACCGCCCGTTAATTCTTCCATCGTTAACCGTGCGCCTTTTGCGCGCTCGGCGTATTGACGAATGTTTTTTTCAATATCGGCCATACTCATATTTTCTGCGTTACGCAAAATCGGCACCACTAACCCGCGATCGGTACCAATCGCAATACCGATATCAAAATAATTGTGATAAATAAGATCATTACCGTCCAGCGAAGCATTGACGGCGGGATAGCGTTTTAATGCTTCAACGGCCGCTTTGGTGAAAAACGACATAAAACCAAGACGCACACCGTGCGCTTTTTCAAAGGAATCGCGATAAGTTTCGCGCAAATCCATGATGGGTTTTACATTGATTTCGTTGAAGGTAGTCAGAATAGCTGCTTCGTGCTGTACTTGCACCAGTCGCTCGGCGATGCGCGCCCGAATGCGCGATAACGGCACGCGTTTTTCCGTGCGATTGCCACCACCGGTTACCCCTTCGGGCGTTGCGACGGTCGGTTTTTTTTCTTGGGACGCCAGATAATCTTCCACGTCTTGTTTCGTGAGGCGCCCGCCTTTACCCGTGCCTTTGATTTTTGCGACGTCAATTTCCTTTTCTGCGATTAATCGACGCACGGAGGGGCTTAATTCTTCGGAAGCGGTTTCCTCTTCGACTTCTTCAACAGCCGGCTTTTCAGATTTTTTTTCTGTGGTTTTTGCTTTCGGTTTTTCTGTTGGTTTTTCTTCGACTTTTTCCGATTTTTTAGCAGCGCCACCTTCTTTTAAGAGCGCGATGACTTGATTTGCCGTTACCGTTTCACCCTCTTTTGCCGTGATTTTCTCAATGACGCCATCTCTCGGCGCAGGCACTTCCAACATTACCTTATCGGTTTCCAAATCCACCAAATTCTCATCGCGGGAAATAGATTCGCCTTCTTTTTTATACCACTTCGCTACGGTTGCATCCGCCACGGATTCCGGTAATACCGGCACTTTTATTTCAATGGACATTTACGTTTCCTCTTCGATTCCCAACGCATCGTTGATCAGCTGATTTTGAAGTTTGACGTGCAGGGCTGAATAGCCTGCCGCCGGTGCCGCCGACCCTGGCCGACCCGCGTATTGTAACGTTTGATCTTCGCGCATGCACTCAAATAATCGATGCCGCGTGCAAAACCAAGCCCCTTGATTCTTAGGCTCTTCTTGACACCACACCACCCGTGTGGCGTTCGGATACTTCTTGAGTTCTGCCTTTAATTCATCATACGGAAAGGGGTACAATTGCTCGATTCGAATAATGGCGACGTGATTGAGCTTATGCTCACTGCGCTTCGTCACTAAGTCGTAATAAACTTTACCACTGCAGATCACGAAACGGGTAATCGCATCGGTTTTATGTGGTTCTGTTTCGGGAATCAATAACTGTAGTTGCCCTTTTGCTAATTCTTCCAAGCTGGACGCGGCCAGCTTATGCCGCAGCAAACTTTTCGGCGTCATGACAATTAACGGCTTTCGATACGGCCGCAATACTTGCCGACGCAACAAGTGGAATATTTGTGCGGGAGTCGTCGGCACAAAAACTTGCATATTATTTTGCGCGCACAATTGCAAATACCGTTCTAATCGAGCCGAAGAGTGCTCGGGTCCTTTTCCCTCGTAACCGTGCGGTAAAAATAAAACAAGGCCCGATAAACGATTCCATTTCTGCCAACCCGAGCTGATAAATTGATCTACGATCACTTGAGCAACGTTGGCAAAGTCCCCAAATTGAGCCTCCCAAATTAATAATGCATTCGGATCGGCCGTTGAATAGCCGTACTCAAATCCCAGCACACCGCACTCCGATAATAACGAATCGTAAATATGTGCGCGCGCTTGATCGTCGCTAATGTGCGCGAGCGGTTCGTATGCTTCACCGGTGTTTTGATCGAAAACAACAGCGTGCCGATGAAAAAACGTGCCCCGCCGTGAATCTTCCCCCACCAACCGAACACGGTGGCCTTGATTCAATAACGACGCATAAGCCAAGATTTCTGCGCAACCCCAATCCAGAGGAGTTTTCCCCTCAACCATTTCTTGGCGGGCTTCATAAATAGCCTGAACTTTACGGTGCATCGTGAATTCTTTCGGCACCTCGGTGACTTTTTTACCGAGTTCTTTCAGTGTTTTCATCGGCACAGAGGTATCGACAACCGTCGTCCACTCTTGTCCCAAATACGGCGTCCAGTTAGCGGCGTAATGCGCCGATAATCCCTGTGGAATCGTCTCAACAATCTGACGCCCTTCGTCTAAGCGATTTCGGTATGCCGTCGTCCAGCGATCCACGTCGTCGCTGGTGCATACGCCTTGCTCGATGAGCTTTTTCGCGTACAGAGCACGCGTAGTGGGGTGTTCGTGAATAATCTTATACATCATAGGCTGCGTGGGCATGGGGTCATCAACTTCTTGGTGACCGTGGCGACGATAGCAAACGAGATCAATAAAAACATCTTTGTGAAAAGTCATTCGATAGTCGAGCGCCAATTGCGTCACCGCGACAACGGCTTCCGGATCATCCCCATTGACGTGAAACACCGGAGAATCCAGCATTTTTGCAATGTCGGTACAATAATAAGAAGAACGTGCATCTTGAGGGTCGCTGGTCGTAAAACCAACTTGGTTATTTAAAATAATGTGTATCGTGCCCCCCACATAGAAGGCGCGCGTCTGCGACATGCTTAACGTTTCCATGACGATGCCTTCGCCGGCAAACGCCGCATCACCGTGCAGCATCACAGCCATCGCGTAATCTTGTTTTTGACCGTTCTGCCGCTCTTGCCGCGCACGCACAGAACCCATGGCAACGGGATTAATAAACTCCAAATGCGACGGGTTAAACGCTAACGATAAATGAACGGGGCCTGCATCGGTTTTCACGTCGCGCGAATAACCGCGGTGGTATTTCACGTCGCCCGAGGTTAACCCGTAATCTTTTTTTCCTTCAAACTCCTGAAAGAGTTCCGCCGGTGATTGACCCATAATATTGAGCAGCACGTTCACGCGGCCACGATGCGCCATACAGATAACAATTTCTTCCACGTTTTTCTGACGCGCACGTTTCGTCAATTCATCCATCAAAGGAATTAAACAGTCGCCGCCTTCTAAGGAATATCGGACTTGCGCCACGTATTTGGTATCTAAATATTTTTCGAGGGTCTCGGCGTAAATTAATTGCTGTAAAATATTGTGTTTTAACTCGGGAGAAAATTCTAAAGACGGCAATTGATGTTCGACGTAATCGCGCAACCAATACCGTTCCCGTTCATCGGAAATCGAGCTGTATTGCACCCCAATCGATCCGCAATACGTTTGGCGCAGTTTTTCGTAAATTTCTTTTAAGGGAGCTTGCGGACTGTCCAACACTCCTGCCGTGTTAAACGTTTTGTTCATGTCCGCTTGAGTCAATCCATAATGATCCAACTCAAGCCGTGAGTCTACCGGACGCTCCATTCCCAGCGGATCCAGCTGTGCATTGAGGTGACCAAAACGCCGATAGGCGGTAATTAATAAATCCACGGCGGCTTGCTTAGCCGGCACATTCATGGCTACCGAACAGCGCTGTTTCGCCAGCTCACGAAACTCCGAGCGAATGCCGGCGTGCGAAACATCCGCAACTCCCGTTCCATTGGCGAGTGATTGGAAATACTGGCGCCACTCGTCACTCACGCTGCTGGGATCATTCAAGTAATTTTCGTAAAGCGTTTCAACATAACCCGCGTTATTATCCGCAAGGTAAGAGCTTCTCTGAAATTGCTCGAGCAGTGATAATTTTTGCATGGTTGAGACCTATGATAGTTTGTCTTTTAACCCAACCGACTTTTATTCCTTCGTCTTGGGTTCACTCAGCATCGCCGTGCGAATTTTTCGAATGGCTTGTGTTGGATTGAGTCCTTTCGGACAAACCGTCGCGCAATCCATGATGGTGCGACATCGAAAAACACTAAAAGGATCCTTTAATGCTTCCAGTCTTTCTTCCGTTGCCGTGTCACGACTATCGGCAATAAAACGATACGACCACAATAAACCAGCAGGACCCACAAATTTATCGGGATTCCACCAGTACGACGGACACGAACTGGAACAACAGGCGCATAAAATACATTCGTACAAGCCGTCCAATTTCGCTCGCTCAGCAGGTGATTGTAAGCGCTCTTTTTGAGGCGGCTCTTCATTATTCTGTAAATAAGGCTTCATTTTTTTATATTGCGTGTAGAACTGTTCCATATCTACAATTAAATCACGAATGATTGGAAAGCCCGGTAAAGGACGCAGTACTACGTAATCCGGCAGGTGATGCAATTGCGTTACACAAGCCAACCCGTTGGTGCCGTTGATATTCATTCCATCCGATCCACAAACACCTTCACCACAGGAACGGCGCAACGCTACATCGGGGTGCGTTTCTCGAATCGCTTCCAGCGCATTGAGCAGCATTTTTCCCTTTATTTTTGAGACATCGAGCGTGAAGTCTTGCATGTGCGGCTTCTGATCCGTTTCAGGATTGAAGCGGGAAATAGAAAACGTCATTATTCGCGAACTGTCTTTCATAAAACTAATCCCTCGGTTTTAACGGGAATGGAGCAATATCTTTGGGTTTCATGTTAACCGGCCGATACGCAATTCGCCCATCACGAAAATACAGCGTGTGCTTCAACCAATGCTCATCGTCGCGTTCTCGGTAATCGTAGCGCGAATGAGCGCCGCGACTCTCTTTCCGGTTTTTTGCACAATGCGCAGTCGCAACGGCAACTTCCATGAGATTATCCAGCTCTAAAGCTTCAACACGCGCATTATTAAACGCATGGCTGAGATCCGTTAATTTTGCTTTTTGGAGTCGTGCGTGTAATTTCTCGAGCTTTACAATCCCCCCTTCCATTGGTTTTTCATCCCGAAAAACACCGAAATCATTCGACATGGTGTTTTGCATGTCGTGCTTCACGCTCGCCGGATCTTCCGTATTCGAAGGATTTTCCCAGCGTTTTATACGTGCAATCGCTGCATCCACGCCCGACGGGTCTTCGTCGCGATGCGGCAGACGATCTTTCAGCGCTTCTTCTAAGTACATGCCCGACGCTCGACCAAATACCACCAAATCCAGCAGCGAATTCGTTCCCAATCGATTGGCCCCATGTACCGAGACACAGGCACATTCACCGGCCGCATAAAACCCCTCGACCACTCGATCATTTCCCTTCTCATCCACCGTCAATACCTGACCGTGAATGTTGGTGGGGATACCGCCCATCATGTAATGACACGTCGGCAATACGGGAATCGGCTCCTTCGTAATGTCTACATGAGCAAATTTTTCCGATAGCTCCATAATACCGGGCAATCGTTCGCGCAACAGCTTCGTGCCTAAATGATCCAGTTTTAATAACACGTGATCTTTGTTCGGGCCCGCGCCATTCCCCGCTTTGACTTCTAATAAAATAGAACGCGCTACCACATCACGACAATCCAAATCTTTTAAATGCGGTGAATAGCGCTCCATGAAACGCTCGCCTTTACCGTTGACTAAATAGCCTCCCTCACCGCGCGCACCTTCGGTAATCAAACAACCGACGCCGTAAATTCCCGTGGGGTGGAATTGCCAAAATTCCATGTCTTGCACGGGCAGTCCCGCACGCAACGCTAAACCAATTCCATCACCCGTGTTGGTGTACGCATTACTCGTGGTTTCATAAATGCGTCCGGCGCCACCGGTTGCAAATACCGTCGCACGAGATTTGAAGAAGACCAACTCTCCGGTTTCCATGCACAAAGCAACCACACCCACAATACTGCCGTCTTTACCCTTTACTAAATCGATGCCATACCATTCATAATAAAAATGCGTGCCCGCTTCCACGTTTTTTTGAAACAGGGTATGCAGCATGGCGTGACCGGTACGATCCGCGCACGCGCAGGTTCGTCGAGTAATATCCGCTCCAAAATCGCGGGTATGCCCACCAAAAGCGCGCTGGTAAATACGCCCATCGTCTAAGCGCGAAAAGGGTAATCCCAAATGTTCCAGTTCATAAATCGAGGGCGGCGCTTGTTGGCACATGTATTCAATGGCATCTTGATCGCCCAAATAGTCCGATCCCCGCACGGTGTCGTACATATGCCATTCCCATTTATCGGGAACCACGTTGCCCAACGCTGCGGCAATTCCCCCTTGCGCAGATACGGTGTGCGATCGCGTGGGAAACACTTTTGAAATCACGGCGACTTTGTAGCGCGACTGCGCCATTTGTAAGGCGGCACGAAGACCTGCACCACCCGCCCCCATAATCACGGCATCGTATTCTTTGACGGCAATAGTAGCCATTTCACTCCTTAACCCGCTATCCACAGTATTTCAATAGTCCACGCTAAAAAAGCGATTAATACCAAACAAACCACCGTTTCAAGAACCAAGCGTATGGGCCTGTTTTTCACGTAATCCGTAAACACCGTCCAAAGGCCAATCCATGCGTGCCACAAAATGCTGAGCAGCACGACAAAGGTAAACATTTTCATGGCGAGGTGGCTAAATAAAGCGTGCCATTGATCGTAGGTAATTCCAGGATGGCAGATGATGTATATATAGATAAGTAACGCGTAAGCGCCTATTAAAACGGCCGTCACTCGTTGGACCAGCCAATCGCGCAACCCACTTCGATCGACGTGCGCTACCATATCCAAACTCCCAGCAAGATAACGGCGACGGCGGACAGCACAAACACGGTGTAAGCGCTGATGCGACCCGCGCGAACGCTCTCCCCGAAACCAAGGTCCATTGTTAAGTGTCGGATGCCCGCGAATAAATGAACGGCCGTGGCCGAAGCCATGATCCAAACGCCCAGTTTCATCCAAGCATTATGCATCAGTAACTCTTTGAGGTGCTCGAAGGTCGCTGCGGAAACAATCGCTTCGTGGAGCAGATAAAGCATCAACGGAACGAATAAAAACAGCAAAACCCCGGAAATTCGGTGGGTGATGGACAGGATCGCCATCGGCGGAAAGTGAAACTTCGTCAAATCAAGGTTGATGGGTCGTTCAGCTTTCATTCCTGCCATTCCGGATTGCGTCCGTAAGGGGTTAATTTAATAGCGATATCTTTCGTGACCGCTTTGGCGTGGTGATTATAACGTAGTTTATGGATAAATCACAAATACATCCGTGTACCGCACGTCGCTCAAAACCCCTCACCAATCCCGCTTGTACAAAAAACCGGATAGTTTGAAAGATATGGCGAAGTGAGTGGATCCTTTTGAAGGCAAATAAAGCGCAGGAGGGCGGAGCCCGACGAGCCATTGCCGGAAAAAGGATCCACTCACTTCGCCACTCGCTAAGCTCAACCTACCCACATAGTGTGCTATCATAAAAGAATCTGGTGCTGCTGGAGTAATCATGTCATGGCCGATCGAAAAGCAAAATTATCTTTTGAAAAACAAACCGTTGAATTCCCCATTTACTCCCCCACGTTAGGCAAGGACGTCATTGATGTAAAAACGTTGGGCAACTACGGCGCTTACACGATAGACGTCGGCTTTTACTCAACGGCTTCGTGTGAATCAAAAATCACTTTTATCAACGGCGAAAAAGGAATTCTGCTTTACCGCGGCTATCCCATCGATCAGTTGGCTCACGACTGTGATTATATGGAAGTATGCTATCTGCTGATGCACGGGGAGCTTCCCAACAAAAGCCAAAAAGAATCCTTCGTTAAAGCCATCAAAGAACATACAACCATTCACGAACAACTGACTAAATTCTTCAACGGGTTTCGACACGACGCGCACCCGATGGCGATGGTGCTCTCCACCGTCGGCGCGCTTTCAGCCTTTTATCACGATGCGCTCGACATCACGAATCCCGATCACCGCGAATTATCCGCCATTCGACTCGTGGCAAAAATGCCCACGCTCGCGGCGATGAGTTACAAATATTCCATCGGCCAACCATTCATGCACCCGCAACAGGACATGAGTTACGCCGAAAATTTTCTGCACATGATGTTTGGCACGCCCTACGCCGATAAAAAACCGGATCCCATTTTGGCACGCGCAATGGACCGCATTTTTACGCTGCATGCCGATCATGAACAAAACGCGTCGACGACAACGGTACGCGTAGCAGGATCGACCGGCGCTAATCCGTTTGCCTGCATTTCCGCAGGAATCGGCGCTTTGTGGGGCCCCGCGCACGGCGGTGCAAATGAAGCCGCGCTCAACATGCTTCGTCAAATTGGTGATGAGAAAAATATCGATCAGTACATCAAAAAAGCGAAAGACAAAGATGATCCGTTTCGTTTAATGGGATTTGGCCACCGCGTTTATAAAAATTACGATCCGCGCGCCAAAGTGATGCGTGAAACCTGTCACGAAGTGCTGGATGCCGTGGGCAAACACAACGAGCCGTTATTTAAATTAGCGATGAAATTGGAAAAGATTGCTTTAGAAGATCCGTATTTCGTCGAGAAGAAGCTGTATCCGAACGTGGATTTTTACTCTGGCCTGACGCTCAGTGCGATTGGAATTCCTTCCAATATGTTCACGGTTATTTTTGCTCTGTCGCGAACCGTAGGATGGATTTCGCATTGGATGGAGATGATGAGCAATCCCGAACACCGCCTCGCCCGCCCCCGTCAATTATATACGGGCAAAACACAACGCGACGTGGTTCCTCTAAATAAACGCTAATCACTAATCCGAACCAAGGGAATCCTTTTGCCTCGATTCGCTGCTACACACACGGACACGCAGAATCGGGCTTGCGGTTCAAGCCACCATCCGACGCTTTTATAAGCGTTTCACCCGCACTGGAAATTACTTGGGTGCCAGGACAAATGATATCGAAATGATAGTTCGTGATCTCCGCACCAATGCCAAAATGAACACAACCGTCCACACCCGCATACGCTTCGTTCATGACGCAGTTTCCCGGATAGAGCTCAATCGCCGTATTAAAGCCAAATCCAATTTCAAATAACGTCCGGTATCGCTCATCCACAGCAAACAAAGCCTCGAGCATGCGCTTCGCAGATTCTGCGTTAGATGTCAATGGAAGAAGATCGGTAATCATACCGTTTTTTAACACGACTTGCAGTGTGCCGCCGGTACGTAAGGGTTCCAGTTCCTTATAAATTCGCATTAACTCAGTGTTGGTGATGTACGGCTCCGTGGATTGCCTCGATAAAAGTGGGCATCCCTGAAAAATAACACTCCCACTAATTTTTAATGCCGATAAAGGATCGAAATTTTCAGGGGTATTTTTTTGATGGGTCAATGCAACCTCCCCATTGGGAACGAGTTGTTGCCATCCTTTAGGGATATAGCCATACATTTCTGACCACAAACAATCAAAATCAATTTCCAAAGTAGCTTTGGTTGCGTATTGGGTGTTGATAAATTCGACAAATTGAGCACGACTTAATTTATCAAAAAATTTCTCCGCCAGTTCGACTTGCTGGTCGGGATTGGTTTTTTCCAGCACTTTTAAAAAGTGCAACACCATATCAATGGTGACGGGCGCGTTCATACATAAGAACGTCATTAATTTTTGATTTGCTTTTATCGAGCCCCGTCTGGAAAAAGCTCCCCCTCTGCGGCCGAATGGAATCCATACGATGTGCGCGTCCTCAGGCAGCGACTGTACTACTTCGTAGAAGTCTTTTTCTGCAGGAACAATAATGCAATGAACGGAGGAGTATTTTCGAGACGTTTTTACTGAAACAACGTCTTTGAGTTCCCGCGTGATGGCCAGGTAAAAGCTTTCATGGGTAATTTCACCGAATTGTTTAAAGGCATCCGGGTTTACGCAATACATCGGTTTACCCCTTTACTGCAGTAAAAAAAAACCGCACAGGCTCCTCTTAATTATATTAAATTAAGAAGCGGCCCTGCGTAAAAGTATAGTTGCATTCAAACCGGTTTGCTTTTGCCTTAGGACACGAAATAAAAAATTTTAAAGTAGGTGTCCTTATTACTAACGGACTGGCGGTTCAGAATCTGTTTTGTTTCATGAGTGATTTGCATGACTAATCTCCAGGAGTTAATCCCCCAATTAGTCCTTACTCATCAGGTCTCTTTCCTTAGGTTAGATTGGGATTTCGATCAAAATCTTACCACATTTCAGTAGATTACGTCAAGCTTAAGTCAAGGAATTCAATCCCCGGGTTACGCCTCGAGGCGAGGCTGCACCCAGGCTACGAATTAAACTGTAGCCTTAATGGAGCCACCAGCGAAATCAAGGAATTACACAGCAAAATTCAGGTTTATCCCCGCCCGGATGGCGTAGGCGCGGATGTTGTTGGCCTCTTGAAAATAGTCACTGTGCTCCCCGATTCCTGGGTCGATTTGCCCGATTAAGTTGGTGTAGGTGGCCAATTCTTGGGTGCCATAATTATACATATCGTATTCTCCAAATAGGCTCACCCACCGCCCCAAATCTCGGGTTAAACCGATACCCACTACGGATCCCCACAGATGATACCGATCGGTTCTCTGGAACATCGTCCCCGTACCCACAATCCCACCCACAGCTTGCACACTCTGAGTAAAAGTATCCAGGAGCCGCGCAAAAGAGGGCCCTCCTTTGAAATAAATATGGGTATCCGACGTGATATCGATCCCAAACACCACGGCAAGATCGAAATTAGCAGTAATCCGAAGCGCCGTTTGTAGGTTCTCTCCGGCGGCAAGGTTTACACTGTCGTATACTGCCCTTTTTGAGTTCGCCATAGCGCCAAATACCAGCCCCACATAATACGGTTTTGCAGCATGGTATTGCACACCCATCTGACCACCCGTGGTTAGCCCCGGTTGATCAATTTCACCATTATCAATTTGGGTCTGGAACGGGTTTCTGTTGTTAACATAATGAGATTCATATTGGAAGGTGCCGTTATAGTACCCCCCTAATGCTCCTAAATAAATAATCCATTGCTGCTTAGACGACGATGGCGTGTCGACAGCCGCAGATGCGATACCGATCGGAAAGAACGCGCCGGTTAGAAGGATGCTCCCAAAAACTTTTAAGATCCGTCTCATTTTCATGAATATCGCTCCTTTACACATTCATTGACAACTACTGGGCGAAGTTAACGTTCAACCCAAAGCGAACGGTATATGCTTGAACTCGAACATTTTGGTTATACACATCGGTGCTGGTAGCCGCACCAACATTTGAAAAAATATTATGAATGGTATTGAGGTTGTAATAACCGTAATTGTAATAGTCGTATTCGGAAAACAAACTCAACCATCGAGTGAGGTCATAGGCCAACCCTAACCCAGCCACGTAACCCCACAGATCGGTATGGGTCCTCTGCGCCAACAAGCTATCCGGGAACGACGTCAACAGTAGCACCTGAAAATTTTGTCTCAACTCGGCATAAGAAGCCCCTCCCTTGAGATAAACATGGGTTTGGGGCGTAACGTCGATGCCAAAGGCCAACATTGTATCGATGTTATAGGTAACTCGAAAGTTAGTATAAGTATTGAAATTTCCATTATTCGCCGCATTAAGCAGAAAAGTTGACTCCGCATTTCTCGAATTAGACATTGCCGCAACGCTAAAACCAAAAAAATAAGGGCTCACGAGATGATAGGTAGCTCCGGCCTGTCCGCCCCACGAATACCCATTTTGATTCATATTGCTACTGGGTGAAGCAGCACGTCGGTTAATACCGTCCATGTACTGAAAATTGCCTTCATACAAATAATTGCCTACATACGAATTACCCAGTACACCCAAATAGACAGTCCAACGAGCAACCGGCAGTGGCAGATCAGAAGCAGCGGCTGCTACTCCCTTACCCGTCAGAAAGAAGCTGCTCGCTAATACGAGTGACAGGATGAAAAATCTTAAGCTCCGTCTGACCACCATGAATCTCACTCCTTTCATCATAATCATTGACTCCGACTACACGTCAAAGTTGACGTTCAATCCCACGCGGATGACATAGGCATTGGTTGAAACGTTCTGAGTATAAACATCGACCGTACCCGCCGCAGTTCCTTCTATATGAAGAAGGATATCGCTGAGCATATTGAGACTCGTTCCACCGTATTGGTAATAATCGTATTCCGCAAATAAACTCGCGTGCTCACTGATATCCTGTTCAATACCAAGGCCCGCAACATACCCCCACAACGAGCGTCGTGATATATCCTGATAAAATTCACCCAGGTGGTTATCCCGTTGGATAGCGGCTAGAAACGATATGTGCTCTCTCAACAGCGCGTAGGAAAGGCCCGCCTTACCATAAACATGCGTCAATGGAGTGAGGTCTAAACCCAAAGAACCCGTCAAATCCAAATTGTACGCCACCCGCAGAGCGATTTGCGCGTCGATAACCGGAACAGTGGCCGTGAGTGAACGGACTATGTTACCGATCTGCGCGTGATCGGTGTTCCCTTGTGCGCTAAACCCAAGACCAAAGAAGTAACGGGAGTCGTGGTAAAAAATATTAATTTGACTTCCAGGCGAGAAACCTTGCTGCTGAGCGTTGTTGGAAAAGTGTTGCTCAGTCGCATTGTCCAACCAAGTAGCATTATATTGGTAATCACCATTATAATAAGCGCCAAAAAAGCCGACATTCATAGACCAAAAGTTCGGCGTTGATTCGGATGTACCCGCAAAAGAGTGGTCGGCGAAAAGGAAAAAGCTGATGGGTAAGAAAAGGCCCAGGACTAATGACTTCAGTCTCCCTCTGATTTTCATTGCGCTAACTCCTTTTACGTAGCCACTCAGGAATAATAAAGAATCATTAACTTAAAGTAAACACTTATGTGATGAACATCAGAACACCCATAGGATAAATTGCAGAATAATCCACGCGTAAACAGCTGCAATGAAATCATCGGCCATTACTCCCAGGCCTCCCGGCAATGAACGCTCGATCATTTTAATGGGCCAGGGTTTCCAGATATCGAACACGCGAAACAAAACAAACCCGATTAAAATCAAATACCCTCTCGGCGGAATCGCGACCATCACAAATAGAAATCCCACAATTTCATCGAAAACGGCGGCCGAATGATCCTTTGTGCCAAAGGATCGGTTGGTGATCCCGCAGATAACAACACCAATAAAAAAGAGAATAACGGCAGCAATAAGATAAGTGATTACCGAAAAGCGTGCTAAAATCAAATAAAAAATAACGCCCACCCCGGTACCAAAAGTCCCCGGCATCCACGGCATCGCACCCACCCCAAATCCACAGGCAATAAATTGAATCGGATCCGTCCACACACTGCGCGGAACTTTATTTCTCTTCTGTAAAATGTTCATAGCCTTTATTCTTCATAGCAATGGGTTTATTGTTTCGATCGATAATAACTAATTCTCGCTGCGACGTGATTTCGCCCACGCAACTCAGGCCACAATCAAACGACGAAAACGCTTTTTCCAGCGCAGTGCTTTTCGCGTTTGGGACTGTAAAACAAAGCTCGTAATCGTCTCCCGACGTTAACGCATATTCCCACGCGCGTTTTTCGCCTTGTTTTCTGAGTTCCGACGACAACGGCAAACGATCCGCGGACACTCGCGCACCAACGCGACTCGCCAGCAATAATTTTTCTAAATCTGCCACCAACCCGTCGGAAATATCAATCATCGAAGTAGCAAATTCTCGCAAGCAAATACCTTCTTTTACCCGCGGACTCGGTCGATTTAATCGCTGCAATAAATAATCAGAAACCGGTTTTTTTGAGCGGATTAACTCCAGCGCTAAACCCGCATCACCCACGGTACCCGTTACGTAAATTAAATCACCGGCTTTTGCCCCGCTTCGAAATAAAGATTTTCCCTCGGGCACGATGCCATTGGCAACCACACTGATGCAGAGCGGACCACGAGTCGCATCACCGCCAATCAAATCCACGCGGGACTGCTCCGCCAACGAAAAAAAACCGCGCGCAAAAGATTCCAACCAGTGTTCATCGGCTTTAGGCAGTGTAATCGCCAACAAGGCGCTCACCGGTTCTGCGCCCATCGCCGCTAGATCACTTAAGTTGACCGCCAATGCTTTATAGCCAATATCTTCTGCCGATGTTTCTCGGGGAAAATGGACGGATTCTACGAGCGTATCGACCGATGTCACCCACTCGTATCCCACCGGAATTGCGACGACGGCCGCATCATCGCCCACACTTTTCACAACTGTTCGCGATAATGCGGGCTTAGTGAAATACCGTTCGATGATTTGGAATTCGGTTAATGACATAACCAATCATCATACACCGTTCCGCATTTTTTCCCAGACTTCATAAGAAAATTCCGACAAACGCACCGTTTGAATCAAATGCGCTTTGTTATGACACCCCAATTTTTGCCGCATATTTTTAATGTAAAATTCTACCGTGCGCGCCGATAGTTTGAGTTCCTCTGCAACGCGCTCGTTTGTATATCCCTTCAAAAGTAAAGCCATGCAATCGGTTTCTCGCGGCGTCAGGCAGAGATAGTCAAATCGACTCCCCAAACAGCAACCGCGTACAGCGAACCGTTTCCGACGGCGCTGTTTCTCGGGCTTCTTTGAAGATTTTTCTGGAAATTCACCCAGAAAATAGCGGCGAAATTGCACGGGATTGGATTTTTTATTCTGAACAGCATCGAGGACGTCCTTCCATATAGGGATTATTCCACCCACGGTCATAGCACAGCTCCTTGTTAAATTCTTTAAAGAATTTATATACCTTAAGTACTTAATTACGCCTTGTCAATACCTTAAGTCAGAATTAAATGTAGGAAATCATAGACAGGAACATTGAGAATTTAGTATCATGCGATGTCGTAGATATTTTTATAGAACGCTTAGCCGAGGGATATGGAAGATGGCTTCGCTTAACGCAAATCTAAAAACATTGATGTCACTAGGACAAGTCAACGCCAGCGAGTTGGCCCGACGGACGGGGATTGCTCAACCGATCATTCATCGTCTCTCCACCGGGCAAAATACAAACCCTAAATTAGCCACCATCAAACCGATTGCACGATACTTTCTGGTGTCGGTGAGTCAATTAATTGGCGAAGAGCCATTGCCAAATGATCAATCCTTCATCCGCACAAGTTCAGAACACCGCGGGTGGAACCGAATACCGTTAATTTCCTGGAAAGATGCCGCCGATTGGCCAGAGACTTTACCGAATTACCAAAATGCAAACGATGCAATTTATGTTTCCACAGACGCGAACGTCAGCAAAATTGCATACAGCTTGGTTATTAAAGGCTGTGCGATGGAACCGTTATTCCCCGAAGGAACAACGATTATCATCGAACCCAAACGCAAACCGGCGGATCGTGATTTTGTTGTTGTGAAATTACATAATGAAGAAGAAGCGCGATTGAAACAAATTCTCGTCGATGGAACCGATCATTACTTAAAATCCCTCAATCCCGACCTTAAAGAACTCCGCACCACACGCGTGACAGAGTCGGATAAGTTTTTAGGGGTGATGGCGCAGGCAAAGGTGGATTACTAAAGTGAGGCCCAGCGAGAAAAGCTTAGAATTATGGCTGACCGCGTTTGCTTATCTTCAACTTCCTAAGATTGAAGACGACCACATTCTTGAATTTTTAAGAGCCTTGGAAAGATTACGCTTAGAAATCGAAGCGCGACTGATAGAAGAAAAAAAACGTTCTGACCCCGAGGCACCAGACAGCCACCGTATTACTCCCGCCGATCTTCGAGACTACTACCACGATATTTATACCACATTAGGCATTAAAGCCGTTTATAACGATGGTGACAACGACGGTGATATTACGGTATTTGGCTTTATATCAAAACAAAATTATGATTTTTACATGTCTTTAGTTAACTACGTTTCAGAAAAAGCCGCAGAGGGAGCCGAAGCTTTCGTCAGTGCAGAGAATACGGACAATCTCTCCCTGGAACACTCAATTCGCTTCATAAAAACAACGATAATACACCCTTCGATTGGCTACTTCCTTCCGGAAATTAACCGTATTACAACAAAAAAAATTCCCCTAAAACACCAAAAACTCATCGATGACTATGTTAACTATGAATTTGAAGTCGCTCGGAATAAACCACTACCTCAAAATGAAATCGAAAAAATTTCAAATGAGCTTAAGGAGATTGAACAGCACTTACAAAGTAAATATGATGACAGTTGGTTTAAACTCCTACGAAAGGATATTCTGGCAAAAAAGAAAATTGTATCCGACTTAGAAACTATTATTACTCACTTAGATTCACCAACCTCAAAAATAACTGCTGCCCTTATAGAAACTACAATACGGGGGCAGGTAAGCCATCACAGAGACCCGCTTTCCAGGGCGAGCTGTATGTTGTTTTTCCCGATGAAAACTGATACCGCCAAGCGCTTATACAAATTAAAGAATCAAATTTGTGAAAACGAAGATGAAAGAGTATGGCAAGATTATATTGCGGCGAGCACCAGTTCCCGCAGTATATAAATAATTCGCAGTCCAGACCGTTCCTGGATGCAGCCCCGGGGTGAAATCCGGGAATTTCTTGATTCCGCAGCAAGGTTGGGCTGAGTCTTGCGAAGCCCAACCTACATCACTATATATTTCTTCTCCGCTTTTTTTATTCCTTGGACAGACTTTATGTTTCGGGCGTTAAAAACTCTGTTATTCCGTCATCCCGCCCAGGGATTGGGCGGGATCCAAGCGCAAGGATGCCAATTCCCTTCCTGGAGCCTAGATTTCGGCCATCCAAGGCTGGAATGACGGATTCTCAATCCACAAATGCGCTTTTTAATCCATCCTTTCATTGTAAAACCGAATGGGTGGCGCCTCCAGAATATACTAAACGCCATAATAGTTGCGTTTAGTTCAACTATATGATAGTATAGTTGCGATTGGTTGAAAAGTAGTGATTTGAATGATCAAAAGACCGTATTGGCTAAATAAAATCGAAGCTGCGTGGAGAAAGCGTTCTGTTATATGGTTCCCAGGAGTGCGTCGAGCCGGAAAGACATCTATTTGCAAAAGCATTCCAAATTGCGAATATTTTGATTGTGAGCTCCCTCGCGTGAGGCAGATGATGGAGGACCCGGAAGATTTTTTAAACAACCTATCGTCGTCAAAGCGGGTTGCTCTGGATGAAATTCATCGGCTGGGCAACCCATCAGAACTTTTAAAAATAGCCGCTGACCACCACCCAGAAGTTAAGATTATCGCTACTGGCTCATCCACATTATCAGCCAGTAAAAAATTTAAGGACACATTGACTGGAAGAAAAGTAAAAATATGGCTGCCTCCGATGCTAAATGATGAGAGGCCTTTATTTGGAAATGATAATCTAAAGCATCGTCTTTTGCATGGAGGGCTGCCCCCATTTTTCCTGGAAGATGAATTACCAGAAACTGAGTTTACTGAGTGGGCCGATGACTATTGGGCCAAAGACGTCCAAGAGTTATTTAATATTACTAATAAACATTATTTTCAGCGTTTTATGGAGTTACTATTCGCCAACAGTGGTAAGCTGTTTGAAGCAACAAAATATGCAGCTCCATGTGAAGTGAGCCGTACAACAATCAATAAATACATTTATGTGCTCCAACAAACCTACGTAGCGCATATCATCAAACCTTTTACCAGTCATGCAGCGAGCGAAATAGTATCGGCTCCTAAAGTTTATGGATTTGACACGGGTTTTGTTTGTCATTACAGAGGGTGGCTCAATTTAAGACGTGAAGATTTAGGAGATCTTTTTGAGCACGTCGTGCTTAATGAAATACTGGGACGGTTTCCAGCAGGCAAATTGCGTTATTGGAGAGACAAGGCAAAAAATGAAATTGATTTTGTTTACTTAAAGAATCGCAACAGTGGGCCAACAACGATCGAGTGCAAATGGTCCGTAAATAATTTTAGTTTTAAAGCATTGGCTAAATTTCGTGAGCATTATCCGGAAGGTGAGAACTTTGTTGTCGCCGCCGATGTGGATCGTCCCTTTTCCAAAAGCTCAGGCGGTATTACCATTAAGTGTGTTAATCTTAATTCATTAATAGATCAGCTCTAAAATAAATCGATGGCTCTCATACCCGACTTTCCTGATCAGAACGATAATCCGCGCGGGATTGAAGATACGACTCTAATTTGAGATTCAGATTCCTGAGATAAAAATTCACGGTTCGAACCGACAATGAAAATGCTTCGGCGATCTCTGTGATGGGCTTACCTTGCAATAAAAACAAAACGATTTGGATTTCGCGTGGATTGATTGAAAATTTTTCCTTTGATCGATTCGCCACGGTGGTTCGCCCCAATTTGTAAAGCGAATCACGATGCCACAATTATTTCTTTAATGCAATAAAATTAAAACATTGCAATTTAAAGGTTTACTCACTATAGTGGTTGGGTCGTCAAATGAGACAACCGAGAAGGACACGACCATGACCCCATTATCGAAAAACTTACTCCGCCTTATGAAACAACGCACTGTCCGCATGGCCGATTTAGCCCGCGAAACGGGCATCAGTCCACCCGTTATTTATCGCTTGAGCAATGGTATTACGACGAACCCCAACGTCGACACCTTGCGCCCGCTCGCCAAGTTTTTCGGCATTACCATCGGACAACTGGTCGGCGACGATCCTTTGCCTGAAAACTCAAACCCAGCGGCACGCATTCCGGTATTGTCTTGGGAACACTTAACCGACATCGAACAAACCCCACTCCAATTTTTGTACCCCAGCGACTCCGTGCCACCCAGCGCATTCGCACTCACGGTTGAAGACAGCGCCATGGAACCACAATTTACCAAAGGTTCTCTAATCATCATCAATCCCGAATTGTCACCCGACGACCACGACTTTGTAGTGGTGCAATTATCGAAACACAAAAAACCCGTGCTCAAACAAATATTATTTGACGGCGACGACGCCTCCTTCCGCTCACTCCGCGCCGACATTTTGGCCATCAAACCAAAAGAAAAATACCGAATTTTTGGTGTCGTTGTCGAAACGCGCACGGCTTTTAATTAGGTACTGAAAGCAAGAATTGCCAGCCGAGTTTGGGGTGTTATAAAGCGCAAATAAAGCGCAGGAGGGCGGAGCCCGACGAGCCATTGCGCGGTATAACACCCCAAACTCCGGCACTCAAGAGGAAATCATGCAACAACGCGCGGTTATTTTACTTTCTGGAGGCTTAGACTCCGCCACATGCCTTGCAATTGCAAAACACGACGGCTACGAATGTTACGCACTCACATTCGACTACGGACAACGCCACCGCGTCGAATTAACCACCGCCAAAAACACGGCTCAACATTTTGACGTAAAGCAACATAAAATTATTTCACTCGATCTCCGTCAAATCGGTGGATCAGCATTAACCGATGCAACACTTGAAGTACCCAATTACCGAGGAACGGCGGACATTCCCATCACCTACGTTCCCGCGCGCAATACCATTTTTCTCTCGGTCGCTTTGGGATGGGCCGAGGTGCTCAATGCCAGCGCCATTTTTATTGGCGCGAGCTTCGTGGATTATTCGGGCTACCCCGATTGCCGTCCCGAATATTTCAAGGCTTTTCAGCAGCTCACCCATCTTGCCACAAAAGCAGGAGTCGAAGGAAAACCTATTACCCTGCACACTCCGCTGCTTCACTTATCCAAAGCGGAAACGATCAAACTCGGCTTAACACTGGGCGTCGATTACGGGAAAACTGTTTCATGCTACCGCGTCAGCGAAACCGGCATGGCCTGCGGTCAGTGCGACAGTTGCACGTTGCGCTTAAAAGGATTCCAGGAATTAAAAATAAAAGACCCTATCGCTTGACTTCATCTTTTCGAACTTCTGATGCTATCGCATCCAAAATGGCGTTGACGTACTTATATCCCTCCACCGCACCAAACTCTTTAGCCAGTTTCAGCGCCTCGTTGATGACGACTTTGTAGGGCGTATCTTTGCGGTGTAAAAGTTCGTAAATCGCCAAACGCAAGATAGCCAATTCAACGGGATTTAATTGACTGATTTCCCGATCCAAATGTGTCACCATCAATTCATCGATGATCGATACGTGTTGTACGGCACCTTTCACTGCATCTTGGAAATAAATAAAATCACAATCCCGAACATCGTGTTCTTCCACGAATTGCTCGATCAAGACATCGGACTGAATTTCATCGTAAGACCACTGATAAATCGCCTGCATCGCGTAGCGACGCGCGTTATGACGTTTTTTATTATTATTCATTACTGGACTTTTTCTGTTGTTTTTGTAAACGGCGAATTTCTTCGCGAAAGGCATTAACGTCCTGAAAACTGCGGTAAACCGAGGCAAAACGCACGTAGGCCACTTCGTCCAACGCACCCAATTCGTCCATCACCAATTCCCCAACCCACTGCGAATGAACTTCTCGTTCACCCGAAGCGCGCAATTTATGAATGATGTGTTGAATTGCCGCTTCAACTTGTTCCGTGCTGACGGGTCGTTTTTCTAACGCTTTCATTAATCCCGCTCGTAATTTCTCTTCTTCGAAATCACTGCGTCTTCCATCGCGCTTAATAATACGGGGTAAATTAAGTTCCGGCATTTCATACGTGGTAAATCGCTCCTGACATTTCAGGCATTCACGCCGACGTCGAACCTGTGCGCCTTCATCGACTAAGCGCGAATCGATGACTTTAGTTTCTTCTGTATTACAAAAAGGACAATGCATGTTACCGCAACACCGTTTCTCTGCTGTACACCGGAAATCGACGACACAAATCCGTCGTTTTTTTCCGGACGTCCGCAATAGCTGCTTCATTGTGAATATCGTCTAATATATCACACATCCACTGCGCCAGTTCCGTGGCTTCTTTTTCTGTGCATCCGCGCGTGGTAATCGCCGGCGTTCCAATCCGAAGACCGCTGGTGATAAAGGGCGATCGCGTTTCACCCGGAACGGTATTCTTGTTTACGGTGATGTTCGCTTTACCCAAGGCCGCTTCCGCGTCTTTTCCGGAAAGATCTTTATCCAACAAACTCACTAAAAATAGGTGATTCTGCGTCCCGCCCGACACTATCGAGTAATTGCGATCCATCAAAGTTTTTACCATCGCTTTTGCGTTTTTTAATACCTGCTCTTGATACGTTTTAAACTCCGGTTGCATCGCTTCTTTCAAAGCGACGGCCTTGGCCGCAATCACGTGCATCAAAGGGCCGCCTTGTAACCCTGGAAAAACTGCCGAATTTAAGCGCTTTTCTATTTCGGGATTCGCTTTCGCTAAGATTAATCCCGCACGAGGTCCACGCAAAGTTTTGTGCGTCGTGGTCGTCGTAATATCGGCGATAGTAACCGGCGACGGATATAATCCTGCCGCCACCAAACCCGCAACGTGTGCCATATCCACCACAAAATAAGCGCCGACGCTATCAGCAATTTCGCGAAACCGTTGCCACTGCACAACTCCCGAGAACGCGGAAAATCCCGCCACAATTACTTTCGGTTTGTGTTCTTGCGCTAACAGCGCTACTTGTTCGTAATCGATGTCTTCTTCGGCATTTAATCCATAATGCACAGAGTGATAAATTTTCCCGGAAAAATTGACTTTAGCGCCGTGCGTCAAATGCCCCCCGTGCGACAAGTCCATGGCTAATAATGTTTCTCCCGGCGCCATCAGCGCCATATAAGCCGCAGCATTGGCTTGCGATCCGGAGTGAGGTTGAACATTTGCATAATCAGCGTGAAATAATTTCTTAGCGCGATCAATCGCCAGTTGCTCGACAACATCGACGAATTCACAACCACCATAATAACGCTTACCGGGATAACCCTCAGCGTATTTATTCGTTAATACGGAACCTTGCAGTTCAAGCACCCGAGGGCTGACGTAATTCTCTGAAGCAATGAGCTCGACGTGCTCCTCTTGCCGCTGCTCTTCCTGCTGAACGGCTTTCCAAATTTCGGGATCAAAGCTCTTGAGGTCTTGATTGGGATCGTACATTCAGGCAACCTCTCGAATGATAAGCAAATAGGGCATTCTACCCAGGCGCTACCCTCCCTGCAAGATAACACCCCAAACTCAACTCCTCATCTGCAATACTTGGCTTAATTTATCCACCGCCACAATTTCCATCTCTGGCAGATTTGTTTTAGGTGCGTTGGCTTTTGGGACAATCGCGCGCTTGAAGCCGTGTTTTGCGGCTTCTTTTAAGCGCTCCTGACCACTCGGGACGGGACGAATTTCACCCGCCAACCCCACCTCACCAAAAACTACCAAATCCACCGGCAAGGGTTTATTGCGCAAACTCGACAGCACCGCCAACAACAAAGGAAGGTCGACACCCGTTTCACCGATGCGCAAACCACCCACGGCATTCACAAAAACATCTTGATCGTAGGTCGCAATACCCCCGTGGCGATGCAGGGTAGCCAATAACATCGACAACCGATTCTGTTCCAATCCGACGGCAACGCGCCGAGGATTGGTGAGATGGCTTTCATCCACCAAAGCTTGTATTTCCACCAACAACGGCCGACTGCCTTCCCACGTCACGGTGATCACACTTCCCGATACGGGCGCTTCGTACCGTGAAAGAAAGATCGCCGACGGATTGCCGACTTGCTTTAATCCACGATCCGTCATCGCAAACACACCGATTTCATTCACCGCACCAAAACGATTTTTTACCGCGCGAATCACGCGGTATCGATTGTCGCTGCGCCATTCAAAATACAAAACGGTATCGACCATGTGCTCCAACACACGCGGTCCGGCAATGGAACCTTCTTTCGTCACGTGCCCAATTAAAAACAAAGCAATGCCCTGCTGTTTTGCAAACCGCACTAAATGCGCGGTGCATTCACGCAGCTGACTCACCCCACCCGGCGCAGAAGGAATCGTGTCGGTATACATCGTCTGAATCGAATCCACCACAAGAATCTTGGGCTGATGCTGTTCAACCAAACTTAAAATGCGTTCGATATTGGTTTCCGTTAATAACGTTAGTGATTCCTGATTCAGGCCTAATCGCTCCGCACGCAAGGCAATTTGCTGCAAAGATTCTTCACCGGTAACGTACAACGATCGATAATTTTTACTGAGTTGACAAGCCATCTGCAATAATAATGTGGATTTTCCAACTCCGGGATCACCGCCAATTAACACGACGGAATCAGAAACCAATCCACCACCCAACACGTGATCGAATTCCGCTAATCCCGTTCCCAAACGCGTTTGCGATTGCATCGCGACGCGGGTTAATGGCGTTAACATGGGAGGAGCAGCCGCATAACCGGCGACGCGCGGATGTGCGGTTTTTTTTACGGAAACTTCTTCAACGATGGAATTCCATTCGCCGCAGTCGCGGCATTGACCTTGCCATTGCGCGTATTGCGCACCGCAGTGTTGGCAGGAAAAGATGATTTTGGTTTTTACCATGTTGGTCCTTGTTTTTATTTCCCTCTAAATACCGGGACTGGGGCAACCGTAGGAATTCCTTGATTTCACTTCGTTTCATCAAGGCTACAATTAAGGGAATGTCGGGTCCTTTTGCAGGCAAATAAAGCGCAGGAGGGCGGAGCCCGACGAGCCATTGCCGGAAAAAGGACCCGACATTCCCTTAACTTTCACTCCAAAATTTTCGCTACGTCTTTCGCGAAATAAGTGATGATAAAATCCGCGCCGGCGCGCTTAATCGCTAATAAAGTTTCTAACACAGCGGCTGCCTCATTTATCCACCCGCGCTCCGCCGCCGCTTTGATCATCGCAAATTCACCACTGACGTGATATGCCGCCAACGGCAATCTCGGAAATTGCTGTTTTACTCGATAAATAACGTCTAAATACGTGTGCGCGGGTTTTACCATTAACATATCCGCGCCCTCCGCAACGTCTAATTCCGCTTCGCGCAACGCTTCATTCGCGTTGGCCGGATTCATTTGATACGTTTTACGATCACCAAATTTTGGTGCGCCTTCTGCCGCTTCACGAAAAGGCCCGTAAAACGCAGAAGCGTACTTCACGGCGTAACTTAAAATGGGAATGTCCGTGAATCCGTGGCGATCTAGATCGCGTCGAATCGCACGCACCATACCGTCCATCATTCCACTGGGCGCAATCACGTCTGCTCCCGCGCGCGCCAAACTCACTGCTTGCTTACCCAATAAAACCAGCGTTTTATCGTTATCAACGTCGTTTGACCCGCGTGTATTGGTATGAATGGCGCCGCAGTGACCGTGGTCGGTGTATTCACAAAAACACACATCGGCAATAATCAACACATTCGGCGCGAGGGATTTTATTTTTAAAATAGTTTGCTGCATCACGCCATCGTCTTGCCAGGACGCCGATCCCAATGAATCTTTATAATCGGGAATCCCGAACAAAAGCACCGCCGGTATTTTCAGATCCACAATCGATTTAATTTCTTCGTCGAGGCGATCCACGCTCCATTGATAATGGCCGGGCATGGATGCAATGGGATTTTTTACAGAATGTCCCGCCCGTATAAATAAAGGCAACACGAAATCTTTAACCGACAAACGATGTTCGCTGACTATTTCACGCAGCGCGGGATGCTGCCGCAACCGACGGAGCCGAGTGCTGGGTAAGTGGGTTGAAATTACGCCAGTTTCGGTTTCGATGTTATCCATAAAAATCCTTCATTCATTCATTCGTCCATTCTTGATGTAGCCGTAGCCTGGGTGCAGCCTCGCTTCGAGGCGTAACCCGGGAATTCCTTGATTTCGCATGGCTACATCAAGGCTACACCCAGGCTACAATTCGCTCCATCAAGGCTACGGTTTAATTCGTAGCTTATTTAACAATCTTCCACTGACCGTCTGGCATACGGCAAGCGGTTCCGTAGGCTTTGCGAACCTTTCCACCAACCGTCACGGTCGTTTGGTATTCTCGACAGTAACGACTTTGTTGGTGGTATTGCCGCACCGGACGAACCGTGTACGTCACGTCGTGGCTGTTGGTCCACGTTGCCTCTTGACCGACGGGCGTCGTGGTCACGGCTCTCGCCATATTCGCACGATCTTGCTCGTCCATGCGTTTGCCGACGAAATTACCAATAACGCCACCAACGAGTGCGCCACCCAGAATACCGATCCAAGCTCCTTCCCCGTGAAACAGGGCCGCTCCCAGCAAGCCGCCGGCTGCCGTACCCGCAATCGTCGCACCCGGAATGTTATTCCCCGGCGTACAACCGACTAAACCCGCAGCAAGGACGACCGTAGACCCTATGGTAATAATTTTTTTCATAACTCTCTCTCTGTGATTCCAAAGCCAGACAATACTACCCGGTTTGCCCGACCTGATCAATATGTGGACTGATCCACGCACTTTAAATTATCTTTAATTATTTTCAATACAGCCAATACCACGTTATAATAAAATCAATGACTTTGAGACTTCATTAGGGAGGAAAACTAATGAAACTACTTGCAGAGCAACTCAAACAGTACCAAGCACAGCACACGGAAAAAACTAATCGACTGGCGCACTACATCGGCATCCCCGCCATTGTGCTCGGCACTTTACTTTTATTGAGCTGGATTAGCGTGTCCATCGCGGCAAAATGGCACATCAGTTTTGCGTGGATCGCCGTGATCGCGCTGCTGATTTATTACTATTTTTTAGATATCAAAATGGCAGCAGTAATGACGGTGGTTATGGTGATCGTAACTTTGCTCTGTACATGGATTGCTTATCCCGCCCCAACAAAGTTTGGCCTGACGCTCTTCTTAATTTTATTTATCGGTGGATGGCTACTGCAATTTATTGGGCACACACTAGAAAAAGTGAAGCCCTCTTTTTTCAATACGGTGGGTTCAATATTAATTGCGCCTTTATTTGTAGTCGCTGAACTCATTGTGGCGTTGGGTTTGGGGAAATATTTCGACCTCGAAGATCGCACTCCCCCGCCCCCAACATCAAGATCGGGCACCAATACCAATAATAAAAACCAACCGCGGTATTGATTTTTAGGTCCACGGAACGCAACGAGTTTCCGTACAACTCAAGCCTTCCATGTTATTCGCATTGCCATCAAAAATTTGTTGGCCCGTCGTATCATTCACTACTCTGACTTCCACATGATTCACCGGTGCCGTTAACAGCAAACTCAACGCCCAACCGGGTACCACGTCGTCAGCCCCGTATTCCACAAAGTCGACATTCAATTTCGTCTCTTGTGAAGTATTAGTAACCGGCACACAGGTTGCGCTCCAAGAGTAGTTTTGTTTGCAGAAGTCTGCACCGCCTCCGTTAGCACCCGACAGTGGCTGCAACTGCAGCACCGGTGTGGCAAATGATGAAACAGAAGCAGCAATTAAAGAAGAAAAAACGAGTATTTTTAATGACTTCATAACAATCTCCCTTTTAGATTTCCATTAATGAACGAATCCGATTTAAATCTAAATTAAAGCACAAGTCAAACCCGGTACTGCTCGCTTACTCTTTGTCACACAGCTCCTCGGGATGACACGCGGCATTTGTTGGGTTTCATTTCATTCAGCCCAACCTACAAACTACATACTCTTAACTAAACGCTTCGGGGCGATTTTGCCGTCGCTTAACACTTCGCCGATTCCTAAAAAAGAATTATTGTGATCGAGCAAGCGAACGAATCCTTCCGTCGGTGCGTTAGGAACCATCACTGCATGTCCACGACATAAATAAAACGCCGTGGTTTTTGAAAGTTTGAGCTCCGAAAGGTGCATAATCATACTTTCAACCGGCAACAAATAATGATCCAATGCCGCGAGGTTTTCCTCATCGTATTCTTTTTCCAAACGAGTCAGCGATGTGATTTGCGATTCTTCATAATGCGCAACGGACAAACGCCGCAACGCAACGACGTAAGCACCGCAGCCAATAGCCTCGCCCAAATCATCAACCAGTGTACGAATGTACGTTCCTTTGCTGCAATGCACGTATAATTCAAGAATATTCTCTTGCCAGTCTGTCATCTTTAATTCATGAATCGTGATCGAGCGGCTCTCTCGATGCACTTCAATCCCTTGTCGCGCTAATTTATACAGCGGCTGCCCGTGATGTTTTAACGCCGAATACATCGAAGGCACTTGTTGTATGGCGCCCCGAAAAGACTCTAAGAATTTTTCCAGCTCTCGCCGTGTTAATTTTGGAACGGATTTTTCTGCAGTAATTTCACCTTCGCTGTCACCCGTCGCAGTTCGCGCACCCAATTGCGCTTTAACTACGTAGGATTTATCCGCATTGAGTAAATAGTGAGAAAATTTTGTGGCTTCACCAAGACAGATCGGCAACAGCCCATCGGCGATCGGATCCAGACTCCCAGTGTGACCGGCTTTTTTCGCGTGCAGCAGTCGTTTCACGCGCTGCAGCGCGGCGTTCGACGTCAGCCCCCTCGGTTTATCGATCAGCAAAATACCGTCGACGCGTCGAGATTTTTTCTCGCCATTATTCGTTTTCATCGTTTCCATCGTCGTTTTTATGCAGCTTTCGATCTTCATCAAGCGCTTTATCAATCAGCGAAGAAATTTTCGCACCGCGTTCAACGGATTCGTCATAAACGAATTGTAACTGTGGGACGTATCGCAAATCCGTTGCATCCGCTAATAAATGGCGTAAATAACCGCCGGCCTTTTTCAAGGCCGCCTGAACCCCTCCACGGTCTTTCTGCTCCAGCACCGTGTAAAACACACGCGCTTGCTTGAAATCAGAAGATAAACGAACAGCCGTCAAAGAAATGTCCGTTAGTCGAGGATCGTAGATTTCTCGTTTCAACAATTCAGCTAATTGATGCAGAATGAGATCGGAAACACGTTTTTTGCGCGGGGATTCGGTCATGAGTTTTCTCGTATCGTCATTTGGATCCCGGCTTCCTTGCCGGGATGACGGATTAAATCTTCCTTTCAACCTGAATCTTTTGATACACTTCGATTTGATCGCCAACTTTTATGTCGTTATAATTCTTAACGCCAATACCGCATTCCGTGCCGCTTTTCACTTCGTTCACGTCGTCTTTAAAACGACGTAAGGACTCTAATTCGCCCTCATAAACGACAACGTTATTCCGCAACACGCGAATGGGTAAATGGCGACGCATGGTGCCTTCCGTAACAATACAACCCGCAATCGCACCAAATTTTGATGATCGGAACACATCGCGTACTTCGGCCAATCCCACGATTTTTTCTTGATATTCGGGCGCAAGTAACCCACTCAGTGCTTTTTTCACTTCCTCAATCAAACTGTAAATAACGCTGTAATAACGCAGATCAACACCTTCACGCTCAACCAACGCACGCCCCGATGCATCGGCACGAACGTTAAAACCAACAATAACGGCATTGGAAGCAATCGCTAAATTGACGTCGGATTCCGTGATACCACCCACGCCACCTGCAATGATATTGACTTTCACTTCTTTCGTTGACAACTTCGTTAACGCGTCGCTGATCGCTTCCAGCGAACCTTGGACATCGGCTTTTAATACAATGTTTAATACACTTTGTTTGGCCTCGCCCATTTGGTCAAACAGACGATCCAATTTAGCCGTATGTTTCGTGGATAACTGCACTTCTCGATATTTGCCTTGACGAAACTGCGCAATTTCTCGGGCTTTTCGCTCGTCTTCAATAACGATCGCTTCATCCCCCGCCATCAACGTACCGGACATGCCCAATACTTCGACGGGGATGGAAGGGCCCGCGCTTTCACACGGTTTACCGTCGTCACCGATCATCGCGCGCACGCGACCATACTCACGACCCACCAGTAAAATATCACCGCGGCGCAACTCACCGCTCGTCACCAATATCGTGGCAACGGGGCCGCGACCTTTATCCAAGCGCGATTCAATAACCATACCACGCGCCGGACCCTTGTCGACGGCTTTTAATTCTAATACTTCGGCTTGCAGCAAAATGCGTTCCAATAAATCGTCGACACCTGCTCCCGTTTTCGCCGAGATATTTTGAAACATCGTATCACCACCCCAATCCTCTGACATGACGTTGTGTCGCGATAATTCAGTTCTGATACGATCGGGATCCGCATCGGATTTATCCATTTTATTGATCGCTACCACGATAGGCACTTCAGCCGCACGCGCGTGTTGAATCGCTTCAACGGTTTGCGGCATCACTCCATCATCGGCCGCCACCACCAGCACCACGATGTCCGTGCATTTTGCACCCCGTGCACGCATGGCGGTAAATGCTTCGTGGCCCGGCGTATCCAGGAACGTAATCATGCCTTTCTTCGTTTCGACGTGGTACGCACCAATATGCTGGGTAATACCACCCGCTTCCATGCTCGTCACTTTGGTCCGACGAATGTAATCGAGCAAAGACGTTTTACCGTGATCGACGTGTCCCATGATAGTAACCACGGGCGCTCGGGAAACCGCTTCCCCTTTAATCTCCGTGGCGATGATTAAGTCTTCTTCCAGCGCATTTTCTTTGAGTAATTTTGGCTTATGGCCCATTTCTTCAACCACAAGCACAGCAGTATCTTGATCAATACGTTGATTAATCGTCACCAAGGCGCCCATACCCATCATCACTTTAATAACTTCGGCGGCTTTCACCGACATTTTCTGTGCTAAATCAGCAACGGTAATCGATTCCGGAATACCCACTTCATGCACGACGGGAGCCGTTGGCTTTGCAAAGCCCTGCTCCAATTGTGCAGAAGCCGTTTCTTTATACGGTTTTGGCCTTCTCTTTTTACGATAAACGACCTCATCGTATTTGAGCATGTGCAATTCTTCGCGTTCCCATTTACTGCTGCGCTCTGGCTTGCGCGTATGGGTTCGTGAATCGCGACGAGGCCCTTTCTTTGCTCGCTCGGATTCAGCAGGAAATCGCTTTGGCTTTTCAGTTTTTTCTTCACTCGAAGTGGGGGGCTCTTCCCGTTTTTCCGTTGCCACTTCCACCCCAGCCGCAACTTCAGCAACCTCTTGAGGACCGCTGGGTGCTCCGGATTCTTGTGGTGTTGTGATTTCTTCCGCTTGTGGCGCTTCTTCAACTGCCGTGGGTTTGACGTAGGTTCGTTTGGTTCGAATCTCGACGTTAACACTCTTTTTACCCTGCCTTACAATGCTTAACTTTTTACGCTTTAACGTAATTTGTCCGCGTTTTTTGGGCTCTCCCACGCCGTGCTCTTCTTTAAGGTGCAAGAGTAATTTCCGCTTTTCTTCGTCGCTAATTGTTTGGTCAGCGTTCGAAGCATCAATACCGGCCGCTTTTAGTTGTTCTAAAAGACGTTCGGGTGTTGCGCCTACTAATTCGGCAAGTTGTTTAATGCTGACGTCCGCCATACCTTACCTCATTGCGATTCTGATTCTTCTTTCGCAAACCAATGTGCACGCGCTGCCATAATTAATTTCGCAGCGACCTCATCCTCAATATCAATAACCGCTTCTAAATCATCAACGGATTGATCCGCTAAATCATCACGAGTCACAATACCGTGGCTCGCTAATTTACGCGCCAGTTCTTCCGTCATGCCTTCAACCGCTAATAAATCCTCCGCCGGTTTTTTATCGCCCAATTCTTCCTGGCTCGCAATTTCTTGAGTCAATAAGACATCGCTCGCTCGGCGCTGCAGTTCCACGACAATGTCTTCGTCAAAACCTTCGACGCCTTGCAGTTCTTCTTTGGGCACGTAGGCAATTTCTTCCAACGAAGTGAATCCTTCTTGCACGAGCGCATCAGCCACGTCTTCATCCACGTCGAGTTTTTCCATGAAAACCGTCTTCGTTTTATTAGCTTCTTTCTCGTGTTTTTGCGCCAAATCCGCCTCCGTCATTACGTTAAGCGTCCAACCGGTGAGTTCACTCGCCAAACGAACGTTTTGACCGCCACGACCAATGGCTTGCGACAACTGTTCTTCACTCACGGCAATATCCATGGTGTGCGAATCTTCATCGACCACAATGGACGCCACTTCTGCGGGCGCCATCGCATTGATAACTAATTGTGCGGGATTATCGTCCCATAGCACGATGTCAATGCGTTCACCACCCAGCTCATTCGAAACAGCTTGCACACGAGATCCACGCATACCGACGCAAGCACCGATGGGATCAATGCGCCCATCGTTCGTCTTGACCGCAATTTTTGCGCGAGAACCCGGATCACGCGCTGCACCTTTAATTTCAATGACTTCTTCACCGATTTCAGGCACTTCGATTTTAAATAATTCTTTTAAAAATTCCGGTCGCGTGCGACTGATCAATAGCTGCGGTCCGCGCTTTTCTTCGCGCACGCTGTGTAATAAGGCGCGCAAACGATCGTTGATGCGAAACGCTTCTCGCGGAATCATTTCTTCTCGAGGAAGCAAGGCTTCGGCATTTTCACCCATATCCAAAATAATACTGTCTCGAGTTACGCGTTTAACGACACCAATCACCAATTCACCAATACGTTTTTCGTATTGCTTGATGATTTTTGCACGCTCCGCCTCACGAACTTTCTGCACGATGACCTGTTTGGCTTGTTGCGCCGCAATGCGACCAAATGCGACGGATTCGGTAGGCTCTTCAATAGAATCGCCCACTTTGAGTTCAGGATCTACTTCTTTCGCCTGGGTCAGGTGAATTTGTTGCGCCGGAAATTCGAGCTCTTGCCCATCTTCAGCCACCGTCCAACAACGAAAAGAATCGTAATCGCCCGTCTTGCGATCAATTGCCACGCGAATTTTTACTTCGTCTTTAAAACGTTTGGCCGCCACCGCCGCTAAGGCTGCTTCGATGGCTTCGAAAATTACTTCTTTCGAAACACCGCGTTCGTTCGACATGGAATCTACAATCAGTAAAATGTCTTTATTCATCGCTTACCTCTTATCGAAATCCGCTATCAAATTAGCTTTCTCAATTTCACTTAACGAAATCACTCGAGTTAAATTATCCACCTTCAGCGTAATACGCTCTCCTTCCACCGCTTCAACAATTCCACGGTACTGACGCCGACCCTCTTCTGGGACTCTCAAGCGAACTGAGACACACCTTCCTAGAAAACGGCGATAGTGCTCAGCCGTAAACAAGGGTCGCTCAAGCCCCGGCGAAGAGACTTCAAGGAGGTAGCGCCCCTGAACAGGATCCTCTACATCCAACGTCGCACTCACTTGTCGGCTGACCTTCGCGCAATCATCTAGGGTTACACCACTAGGCCCGTCGATAAAGATCCGTAATAGACTACGATAATGATGCCGATGCAGCTCACAGCCAACGAATTCAAACCCCATCGCCTCAACGGCCGGGGCTATGATCTGCGCCAATTGTGAACCCTTCGCAGTCATCGCATCAAGCCTATAAAATAAAAAAGGGCTCAAAAGGCCCTTTGATCAAAAAAAACCCCACCGGGGTTTTAGCCTAAATATTGGTAGCGGGGGTAGGATTTGAACCTACGACCTTCGGGTTATGAGCCCGACGAGCTGCCAGACTGCTCCACCCCGCATCGACGCTGCCCTATAGTATAAACAAATCAAGCAAAAGACAAGGACAGATAAGCCTAAAACGCCAGATGGGACAGCCCAAACAACCACCCCGGGAAAATGCCCAGCAGCAATACGGAAATTCCGTTTATAGTAATCCCTACCTTCATATCCCAGGAATAGTGGATGGGATCTCGAGTGTGGCCGCTTTCAAAATACATCACCTTCACCACGCGGATATAATAGTAAACACCGACGATCGCAAAGAGGACCGCGAGAACCGCAAGCCATACCAAATGAACCTGTATTAAGGCCTCTAAGACACCCACTTTTGCAATAAATCCCACTAACGGAGGTACCCCAGCCAGCGAAAAGAATATTAACATCATCATAAACGCCAGCCACGGATTTCGCTCATTGAGGCCTGCAAAATCATGAATATTCTCCGCTTCGATCCCGGCTTTACTCATTAAGATCACCATACCGAATGCGCCCAGCGTCATCAAACTGTAAGTAATCATATAAAATAATGCTGCGGAATAACCTCGTGGCGTCGCACACAAAATTCCAAGCAGTAGATAGCCCATATGCGCAATCGAAGAATACGCCAACAACCGCTTGATGTTCGTCTGTACGATCGCCGCAAGATTACCGATACCCATCGATAAAATCGACACCACCATCAGCATTTCCTGCCATTGAACGTGTAACGTTGGCATCGCGTCGATAAATAAACGAGTTACCAACGCAAATGCCGCAATCTTAGGAGCCGTTGAAATAAATAAAGTTACTGACGTCGGCGCACCATCGTACACGTCCGGCACCCACATATGAAAAGGCGCCGCACCTAATTTAAATGCAACTCCCGCCGTAATAAAAACAAGACCAAACAACAAAATTATACTCTGATTGACGGGCGTGGCTGAAACCATTTTTGCGACGGTTAACATATCCAAACTTTTGGTCGCTCCAAAAATCATGGATAATCCATACAACAACAGTCCCGAAGCTAAAGCACCAATAACAAAATATTTCATGGCCGCTTCTACACAGCGCGTTTTTCGACGATGCATGGCCACCATGGCATACGTAGGCAACGCCAACAACTCAACACCTAAAAATAAAGTAAGAAAATTATAAGAAGAAACCAACACCATCATGCCCAGCATGGACAACAACCCCAACACGTAAAATTCATTCGAAGCAATTTTACGCTCGCGATTATAATTTCTCGAATAAAGAAACGTAAAAAAGACCGATAAATAAATGAAGAGCTTTAAGACTACTGAAAGATGATCGGATATAAAACTGTTCCCAAACGCCAGAACCGTCGTGGATGAATCAAAAACAACAAACACGTGCCACGTCAGCCACGCGACCACGATTAACGTAATTTGCGAAAGATAATAAGAGAGATCCCGATATCGCGTGAAAAAAACGCCCGCCATCAAAATCACCAGCGCCATGATCAAAATAAATATCTCTGGAATTATCGGCACTACGTTAATCATGTCAAAAACCTCAACTTCTATATTCAATTCGTAGCCTTGATGGAGCTTTGCGTAATCAAGGAATTCAATTCCTGGATTACGCCCCGAAGCGGGGCTTCATCCAGGCTACGAATTTATAATCTGGACTGCAAGCTGACCTGCAACAACTTTTCAATCGACGCGTGGTACACGTTTAACAATGAATTGGGATAAAGTCCAATCCACAATACGGCCGCCGTCACCAAAACAAAAATAAGGGTGTCCGTCACACCAATGTCTCTCAATTCAGCTACCGCCGGATTCGTAATCGGCCCGTAAAACACGCGTTTATACATCCACAACGTATACGCGGCACCAATCACTAAAGTCGACGCGGCAATAAACGTCACCCAAAAACTGGCCTTGAACGTACTGAGTAAAATCATAAACTCGCCCACAAATCCAGACGTGCCCGGCAAGCCGATGTTGGACATCGCAAAAACCATAAAAAATGCGGCAAAATAAGGCATGGTTTTTGCAATACCCCCAAAATCGCGAATAGTGCGTGAATGCAATTGCTGATAGAGCACTCCAAACGCCAAGAACATGGCCCCCGCTCCAAACGCGTGCGAGATCATTTGCATCATTGCACCTTCCAAGCTTAAAAAAGCATCTTGCATATTCCCCGTTCGCGCAACAACGATATAAAGCATAAACGCACCCAACGTGACAAACCCCATGTGCGCCACGGAAGAATAAGCGATCAATCGCTTCATATCAGTTTGTGCGAGGGCAATAAATCCGATGTAAACGATGGCAATGAGCGACAAGGCAATCATCAGCCAATCCAAATGCCGACTCGCATCGGGAACAATCGGTAAGCTGAACCTCAAAAAACCGTAAGAACCCAACTTCAGCATTAACGCCGCTAATACCACCGAGCCACCCACGGGTGCTTCGGTATGTGCATCTGGCAACCACGTGTGCACGGGCCACATCGGTACTTTAATGGCAAACGCAATGAGGAAACCGATAAACACTAAAATTTGTACGCGCATCGTCATGTGTAAGCGGTAATAGTCTAAGATGTAGAAACTGCCGGAATGCATGCGCAAGTACAGCAGCGCAACCAATAACAAAGCAGACCCAAAAAAAGTAAACAGGAAAAATTTAATTGCCGCATAGGAACGTTTTTCCATGCCCCAAATACCGATGCTCAGATACATAGGAATTAACATGGCCTCCCAAAAGAAATAAAAGAGCATGGCGTCCAAAGATGCAAACACACCCGACACCGCGCCCTGCATCACCAAAAAAGCCGCTAAATATTGCCCGACTTTTTTGTGCACCATCGTCCAAGAAGCCAAGACCACCAATATCGTCGTAAAACAGGTCAACACAATGAGTGGCATAGAAATACCATCCACGCCAACGTCGTAATTTATTTTGAGTACAGGCACCCAAGCCAAATGCTCCGCAAATTGCATATCTGCCGTATTGGGATTAAACACTAAATACAGCGGTATACATAAGATCAAACAAATAAGAGAAACGATTAATGCTAACACACGCGCCTGATTCGCGCGCTCTTCGCCACCCAACAAAGCAACGGGAATAGCTCCCAATATGGGCAACCAAATGATCGTACTCAACAAAGGTATGTGTGAAAAATTCATGTCTTACGCCAACACCAACCAAATTAAAAAAGCCAACAACCCAAGAATCATGACGAACACATAATGGTACAAATACCCCGATTGTAATCGCCTCATCCATTGGGCGATTCGGGTTGTATTTTTTCCTGTGCCCTCTACGATAAATTGATCCAATATTTTCAAATCACCCACTCGATAAAAGAAATTACTCACCGTGCGGCCACCGCGAACGAACACCACCCAATTCAACGCATCAAATCCGTATTTCTCTACCAAAATTCGATGCAGCCAAGGGAAATAGCGCTGTAAAAGAACGGGAATTTTCGGTGAAACAATCACGTTAAACCAAGCCAACATAATCCCGAATGCCGAAAACCAAAACGGTGTTGTCACGACGGAATGCACGGCCATGCGTATCGCACCGTGAAAGTCATTCGACAGCACGGCTAACACATTATAATGAGGCAACACGTAAATACTCGAGCCCAACAAACCGGGTATTTGGTACAAAATCCAATGAATCAAAACTGCACCCAAAAAGACCGACGGAATGGCCAACGCCCACAGCGGCGCACGCATCGTCCACGGCGTCTCTTTAATCTTTCCGCGTAAATGAGGATCGATTTTTTCTTCCGTATGAAAAGCCATGAAAAACGCGCGGAAAATATAATAGCCCGTCACAAAAGCGCCGATTAATAAACACCAATACGCGTACTCCGCACCGACGATTCCCGAGTGATGGACGGCATCGATGATGGAATCTTTCGAATAAAAACCGGCGAAAGGCGGTATCGCCGATAAAGACAATGCACCAATCAGAAACATCGCGTACGTCATCGGCAAATATTTTTTTAAGTTACCCATTTTCCGTAAATCTTGCTCGTGATGCATCGCGATGATTACAGATCCCGCTGATAAGAAGAGAAGTGCTTTAAAACACGCGTGCGTTAATAAATGGAAAATACCGGCCGAAAAGGCCGAGGCTCCATCCGCCGCCATCATATAACCCAGCTGAGACATCGTCGAAAACGCAATCACGCGTTTAATATCGAATTCAACAAAAGCTAATAAACCCGTCAGCAATGCCGTTGTCGCACCAATCACCAATACCACGCTCAATGCCACGTGCGAAAACTCATACAGCGGCGACATCCGCGCCACCATAAAAACTCCAGCCGTTACCATGGTAGCGGCGTGGATCAACGCAGAAATGGGCGTTGGGCCTTCCATGGATTCCGGCAACCACACGTGTAATGGCATCTGCGCCGATTTACCCATCGCACCGATAAATAATAAAATACACACGACCGTTATGATGGACCAGGAAGTGCCAGGGAAAATTGTAATAGTGGTTTGCGACACTTGATTGGCTGCCGAAAAAACGGAGTGGTAATCTAGGCTTCCAAAATAGTCGAGGATGGCTGCAATCCCCAAAATAAAACCAAAGTCCCCCGCGCGATTAATGAGAAACGCTTTTAAGCTGCCCGCCGCTGCCGATTCCTTGGTATACCAAAACCCAATCAATAAATACGAAACTAAGCCAACGCCTTCCCATCCGAAAAAGAGCTGAAAGAAATTGTTCGCCGTAACCAACATCAACATCATAAACGTAAACAGCGACATATAGCTGAAAAAGCGTTGATAGCTAGGGTCATCCGACATGTAACCCACGCTGTAAATATGTACGACCAACGAAATAAACGTCACAATCACCATCATTACGGAGGTGAGGTTATCGATCATAAATCCGACGTTAAACTGAAAACTGCCGCTGATGGCCCAGGTGTAAATTGTGCCGTAGAAACTGTCCCCATCGAAAACAACGCGTTTAAAAATCCACAGCGAACACAAAAACGAAACGGCCATGAGAATAATCGTAACCCAATGCGCGCCGCTGCGTCCGATGCGCTTGGCGCCTAATCCCGCAATTAAAGAGCCCAGCAAGGGGGCTAAGACACTGGTCAATGCTAAGTACTTTAACATGATTACCCTTTTAGCAAATTCATCTCGTCCACGTTAATATTCCCGCGACGTCGATAAAATAAAACGAGTATCGCCAAACCAATGGCCGCTTCCGCGGCCGCTACCGTCAAGATAAAAAATACAAAAATCTCTCCAGCTCCTGCCTGCAAATACTGGGCAAAGGCGATAAAATTCGTGTTTACCGCCAATAACATCAACTCAATGCACATCAATAACACGATTAAATTTTTACGGTTGATGATAATACCGGCAAAACTTAAGCCAAATAAAATGGCATTAATCACCAAAAAATAACTCAAGGGGATCATGGCTTCTCCGATTTCATTTTTACTACACGCAGTCTCTCTTTTTTAGTAGCTTCCAGTTGCTTTAATATGTGTTGCGCTTTCGTGTTTGCCTTACGCCCATGGAAAGCCAAAGTAATCGCAGCAATAATCGCCACCAATAAGATGACCGAGGCAATTTCAAAAGGATATAAATAATCGGTGTACAACAACGTTCCCATGGCCTTGACGTTACTGAAATCCGCTGGAACAGCCGGTAGGTGAGTCGCCATCATGCCTGAATGCCGAGGGCTTACGACAACGATCATCGACGCGATCAACAACAACATTACCACAATCCCCACCGGTAAGTAGCGCACGAACTGTTCGCGCATTTTTGAAAGATCGATGTTCAGCATCATGACCACGAATAAAAATAACGTCATGACGGCACCCACGTAAACGAAGATCAACACCAACGCCAAAAACTCCGCCTGCATCATCATCCACAATATGGAACTGGCCACAAAAGCCAGCACTAAAAATAATATGGCGCGAACGGGGTTACGGGAAATAATCACCATAACCGCGGCGGCGATTAATATAGCCGCAATGACAAAAAATACAATTTGGTATACTGGAAACATTTTCTTCTCTTAACGATATTTTTTATCTTTATCTCTATCCTTCGCAATCTGCGCTTCGTACCGGTCCCCAATCATCAACAATTTTTCTTTCGTTAAAATATTTTCCCCGCGATTTTGAATGCTGTAATGCATTTCCGGGGTTAACACAATCGCATCGACGGGACACGCCTCTTCGCAAAATCCGCAGTTAATACACTTAAACGCGTCAATGTCGTATAACGTCGTCCGACGCGAACCGTCTGCTTCACGCGGACCAGCTTCAATCGTGATCGCACAAGCCGGGCACACCGCTTCGCATAATTTACACGCGATACATCGCTCTTCTCCATTCGGATAACGCCGAAGCCCCAGCATGCCACGAAATCGAAACGAACTCGGCACTTCTTCTTCGGGATACTGAATCGTAATTTTTTTAGTAAAGAAATAACGCAAAGTTACGGCAAGCCCCTTGAACAACTCCCACAACGTAAAGCTTTTTATAATTTGCTTCCAATATTTCATACGTCAAAACCAGTGCGTTAAATGAAACTCTACCGCCAAACTCAGTACCACGATCCAAACCAAAGTGACCGGAATTAACACTTTCCATCCTAAATGCATAATCTGATCGTAACGGTATCGGGGAAACGTGGCGCGCATCCAAAAATACATAAAAATGAAAAATGACAGCTTGATCAAAAACCAAATAATCCCAGGCACCCACGCAAAAGCTTGCT
The DNA here is from genome assembly GCA_947084935.1 of uncultured Coxiellaceae bacterium. Classification (GTDB taxonomy): domain Bacteria; phylum Pseudomonadota; class Gammaproteobacteria; order Coxiellales; family Coxiellaceae; genus CAMTUH01. The sequence goes on from CAMTUH010000006.1 coordinate 102,849, forward strand.
CCAATCCAGGAATACCTTGAAACGGCGACAACCAACCGCCCATAAACAGCAGCGTGGCAATCGCAGAAACGAGAATCATGTTCGCGTATTCCGCTAAAAAGAAAATCGCAAACCCCATTCCTGAATATTCCACGTGAAATCCCGCGACAATTTCCGACTCTCCTTCAGCCACGTCGAACGGGGCACGATTGGTTTCGGCAACCGCGGATACCCAATACACCATAAACAAGGGCAACAACGGCAACCAAAACCAGTGCCACAATCCACCTTCCTGATGCAGCACAATGCCCTGCAAATTCATCGTTCCCGCTGCAATCAACACACCGACCAACGCAAAGCCCATCGCAATTTCGTAGGAAACCACCTGCGCCGCCGAACGCAGTGCGCCAAAAAAAGCGTATTTTGAATTCGAAGACCAACCGGCTACTAAAATCCCGTACACCCCCAACGACGTCATCGCAAATAAAAATAACAACCCCGCATCCACGTTCGCCAACACCCATCCCTTCGCAAAAGGAATCACCGACCACGCGGCCAACGCAGGCGCCAGCGATAGCATCGGTGCTATTAAAAATAAATAGCGATTCGACGCCGTTGGCACGATGATTTCTTTGAACAATAATTTCACCGTGTCGGCGATGGGTTGCCCAATACCGCGAATACCCACACGATTGGGCCCGATGCGGCCTTGGATATAGCTGATGACTTTGCGCTCGGCCAGCGTTAAAAACGCCACGCAAACGAAAATGGGCACGAGTATGACCACAATTTTCAGAATAATTTCAATTAACGTGACGATCTGCTCGCTCATTAATCCACTCGCTCCAAGATAACTTCCGCTTCGGCTTTTCCAAATCCAGCGGTTTCCGCTAAGCCTGCAGCCAATAACACCGTATTATCAGCCACGCGGTCGTCAACCACCAGAGAAAGGACAATGCAATCGCTGTTTTGTTTCACCGTCACGCGATCATTTTCTTTTAATTGATGATTGCGTGCCGTCACGGCATTGACACGAACACCCGTTAGATTCTCTGACGCCACTTCTTGCAAGGGTTTTGATCGTCTTACTAAATTATCGACTCGATACATCGGCCAGGGCGCCACGCGCAGTAAACCCGAATGATTTTTGCCTAAGGCTTCCGGCGAATACGAAGACGACGTAAACGCCATTCCGTCCACTCGTTTTTTTATTTCATGGTGCACGTTGTGCACGGTTTCATAATCAAAACCTTCACACTCAAAAAAATTGCCCAGCACGCGCAACACTTTCCAAGCGGGTTGCGATTCCGACTCCGGCACGCTCACTGGCGAAAACGATTGCCAGCGCCCTTCCGCATTCACGTAAGTGCCGCCGGCTTCGGTAAACGGCGTAACCGGAAGCAGCACGTCGGCGTAGGTCTTCATGGATTCCGTGACAAACGGCGTTAAGCAAATCACAAACTCCGCTTGATCTAACGCACGCAAGCTTGCGGACGCATCGGCACAATCAAACTCAGGCTCGACATTCAGTAAAAAATACGCTTTTTGCGCATCCGTGGTGAGCATGGATTTGACGTCTAATCCCTCACGATCCAGCGGTGTGGCTGCAGGGCCACGGTGCGGAATAAAACCCGCTAACCACGCGCCCGCACTGTTCGCACCTTCCGTTAACAGTCCCACACGAGCACCCGCGTACTGCGCGATTAATTGCGCCAACGCACGTATTTCTGCCGCGTGCGCGTGGTGCAAGGCGTGTTCGCCTAAAAAGACAGCGGTTTTTTCAGCCAATTTCAGTGCCGCCGCGATTTTCTTCGCTGCTTCAGAAACTGTCGCATCGCGGAGTAGTGGGTGGTTTGCTCCATCAGAACCCGCGAGCGCTTTCGCAACCTGAGCTAAAACAGAAGTGAGCCCTTGTGGCGACGCAATAATTTTTTCAGAAACGTCAAAAATAAAGGAATAATCCACGGGATTTATCGCCATCACGGCCGCACCATCCAGAAATGCCTGATTGAGGCGATGACTGATCATGGGCTGTTCGGCGCGAACGTTTGACCCAATCAACAGTGCCGCGTTTAATTTTTCGATGTCGGCGATTGGAATCTCTACACCCGGAAACGCGTTAAAGTAATGTTGATCGCGAAAGTCTTGCCACCGAATGCGATGGTCCACGTTCGGACTGCCCAATTGCCGAATGAGTTTTTGAAATAAATACAGCTCTTCTATCGTTGAGTTAGGTGAAGCAATGGCACCCAAAGAGTCCGCACCGTGTTGGTTAATGAGAATTTTAGTTCGCGAAGCTACTTCTTTCAGCGCTTCTTCCCACTCCACTTCGAGCCAGTGATTATTTTTCTTTACCCGTGGTTTATAGAGTCGTGTTTCGTGGTACAAACCAAAATGACTGAAGCGATCGCGATCGCTGATCCACGTTTCATTGATGGCGTCGTTTTCTCGCGGTACAGCGCGCATCACTTTACGTTGCGGCGCGTATTCTTCCCAACGGCTGTGGAGAAACAAATTACTGCCCACGCAATCGTGGGGACTGATGAACGGGTGTTCGCGGTATTCCCAACCGCGTCCTTTATAACGCGCGGGTTTATCCGTCAACGCGCCAACGGGACAAATATCAATAATATTTCCCGATAATTCTGAACGCATAAAATGTTTGACGTACGTCGATATTTCTTCTTTTTCACCGCGATTGATCACACCCAATTCGCGCAGACCCGCAATTTCCTCGCCAAAACGCACGCAACGCGTGCATTGAATGCATCGCGTCATTTCCGTTTCCACCAGCGGACCGATGTTCTCACTGAACACCGCGCGTTTACTCTCGTCGTAACTCGAAAACGGACGACCGAATCCCATCGCTAAATCTTGTAACTCGCATTCGCCGCCCTGATCGCAAATGGGGCAGTCCAACGGATGATTAATCAATAAAAATTCCATGACGGCGGTTTGCGCGTCCACAGCTTTTTTGGCGGACGTAAATACTTTCATGCCAGGCGTAACGGGTGTGGCGCACGCGGGCAGTGGTTTTCCCACTTTTTCCACTTCCACCAAACACATTCGGCAATTGGCTGCAATCGATAGTTTCTTGTGATAACAAAAACGAGGAATATAAATCCCCAGCTCGTCCGCCGCTTCGATGATGGACGTGCCTTCTTCAACCGTCGTTTTTTTACCGTCTATTTCAAGTTCAATCATTTAACTCTCACCAATTCGTAACGTCGTCATCCTCGCCATGGAAGGCGAGGACCCAAACACAAGGACGTAAATTAAACCGCTCCTTGGCGTTTGGATCCCGGCATCCATGCCGGGATGACGGGCTCAACCAAACACTTCCCCTTCTCCACATGATATTCAAATTCCTCGTAAAAATGGCGAAGCATTCCCGCCACCGGCCACGCGGTAGCTTCTCCAAACGCACATATCGTTCGTCCTTCGATATTTTTCGCGACGCGTTTCAATTGTTCTAAATCTTTTTGCGTGCCGTGACCGCTTTCAATTTGGTGCACCAGTCGATACACCCAGCCACTGCCTTCTCGGCACGGCGTGCATTGCCCACACGATTCGTGCATGTAAAATTTGGATATTCGTTCCAGCACGCGAACCATACACGTAGATTGATCCATCACCATCACCCCGCCCGATCCCAACATTGAACCGGCTTGCATAAGGCTATCGAAATCCATATTGACCTTCATCATCACATCCGCCGGTAAAACGGGCATCGAACTTCCACCGGGAATAACGGCTTTTAACGTCGAACCCTTTCTCATGCCGCCCGCTAATTCCAGCAACGTTGCAAACGGCGTTCCCAGCGGAATCTCATAATTTCCGGGTTTCTCCACGTGACCGCTAACGCTGAATATTTTCGTTCCGCCATTTTTGGGTGGTCCCAAATCCGCAAACCACTTCCCACCCTTTTCTAAAATAACGGGAACGGACGCATACGTTTCTGTGTTGTTGATATTCGTGGGACGTCCGTACAATCCAAAATTAGCAGGAAAAGGTGGCTTAAACCGCGGCCATCCGCGCTTGCCTTCTAAAGAATTCATTAAGGCGGTTTCCTCACCACAAATATAAGCACCCGCGCTGCAGTGATTGTAAATTTCAATATCCATCCCAGAGCCCAACGCGTTTTTTCCAATTAATCCTGCTTCCCGCATTTCTTGAAGTGCTTGCTCGCAACGATTCATCGGCTCCCAAAACTCACCACGCAAAAAATTGTAGCCCACCGTAGCACCCATGGTGTAACACGCGATGGCAATACCTTCTAATACTTGATGCGGATTAAACCGCAAAATATCGCGATCTTTAAATGTGCCCGGCTCGCTTTCATCGGAATTACAAATCACGTATTTTTGCCCCGGCACGTCCCGCGGAATAAAACTCCATTTTAAACCCGTCGGAAACCCAGCACCCCCGCGTCCGCGCAGAGACGACTCTTTGAGCTCATGAATGATATTTTCGGGGGGTGTTTTTTCTTTCAGTATTTTTCGTAATACTTGATAACCACCGACGCTTTCATACGACTTGAGCGTCCACGGTTCCTCTAAATGGAGCGTGCGGTAACAAACGACATTACGCAGCATCGGTATTTGTCTCCCCTTCCAAACGCTCAATCAGGTCCAACATTTTTTTTGGCGTTAAATTTTCGTAGTAACGTTGATCGTTCACTTGACACATCGGCGCACCGCCACAAGCAGCCATGCATTCGACGGATTTCAACGTAAATTTCCCATCGGAAGTCGTTTCGCCAAATTGAATTCCCAAGCGCTTTTTCAAGCATTCTGCGATTTCATCCGCCCCCATCAGAAAACACGACACGTTGGTGCACAGACTGATTTTATGTTTCCCAACAGGCTTCAAGTTATACAGATCGTAAAACGTCGCCACTTCATAGACGGCAATACGCGGGATTTCTAAATAATCCGCCACGGCATTCATCGCCGGTTCACTCAACCATCCCTGATTTTGTTTTTGCACCAATAACAAAGCCGTAACCACCGTGGATCGCTTTTGTTCCGGCGGGTATTTCAGCAGCCAGCGATCGATTTCTTTTTTCACGGAATCCGCAATGGTAAATTGTTGTTCGACGTCAAACATCAGCGGTCAATCTCACCAAAGACAATATCAATACTCGAAATAATCGCCACCAAATCTGCAATCATGTGACCACGACACATTTCATCCAGAGCCGCTAAATGCGGATAACTCGCGGCACGCACTTTCACGCGATACGGTTTATTCGCACCATCGGAAACAATATAAACACCAAATTCTCCTTTGGGGTGTTCGATCGCCGCATACGCTTCACCCTCTGGAACGCAGTAGCTTTCGGTAAATAATTTAAAGTGATGAATTAACGATTCCATGTCACGCTTCATCACTTCACGGCGTGGCGGCACAATTTTCTGATCGTTAATCACAACCGGACCGGGATTACGCCGCAACCATTCGACACACTGCCGAATGATTCGATTCGACTGGCGCATTTCTTCAACCCGCACTAAATAACGGTCGTAACAGTCTCCATTTTTTCCCACGGGAATATCAAAATCCAAATAATCATAAGCAGAATACGGCTGTTTTTTTCGCAGATCCCATTCCACACCCGACCCGCGCAACATCGGACCCGTGAATCCCAGTTGCAGCGCACGCTCGGAAGAAACCACACCGATTCCCACCGTGCGTTGCTTCCAAATTCGATTATCGGTTAGCAGCGTTTCGTATTCGTCGACGAGTTTAGGAAATCGTTCCGTAAAATCCCAAATAAAATCCAGCAGACTCCCTTCGCGCGCCTGATTCATTTTCTTCACTGCTTTTGGAGCGTGCCATTTGGATGGCTTGTATTTCGGCATCGAATCGGGAAGATCGCGATATACGCCTCCCGGGCGATAATACGTCGCGTGCATGCGCGCGCCGGAAACGGCTTCGTAGCAGTCCATGAGATCTTCGCGCTCGCGGAAACAATACAAAAATACAGTCATCGCGCCAATGTCTAACGCGTGTGCACCCAACCACAATAAATGATTTAAAATACGCGTAATTTCGTCGAACATCGTTCGAATGTATTTCGCGCGAATAGGCGGATCGACACCGAGTAATTTTTCAATCGCCAACACGTAACCGTGTTCGTTACACATCATCGACACGTAATCCAGGCGATCCATGTAACCGATGCTTTGGTTGAACGGTTTGCTTTCTGCTAATTTTTCCGTGGCGCGATGCAGAAGGCCGATGTGCGGATCGATGCGCTGAATCACTTCGCCGTCCACTTCGATGACGAGGCGCAATACGCCGTGCGCCGCCGGGTGTTGCGGCCCGAAATTTAAGGTGTAATTGCGCACTTCAGCCATTTTTTTCTTCTTTATCGACAATATACCGATGATCTTGGCGAATGACTTTAGGCACCAACACACGCGGCTGGATGCTCACGGGTTCGTACACACAACGCCCTTGCTTTGCGTCGTATCGAAGCTCGACTTCGCCAATCAACGGAAAATCTTTTCGGAAGGGATGCCCCACAAAACCATAATCGGTCAACAAGCGACGCAAGTCGGGATGACCGTCAAACACGATGCCGTACAAATCAAACGCTTCACGTTCGTACCAGTCCGCCGAGCGCCAGATATGAATAACCGAAGGAATTAAGGGTGGCTCGCCTTCCACATAAACTTTTAAGCGAATGCGGTGATTATTACCCAGCGACAATAAATGATAGACCACTGCAAAACGCGGTTTATTCCAGGGAATCATTTGTTCTTGCATGCCTTCCACAAAACCGCGATTGAATCCGCTGGTCGTCGTTTCTTCCGTTCGCCAATGGCTCACGCCGTAATCCCAATAATCCACGCCGCAAACGTCCAGCAATAATTCAAAATGAAAAAAGGAATCATCTCTGAGGCGTTGACACACGTCCAGAAGATGAACGGGCTTTAATTCAACAGTTACCATGTCCAGAGAAAGGGACACTTCATCGATCTGCGATTGGAACCGATCACGCAGGGTATCGACGAGCGTTTGATTTTCAGCCATTATTTTCCCTTATTTTCGCCTTCGATCGATAATATTACGACGTTTAATTTTATTTTGTAATTGAATCACGCCGTACATCAACGCTTCCGCCGTCGGCGGGCACCCGGGAACGTAAATATCCACGGGAACAATACGATCGCAACCCCGAACGACCGAATACGCATAATGGTAATAACCACCACCATTCGCACACGACCCCATGGAAATTACCCAACGCGGTTCCGCCATTTGATCGTATACTTTGCGTAATGCCGGAGCCATTTTATTGCATAACGTTCCCGCGACAATCATGACGTCCGATTGCCGAGGGCTCGCTCGAAAGATTAACCCAAATCGGTCTAAATCGTAACGGGACGACGCACACTGCATCATTTCAATGGCACAACACGCCAAGCCGAACGTCATCGGCCACAAAGAGCCACTGCGCGCCCATTCTACCAATTGATCGATCGTCGTGAGGAAAAATCCTTGGTTGTTGAGTTCCTGCTTCATATCACTCCCATTCCAATGCCCCACGCTTCCACTCGTAGATAAAACCGATAATCAATACGGCTAAAAAAATCATCATCGCCCAAAAACCGATCCATCCAATGTGCCGCAAGACGATCGCCCATGGAAATAGAAAAGCCGTTTCTAAATCGAAAATAATGAAGAGAATTGCAACGAGGTAAAAGCGAACATCGAACGGTAACCGTGCATCTTCAAAGGCATCGAAGCCGCATTCGTAAGGTGACAATTTTGCTTTGTCGGGATGACGTGGACCCAAAAACCAACCCATGGCGACGGGTGCCAGTCCAAGTAAAACACCGATACCGATGAAGACTAAAACTGGAAAATAATTCCCTAACATGACTTGCCCTTATTTCAGTAGTGGCAGTATAACACGTTCGTTTTTGGTGCCGAAGGCCGGACTCGAACCGGCACGGGTTACCCCACTGCCCCCTCAAAGCAGCGTGTCTACCAGTTTCACCACTTCGGCATTAAGTTGACGGTGTTGTGTCGGGTAATCCGGACGGCGCAGGCTGTGTTGGTACAACAGGTACGCTGGGCACTGAAGTTTGTTGGCCTTGTTCCCGAGCAACTAAGTAACTCAAGCTGATGCTGGTCACAAAGAAAATAGCCGCCAACATAATGGTGATCTTCATCAAGAATGGTGTTGATCCCGCACTGCCGAACATCGTGTTTGATGCACCGCTACCAAAAGCCGCACCGATGTCTGCCCCTTTACCGTGCTGCATTAATACCAAACCCACTAAAAATAGGGCGACAATGACGTGTATGATTAAGACAAATGGTTGCATAATTTTCCGATCTCTAAAAAGTGTTCTGCTTGAAGCGAGGCGCCCCCAACTAAAGCACCATCAATATCCGGCATTTCAAACAATCCTTTGGCGTTATCGGGTTTTACACTGCCCCCGTATAAAATACGGGTCCGGTTCGCCACGCCCGGATCAATGGATTTTTTCAGGCGTTCCCGAATTGCTGCATGCACTGCCTGCGCCTGCTCGGGCGATGCGTTTTTGCCCGTGCCGATGGCCCAAACCGGTTCATAAGCAACGACAAATTCCGCTTCCGGCGAGCCGAGATTATCGTTCATCTTAAATACGGCTGCAAGTTGTTCGGTAACGACGTCCAGGGTCTTTCCAGATTCTCGCTGAGCCAGGGTTTCACCCACACACAGAATGGGCACAATCCCTGCAGCAATGGCTGCACGAAACTTCACCGCCACCAGTTCATTACTCTCCCCATAAAGCTGTCGACGCTCGGAATGCCCCACAATGACATAACGACAATCAAAATCCGCCAGCATTTTGGCGGATATTTCACCGGTATAAGCCCCATCGGATTTATCGCTGACGTTCTGCGCTCCCCAAGCGATTTGCGTGCGCCCCAAGAGGCGTTCACAGAGCTCTATAAAAACGAACGGAGGAAATACCGCCAGTTCAGGGACTTCAAGCAGCTCACAGCCGTGTTTTAGCGCCTCTAATAAAGCAGTGACACTCTGGCGAGTGCCGTTCATTTTCCAGTTACCTGCAATTAAGGGGCGACGCACGAGGGATCCTTAACGAACGGATTTGTACCGGCGTCATTCTATAGGAAATGAAATTACAATACAAAAGGGCCCTGAGCGATGTTAAAAATTTAGAATTGTAGCCTGGGTGGAGCCCCCGCTTCGCGGGGCGTAACCCGGGAATTCCTTGATTTCGCTTCGCTGCATCAAGGCTACGGGTTAAAATACACCTCATGAGAAACGAGGACAGAAAGAATAACCGGCTCGCCCACTTTATATTTTTCAGCCTTTTCCTACTTATTCTAATTATTTTTGCCCTGATGACGGCTCCTTGGTTTGAACGTCGCGCAGAACACCTCCCTGCTTCTTACTATCAAATTCTTTCGTTTCGCGGCGAAATCAGGGCGCTGAGCGCTGAACAGCAGGGCGCATTAATCGCCGACGGCACTTGGAACCTCAACTGCCCGGTAGCCCCTTATCAGCTCCGAGCCGTAACCTTGTCATATTGGGATTTTAGTGGTCTGCCGCACTTCGGCCAGCTCACTCTGTTGATTAACAAATCGCTCGCCAAGCAAGTGCTGGCCATATTTCAAACTCTGTACCAACATCAATTTCCCATCGATGCCAACAACACCAGCGCTTACAATTGTCGATCCATACGAGGCATTACCGGGATTTATTCCGAACACAGTTATGGCCGAGCGATCGACATCAATTCGGTACAAAATCCCATTTCCATTTGGAAAGACGACAAATATCTCGACCGCAGCCGCGTTTATGAGGGAATGATTACCCCCGACGGCATTGTTGTTAAAACATTTCAGAAGTACGGTTGGACGTGGGGAGGAAGCTGGAACTCCCCCAAAGACTACATGCACTTTGAAAAAACGAGACCCTCACTTCAGGCATACATGAAAATAAGCCACCGCTGGCCCGACGTGACCCACTTTATCTACAACCCCAATTATCGATAACTTAAAAAAAAGGACCGCTTTACAGCGGTCCTTTTCGAGCCTACAACTAGGAGGGTCTGTAGTGGGCATCCTTGCCCACGAGTAGTCGTCCATGACCAACACAGACCTTAGACTACCTCATCACCAAAAGCCCTATTGTTGAGATAGGTCTTGAGGCTGTGTTCAGAGCTCACCGAGGACTTCCTTGTCCGCTCACCCAGACCTGCAATCATGGGCTCGCTCAACTTCCCTGTTAAATCAGCTACCCTAAACACTCACGTTTCCCATCAAGGGACCTTCAATATAACACTCAAGAGCTAGGCGATGAATGTAGCGTGGTCGCAAAAAAACCAATACCACCCAACAGGCCTTCTCTGAGAAACCATATTATCCCTTATGTATCAAAAGTTTAAAAACAAACTCAGCTCTAGAACATAATCATTTTTGAGAGGATTTCTGTAGGCAAAATAAGACAATGCTTACATTTTCAGAAAGCATTCTCTCACAAACTGGTGAACCCTTTGGCGGAACGCCTAGGCCCTTAAATGAGAACGTAAAAGCATATTATCATACCCGCAAAAGAATGGAAGAGGTGAAAAGCAGTTTTTATAAAAAATCTTAAAATTTTTTTTAGTTTGAAAAAATTTCAACCAGGATGACAAAAAATGAGCTGGATTTTTTTAAACCATCCGTTTCCGTTGCTGAAATTATTTTAGACGACGGACAAAAATTCACCGCAATAAATTTTTAAAATTTAAAATAATCTTCCGCAAAATAAAACTGTGTAAAAAATTAAAAACACCTTTCTAAGTGCCTTTAATGCGAAATAATCTTCACCTTCGCACGATTACGCGCACCTGTTGCGTAGAGTTGATATTCCAGCGTACCCATCTGCGTACGCATGCTTTGTTGCAATTGAGCAATTTCTTTGGGATTCGCTTTCGAATAATCCGGAAATTGAATCCCAATTAATTGAACCACCGCCGTATCACCATCAGGTAACACCGCCGTCGTCACGTTGCCATTTTTTGCTAACGTCAATGAAAATGCCGCAGAAAGTACTGGCGAAGGCGTATTTTTATCGTTGCGAAGCACCAGAGATTTTGTTTGCACCGACACGCGATTTTCTCGCGCGACGTTCTGGATCGATTTTCCTTGCTGAATTTCCGTTTGCATTTGATTGGCCAACACTGCCGATTTTGCTTGAGCTAACTGTTGTACCAACTGCTGTTGAATGCGCTGCGACACTTCCGACAGAGGAGGTATTCGACTCGGCACGTGCTCTTTAACGCGAATCACCACTGTACTGCCATCATTCAACTCAATTGGATCGCTGTTATTTCCCTGCGCCAAAACCAAATCACTAAACGCTGCCGCGACAACTTTTTGATTGGCAGCAATACCGTTTGTTAATCCTTGTTGCGTAAATAACGGCGTCGTTTGCACGGTCACGTGCAAAGACCGCGCTGCGGGTTCTAACGTAGTCGGGTTGGTATACGTCAAGTTGGACAATTCATCATTTTGTTTGGCTAACAACGCGCTGACTTTTTGCTGCATCAGCGCTTTTTCAATTTCTGCTTTGACTTCACTTAAGGGACGTGTTTTCGCTGACCCAGACACCAGTACACGGAAATTACTTTGATTATTTTCATAATACTGTTTGATTTCAGTATCACTGACACGTGCCTTTTGGATTGCCTGACTGGGTGATAACAAAATGTATTCAATACTGACTTTTTCCGGTGTTTTAAAGGACGCTTGATGCTGCTGGTAATACTGGTTGATCATCTCGGACGTAGCGTGAACCTCGCTCTTAAATTGAGAACTCGGTACGATGGCGTAAACAAAATTGCGACGCTGATACAACAAGCGGTAACCCTGCTTCAACTCATTTGGCAACACGAAGGCCGTGCTCATAATCCCTGCCCGAAGCTGATTCATGATAAGTGTATTTGCCATACGCGACATAAACTGAGCCGACGTCAATGAATTGACATACAGCAACTGCTGATAACGTTCTGGCGAAAATACACCGTTTTCTTGAAATTCCGGTAAGCCAGTAATTAATTCATCTACTTGATTAGAGCTAACTTGAAAACCCGCCTTTTTAGCCGAGTTAAGCAGGACGCTATCGAGAATTAAACTTTGCAGCGTGTATTGTTTTAATTGCTGACTTTCTGCCGGAGTCAACGCTTTCTTTGTCTTTTGGGCATACTCACGCTGCAATTGTTGGAACGCGGTGTTTAATTCATTCTCCGTGATTTTATCTCCATTGACTTTCGCCACGGTGCTGCTCGACCCATTCCCATCACTTAAGTAATATTGAATTCCCCACAACACAAATGAAGCAGAAATCACGGCGATAATGGCGCCAGCAATCCAACCCTTGATGTGTTCGTGCATGTTTTGCAGCATTCAGAGTATTCGCCTAACGTTATTCAAGTGGCGGAGTGGACGGGACTCGAACCCGCGACCCCCGGCGTGACAGGCCGGTATTCTAACCAACTGAACTACCACTCCTTAAAACCCGAGGCTAGATACTAGAGACTCCATGGGAAGCTTGTCAACTTACCCGTGGTGGTGGGTGCTGAGGGATTCGAACCCCCGACATTCGCCTTGTAAGGGCGACGCTCTACCAACTGAGCTAAGCACCCGCTTATGAAAAAAAAGCCCCAGACAATGCTGGGGCTGAAAAGATAGCTTATGTAGTCAGCCGAATCAAGATTATTTGTTGACGGCCTCTTTGAGTTTCTTTCCCGCTCGGAATCGGGCTACGGTAGCCGCAGGAATTTGCATGGTTTGGCCGGTTTGGGGATTACGCCCCGTTCGCGCCGCACGATGACTCGTGGTAAAGCTTCCGAATCCCACTAGCACAACGTCTTTGCCGTCGCGCAACGAGCCTGTGATGGCATCCACAAACGCATCCAAAGCACGCGCTGCTGCATTTTTAGAAATGTCGGCAGACTGCGCCATAGCTTCAATTAACTCATTCTTATTCATTTAAGATTCCCTCTTGATAGTTCCATGAATCACCGAAGAATTTAGAACAGGCAAAGCCCACAACCCTCCGTGTTTAGACATGTTATACCAACAGCGTTCCATGACTGTCAAGGAAAAGGCTTTATTTCACGCCCCCGACGGTTAATCCCTCTACTTTGATCGTTGGTTGACCAACGCCAACGGGAACGTTTTGCCCATCTTTCCCACAATTACCAATGCCACGATCCAATTCTAAATCGTTTCCAACCAGTGAAACTTTCGTTAAAACATCGAGGCCGTTTCCAATCAGTGTTGCCCCTTTGACTGGTCGAGTGATTTTCCCATTTTCAATTAAATACGATTCACTGGTTGAAAAAACAAAATTCCCGGAAGTGATGTCCACTTGCCCACCCGAAAAATCGACCGCATACAAACCTTTTTTCACGGAAGCGATAATTTCATTCGGATCGTGTTTTCCTGGTAATAAATAGGTATTCGTCATGCGCGGTATCGGCAAATGTGCGTACGACTCTCGGCGTCCATTACCGGTTAACGGCATTTTCATTAATGCGGCGTTGTGGCGATCTTGCATATAATTTTTTAAAATGCCATCTTCGATTAGAACCGTTTTTTGCGTAACGGTTCCTTCGTCATCCATACTCAACGAACCACGGCGCTCCAACAACGTTCCATCATCCACAATCGTACACAGCGAAGAAGCAACCCGTTTGCCCAAATGCCCCGAAAATATGGAACTTCCTTTACGATTAAAATCCGCCTCTAAACCGTGTCCAATCGCTTCGTGCAACAATACCGCTGGCCAGCCAGGCCCCAATACCACCGTCATCGTTCCCGCGGGCGCGGGACCCGCTTCTAACGCCACACACGCTTGTCGCACTGCTTTATCCACGTAGGTGGTGGCCGCCTCTAAAATCCGATCATAACCATAACGCCCACCACCTCCACCCGTTCCCTGTTCGCGTCTACCCCCTTGTTCCGCAATAACGCGAACACTTAAATTGACTAAGGGCCGAACATCCGCCGCAACGACACCGTCGCTATTTAAAATCAACACGACTTCGTGTTCCGCCGAGAGATCAATAATGACTTGCTGCACGCGCGGATCTTTTTTACGGGCGTATTCATCCAGTCGTCTCAATAAAGCGACTTTTTCCCCGTCGTCGATGGTTTGCAAGGGATTTAAAGGACGATATAACGCTCGAATCGATTGATCTCGCTCAGGAGGAATGAGTGCCGATGAATTATTCTGTGCAATACTTTTTGCGGAACGTGCGGCTTGCTCCAGCGCTTTTACGCTGATGTCATCCGCGTACGCAAATCCGGTTTTTTCACCGCTGATAACGCGCAACCCAAAACCACGGTCTAAACTAAAATCGCTGTCTTTTACGATACCGTCTTCTAACGACCAATTTTCTTCTTGAATACACTGAAAAAACACGTCGGCACTGTCGATGGATCGCCCCATCGCGTGCCCCAGGATTTTTTCCACGTCATGCGTACCCAGAGCCTCAGGGGCTAATAACGAATCCGTAGCCATTTTTATAAGATCGGTCATTGCACCATGATAGGCGAAATCTTACACGGGACACAAGATTATCCGGGCTTATTTGTCATGCGCCGCTGCGGTTTCCTGAGGTTTTGGCAATTGAACGATATCGGGTTTATTCCAGGAACCCGAAATGCGGTAATCCATTTCCGCAGCCTTGCCCACGTGCGGGGCTAAAATTTTATTGGCGACCCACGTAATGGCACCGGCGATGGGGCCGCCCGTCAACCCCACGATCAACGGCAAACTCGACGTCACGTTCGGGACCACTTGTAATTGCAAATCATAAGTTTTTTGCGGAAATCCTACGCCGCCCTTAATTTGAACCCACGCCACTGAACCTACCAAAGAAGAATTTTCAGTCTTGGCAGCCCCATTTTTAATAGAAAAATCTCCCTTCAATAAATCAAATGCGAAACCTTTTTTTGTTAAATTGACAAGATTCATCGGTAATTTTGGAAGGGATTGCAAGCTAAACAAATTTAATAATCGCCCAAACCCCAACTCCGCCGACGCGCTGTCGGCGATTTGAGTAATGCGTCCATCTCTAAAATCAATATTGACCGCGCCGTTCAATCGAGCGGCTGTAAACTGTTGCGGCGACCCCGGCCATTCCAACGCAAAACGCGCCGTCCCCTCGCCTCCTTCCAACACTTGAGTCACCTGCCAATCTTTCAGCGCAGTTCCCAAATTACGACTGCTGAGCTGCCCAAACACCGTGGTTTGTGGTTCGCCTTGTTTGTATTGCCACGTCCCAACCGCTTGAACCTGCATCAGCGGCGTCACCATGCTGAGATTTTCAAACTGCACGCCGGTGTCAATGGGTTTTGTTTTAAGACGGATATTTCCGAGGGTTTTATCACCGTAATGAAAATCGTTAATCGCCACGTCTAACGGCGGAAGACGGCGAGGATCAATGGATTGTTCGGTTTGTTTATTCGCGGGTAAATACAGCCGTGAAAATCGACCGCGCCACGTTTTACTGTGATCATCGGGAATAACGAGATTTCCCACCACGTCTGAATTTTGCATCGTCAAATTCCACGCTTGAGTAACGCGCATTAAACTCAAATAAACTTTGGATAATGCGTAGGAATTAAATTTCAACTGATCGATGGTCAGTTCAATACTTCGAATCGCCGCGTCCAGCGGCCTTGCTGTTTTCGAAATAAAATAATTCTTCCAATCGTCCCAATTAATTTCATCGAATTGCCCGGTAATCAGAAGCCCGGGAACAGTTTGGAGATGTGCCTTACCCGAACCAAAGTGCAATTCTCCCGAGATCAATTGCGATCGATTATCTTTTTTATCTACGGTCAGCGCCGCCGATAAATTATCCCCATACTGCAGCGTGACGTTTAAGGGTTTTTTTCGAAATAAAGACAGATTCATTACCAAGGGCCGTGTTTCATCGGCCGTTTTTCCGTACGGGGACGGCAAATTCACGCGGACACCGGACAAATCGGAAGCGATACTCAAACTGTTTCCCAAGGGGGAATTATCGTCGCGGATTTTTAACAACGCCCGGTAACTGCTCATACCATCAAAATATTTTTGAACCGGTATCCCGTATTGCTGGGATAATTGAGCAATCGCTACGTGCCCACCGATATTCAGCTGCAAAACGGGTGATTGACCTTCCGGATTTAACGTGCTGACGTCGATCGTCATGGGCAACCCAAATTCATGCGCAGAAACGTTATTCGCCGTGAGATTGCCGTTGAGAAAATGAAACTGACCCTGAATATTCGTCAGCGTCGTGTTCCAATTCGTGATGCGCAAATTACCGTCCGGAACCGCTATATTCCCTTCCGAAACTACACCGTCTTTCCCGTGCATCAACGGAACAGTGAGCTTCAGTTGCAAGTCCATCGGCCCCCATGTCTGCAGGGTATCGAGTCCTTTCGCAATATCCAGTGGCGTTTGACGCAGAAATTCCAGTCCATTCGTTAAATCCGTAGTTGAATGCCCTGTCGCCACCAGTTCGGGTTTTTCCAAATCCGGTATCACGCCCTGCATATGATCCAGCACGTTATGGTCCACCTCTCCGTGTTCCGCGATAATCCGAAGTTGATTGTTATGAAACGAAACAACCCCACGCATGTTTTGGATAGCCGGCCACTGGTGCGCGTAATTCAACGTCAGGTGGTCGTAATTAAGAACGGCGGTAAAATCACCCCCCCCGCGCTCAAAGGGAAATTGATCCCAAGGGCCCTGTATCTGCGCTACAGCATTCGTGATTTCACCGGCCGGAAACGCCTGTTCAAACCAAAGTCGCAATTCGGGGTTGATGTGGCAGGAAGGGATAATAGACTGAAAGTAATTGGTTTCTTCTGCGAATCCCCGAACTTCCGCTAAAGAAATTCGGCCTAAATAAGCCAGCACCGTCGGCTGTTTTTCTGCGTTAATCACGCGCACACCAAATGAACGCGCGGGCCACGACCGTCCAGCCGAACGCCACGCTACGTGATCCGCGCTAAATTCAAACCCATCCAAAAAACGCTGCCAATATAAATTCGCTGTAAAACGATTCAGTAAAATGGATTTTCTTTCTTTTGCGACAAGCCCAACGTGATGCGCGTCGACGATGCCTTGTAGTGACTGCAGGCGCCCATCGCGCCACTGCACCCACGCTTCGACATTTGAATCGCCACTGGTAATCCGTAAGCGCGTAAAATATTTTTGTAAAAATTTCTCGTCGAGAAGCTGTTTAAACAGGACGTTTTTCGCGTGTAGATATAAATCCGCACTGAATTGCTTGCCATCCAAATTCGGATTTTTAATATTCAACACGAATCGAAACTTCGTGGGAATCGTTTGCGATAAAACAGCAAGACCGGAAACCGTATGGTGCAATAATCCATTAGCAACTTTCAAACGTAAATTTTTTACGGGAATTACAGTTCCATCGGGCCGTCGGTAATTCACGTCGATGTCATTGAGTGACACATCCGATTGCGTCAGCATCCACAACAAAATATTTCTCATATCACTTAACTCTGACGATTGGTGATACCGCTTCAACTCGGAGATCCCTTTTATCTGCCATTGGCCATCGGAAGTTTCATCCATTTCCAGTCGCACACCGGACAGCGATAAATGTCCCGGCAATAACTGCCAGTGCAACAGACTTTGAAATAAATTAATGCTGATCGACAATTGCTGAATACGCAACAAAGACTGCCGTCGCGAAGGATCGGTGATCACCACATTTTGAAAGCTAAGTGCGGGCTCAAATCCGAACCAACCCGCTGTAACCCGCTCAATATGCACGGGTTGGCGCATGGCGCTACTGGCCCATTTTTCAAAATAACCATTGTGTTGATTGATGGCGGGAATCACTAAACGTGCGATTGTAATTAACAATGCAAATACAATAACGATAATTGCACAAATGGTTCCGAAAACCCTTAAACAACGTACTGCTGCATTTTTTAAAATCATTAGCTCAGATTAAATCGAAGTTGATAATCGTTTAACAATATCCGTATCCATGGCCACAGCAGACACGTAGTGAAGATCGGCAACCAATATTTCCACGTAATCGACGACACACCAGATAAAGTCATAATCCAATATTGAATCGCCAGATAAACAATCGTTGAAACGCACACGAGGATGAGCTGCTGCCACGTAGGAAAGCTTCGAATTTGCGGATGAAACCGTATAAAAAAATAAGCGATGATCGTGAACACAAACGCGTGCTGCCCCAAAACCGTTCCCGTCAGCAAATCCAAAAATAATCCCACAATAAAAGCCGATACAATACCCACGCGATGTGGCGCTGTAATCATCCACGCTAATAAAATCATGAACCCCCAAACCGGCTGATACCACACGGCCCACTGAGGCAACGGCAAAATCACAAGCATCATCCCCGCTAAAAACGTGAGACTGATTAAAATGACGGCTTTAATACCTTGCGTTTCCACCGTTGAATCACCGCTTCTTTGGTAATGGCTCTTTTTTCAGCTGATTATGCACCGCTTTTGCCAGTGATGCCTTAACCGGCCACGACATTAATACTTGTTGTGATTGATCCAAGTGAGCCGCTGGATCCAGCGTAATAGTCGCAAATCGCTTAACCGGATTATGGTTAATTTCGGATACGGTTCCCACGGGATAACCCACCGGATAGACCATGCCCAATCCCGAAGAAATAAACAAATCGCCCTTCTGGATGTCGCTGGTATCGGGCACGTTAATCAGCTCCAATTTACCCGTATTACCGAGGCCAACGGCAATGGCTCGAATTCCATTCCGATAATTCTGAACCGGAATAGCGCTCTTCGGGTCGGTAATCAGCATCACTCGACTCGTCAATGGCCCCACACGAACGACTTGACCTACGACTCCATATGCATCGAGTACCGGCTGACCTACATAGATACGGTATTTTTCCCCTTTATCTACGATAATTTCTTGCAAATTGGGATCTAAGTCCACGGCTAATAATTGGGCCACTTCAACTCGCCCCCCGATGTGAATATGCGACGTGGACTGCAACAACTCCCGCAATTGAGCGTTCTCGCGCTCTAATGCCAGTAATTTTTGTAATTTCGATTCCAGCAATAATTCATGCGCGCGCAATCGCGCGTTATCCGCCAACAACTCTTGTTGCGTGGTAATGCTCGTGGCAATCCAATGCACCGTTTTAATGGGGGCGTTCACCAAGTATTGGATCGGTAACACCACCAACGATAAATCAGATCGGAATTTCTGAAAAAACAGCGCTTTTTGATCGAAGATCATCAAGGTAACGGCAAAGATCAAACACACGAGTGCTCGTGTGCCCGGCATGGATGAACGTTTGAAAATCAGCTTAATGGTTGGATCCTCGCATCAAATAAGTTAAAAACTTATTTTGACTACTACACCCCGTTAACATTAATTTTGCCCCCCTCGGCATTATTCCGAGGGGTGACGCGGAGCGCGGGGACCCCGACGCGGTAACGCGGCGGGGTGCGCGCAGCGGCAGGACCCCAAGCGGATTAACTACACGGCAAAATTAATGTTATAAATTAATCCCGCGACAGAAAATCACTGCCCATAGAACGCATCAACTCCAACGCACGGCCGCCACCACGCGCCACGCACGTTAACGGATCTTCCGCCACGATAACCGGTAAGCCGGTTTCTTCCATTAATAATCGATCGATGTCTTTGAGCAACGCTCCCCCACCCGTCAACACCATTCCTCGTTCCGCAATGTCCGCCGCCAATTCCGGTGGCGCTTGTTCCAGCGCAGCTCGAACAGCCCCCACAATCCCCGATAAGGGCTCTTGCAGCGCCTCCAATATTTCATTGCTGTTCAACGTAAAACTGCGCGGAACACCTTCCGCTAAGTTACGACCGCGCACTTCCATTTCTTTGACTTCGCTGGAGGGAAACGCTGTACCGATTTCTTGTTTGATGCGTTCCGCAGTGGTCTCGCCGATCAAAGCACCGTAATTGCGCCGCACGTAGCTAACAATCGCTTCGTCGAACCGATCGCCACCTATTCGAACGGATTCGGCATAAACAATACCACTCAATGAAATAATGGCGACTTCGCTCGTGCCTCCACCAATATCAACCACCATAGACCCACTGGCTTCTTCCACCGGTAATCCCGCCCCCATGGCAGCTGCCATCGGTTCTTCAATCAAATACACTTCTCGAGCACCCGCCCCCAACGCCGACTCTTTAATCGCGCGACGCTCCACTTGCGTTGACCCGCAGGGCACGCAAATTAACACCCGAGGACTGGGCCGTAAAAACTTGGTTTTGTGCACTTTATGAATAAAATATTGCAACATCTTCTCGGTTACGTGAAAGTCCGCAATCACCCCATCTTTGAGTGGCCGCGTTGCTATAATATTTCCCGGGGTTCTCCCCAACATGCGTTTTGCTTCGACACCAACAGCTGCCACGATATCGGGACCGCCGCGCCCATCTTTACGAAGCGCCACAACCGAGGGTTCGTTCAGGACAATTCCTCCCTGTTCCACCATGAAAATCAATGTATTGGCCGTGCCCAGGTCAATCGAAATATCATTCGAAAAAAGACCGCGTAATTTCTTGAACATGTGCTCTTCTCTTCCTGTATTAATTCTGAATCATGAATAAGATAACTGAAAACGCATGAGGATGGAAGGTGGGGCCCCTCTTAGGTATAATGTCGTTCCCAAAAAACGCGAGGACTCCTTTATGGCCACGCTTAACGCGAACGACATCGATAAAATTGCCCATTTGGCCAAACTCATCATCCCAAAAAATGAAAATGCTCCCTTGCTCACCGAATTAAATAAAATATTAGATATGGTTGCGGAAATGAGTCAGACAAACACGGAAACGGTGTTGCCGTTGGCGCACCCTTACGATGAAAAACAACCGCTGCGCGAAGATAAGGTTACCGAGCCCAACCAGCGTGAACTTTTTCAAAAGCTGGCGCCAAAAACCGAAGCGGGATTTTACATCGTTCCCGCCGTTATCGAAAACAAAGAAAAATAACCTGATGGAACACCAATGCACCGCAAAACTATCGCTGAACTGAGCCGTGCCTTACACGAAAAAAAAATATCGAGCGTTGAACTGACGCGCTATTTTCTGGATCGAATAAAAAAAATCTCTCCCGCACTGAATGCGTTCATTACCGTTACCGAAGAACACGCACTTCAACAAGCAAAATTAGCCGATGAACGGATCTCGAAAAACCAAAGCACACCGATGACGGGTATTCCCATCGCGCACAAAGATATTTTCTGTACGAAGGGAATTAAAACGACCTGCGGCTCAAAAATATTAAGCAACTTTATTTCCCCGTACGATGCCACCGTTGTCGAGCGCTTTAATGAAGCGGGAGCAGTCCTACTCGGCAAAACCAACATGGATGAGTTTGCCATGGGCTCTTCCAATGAAAACAGTTTCTTTGGCCCCGTGAAAAATCCGTGGAATCTCGAAAGAACGCCGGGAGGATCGTCGGGAGGCTCTACGGTCGCCGTAGCAGCCCGGCTAGTCGCCGGCGCCACCGGAACCGATACGGGCGGATCCATTCGTCAACCTGCAGCGCTGTGCGGCGTTACCGGGATGAAACCGACATACGGTCGCGTCTCGCGTTACGGCATGATCGCATTTGCATCGAGCTTGGATCAGGGCGGCCCCATTGCACAAACCGCTGAAGACGTGGCCATGATGTTAAGCGTAATGGCTGCGCACGACGAAAAAGATTCTACCAGCATTAAAAAAGAAACACCGGATTACCTCGCTGCATTACGCAACGACTTGCGCGGATTAAAAATTGGTTTACCAAAAGAATATTTCGGTGAGGGCTTGGATCCCGCCATCGCTTCCGCCCTCGATGCGACAAAAAGCGAATTAGAAAAACTCGGTGTGAAATTTATTGAGGTCGAATTACTTCATACCCACTTAGCCGCACCCACGTATTACGTACTGGCTCCCGCGGAATGCTCGTCCAATTTAGCACGCTACGATGGCGTTCGTTACGGTTATCGCTGCACAGATCCCGCGGATCTCGACGATTTATACAAACGCACACGCACGGAAGGATTCGGTGCGGAAGTAAAACGACGCATTATGATTGGTACGTACGTATTATCCGCCGGATATTACGACGCATATTATTTAAAGGCACGAAAAATTCGTCGTCTCATACGCGACGATTTCCTCAACGCTTTTAAAACCGTCGACCTTCTATTAACCCCCGCAACACCCACTCCGGCTTTTAAATTGGGTGAAAAAACGACGGATCCCGTCGCAATGTATTTATCGGACGTTTACACCATCGCAGTTAATTTAGCAGGTTTGCCCGGCTTGGCTTTTCCCATTGGTTTTAAACACGGGTTACCCATCGGCGCGCAATTAATTGGGAATTATTTTGACGAGGCGCGCCTGCTTAACGTTGCGCATCGTTACCAACACGTAACGGATTGGCACCGTCGTTTACCGGAGAAAATATAAATGCCGTTTGAAACCGTTATCGGACTAGAAGTGCACGTTCAATTAAGCACAAAATCAAAGCTGTTTTCGGGCGCTCCAACGGCATACGGTGCAGAACCGAACACACAAGCATGCGCCATCGACCTCGGGTTGCCCGGGGTATTACCCGTACTGAATAAAGAAGTGGTTAAGTTGGCCATTCGATTTGGCCTCAGTATTCAAGCGGAAATCTCGCGACACTCCGTATTCGCACGCAAAAATTATTTTTATCCCGATTTGCCTAAAGGTTATCAAATCAGTCAATACGAATTGCCCATCATTCAAAAGGGTTCTCTCGACATTGAATCTGAAGACGGCTCGATCAAACGAATTGGCATTACGCGCGCACACCTGGAAGAAGACGCAGGAAAATCCATACACGAAGGCATGCACGGTTTTTCGGGGATCGATTTAAATCGCGCGGGCACGCCTTTGCTTGAAATCGTTTCCGAACCCGATATCCGTTCACCCAAAGAAGCTGTATCTTATTTAAAAACGCTGCACACGTTGGTTCGTTATTTGGACGTGAGTGATGCCAACATGCAAGAAGGCTCTTTCCGTTGCGACGTGAACGTGTCTCTGCGACCGCAGGGCTCCACGAAATTCGGAACGCGTGCCGAAATCAAAAACATCAATTCATTCCGCTTTGTGGAACGCGCTCTGCTCCACGAAATCGAACGCCAAAAAGAAATTTTAGAGAACGGCGGGACCATTGTTCAAGAAACACGACAGTACGATGCGGAGCGCGATGAAACCCGACCCATGCGCAGCAAAGAAGAAGCGCACGATTACCGTTATTTTCCAGACCCCGATTTATTGCCCATAGAAATTTCTGAAGATTTCATTGAATCCGTTAAAAAAATGCTGCCCGAACTTCCGTGGGAAAAACGAAAACGCTTCGAAGAGCAGTACGGCTTAAATGCCTACGATGCCAAGCTGTTAACGACCAATATGGATACGGCCCATTATTTCGAGACAGTTTTAACTGCTGCCACAGCAATTTCACCCAAGCTTGCGACCAATTGGATCAACGGCGAACTGGCCGCTGCGTTAAATAAGGCGAATCTTGGTCTTAATAAAAGTCCGGTTCGCGCAGAGCAACTCGCTCAATTGCTGCAACGCATTGCCGACAATACTTTATCCGCGAGCATGGCAAAAACGGTGTTTGAGAAATTGTGGGCGGGCGAAGGCGACGTCGATGCGATTATTGAAAAACACGGCCTGAAACAAATGACGGATACCGGTGAATTAGAAAAGATAGTGGATGAAATCATTCACAATAATCCCTCACAGCTCGCCGACTACCGCGCCGGGAAAGAAAAATTATTCGCATTTTTTGTCGGGCAAGTCATGAAAGCCACGAAAGGTAAAGCCAATCCGCAGCACGTGAATGAATTACTGAAGAAGAAGCTATTATCCTTCAAGATGTAAAATTTAGCCTGTCATCCCATAGCTTGACCACAATCACCGTCGTCCCGCGGCTTGACCGCGGGATCCAGAAAATTACAAAATGCTGTCATACAAGTCATTCCACGCTGGATTAAATTTTTCAATAAGTGCTAATTTCCATTGCCGCTTCCATTCCTTTAATCGCTTTTCTCTATGAATGGCATTTGCTGCATCTCCATGCTCTTCATAATACACCAACTTATTTACGCGGTATTTCTTCGTAAAACCATCCATTAAGCCCTCTTTGTGCTGCCAGACACGAGTTATTAAATCGGAGGTAATGCCAACATATAAGGTGCCATTCCTTTTACTCGCAAGGATGTATGTATAAAAATTTTTACTCATAATTTTTTCCTGGATCCCGCGCCCCGGACTCGATCCGGGGCCCGGGACGACGTCCTTATGCGGTCAAGCCGCGGGATGACGTTAAATTTGAGTGCGCTTGCCGTAGCGATCCAGAATTAATTAATTCTGGATTGCTTCGGCACCTAACCGGTGCCTCGCAATGACGTGGTGAGATTCACCACCAAAACACCCGCCGGGCGATTTTTTCTTTAATGCAGCGAGGATTTTTCACGGCCGGCAGCCATTCGTAAATCGCATGGAGCGCCACGTGCGCTCTGCGGTAATCGGACGTCGACGTAATTAAATAGCGTTTTTTCCCGCAGAAATCTTGTCCCAATAGGGAGATTCGATAAGTGATGTTCACGTCGCGTCGCGAGGGGTCTTGAGATTCCTCGCGATGCTCGGAATGGCACGAAAGCGGTGTGTCATCCCGAGGAACCTGGCAACGAGAGATCTCTGCCTCCCCTCTCTTCAACCCCGATTCCGCTCCCTCAAAAGCAATGAGCTTATCGTAATAAAATGCAATCATTTTTGTTTGAAACACACTATTTTCAGAAGCAATGAAAATCAACGATAAAAGCACAAAGGTAAATAACAATACCTGAATCAATATTAATCCCGACTGTTTCACTATTACCGCTCCCGCAAAGCGATATACACGGGCCACATTTTTTTCACCCGATGATTTTCCGAATAAAGCGTGAGAGAGAGGTCTACACTGTACACTCGACTCCAATCCTCCACGAAATCTGCATTTCGATAACTGGAAATATCGCCGTCCTTTTCTTGAGACACACCATAACGCACCCGCAAATCACCCACGTCGGAAATTAATTCTTCACGTTCTCCCAACAAAGGCTTTTGATACAACGCAAACACGGGACTGCCGCGGTCATTCTTTCGATGCGTATCACCAATAAAATACGCCCTTCGAATGAATTGTGATTTGTCGTGATAGTGCACGCATTCACCAATAACGAGCACGTCTGTTCCAGGCATCACTTCGTTTTGCAGGCTTTCTGGAACACTGTCACTGCGGTATCCCACGATGGCCTGCGCGTGATCCACCGCGTACGGTTTGCGACAGTCCGCATCCCCTGCTAAACGAATTCTCGAAGACAGCAAGTAAACGGCGTACCGTCCACGTTCTTGTAAAGAACTCCAGGTATTTTGCCACGCCCACGCACTGTTAAAATGGAGCAACACATGAATAAGACCAACGATCAATACCGATCCCAGAAAAAGCGACAGCAGTAATTCGATTAAATTAAATCCGCGCGCACGCCTCATCAAATCACGCCGGTAACCGTGAGTACTTGTTTTTTCTGAATACGCCACTGCAGAGTGACCGTACATTCGTGATTGCGACAGGAATTATCACCCCACCCGTGCGGCAACTGTTCTTGATTTTGCGCGTTCCAAAGTGAAAGCTCTCTCCGCCGCGCTTTTCCCGACGCATTCGCGCGCAATCGCTCCAGCATCGACTGCAACTGAACCACCGCAACGGAATAATAATAACTGTCTTGAACACGGTGAATATGATTTATTTGCTGCGCGAGACAGCCCAACAACAGGCTGGTTGCCAAAAACCAAGCGATTAATACTTCAAGCAGAGCGAAACCGGAAGACTTCATATCCGAATGATAAAAAGAATAAATAGGTTCGCCAATACCGGGCTATGCCTCAAATTTTCTGTAAATTCTGCTGAGCTCGGGGGGGTTTACGTTTGGGCTCCTCAGCATCCGCAAGCTGAGCCGCGCCGGCATAACGAGGTCCTTGGGACAGGGATGTCCCAAGGAGCGAATCTGAGACAGGAAGTCGAATTTCGCGGCCTCGTTATGCCAAGGCGGCGCAAGCTGAGGAATGCCGGGAGCCCAAACGTAACTCCCCCGAGCAACAGGCCCTTAACCTTTCCCAAACTTATCCATAATCCCCTGAAACAAATTGAGGGGTACGGGGAAGATAATAGTCGACGTCTTATCGCTCGCTAAATCCATCAGCGTTTGCAGATAACGCAACTGCAAAGACTGCGGTTGCTCCGCTAAGATTTGTGCGGCTTCGCGCAGACGCTGCGCGGCTTGGAACTCACCTTCGGCGTTAATGACTTTGGCTCGCCGTTCCCGTTCCGCCTCGGCCTGACGAGCAATCGCGCGGATCATACTTTCATCCAAATCTACGTGTTTAATTTCAACGTTCGCAACTTTAATACCCCATATGTCCGTTTCCGCATCCAAAATTTCTTGAATGTCTTTATTCAACTTATCGCGCTCGGAAAGCATTTCATCCAATTCGTGCTTACCCAACACGGATCGCAACGTCGTCTGCGCTAATTGGCTCGTGGCATCATAAAAATCTTCTACTTGAATAATCGCACGCTCCGGATCAATCACGCGAAAGTACACAACCGCATTCACGCGCACGGACACGTTATCGCGCGAAATCACGTCCTGACTGGGAACGTCCATCACCACAGTACGCAATTGTACGCGGACAATTTGTTGGATGATCGGAACGACGATAATCAAACCAGGACCTTTGACTTTCCAAAAGCGACCTAAAGTAAAAATCACACCACGCTCGTATTCTTTTAAAATATTAATGGCACTGAACAATAAAATTAATACCAAAACGGCTAATACAATAATTGCAATCATCATGTTTTCTTCTCCACCACTTTAACGATACAAGTTAAACCTTCCAAGCGTTCCACCACCACTTCATCCCCGGTTTTCAGGGGGGTTTTACTCTTACACTGCCACCGCTCTCCGTTGATACGCACCCACGCTCGATCATCACTGATTTCTACAACACCGCGCTTACCAATCACCGCTTCTCGTCCGCTCACGATGGGCTTTCGCCGCGAACGAAGCGCCAAATTAATCACCAGTAAAAAGAAAGCCGCAGTAACCAGCGCAACGACAATAATTAAATACATGGGAAGACTATAACCGATCGCCTCAGTTTTGACGAGCATAATAGAGCCGATGACAAAACTGACGACGCCACCAATTCCCAAGGCACCAAAACTTGGCAAAAAAGCTTCGGCTACAATAAAAGCAATGCCCAGCAGTATTAATGCCAAGCCCGCGTAATTGATCGGTAATAATTGTAACGCATAAAGCGCCAATAACAGTGAAATACCACCCACGACACCCGGTACGATAAAACCGGGATTGGCAAATTCAAAAAAGAGTCCGTAAAAACCAATCATCAGAAGAATATAAGCAACGCTGGGATCCGTAATGACGGTTAAAAATTTCGTGCGCCAGTCGGGAAGAAATTCCACAATCGTTAAATTATCCGTCTGCATCGCTTTCATTTCACCACGCACACTGACTTTAAATCCGTTGGTTTGTTTAAATAAGTCCGGAATATTCTCCGCAACGAAATTAATGACGTTTAATTTTAAGGCTTCTTTTGCCGATAAACTCTCGGCATGCGTTACGGCTTGCTCCGCCCACTGCACGTTGCGTCCACGTAATTGCGCGAGACTGCGAATATACGCCTTTGCATCGTTAATGGCCTTCAATTCAGAAGCCGATGCTTTTTGCGCGGATTTTTTCTCTTTTTCTTTTCCCTGCTCTTTATCAGGCGTTCCGGGTGTACCGATGCTCACCGGCGTCGCTGCCCCCAAATTCGTTCCCGGTGCCATCGCTGCTACGTGACTGGCGTATAAAATGTACGTGCCCGCACTGGCCGCACGCGCACCGCTCGGAGCAACAAAAGTAATCACGGGTATCGGAGACGACAGGATATCTTTGATAATCCCCCGCATCGATGTACTGAGGCCACCCGGGGTATCCATGCGCAGAATAATCACGGTTGCGTTTTGGTCTTCGGCCTTCTTAAATCCTCGGTGAACAAAGTCTTGAGTGGCGGGGCCAATGCCTCCGTTGATATCCAACAAGACGGCCGTTCGATTCGCCGGCATTTGGGCAATAAGATTTCCCGCTAGGAAGAGCAGGCTGAAGGCAATCCATACTGCCCAATACCAGCGAATTTTTCGCTTGAAGTGCATCGCCGCTTCCTTGTCGTAATTAATATCCGGGTGGGATCATTGTAAAGTGCGGAACCGGCAATCTCAAGGCGAATGATGTCTTACCCTCAGCAACGTCCCGCGGCTTGCTCTTTCCCTACACGGAACGCTCCGGAGAAACAACGGGCTCCCGGCATTCCTCCGGAGCGTTCCGAGAGCAAATCATGTGTTGGGCTTCGAAGCTCAGCCCAACCTACGAAGCCTAACGGTTTGAATCACTCCCGCCGCCAGGTGGTGCCGCTGGGGCTGTCTTCAATCACAACGCCCAGGGATTTTAATTCACTGCGTAAACGATCGGCCAAAGCCCACTCTTTTTCCGCGCGCGCCGCATTTCTGGCTTGAATCAGCTCTTCTACACGCTTCACGTCAACGGATTTTTCCCCGCGCCGTAAAAAATCTTCTGGGTCAAGCTGCAGAATACCGAACAACTCTGCCAATTGCTTTAATTCAGTCGCCAATTCCGCCGCTTTTTCTAATTGATTTTCATTTCGAAAGCGATTAATTTCGCGGGCCAGTTCAAAAAAGATAGCAAACGCTTCGGGTGTATTGAAATCATCGTCCATGACCCGATGGAAACGCTCCGTGAAATCACTCGATTTTATGGGCTTTTTAAGCGGCAGGCCACGAATCGCAATATACAATCGCTCTAAACCACTTCGTGCCTGAGTCATTTGTTCTTCTGAATAACTGATCGGACTTCGGTAGTGCCCCGACAAGAAAAAATAACGTAATGTTTCGACATCGTGTTTTTCCAGCGCATCACGGATGCGGATAATGTTGCCCACTGATTTCGACATTTTTTCTCGATCGATCTGCAACAGTCCGGAATGAATCCACGTTTTAACGAACGGTTTATGCTCGGCCGCCTCCGATTGCGCAATTTCATTTTCATGATGCGGAAATTTTAAATCTAACCCACCACCGTGAATATCAAACGGTTGCCCCAGTAAAGTACTGGCCATTGCCGAACACTCAATATGCCATCCCGGACGTCCTTCGCCCCACGGTGAATTCCATTTGGGTTCGTTGGGTTTAGATAATTTCCACAGAGTAAAATCCAGAGGATCTCGCTTGCCCTCATTAATTTCCACCCGAGCGCCTGCACGCAACTGATCGATGTCGCGGTGTGATAATTTACCGTAGTCTTTGAAACGCCGAACGTCAAAACACACGTCGCCATTCTCAGCAACGTACGCGTAATTTTCATCAATCAATTTTTGAATGAGCGCAATAATTTGCGGCATGAATTGTGTCGCACGCGGCTGATGATCCGGAGGCAATACATTCAAGGCACGCTCGTCTTCGCGATACGCGTTAATAAAACGCTCAGTTAATGCTTTCCAGTCTTCGCGATTCTCGTTCGCGCGATTAATAATTTTATCGTCAATATCGGTGATGTTTTTGACGTAAGTCACTTCGAACCCACGCGCACGTAAGTAACGAATGATCATGTCGAATGCCACCCAATACCGTGCGTGACCAATATGACAGTAATCGTAGACTGTCATTCCACAAGCGTAGACAGAAATTTTCCCAGGCTGCAACGGCTCAAAAGGCTCTTTCTTTTTCGTGAGACTGTTAAAAATGGTCAGCTTCATGCGCGTGCCTTTTGCAATCGCCGGTGTACTTTATCGTGGCCGATCAGCACAATTAATTTCTCTAATTCCGGACCGTGCTCGGAACCGGTTAACGCAATTCGCAAGGGCTTATATAAAGCGGGTCCTTTTAATCCCGTATTTTCTTTAAGATATCCAATCACTTCTTTCAGATTATTATCAAACTTTTTGAACGCCGTCAGTGCCTCAGTGAAATATTTTTCACCCACGGCGTGCAGCAACTGCCGGTGTTCATCGCTGTGCGTCAGGTTATCTTCAAAGCAGACACGCGCCCAATAGTCAACATTTTCTGGAAACAACACATTGTGTTTTATCGTTTCAATAAACAATGGTTTCTCCTTTTCGGGAATTAATTGCTGCGTTTTTTCTCCAATCCAATCCAGAAATTGTTTTTCCGATAAACGTTCCACGGCTCGCTTCTGCCAATACTCCAATTGCGACGCATCGAATTTTGCCGGCGATTTACTGAGTGATTCCACACGAAAATTTTCGGCTAATTCTTTAGCCGTCATGAAATCGTCGCGTTCGTAATAATGCCCCAAGCGGGCCATGTAATTGACCACGGCATCGGGCAGATAACCCAATGTTCGCAATTCCTGAATGCTTCGACTGCCGTGCCGTTTTGATAACGGGCTGCCATCTGACCCCACGATCAGTGAAATATGCCCGTAGTGGGGAACGGACAAAGACAAGGCTTGTAAAATCAGAATTTGCCGCGGCGTGTTGGTGAGGTGATCTTCTCCGCGAAAAACGTGTGTCACACCCATTAACGCATCATCAATCACACTGCAAAATAAGAAGGGCGATGTGCCATTCGCGCGACGAATAATAAAATCACCGATATCGTTCGTATTAAATCGCTGCTCGCCCCGAACCAAATCCACGAAGGTAACGACCTCATCGTCGGGAATGCGAAATCGTAACGTAGGCCTTAATCCGTGTGCGATTTTTTGTTCGCGCTCTTCGGAAGTGAGCGCTCGACACGTTCCTGCGTAACGCGGCGGCTTTCCACTGGCGCGCTGCACTTTCCGCATCAAAGCCAGTTGCTCTTCGGTGCAAAAACAGGGATAAGCCTGATCGGCTTCTTCCAACCGTTGATAATAATCGTCGTAAATCGCTTGGCGTTTTGATTGATGATACGGTCCTTTTCCATCGTCCATGCCCGGGCCTTCTTGCCACACCAAACCCAACCAATGCAAGTCTTTCCGCAGAGCGAAGTCGTACTCTTCTTTCGAACGCTCAACGTCAGTGTCTTCGATCCGCAATAAAAATACGCCACCCTGATTTCTCGCGAACAGGTAGCTGAACAAGGCCGTGCGCGCGTTACCGAGGTGTATCAAGCCCGTTGGGCTGGGTGCGAATCGTGTTTTGATCATGACAATTAACCGTTTAAGTTTTTGGCGTGCCAGCCGATGGAGTTACCTATTTTTCCGCTCCGTGGACCATCCATGGCCCATCCCGCGCCCGTCCATGGCGCTAGTCGCGGAAAAATAGGTAACTCCATCGGCTTTGACGCTCCCTTGTGGGCTTGCTGGGACGTTCTTCCCCTCCCGCCCAAAAGTCACTATTATTGCAACTTTACGAACGCAAATGCAACGAGCCCTTGATGCCACATGCTTTATTCATTTCCGATTTGCATCTGCAGGAAGAAGCGCCTTCGATCGTAGAAGCGTTTCAAAATTTCATGCGTGAACGAGCTCCCTCCGCCGATGCTTTGTATGTTCTGGGCGATTTTTTTGAGACGTGGATCGGCGATGACGATGAAAGCGCTTTTAATACCCAGTTAATTGTTACGCTGAGAAACCTCGTCGATAAAGGCACGCCAGTTTATTTTATTCGCGGCAACCGTGATTTTCTTATTGGCAAACGATTTGCAGAAAAGACAGGCGCCACTCTACTCCCCGATCCCTCGCGGATTGAATTGTATGGAAAACCGGTTCTGCTGTCTCACGGTGATCGCCTGTGCACGCTGGATTTAAAACATCAAGCTTATCGACGAAAAACCGAAAAACGGTGGTTGCAAAAATTATTTTTAAGCGTTCCACTTAAGTTACGCCGCAAGCTCGCGAAACGTTTACGAGAGAAAAGCAAAAAGCATAATTTAACAGCACCGCGGTATATTACAGACGTTACGCACGACGAGGTTATTCGCCTCATGAAAGCGAATGACATCTATTTTTTAATACACGGTCACACGCACCGCCCGGGAATTCACGACGTTACCGTCGATGGCCAACCCGGAAAACGAATCGTACTCGGCGCCTGGCACGATGGCATAAGCTATCTGACTTATTTTAACGATGGGCAGTTTGCGTTGGAAAACCGTACAGTTAAGTGACCCTCACCTCGCCGCATCCATTAATACTTTCATCTCTTTCACTGCTGCAGCAAGCCCAACCAAAACCGCACGTGAAATAATACTGTGACCAATGTTTAATGTGTGGATGACGGGTATCGCGGCAATAGGCTGCACGTTATGAATCGTCAAGCCGTGCCCCGCATTGACAATCAACTTCAAATTCGCCGCGTATTCCGCGGCTTTTTTGATTTGTGTTAAACATTGCTGACGATCGTAATCGGTACGCGCGTCCGCGTACTGACCGGTATGAATTTCTATTGCAGGAACTCCACACGCCACTGCCGCATCAATTTGTTCTTCGTCCGGATTAATAAATAAAGAAACTTCAATGCCCACCGCTTTTAATCGCTCACAAGCCACCTTAATGTGCGCTTTTTGCGAAACGACATCGAGGCCACCTTCCGTTGTGAGTTCTTCGCGTTTCTCAGGAACCAAACAACAATGCTCGGGTTTTACCGATTCCGCGATACGAATAATCGCCTCATTCGGCGCCATTTCTAAATTCATGGGGACGGTTAATTGTCTTTTCAAACGACGCACATCATCGTCTTGGATGTGACGTCGGTCTTCGCGCAAATGGAGCGTAATTTCATCCGCACCCGCTGCAACCGCAATTTGCGCCGCCTCCACCGGATCGGGATAATCCGTTCCCCGCGCCTGCCGCAACGTCGCAACGTGATCAATATTAACGCCTAGTTTTATCATAATGATTACCCATTTATTCCGTAGCCTGGGTGAAGCCCCCGCCTCGGGGCGTAACCCGGGAATTCCTTGACTTCGTAAGACTTCGTCAAGGCTACGGTCTGAGTTTGGGGCGTTATGAAGCGCAAATAAAGCGCAGGAGGGCGGAGCCCGACGAGCCATTGCGCGAAATAACACCCCAAACTCAGACCAAGCAATACCCTTACTCTACCACAACTCCCGACTTTTGAGCGGCTTGCTCCCCAACAAACGATTGATTGCTAATCGCATTAAGCGTTTAACGTCATTGAGCGAAGTTTCATGCGAAAAATTTTCGTCACGCAGTGCCAGTAAACTCTCGCCAATAAATAACAGAGGCTCAGAATTATCCTCGCAGCGCAAAAATCCCCGATCGGGCAGATATTGATAATAGTGATTTGCTTCGATGGGTAATTTAGATTCCATGTCGTGTTGCAAAGGCAGGCCATAACCCAACTCATTCAACAAATGTTTTTCAAAAATCCGCAACACCATTTCATGTGAATGATTTTCCACTAAACGATTTAATGCATCCTGATAAGCGCGAAATAAATTCGGATAGGGGTCCTCTTTATGCAACAACCGCATGAGTAACTCATTAAGATAAAATCCGCACAATAATGCTTTTCCATCCAGCAAATACGGAATTCCGCTCAACTCAACCGGACCCAACAATTTCAATTCACGCTGCCCCGTCCACGACACCACGAGCGGAAAAAATAATTCCAACCCCCCTTTATATCTGGACTTTAAACCCCGCGCGCTCTTCGCTAACGCAGAAACACGACCGTGGTTAAGCGTGAACAACTCGACAATAAGACTGGTGTTACTGAAGGGACGACGGTGCAACACAAATGCGGGTTCTAACAACACAAGAGGCATACTGGTGCACCCTAATTTCTGTAAATACAGATGCCCGAGGGGTGGCGCCGGAGGCGGGGACCCCGTCGCGCGCAGGCACGAGCACGACGGGGTGCCGCAGGCGACAGGACCCCGAGGGCAAGTTTAAAGAAACGCATCATCACTCAAACCCCAATTCTTTGAGGAGCCGTTCGTTATCGGACCAGCCGCTTTTCACTTTAACCCAAAGCTGTAGAAATACTTTCTGCTTAAACCATTTTTCCATTGCTAAGCGCGCTTGCGTGCCAATTTTTTTCAACCGCTCACCACCCTTTCCGATAACAATCCCTTTCTGACTGTCCTTTTCCACCCAAATAACTGCTGAAATACGAATGATCGAATCTCCTCGCTCAAACAGCACAATCGTAACCGCCAGGGCGTACGGAATTTCCTGACCCAACTGACGTACGGATTTTTCACGGATAATTTCTGCAGCCATGAATTCATCGTTACCATTCGTAATTTGATCGGCGGGAAACTGAAAGGGAGCCTCAGGCAAACAGGGAATGATTTCTTTTTCCAGCACATCGACTTGTTCACCCGTTTTTGCGGATATCGGAATAATATCCCGAAAAGAAAATTTTCCGGCGATGGTTTCAATAAACGGCAACAATCGACCTCGGTCTTTTAATTCATCAATCTTATTAATCGCCAAAAAAACAGGCACACCAATATCTTTTAGCTGCTCCATGACCCATTGGTCATCCCGCTCCCACCGATCGGCCTCCATCATAAAAATAATCACGTCCACGCTTTGTAATGCAAGTCGCGCCGCGCGATTTAAATAGTGACTCATCGCGCCGTGTTCCTCGGAATGCAACCCGGGCGTGTCTACGTAAACAATTTGGGTATTTTTCTCAGTTTTAATACCAAAAATTTGATAGCGCGTGGTTTGTGGTTTTCGGGACGTGATACTGATTTTTTGTCCGAGCAGCCGATTCAGCAAAGTCGATTTACCGACGTTGGGTTGACCGATAATCGCAACGGTTCCACACCGGGAAGTTTTAAAATGGGTTCCATTATTCATTTAATAATTCCAAAAACCGTTCAGCCGCAATTTGTTCGGCACGACGCCGCGTAGTACTGACCCCTTTCGTTTCGTGCTTCAATCCTTCCACGTGGCAAATGACTGTGAACGTTTGTGCGTGCGCCTGCCCCGAAATTTTTGCTTTGTAATCGGGCAAGGGCATTTTGTGCGCTTGCAACCATTCTTGCAAGCGCGATTTCGGATCTTTTTTTGGCTTTAATTTCGATAAATCATCCACACGCTCACCGTACCAATTCAAAATACACGCGCGACACCCGTCTAATCCGGCGTCCATGTAAATAGCGCCCACCACGGCTTCCAGCGCGTCTGCTAAAATAGAACTTCTGTCTTTCCCGCCGCTTTTTTGTTCCCCCACACCTAAACGCAAGTGATCATTGATTTCTAAGTCCGTCGCTAATTGCGCGAGCACATCGCCATTAACCACGGAAGCACGCATGCGACTTAATTCGCCCTCGCGCGCATTGGGATGGCGCTGATACAATTCAGAAGTGATAATAAATCCGAGCACGGCGTCCCCCAGAAATTCCAGACGTTCATTATTATCGGGGCCCGTACTGCGATGGCTTAAAGCATGTTCCAATAAATGCTCGTTGTGAAATCGATGCCCCAAACGTTCCATTAGTGGTTTGAGCTTTTCCATGACTTCATCCTATTCTTAGAGGTCAGTTCAACGCCGATCCAATCCGATTCCAACGAATAGCATGATGAATCGGATCCCAACTCATCCAAATACCAAAGGCTTTACCAATTAAATCTTTCTCGGGAACAAATCCCCACTGTCGACTGTCGTCGCTGTTGTCGCGATTATCGCCCATCATGAAATATTCACCCTTCGGGACAACCAAATTATAATCTCCCATTTCACCCCCGTAGGGTTGCACGTAAATGTTGTGGTTGACACCGCCTAAGTCTTCTTGCTTCACGTAGACCGGACGCTTATATCCCCACTCATTTTCATCGTAGGCCTTGAATAACAATTTCTGCTTGGCTTCTTTTCCATTGATAGTCAGTATTTTATTTTTATAAACGACGTGATCGCCCGGCAATCCAATAACGCGTTTTACAAAAACAATACTGGGGTCTTTGGGCCACCGAAATAAAGCAATATCACCGCGCTTGGGTTCACCAATGGGAATGATTTTTTGGTTCATAGCCGGCAATCGAAGACCGTAAGCAAACTGTTCCACTGCAATAAAATCGCCGGGCATTACAGTCGGTTCCAACGAGCCGGTCGGAACGCGATAAGGCTGAATGATAAAAGACCGCATCACCCAAACCACGAGTAAGACCGGAAAAAAGGCCCGCGCGTACTCAATCACCATCGGCGCTTTTTTTCCAGTCGGCCGACGACGTTTAAAAAACAAAAGATCAACGAGTGAAATCACACCCGCCACCACGACAGCCAGCGTTAAATAAAAAGCAAAATCAAAATTCAACATCAACCTCTATCAATCTTCAACACGGCTAAAAAGGCTTCCTGCGGAATGGATATTTTACCCACTTGTTTCATGCGCTTTTTACCGGCTTTTTGTTTTTCCAATAATTTTCGTTTTCGGGTAACGTCGCCACCGTAACACTTCGCGGTCACGTTCTTCCTCAGCGCCT
This sequence comes from uncultured Coxiellaceae bacterium, assembly GCA_947084935.1. Taxonomy (GTDB): domain Bacteria; phylum Pseudomonadota; class Gammaproteobacteria; order Coxiellales; family Coxiellaceae; genus CAMTUH01. The sequence continues at coordinate 139,434 of CAMTUH010000006.1, forward strand.
TGACCGTCGTGCGCGCAATAATTTTCGCACCGATCGACGCTTGAATCGCCACCTCAAACATTTGCCGCGGAATCAATTCTTTCAATCGCTCCGTTAATTCTCGACCCCGTGCAAACGCCTGATCCCGATGCACGATACACGCCAAGGCATCCACTTTCTCACCGTTAATCAGGATGTCCAATTTTACCAGATCCGCCGCTTGAAAGTGATCAAAGCTATAATCCAACGAGGCATAGCCCCGGCTGACCGATTTTAATCGATCAAAAAAGTCGAGCACCACTTCGCTCATGGGCATTTCGTAGCACAACGATACTTGATTACTTAAATAATTCAACTTTTTCTGGACCCCGCGTTTCTCCACGCATAAAGTGATCACTGAACCTAAATAAGTCTGTGGAACCAACATGTTAGCGACAGCAATGGGCTCGCGAATCTCTTCGACTTTACTGGGGTCTGGCAGCCCGCTCGGGTTATCAATGTGCAGAACCTCGCCGCTTCTCGTTAACACCTCGTAAACCACCGTCGGCGCGGTGGTGATAAGCTCTAAGTTGTATTCCCGCTCCAACCGCTCCTGCACAATTTCCATGTGCAGCAACCCCAAAAAGCCGCACCGAAAGCCAAATCCCAAGGCTTCAGAAGACTCGGGTTCATAAAAGAGGGCCGCATCGTTCAAGCGCAATTTCGCCAGCGCCTCACGAAACGCCTCAAAATCATCGGCATAAATCGGAAAAAGACCCGCAAAGACCTGGGGTTTGATTTGTTTAAATCCCGGCAATGGAGCGGGGGCCGGTCGATGCGCGTGAGTTAACGTGTCCCCTACCGGGGCGCCAAAAATATCTTTGATACCCGCCACCACAAATCCCACGTCACCCGCGGACAACGCTTCTAATTTTTGCGGCTTCGGGGTATACCGACCGATTTGGTCGATGTGATGATCTTTGCCGGTCGACATCACCCGCACCTTATCGCCCAGGCGCAGCATGCCTTGTTTAATACGCACCAAAGAAACCACACCCAAATAACTGTCGAACCAGGAATCAATAATCAACGCTTGCAAGGGCGCCTCAGCATCTCCGCCCGGCGCCGGAACGGTTGCGATTAACTGCTCAAGCAAATCGGTAATGCCAATTCCCTCTTTTGCACTGACGTGTAACGCTTGATGCGCTTCAAGGCCAATCACGTCTTCAATTTCTTGCATCACCCGATCGGGGTCGGCTTGAGGTAAATCGATCTTATTAAGTACCGGTAACACAAGCAGACCTTGTTCCATCGCGGTATAGCACGTGGCAACGGTTTGCGCCTCAACGCCCTGCCCCGCATCCACGACCAGCAGAGCACCCTCACAGGCCGACAAGGAGCGCGAGACTTCATACGAAAAATCGACGTGACCCGGCGTGTCAATAAAATTCAGTTGATAGGTATTTCCGTCTTTGGATTTATAGTGAAGCGTTACGCTCTGCGCCTTGATAGTGATGCCGCGCTCGCGCTCAATATCCATTGAATCAAGCACTTGCGCCTTCATTTCCCGATCACTCAAGCCACCGCAGACCTGAATAAATCGATCGGCCAGCGTGGATTTCCCGTGATCAATGTGTGCAATGATCGAGAAATTTCGGATTAATTGTTGAGCCGTGGGTGCCATGGGTATCGTCGTGGTTTAACTCGAGGCATATTAGCACGGAGCCGGAAGAGAGCGAAGTTTCATCGCCTTACTTGCAACGTTAATACTTCTTGCGTGCGTATATAGTCTCGGATCACCGCTTCATTTAACCCCACTGTACTTACACAATATCCATTTAACCCTCGAAAATTTCTCTGCCTCACATATTTCTGATTATCAGGGTGTTAGAAAACTGTATTGCTAAATCTAGGAGTAGATTTATTCCACGCCGAGATTAAAGCTTTATTAAAATTCACCGTTTTCTGTCAGTGAAAAATTTGAATTTCAAGTGGTGTCTCTAATAAAACCTTAACAAGGGCAGTATAAAATTGGGGCAATTATTTTTAACAAAATAAGAGATTAACTATGTCGCGCACCACATTCACTTTCACCTCACCCACTTCGCGTGAAGATTTGCAGATTCCTTGGGATATTATTGGGCAACGGTACTATCTTTACCAAACACAAGGCTTAAATGGTGGGTGGCAGTTGTACAACAACATGCCATCTCCTTACCCGGCAATAAGATATGTCCAGTTGGTCCAGTGGAATGGTCAACAAGACTGGTACCCGGAAGGGGCCTTGTTTAACCAAAAGACCCAGGGGATGGAGTTTTATCCTCTGCGGCAGTCTACAGAAGATGGGGCATATTATTATGACTTAAGCTCGGTCTCAGAAGGCACACGGGTTATCGTCCCCAAGCTTGCTTCACCGACGGGGCAGCCAACGACGAGCAACCTTGATCTTTTAGCTAATACAGCAACCACGATATCCACGCAGTCAACTTTTACTACTTCTACTAGTGATTCTACCGCGAACATTACCGCTACCCATTCGAAACTGCCTACTTCAACGATGCCTCCTCTGGAACTTCATTCAACATCCCAGTCAATATTAAGCCCAAATGCAAAAACAGTTTTGGAGGCATTTCTAACACTTCTTTATAACTTTCATCACCAGAATAATGGTTCCACCTGCAACCTAAAAAGCCACGCATTACCGCTCAACTCTGAATTCTACGTAACAAAAAGAACACGACCCCGCAAGGTAACAACAAGACGCGACACCATCAACCACGGCTTAAAAACCCAGATAAACGACAAAAACATGCCAAGAGAATTTATTAAAGATAATTTTTGTCAATTAAAAAAAAGTGGTCTGATCAAACTTATAAAATCGAATTCGCCTGCACTCGATACCTACACGGTGCAGGATATACCACAAGCGCTATTCCAAGAATTAAAATTACCTGACGAGGTGAAATGTTATTTAGAAAACGAAGTAACGTGTGTCAAAGACAATAAGAGAAAATGCTCGTCCTTAGAGCAAGAGAGCACCGAAACAAGTATTCCTATTCCTAATCCTAAAAAACAAAAAAATTCTTTACTCTTTTTCTCCCTCAATGGTTTATCACGGCCTGGCGACTCAGAAGAAGAAGAAAAAGAGGATGACGATAGCGAGAGCAATCCTAAAAATATCTGTTGCACATAACGACGAGTTAATTCCTCCTTCCAATACGTAAAAATTTTGCATTCACAGCCACAATCACCGTGCTTAGCGACATCAAAACAGCGGCGAATGCAGGAGACAGCAAAATACCGAATTTATACAGCACGCCGGCGGCAATGGGAATCGCAAATGCGTTGTAGCCCGTTGCCCAGAAAAGATTTTGTATCATTTTATTTGTCGTCGCACGCGCCAACGACAAAATTGCCACCGCATCGAGTGGATTACTTTTCACGAGAATAATATCGGCCGTTTCAATCGCCACATCCGTACCGGCACCAATCGCAATACCAACGTCGGCTTGAGCAAGCGCCGGAGCATCGTTGACACCATCGCCGGTCATTGCTACTAAAAGCCCCTGGTTTTGCACTTCTTTAATTTTTTTCACTTTGTCTTGCGGTAACACTTCTGCAAAATAATCGTCAAGCCCGATTTGTTTAGCTACCCACTCAGCAACTTGTTTGTTATCGCCCGTCAGCATAAGGCACTTAATGCCCATGGCTTTAAGTTTTTGTATGGCTTCTTTAGATTCAGGACGAACGATATCCGCGAGCGCAACGGCGCCTTTTAATTCGTCATCGATCACGACATAAATAACGGTTTTCCCTTGCGTATTCAGTTTAGCAATTCGATCATCATTAATTCTAATATTGTGTTCCCTTAAATAACCGGGGCTCACTACTTTTACTGATTTCTCTTTAACGATACCTTCCGCACCTTTTCCGGGAATGGCTTTGAATTTTTCGACGCCCCATTTTTCTTTAGATGATTTTACGATTCCTTTTGCAATGGGGTGTTCGGAGTTGGATTCAACCGCAGCCGCATAGTACAACAATTCGTCTTCAGTGATTGAATCGTTGAACAGTAAAATATCGGTAACGCCAAATTCACCCTGGGTTAACGTGCCCGTTTTATCAAATACGATGGCATTGATTTTACGCGCACGCTCAAAAGCCGCGCGATTACGAATTAAAAGACCATTACTCGCGGCAATGGCTGTCGATACCGCAACCACCAAGGGCACGGCAAGACCCAATGCGTGCGGACAGGTAATCACCATAACCGTGACCGTTCGCTCTAACGCAAAGGCAAAGTCTTGAGACGTAAATAACAGCCAAATAATTAACGTTAATGTTCCGCCAACGAGCGCAACAATCGTGAGCCATAACGCAGCACGATTCGCTAAATCCTGAGTTTTTGATTTGCTTTCCTGGGCTTCACGCACGAGATCGATCACCTGCGCCAGAAACGATTCTTTTCCGGTTTTCGTTACCTCAACTCGAATGGAGCCTTCACCATTTACCGAACCGCCAATCACTTTGGCGCCGGAGGATTTCGCAACGGGTTTCGATTCTCCGGTGAGCATCGATTCATTCACACTGGTTTCGCCTTTGATGACTTGACCATCGGCGGGAATTTTTTCACCGGGTTTAATTAATATTTTGTCTCCTTTCTCTAATTCGCCGGCCGGAACGTCTTGAACTTCACCATTCGGCATTATTTTGTGTGCCTGAGCGGGCATTAACTTGACTAATGCTTCCAATGCTCGGCTGGCGCCTAAAATCGAGCGCATTTCGATCCAATGCCCCAAGAGCATGATGTCGATTAAGGTCGCCAATTCCCAAAAAAATATTTCTCCCTTGACGCCAAAGATCACGACCGTACTGTAGACATAAGCAACGGTAATCGCGACAGCGATTAATGTCATCATACCGGGTTTGAGTGTACGGAGTTCCGAATAAATTCCTTTAAGAAAAGGCCAACCGCCGTAAAAGAAAATCAACGAAGACAACACAAATAGAACGTAACCATCGCCTGGAAAAGCAAGGATTTGGCGAATACCCAGAAATTTTTGAATCATCGGAGACAAGAACAAAACGGGGATGGTCAGCAGCGTCGAGACCCAAAATCGCCGGCGAAAATCAGCCACCATCTGATGATGATCGTGACCCTCGTGATGAGCGTGGTGTTTTGCAGAATGCGTCACGTGCTTTGAATGATCCATCCTTTCTCCTCAGGCTTCGCAGCGTACCGTTTATCCTACCACTGCAATTAACGGGAAGACAGCGACAGGAGATCTCCGCGACGGCGAATTTCAGCGACACCCCATGAAAAAATAGGTTTGGCATCTTTGGCGGACAATAGGACGTCTTTTTCTATTTGTTCTAGGTGTTTTTTATTCGGGACGCGAAATCCGTGCTGGCGTATCCAACGACGCAAAACGTTTCGGCGCCGAATGTCCGACAGCAATAACAACGCACGGACCGATAATTTATTTTCGTGAGAAAGAGTCTGTAAATCCAAGTCGGCCAATTCATCAAGCAATGCGGCCGATTCAGCGCAATGCGTGGCCGAACGCGACATCATCAAAAATACTTCTGGCCATCGCCGCCGCAGCAACGGAAAAATTTCATGCCGCAGATAATTCCGATTAAACCGCTGCTCGACATTCGTGTCGTCTTCGATCCAGCGCAAGTCGTTTTGCCGTGCATACGTGATCACATCGTCGCGCGTACATTCCAACAAGGGTCGCACTAAATACCCCGTTCCCAGTGGCTTTTTTATCGGCATAGCGGACAGGCCCTTCACGCCCGAACCCCGGAGCAGTTGTAATAATAACGTTTCAGCTTGATCGTTTTGCGTGTGCGCCGTCAGTAAATTTTCACCACGCTCAATTTGTTCTTCAAATGCGGCGTAACGCGCATTTCGAGCCATTTCCTCAATACTATCGCCCGGTTTTATGTCAAGCTGAATTTTTTCGGTTGTGAGGGGAATTTTTAACGAGGTGCATATTTCACGGCAGTGTGCTTCCCACGAATCTGCATTCGGATGGAGTCCGTGATTGATGTGAACCGCACGCACCACCCATTCTTTGTTTTGATCACGCAGCTGCGCCATCGCATGCAATAACACGTGTGAATCCACGCCACCACTGTAAGCAATACAAAAATGAGGGTGTTTCGCAGTGTGTGAGAGAATTATCTCTAACTGAGAGAACGCGAACATACTACCAAACTAATTTTTCCCATAACTCAACCAACGCTGATAACGCTCATCTAAAAGTTTTTCAATGGACTTCGTTTTCAACACAGCCAAATTTCCAATCAACCGTTCTTTTAATTTCGCCGCCATCGCATCCACATCACGATGTGCACCCCCCAACGGTTCTTGAATCACTTCGTCCACTAAATTGAGAGAAAGCAAACGGCCTGCCGTTAAATTTAGCGCTTCTGCCGCTTCACCGGCTTTTCCCGCACTTTTCCACAAAATAGACGCACAGCCCTCAGGGGAAATTACGGAATAATACGCGTATTGCAGCATCAACGTCCGGTCGCCCAAACCAATGGCCAACGCGCCACCGGAACAACCCTCGCCGATAATGGCGCATACGATTGGTGTTTTGAGTTGCGACATTTCAAATAAATTGCGCGCAATGGCCTCACTTTGATTGTGTTCTTCTGCCGTAACACCGGGATAAGCACCGGGCGTGTCAATCAACGTCAACACCGGCACATTAAATTTCTCGGCCAATTTCATCAAACGGAGTGCTTTTCGAAAACCTTCCGGATTCGCCATCCCAAAATTACGCTCAATCTTTTCTTTGGTCGTGCGCCCCTTTTGATGACCAATCACCATGACGGGCTCACCTTCCAGACGCGCCAATCCACCGACAATCGCAGAGCCCTGCGCGTAATGCCGATCTCCTTGAAGCTCGTTAAAATCCGTAACGATGCGGGAAAGATAATCCATCGTGTACGGTCGAAGCGGATGCCTTGCCAATTGCACAATCTGTTGTGCGGTTAAACTCGAAAAAATCTGCCGCGTCAACGCAGCGCTTTTTTCTTCGAGCTTTGCCACTTCTTCGGTGAGATTTAAATCCCGGCTCGTACCGACGCGCCGAAGCTCGTCGATTTTTTCTTGCAGTTCGGCGATGGGCTGTTCAAAATCCAGATAATCGAGGTTCATATTGGCTAATGTAGCAGAGTCATGTAGCAGTTTCACCCCCCTTTGTGGCAGACTGTGTGGGCTTTGAGGGGACTCGAATGACACTGATGACTGTTAAGTGGTTGACGGCAGCTCTGATCGCGTTTATCACCATTACCGCGGGCTACGCCTCCTTACGATTTATTCGACGCTACCAGCACTTATTGCAAATCGGCGACGCGTTTGCGGATGGAATATTTTTAGGCGCCGCCGTCTTTCATTTATTCCCCGATGCCGCCCACGGTTTCCGCGTTTACGTCTCTTCCCTCAGCACTTATCTGCTCACAATCTTGTTGATTGTCGGTGGTTTTTGTCTGCTGTTTTTCACGGAACGATTAGTCATCCGAGGTGAAAAACTGCCGCCCGATTCCGGTTCACACGCACACGCGTGTAAGGCCAGCGCGTGGATGCTGACCGGTATATTGTCCATCCACGCCTTTATTGAAGGGATTGCGCTCGGTGTTTCCGATACCACCCTGGCGGTGACGATTTTGTTTATTGCTATTTTGGCCCACAAAGGGTTCGAAAGCTTTGCGCTGATGATGGGTTTGCACCGCGGATTGTCCAAAGAAAGCGACTCCAAGGCAATCCTCTGGGTTTTTGCATTCGTCACCCCACTGGGCGTCGTTATTGCCTCCGTCATCGAGAACTCACTCCAAACGGTAGCTTCAGATATTTTGACGAGCGTGTTCAGTGCTTTTGCCGCCGGAAGTTTTTTGTATATCGGTACCTTGCACGCCGGCCACGACCACTTCCACCCTTCGCGCGACACTACTCACCGCAGTTATAAAATACTGGCGACCGTCGCTGGGTTTCTGTTTATGGGTCTCGTCGCCATTTGGGCCTAACCCTTAGATGACCTAACGCCCCTCACGAGGTATAATTTTACTCTCACCATCTCAAAAGGATTGCATACCGTGGCCGTTGGAAAAAGCAGCCTCCGTCAAATCACCTGGTTCTGGGAGGTCGTGCGCGAATCGTGGAAGCGTTATGCGGAAGTGCTTGTTGCCTCTTTCTTTATCAATTTGCTGGCCCTGACCACACCCCTCTTCGTCATGAACGTGTACGACCGCGTCGTACCCAACAACGCCATCGAAACCTTATGGGTATTGGCATTCGGTGTGTTAATCGCTTTTGTATTCGACTTCATCATGCGCACTTTGCGAACGCATTTCGTCGACCACACCGCACGGAATATTGACGCGCGACTGTCTGCGCGCATCTTTGAACACGTAATGGGAATCCGCATGGACGATCGTCCCCGCTCCATCGGCGGGCTTGCGAATACCGTTCAAGCGTTCGAAGCGTTTCGCGAATTCATGACTTCCGCGTCTGTTACCATTTTAATTGATTTTCCTTTTGCAATTCTTTTTATTTTTTTTATTGGATTCATTGGCGGTACGTTGTTGCTGGTGCCATTGATTTTAATTCCCATCGTTTTCGTCGTTGGCTTGCTCCTCCAAGCGCCGTTAATTAAATTGATTCAAAAATCCTACGAACTGGCCGGAGCAAAACAGCGAACCTTAATCGAAACTTTGGGTGGTATCAGCACCATCAAAACCACCAACGCGCAAAGTCGCATGCAGCACCAATGGGAAGAGATCGTGCAGGCCAGCGCACACACCAGTGCCAAGCTTCGGTTTTTTTCTTCTTTAGCCGTTAATTTTTCGGTGTTTGCACAATACCTGGGAAGCGTGCTCGTCGTCATCGTTGGCGTGTATAAAATCGCAAACAATAACCTGACGATCGGCGGATTAATTGCGTGCACCATCTTAACGGGTCGCGCTCTTGCACCGCTGGCGCAAATCGCGAATTTACTCATGCGTTATTACCAATCGATGGCGGGAATTAAAGGCGTCGACGAAATCATGAAACTTCCGATCGAGAGACCGACCGACAAACCTTTTCTGCATCGCGATAAGTTTGTTGCCAACGTTGCATTCAAAGACGTCAATTTTAGCTACCCGCAATCTTCTTTGCTCGCGTTGAATCATGCTTCTTTTAAAATTCAAGCCGGAGAACGCGTTGCTTTGATTGGGCGCGTGGGTTCTGGGAAAAGCACCATACAAAAATTATTGGTCGGTTTGTACAAACCGTCTACCGGAAATATCTTCGTGAACGAAACGGATATTCAACAACTCGATCCCGTCGATATTCGCCGTCACATCGGTTACGTTCCACAAGATATCGTGCTGTTCAGCGGATCGATACGCGACAATATTGCTTTGGGAGACTCCGCGGCGAGTGATGATGCGATTCTTCGGGCCGCAAATCTTGCCGGCTTGGATTCCCTTCTTTCAGATCATCCGGAGGGAATCGAGATGCACATTGGCGAACGCGGCGATAACTTATCGGGCGGCCAACGCCAAGCCATCGCCATTGCTCAAGCGATGGTACACGATCCTTCCTTGCTGGTATTTGACGAACCCACACATTCGATGGATGACGTCACCGAAGCGCGCTTTAAAACCGCATTGATGCAATCACTCAGCAATAAAACCTTAGTTTTAGTCACGCACAAAGGATCCATGCTTACCTTGGTAAACCGAATTATTATTCTCGATCGCGGTCGCGTCCTTGCAGACGGTCCAAAGGAAAAAATCCTGCACGCGCTCAAAGAAAAACGCATTAAACCGGCTCCGAGGATTTAACATGGTCCCCAAAAACGAAAAAGATGCGCTCTCGGAAATTTCGGTTCGCAGCCATTATTTATTGTGGTCGTGCGTCGCGTTAATTATCGTCGCTATTTTGTGGGCGGGATTTGCAAAAATCGATGAGGTAACGCGGGGTACTGGCAAAGTCATCCCCGCCGGCAAAGTGCAAGTCGTTCAACATTTAGAAGGCGGCATCGTTGAAAAAATCTTAGTGCGCGAGGGACAAACGGTTGCGCAAGGGCAAACCTTAATGGAAATCGACGACGTGCAATTCGGCGCACTGTACCGAGAAGGATTATTAAGAGCCGCCGCCGCCGCTGCAAAGATTGCGCGCCTCTCGGCTGAAGCGAGAAACACGCCTTTTGAAGTGAGGCCCCAATTCGAAAACGAATACGCGAACTTAGTTCGAAACGAGCGTGAATTATACGAAGCCAATAAAAAAACCTTAGAAACTAAATTGTTTACTCTGGAACAACGCGTCAAACAAAAAGAACAAGAGTTCGCCACCGCGCATGCAAAAATTGAAAAGCTCAAACGCAGCTTCGACCTCGTCAATCAAGAATTCAAAATGACGCAATCTTTATTCGAAGAGGGCGCTGCTTCAAAAGTTGAGGTCTTGCGTTTAGAGCGTCAAGCCAACGATTTATCGGGCGAGCTGCGAGAAACGGAATTAACCGCCAAGCGTTCGTCGCAAGCGATCACGGAAGCCAAAAACCAATTAAACGAACTGGAAGACTCGTTACGGAGTGAAGCCACAAGAGAACTCTCCGTGGCCAAAGCCGAATTAGCGTCGCAAGAAGAAGCCAACAATTCTCTGCGCGATCGCGCAAAACGCACGATTTTACAAGCGCCCGTTAATGGAACCATAAAAACCATTCACGTCAACACCATCGGGGGAACGGTTAAGCCCGGACAGGATTTAATTGAAATCGTTCCAACCGACGACTCGTTGGTGATTGAAGCCGGAATTCGGCCTAAAGACGTCGCCTTCTTGCATCCCGACCAACCGGCAATCGTAAAGTTGACGGCTTACGATTTTCTTATTTACGGTAGCCTCAAAGGGAAATTGGAACACATCGGCGCCGATACCATCTTAGACGAACGCGGCAACAGTTTTTATTTAATCCGTATTCGCACGGATAAAAATCACCTCGGCACCGAGAACAAACCCTTGCCCATTATTCCGGGGATGATGGCGGAAGTAGATATCATCACCGGCAAAAAAACCGTGTTAAGTTATTTATTGAAGCCATTGCTACGAGGCAAAGAAAAGGCATTAAGGGAACGCTAGGATAAGCGAAGTGAATGGACATCAAAAATGGTTGTGCGTGATTGCGGTGAATTTATTTTCCTTCACTGCCGCTGTCGCCGACTCACTACGCGACACGGTTCAATACACGCTGGATACTAATCCCGATGTACTAATCAGTATCCAGCAGCGATTACAAGCGAATCAACAGTTAAAACACAATAAAGCAGAATTTTATCCCGTGGCAGACCTGTACGGTGAGCTGGGCCGAGAACGCAGTAAAAACTTTTCCACACTTCAAGATTACCTTTCATTAACACGCAGCGATGCCTCACTCAGCATCACCGAAAATTTATTCAAGGGATATCAAACTTACTTCAACGTCCGAGCGGATTTGGCGCGCATCAGTTCCGCGGCGTACCACGTCAAAGATACCTCGCAAAACACCGCTTTAGCCGTCTCGGAAGTGTACCTCAACGTGCTCCGAACGAAAGAACTGGTTGCGATTGCCGAGCGCAACGTGCAAGTTCACCGCCGAACTTTTCGAATTATTGCAAAACGAACCGTGAAAGGCTTGAGCAGTCAATCCGACTGTGCACAGGCCGAAGGACGATATGCTTTAGCACAATCGAATTTATACACGGAGATTAATACCGCCAAAGACGCAACCGCCTCTTATATTCAAGTTGTCGGCAAACCACCAAAAAATTTACGTATCCCCGCGGAAAAAATTCCTTTCATCACCGCATCACCCATTCAAGCAGCACAAGTCGCGCTGAAACACAATCCGGCGATTAAAAGTGCGCGTTATAATTTGTACGCAGCAATCGCTGCCCATCGAGCCACTTATTCTGGGGACTACCCGAGCTTCGATTTGGTGCTGAGGAGTCGACGAGGTCGCAATATTGATGGCCTTGTGGGCGACAATTTCGAAGATACTGCTTTTCTGCAACTGTCGTGGAATTTATTCCGAGGCGGCGCAGATTTAGCTTTGCAAAAAGAATCGGCCTATCAAAAAGAAGAAGCGTTTCAAGAAATCCGAAATGCCGAGCGAGACACCATTGAAAGCACGCGCTTGGCGTGGAATGAATTGCAAACCGCTCTCCAACAATTGCCAAAATTACGCACGCATCAAGTGAAATCCCGATTTGTGGTTGACGCTTACACAAAACAATACGTGGCCGGCAAACGCACGTTGCTTGATTTGCTCAACGTTGAAAACGAATATTTTTCCGCGAGTCGCGCTTACATCAACGGAAAATACAATATTTTGCTGGCCAAGTACCGTCTGTTAAACAGCATGGGATTGCTGCTGTCTGCTTTTCAGATTACGCCATCACCGCCGCCAAAAGTTTCACGTCCGCGCTTTAAGACGCATTACCGTGCGCACGCGGCTCAGCAACTGCGTTACGCGCCCATGGCTGTTTTACCGCCTCCACAAGGCATTCTCGTGAAAGAAACAAAAACCGACAAACCGGTTTATTCTTTTGCACCAAAAGAAGAGTTGCCTTCGCCGAATTGAAAAATTGTGTTATCACCTACCCGAGAAAAATAGAACCATCGACTACGCTTAAATCAGCCGCATCCGAAACCCCGCTGAACGTGATTGACATTCCCGCATAAGAATTATTTCCCACTCCCGTTGCGATCTGAGCGACCACTCCAGTTTGTGTTTGCGTTAACTGAACGTCCGAATCGGTTTTACCCAACGCATCCAAAAGTGCACTGATGTCGACCTGATCACCGGTTTGGAAATCCGTAATGACATCGTGCCCTTCAATGGGATTACCTTCCTGATCTAAAATTCCTTCATAAACGTATTTATCTTTTCCGCCGGCTCCCGTCATTTGATCATCGCCAAGGCCACCAATAAAAGTGTCGTTACCACCGCCGCCTTCCAAACGATCATCACCGCGACCTCCGGACAATGAGTCGCTGCCCGCACCGCCCTCTAAAACGTCTGCTCCAAGGCCACCGTACAACTCATCATTGCCGCCATCGCCCTTGAGATGATCGTCTCCAGACTGGCCGTACAGCTGATCTTTCCCCGCACCCCCAGCGATTGAGTCATCACCCGCTCCCCCGGCAACGAGGTCATTGCCCCCTCTCGCATCCACCGTATCGTCACCCGCACCCGCATCAATCGTATCACTCGAACCTTTTCCTTTTAGATTATCGGCGTTGTCGGTGCCTTGAATGTCGGGGTCTGAAATTAAATCCGGATCGAACGCCATCACGTTAACCGTGCCCGTCACGGGATCGCTTTCTTGTACGCCATCACTGGCTTTGAATTCAAGTACGCGCGCTTCCATCGAGGGATCTTCAGCAACGTTGTGGTACGTAATATTTTGCAGCACTTGGCTGTAATGAGCCAACGTATCGTCTCCCGACAATGTCAATAAGTGTGACGCTGAATCATACTGCGCTTGAATTTGCGTCCCCGTTACATCCGCCGCCAACCATTCCGCTGCACCGTCTTGTGCATTGGTAATGGAAATCGTGAATGAGCTGAGCGTGCTGCTGTCTGTATCAGTAATTACGGCATCGGGAGCGGCCACTGAAATCTGAATCTGATGATCGGCATTAAATGCCGTACTGAAATCCGCGCCATCCTCCGTTGCACCGTTTAAATCGATGCGCGGAGATTCCGACGAAATCGGATCTGAAGGATCTTCAGGGGCGGGATCTTCAGAGGAAGGATTTTCTGCGGCGGGACTTTCTGAAAAAACATGCTGCGCAACATCCGCTTGCGAATCCGCTAAGATCGAATTTTCTTCGCTTCCTTTATTCGAAAACGCAGCGGGATTATTTGTTTCCGCGTTTAGATTGAGCCCAAAATCAGATGCACTTGTTGCAGAAACATCGCTTGGGGATGGTTGATTTTCGAATGAAGACGACGAAAGATTCTCTGCCGCAGTGCTGTTCTCTGAGGATGGAATTTTTTCTTCGGCGGTGGATTGCGACGTTGTTTCCGACGATTCCACTACCCCTGGTGCCAGTTGGACAACATTAATTTCAGCACCCGCATCAACCGGTATCGTCACTTGGGTATTTTCATTCAGGACAATCTCGCGTCCTTGGATCAGAGCGATCGCAGAGCTTTGGCTGCCCAGGATAAGCACTTCGTTGGCATACAGGTAGTCACCGGACTGCAACACGCGCTGTTCGCCGCCGCTGCTTGCGGTCACGTGGCCGCGTACGTCCTGAACAATTCCAACGACTGGATTTCCTGCTTCTGCCATAGAGTCACCTCATCTAACATTATAGTAGCCTGGATGCAGCCCGCTTCGGGCGTAATCCAGGAATTCCTTGATTTCGCTGCCGCTTCATCAAGGCTACGAATTACTGTTTTGACTCAACCTGATCGCACAGACATCCACCAGCAGCCTGCTGAACAAGGGTAACCGGATCACCACATCGAGAACAGAAGAGGGAGCCCGTTGCAGTAAGGCCAGCGTCTAGAGCTACTCGGTCGTCAAACACAAAGCACTCGCCTTGAAAATAATCCCCACCGCAGGTTTTCAGGTAATTCAAAATTCCGCCATCGAGTTGGTATACTTCGCGAAACCCCTGCTTTTGCATCCAAGCTGCCGCCTTTTCACAACGAATACCGCCCGTGCAAAAAGTCACGACGGGCTTTTCTTTAAAAGATTCAGGGAGCTGTTCCACAGCGGCTGAAAAATCACGAAAATTCTCGATAGATAAACTAACTGCATCACGAAACGTTCCAATCGCCACTTCGTAATCGTTACGGGTGTCGAGCACCACCATATCCCGCCGCTCCCGATACCATTGCTGCAATGTTTCCGGCGAAATATGCGGCGCAGTTTCTTCAGCGGGATTAACGTCCGGCTGCCCGAAAGTAATAATCTCTTCTTTAATGCGAACCACCAAACGAGAAAACGGGTATTCTTCAGAAAAAGATTCTTTGTAACTCAAATCAGAAAAACGAGTATCCCGCGCAACGTATTTTTTAAATTCCTCGATATCCGCACGTGATCCGGCTAGCATAAAATTAATTCCTTCCGTACTCAATAAAATCGTCCCTTTTAGCTGAGATTCCATCGCTTTTTGTTTCCATTCTTTTTTCAACAGCAACAACGCTTCGGATTTTATGTCCATAAATTTATAAGCGGCGATATTGACGATATTCATTTTCGAGACACCATAAATGAAGCGGTTTGATCGGTGGGATAGAGTTTAATTTCCCGAACGTCAACGTGTACAGGACGCGTTGCACAAAATACCACGGCCTCGGCGACGTCTTCTGGATTCAGTGGTGTCAAACCTTTATAAACCAAATTCAATTTCTCGGGATCGTTGTTATAACGCACGGCAGAAAATTCTGTTTTTACCATTCCGGGATCCACCGAACTCACGCGAATGGGCGTGCCGTGCACGTCCATTTTCAATCCTTGACTGATAGCTTTTACCGCGTATTTTGTCGCGCAATACACAACGCCACCAGAATACACTTCGTGCGCGGAAATGGATCCGATATTAATAATATGCCCTTGATTGCGTTTCAATAAAAAGGGCAGCACCATTCGGGTCACGTACAAAAGCCCCTTCACATTCGTATCAATCATGCGGTTCCAATCGTCGATTTGCCCGTCTTGAATTTTGTCGATCCCTAGCGCCAATCCCGCGTTGTTAACCAGAATATCGATGGCCTGCCATTCGACGGGTAGTGCTTTGATTTGTGTCTCCACGTGATCTGGATCCGTCACGTCCAAGCCGAAAGAGTGAACCAAAACGCCGTAGCGGCTCTGCAAATCCGCAGCGATTTTCTCTAAGCGGTCCTCCCGCCGCGCAGCCAAGAGCAGTTTCACGTTCAACCGCGCAAACGCCTCGGCGCACGCGCGTCCAATCCCACTGGAGGCACCGGTGATAAAGGCAATTTTGTTCGTTAAATCAAGGGCCATCGAAGTTTCTCCGGGGAAAGAGTATATCACACAGAGGAAGAAAAATTAAAACCCAAGCAAGCATTAGGCGATAGAGCAGCTCATGCTGAACACATGGGTAGTACAGCAATACCCGAGGTTATCTCTTGAAAAACCCAGCTATTTATTGATGGCAAACTGCTTCTATATTATGCCCATCCGGATCAAACACAAACGCACCGTAATAATTGGGATGGTAAATTTCGCGGATACCTGGTTTGCCATTATCTTTGCCCCCAGCAGCCATCGCTGCTTTATAAAAAGTGTCTACGGTTTTTCGATCGGGCGCTGAAAAAGCAATATGCGCTTTCTGCGTTGGCATATTGCCTTGATGGATCCAAAGCTTTTTGATAAAAATCAACGGCTGCTTTATAATTACTGACTTCAATACCAATGTGGTCAATCATTTGTTTCTCCAGCGATTAATATAATTTCATCACTGCTAATAAATTTTTAGCAATGACTTTAGCTATTGTGCCATTGCCACCCGCTTCAGTAGAAGAGGGTTCTTTAAGATCAGTGAAATTTAAAACGAATATATACCTTTTATCATTTTTTTCAACAAAACCAACAAACCAGCTATCCTGTGGAGCACCTTGGTTATTGATGAGTTGATGGACGGAACTACCGGCACCTGTTTTACCGTATAATTTCCAACCATTGGGAGAAGTTTCAAGATACATATTTGCTTTGGTGTTACGCATTGCTATCTGGGAGACTGGTAGTTTATTTCCAATCAATGCTTTTAAAAAAGCCAGTTGCTGCGCAGCTGAAATTTTAAGGCTGCTACTTAACCAGGCATTAGTCAGGCCATTATTTTTTCCAGGATCACCAGAAAAGTTTTGGTTGCCGTAATTAAATTTATTTAAATAACACTTAATCTTTTTCATACCCAGTTTAGGAGTAAGTTCCTGAGAAACCCAAACAGTTGAATTTTTCAACCATACTTGTGGGGTTTGGTCTTGATTCCAGGCAGATAATCCACGGTCTTTTCCGTCCCATTTAAAAATAGTGCCTTGTGTAATTAGCTTTTGGTCAAATGCCATCAATGATAAGGCAATTTTAAACGTTGAATCAGGTGGTATTGGTTTATTACAACGAATAGAGTTGTACTCCGTAACGAGTTTATTTTTACTTACATCAAACACAATGAAGCAACCTGATTTTTCGGAGAAATATTTTTTGCATTCTATTGCAGCTAATGAGCAAGTAGAAAGCAACAATAAGAATAGGATAGATGACATTTTTTTCATTTTTTTAAGACTTTTGGCTTGATCGAATTGATACGAGTCTGAATATCCCCTATTTCCCTGCAAGTTCCCTAAAAAGTTTCATGCCATTCTCGGGGCAATTTCTCTTGAAATATTGTATTGATAGTATATAATTATTGTATATCTAACAGAAATATCTTCAAGTATGAAAATCAAAGAATTTTTTAGGGCGCATCCTGTATTTCGTTATGAAGCCTTTCAAGCTTTCATGGAAGGGCGTGGGGTGCTGCCAACGTCCATACGTCAATTGTTGAGTTATTATACCAAAAATGGGCAGCTTGTTCGGATCCGTCGCGGGTTATATGCGGTGAATCCTGAGCTTAGTCGTGCCCAATCCGTTGATCCTTATCTTGTTGCGGCCCATGCGGCACCGGATGCTGTTTTGGGCTATCATACGGCATTGGAGCTTCATAATCTTGCTTATACCACCTTTACTGAATTGACTTATTTAACCTCTATCCACGCCACAGAGTTTTCCTTCCAGGGACAGCATTATCGCCCAACAAGCTACCCCAACGCGCTCATTCAACAAAATAAGGATGAATACGACGTTGAGACTCTTCAGCGAGAAGGTCTTTCGGTCCGTCTTACTTCGTTAGAACGCACACTCGTCGATGTGCTCGATCGTCCCGATTTGAGCGGCGGTTGGGAAGAGATTGTGCGTTCTTTCGATCACTTGGTGCGATTTGATCCACAAGCCATTATTGATTATGTATTGCTGCTGAATAATCGCAGTACCGTCGCGAAAGTGGGTTACTTTTTGGAAGGCTTGCCGGATTATTTAAAAGTGAGCGATCACTATTTAAATCAACTCGTACCGCATTTACCGAAGCAACCGCATTATTTGGATCCCAAACGGAAATCGGCATCGGCAGGCACTTATGTTGCAAAATGGCAACTCATTGTGCCGGATTATATTGCAGAACGTCGGTGGGAGGAGCCTTATGATAACGCTATCTAAGCAAGCATTAAAAAGAGAAGCAATCGAGCGGGGTTACCGTCCAGAAATACTGGAAAAGGTTTATCGCTTGTTAGATTTATTAGAATCTTTAATGGAAATCGATTATTTGCGTGAGCGTTTAGTATTAAAGGGCGGTACCGCCATTAATTTATTTTGCTCAGAACAATTGCCACGTCTCTCAGTGGATCTCGATTTCAATTACATCGGCGCGATTGATCGTGAAACCATGCGAAAAGAAAAATTAATTTTAGAATCGATGATTTTGGATGTTTGTCAACGTCTGCATTATCAATTGCATCGTAATCCTCGGGCTCATGCGGGCGGTAAAATGGTGCTTATTTATCCCAGTGTTGATGGTAATAAAGGCCGTTTAGAAATTGATTTTAATTATGTGTTTCGTGTTCCCCTCTGGATGCCGGAACAGCGATTTTCTCTCGAATGGCCAAAGCGAACGCAAACGACTGTTCTAGATATTCACGAGTTGGCCGCCGGTAAGTTACACGCTTTGTTAGGACGTGAAGCCAGTCGAGATTTATTTGATAGTTACCAATTGTTCACTCAATGGAATCTCAATCGTGAAAAATTACGCCAGGCATTTACGGTTTATGCGGGCATGGAGCGAGAACACTGGAAAAGCATCACGGTTGATAAAGTAACATTTATTATTAAAGAAATCCGAGATCAGTTAATTCCTGTTTTACATAAGGATCAGATTTCTTCCTTTTCGACGCAAGACATTAAAACTTGGGCAACCCATTTGGCTGAAAAAACAAGAAAAGCGTTACTCGATACCGTTTTGCCATTTAATGAAAATGAAGTCGCTTTTTTGGACTGCTTGGAACATTACAAAGAAATTAGGCCTGAATTCATTAGCACGGATCCCGAATTTTGTCAGCGAATTGCTGATCATCCCTTATTGAAATGGCGAATCCAAAGAAATAAAAATAGGGAATAGTGTTGTTTTCTGCTAACAAAAGGATTACCCCCAATAATTTTTCTGATTATGGGGGTAATGCAAAAATTGAACGGCGCTTTTTTGATTTTGGTTGAAAAAGAAGCATTCTGCCGCATTAAAATGAAATGACAGGAGTCGAGCTATCCATGAACAAATCGATGGAAAAATTCAAAGTATTTAATTTTAAATAAAGGCTTTTGCCAATGAAATACCATATTAGCTACGAAGCCAATCCAACACATGAAGACCTGCAAGTGCTTGGGGATGGCATTATGCGCTATGCAAATGAAATGAGAGGTCAGGAACCCCTTCGCTTTTTTGCATTTTTCCTCCGCGGTGAGGATGAAAAAATAGTGGGTGGGTGTAATGGCAACAATTTGTATGGATGCTTGTATATCGATCAGCTTTGGATCAAAGACAATTTGCGTGGAAAGGGTTATGGCACAACACTTATGAATGAAGTTGAAAAATTAGCAAAAGAGGATCATTGCCGTTTCATGGTCGTTAATACGATGGACTGGGAGGCACTTGGGTTTTATAAAAAACTGGGTTTTTACGTGGAATTTGAACGAAAAGGATTTGAGAAAAACTCAATATTCTATTTTTTAAGAAAGGACCTTTAAAAAAGCCAAATAATGTGGTTATGTCAAATCAGGTTTTTGTACTAATGGTAGGGAGGAATTGATCAAGGAAGTCATTACGGTGCCAGGGATCACGTTAAGATTCAGTGAGATTAAGGGTTTTTACCTTAGAAAAAGAAACTTAATTCTTGCGATTTATTACGAAGCGTGGAGACAACTGAAATTCGTATAATCACTCCGACTTCTGCGCGCGCTCTAATAATTCTTGAACGGCCACTTTAGGATCTAACGATTCGTGAATAATTCGATAAACCTGGTGGGTAATCGGCATCTCAATTTTGTGTCGTTTTGATAACGCATAGACTTGCTTCACGTTATATAAACCTTCAACGGCTTGTCCGATGGTCTTTTCCGCTTCTTTAATGCCAACGCCAGAGCCCAGCGCCAAACCGAAACGTCGGTTGCGCGATTGATTATCGGTGCACGTCAACACCAAATCACCAAGACCCGCTAATCCCGTTACGGTTTCTGGCTGCCCGCCCAGCACCCGACACAAGCGACTCATTTCCGCTAAGCCTCGAGTCACTAATGCAGCTCGCGCATTGCAACCGAGTTCCATTCCATCACTAATCCCCGTCGCAATGGCCAATACATTTTTTACCGCACCACACAGTCCCAAACCAATCATGTCTTTATTTCGATACACACGAAAACGCGCACTGTGCAAACGATCCACCAGTGCTTTTGCAAAATCTTCATCGTTGCTGGCTAAACTCACGGCCGTCGGTAATCCTTCGGCGACTTCGCTCGCGTAACTCGGGCCTGACAACACCGCCATCGGCAACGTTCGTCCCAACACCGAAACCACCACGTCGTGCAGCAAACGCCCGTCGTCCGACAAACCTTTGGTTCCCCAGGCAATTCGATTGGCTGAATTTAAATACGATTTAACGCGCTGGATGACTTCGTGAAAAGCAAAACTCGGCACGACGATTAAAATATCCGTGACCCCTTGCAAACAAGCGTCTAAATCTTCGTAAACGGAAAGTGGTTTTGGAAAGGGAAAATCCGGCAAAAAGCGACTATTCATTCCGTCGCGACGCATCTCTGCGATGTGATCTGGCTCGTTGGACCACATTCGTGTTTCGTGACCCTGTCGCGATAATACCAATGCTAACGCGGTTCCCCACGAACCCGCACCCAGCACGGCAATTGGTTTTTGAGCCACTCCGTTCACTCCTTCCTAGTGCACGCGCCCTGCGTCCTCTTCTTTCTCGCCATTCTTCTTCTGACGCTCATGTTGTTCAAACAGCGCATCAAAATTTACGGGGGCCAGATAAAGCTGCGGGAAACCACCGCGAACGACGGCGTCGGTAATCACTTCGCGCGCGTACGGATAAAGTATATTGGGACAAAAACTCCCCAACATGGGGCGCATTTGATCCTTCGGAAAATGCTTGATCGTGAAAATTCCACCTTGTTGTACCTCCACGAGGAATATCGTTTTCTCTTTGATTTTGACGGTCACGGTGACGGTGAGGACGACTTCGTGATTGTCCTCGCCCAGATCATTCGTTTTCGTGGATAAATCCATATTCAATTCCGGTCGCCACTCGTCTAAAAAAGAATGTGGGCTTTGTGGCGCCTCAAACGACAAATCTTTCACGTACAATCGCTGTATCGCAAACTGCGGCTCGTTCGTCGCGGGATTATTTTGCGCTGCTTTTTTCTGTTCCGGCATAATGACAATACTCCATAAATATTAATTTGAATTCACCAACCTATCCAATTGCCCTTTTTGCTCCAATGCCCACAACTCTTCATACCCACCGATGTGACGATCGTTAATGAATATCTGTGGGACGGTTCGCTGACCGTTACTTCGCACGAGCATTTCTTTTCGCTTTTCTTCGTCTTTATCCACACGAATTTCAGTAAAACTAATTCCCTTCTGGGATAAAAGCGATTTTGCCCGCACGCAATAGGAACAAGTGGCAGAAGTGTAAATGATTACCGCAGCCATGCTTACTTCACTACAGGCATATTAGCATTTTTCCAGGCACTGATACCACCCGCCAATGTACTGACTTTTTCGAAGCCTTGTTTTTTAAGTGTGTTCACAACGGAAAATGATTTCTGTCCGGACATACAGACGACAATCACGGGTCTTTGCTTGAAGGCTTCCAGACGATTCATGTGCTGATCGATCTCGGCAGCGGGAATATTCAGGGAATTCACAATATGACCTTCATTAAAAGCGGCCGAATCTCGAATATCCACAACGACCGCTTGCTCGTGGTTAATCAAGCGCGTTGCTTCCTGAGGCGACAATCGGGCGCCCCCCAGGCCTTTGCTTCGGGACTCAAGGACAATCAACCAAATCAATGCAACGACAAAAGCCGTTACTAGAATCCAATGGTTTGCGATAAACGGGAGTACTTTTTCCATGACCACACACTCACCTGTTGAAACATTCGGGTCATCAGTATACAGAAGTTTCGTACTTTGTGCGAAGGTTACGCCTCGAGGCGAGGCTCCACCGAGGCTACGAATTAGTTTTAATGAACCATCGTTATGAAACTGCTTTTAAGGTAACATAAAGACACCAAATGGTTCATTTCAACAGATCAACAGAGATTCACATGACACAAACCAACGGTAAAAAACCAAGGCCTCTGCTGCTCTTGATTCTGGATGGCTGGGGAGAACGTCGAGAGAAAAAGCACAACGCCATCCAATTAGCCCAAACGCCCACGTTTGATGCCCTGATGAAAGAGGCACCGCATACTTTTCTAGACGCCTCAGGAAAAACGGTCGGTCTGCCGGAGGGGCAAATGGGCAATTCCGAAGTGGGACACCTACACATCGGTGCCGGTCGCAAAGTGCCTCAAGATTTAACGCGTATCGATAACGCCATTGCGAACAGTGATTTTTTTAAAAACCCCATTTTCCTTACCGCCCTTCAACAAGCCAAAAAAAATAATAACGCCGTTCACACGATCGGGCTTCTTTCTCCCGGCGGCGTACACAGTCGAGATAATCAAATCAGCGCTCTGATTGAAATGGTGCATCAAAACGGTATAGGAAAAAATTTTTTACACGCTTTTTTGGATGGTCGCGATACGCCACCGAAATCTGCACTCGGTTCAATTGAAAAAATCAGCGCTCAATATAAAAAATACGGCCACGGAAAAATCGCTTCCATCATCGGCCGTTACTACGCCATGGACCGCGACAAACGCTGGGATCGCACGAAAAAAGCCTATGATTTGCTGACTCAAGGCTTGTCCGATTACGAAGCCCCTTCCGCTGAAGCAGGATTGAAAATGGCTTACGAGCGCGGCGAAACGGATGAATTTGTAAAACCGACGAGCATTCACGCTGAAAAGGAAGCACCCATCACGATTCAAGACGGTGATGTCGCCATCTTCATGAATTTCCGGGCCGATCGAGCGCGTCAATTAAGCCACGCACTCACCGACAGAACGTTCACTGACTTCCATCGAACCGTCATTCCTCAGTTATCTGCTTTTGTCACGCTCACGGAATATGCAAAAGACCTATCAGCCACAGTTGCTTTTCCGCTGCTGAAATTAAAAAACACGCTCGGTGAATATTTATCGAACTTGGGCTACCGACAACTTCGCCTTGCTGAAACTGAAAAATACGCGCACGTCACTTATTTTCTCAACGGCGGCATTGAAGTGCCTTTCCCACGCGAAGACCGAACATTAATTCCGTCGCCAAAAATCGCGACTTACGATTTAAAACCCGAAATGAGTGCCATTGAAGTTACCAATCAGCTCGTCCAATCTATAAAAAGCGGAAAATACGACTTCGTCGTCTGCAATTTTGCAAATCCCGACATGCTAGGCCACACCGGTGATGAATCCGCTACCATCAAGGCGATTGAAACTATTGATGCCTGCGTCAAACACATTATCGATGCCTTAACCGCCGTTGGCGGAGAGATGCTGATTACGGCGGACCACGGCAATGCGGAACTCATGTACGACGAAAAAACCCAACAACCACATACCGCACACACCACCAATTTGGTACCCTTGATTTACGTCGGGAGACAGGCGGTTTTTCAACGTGGAAATGGGGCTCTGGATGATGTCGCCCCAACGGTATTATACCTCCTCGGCCTGAAGCCTCCTGCTGAAATGACGGGACGTAATTTAATTACTTTGAAATAACTCATGCCACGGACGCTGCTAAAATTACTGGTTTTCACCCCGTTATTTATCGGATCGACGATTCTCGCCGGCGAACATCCCCAACAAAAACTCAAACAGATCGACACGAAAATCGCCCAAATCAAAGCCGTGATCTCTCACGATCAGACAAAACGCAATCGTTATTTAAAACAACTTAAAGCCGTTGAAACGGCTTCTGGTGCCGGGCGGTTGGAATTACAAAAAACCAGCCAAGTTTTGCAGAAACAACAAGCCAACTTGAATCGATTAAATCAAAATGCCGGTCGTTATCAAGCGAAGTTAACTGCTCAGCAGGATTGGCTGGCACGACAAATTCGTGCCGCTTATTTATTGGGACGCCAACCTTATCTCAAACTTATTCTCAGTCAATCTGAAGCCGATCGAATTAGCCGATTATTGATGTATTATCGCTACCTTACCCAAGATCGACTGGCCGCCATCCGCGACTTGCAAGAAACCTTAACTCAAGTACAAGACACGCAACAAAAAATTCAAACCGAGAGACAAAAACTAAAAAGTTTTCAACGACAGCAGCAGCAAGCGCAAATTAAACTCGCACAAATCAAAAATTCACGGCAACAAATCGTCACCCAATTGAATAACGAAATACAAAATAAAAACCAAAAGCTGACGGAATTATTAGCGAACAAGCGCTTGCTTGAACGAACGCTATCCCACTTGGAACACCAAACGCACCTACAAGCCGAAAGCAACCAAAATTTTGCAGCGCTTAAAGGTCAATTGTCTTGGCCCACTCACGGAAAAGTTTTACCTTATTTTGGCACCCCCATTTATCAAAGCGAGTTAACATGGGACGGCATTTTAATTAAGGCTCCGGAAGATCAGCCGGTTTATGCCGTAGCCAATGGTACTGTTGTTTTTTCTAAGTGGCTGCCTGGTTACGGATTATTGTTGATTATCGGCCATGGACATGGTTATATGACCTTGTATGGAAGGAACCATAATCTATATAAAAAACCGGGCGATGTGGTACAGAAAGGTGATTTAATTGCCTCCGTAGGTCAAAGCGGAGGTTATGATTCACCCGCTTTGTATTTTGCGATTCGCCACAACGCCAAGCCTCTGAATCCACTCAATTGGTGTGGGGAAAAACCTAAAGGCCTAAGGAGATAACGATGAGTTTGTGTCGATTAATCAACAAAATCTTACGACTCAGCATCATCGGATTACTGGGCGCGTGCCTGTTTTCCCTAGCATTTGCCGCTGATGAAACCGATGAAGTGCAACGAAATACGTTAAACGTCGACATTAACGGCTCCAACAGTCAGCTTCCCAAACAAGACATCCAACGATTCGTTACCACGATTGCATTAGTTCATCATTACTACATCAAAAAAGTGGACAACAACACGTTATTCGATAACGCCATTTCTGGCATGATCAGTAGCTTGGATCCCCACTCCAGTTACCTCAGCGCCGACGATTTAAAAGAACTCAAAACCACGGTTTCGGGTGAGTTTGTGGGAATTGGGATCGAGCTGACTATTTCGCAAGACGGAATGTTAAAAGTCATTAGCCCTCTGGATGGCTCGCCGGCTCAACGCGTGGGAATTAAACCCAACGATTACATCATTAAAATCGGCACTCAACTGGTTCGCAACATCAGTCTGCAAGACGCCGTGCGCCGTATCAAAGGGAAAAAAGGCACTCAAGTCACCTTAACTATTTTGCGAAAAGGGGTTAATAAACCGCTTACTTTTACCGTAACCCGCGAAGTCATCCACCTCGTTGGCGTGAAAAGCAAAATGTTGGAGCCAAGATACGGTTATATCCGGCTTACGTTCTTTCAAGGACCGCTCGAAAAACAAATGGTCGACGCCATCGATAAATTGAAAAAAGAATCCGGCGGAAAATTAGACGGGCTCATTTTGGATTTACGAAATAATCCCGGTGGCTTACTCGACGTGAGCGCGCAAGTGGCTAACACGTTCCTCGATTCACGAAAACTGCGCCAATACCACAACTACATCGTCTACACCAAAGGCCGCATCCCCGGCTCGGACATCCAGATCAAGGCCACTTCTAAAGATATTATCCCCGGAACACCCATGGTGGTGTTAATTAACGGTGGTTCTGCATCAGCTTCTGAAATCGTGGCCGGCGCGCTTCAAGATTACAAACGCGCCATCATCATGGGCACGCGAAGTTTTGGAAAGGGTTCGGTGCAAACCGTATTGCCCATCAGCAAAGACACTGCCATTAAATTGACGACGGCTTTGTATTACACGCCCGCAGGCCGTGAAATACAGGCCCGAGGCATTGTGCCGGACGTGACGGTGCCAGATTTAAAAGTGAAAAATACGGAAAACGGCCTTCTCGTCATTGATGAAGCCGATTTCCAAAATCATTTATCGAACGGTAACCAAAAAGAACAAGCGCAGCAAATAGCCACGGATCGCAAAAAATTGTTAAAAACGCAATTGGAATTAGCGAAAGACGATTACCAACTGTACGAAGCGCTGGTCATGCTAAAAGGATTAAATGCGGTTAAGGGACAAACGCAACAATAAATGGCCGTGCGTCATATCGCAATCGGCGCTTTAATCGCGGGGTGCGGGTTGTAATTAACGACTTCAAAATCGTCGTATTCATACTCAAACAAATTCACGGGGCAACGTTTCAGCAACAATTTCGGTAATGCTCGCGGTTGTCTCGACCATTGTTCCCGCGCTTGATTCAAATGATTGTTGTAAAGATGGCAATCGCCCCCCGACCAAATGAACTCACCCACGTCCAGATCACACTGCTGCGCAACCATATGCGTTAATAACGCATAAGAAGCGATATTAAACGGCACACCCAAAAAAACATCGGCCGAACGTTGCGTTAATTTGCAGGATAAGGCCCCGTTGGCAACATAAAACTGAAATAACGCGTGACACGGCGGCAATGCCATTTTATTTAAATCCCCCACGTTCCACGCACTCACAATCAAACGGCGTGAATCAGGATTCGTCTGAATCTGCGTGATGACTTCTTGCATTTGATCGATGACGCGACCATCCGTGCATTCCCAACCACGCCATTGCTGACCGTAAATCGGACCCAAATCACCCGACTCATCAGCCCATTCATCCCAAATTGTTACACCGTGGTCATTCAAATAACGAACGTTCGTATCGCCACGCAAAAGCCACAGCAGTTCGTAAATCACACTTTTCAAATGTAATTTTTTCGTCGTCACTAACGGAAAGCCATCTTTTAAATTAAACCGTAAATCGTATCCAAAAATACTGCGCGTACCGGTGCCGGTACGATCTTTTCTGTCGACGCCGTTTTTTAAAATCGTTTGCAGTAATTCGAGGTATTGTTTCATGTCACTAATACGTGGCGCTATTTTCAGAGGGTGTGTTGTTATTTTCCATTTGTGCTTGACCCGCGTTCTGCGCAGCCGGCTGCGCCTGTTCTACAGGATTTTGAGCCGATTGTGGATTTTGAGGAGCGCCCGGAACAGGGCTGGGCACCCTGCTGCCCATGTGACTTTGCGCCAACATCGTTGTGAACAAAACCAACCAAAACACCCAGATCACGCCCATGGTATGCGGCATGGCGGATCGTTTAATCAGCCAAAAAACCGTGGCAATGACTAAGCCTGCAAACAACGGCAAGATCAGCAGCGACACCATATCCTGAATCAAACGCCCCACTTTATCATCGGAAAATATCGTGTGCAGCGTGCGGGCAATATAATTGTGTAACACCACTACGCTGTCTAACACGTGCACGAGCTGCGTTTTAAAAAAAATTCCCGCTGCAGAAAGAAGAAGAATTAACACGAATTGTTTAATCATAAAAACACTCCTTGTATCGATAAGCCAAAGCTAACGCCACTATTCCGAATACCATCATCGGCAGCGACAGCAATTGTCCCATCGTCAACCAACCAAAAGCAAGAAATCCCAGCTGCGGATCCGGCTGACGAAAACACTCAGCAACGAACCGAAATATCCCATAACCTAACAAAAATAAAGCCGTCACCGCAAAGCGTGGGCGTCGTTTCTTGGAAAACCACCATAAGATGATAAACAAAACGACGCCTTCCAGCAAAAATTCGTAAATTTGGGACGGATGGCGTGGCAGCGGGCCGGCATTCGGAAAGATCATACCCCAAGGCACCGTCGTCACACGCCCCCACAATTCACCGTTGATAAAATTCCCCAGACGACCCGCCGCTAAGCCAATAGGAACCAAGGGCACGGCAAAATCGATAACATCCACCCACCGCTTTCGCGCATGTCGGCTGTATAACCCTGTCGCCAAAGCAACGCCAATCAATCCGCCGTGGAACGACATACCGCCTTGCCAGACTTTAAAAACAATCCAGGGATTCGAAATAAAATTCGAAAAGTCATAAAAAAGCATGTATCCCAAGCGGCCACCTACAATAACTCCAACGGCGCTGTAAAAAATGAGGTCGCTCACTTGATCGCCGCTCCATCCACTACTGGGTTGACGCGCGCGCCACAACGCCAAACACCACGCCGCAACAAAACCCACCAAATACATCATCCCGTACCAATGCACGTTGAGCGGCCCAAGCTTAAAGGCGATAGGATTAATTGCAGGAAATATCAGCATGACTCACCGTCTACGGCCCAAAGAGCAAATGCACTCCAACCAACAACAAAAAAACAGCAAAGACCCGTTTTAACGTATGAACGGGTAAACGATAAGACAATGACACACCCAGTGGCACAAAGATCAATGTACCAATCGCAACCCCGATACACGCCGGCCAATAAACATAACCCGTACTCCACCGAGGCAATCCCAGCGAAAAAGATCCTGTAATCATCATCAGAATCGTACCCAGAATTGAAACCGTCAGCGCCGTTGCCACAGATACCAACACCGCTTCCCGAATGGCGACGTTGCGATACGTTAAATATGGAATAGTGACAATACCGCCACCCAACCCTAATAAACCGGACATCAATCCTGCCACTCCACCCAAAACTCCCATACCAAAAGTATTGGGCAAGCCTTTTTTGGGGCTCATGGCCTTCATCAGAAACATCCGCATTGCAATCAGAATAACGCAGACCCCAAAGATGATGGCAATGACGCGGCTGTGTAAAAAATGTCCGAGCACGGCACCGCCAACAACACCGAAAAATAATCCCGGTAACAAGCGATGGAAAATATACCAAAATTCAATACCGTGATGCCGATGCGAAAAGATAGCCCGAATCGTGGTAAAAACCATGACGGCAAGCGAAGTACCAACGGCCAAGTGCATAACGTTAGGCGAAGAAAAATTTTCCAACTGAAATAAATAAGCTAAACCCGGTACGGCGATCAACCCACCACCAACGCCCAGCACCCCAAACACCATACCCGAAAAAGCACCGAGTAAAATATAACTTAAAAAAATCAATATAAGATGTTCAATCATTTTTACTTGCCGGCACGAATTAATCCGCCCAAGCCCGCTTCTTCCAACGCATTCTCTAAATGCAACCGAACTTCTCGGGGCTCGTCCATCGCCAATACTTCTTCCAATAATTCTTTGGCTTTGTCAAATGAAAAATTACGAATGACCCATTTTACCCGAGGTAGAATACGCGCATTCATACTCAACATGTCATACCCCATCGCCAATAATAGCACCACGGCTAAAGGATCACCGGCCATTTCACCGCAAATACTTACCGGCTTGCCCGCCTTGTGTCCTGCTTTAACCACAGAATGCAGCGCGCGTAAAACGGCGGGATGCAATCCGTCATACAAATTAGCCACCCGGTGATTATTGCGATCAACTGCCAACATATATTGAATTAAATCGTTGCTGCCGACGGATAAAAAATCCACGCGTTTTGCTAATTCGTTGGCTTGATACACCGCAGCGGGCACTTCAATCATCAATCCAATCGAAGGCGCTTCCACTTCGAGACCCTCTTCCACCAATTCTTGGCGGGCCTGATTGATCAATCGAAGGGACGCCTCCACTTCGCTCACGGAAGTGATCATCGGCAACAATACCCATAAATTATTTAATTCCACGCTGGCCTGAAGCATCGCCCGGATCTGTTGGAGGAAAATTTCGGGGTGATCCAAGGTCACGCGGATACCGCGCCACCCCAAAAAAGGATTATCTTCATGCACCGTAAAATACGGTAAAGATTTGTCACCGCCGATGTCCAACGTTCGCATGACCACCGGTCGAGGCGCAAAGGTGTTAAGCAACTGTCGATACATGATGCGCTGTTCTTCCTCGCTCGGAAAACGATCGCGAATCATAAACGGCATTTCGGTACGATACAGTCCTACCCCTTCCGCACCCACGCTCAACGACAAACCGCCTTCCAACGCAAGGCCCGTATTCACGTACAAAGAAATGGCGTGTCCATCCTTCGTTTTGGCCGGTAACTCGCGCAAGGCTTCCAGCTCGTGATCCAATTGCTGTTCTTCAGCGGCTAACGCCCGAAATTCTTTTTTAACGTCCGGAGCCGGAGACAAATAAATCTGGCCGTTATATCCATCGACGATGATTTCCTTCCCCACGAGCTTGGCCAGTGGCGTCCCTCGAACCCCCATCACCGTCGGCAAGCCTAAAGCACGCGCCAAAATCGCCACGTGAGAATTGCCTGATCCCGTACCCGAAATAACACCGCGCAAACATTCTTCGGGAACTTCCATCAATTGCGTTGCCGTAACTTCCTCGCTGACGAGAATCGTATCTTTGGGAAACTCTAACGTTTCCCGCTCTTTCGATTGCAAATGCGCCAAAATACGACGCCCCAAATCGCGAAAATCCACGGCGCGCTCTCGCAAATAAACGTCTTCCAGCGATTCAAAATGCAATACGTGTTTTTTAATGACGCGCTTGAGTGCTCCTTGCGCCCATTGACCCGTTTTAATTTCCGAAATAACTTCATTGATAAAAGTTCGGCTGTCTAAAAGACGCAGATAAGCATCAAACAATGCATTTTCAGAAACGCTCAACGAATTTTTGGCACGAATTTGCAACGCATGAATTTCATCGCGCGCTTGAAGCAACGCGGTTTCAAATGCGGAAATCTCCGCTTCACTGTCGCTGGCCTTCTGATCGGGAACCGCATCGAGGTCCGCGACGGGAAACAACACAATGGCTGATCCAATCGCAACGCCCGATGAACCCGACACACCACTCAAAACGATTTCAGTTTCTTTACGACGGCGCTTACTGATTTTTTCCAGCGCGCCTTTCGCGCGCGCATTGGCAATTTCAGCGGCCAAATGGATAGCCAACGTAACGCAAAATGCTTCTTCTTCTTCCGTAAAATAACGAACATCGCGTTGCTGCACCATGAGTATGCCCAACAACTCACCACGCTCGATGATGGGTATGCCTAAAAACCCGTGAAATTCCTCTTCGGTGAGTTCCGGCCGACGAATAAACTTCGGATGCGTTTGCGCATTGTCGAGATTGATTGGCTCTTCACGTTCTCCCACCAACCCCACTAAACCCGAACCAAACTTCAAACGCAGTTTGCTGACTTGTTTTTGGTTTAACCCTTGCGTAGCCATTAATACGTATTCGCCCTGCACGTCGTCGCAGATAAACAAGCTGCAGGCGTCCGCAGGCAACGCTTCACAAATGCGCTTGACCACAAGCTCCAACGCTTGTTCCAAACTCGAAGCGCCATTTACTTCCTGAGTAATTTGACGAAGAATTTTAAGCACGCTTTCCTCAAATCAAATATAGTCTTCAAACGCCCTCAGCACTTTGTGATACACTTTTCGCTTAAAAGCAACCACGTGCTCCATCGGATACCAATAATCCACCCAATGCCAGTCATCAAATTCCGGTTTCTCCGCACGATCCAAACGAATGCGCTGATCGTCCACCAACAGCCGCAATAAAAACCATTTTTGCCGTTGCCCCACACACAACGGTTTTGTATCGTATCGTCGAAACCGTTCGGGGAGACGATAACTCAACCACCCTCGTGTCTCGCTCAAATACTCAACGTCCTCCGAACGAAGGCCCAACTCCTCGAACAGCTCTCGAAACAGCGCCTCTTTCGGGGTCTCATTAGGCAATAAGCCCCCCTGCGGAAACTGCCACGCGTTGGAAACTCCTGGTCGTCGCCCCAAAAGCACCTGACCCTCTTTATTAAGGATCACCATGCCGACATTAAGCCGATACCCCCGTTGATCAATGACGCCCACATCCATATAACTCATTGTTCCATTGCCGATGGCTGTCTTGCAAATCTTTCTTTTCTCTCACAGATTATCCACAGCATTTCCCCAGACTTTTCCCTTGCAATTTGCACTAAAACACATTATCTTGTGTTTATCAATCAGTGAAACACCCATATGTTGGGGTTCAACGGAATGAACGGAATAGGCAAGATGCCGAACCAATCCCCGGATGTCAAACGGGTATTTCCGAGATTTCATTCCCAAAATTAACCGATAGTCGTAACACCGTTGTTATTGTCAGGAGACTTTATGGAAACACAAAATACCTCCCATCAAACGGACTCAATCGAAATCCAAACTAACCCCTCAGAAGCGACTCAGCCCGGCCAACTGCGCGTGATCAAGCGCGATGGCCGAGTAGTGAAATACGACGACACGCACATTGCCAGTGCCATGAAAAAAGCCTTTTTAGCGGTGGAAGGCGACAGCGCTAACAATTCTGATCGTATTCAAGAAATCGTTGCGCGCTTAACCGATCAAATCACTCAGCTGTTCCACAAGCGTTGGCCGTCGGGAGGAACCGTACACATCGAAGCCATTCAAGACAAAGTCGAATTGGCACTGATGCACGCGGGGTTACACAAAGTGGCCCGTTCATACGTGTTGTACCGCGAAGAAAGACGCAGACAACGCGAACAGCAACCTCAGATGACCAAACCCTACACCGGCATTCACGTCACGCGGGACGACGGCGCAAAAATGCCACTGGATCATGAGTGGCTTACTCAAATAGTCAGCGCGGCGTGCCACCACTTGGAAAGTACCAATGCCACAAAAATTTTAGAAGAAACCAAAAATAATTTATTCGACGGAGTAGCACTCAAAGACGTGTACAAAGCACTCGTGATGAGTGCGCGCACCCTCATCGAAATCGAGCCCAACTACACTTACGTAACCGCGCGATTATTATTACATGAATTATATAACGAAGCGCTTACTGGGTTACACATCGATCACGATTTAATGCGAGAAAATATTCACACTTATTACGTCGCAGCGTTTAAACAATTTATTCATCAAGGCATCGAGCAAGAACATTTGCACGCTAATCTAAACACTTTTGACTTGGATCAATTGGCAAATGCACTCAAACCCGAACGCGATCAGCAATTCACCTACTTAAGTTTGCAAACGCTGTACGACCGTTATTTCATTCACCACAACCACGTTCGTATTGAATTGCCTCAAGTCTTTTTTATGCGCGTCGCTATGGGTTTATCTCAGTGTGAAGGCGAGCAACGCAACGAACGCGCCATTGAATTTTATGAGTTGCTGTCCACGTTTGATTTCATGAGTTCAACACCGACGCTCTTTAATTCAGGCACACCGTTTTCGCAATTGTCGAGTTGTTTTTTAACCACAGTACCCGACAATTTAGACGGTATTTACAGTGCATTGAAAGACAACGCGTTGTTGTCTAAATACGCCGGCGGATTAGGTAACGACTGGACTCCCGTTCGCGGTATGGGCGCTTACATCAAAGGCACCAACGGAAAATCCCAAGGCGTTGTCCCGTTCCTAAACGTGGCGAACGCAACGGCGATTGCCGTCAATCAGGGCGGAAAACGCAAAGGAGCCGTGTGCGCGTATTTGGAAACCTGGCACATGGACATCGAAGAATTTCTCGAACTGCGTAAAAACACCGGTGATGAACGTCGCCGCACGCACGACATGAATACCGCCAACTGGATTCCCGATTTATTCATGAAACGCGTTTTCGAAAACGGCGAATGGACGCTGTTTTCACCGGAGCAAACTTCCGATCTTCACGATCTGTGCGGACCCGCGTTTGAAAAAGCGTACATGGAATACGAAACCAAAGCAAAGCGTGGCGAAATTCGGTCAAAGAGCATTTCGGCTCTTTCGTTGTGGCGAAAAATGTTGGGGCTGTTGTTTGAAACCGGGCATCCGTGGGTCACGTTTAAAGACGCCTGCAATCTACGATCTCCTCAGCAACACGTTGGCGTGATCCACAGTTCTAATTTATGCACGGAAATTACGCTCAACACCTCTGCCAGTGAAATTGCCGTATGTAATTTGGGCAGTATTAATCTCGTCAATCATATGAAAGGGGGCGAGTTGGATACCGAGAAATTAGCACGCACCGTCAAAACGGCCGTGCGCATGTTGGATAACGTAATCGACATTAACTATTACAGCGTACCGCAGGCGCGTAACTCCAATTTGAAACATCGTCCCATTGGTTTGGGATTGATGGGATTTCAAGACGCACTGTACCTGAAAAAAATCCCGTACGCTTCTGAGCAAGCCGTCGAATTCGCGGATCGCAGCATGGAACACATCAGCTATTATTCGATATCGGCCTCCGTCGAACTGGCCAAAGAACGCGGCACCTACGAAAGTTATAAAGGTTCGCTGTGGAGTCAAGGCATACTGCCCCTCGACTCAATCCAATCCTTAAAAAACAGTCGCGAAAAATACTTAGAACAAAATACCGATCAGACTTTGGATTGGGAACAATTACGCAAATACGTGTTGAAACACGGCATGCGAAATTCCAACGTCATGGCCATCGCTCCAACGGCAACGATCTCCAATATTTGTGGCGTTGCGCAATCAATCGAACCCACGTACCAAAATTTATTTGTGAAATCGAATTTGTCGGGAGAATTTACGATTGCGAATCCGTATTTGGTCAAAGACCTCAAACAGTTGGGATTATGGGACAATGTGATGGTGCACGATCTCAAATACTTCAACGGCAGCGTTCAGAAAATCGAACGCATTCCCGCCAAGTTAAAACAGGTGTATGCAACGGCTTTTGAAATTGAACCGCGGTGGTTGGTTGAAGCCGCTTCACGCCGACAAAAATGGATCGATCAAGCGCAATCCCTTAATTTATACATGGCGGAACCGTCGGGTAAAAAGCTGGACGTACTCTATCGTATGGCGTGGTTACGCGGTTTGAAAACCACGTATTATCTGCGCAGCATGGGAGCGACACACACCGAAAAAGCCACACTACACGACAGCGCGCTTAATGCCGTTCCGCAAGAGGAACCTAAAGCCTGCGCGATTGATAATCCCGATTGCGAAGCGTGTCAATAAAAAGGAGAAAGGACCATGGCCAATAAAAATCAAGAAATGACTGACTTATTAAACTGGGGCGATTATTACGGTCCCGAAGCCGCAGCGATCACGCCATCGGGCGCCGCCGTTATTGTGAATTCCAACGCCGTGGAAGTGGAAGAAGAGGGCAGTGGCGGAGATTCAAGCAACACCGCGGCGCACAGTGGCATCACCGGCCTTGAACAATTGGAAATGGGCGCCGCCCGAATTCAAGTCGACGACAAAAAAATTATTAATTGCCGCGCGGATCTGAATCAACTGGTTCCGTTTAAATACAAATGGGCGTGGCAAAAATATTTATCGGCTTGCGCCAACCACTGGATGCCTAATGAAGTTAATATGGCAGCTGACGTCGCCTTATGGAAAGATCCTAATGGCCTGACAGAAGACGAACGCATTATTATTAAACGCAGCCTGGGATTTTTTTCCACGGCCGATTCTTTGGTTGCTAATAATTTAGTACTCGCCATCTATCGACATATCACCAACCCCGAGTGTCGCCAATATTTATTGCGCCAAGCATTCGAAGAAGCGCTACACACCCACGCGTACCAACACGTCATTGAAAGTTTGGGCTTGGATGAAGCCGAAGTATTTAACATGTATCGCGAGCTGCCGGCTGTTTCTAAAAAAGCGGTGTGGGCATTACCCTTTACGCAAAGCTTGGCGGACGCCAGCTTTAACACAGGAACACTGGAAAACGATCAGCGCCTACTGCGCGATTTAATCGCATTTTACGTAGTTTTTGAAGGCGTTTTCTTTTACGTCGGCTTTACTCAAATTCTTGCTATGGGGCGACGCGGGAAAATGACGGGTACGTCCGAGCAATTTCAATATATTTTACGCGATGAATCCATGCACGTGAATTTCGGCATCGACGTCATCAATCAAATCAAAATCGAAAATCCCTCCTTGTGGACGAAAGACTTCCAGAAAGAAGTCATCGACATGATTTGCTCGGGGGTCGACTTGGAATACCAATACGCCAAAGACACCATGCCCCGCGGTATTTTAGGGCTCAATACTGAAATGTTTAAGGAATTTCTGCAGTACATTGCTAACCGTCGATTTGCACAAATCGGTTTACCCGAACAATACCCCAACGCGAAAAATTCATTCCCGTGGATGAGTGAGATGATGGATCTCAAGAAAGAAAAGAATTTCTTCGAAACCCGCGTGATTGAGTACCAAGCGGGCGGAACGCTGAAGTGGGATGACTGAAATTAAATAACGTATGCCAATCTACGAATACCAATGTCAACACTGCGGCGAGCAGTGCGAGCGGATGCAAAAGGTCAGCGATCCACCCGAAACGCGCTGCCCCATCTGCCACCAAGAAATGCTGAAACGGTTGATTTCTGCGGCGGGATTTCAATTAAAAGGGACGGGTTGGTATAAAACGGACTTTCGCGACAAAGGAAAACCAAAGCCTCAAAAGCCCGAGGCGGAAAGTGAAAAAAAGAAAGAACCACCGAAGCCTAAGGAATCAGAATCCAAGGAAAAATAGCCGATGGGAAAACATTTAATTCGTCGCTGTTTTATCGCCGGTTTAGTCGTCTGGTTGCCGATCTGGGTGACGTTTGTGATTGTGCGCTTCGTCATTGACTTGCTCGACAGCACACTCTCGCTTCTACCCCACTCATATCAACCCGAGCAGCTGTTTGGACGGAATATCCCGGGCTTAGGCTTGATCGTTACAATCCTTATCATTTTTCTTACGGGCCTTCTCGCCACGAATTTCATTGGGAATCGCTTAATCTCATTTTGGGAACGCGTTCTTGCGCGCATTCCCTTAGTTCGCACTATTTACACCGCTGCGAAACAAGTCACCGACGCATTCATTCAACCGAAAGGCAAATCGTTCCGTAAGGTATTACTGGTCCAATATCCACGACAAGGGGTTTGGAGCCTTGCGTTTCAAACCGCGAGCCAAGTCAGCATGCCCTTAGAAAAAGGGATGATTGCGGCATTTATCCCAACCACCCCAAACCCCACCTCCGGGTTTCTCATCTTTGCGCCAAAAGCCGATACGATCGAATTGGATATTACCGTTGAAGAAGCATTTAAAATGATTATTTCCCTGGGTGTGGTCATGCCCGTTGAAAAAACCCTACCCACTCCCCCAGCGTGATCTGTGATATAATGAATGTATTCAACGGCGATGGAGCGCTCTGAATGATGAACCCCACCGAAAAACGAACATTTTCAATCGGAACAGTTTTAAACGAATCGTGGGCATTAGTCCAAGGCAGTAAATGGCCAATTTGGGCTATTGCTATTCTTATCGGCCTTGCCTCCCTTATTATTCAGCTTATTATTACAGGGATTTTTCGTCTCGATCCCGAAGAACCGCCCGTTATCTATCATTATTTAATCATGCCTATAATCAACAACGCCGTAATTGCACCGTTTTTTGCGGGAAGCTTGATGGTCGCCATTAAGCGGGCACGGGGCGAAGCCGTGGATGCTCGATCGGGATTTCGTTATTTCGGAAAAACATGGCCGGTTGTGCTCACCCTAATCATGATCGCCTTCACCGCTAATTTGCTTAATTATATCGTCCATCTGCCGTCACTCGTCATTGCGCTCGATCTTCATACCGGTTGGTTAAATTTAATTGCTGCGATTGTTTCAGCTTTGATATACGTGTTTTTTGTGCTTAGCGTTCCTTTAGTCGTCGACAAAAATCACACGCCATGGGGTTCTTTACGGGCGTCTTACCATATCATTAAACATTGCTGGCTTAAGGTTTTAATTTTACTCGTTGTTGTCTATGTATTTTTTATTATCGCCATGATCCCGCTGTACGTAGGATCGATGATTCATCCTTACGTTAAATTGCTGGGCGTACTCATTTTAATCGCCGCCCTCATTTGGCTCTTGCCCTTTATGTTTTTGGTGCAAGGCGTCCTCTATCATAAGCTCGTCGATTAGTATCAACCGCCTTGCGCACCTAACTCCTACGCGCTACCATTCACAGTTCTATGATGCGCAGCCACTACACCAACCAAGTGAACTCATCCGTCACCGGACAACCCGTCTCGATCTGTGGCTGGGTCCATCGTCGCCGCGACCACGGTGGCCTCATCTTTCTCGACCTTCGCGACCGCGAAGGCTTGCTCCAAGTGGTCTGCGACCCTAAAGCACCATCGGTATTTAAAGCCGCCGAGGGTCTGAGACACGAATACGTGGTAAAAATAATAGGAACGGTCCGAAAACGCCCCGAAGGCACGGTCAATCCGAACCTCCCCTCGGGTGAAGTCGAAGTGGCTGCTTCTGAAATTCAGCTGCTGAATAAATCTAACCCGCTGCCTTTTAATATCGACGAATACCAAGATGTGGGTGAAGAGGTGCGATTAAAATATCGCTATCTGGATTTGCGTCGCCCGGAAATGGCGTCTCGTTTACAAATGAGAACCCGAATCATTCGTGAAATTCGGCATTACCTCGACGATCGCGGATTTTTGGAAATTGAAACCCCGATGCTGACTAAATCCACACCCGAAGGCGCGCGCGATTATTTGGTACCCAGCCGCGTCAATCCGGGGCATTTTTACGCATTACCGCAATCGCCGCAAATTTTTAAAGAAATTCTGATGGTCGCCGGATTTGATCGCTACTACCAAATCGTGCGTTGTTTTCGAGACGAAGATTTACGCGCCGATCGACAACCCGAATTTACACAACTCGATTTAGAAATGTCTTTCGTCGAAGAGAAAGACATCCAAGAGCTCATGGAAAAAATGATTCGGGATTTATTTCATAAATTTTTAAACGTGCAATTACCCGATCCTTTTCCGCGAATGACGTACCACGAAGCCATTCAGCGTTTTGGGACCGACCGTCCCGACATGCGCAATCCGTTGGAGCTGACGGACATCAGCGACTTGATGAAAAACGTCGAATTTAAGGTATTTAATGCCCCCGCGAACGACCCCGAAGGTCGCGTGGTGGCGCTGCGGTTACCGCACGGCGGTGAATTAAGCCGAAAAGCCATCGATGACTATACGCAATTCGTTGCGATTTATGGCGCAAAAGGATTGGCATACATCAAAGTCGTTGAACGAAGTAAAGGCGCTGAGGGTTTGCAGTCTCCCATTCTCAAATTCCTGCCGCCCAACATCATCGAAAAGTTACTGCATCGAACCCACGCCGAAGACGGTGATCTGATATTTTTCGGTGCCGACAAAGCCAAAATTGTCAACGAAGCGCTGGGCGCATTGCGCGATCGCTTGTGTGCCGATAAAAATTTATATCGAGGACAGTGGGAACCTATTTGGGTCGTCGACTTTCCGATGTTCGAGCGTTCAGGACCGGGCGATTGGCAAGCCTTGCATCATCCGTTCACCTCTCCGCACGAAACGGAACCGGGAAAAGTGAAAGCCGATCCCGGAGCGACGATTGCGCGCGCCTACGACATGGTGTTGAACGGCAGTGAAATCGGCGGCGGATCGATTCGTATTAATCAAATCGATATGCAATACGCTATTTTAGAAATATTGGGCATTTCAAAACAAACTGCTGAAGAACAATTCGGTCACTTACTTAAAGCACTGCAATTTGGCTGTCCGCCGATCGGTGGTATTGCTTTTGGTTTGGATCGATTGGTGATGATCATGACCGGATCTCAGTCCATCCGCGACGTGATTGCCTTTCCCAAAACACAAACGGCACAGTGTCCGCTGACCAATGCACCGTCTGAAGTGGACACCAAACAATTAGATACCTTAGGATTGAAAGTCAGTAAGCATCGAAAATGACGGAAAAAACAGGAAACCCACAATGGCCGGCCACAGTAAATGGGCGAACATCAAACATAACAAAGCGCGACAAGACGCCAAAAAAGGCAAGATTTTCACTAAATTAATTCGCGAAATCACCGTCGCGGCTCGAATGGGAGGCAGCGACCCCAACTCCAATCCCCGCTTGCGCGCCGCGATGGATAAAGCCCTCACCAACAACATGACGAAAGACACCATCCTGCGTGCTATTAAACGCGGATCCGGTGCGGATGGAAACGATCATTTGATGGAAGTTCGCTACGAAGGCTACGGACCCGGCGGCGCCGCCGTCCTGGTGGAATGTTTAACGGATAATAAAAACCGAACCGTCGCGGAAGTGCGTCACGCCTTTACCAAATGCGGCGGCAACCTCGGCACGGAAGGTTCCGTTGCTTATCTCTTTCATCAAAAAGGTTTCCTCACTTTTGCTCCCAGCAGCAGCGAAGAAAAAATTATGGAAATCGCACTTGAAGCAGGCGCGGATGATGTGGTTACAAACGACGATGGCAGCATCGATGTGATCACCGCTCCAAACACGTTTGAAACCGTTCGAGACGCCATGGTGAAAGCCAATCTCACGCCCGCGCAAGCGGAAGTCACCTTACTCCCTTCAACACAAGTCACGCTCGACCCAGAACAAGCCGAGCACATGTTACAGTTAACGGAAATGCTGGAAGATTTAGACGACGTGCAGAACGTTTATTCGAATGCGTAACACAAGGAAATTTATCAATGGCGCATACAATCATCGGCATCGACCCGGGTTCTCGTTGCACCGGTTATGGCATCATTTTGGTGAATGGATCTAAACAAACCTGCATTACTTTCGGACAAATTGTTGTCCGTAGTGCTGATCTCAATCAGCGATTACATCAAATCCAAGACGAATTAACTAAAATCATCTCAACTCATCGGCCAACAGAAGCAGCAATCGAGCAAATATTTACGGTGCGCAATCACCAATCGGCTTTGAAATTGGGTCAGGCACGAGGTGCTGCGCTGGTCGCCACGGCCGCTTCTGCTCTACCGGTTGCCGAATACAGCGCGCGTCAAATTAAGCAAGCCGTCGTCGGTTATGGCGCTGCAAGCAAAGCACAAGTCCAACACATGGTTCGCGTCTTGCTTAAGATGAAAGAATCGCCAGCGGCCGACGCCGCCGATGCATTAGCCATTGCTTTGTGTCATGCTAATAGCCAACAGCTAAATAAAGTACTGGGGGGCGCTGGAGTGATAGTATGATTGGACGCATCCGAGGGATTCTGCTCGAAAAATATCCCCCGTATTTGTTATTAGATGTTGGCGGCTTGGGTTATGAAGTGACCGCCCCCATGACGACTTTCTATGATCTTCCCGACCTCAATCAAGAAATAACCCTGTACACCCACTTTGTGGTGCGTGAAGACGCACATACCTTGTACGGATTCAAAAGTGAATCCGATCGTCGATTGTTTCGCGCGTTAATTAAAGTCAATGGCATCGGTCCGAAATTAGCGCTCACGATTTTATCGGGCATTGAACCGAATCAATTCGTGCACTGCGTCATCCACAACGACGTCAGTCAATTAGTCAGTATTCCCGGTATCGGCCGAAAAACCGCAGAACGTTTAATGATGGAAACCAAAGACGTTTTAGCCTCGTGGCCATCGAAAAACGATCGTTCCATTTCCGAATCGGTTGTTTCCAGCGACACGCAACACCGTCAAGATGCCGTTAATGCGCTCGTGGCCTTGGGCTATAAACCGAAAGAAGCCCAGCACGCCATCGATCGAATACAAGAGCCTTGTACGTGTGAAGAACTGATTCGTCTCGCACTCAAACAAATGGTCACCGGAGAAATCCCATGACGGTCACTACCGAAGAACGCTTGGTAAATGCCGCCAGCGCCGATGAAGAGCGGGTCATCGAGCAAACTATTCGACCCCGACAGCTACACGAATACATCGGACAAAAAGCCGTTCGAGAACAAATGGAAATTTTTATTTCCGCTGCACGTTCTCGCCGCGATGCACTGGATCACGTATTAATTTTTGGGCCACCGGGCTTAGGTAAAACCACTCTCGCACATATTATTTCGCATGAAATGCAGGTCGGATTAAAACAAACTTCCGGGCCCGTGCTCGAAAAAGCCGGTGATTTAGCGGCATTATTAACTAATCTGGAACCCAACGACGTTTTATTTATCGATGAAATACATCGCTTGAGTCCCGTGGTCGAAGAAATTTTGTATCCGGCACTGGAAGATTTTCAACTCGATATTATCATTGGTGAAGGACCTTCCGCGCGATCCATTAAATTGGACTTACCGCCTTTTACGCTTGTCGGAGCAACCACGCGCGCGGGTTTG
Organism: uncultured Coxiellaceae bacterium; assembly: GCA_947084935.1. Lineage (GTDB taxonomy): Bacteria > Pseudomonadota > Gammaproteobacteria > Coxiellales > Coxiellaceae > CAMTUH01. Next base: position 181,847 of record CAMTUH010000006.1, read on the forward strand.
TTGACTTCACCGCTGCGCGATCGATTTGGAATCGTGCAGCGATTAGAGTTTTATCACGCGCACGAATTGGTTGAAATCGTGAAACGATCGGCGAATATTTTCAGTATTTCGATTGACGACAACGGCGCCACAGAAATTGCGCGACGTTCCCGAGGAACACCGCGAATTGCAAACCGCTTGCTGCGACGCGTCCGGGATTACGCGCAAGTCAAAGCCGACGGTATCATCACAAATCGCATTGCGCAGGACGCCTTGAATTTATTAAACGTAGATGCCTGCGGTTTCGACGTGATGGATCGAAAATTACTGCTCGCGCTCATCGAAAAATTTCAAGGCGGCCCCGCAGGCGTTGAAAGTTTAGCGGCCACGATCAGTGAAGAACGTGGCACCATTGAAGACGTGATCGAACCTTATTTAATGCAAGAAGGATTTATTGTGCGAACACCGCGAGGACGTCTGGCCACGCACAAAGCGTATGCCCATCTCGGCCTCCCGGCACCCGCATTGAAAGAACCGCAGCCCGATTTGGATTTACGGTAACATGTTTCGCGTTTTTATTAATGTCTTTTCTCCGTTACTGGGCCTATTCATTCTGATACTGGGTAACGGTTTTTTCATGACGTACGTGGCCGTTCGATTAAATATCGAGGGCATCACCCCCTGGCTGATCGGCGCGATGTCGGGTGCTTATTACGCGGGCTTAGTGATCGGTTCGTTTCGCATCGAGCCTTTTATTGTTCGCGTGGGCCACATCCGAGCGTACGCGGCTTTTGCTTCGTTGGTATCTGCACTCATTATTCTACAAGCTTTTTACGTGAATCCCTGGTGGTGGCTTCTACTGAGATTTGTCGGTGGTTACTGCATGGCGGGATTATTCATCACCATCGAAAGTTGGTTGCTCGTCAGCGGATCTCGAACGACGCGCGGACAAATCCTTTCGTTGTATATGATTACCTTTTACGCGGCACAAGCGCTGGGGCAATTTTTATTGCACATGGGCAACCTCACGGGGCTCATGCCTTATTTAGTGGCTGCCCTGCTTTCAACGTTGTCGGTCGTTCCCTTAGCCATGACGCGCGTTCGTGCACCGTACCTCGATCAACCCTCCGTGCTCGGTCTTCGAGCGCTATATCGCGCATCGCCTATTGGAATTTCCGGCTGCTTCTGTTCGGGATTAATACTCGGCACGGTGTACGGACTGCTGCCCGTTTTTATTAATCAAGTACAACACTCCGTCGCCAATATCGCGCTATTGATGGGCGTGACTATTTTCGGGGGAATGGTGTTGCAATATCCGATTGGGAAGCTGTCCGATGCGTTTGACCGACGAATTATTTTATTAATAGTATCACTCTTAGCCCTCGTCATTTGCTTTCTTACGCTCACTCCTTGGATACAAGTACCGGGCGTGTTACTGGCACTGTTGTTTTTCTTCGGCGGACTTACTTTTACGATTTACCCGCTGGCGATCAGTTACACCTGCGATCGCATGCATCAGAAAGACACGGTGGCCGCCACGCAAGGATTGCTTTTGGCTTACAGCGTCGGTGCATCGGCCGGCCCTTTCTTGGCGCCGGGATTAATGCACGCACTCGGCCCACAGGGTTTATTTATTTACTTTGGCATTATCACTATCTTATTGACGGGCGTGATCGTATGGCGCAGCATGACTACCCCCGCCGTCCCGGCTGATGAACGAAGGGCATTTACCCCCGTTCCACGCACGACTCCGGTGGGCACTGAGTTGAGTACGCAGCAGAAGCGCAAGGCTGCACCAGCGAAATCAGAAAGTTCGTGATAGACTATGCTCCACTGCGTCATTGCGAGGACGCCCCGGACCTTGATCCGGGGCGACGACATGGCAAACGCACTCAATTTAGCGACGTCCCGCGGCTTGTCCGCGGGATCCAGAATCCTAGATGCCGCGAACAAGTCGCGGCACGTTAATGGGGGGGCAAGAGGCTGCTAAATTTGAGTGCAATTACCACGGGTTAAAAATTTAGGAGAATACGATGGGTACCGAACCCTCTTTGTGGAGCTTCATTGCTGATGCGGATTTCATTGTTAAAGTAGTTCTTCTGATATTATTTATTGCTTCCATTGCTTCCTGGGCCATTATTATTCAGCGATTTCTGTTACTCAAACAAACACGCCGTCAAATCCGAGAATTTGAACAATTGTTTTGGTCGGGCATTGATTTAACCCAGCTGCACAACCAACTTTCCGAAAAAACCAGCCCTTCATCCGGACTATCCACTATTTTTTTAGCGGGATTTACGGAATACACGCGCTTGCGGCAACAACCGGGCACCAGTCCCGATGCCCTCATGGAGGGGACGCAACGCGCGATGCGCATATCCCAAATTCGTGAAACGGAACACCTCGAAAAAAATCTGTCTTTTTTGGCGACCGTGGGTTCAACGAGTCCGTACGTGGGCTTGTTCGGTACCGTGTGGGGTATTATGACTTCATTCCGCGCACTTGGAACCGTGCAGCAAGCCACCATCGCGATGGTAGCACCCGGAATTTCAGAAGCATTAATTGCGACCGCAATCGGATTGTTTGCCGCCATTCCCGCCGTGATTGCGTACAATCGATTTTCCAGTGAACTTGCGCGTATCGCACAAAATTACGAAACTTTTCAAGAAGAATTATCAACTATTTTACACCGAAAGGCATACAGCTAAATGTCGCGTTTCGCCCACAAATCCAATCACAAACGACCGTTGTCGGAAATCAACGTCGTGCCTTACATCGACGTGATGTTGGTACTGTTAGTGATTTTTATGATTACCGCACCACTCCTCACGCAAGGCGTTAACGTTAAATTGCCTCAAGCCGCTGCAAAAACATTATCACCCAAGCAGGAATCGCCGATTATCGTGAGCGTGGACGGCCGCGGGGATTATTATTTGAATATTTCCGAGGAACCCAGCCAACCGGTCTCTGCGCAAAACTTAATGACTCGCGTGGCTGCGGCGTTACAACTCGCTCAGCAAAACCACCAACAACGCGACGTGTACGTGAAGGGCGATGCCAACGTGGACTACGGGAAAGTCGTGCAGGTCATGGTGTTGTTGCAACGAGCCGGCGCCGATAACGTGGGCTTAATGACCCAAATTCCTGATAAAAAATCGGGTACTTAGACCGTAGCCTCGGTAAGCTTTGCGAACCGAGGAATTACACTAAAACTTTAGAGACCCAATCATTTCTTCGAGCAAAGAACGAACCATGAGTTCATTAGCATCCGAATACAGACCTTGTCATGAGCTTCCTTAGGGATTTCTTAAAAATCCAGGATAAAAATCCCAGTTTACAAACCCGTTCTCAAAATTTCCTTCCAATTTAATATTAATTTAACCCCCACGCGTTATCATGACCGCATTCAACTAATAGCCCTCGTTGGCCTATCTAAAACTCATGCGAAAAACAAGCACATTATCGTCCGTACCTACTGAGGCAGTCATTCGAACCCTTCAAGATGAGATGACTGCTCCGCCGATCAACTTACACGGTTTACGCACGACGAATGGTATTATTCGAAAAATATCACAACTCACCTCGCACGGAATTAGTAGCATCGCCTGCCTTCTCTTTTTCGGATTGTCAACCAAGGAAATTCCCCTGTGGCCTTTTGGATTGCCTTTTGCTCTCGCCGCTTATGCCGTCAATTACATGCAGATGGTGGTGGTGGACCAAATTTCAATTTCTCGTTATTTGCACTACATTAAAAATCTTGTCCTCGCCGTGCGAAATGGCAGAACAGGAATAGAAGAATTACTGGGCGTTCATGAATTAGAAAATAGCTCAGAAAAATTCCTCGAGGGCAGCAAAAATATTTTCAATTTCCTCATTCACGAAATACCAAAGCTCATTATCCTTCGCTACGTTTCTGCGATACCCGGTTCTCTCGCGCGCCAAGTTGGTTGGCTGGACCGTGAAAATTACGAGACCTTTTTGCAGTGGGCGATTATGGCTATGTTAGAACCGTCCGTGCACGATCGCATTTATGATCTCCGATTGCCTGCTTTCACGGACAGTGGAATTCGCGACGAGGAAACCCAGAAATTACGTAAAGCCGTCCGTGAAATTTTGAGGCAGAATTGTCGTGATGCCCAAGATCATCTCACGGATTCAAAAAATCTTGTTGAACAAATTCAGGACCAATCGGAACACCCTGATCTTTTTTTAGAGGCACTACACTACAGTAATAATACAGACAGCATTCACCTTTTATCTTCTCCCAGAACTTCAACTATTCAAGCACTGTTGGCCGGCTTTCTTGCTCTTGTTTATGTTTTGTCAAACGCAGGTAATTACCGAGCCACGTGGGAAAACAATGCGGATCCAATGGCACAACGTATCGGTTCCATTTTGGGTGATGCCGGATTCGGAACCTTTATGGCACTACGCGCCGCTGAGGCACTCGCTCATCTGCTCAACAATCCTCGCCATTTCGTTACCTTTTGTCGTCAGGAATGGCGAAAACTCTTACTCTTCGGCGTCAGCATTGCTATCGCGGCTTTTACTGTCGGAAGCACTTTGTCCGTGAGTCACGAAGAAGAAATTCCACTGCCCGATCTGTTCATCATTTTAGGCACTATTTTCGATAACACCAACTTTACTCTCGAAATATTATTGGCGCTCTTAACAAACTGGCTGTTTCGAAATCGGGAATCAAACAGTCCTCAGCACCAGAGCGCCGTATTGGATCGATTTTTCGAAGAACTGGAAAAAGAGCTCAATCAATTATCCGACTCAGAATTTCTCGACTATTTGAGCCAGGTAAATACAGACACCTCTTGTTTGGAACAATATTTAGAATATTTTTATAAAATATTCCCGTGGGCGGAGAATTTGATCGCAAGTCAAATCATCAGCGCACTGAAAAAAAATCCACACGAAGCGATAGAAACCATCAATAAAACCGGGCGATTTGGCAAACAACGCATTACATTGGAATTAGGTGCAAGCGCTTTGACGATGTTAGTGGCAACGGCGGGTTTTATTTCGTCGGAAAATACAATCCCACATATTTTATGTCAGTACTTGGCACCCGCGGTATCGATTCCCATCGGCATTGCTACAACGGGATTATTTGGACGTCATCAGCACAGTACGCGGCGTATTGAAGAAAACTCAACAACTTACGCTCCTATCGATGAATCAGACTCGCCAGAACAATCCGTTTGCGAACCACCGCATTTCACCATAACTGCTGCAAAATACATTGCCCTACTGGGATTACCACTCGGCGTTAAATACCTCGGAGAATTAGCGAGTGAATGGGCGTTTGTAAATATTTTTAATCTGCCGCCGGAAACTGCTGAAGTTTTTGGAGAGCTCGCCGGAACGGTCCTTGCAACCGTTGGCGCAGGATTGATTACTCATTCGATGACGCAGAGTATGCGTTGACGTTACCGGGTTCTGCACCTTGATCAAATCCAATAATAGCTGGAATCCCAGTGTGTTCTTTGATAATTTCAGTGGCTTTTTTCCAATTGATTTTCGAATCTTCCTCGTCGTTATCTAACATACTATTAATCAACGCCTCAACCACGGCCGACGTATTGGCTAATTCCGCGCGCTCTTCTTCTAGCGGTAAATGCGCTGCGACATATAATTTCCTATCGTTCCAGCCAGCCACGTACGGTTGATTGATAATCAATACGCGGGTATCGACGGGCGTCATCGCAAACAATTCTTTAATATCTTCAGGATATAAATGAATGCACCCCGCGCTGCTGCGACGACCCACGCTGCTCGGGTCATTGGTTCCGTGAATTAAATAAGTAGGTTTAGATAATCGCATCGCAAAATCCCCCAACGGGTTATCGGGACCCGAGGGCATAACGCGCGGAACCGGATCGCCATGCTGCTCGCGGTATTTCATCACGCTCTCGGGCACCACCCACACGGGATTCACAATTTTTTGGATGATGCGTAACACGCCGAGTGGTGTTTGCCAATCTTCTTTACCAATTCCAATGGGATACGTATAGAAATAATTCTTCCCCTGCGGAAAATAATACAAACGCATGGTCGCTAAATTCATGACAATGCCAGCTCGAGGAATATGCGGTAATAAAAATTGTGTGGGGATAATTAGAACGGTCCCCGGCGCGGGTTGATCCGGATTGACTTCCGGATTGGCTTCGACCAATTCGTAATAACCGACATCATAACGCCGCGCAACGTCCGCAAACGTATCGTTCAGTTGCACACTGGCAAATTGAACCTGACCAGATAAATCATTATTTTTAGGCGGCAACGGCAACCGAAGCGCCAGGGCAGCCGGCACGAAAAAAACGCTGACTAAAATAACTAACAATCGATTCATGACTAAACCCGATACTTTTCGGGTATACCCGTCGCCATCGTATTACTGATGACGGCTCCCAGTAAAATGATCGTCCAGGACACGTACAACCAGACCAAGAAGATCGGAACGGTTGCCAAAGCTCCGTACAGCAAACGATACGTGGGAAAATGCGTCAGATACAACGTGAAAAAGTACTTCGCTAATTCAAACAGTACCGTTGTTACTAAACCACCCACCACCGCGTGCAACAATTTGACTTTACAGGAAGGCAAAACCCAATTAAACAGAGTAAACGTGATGAAGATTAACACATAAGGTAGGGCGAAGAAAAGCGGCTCTTTAACATAAGATTTTTTTAATAAATGCGCGATGAACGGCGCCTTAATTAAAAATGTCCCCAACACCATCACCCCACCCAACAAGATCGGGGACAACAATAAGACTATAAAATAAATCAAAAAGGATAGGGAAAAATGAAACCGCGGTTTCGTATGCCAAATCGCGCTAAACGCCTGATTAATGTTATAAATCATTAACAAAGCGACCACACTCAAAAATATCATATTGGAGATCGATAACCGCGAGACGTGCAACACAAAATCGTTGATGTATTTCGATATGACGTTGGCGGAAGCGGCCACTAAGTTTTGCAAAACGAACGATTGCATTCGCTCACCAACCCCATGAAAGATGGGTATAAACGACAAAATGGTAAAAACAACAATGGTCAGGGGAACCAATGAAAGCAGTGTCGTGTACGCCAACGAAGCCGCACGATACGTACATCCCTCACCAACGTAACGCCGGTACACGTACACCAGCACTCGAACTAGCCTTTTGATTCCTTTCCACATGTCAACGAGCACATCCGGTTGTCATTGTAAAACTGCTCCCCTATAATCCCTGCCATTGGGAGCAACTTAATCATGCCAAATGATACCACTCACCTCAACCACTCACCTTATATTCTCGTGCTGTACTACAGCCGGTATGGCGCAACGGCCAAAATGGCCGAACTCGTCGCCCGCGGGGTGGAACAACTAAAAGGGATCGAAGCGCGAATCCGCACAGTGCCCCCCGTATCGCCCACAACCGAAGCCACCGAAGACAGCATACCCAAAGAAGGCCCACCCTACGCCACTTTGGACGATCTCGCCAACTGCGCGGGTGTCGCCGTAGGCAGTCCCACACGGTTTGGCAACATGGCGGCTCCGTTAAAATATTTTTTTGATGCCACCGGATCGCTCTGGGCATCCGGCGCCTTAATCGGAAAACCGGCTGGCTTTTTCACGTCAACAGCCAGTTTGCACGGAGGACAAGAAACCACCTTAATCAGCATGATGATGCCCCTGCTGCATCACGGCGCCCTCATCGTCGGGGTCCCGTACAGCGAAACCGATCTGTTTACCACCACCAGCGGCGGAACGCCTTACGGCCCGAGTCACCTCGCTGGCCAAAAGAGTGATTTCCCATTAACGCAAGCCGAGAAAAATCTCTGCACGGCATTGGGTAAGCGGTTGGCGGAAATCACACTCAAATTATATCAATGACGCCACTGCACTATTATCAACAACAGATCGACGCGGGTCTCATTCATCACGACGCCGAACAACTTCTCGTTATGCAAGAATTGAACCGCATCTATCTTGAATTACACAAACGAGACAAAGCGCGTCAACTTCTCTTAGGCCAACTGATGCGCCCGATCTACGCCATAAAACCGGTAAAGGGGATGTATCTCTGGGGTAATATTGGCGTGGGGAAAACTTTTCTGATCGATATTTTTTACCATTGCTTATCTATAAAAAAGCGACGGATGCATTTTCATGAATTTATGCTGCACATCCACGACGAGCTCACGAAATGGCAGGGCCACAAAAATCCGCTGGATAAAATTGGTTTGAAAATCGCACGAGAATCACACGTGCTGTGTTTCGATGAATTTATTGTAAATAATATCGTTGACGCCATGATTTTAGAAGGATTATTAAAATCATTATTCCGACACGGTGTTTGCCTTGTTACGACTTCCAACACAGAGCCCGATGAGCTTTACAAAAATGGTTTACAGCGTGAAGCTTTTCTTCCCGCCATCGAAATTATCAAGCAACACACGGAAGTATTTCATTTACAGTCGAAACACGATTATCGATTAGAGCACTTAAGCCAAGCGGGGGTTTACTTCAGCCCGCTCGACGAACAAGCCGAGTTAACCATGGAAAAATGTTTCCAACATTTTTCAAATTACTTACCGTGGGATGACAAGCCCATTAAAATATTCGACCGAACCATCAAAATACGAAAAAAAGCCGGTGATGTCGTTTGGTTTGACTTTATAGATCTGTGCGGTATTCCACGCTCGCAAAAAGATTATCTGGCGCTGGCTCATAAATACCATACGGTGCTGATCAGCGACATTCCCATCATCACATCCGATCAAAATAATTTAATTACGGCCTTTATTAATCTGATCGACGTTCTTTACGACGCACACGTTCGCGTGGTCATTTCCGCCGCCGCAGACGTCCACGCACTTTATCCACAAGGTCGAATGTCATCAATTTTCGAACGCACCAAATCGCGCCTGATTGAAATGCAATCGTCGTGTTATGTCGACAAACGAAATAGTTAGGGCATTAACGCATGATGCTCGTGCCGCGGATACGCAAATCGAAGCACCAAATAACCTAAAATTCCCGACAAAAACGAACCCACCAGAACCCCTAATCGAACCATCGCGGGATAAGTATCTCCGACGCTCCCAAATGCTAACGTACCGATAAATAAACTCATCGTAAACCCAACACCCGCAACTAAACTGATTCCATAAATACCGCGCCAATTACCGCCGTGCGGCATGCGTGCTATATGAAGTTTTATGCCCAACCACGAAGCCAATCCAATTCCAATCTGTTTGCCGACAAACAAACCGAGCGCAATCCCGAGCGTGACTGGGCTGAACAGCTCGTCAAAACGAATTCCCGCAAACGATACCCCTGCATTTGCAAAAGCAAAAAGAGGCAACACGCCAAAAGCCACCCAGGGATGAAGTTTGTGCTCCAAATTTCGCAGAGGAGACACGTCTAGTTTTCTGGAGTCACGAATCGGAATCGCAAACGCGAGCACAATTCCCGATAAAGTCGCGTGCACACCCGATTTCAACGCGCACAACCATAACGCAATACCCACTAAAGCGTAGGGGATTATCGACATTACCTTCAAGCGATTGAGAATAAACAACACCACGATTAAGCCCACACCCAGGAGTAGCAAAATGAAGTAAATATGTTTCGTATAGAAAATCGCAATAACAATAATTGCCCCGATGTCGTCAAAAATTGCCAGCGCCATTAAAAATATTTTCATCGCTACAGGAATACGTGTTCGCAACAAAGAAAGAATTCCGAGAGAAAAGGCGATATCGGTTGCCGTAGGAATGGCCCATCCACGCAGCGCAGCCGAATTTCCCCAATTCAGCGCAACGTAAATCACCGCTGGAATCAGCATCCCCCCTAAAGCTGCGATGGCCGGAAGAGCCGCTTTAGCAAAACTGTTTAATTCTCCCTCAAACATTTCGCGCTTGATTTCAAGGCCCACGAGCAAAAAGAAAACCGTCATTAATCCATCGTTGATCCATAACAACAGTGGTTTGGATACCTGAAAAATACCAAACTGTAACGTCAACGGGGTATTAAAAAACGACTCATAATAAACCCGCCAGGGGGTATTGGTAACGACCAACGCAAGCAAGGCCGTGATGAATAAAATAACGCCACCGGAGCTTTCAAGCTTGATGAATTCCCGCAGCGTTCGAAACGGCAAATCAAACTCCTTGGGTCATTAGGATACCCGCATCCGAGGAAGCCTCACGCTTCTTTGAATGCGGGCTGATGATAAAGGTTATACCGCGCTACCGCCCATGCTTTCGCCTGTACCACATTTTTTGCCACAGCTGCAGCAATTGTAGATAGCAGCGAAAATTACACCGGCAATGAAGAGATCCACGAACCCCCAAATAGCGCCAATAATCGTTCCCCAAAACGTGGGTTGATAACCCACATAAACAGAACCAATAACAGCAACCATTTGCGCACCCCAACCCGACCACCAGGATACCCATCCTAAAACGAGTAACCCAATCGCCCACGTGATGCCAGCGGCTAAACCCAATGAGGCAACACCGAGGCGATGATGATTATGTGACATAGCATTCTCCTTTGCATAACTATTTCCAATAACACCACGAAATTATACCGATATTTTTCAAGCGATTCCAGAAGTCTCTCCGAGCTAGACAACGGGAAACTGTTGTGTCTATGATAAACATGCTCAAGTTTGCAACAGCTGGCATTATTTTATGGACATCTATGCGATCGGCTCTATCATTTTATCTCTTGCAGTCTTAATCACCTATATCAACCACCACTTTATTCATCTGCAAAGCACCATCGCTATTATGTGTGGATCACTATTTCTCTCGGTAATATTGCTGATTTTGCAACACACTGGGCTTGCCAACGTCGCCACCGCCGTGGAAAGCCTCGTCAGGAACATCGATTTCCCCAACGTATTATTAAAAGGCATGCTCAGCTTCTTGCTTTTCGCCGGAGCATTAACGATTGATCTGCGTCTTTTAAAAAGCAAAAAATGGGAAATCGGGACTCTCGCATCAATCAGCACCATCGCTTCCACGTTCATCGTCGGCACGTTGATTTATTATTTGATGCCCTTACTGAACATACAATTACCGTACTTGTACTGTTTGCTGTTTGGCGCATTGATTTCCCCCACGGATCCGATCGCAGTATTAGCTACCTTCAAAGAAGTCGGCGCCCCCAAGCGACTGGAGATTTGCGTTGCCGGTGAGGCTTTATTTAACGATGGCGTTGGAATCGTGATTTTCATCACCTTGTACGCGCTTGCGTTTCAACACACACCCATCACCTTCTCACACATTACGCTTTTGTTTTTCAAGCAGGCCTTTGGTGGCATTGCTTATGGAATCATATTAGGTTGGATCACCAACCGACTCCTTCATCCGATTCGCGATCACGGCATTGCCATTCTGCTCACGTTAGGCGTGGTAACGGGGGGTTACAGTTTCGCGCTCTGGCTTAATATTTCGGGTCCCTTAGCGATGGTTGTTACTGGAATCTTAGTGGGCAATCAAATTCGATCGCACGAAAAGACCGTAAGCCCCGAAGTCATTATGGTCTTTTGGGAAGTGATCGACGAGCTCTTAAATGCAGTTTTATTTTTATTGATTGGCTTTGAGCTCTTACTGGTACAAGTCCACGGATTACAAATCCTTGCCATGATTTGCGCCATTCCAATCGTGCTCCTGGTTCGCCTGCTTACCGTTGCGGCACCCATGCAGCTCATTCAATTCAAACGAACGCAAGCGCCGTACACCATTACCATTTTGACGTGGGGCGGGTTGCGGGGCGGCCTAGCGGTGGCCTTAGCCCTTTCATTGCCACCCAGCGACTATCGAACGTTCATTCTGGCTATGACTTACGGCGTGGTGGCTTTTTCGATCATTGCGCAAGGCCTCACCATCAAACCACTGGCCAAATTAGCTAATCGCATAGGCTAGGAAGGGGTGTTATGAAGCGCAAATAAAGCGCAGGGCGAAGCGGAACTCGCATGAAGCAAAGCTTCATGCCCGCTGAGCGCCCGAGCCAACGATGGCGAGGGCAGCTTGCAAGCGAAGCATGGAATGCGTAGCGCCGCAAGGGCCAAAGCCCGACGAGC
>CAMTUH010000007.1:0-10618 GCA_947084935.1 uncultured Coxiellaceae bacterium
AGTTCCGATTGCCGTGGTGCTGTTTTTTGCGACACAGCCGTTTCTGCACGTGACGGCGGGCAGTTTTGCTTCGGTCGTTACGGCCATGATTATGATGTTGAGACCGGTTCGTCGTCTGACGATGGTGAATAGCTTAATTCAGAAAGGTATCGCGGGGGCGGAAAGTATTTTTCGTTTACTGGATGAGGACGCAGAAAAAGATACGGGTACGCAAACGTTAAAACGAGCGAAAGGGCGCATCGAATACCAAAACGTGTTTTTTACGTATTCGCAGTCCAATCGCGAAATATTACAGAATATTAATTTTACCATTGAGCCGGGTCAAACCGTAGCGATTGTTGGTCGTTCCGGCGCGGGTAAGTCCACGTTAATTAATTTGTTGCCGCGTTTCTACGACATTGAGAGTGGCGCGATTAAAGTAGATGGCGTTAATATTAAAGAATACCACTTGCAAGATTTAAGAAATCAATTTGCGTTGGTTTCGCAACAAATTGCGTTATTCAACGATACGATTTCACATAATATTGCCTATGGTCAAAAGCATGCCGTGGAGAAGAAAAAAATCATTGAAGCGGCTGAGGCGGCGCACGCGATGGAATTCATCGAACATTTAGCTGATGGGTTAAATACCGTGGTGGGTGAAAATGGTGTGCTTTTGTCGGGAGGGCAAAGACAGCGCATCGCTATTGCGCGTGCGATATTTAAAGATGCGCCAATTTTAATTCTGGATGAGGCCACTTCGGCGTTAGACACGCACGCCGAGCGTCATATTCAAGTGGCGTTAGATAATTTGATGCGGCAGCGAACGACGTTGGTTATTGCGCATCGATTATCAACGATTGAAAATGCGAATTGGATTATCGTGATGGATAAAGGTTGTTTGGTGGAGATGGGCACGCACGCCGAGTTAATCGCGAAAAATGGAATGTACGCGGTGCTGCATCGGATGCAATTTCGTGAGCCGGTTGCTGTTGAGGCAGTGTGAGGTGCCGCCGATTGTGTACCATTGTTTCTGTAATTCGCCCTCGGGGTCCTGTCGCCTGCGGCACCCCGTCGTGCTCGTACCTGCGCGCGACGGGGTCCCCGCCTCCGGCGCCACCCCTCGGGCTATCTACAATTTACAGAAGAATTGTTGTGTAATCGTGCTGCCCTCGATGAAGAAATTTATTTGCTATGGCACATCGGGGGCTTATAAAACAGGAATTTTTTGATGCACGCACCCAAATTTTGGTATCAGAGTCCTAGCTTCTATGCTTATTTGTTAGCTCCTGTTGCTTGGCTTTATCGATTAATCGTCAGAATTCGTCGTCAATTTTATAATTGGGGACTGAAAAAATCACACGTTTTTTCCGTGCCCATTATCGTCGTTGGAAATATTACGGTGGGTGGAACGGGGAAGACGCCGTTGGTTTATTGGTTGGTGAATTGGTTGAAAACGCAAGGGTATCGACCAGGAATTGTCTCTCGGGGATACGGCGGAAAAGAAAATCGTTTTCCGCAAACGGTCACGGCGTCCAGCGATCCCGCGGCAGTTGGCGATGAAGCGGTGTTACTAAAAATAAAAACTGATTGCCCGGTGGCGGTGTGTGCGAATCGCCCGCGTGCGGTTGAAAAGCTGTTGGCGGAAAATGAGTGCACTATCGTGGTATGCGACGATGGTTTGCAACACTACGCGTTGGCGAGAAATATTGAAATTGCTGTTATTGATGGAGATCGGCAATTTGGAAACCGACGCTGTTTGCCGGCCGGTCCGTTGCGTGAACCAATTTCTCGTTTAAAGCGGGTGGATTTTGTCATTGCTCGAACTCATTCTTCTGTCATTGCGAGGCCGCCGAAGCAATCCAGAAAATTATTGATTAATTCTGGATTGCCGCGGCGCCTGGCGGCGCCTCGCAATGACGTGAATGAAGCACAAGGCAGATACACCCTGCAATTAACGCCTTTAAAAATATATCAACTGAAATATCCGGATAATGAAATTTCGCTCAGCGAATTAAAAAAAAGTACCGTACACGCCGTTGCCGGTATTGGGAATCCGCAACGGTTTTTTAAACAGCTGATTCAGCTTGGAATGACGGTAATTCCGCATCCGTTTCCCGATCACCATCGCTATCGACCGAATGATTTTAACTTTGGTGATGACCGAATGATTTTATTAACTGAAAAAGACGCCGTAAAATGCCGGTCATTTGCCGACGATCGATTTTGGTGCGTAATTGCCGATGTAGAACTATCCCCAGAGTTTTCCGAAAAATTATTGCAGCGGCTTCGCGAAATTTAGGAATTCCTTGATTTCGCATGGCTTTATCAAGGCTACAATTAAAATTAAATATCTTTACTGAACCCCGACGTAATCGGATATCGGCGATCTTTCCCAAACGCGCGTTCGGTAATGCGAATACCGGCAGGAGCCTGACGGCGTTTGTATTCGTTGCGATTCACCATGCGAATCACTTTCCGGACGACATGAATATCAAAGCCTTGCGAAGCAATAGTAAGAAGGTCTTCGTCTTTAGCTACATAGCGCTCTAATATTTCATCCAGAATGGGGTAGGGCGGTAACGTGTCTTGATCTTTTTGATTCTCGGCTAATTCGGCTGACGGTGCGCGCTCAAGCACGCGCTCAGGAATAACGGGGGAAATGGCGTTGCGGTATTTACACAACCGATACACCATCGTTTTGTAAACGTCTTTCAAGGGGGCAAAACCGCCGACCATATCGCCGTATAACGTGCAGTACCCAACGGCCATTTCACTTTTGTTTCCCGTAGTCAGCACAATACTGCCTTTTTTGTTGGAAACCGCCATCAGTAACATGCCACGAATGCGTGCTTGCAAATTTTCTTCCGTCACGTCTTTCGATAAGCCCCCGAATTCCACCGATAAACTTTCTAAAAACGCATCAAAAATAGGTTCGATATCGATAATCGAAGTGTGAACGTTGAGTGCTTTGGCTTCCGCTTGCGCGTCTTCGACGCTCATTTTTGCGGTAAAACGCGAAGGCATCAATAATCCCGAAACCCGATCGGAACCAATGGCGTCAACCGCAAGCGCCAGTGTGAGCGCCGAATCGACGCCGCCGGAGAGCCCGATAATCGCGCTGGGAAAATTATTTTTGTTGATGTAGTCGCGGATGCCTAATACCAGAATGTTATAAATTTTTTCTTCGTCCAGCGGTTCGGGTGGCAGTGGAGTTTCCGTCAACAGCTTCAAATCGTGTGTGAGATCAAATTCAATAGGCATCAAACACTCTTTAAAATAAGGCCCCTGTTGAACGTGTTGACCGCGCTCGTCGAATACCATCGCTCCACCGTCAAAAACTAATTCGTCCTGACCACCGACGTGGTTTAAATAAATAATGGGAACGTTATTTTTTCTGCTTTGTTTGGCAAGTAAATCGCGACGATGGTGTGCTTTATCTTGTGCGAAGGGAGAAGCATTGATGCAAACAATTAGCTGAGCACCGGCTTGAACGGATTGTTGAATCGGTTCGTCAAACCAAATGTCTTCACAGATAATAACACCCATGTTCACGTTTTTAATTTTAACGACGCAGAAATCAACGCCTTCCGTGAAATAACGTTTTTCATCAAAGACGCGGTAATTGGGAAGGATGTGCTTGGCGTACGTGGCGATGATTTTCCCGTCCTGAATGACAGCGGCTTTGTTATAGCGCTTTCCGTCGATTAAATCAGGATAGCCCACGATAACAACGGTTTGTTTCGTATTGTCCGCAATTTGTTGCAGCGCTTTGTGCACGCGGTTATACAGTGCTGGGCGAAACAGTAAATCTTCGGGCGGATAACTTGTAATCGCTAATTCAGGAAAGATCACCACGTCGGCTTTATAGTCGCGATAAGCCCGATTGGCAGACTCGATAATAGACTTCATGTTTCCTTCGATATCGCCCACTAATAAATTTATTTGTGCCGCTACAACGTTGAGTTTCTTTGACATGGAATCGCCTTTTTAATCGATTAATAGCGCAGCCACAACGCGCCTACCTTCCGACATCAGTGCCGCGTAAGTACGACAAGCAGCCCCGGTATCCATATATTCAACACCCATTCGATTTTCATAAAGAAGGGCGAGCTTAGCGGGTGGGGGCATCTTGAATTGGCGGCCGGTGCCAAAGAGTACAACTTCTGGTTTCATCGCTAGAATGGGTTCGAAGTGCTCACGGGTGAGGTCGGCTAAGGATTGGGGTGGCCAATCGCTGTTGAGTTCGTATGGAGACACGATGAGGCTTTTCCGGTAAACGGTCTCGTTGACCGTGATGGCCCCGGCCTCGTAGGCCCGGATGTGGTAGTCCCCAATGCCGCTGTCTTCCGTCAGTATCATGGAGTAGATGATAGCATGGTTTGGAATTTGCTATCACGAAACAAATTCGGGTAGAATAGCCCCTCTTTTTAACTCCTTGCTCCACCAGCAATCGCTCTGGGGGGCTTTAATCCGAAAGGGGGAACTATGCGACATTACGAGATCGTCATTTTAGTGCATCCGGACCAAAGCGGTCAGGTGCCCGCCATGGTTGAACGTTATCAATCCATGATTACGCAAGGCGGTGGCAAGGTTCACCGCATGGAAGATTGGGGCCGACGTCAACTGGCTTATCCCATCCATAAAGTTCATAAAGCACATTACCTCTTGTTCAACGTCGAATGCGACGACAAAACCCTTCGCGAGCTTGAAAATGCTTTTCGCTACAACGATGCAGTGTTGCGCAGCTTAGTGCTAAAACGCGAAGGGGCGGTTACTGAAGCATCGTCGATGATGGGTACATCCGACAGCAAGGGTAAAAGCTATCGTCGAGAAAAACCACGAGCAGCCTTCGTTGAGGGCGTTGATGAATTAGCCGATGCATCATCGGATCAAGCGTAAGAGGATTAATTATGTCTACGTATTTTCGTCGAAAAAAATTCTGTCCGTTTAAGGCGCAAGGCGTCAAAGAAATCGATTACAAAAACATCGATATTTTAAGAGATTATATCATGGAGTCGGGACGTATTGTCCCAAGCCGTATTACCGGAACGAGTGCGAAATATCAACGCCAATTAGCGCGTGCGATTAAATTAGCGCGTTATTTGGCGCTGTTACCGTATTGTGACACACACAAATAACCATGCGTAAATTTGGCGCCTATTTACTAGCCGATAATCGACGTGCGGCAATTGCAGCGCTCATCTGCACCTTATTGCCATTGATGATGATTCCCACGGGGTTTATCGCGGCGGTTATCGTTGGCTTAGTGACTTTGCGCAAAGGATATAAATCTGGTTTGATGGTGTTGGCTTTTATTTTGTTGCCCGCCATCAGTTTGTTGATCGCAAAGCGAGTTGGATTTTTTTACGATTATCTGCTGATGATTGCGCAAAGCGTACTGGTGTGGGTTTTTGCACTGGTTTTGCGGCGTACCCATTCTTGGAAATGGTTATTGGAAATCGCAGCGGTTATGGCACTTGTGGGTATAGTGGCGATTCATATTTTCGTGCCGAACATCGATAAAATATGGATTAATTTGTATCACCAATATATGAATTCACCGGAGTGGTCTTCAATCATGCGCGTGTCAAATGCGCCGTCCGAGCAAGCCATTCAAGTATATTCGCTGATTGCTACCGGAGCTATTGCATTCTTTATTTTGTTTTTTCTGTTCGTACAGGTACTGCTTGCACGGTGGTGGGAAACGGCCATCGTTGAACCTGGGCTCTTGCAATACGAATTTAACCAGATTCGAGTCGATCGCGTGGCCGCGGTCCTATTGATGATTGCGACGATAGGGATGTATTGGAAATTGGCTTGGCTCATGGACCTTTATCCCGTATTATTATTTCCATTCATGATTGCGGGATTGAGTCTGCTGCACAGCCTTGCTTCACGACGAAGGGAGCTCGTTTTAGTAATAATTGCGGTTTACATTTTATTACTGATGCTGCCGATCACGCGGTATATCGTGATGGTGTTGGCGTTACTGGGCTTTGTGGACAGTTGGTACAACGTTCGGAAACATTATTTGACAACTTAAAATACGAGGGTTATGCGATGCGAGTCATACTGCAAGAGAAAATTACCAATTTAGGCAACGTGGGCGATC
This sequence comes from uncultured Coxiellaceae bacterium, assembly GCA_947084935.1. GTDB lineage: Bacteria > Pseudomonadota > Gammaproteobacteria > Coxiellales > Coxiellaceae > CAMTUH01. The sequence goes on from CAMTUH010000007.1 coordinate 6,095, forward strand.
AGGTTAACGTTAAACCCGGTTTTGCGCGTAATTTTTTATTTCCGTATGGGAAAGCACTTCCGGCAACGCCAGAGCACGTTGCGGAGTTTGAAAAACGTCGTGCGGAATTCGAGAAGGCCGCTGCGGAAGTGTTAGCAAAAGCTCAAGTGCGTGCGAAGGCTTTGGAGAGTCTCAAGGTGACATTGACCGCAAACGCCAGTGAAGAAGGCAAACTGTTTGGATCGATTGCTTCGCGCGACATTGCAGAAGCGATTACGCAAGCCGGCGTGGAAGTCGAAAAACGTGAAGTGAATTTGCCTGAAGGGCCGATTCGCCAAATCGGTGAATACGAGGTGCAAATCCAACTGCACAGCGACGTGAAGCTGACCATCAAAGTGGTCGTGAATCCGGAAGCCTAAGCATGTTACACTAACTTCCATGCAACGCGATCGTGCCAAGAAGGCAGAACCTAAAATCCCCCCCCATTCTCTTGAGGCGGAACAATCCGTTGTGGGTGCGCTCATGCTCGATAACCGAGCGTGGGATCGCATTGCCGATCGGTTAGCGGCTGAAGACTTCTATCGCGCCGAGCATCGGCTCATTTTCAATACCATGCAGCGTCTTGTCGATAAGCATCAGCCTTTAGACGTGCTAACGATTTCCGAGGCGCTTAAAGCCCAGCAGGAGTTAGAAGCCGCGGGCGGTGAGACTTATCTGTACGAATTGGCTAAAAATACGCCCAGTGCGGCCAATATCGTGGCGTATGGGGACATTGTTCGTGAGCATTCAATTCTGCGTCAGCTCATCGCCACGGGTTCGGACATCACTGAAAACGCATTCAACCCCGACGGTCGCGATATTAAAGAATTGCTCGATGAAGCTGAACGGCGGGTTTTTCGCATTGCGGAAACTCGATCGCGCGGACACGGTCCGGTACAAATTGGGACTTTATTGGCCAAGGCCACGGACCGCATCGATTTTTTATACCATTCCGACCAAGCGATTACGGGGGTGTCCAGCGGCTTTGCTGATTTCGATGAGATGACTTCGGGATTACAACCGGGTGATTTGGTGGTGGTGGCGGGTCGTCCCTCGATGGGGAAAACCGCATTTGCGATGAATATGGCGGAGCACGCCGCGATTAAAGGCAGCGTTCCAGTGTTAATTTTTAGTATGGAAATGCCCGCGGAATCGTTGGTGATGCGGATGCTGTCTTCGTTGGGCAGTATTGATCAACACAAAGTACGCACGGGTAAATTAAAAGACGACGATTGGCCACGAATCACCGCGGCGATTGAGATGTTATCCGAGACCAAGCTTTACGTTGATGATACGCCGGCGCTATCACCGGGCGAAGTGCGGTCGCGTGCGCGACGATTAGCGCGTGAGCACGGACAACTGGGGCTCATCGTTGTTGATTATTTGCAGCTGATGCACGTGCCGGGATCAAAAGAAAATCGCAGCACGGAAATTTCTGAGATTTCGCGATCGTTGAAAGCGATGGCTAAAGAATTAAGTGTGCCGATTGTCGCGTTGTCTCAATTGAATCGCAGTTTAGAAGCGCGCACGGACAAACGTCCGGTGATGTCGGATTTACGCGAAAGTGGCGCTATTGAACAGGATTCGGATTTAATTGTTTTTATTTATCGCGATGAAGTTTATAACGAAGACTCGCCTTCAAAAGGTCAAGCGGAAATTATTATTGCAAAACACCGTAACGGGCCGATTGGTAAAATTCATTTAACGTTTCGCGGGCAATACACGCGGTTTGATAATTTCGCTTACGAGGACATTGCGCAAGGAGTGCCCTTCGGTGGAGCAAAAGTGTGAGCCGAGGCGCTGTTGCAACGATTAATTTATCGGCCTTGCGGAATAATTTTTCTTGTCTTCGAGCTTTAGTCAATCAGCGATCCATTTTAGCCATGATAAAAAGCAATGGGTACGGGCACGGTTTATTGCGTGTCGCAAAAACCTTATCCGATGCCGATGCTTTTGGTGTGGCGTGTTTGGAAGAAGCGCTGACGTTGCGCGAAAACGGCATTGAAACACCGATTGTTGTTATGGGAGGATTTTACGAGGCAAATGAATTGCCTGATTTTTTGAAACACGACTTGGGAGTGGTCGTTCATCGACCCGATCAAATCGATCTGCTTGAAAAAAATAAATTATCCAAACCGCTTTCCGTTTGGCTCAAAATCGATACGGGTATGCATCGTTTGGGTTTTCCGGCCGATCAGACGACGGCTGTTTATCAACGATTACGCGCCATTGAAGCCGTCAAAAAACCCGTGAGAATAATGACGCACTTGGCGGATGCGGATAATCCCGATCGTGCTTTTACCGAAGCACAAATAAAAAAATTCGCAGAAATAACGCACGCTATTTCTGCGCCGAAAAGCATCCTCAATTCCGCGGGAATTGTCGCTTATCCCGATGCATTAGCCGATTGGGTTCGACCCGGAATTATGTTGTACGGTGTGTCGCCTTTTTCTCAGCGCAGCGGAATTGAAATGGGTTTACGCCCGGTGATGACGTTGTCGGCGAAATTGATCGCCGTGAAACATTGCCGGCCGGGCGATGCGATTGGCTACGGGTGCACGTGGCACTGCGAAGAAGACATGCCCATCGGTATTGTGGGTATTGGTTACGGCGATGGTTACCCGCGACACGCGAAATCCGGAACGCCCACGTGGTTGAATGGAAAGATTTGTCCGTTGGTGGGGCGAGTCTCCATGGATATGATCGCCATTGATTTGCGTGCGCGACCCAATGCTGAAGTGGGTGATCGCGTTATTTTGTGGGGCGATCATTTACCGATTGAGCAAGTCGCAACGGCGTCGGATACCATCGGTTATGAATTATTGTGTGGAGTGACGCCGCGCGTTACGTTTCGTGAGACAGATAATGAATCAACCATTGAATCCCAGTAAAATACGTTGGAAGTGCCGTCGCGGCATGTTGGAACTCGATATTCTTTTTGAGAAATTTTTCAATGAAAAATTTTCGCAATTATCCGATCACGAAAAAGAATTATTTAATCGGTTTCTCGATCACCCCGATCCGCAATTATACGACTGGCTGCTCGGTCACGACACGCCGCAAGATTCCGACGATAAAAAAATGGTGGATAAGATTCGGGGGTGATTTTATTCAATAACCTTCGGCTTCACGATTTTTTCAAAGTCTTTATAAGACACTTTAATCAACTCGGCATGTGAGCCAGCGTTAAAGGCAATTTTTTCGTCTTTGGTCAAATCGCTCGTTACGTAAACCGGCATGTCGAATAAATTCCCAAACGGTGGCATCGCGCCCAATTCGCAGCCTGGAAATCGTTCTTGAAATTCAAATTCGCTTGCGAGTTCAACGTGCTTAGCTCCGGTTGATTTTTTAACTTGCTCAAAGTTCACTTTAATGTGCGCGGGCGTGACCACCATCGCTAAAGTATCGTCAATTTTTACAATGACGGTTTTAGCGAGCTCTTTTGCAGAAATATGTGCGATTTCCGCGATTTCTTGAGAGGTGTACGCGGGGGAGTGGTTGATTGTTACGTATTTAACTTTATTTTTATCGAGGAATTCTTTTAGTTTCTTGATTGGCATGGTAAGGCTCCTGTCGGATTCATATAGTAAAATTATAGCTCAGTGGTAGGTGCTCTGTGGGGGCTGAGCTTCGAAGCCCAACAATTGTCTCTGTGTCATCCCGAGCGTGGAGCCTGTCCCGGAAGGGGGCGGGGGATCTCATTGAACGGCCCGTCATTCCTCTGCTTTCGCAGGGGCGGAGCCTGAATGCGAAAGCAGGAATCAATAACTCTTAAAATTTAGATCCCCCGCTTTCATGGGAATGACAAAAATAAGGAAAACTTGCATTTCGAGAGGTCTCTTTAATATTGCGTTATTAACGAACGGTTAAAATTGATGTATACTTTTTATTAAAATTTTATTAAAACACGAGAGAGAATTTTATGAGACCCAGTACTCTATTAAATCTGCCCGATTTCAATCAAAACGACCGCAGCAGCAAAGAAGCAATTTTGTTGTGGTATCAAGGTAAAGGAGGCTTAAACGAGTTTATTAAACAGAAGCAATCGTGGGGCCACTACGATTTTGGTGCAGTGATTCAATACAACACAAGCAACGACGAAACAGGCAAGAGCAAGAACAAAAATGGTAGTGCTACTTTATTGGGTATTTTTTTTCAGGACATGGCATCGGAGAATGCGGGTGTCGCAGCGCAGGCTAAGAGTGCCTACGAGGCATTGCGCGATCACGTGGATTTCAGCAGCAAAGACAATTGCCATATTGCCTTTGAAGAAGGAGAACAGGTGTCTCTTTCTTTATTGGAGTATGCGTTTCTCTGGGAAGTTCATGATCAAAAGTTATTAGAGTTGATTATCCAGTATGGCGTTGGGTTGACCTATCCCCCAAGATTAACGCCATGACATTGATGAGATTTCCAATTAATCTACGACGCAGGAGATCTCAAAATGAAAAAACGTTATACAGAAGAACAAATCATTAAAGCGCTCAAAGAGCATGAGGGTGGCAC
>CAMTUH010000008.1:0-59867 GCA_947084935.1 uncultured Coxiellaceae bacterium
CAGCAATCAGTGGCCCTGATGGTGAGGAGATATTCGAGGCGTATGCCGAAAATAAAACCCCTGCCGCTTATCGAATCTTCTGGTATTACGGCCCAAAGAAGAGCCAAATCACTATTGTTGCGATTACGCCGCATCCCTAATCATTTTAATGTGGAATTGAAAGAAGCAGTTTGATACCTTTCTTATGTCCGAATTCTTAAACGGATAATTACGGCATTATGGGCAATCTGAAATAAAGGAGTTATTGTGTCACGACATCAATCCAGTGCGACATCGGTATTTTCAGGCGATTTATTGGGAGAAGATGGCAGAGAAGCTTTACATACTTGTGTAAAAGTTACGATCGTAGGTGAATCCGACACGTTACAGCAATATTCAGTTCGCGATGCTTTTGGGAGAATTAAAGATTGCTTTTATGGCTCTTTTCCCGAAGATCTCAATTTTTTGCCGATAGACAAGGAAAGTTACGACATCCGCGACATCAAACGAGCGGTTGATTTCGTCACACAAAGTGAGCGCGTGAAAAAATATCCGACGGAAGGCGATGTGAACGCGAAAGGTTTGGTGGCTGTGCCGCGTTATCTGGACGACAAGACCCAACAAATAGAAGCAGAATATCAAGAAGCCATAGCTGCTACGGTTGTTGAGTACGGAACCGGATTTATTATTGCCGATGGTTTCGTTGTGACGAATCGTCATGTGATTGAAATGGCGGAAGGGGACGATAATTTTTATGAAACCGTAATTGAAAATGCGCGTGTGGGACAATTGAAATGCCAGATTGTTGCAGCGGATGCGTTGACCGATTTGGCATTGCTTTATTCATCTGAGCTTCATCTGGATGATTGTGGTATTACACCCTTAGCATTATCTTCAGAGGCCTTACGTGGTGAATTTAAGGAGTGACTGTTGGACATCCGTGTATGTCAGGATTCTGTATTTTAGCGTCCACTGTATTGCTATTCGGCACGTGAAAAGGATGCTGTAAATACCTTCCATCGCGGCATTGGACTTTGATCTCTACGAGAGTAGGGTTACACCATTTATCTTGTAACAAATACCAGCCCAGGCGCGGACCTTCATTTACCCCATCTGCCTGATGGTGGGAGGGAATGGATAAGCCATCCGGCCACACCTCTTCTTGCACATCTCCTCCTCCCAACGGGCCCACTGAACAGATCAGGCTTTGAAAAGTATATTTAACCACATATTTTACCGATACCGTATTATCGGAATCGTTGTGAACGTGGACATTAATCCAATGAGAAGGCGGTTTAGGGCCGGGATCAGCAGCAGCCAGCATAGGGAGAGAGATCCCTCCTGCCAACAGGGCGAGGCCCGCTATTAAAGTATTCTTTTTCGTATTCATAGAGTTAGGACCTTAGGACCATCATTCAGGAAATACCCTCTAATTGTACTCTATAAAGCTAAAATGTGCAAAATATGACCAAATCGGACGGTTGCAGACGGGCTACCCAGACAGTCAGAAACAGGCGGCCCAACTTCCACAAAACCTGCAAAACCATGCATTATATTTATATTTCAGAGGCAATGGTTTTCACTGCTTTTAACTGACTGTTAAGTATTATTATTTGTGCAAGAGGCCAATAAGTAAGTAAATTTTGATAGAATACGGTAATTTCTGGAAGAAAGCTTAGATCTTCGGTAAGATTTTTATGCGCCATAATCCTCGCCGTTCAATGGAAGAAATTGGGAGACCCGAAGGCCCACCTGAGTTAGAGGGATTTAAAAAGGTCTTTTCTTATTATCTCTCAGGAAAAGAATTGCCCTCCTTGAAGCGGGAACTTGCTCGACAAGGGTTTTTATTGTTTGTTTGTTTTTCGGGTGGTGGTCTTTACTCTCCACTTGCGGCGAGACTGGCCGATCGCCCGAACACCATTATCGACACTGGAAATTACGCTCTCAATCGATGGTTCTGCGCTTTGTCGGTTTTTATTTCCGCAACGAGTGTTTTGTATAAAGCGACGGGTGATTTTTTTACTGAGCGAGACAATGAAACGGTGCCTGCTGCCTTGGAAGACGTACTTACTCCCGCGTTGACCGGGTGGGAAAAAATATTCTCCGATTTATTCATTGTCGTAGGGTCGGCGCTTTCAGCGCTCCCTCTAGCGATGGTTAGTATTTTCTATCCACTCATTGATTCAATTCCCTTTATAGTAGTACAAGCAATTATTGTTGAATTTTCTAATACGATTTTGCATTTTTTATCGCTTAAATTGGCGCTCACCTATCCGCTGTATCGCTTTCCGATTTTACCTTTTGAATGGCTTATTAAAAAATGTTTTCCTTCCGAAGAAGTTGAGAAAAATACAGAAGCTGAATTTATTCGCCAACGAGTTATTGCTTTTCTGGAGCGCGTGCAGCAACACTTGGAATCCGATTTTTGTACGTTTGACCGGCGCACTTGGACTTATCGATGGGAAATTTCTCGCGAACTTCGAAACGCGTTATTACAAAACGACTCGGGTTTGCTGCTGGACTTTTCTAAAGAGTTTTCAGCGGCGCGTACAGCACCCTCCATTCAGGTTTCAAAGTGGGATCGTCCATTGTGCGAATTAGCGGGAGTTATTGGTGGAGTCTGGGTTACGGGCAGTCTTGCTGGCTATTTTATATCGTCCGTTCTTGAGATTTATAATTGGACGGGTAGTGGTGTCGGGACTTTTTTTATAACAGCTCTGCCGATCTATTTTTTAAGTGTATTATTTAGTTTCCTTGGTTATAACGTTGGTAAAATGTTGTATCAGAATGCGACCCACTGGGGACCCACGGATAATAAATTGCCGTTTGAATCCAAGCTGTACCCTAAATTCTTTTACGGCATGATGGTCTTCAGTATATTGAGTAATCTCTATTCCTATGCCGCCGCCGAAGAATTAATCCACGAATGGGTTCCCGACACCGAGCAATGGGCTGTTTTGGGGTCCTTGCTGATTTGGCTTTCTAGGACCGGTATTCCTCTTCCGCTTTCCATCAATGCGATAAAAGACCTTGCTCAAACATTCATTAGAAAATGGGCTATTTATCGAGGTGATGGAGATGTACAACTGGCCGCTGAATTAATGACCTCTCTTGATCAGCTTATTTTTGCGGTTAAAATGATGAATCCACAGGTACTGCTGGACGTCAAATCGGACTTGGTTGCAAATCAGATCATAGCGGACTTTGAGATTGTACCATCCACCACGGCAGAACAAACAGAACAACCCAAGGCTAAGCCGGTGGGTTGGGCAGAATGGTGGGCAGAGAAATGCTGTTTTTGGTGGCGAGGAAGTGAGAGCAAGGAACGTGCGCCTCTATTGGATTCAAACACAGAAGCGCCTGAATATTCCAGCATTAATTCATAAAAAAGCACAAGATACTTAGAATTAAAAAGTCTTTGATTCCCATACTTCTAAAAATATATCCATAGCTTTCTGTAAATTAGTATAAGTTTTTTCGAGTTGCTCAGGGATCTGGGGGTAAGCCTTTACTGCCTGAAGAAACAGGTGTAGCGCATTTTCTAGGTGGGGTAGTTTAAGATAACAAACGCCACCACGAAGACGATGTAATTCTGTATTCAATGCCTGAGTATTGTTGCCAGCATAAAATTTCTCTAATTTTTCTTTTGTTCCCTTTAGGTCTGCAGAAAGCATCGCCAATAATTGGCGCGTAAAATCAGGATCACCATTGCACATACGAACACAAGCATCCCAATCAATTACTGCAAGAGGTTCTTGGGAATCAGTCAAGGACTCATTTTTCTGTGGGAGTTGTTTTTCTACAGGAATTTTAAAAATGTATTTCTGCAGAATTGACTCTAGTGCTAATGGTTGAACAGGTTTGCTGAGCACATCTTGCATGCCGGCATTCAGACACTCTTGTTGTTTTTCAGGGTCGCCCGCGTGCCCTGTTAATGCAACAATAGGCACTTGAGATTTTTGTGTATCTGCGAGCGCCCGAATTCTTTTTACAGCCTCAACACCGCTGAAATCAGGCAGGCCAATATCCATTAAAATCAAATCGTAAGATTCGCTTTGTGCTTTTTTCACAGCTTGTGCGCCATTTTTAGCAACGTCAGTTGCGCAGTTAAAAGGTTTTAATGCCAATCTCACTGCTATGGCAGCAAGGGTATTATCCTCAACAATAAGGATGGATGCGGTGGCTTCAGTTGGGGTTGGTGATTTTTCAAATTCTGCTGCAATAGCGGCTGTGCTAATAGGTTTGGGTATTTTAGACACACGAATTGACTCCTTTGCTCGATCAGTATGGTCAGATGTCATGAGCGGGACGGTGACTGTGAAACAAGTGCCCTTTCCAACCTCACTCTTTACGTCAATTTTCCCACCCATGGCTTCAAGGTAACGTTTAACGGTGTACAGCCCTAAGCCGGCACCTTTATATAGCCCCTCGTAAGCAGGCGTCAAACGCGAAAAGTGCTCAAAAATCGTATCGAATTTATCACTCGGGATACCCACTCCACTGTCTTCTACAAGAATTTGTAGGATTACTTTGTTACCTGCTTGATGATCGATAGTATCAGCTTTTGACAATTGCACTTTTATTTTGACAAAACCGCTTTCCGTGAACTTTAAGGCATTACTGAGAAGGTTAAGTAAGATACGGTCAAGATAAATACGTAATCCATAAAGATATTCTGGAATACTCTGATTAATCTCATGCAGTAAGTTCAATTTTTTATGTTGTGCAACGGGTAGCAGTAATTCAATATTATGCTCAACCAGTTCGCGTAGATTAAACGATTCGGGACTTTCTGTTGTTACGCCGGATTCTAAACTCACAACCTCTAAAATTTCGTTACAGAGCTGTAAAAGTTCATCTGTGGCTGCCATCAGAAACGCACCGTTGCGGCGAACCATTTCAATGATATTCGTTAATAGCGGTGAATACGGTGATGATGTGGGTGTTGCTTTGCTTTGTTGCTCGGTTTGTAAAGAGGATCGAGCATGATCTGCTGTATTCAGCATATCTTGCACCATTCCCAACATCCCGGTAATGGGAGTCCGTAGGTCATGACTCATATTGGCAATAAATTCAGATTTCGATTTACTGGCAGCCAGTGCTTTTTCTCGCTGATCACGTAAATTTTTCTCAAGTTCTTTTCTGTACGTGATATCAGTGGATGTTCCTACGATACCGATTATATTCCTATCGTCATCGTAAAGTGGCGATTTATTGGTTAACATGATCGCAGAACTACCGTCACCTTGTACGATAGTTTCTTCCAAATTAATGGTCTCCCCAGTTTTTAATACGTATAAGTCAGCTTCCAATAATTTATCTGCTATCTCTTTATTCCATAGCTGATGATCGTCTTTTCCGATAAACTCCTTACGAGAAGCAAGGTCAAGAACTTCAATAACCCGGTCATTACAGCCAAGATATTTTAAATTTTTATCCTTCCACCAAATGTTACCGGGTAATTTTTCGATAATTTTTCGGAATGGTTCTTTGTAGGATTCATTTTTTTTGACTCTTATAATTAAGCTATGAGCCACTATTCGTGTTGTATCAAGCTCAGGGTGAGCTTTAATAAGTTGATCGTCTGCATAGGGTTCGCAAACTTCATCTAATAAAAACCCTGACCGTACGAGCGCATTTAGCCATTTACTCAATGGCTTTGAAAAGCGAGGAACTTTAAATTTTTTCATGCTGGATGGCGAATGAAGATGCTGCCACTCATGAATTTCGCCCATGCTTTCTTTGAAATAATCTTTCATTAGAAAACCCAATACTTCACCTTCTTCATCTTTTACCCACCGCCCCAGATGCTCATTAAAAGCGGGATGAATAAGAGAAAATTGAAGGAATCCAGAAGGAGCTAAAACTCTATGCACTTCCGATAAGACTTTTTCAAAGTCGGGCATATCCATGAATGACATTGTTGCGATAACAAAATCAAAATATTCATTTGGGAATGGTAAATTTGTAGCATTTATCTTTTTAAAAATAAGATTGGATGGAACGGGATTATTTAAATTAATCTGAATAAATTTATCTGCCACGTCGATAGCGACAAGGGATTTGCACAATCGCGCAACTAAGCGTGAGTTGTGACCATCACCACAACCGATATCTAATCCTGTAGAATTAGTTATGTCGGGTAACATGTTCAAAAAAGCGGGTGTGTTGAGACAATCTCGCCAAACATCAAATCCTTTCTCTGAGGCCTCATACCAAATATTCGCATTTTCATTCCATAATTCGGAAACTTTTTTATGAAATTCGGCCCGTTTTTTCATCGCCACTTCGTCATTTTGGTTTACTGGGGAGGTTTCGAGACAAATACCCAGTATGCCCACCACTTGGCCTTTTTCATCTTCTAAAGGTTTCCTTGCCGTGAGGCAGGACACTGTGTGACCGTTTGCTAACTTTCTGCTTTCTTCCGTAGTGATTTCAGTATTGGTGGTTATTACCGCTTGATCATGTGCCCTCAAAATGGGTTCCTGATCTCGCCAAGATAGATCAATATCGGTTTTTCCAACAATTTCATCGGGTGAATCAAGCCCCGCGAACGCTGCCATGCTAGAGTTACAACCTCGGTAAACTCCCTTATTATCCTTCCAATAAACAGAACCCGGTAAGGTAAGCAGGAAAGCTTTTAGGAAGGATGGATCGCTAATATTTACTTTCATAAGAAAATGCTTCATACCGTTGGTCAGACCACCTGGGTTGATTATACCCATTACCTTTAAAGATGCGAAATGCCGAACAAATAAAGATCCGCAGGCGTATCCCTGTGCCTGCCAGATCTTCCTTTGCCTGTTTGGATCTTTATTAGTGGTGCTTTCCGTGCAGCAGTGCGTCCTTCACTGCCTGGTTGCATAGTAATTGATTTTTGGTCAAAAAAATGCCAGCCAAAAGCTGTTCATTTTGTGAGTAATTGCTCACAAAATGAACAGACCCCTCTGGGTGCGATTCTGTGGCAAAATTTCTCCTGGAACGTTAATTTTTAATAGTTCGTCATCCCGGCAAGGAAGCCGGGATCCAGATTCCACGGACGGGAATGCGCGTCCCTGAAACTGGATCCTCGCCTTCCTTGGCGAGGATGACGAAAAAAAAGTGAATACGAAAACGGAAAAACTAACGTTACGGTGTACTATCGCAGTTAAGCTCGAAAGGACAGGAAGGTCAATTGGAGTGTTCCAGCGCATCCATCATCGCTCTTAAAAACCGCACGGTTTCGCCGCCGGTGACGATGCGGTGGTCGGTAGTGATCGACAACGGTAAGATGCGGTGGACGGCGGGTTTGCCGTTCTCGGGGACGACGGCGTCGCGCAGGCGACCCGCGCCGACGATGGCCACCATGGGCGGAATGATGATGGGGTTTGCATAGCGTCCTGCAAAAGAGCCGTAGTTCGAGAGTGTGATGGTGGCGCCGTGCAAGTCTTCTTGCGGGATACTGCGATTTTGGGCTTGCTGTTTAAATCGCTCGATCCCTTGGCGCAACGCTTCATCGTCTTTGTGTGCGACGTCTTTCAGCACGGGCACGTAAAGTCCGTGCGGCGTGTCCAGCGCAAAACCGATATTAATCACTGTATTCGGTTTATAAGCCATTTTTGTGCTGTCAAAATACACATTGAGCATGGGTTCTGCTGTGCACGCCGCTTGCATGGCGCGAATCAGGCGAATCATGATGTCTTGTTTTCCGCTCCACGCATGCAGATCCGCATCGTCCACGATGGTGACGGGAGCAATTTCCTGATTGGATCGAGAGATACTTTGCACCATCGCACGTCGTACGTTTGAAAGCGGCGTGAGCTCGCCTTCAATTTCATACGCTTTTTTAGGCGCTTCTTGCTTCGCCCCACCGGCGGCGCGCTTTACGTCTTCAGCGGTAATTGCTGACCCACTCGGTGTAATCGTTGCTAGATCCACACCCAATTGTTTCGCCAGCATTCGCACGGCCGGTGTTGCTTTAATGTGTTTTCCAGGCGTAATTTTTTTTGCTTGTACGCCCAGAGCGGATTCTTTGAGAACGGTTTCGCTTTCTTCGATAGCGCCGACGACTGTGCCCGCATCTTTGGGCTTTTCTTCTGCGCCTTCGCCCTCAAATCCAACCAAAGGTTGTCCCGTTTCAATGGTGTCGCCGGGCTTGCCGTATAATTTTTCAATTTTTCCGGAAAAAGGAGCGGGCACGTCGACCAACGCTTTTGCCGTTTCCATGGAAACTAAGGGTTGATCGGCTTTCACCTCGTCGCCAACTTTCACAAACCATTCGCGAACGATGGCATCGGGCAGACCTTCTCCCAAGTCGGGTAATTTAAAGATTTTCATGCGAACTCCAATACGTGTTGAATGCCAGCTAAAATACGTTGCGTGCTGGGCATATAATGTTTTTCCATTTTGAAATACGGCATGACGGTATCATACCCGGTGATGCGCTTAATGGGTGCCGTGAGAAATAATAAACCGTGCTCGGCAATGTGTGCGGCAATTTCGCCGCCAATGCCACCCGTGAGCGGAGCTTCGTGAATAATTACACAGCGCCCCGTTTTCTCAACGGATTGCAGAATCGTTTCCATATCGATCGGTTTTACCGTGGCGACGTCGATGATTTCGGCTTCAACGCCTTGCTGATGTAATTGTTCGGCAGCTTCCACGGTTTCTTTGATCATCGCGCCCCACGTAATTAAAGTCACGTCGCTGCCTTCACGCAAAATAAAGCATTTATCCAGGGGAAGTGCTTTGCCGTCGTCGGGCACTTCTTGCTTCACGAAACGATAAATGCGCTTGGGCTCTAAAAAAATAACCGGGTCGGGATTGCGGATCGCCGCCAGCAGCAATCCGTAAGCGCGCGCGGGTGAAGAAGGAATAACAACGCGCAAACCGGGAATATGGGCAAACAGCGCCTCCATGCTCTCTGAGTGATGCTCAGGGGCGTGTATGCCGCCGCCAAAGGGGGCTCGGTACACGATGGGGCAATGCAGGCGCCCGCGGGTACGATTACGCATCCGCGCGGCATGGCTAAGAATGTGGTCCAATGCGGGATAAATAAAACCCATGAATTGGAATTCAGCCACGGGTTTCAAGCCTTGCGCGGCCATGCCGATGGCCATGCCCGCGATCATGCTTTCCGCTAAAGGGGTATCCAGAACACGCTCGGGTCCAAACTTTTCATAAAGGCCAACCGTAGCGCGAAAAACGCCGCCGTTTACGCCAATATCTTCTCCCAGCACAACGACGGAATCGTCGTGGGCCATTTCATAAGCCAACGCTTGGGTGACGGCTTCAACTAAGGTGATGGCAGTCATTGTTGCGCCTCCACTTCATCGCGTTGGGGCTGAAGCGCCTTGGGAAGTTCTGCGTAAAGATAATCAAACATATCCGTTAATGGAGCTTTAGGCCTATTCAAAAATTCATTGACGATGTTGTCGACTTCCACGGCTAATTCTTTTTGTAATTCGGCTTCTTTTTCTCGGGACCATAATTTTTGGGATTCTAAATAATATCCCAGGCGTGCAATCGGTTCGACGTTCCAAGCGGCTTTGATTTCTTCGGGAGGCGTGTAACGCTTGGCATCATCAGCGGTCGTGTGATCACACAAGCGGTACGTGACGGCTTCGATGAGTGTCGGGCCGCCACCCTCACGGGCTTTTTTTAAAGCTTCGTCAACCGCTTGGCGAACGGCAATGACGTCTTTGCCGTCGACTTGTATTCCTTCAAAACCACCAGCAATGGCTTTTTGAGCCAGGGTTTGGCAACCGCTTTGTTGACTGCGCGGAACGGAAATGGCCCATTGATTATTATTCACCACAAAAACCACGGGTAATCGCCACGATCCGGCTAAATTAATGGCTTCGTAGAAATCGCCTTTTGAAGTGCCGCCATCGCCGCAGATCGTTAACACCGCGCGTTTTTGTTTTCGATATTTTATCGCGTACGCCACACCCGCCGCGTGAAGCAATTGTCCGGCAATGGGAACGCAATTCGGAAAATCGTCTTTGGCAGCAGGATTTTGATAATCGCTGCCGCGTTCGTCTCCACCCCAGTAAGCCAGCACTTCCGATAATTTAATTCCCTTCATCAAAAGAGTGCCTTGGTCGCGGTAATACGGGCAAAAAACATCTTCTTTTTGCATCGCATGTCCGAGGCCGATGCCTACTGCTTCTTGACCGCGAGAGGAAGGAAAAGTGCCCATTTTCCCGGTTCGTTGTAAATTAACGGCTTTGTTGTCGAAATGTCGAATGAGCGACATTTGTCGATAAAGGAAGAGCAAAGTTTTGGGATCGGCAAATGCGGGAAACGGTTGCGTGGGATGGCTGTTTTCATCGAGGTATTGAAGGTAATGAATATCGAAATGCGCAACGGTGGTTGTTTTTGTCATGCGAGCTCCACACAATCTCCACGCTTTTCATGCAATTTTTCTTTGGCGATTTGTTCGGCCACTTCCATGGTTGGCGTATTGGTTTTTGCAGAACGTTCAAAAATGGTGAGCATTCTATCGTAAATTTGTTCGGTGAGTTTAATAGCAATGTTGATGTCGTGATAATCGTGTATCGAAGCGGCTTGAATTAATCCACCGGAATTAATCACAAAGTCTGGTGCGTACAAAATACCGCGTTGATACGCGAGCGCACCGTATTTTCGGTGCGCTAATTGATTGTTGGCGCCGCCTGCAATAATGGTTGCTTTAATGCGGCTCAGTGTTTCTAAATTAATGGTTCCGCCAATCGCACACGGTGAAAAAATATCACAATCCACGTCGTAAATTTCTTCGGAAGGAACAATGCGCGCCTGGAATTCTTCTGCAAATTGTTGAGTAGCTTCGATTTTGGGATCGCACATGATAATTTGAGCGCCGGCTTTGTGAAGATGCTGTGCGAGATAATAAGCGGTTTTTCCGCCACCTTGGAGTGCAACGCGTAAACCATCGACATTATCTCTTCCCAGTTTTACTTTTACCGCGGCTTGAATGCCCCGCATAATTCCCTGGCTGGTAAACGGAGAGGGATCGCTTTGAAATTTATCGGTTCCGGCGGCGCCAATCACGTGTGGCGTTCGTTCAGAAATGATATCCATATCGTGGGTGGAGGTGCCGATGTCCATGGCGGTGATGTAACGACCGTTCATGTCGTGCACAAAATCACCAAAGGATCGGAATAGGGCGTCTCGATCTTTCACTTCAGCTGGCTTCAGGATGACGGCTTTGGCACCGCCGTGGGGGAGGTCGCTGGCGGCGGCTTTTAAGGTCATCATGTACGACAGACGAAGTACGTCTTTTAATGCCGATTCGAATGATTTGTATTGATAAAAGCGACATCCGCCAATGGCCGGGCCGCGCTGGGTGTTGTGGATCGCAATGATGGCCTGCAAGCCCGTTTTGGAGTCAATTTTGGTGTGGATGTCACCGAAACCCAATATTCGGGCATAGCGCATTAAGCCTTCGAGTGTGTAATGCTTACGATGGTTGCGCCTGGACATATCAACCCCCCAAAAATTAGGCCAATGTTAACAAGGAATTTGATAAGATGTAAGAGAAACGTTTATGAAAAAAACACACTTGAGGTTACCAAAAATTATTGCCCATCGGGGTGCGCCGAGAGTTGCGCCGGAAAACACGCTCGCGTCTTTACGAGCAGCAAAAGAGTTAGGCGCGGAATGGGTTGAATTCGATGTGTGTCTGACTCAAGATCAGAAAGCCATTATTTTTCACGACGAAAAATTAAATCGAACGACAAATGGTAAAGGGTTGGTGTCGGAAACACCATTTTCTAAAATAGCCACGTTAGACGCCGGAAGTTGGTTCGATGCGAAGTTCGCTGGTGAACATGTGCCCACCTTCACGCAATACGTGCAAACGGCGGCGAGTTTGGATCTGGGTATGAATGTAGAATTAAAAGGCAAAAAAGCCACTTCTCACGTATTGGCAGAACGCGTGATTGAAGTCCTGAAAACCGACTGGCCCACTCGATTGCCCGCGCCGCTGATTTCAAGCGGCTCGCTTGATTGTTTGCATGCCGTGCGACGAATCAGCGATTCGTACGCCTTGGGTGTAATTATGGATGAGTGGCAGCCCGATTGGTTGTCGATTCTACAATCCGTTGGTGCGGCGTCCGTGCACGTTAATCATAAACAATTAACTGCCGAACGAATTAAATTCGTTAAAAAAGAGTCTTATTTGTTGTTGGCGTATACGATTAATGAAGCCAATCTTGCGCGTCGGTTATTTTCGCAGGGCGTGGATGCTGTTTTTAGCGATGAGCCGCGGTTATTTTCTTAGCTTCGACAATAAGCCATCAATCAAACGAGGATCAACGCTGTTGAGATAATACAGCGCTTTGAGTTTTTCTTTTTCTTTCGGATTTAAATCACCGTTTGTTTTTAATTGTTGGCGTTTTCGTGCAGTGGTGCTGTATAAACTGACTGCTGCGGACACTGACAGATTTAAGCTTTCCGACATCCCGTACATGGGTATTGCGTATTCGATGTCACATGACTGCAGCATTTTTTTTGAAAGCCCGCGTTGTTCATTGCCCATAACCAAACACACAGGATTATCAATGGGGATTTCCGATACATCGGTTTTTGCTTGGAGAATGCCGCCAGCTAATACAATATTTTTCTGGCTCATGCTCGCTAAAAAATCCTCAGTAGTTTTGTGATAAACAACGTCAAGCCAATAAATAGCGCCCTGCGTAATCCCGCGCGGATGTGCCTCTTCACTTTCCGGAGCAATGATGTGGACGGTTGAAATACCCAACGCTTCACTGCTGCGAACACACGCGAGCGCGTTATTGATATCGGCAGGCGATTCAATCGCCAATTCAATGCTTGTTAATCGGTTGGCAATAACCGTGTCGATACGCTGCTGACGTTGTGGAGTCAGGTAGGGCTCGAGTAGTCGAATAATGGTTTCGCTTCCGGCTTGGTCAACGAGGGATTGGAATTGAGTATTTTTCATAATGATAATATAAATCAATAAGTTACAAAGTCAATCCCCGGCTGGTCTATTTTTACCATCAGGTGTACAATTGTTGTCCAATCTGTTTCCTGAGAAGAGGTTATAGGCAATGAAAAAGAGGGCTTTTGTTTTAGCAGTTCTGGCTTTGAGCGGCAGCGCATTCGCAGCGACGGCGCCAAAAGTCACGTCGATCACGGTTGAGCAGCATTGTATGGGTCTTGATGTACGGTTGAATGGAGTCACCCCCTGGCCATCCCGTCCTCTGCCCTTAACGGATTTCTCTTGGCACGATGAAGTTTCTGGTTTTCATTTTACGGTTCCAACGAATGATGGCGCCAAGTACAATTTAGAATTCGAATACGCCGGATGGAGCTCTGAGGGAGAGCCGGTTCATGGATACCTGACGTGCAACGGAATATCGGCAAATAGCCACGGAGAGTTAGCGGGTAATGCGGCTTTTTGTTCGTGTAATTTCTAATTCGTAGCCTTGACGAAGTCAAGGAATTCCTGGGTTACGCCCCGAAGCGGGGCTCCACCCAGGCTACGAATTAAACCGTAGCCTTGATGGAGTTTTGCGTAATCAAGGAATTCCCTACAAGTTTTGTGTTATTCTTGCGTCATTTCATGAATGCCCAACCACACAGTTCACTATTGAATCGAGCGTTGATTTTAGCTCAATCGCAGCGGGGTTTTTGTGCGCCAAATCCTTCGGTAGGTGCGCTCGTAGTGAAAGACGGTATCGTTTTATCGCAGGGTGTGCACCTCGGGCCTTCTCACCCGCACGCGGAAGTGGATGCGATACAAAAAGCGGGTAAAGCAGTAGAAGGCAGTACGTTATACATCACTTTGGAGCCGTGTTGCCATTGGGGGAGAACGCCGCCGTGTACGGATTTAATTATCCAGTCCAAAATTAAAAAAGTTTATTTCGCTTTCCAAGATCCCAATCCGCGCGTAGCAGGGCGGGGCGCTCAAACATTACAAAACGCTGGCATTGAGTGTACTTTTGTTGAAATACCTGAGATCGCAGAATTTTACAACAGTTACCGTTATTGGACTGAGTGTTGTTTGCCGTGGGTAACGGCAAAATTAGCGCTGAGTGTGGATGGAAAAATAGCTGGAGTGAAGGGTAAAACCGTTCGACTCACGGGGGGAGCATTAAATCAATACACGCATGGGTGGCGTAAAAAAAGCGATGCGCTGTTAACAACTGTGAATACGGTTTTAGCGGATGATCCACAATTAAATGTGCGCTTGGATAATACCGTTATTAAAAAAAATATTTATTTACTCGATACGGAATTGCGCGTGAGCCCATCAGCAAAAATTTTTGAGACGGCTAAAGATGTTATTGTATTTTGTGCTGAAGATGTTGATCTAAAAAATTCTAAAATAAAATCCGTTCGATACGTTCCTGTTCCACGAGTAAAAAACGGCCTGGATCTCAATGCTATTCTGAAAATAATAGGTGAGGATGGGGTTCACGATTTGTGGGTGGAAGCCGGAGGGCGCTGTTTTGAAGCTTTTTTGCGTGAACGCCTGCTCAATCGCGCGTTGATTTATACTGCTCCGATGATTCTCGGTAACGAGGCTATGCCTGCTTTTCAAGAAAAATGGGATATTACCGAGAATGCAAAAACCATCGGATGGCGTGTTTACGGTGGTGATGTTGTGTGCGATGTCCGTTTCCAGCCAAATTGACAACCCGTGAGCTCTTCGGTAAATTGACCCCATGCCTTCAGGGCGGGGTGAGATTCCCCACCGGCGGTAAGCCCACGTGGCAAGCCCGCGAGCGATGAGGTCCGATCAGGACCGGATCGCAGATCTGGTGTGATTCCAGAGCCGACGGTTAGAGTCCGGATGGGAGAAGGTGGTCACAGCAGTTTGGCGCATTCGCGCCGGCCTGTCCACGTTATCTCTTTGTTATTATGTAGCCTCGGTGAGTCTTACGAACCGAGGAACAGAATTCCTCGGTTCGTAAGACTCACCGAGGCTACAATGCTACGAAATTTAGAGGGGCGAGGATGTTTACAGGTATCATTGATCATTGCGGTGAAATCGTTGCCATTGATTCCCATGAAAATCGGGCGACCTTGCAAATTCGTACTGAATTTTCCGATTTAAGTCTGGGTGAAAGCATTTCAGTGGACGGTATTTGTTTGACGGTAACGTCGATTCAATCGGATTTATTTTCTTGCGATCTTTCCAAAGAAACTTTATCGAAAACGATTGCCGAATGCTATCGTGAAGGAGATCGCGTTAATTTAGAGCGAGCGCTTCGTCCGATTGATCGGCTCAGCGGTCATTTTGTTTCTGGACACGTTGATCAGATTCTCGCGGTTGGGGCAAAACAATTGGAAAATGAATTCATTGAAATGGAATTTCATGGTCTTTTGCCGGAACACGAGGCTTACGTCGTTCCCAAAGGTTCCATTACCGTTAATGGCGTGAGTTTAACGATTAATGCCCTTCTGGAAGAAGGATTTACGGTGACGTTAATTCCTCACACCTTGAGTCGAACCAATTTATCCCACTTACAAATCAATGATACCGTTAACGTTGAGTTCGATCTCATTGCAAAACTAGTGGCTAACCAAATCGATATGTATTTCGATCAATTTGACGTTGAGGAGGTCGAACGCCATGACACATCCATTCACTGACATTGCCGCCGCTTTGGAAGAATTACGCCAAGGAAAGTTAATTATTTTAGTAGATGACGAGTCGCGTGAGAACGAAGGTGATTTAGTGGTAGCGGCTGAATACGCTGATGCGTCAACGATTAATTTTATGACGCACCACGGGCGTGGATTAATTTGTTTGCCGACGTGTGCCGCTTATTTCGAACGTTTAGCCATTCCCATGATGACGAAAAATAATCGTTCGCGTCACGGAACGGCTTTTGGAGTATCCATTGAAGCCGCGTCCGGCGTTACGACGGGAATTTCCGCTCCCGATCGCGCGCGAACCATACAAGTGGCGATTGACACTCAGAGCGGCCCGAATGATATTTTGATGCCAGGACACGTGTTTCCGTTGAAAGCGTGTGAGGGTGGCGTATTAATGCGAAACGGTCACACCGAAGGCAGCGTGGATTTATGCCGTTTGGCGGGGCTGAAGCCAGCGGCGGTTATCTGTGAAATACTCAACGAAGACGGCAGCATGGCACGCTTGCCCGATTTGCAAAAATTCTCGGAAAAATTTGGATTATCTATTGTGCGAATTCGCGATTTGATTGCGTACCGCATCAATCATGAAAAATTAATCGAAGAAGTATCTGCTTCGATGTTACCCGTCCGAAATCGAGGAAAATTTTCTATTCGAACGTTTCGGAACGTGATCGACGGGCTGGAACACGTGGCGTTGATCAGCGGCAAAATGGACTCATCAAAACCGTGTTTGGTTCGCGTGCATTCGGAATGTTTAACGGGTGATGTTTTTGGTTCGGTGCGTTGTGATTGTGGTCGTCAATTGGAATTAGCGCTGGATGAGATTGCGGAGCAAGGCGGCTTGTTACTTTATATGCGACAAGAGGGGCGCGGCATTGGTCTCAGCAATAAAATTAAAGCGTATGCGCTGCAAGAGCAGGGAATGGATACAGTTGAAGCCAATCACCATTTAGGATTTGGCGCGGATTTGCGGGATTACGGAATTGCCGCGCAAATGCTGAAGCATTTAAAAATTAATAACATTCGCTTGTTGACTAATAATCCCAATAAAATGAAAGGTCTTGAGCAATACGGAATACAGATTACCGAGCGAGTTCCGTTAGAAACGGTTCCTACGTTTGATAATATTCGGTATTTACAAACGAAACGGGAAAAAATGGGGCATTTGTTAACGCTGGCTATCGAGAAATATAATGAAAACACGTCCACCAATTAAATTAGGCATTATTGTTAGCCGTTTTAACGAAAAGGTAACCGAACGTCTGTTAAACGGTGCGCAAGACCGTTGTCGTGATCTGAATATTGACGAGGATCAGGTTGATGTAGTGCGCGTACCGGGCGCCGTTGAAATTCCTTTGACTGCGCAGCAAATGGTAATGAGTGGAAAATACGATGCGGTAATTTGCTTAGGCGCCGTGATTCGCGGAGAAACCGATCACTACGATTACGTGTGCCAGCAAGTGAGTGATGGTTGTCAACGCGTGGCGTTGAAATACAACGTTCCCATCATCTTTGGCGTGTTAACCACGCACAACGAGGCGCTGGCGCTCGCACGTGCGGGTGGTGAACAAGGAAACAAAGGGCGTGATTCGATTGACGCGGCTTTGTCGATGATCGAAGTCATACGGTCGTTTCAACCCGCCGTGCAAATCCGTGAGATAAGCCATGCGTAATCCCATTCTTCAAGCGATTTCCAGTTGGTTCAGTCGGAATTTTTCAGATCCCGAAGCACTGGGATTATTTTTCACTTTAGTTTTTGGCTTTATTTTAATTGAGTTTTTTGGCAAGTATCTGTTGCCCGTAGTGATCAGCATCGTCATTGCTTATTTGTTGGCGTCTCCGGTTCGTCGATTAGAGCGCTGGCGGTTTCCGCGTTGGCTAGCGGTTTCGGTGGTTTATCTTGTTTTCTTGGGTTTATTTTTACTTGCTCTATTTGGTTTGTTGCCTTTGTTATGGAAACAATTGGCGGGGATGATTCATGAATTGCCTCGTGCCGTTACGAGGGGTCAGGCCTGGTTGTCTGATTTGTTGCAGCATTACCCCAAATTATTTCCCGATAATCCGTTGGGGCATGCTGCAATCTATCTGCGCGAACAATCGGCCAAGATTGGCCAGTTCGTTTTATCCTTTTCTTTAGCGTCGATTCCGGGGATCGTTGAAACCGTTTTGTATTTGGTCTTAGTGCCGTTACTGGTTTTTTTCTTTTTGAAAGACGGTAAAACAATCAGTACGTGGATTTCTCGGTATTTACCCAGCCGGCGTGGATTGATCCAAACCGTTTGGAAGGAAGTGAGTGAGAAAATCGGCATTTACGTTCGTGGACGTGTTCTGGAAGTCATCGTTGTTGCGGTAGTGTCGATCATTGTATTTGCCTCTTTGGGATTGCAGTACGCTTTTTTGTTGGGCGCATTAGTAGGCTTGTCCGTTATCGTACCGTATATCGGTGCGGTGGTGGTGACGATCCCTGTGGTTGCCATGGGTTTGATGCAGTGGGGGTGGTCGGCCCATTTTTCGTATTTACTGGGGGCGTATGCGCTGATTATTACGTTGGATGCGAATTTGTTGGTGCCGGTATTGTTTTCAGAAACGATGAATTTGCACCCTATTGTGATCATTCTTTCCGTATTGATTTTTGGCGGGATTTGGGGCTTTTGGGGCGTCTTTTTTGCCATTCCGTTGGCGACTTTAATTAAAGCGGTATTGACCGCCTGGCCGCAGAGTAATCGATTGCAGGATGTGGAAAATGAAAGCGGAGCAGCGGTAGCTGAGTCGAAACCGTCGCAAGACACTCGTTCGTGAAGTGAATTAGCTGCTGTCAAAATGTGTGGGTTTTAATGGAACTGCTTAAGGTAACGCGTAGCCCAATTCACTATTCGTTTGCGAATTTAGCTAATTTTTTACTTATCGTTGGTATTCTCACATTATCGGCTATGAAAGTACGCCTGGCAGATACTCCGATTACGCTGTCGGTATTAATCTTGCTGTTATTTTCGGTGGTTTCTTGTTCTTCGGGAATTAGACTAAGGCCCCTCCACTTTTTATTTCTAAAATGGTTTGCCGTTTTAGGTATTTGTCTTTTAGTTGGGATGAGTCTGAATTATATTAATTTTCATTCAGTTAATAGCAGTTCTTGGCATGATTTATTTTCCTATGTGTTTAGTGTATTACTGATTTTTTCGCTAGGAAACGACGCGCTGGATATTGATCGCTGCATGCGGATCTCAGCGATGATTTTACCGGTCGTATATTTTATTTTTTGTTTCTATACCTGGGGCTACGATCTTAACGATCGTTTCTTTGCAATGGCAATGAATGCAAATCAGTTTGCTTTGGGATTAAGCGTTGTGCCTTTTATCTGTCTTTATTTTTTTAAAAGTGCCGGTCGGTGGGAGAAAATAGGATTAGCATCGAGCATACTCATTTCAATTTATTTAGGATATAAGACCCGAACCCATGCGTTGTTGGTAGCGTGGCTATTGGCTTTCTTGTTTGCTGCTCTCAAATCTTTTTATCCAAGAAAACGCGTTTTCTGGGTTCTTGTTTTTTTTACGGTGGTAATTTTTTTAGGAGCGTTTTTTTTCTGGATAAAAAATTATAGTGAGGGAGAGCCGCAAGTACGATTGCAGTTGTGGCAGGCGGGATTATCGTTGCTTGCGCAGAGTCCTTGGGTGGGTTATGGTCCGGGCAGCTTTATTACAACGCACACCACCTTGGGCTATGTGACGCACTACGAAGCCCATAACACCTTTTTGGATCTCGCGTTACAGGGAGGATTGATTGGGTTAGCGGCGTACCTGTGGTTTTTATATCAGGTTGGTCGCTGCAGCATCGGAAAATCCACGCGGCTCATGACCTTTGCCGTGTTACTCGTGTTTTCTTGCTTTCATTTCATTTTACGGCAACCGATCGTTTGGTTATCTTTCTATTGGCTCTGTCACAGAGAAGAAAGCCGATCAACTCACACTTTGATCCCCAGGCATTCGTAGGCAAGCCCTTAGGAATTCTCTGTTAAAGGGACCTCTCGAAATTCACTGTTCCCGTCAAGTGACGAAATTTGGATTTCAAGAGGTGCCTTTAAGAGCTTCTTAAGAAATGACGGCCTTTATTGAGTATTAAAGAATCATCCCCGTGGGTTACAATAGCCCTGCTATGAAAACCTTCTTGGTCTTTAAACCCCGCAGATACCAAGCCGCCCTCTTTAAACAGCTAAAGATGAACATGGCGTTTGCTGTTTTAGGGCAAGCCGTGTATGTTTTAAGTCAGTATTTATTGATTGTACTGCTGACTCATTTGGGTGGTGTTGAGCAGGTGGGGTTGCTGATTTTAGGTTTCTCGGTCAGTGCCCCGATTATGATGCTCTGTAATTTCCGTTTGAATTTGCTCCTTGCTTCGGATATGCGATCCACCTTCAAATTTCTGGATTATTTTACCTTGCGCTTATTTACAACCCTGCTGGGATTCCTGGTTATTATTTTCGTGGCATTGCTTTTTTTGAGACATGCTTTTTTAATCATTGTATTAATTGGGTTGACTAAATGTTTTGAAGCATTGAGCGACATTTGTTTTGCATTCGCCCAGAAAATTGAGCGGAATAAACACATCGGTATGTCACAAATGTTTAAAAACATGCTGGCTTTGCCGGCATTTTTTTTAATTTATAAGCTGACGCTCAGTTTGCCATTGGCTTTTTTTGTTTTCGGTATTGCTAAGTTGGCCGGATTGGTTTTTTATGACTTGCCAGTAGTGGCTAAATTTATTAATCCCAGCAGGGTAGGAGGGCCTTTCACTGTTAGCTTTTTAAAAACACGTGTTTACCAGTTTATTGCCCAGTCGAAAACGTTGCTTATTGCTGGGCTTCCTCTCAGTCTTGTTGCTGGCCTAAATTCATTAAATACCAATATTCCGCGGTATTTCGTGGAAAAACTGTTGGACGATCGAATGTTGGGGCATTTTTCGCCGATTAATTACATATTTAATATGTCGTTGGTCATGGTGGGTATGATGTTAGCAGCTACGCTGCCACGATTGTCAAAATATTATTATTCATACGATAAAAAATCCTTAACGCGCATGATTCGATTGCTCCTGATATTGGTTGTTTGTATGGGTGGCTTGGCTGTGCTGACGGCTTACTTTTGGGGCGGTCAAATCATCACTTTCTTTTTTGGAAAAATTTATGCAGAAAGCGCTGGCTTGCTTTTTATATATCTGATTGCAGCGACTGTTAATTATATTGGACTTATTTTTATTTATTTGCTGACGGCGATGCGCAAATTGCAGGTGCAGATTTTCGTGTTCCTGTTGACGTCGATGGTCACCGCCTCGTCGTGTTGGTACTTGGTGCCTCGCTATCAGTTGGCGGGTGCTGTGTGGGCTGAAGTGATAGCGGGGGTCTTTTTTGCTGCAAGCACGCACCTGCTTTCTGTTTTTTTCAGAAGGCACTCTCAGTGGAATGGCACCCCAGGGATGTACCTGCCTGACGGAACACTAGAGACTAATAGAGACCAAAAACAACTGCTATAGTGTTAACAATCACCCAGAAGGAGCGTGCCATGAAAGTCAAAGAAGTCATGTCTCTGAAACTCCTCAGAAAATGTTCGCCGGTTTTGATTGATATTTGGGTGAATTAGATTATGCAATTGCAAGCAAACCGTATTTCTATCTTAAAGGATGGAGAAGTTTTTAATTTTTCGGACTTAATTTCAGATTTTTCATTTGAATTTACTTTTTTCAAAGAAAATGTTTCTTCTTTCATTACCAATATTGATACCGAAACTATCTTGCTTGCAAATCATCAATTTGTGATATTAGCCACAGTGAATCAAGAAGAATATTCAAACACGTATGTCTGCTCTCCCTATGGAACATACATCAAGCAAGCGCAAGTCCATAAAAACAATATAAATAATAAAAAACTGAAAATTCTTGTTTCGCTCCTTTCGCGACCGACCGGTGCTTTTTTTAAAATTGGAAAAATTAATAAAACAATTGTGGTAAATAATTCCCTGGCTACCGGCAGTTTCCATCCCATTTTTTTGGAAAAGTATATTCCAGAAATTAATTATCAGTTAACAAAAATCTATCCGTTTCATGCTATTATGCTGCCTCGTATCAATAAAACCTGCAATAATGAATTATTAATAAATTTAATAAAAAATAATTATTTATTGTTGCCGACAGGAGTCGTGCATTTATATGACTGTAAAACAGATTTGATGAAAAATGAGAATTTAAAGTCGGATTTAACACTTCTGAAAAAAAGCGATTATAATGTTGTGTTGCACGATGAGTTAACTCCCCTGGATGTTTTTCGGATTCATAAACTTTATGAATTGCTTTTTTTTAAAAAGCATCAGACCATTTGCCCAAGGTATACGGTTGAATATTTTATTAAATGTCACAAAAATCGATGGTATGAATTTACTGCTCTGCGTAATAAAGAGGGTGTGATTGATGCTTTCATTAGTTCGTGTAAACATCAAGATTTAATGGTTGGCGGACCTTCTGGTTATGATATTCACAAACCAAAGCAACTGGGATTCATGCGTATGCTCTTGGCTCTAAATTTAAAAAAATCCTATGAAGAAGGGTGTGTCTATAATGCGGGCGCATCGAACGATCAGTTCAAACGGTGGCGTGGAAGTCGGCCTGAAATAGAATACAATGCAGTCTATTGTGAACACTTGCCTTGTTGGAGAAGAATCCCCTGGAAGTTATTGAGTGTGATGACCAACCGAATTCTTAAACCTATTTTTGAAAAAGGACTTTTTTAAAGAAGGAAATCTCCGGCGCTTGCGACCGAGATTAAAGTTTGTTGTGCTCAGCAAGTAGCTTCATTCTTCGCTGCCCGGACTCAACAAACTTCCTGCGGCCATCATTTTTTCTTGCGTGATTTTAAGGACTTTTCGATTCGCGTCGTTGATGGCGGCCTTAATTAAATCTTCGATGATGTCTTTGGGTTCTTTCATGAGGTCATCGGCTAGTTTTATTTCGATGACTTCGTGCTGGGCGCTCAGAGTGATTTTCACGAGACCAGCGCCCGATTCACCGCTGACTTCTATTTTTGCCAACTCGTCTTGTGCTTTCTTCATCATTTCTTGAATTTTTTTTGCGTTTTTCATCAAGTTGCCAAGATTGAATTTACCACCAATCATAAAAGACCTCGTGTTGTTAAGTGTCGTTTTCCATCAGGATTCGAGAATAGAACGCATGGGTCAACGTTCCGCCATCCAGATATTCCAGTTCACCGCCCAGCGGTACGCCGTGGGCGATACGCGAACATTTTATTTTATTTTGATCAACGTGGGTTGCAATGTAATGTGCCGTGGCTTTACCTTCCATCGTGGGATTCGTTGCAAGAATCAATTCTTTAATTTCATCTTTACGTAAACGGTCTAATAAAGCCGGAATCCCAATTTCGTTAGGGCCAATGCCATCCAGCGGTGACAAATGACCGTGCAACACAAAATAACGTCCCGAATAAATATGCGTTTGCTCAACGGCCGCGACGTCGGCGGGGCTCTCCACAACGCATAAAGAAGTAGCGTCGCGTTTGGGATTTCCGCAAATGTTGCATGTTTCGTGTTCCGTATAAATGCGACACAGTCGACATTCACCAACCTGATCAATAGCGGATTGCAGCGCTTGGGACAGTGCCACGCCTTTGACTCGTCCCGATTTTGACAATAAATAAAAAGCCATGCGTTGAGCTGACTTGGGCCCAACGCTCGGCAAACTTTGCAATGCCTCGATCAACCGTTTTGTCAGTGGACTAAACACGCCTTTCCTTGTTTTTAAGCCGAAGCACCGCCGGCTGAGCCCGTGCCACCGCTGGAACCTTGAGTTCCTTGGCCGCCTTCGCTTCCCGCCGTAATGTTTCGAATATCTTCGGGAATACTCATGCTTTGCAGCAATTCAATAGTTTTGGATTGAGTAGTTTTTTGAATGGCTTCACTCAAATTTTTCCACGCTTCTCGGATGCGCCATTTAAATTCTTTCACGCCACCCTGTAAGGCTTTTTCATCAAATTCGATGTCTTCAAAACCGTACGTAGCCGTCATGGTGATTTTCACGGTTTTATCATGCGATTCACCCGTTAATTTCAAATCGGTCAGATTAGAATACGTGGCTTGCATTTGTTTTTGCATGTCGATGATGCTGCTTTTGATGTCGTCTAATAAACGATTGCTGTTAGGGTTGCGAATAAGATCTGTCATGGGATTGCCTCCACAGTTATTATTGATAATATACCTTCCTTCATTCAATTACCCGACGTTCCCTCTTCATTCGAAGTAATGCTGGTTTCAACAATTTTGGCGTCAAAAGTCTGCATTATTCGCTGAACCTGTTGATCATTTTTCAATGCATTTCCAGCAGCGGTTTGTCGGGCGCGTTGTTGACGCTTTACAATCTCTGCGGGAGTGTCATCGCTGTGGTGCTCGCCGATTTCAATACTCACGGTCAGGGTTCGTTGCACATGCTGACTCAGCGCTTGATTAATTCGTTGGATGTGGTTCTTTTGAAGCAGCGGTTTTTGTTTGGGATTTAATAATAAACGGCAATGGGTTTCCGTTATTTCTTTTAAACTGCATTGTTGTGCCAACAATAAGGCCGCGCCCGTGAGATTCAATCGCGCGAGCAGCTCGTGCCACGATGTTGAGGCTGCCATTGTGTTTTGATTGGCGGGCATGGGTTTTGCTGGAGCGGGATTTTTGCCGACTTTTTCTTGGGTGACGGTTGTTGATGGTGCTTCTGGGTAGAACGCCAGCATGCGTAGTAAGGTCATTTCAAACCCGCTTTGCGGGGAGGGAGCATACGGTAAATCGCGCTGCCCGAGTAAACCGATTTGATAAAACAGCTGAACGTCTTCTCGCGAGAGTCGCTTTGCCAACTGGCAGAGTCGTTCGTTATCATTTTCTAGAACCGTTTCAGGAATGGCTTGAATCACCGCGATTTGATGCAAGAGCGATAATAAATCCGCCAGTGCCTGTGAAAAATCAGCGCCGTGTTCCGCCAATTGTGCGGCGTTGAAAAACAGTTGATTACCGTTTTTCGTTTGCAAAGCTTCTAAAATATCGAACAATAAGGTGGGCTCGATGGTGCCGAGCATGGCTTTGACGTCGGCTGTTAACACTTTTCCGCCGCCGTACGCAATGCTTTGATCCAGTAAACTCAGTGCATCGCGCATGCTGCCGTTTGCAGCGCGGGCTAATCCTTTGGTGGCTGCAGATTCAAATTCGATGTTTTCTTTTTTGAGTAGGTGTTGCAGATGCGTAGCGATTTGCTGGGGGGGTATTTGCAGTAAATGAAATTGTAAGCAGCGCGATAAAACCGTGGCGGGAAGCTTTTGATAGTCGGTGGTGGCCAACAAAAATAAGACGTGCGGTGGCGGTTCTTCCAGCGTTTTTAACAAGGCATTAAAGCTGTGCCCCGAGAGCATGTGTACTTCGTCGATTAAATACACTTTGTATCGACCTTTGCTTGGTGAATATTGAACGTTTTCTAATAGCTCGCGCGTGTCTTCCACTTTGGTGCGTGAAGCGGCGTCGACTTCATACAAATCAGGAAAGCGGCCAGCATCGATTTCTTGGCAACTCTCACACTGGTCACAGGGATTTGCGCTGATGCCTTTTTCGCAATTGAGGCATTTTGCAATGATGCGCGCGAGAGACGTTTTTCCCACGCCGCGCGTACCCGTCAATAAATAAGCGTGATGCAGATAATGCTGGTTGAGTGCGTTGCTCAGCGCCTGCACCACGTGCGGTTGCCCGACGACTTCTTCGAAGCGTCGTGGCCTCCATTTTCGCGCTAAGACTTGATGCGTCATAATAATTTGTCACTCAACTTAAAAGAGGCAGCCACAAAAGCCACACCTCGTCGCCCGAATATGCTGTTACCGTTGCTCCCTTCCGGGCCTGGCGGGGTTTACAGCCGTTCGTCGTGAGGGGACCTCTGCAGCCACCCGTACCTGGCGGAGAGAGAGGGATTCGAACCCTCGGTACGCTCTCGCGCACACACGATTTCCAGTCGTGCCCCTTCGGCCACTCGGGCATCTCTCCAAGGATTCAGTTACCACCGGGCTCCTGCCCTTGCATTCTCATTCTTGGAAAGGCACCCTGCCCCCATCCATGGGGGCGTTCGGCGGGCTTGAAGCTTCGCTTCAAGCAGTTTCCGCCTTACCCACTCGGGCACCTCTCCAAATCTTAAGGAAAGGGCCCAAGGTTAAACCAGAACAGCGCTGGGCGCAATGTTATGCCACGCGCCATTATAACGCGTTGAACTTAACGCAATATTAACTCCAAGATTCGCTGATAAACCGTCGCGAGCTTTTCAAGGTCCGCGATTTTCGTATTTTCGTTGACATGATGCGCGCTTTTATTAACGGGGCCTAACTCAACGACTTCGCAACCGGTGTGTGCGAGGAATCGACCGTCGGATGTTCCGCCGTATGTATTCGGTTCTGCTGTGATGCCACATATTTCTTGGATCGCTTGCTGACACGCGTTGGCGAGCTTGCCGTTCCCACTGTAATACGGTTGGCTGCTCACGCACCATTTTAATTGATAATCGAGTTTGTGCTGTTTGAGAATAGCTTCGCATTTTTGCTGTAATTGTTCGGTAGTGTGAATGGGTGCATAGCGGAAATTAAACTGCGTGGTTAAAATGCCGGGGATCACGTTTTGTGCGCCGGCATCCGAGTGGATGTTGTAAATTTGAAAGGATGTTGGGGTAAAGTGTTCGTTGCCCTGATCCCACGTCGTTTTTGCGAGTGCATCGAGTGCTTGAAAACAGCGGTGAATGGGGTTATCGGCCAAGTGAGGATAGGCGATGTGCCCTTGCTTACCGAGGACCGTTAATTCCCCGTACATCGAACCACGGCGACCAATTTTAATTGCATCGCCGAGCGTTTCGTTGCTGGTTGATTCGCCAACGACGCAATAATTCAGCGAGATCTTTTTTTTCTGTAAGTGATCGACGACTTTTTTTGTGCCGTGGGTGGCAGGACCTTCTTCGTCGCTCGTGACAATAAAACCGATTGTGCCTTTGTGGTGTGGATTTTGTTTAATAAAATTTTCAGCAGCGATAACCATGGCCGAGAGGCCGCTCTTCATGTCTGCGCTGCCACGACCGTATAAATAACCGTCGCGTTCGGTGGGCGTGAACGGTGGCGTGCGCCACGCTTTTTCATCACCCGGAGGAACCACGTCGGTGTGTCCGGCAAAAACGATTGTCGGTGACGAGGATCCGTGCCAGGCCCAAAAATTCTGAACGTTGCCGAAAGGCAGCGATTCACACTGAAAACCCGCAGTTTTAAGGCGTTGAATTAAAATTTTTTGGCAGTCGGCATCGTTGGGTGTGAGGGACGGACATTGAATTAATTGCTTAAGCAGCGTGAGCGTTTCGTTCATTTAAATCCTTCGCGCAACAGCTCGTTAAGTGAAATTTTGCTGCGGGTTTTCTCATCGACTTGCTTGACGATGATGGCAGCGTAGCGATTATATTTTCCGTCTTTTGACGGTAAGCTTCCCGGAATAACTACCGCACCCGCTGGAATGCGGCCGTAAATAATTTCTTCCGTTTCTCGATTGTAAATGGGTGTGCTTTGGCCCACGAAAACGCCCATCGAAATAACCGCCCCTTTTCCCACGATCACGCCTTCGACAATTTCCGAGCGCGCGCCGATGAAACAATCGTCTTCGATGATGGTGGGATTGGCTTGAATCGGCTCCAACACCCCACCGATGCCAGCGCCGCCGGAGAGGTGGACGTTCTTTCCGATCTGCGCACAGGAGCCCACCGTGGCCCACGTGTCAATTAAGGTACCGGAGTCGATATAGGCACCGATGTTGACGTAACTCGGCATCAAGACGGTATTCGGTGCAACAAACGCACCGTGACGAACGAGCGCGTGGGGAACGACGCGTACTCCCGATTCGGGCAGTACTTTTGAGTGTTGGGTAAATTTCAGGGGAATTTTGTCGAAAAAGGATGTGTAACCCGCTTCGAAGGTCTTACACGGCTCTGTTTTGAAGTAAAGGGATACCGCCATTTTAGCCCAGGGGTGCGTGATCCATTTTCCGTTTTGGTTTTCCGCAACGCGCAGTTGCCCACGGTCCAAAAGATGGATGGTTTCGTGAATGGCATCGCGCGTCGATGCGGAAACCTTCTCGGGCGATAGGTTTTGTCGGTCTTCGTAAGCCGCTTCAATGAGGCGTTTTAATTTTTCCATCCTGTTATCATATCAAATAGTTCACGAGTTTCGCAGTTTGCGTTTCACAGTTTGCGAAACTCCTGTAGTTGACGCACTATAAAGTGCTCAGTATGATGCCTTTTTCCGATGAATTAAAGGCGACGGGGTATAGCGCAGTCTGGTAGCGCGCCTGCTTTGGGAGCAGGATGTCGGGGGTTCGAATCCCTCTACCCCGACCATTTACAGCAGGGTAGAGTTTTGATACGGTTATGCGCCCGTAGCTCAGTCGGATAGAGCATCGGCCTTCTAAGCCGAGGGTGGCAGGTTCGAATCCTGCCGGGCGCGCCAGTTTACGATCAAGTAGCCTTGATGCAGCCATGCGAAATCAAGGAATTCCTGGATTTCGCTAGCGCTCCATCCAGGCTACGAAGGGGTAGGGTGCAGATAGAAGAATGCAAGAGCCAGTACAAGGATGTACGGAGAAACTTGGTGGACGTAGCTCAGTTGGTAGAGTCCCGGATTGTGATTCCGGTTGTCGTGGGTTCAATCCCCATCGTCCACCCCATTTTATTATGAAACATTCGAAGTAAGCGGCTGCTCCGCTGATTTCGCGCCTCGATTAGCGAGAAAGGCGCCGAGCAACGCAATCATTCCGCCGAAAATGACGATTTCCGTTGGAATTTCCCGCAACCAAAACCAAGCGATGATTACCGTAGCGGGAGGCACCAGATATAAAAAGCTGGCCGCTTTCGAAGTATTCATCACAGAAGAAAGGTAGCCCCACAATAAATAAGCGATGGCTGCCGGGAAAATACCGATGTAAATCACGGACAGAGTCGAGTGCAGTGACGCTTGCGGTAATTCCACGATGAGTTTCGGTAAATAAATCAGCATAGCAGCAGTTCCACCCCAAATGGCATAAGCGGTAAATTCAATGGGGTGAAGCCGCGACAACAGCATTTTTTGATAATATGAATATACGCAACCGGCCAGCATGGAAATAAAGACGCATAAAAGGCCGAAGTCAAAATGAAAATCTTTTTCCTCTCCAAATGAAATTAATCCAATGCCGAGTATGCACAGAGTCACTCCGAGCCAGCCCCGTGCGGTTAATCGATCGCCCCGAAAAACAATGGCGAGCACCGTCAGCAATACGGGAACTTGCGCGATAATAAAACTGGCAGTTCCCGCGCTGACGGTAATTTCGCCGTAATTGAGAGCGACATTATAAATCGCAAATCCAAATACACCGAGAAGAGCAGCCTGAAGTGCGTCAGTTAAAGCAATTTTGCGGATACGAAATTTTTTATAATAGATGAAAAGCATGCACAGAGAGGCAACGGTGTAGCGCAGTAAGGCCAAACTTCCTGGCGAATAATCGGTTAATCCGGCACGAATACCCGGATAAGACGACCCCCAGAATAAAATCATGAGGGTTGCGATTAGATAGGTTTTTATAGGCTGAACGGGTTTTGGTTGCACGGCAACCAGTATTGCGAATGCAGTTCGGTTATGCAAGTGATTTACAGTATGAGGCAGGGAGGACAGCGGGTTTGGGTTTCACCAAGAAGAGGTGTTTCTTCCGTTGCGCTGGCGGCTAACGCCTGTTTTTTGAATTCTTTTTTTAGTTCAGTTTTTAAGGCTTCAAAAGGGTTTTTTTGGCGAAAGAAGAGAGAAGCTGAAGAAAAGGGGCTTGCAAGAGACAAAGCATCATAGATGTTGGATTGAATCATGAGGCAGCAATTATTATCTCGCGAGATAAGGAGATATCCTCGGGGAAACGTATACGGACGGGAATCTCTGAAGTTATTTAAATTGGTGAGCATTTGATCAGTCTGCTCGGTGTTTTTAAAAGTGATTACCACATAGTCAGCCCAGTAATCCGTCCCGCGATTTGATTCCGTTGAGAGTTCCATAGGTATGGATAAGGGGTCTTCTTCGTTAATCAGATAACCGAAACACCATTCCAGTTGTTTTAAAGGTGTAAGTCCGCGGGGGATTTCGGGGTCTGGTTTCTGGAAAAAACCGGCATATTCATCATTACGCACATTACGCATATGGTACTCATCTATTTTCGATTGGCGCAATTATAACCAATATGGTCAATCTTTACACGTCATTCAGCGATCTTGACGGGACAAAGTAAGGCGGCTATTGTTAGTGCCCACTCTTTGGGCCGTTAGCTCAGGTGAGCCGGGAACTTCGCGGAGCAGTGCTCCGCGCCGGCAAACGCCTCCCACGGAAGGGAGGCCGTGTGCATCGAGAAGAATGAATAAGCAAGTACAAGAAAGTACGGAGGAGATTAGTTTACTTGGGGCCGTTAGCTCAGTTGGTAGAGCAGCTGACTCTTAATCAGCGGGTCGACAGTTCGAGCCTGTCACGGCCCATCAAAAAATCAAATGGTTAGGAGAATCCGATAAAGTGACGAAATTTCATGTAGAAGCTATGTAGAAGGTTGGTGGAGAAAACCAACAGGAGTTGGTTTATTTTTAGTCAGTTTAATCGCTCTTTAATTGTTGGGACTCATTGTCTTTATGGAAACAAATTTACCAAAAATAAAAAAATACTTTGTCAGTCAAGAAGAGCTTTCAGAATTTTGCGGTTATCATCGACGTGGAGATATCCAAAGATGGTTAGAACAAAATAACATTGAATTTTTCTTTGGTAAAAAAAGAAAAATTTGCACGACGACAGAAGCTATAGAGCGAGCTTTAAGGAAAGAAGAACCTATCCAAGAGCTTGAGTTTTGCGGAAATGGATAGAAGCTAAACAAAACCCCGCCGAATCGCAAAGCTTTGACGGGGTTTGTCAGCGATTAAACGAACGTCACCGCTGGTTACTTAACCGCTCGAACAATCCCTGCAAATCCTCCAAGTAATCGCTGATGGCCCAGAGAGCACCGTGAGCAAGACTTTGCTCCAGCTTCTCATGCTCATTCGCCGCGAGCATCAAACCCACAATGCTGTTGGCCTTCGTCAGTTGTACGTGGATGATGTTTTTAAGAGAGGTTATCGCCATGTCTGGCTTAGGTTGAGTTTCCATGTGGAGTTCTCCTATTGGTTATTTTTATTTCCTCACCAAAATTAGTAATTGGTGGCCAGGAGCTAAAAACCGCCAATAGAACGGCTGGCTTATTTCCCTTACGGGTATTGTATTGGGCCAACTCCCAGCCATAAGACAGGCATAAAAAAACCACTTCTGACGGGAGCGGTTAGCCGCTATTGGGGTGTTTTTAGCACCTAAGTTAACTATAGCGCATGTAATGCCATGGAACAATGGTGAGTTGGTCTTAGGTCAGCCAGTTTTCGTTAGCGATTTTTCCAGTCGAGTAATTCGCTCTTCAAGCTTCGCCATATCAATTGGAGGTACCTTTTTCTCCAATTCCGCTAGCACCCTGTCACCTTCATCCAATGATATAATCCCTTCAGACATTAGCTTCATAATCTGCTTGGCTTGTTCTGATAAACTGCCCGTTAACTCATAAGGCAATTCTGTATATTCGCTTTCTGACATCATGATGCGTTCCCCTGTTTTATGTTTTTTTCCAACCTGTCGATACGCTCAACTATTTCCGAGGTTTCGATAACTCGACACTGAATCGCTAATCCCGCTAACAATTGATTACCCTCCGTTGGAGTAATTTCGCCATCAGCGATTAATTCATTAATTTGTCCAGCCTTTTCTGCCAGTGTACCCCTTAGCTTACTGGGCAACTGCAACGTTTCGTCCTTCGGCTTTGCGGGCAGCAGTCGGTCAAGCAATAACTTTATCATTGCTTCGTTACCGTCTTTCGCCATCTCAACTGCTTTGCTAACCAAATCCTCACGGTGTGGCTCTATCATCTCACGAAAAACACGTCGCCGGTCTGCGCTCCCCTTGGGGCGACCGCTGGGATTACCAGACTGTCCTTTCTCAAACATAAAGCCCCCGACTTGTTATTTTATTGCTAATATCAATCATTGCGTAATCACTTGATATTCCTTATTTTTGCGGCTCTCTTCCCACATCCGAATAACCCAATCATCATGGCTCATGCCAACATCGACACGAGCGTCAACCTTATTACCGTAAACCTTCGGCATTAATTTGCAGGCTAGCCATTTGCGGGTATCAATTTCGAGTCGGGCTTTATTCACGTCCTCAGCATCAAAAGCAATATCCAGCATTTCATCAACGATAAGCGTTATCTGTACTACCTTAGCTCGCGCGTACTGCTCAGAAAATACATTATTCTCCTTGAGCCATTTAAATATCGTAAATGCAGAAGGCCATCCTGGATTTTCTTTGCAGAGCCGCTTAATTCCTTTGCTGTTACACGCAATGGCATTACAGATTTCGGTCGCTAATTCAGACGTATAGTCGGTTGGTCTTCCAACCTTTGCCTGAGTTTGTTTTGCGTTATTTCTAGACATTTTATTCTCCTCAGCTTTATTTTTTTACAGAAATTTGGGGCATTGGCCAATTGTAGGCGCGATTCCAGCACCAGGGACAACCAAGCACGTTACCACCATTGGCGATAGCGGGATGCACAGGAACTGCCCCACAGCCTCTGCAGGTGGTTAAAGCGGTGAAATCATCGGGGACAATCCCTTGCTCCATCAGTTTACGCTTGGCGATTGCATCCGCGAATGCCTCAAGCTGTTCTGGGCTTTGACTAATGTCTTCCCAATCTTCACCGGCGGCATTGGCTAATTCTTGTACGTTTAGCTTATGTTTGACGGCAATATCCACCACGTTGTCCATGCAACTTTCATGCAACTTTTGGGGGTCATTTTGAGATGAAAAGTTGCATTGCATTTTTTGAACAGTTGCACTGGAGTTGCATTGTGAGTTGCACGCATGGCGCACTAGAACCTGCTCTGCAAGCGCCTTTAGAGACATGGCCTCAGAAAGTTGCGTAGTGGTTGCATTAGCAGTTGCACGATTTCCCCCTTGAGTTGCATAGTTGCATTCACTAGGGTGTGCAACCGTGCAACTTTTTTGATTTTGGCTATTATTTAGCATTCAATTTTCCCTCCGCTTTTGCATTTTTCAAGTGGCGACTTACTGTTGACTTGTTAATACGTAGCTCTTCAGCGATTTGCTGCGGTGTTAAGCCATTCTCATTAGTAAGGGCAATGACTTTTTCATAAGTCGTTCGTTCAACGGTTGTCGTTTCCCAACTCAGGCTGCCTCCATTCTCATTGAGCATGAGTTGAATAGCATCGGCATCAGCCCCCGCAAAGCCTCGTGATTTTTCAAAGTGAAGTTCAAATACGGCACCTTGGTTTGGTGAATAATCGGGAGGACGTCGTAAGGCTATTACCGTATCGAGAATATCCTCGCGCCTACTGGTGCCTCGTGCTGTGCCGCTTTTATTAGAGTGGTGGATAAATAAAACCGAGATACCACGTGCTCGCATTTGTAGCGCCCATGCTTGTATTGGCGTCCATGCGTCGGCATCATTTTCTTTCACAGGACATAAAGTAGAAATGTTATCGACAATTATGACCTCAACGCCTTCGAGATGCTTCTCAATTTCATGTTGCCCTTCAGAAGTGTTTAACGAAAAAGGCTTGTACGGATTTAAATCCCGTGTAATTAATTTGAGTGACGCACTCACTTCACCAGGGTTTTCTTTGATTAATTTCGCTAAACGTTCTTGCATTGCGGCGGCGGGCATTTCACCATCAAGGTACAGCACACCACGAGGCCTCGGCACTTCCCAGCAAAAACAGTGAGAGCCGCTTGCAATAGACACTGCAAGCGTTAAGGCAAAGTAGGTTTTACCAACTCCGCGTGGTGCGTACACCATGACGAGACCCTGAGTTGGAAACCAGGGGTTAATAATGTTTTCGCGAGGTTTTAAATTGATCTCTAAAAATTCACGAATGGAATAGCAGGTTAATTGGGGTTCCTTCACTTCCACCGAAAAATCGATTTCACCGTTGAGTATTTTCTGCTTCTCAGCTTCTAAGCGTTGGAGTTCTTTTCGAGCAAAACTAAGCGCCAAAATTCGTTTGGTGTAGGTTGGCGCGTTAACCGGAGCTGAGGCATTGTTTTGATATTCACAAGCCGCAAGCCATAATACATTCCATTCATTCTCACCGTATTTTGATTTCAAAGGAGCTTTTAGCAGAATTGCATCGACTTGCTGGTGCTCCCGATGATATTCCATGAGGACATCAAAAATTCTTCGGTTGTGCAATTGACAAAAATCATCATCGCTCAGATTAGGAATTTTTTTAATTTGCGAGTTATCACGTAGAAGAGCGCCAATTAAAGAAGCTTCCATATGTTCATCATGAAGCGGGAGTGTGCTAATATTGTTTTGCGGATTGAGGGGAGTTGGGCTATTTTTCATGAGCCTGCCCCTTTTTTTCATCGAGAATTTTCTTGCGGGATTCGTCATCCATCCAGTACGCAGTTTGAAAGTCGGCATTTTTAGCTGATACGTCTGTACGTGAAATTTTAATTTTGTATTTTTTTTCTAAATCATAAATAATAGCCGCCAATCGCCAATACCCACATTTTTTGAGTACAAACTCAGGTGTAACGCGACCTCCATGTAATAATTCAGACAATACAACTGAACGGGGGGTAAAGTGATTTTTTTTACTTTTCATTGGTTGCTCTTCCTTGCGAGGTGCTATCTACAAGGTGGTTAGCGAACCACGTATCCGTACCAGCAACAGGGTAGAGAACACGCCCCGCCAATTTAATGAATGGTGGTCCGCCGCCCTCCCATCGTTTACGTTGAAACCAAGCTCGCGACATTCCATAACGTTCTTTTGCCTCTTTTTCGTCGATTAGCAACGCCGCTAATGATTTTGATTGTGTGGTCATTTGACCCTCCTATTACTTTTTTTGGTGAATGTAAGTGAAACAATAGGAGTGCTTTGACCCAATAAAAAGGTGGATATATTCGGTGGGATTGAGAGAAAAACCCACCGCGGAATTGATTAAGTTATTGTTTTAAAATAGATTAAACCTGCGGTGGGGTTTTTTACGATTTTTGCTACTTTCTTTCGGAGAGTGGTTTAAAAGGCATTTTTTCAGCGCTTCTTGCGCCTGATGTTCCTGGACTTATGACTTTCCAAATGCTCTCATAGCGTTCTTTGTAGCTCAAACTTTCAGGGAGGCATATTTTTTTTTCTTTGATTTGTTTTTCTATAAGTTTTTCAAATTCAGGGCGGGTTGGAATACGCATATTCTTGGGAAGGTTGTGAAAGCATTCTTTGTAAAGATAGACGGCTGTTTTCAAGAGAACTGGTAATTCACAGTAAGGAATTCCTAACACTAATTCTGAGCTAACAGCATCCACATCTGTGTCTTTTTGTAATTTTTCTATATCAGAGCTTAAAAACAGTATTTTTTCTCTATTAACTTCCGCAGCT
This sequence comes from uncultured Coxiellaceae bacterium, assembly GCA_947084935.1. Taxonomy (GTDB): domain Bacteria; phylum Pseudomonadota; class Gammaproteobacteria; order Coxiellales; family Coxiellaceae; genus CAMTUH01. Next base: position 35,155 of record CAMTUH010000008.1, read on the forward strand.
GTTAACAATAACTTGATTCCACTCTCAGCATACAAACGGTTAACTACTATTTTTCCTTCTTCCTTAATGTCCAAGATATCTTTAGGTTGTAGCTTTTCAGGTTCGCGGCTAGTATAGTGAGATATTTTCTTGAACATGTCGGGATTTCTAAATATTGCTATAATTTCTCCTTTTTTAGCTTCTTTTAATAGCTGTATACAATTTCCATAAATCGAATAATCTTTTCCCTCCTGTAGCAAGTACTCTTCTGGCAGTTTTTGATGCTGATCATTTTTTAATACAGGTTCATTCTTAAAGGAAGAATGAAATGTCATTACCATTATTTTATATTTATCAGAGTCTAAAGAGGGAATTTTATAAACTAAAATATTCTCTTTTTCGCAGTATGAAAATGAAAATTTGAAAAGTTTAAATAAATGATTTCTAGCAGATTCTTTACTCAATCCCTCAGCATGTTGATGAGGGGATACTGGAATTGGTTGTTGCGGTATTGAGCAGTATTCTTCGTGCCCAGCCATATACCATGCCTGCGTTTTGGTTTCAAAATAATTATGCGTTTCAGAAGCATACATTTTTAACAGCTTATCTGGAAAAATTTCTTTTGAGATAATTACAATCTGATTATGAAATTTCGAGTAGCTGTCTAATCGGCCTTCACTGGCGTGTTCCATTAAAATTTCGGGGTCACAATATAACTTTCGTGCAGCTTCAATCAAATTCAAAAATTTTTTTTCTAAAGGCATATACACCTCTTCTCGTGCTCTTCAAATAAAGAGCCAAACCAGCATGGCGAAGATTTCCACGTTTTTGGGTGGCCTACCCTAGGTTTGGCAAAAAAGAGAGTTTATTTGTCATTTATTTTTAGCGCCGCCTTCACCTTTTGCAACAATTTCGCCGTCACTTTATTCTGCCGTTCAATCTTGCTGATGTAAGCCTGGGTGACGTTCATACACTTGGCTAATTCTTCTTGTGTAATGCCAGCATTAATGCGTGCGAGAGCAACGGGATTATCAACATAATCAGCGACGTTAAAAGGTACATAGTCATCATGAGGAACTTCAATTTTTAGCTCTCTTTTGATTTCATCGCGTAAAACGTGGTAAACCTTAATAGGCAAAAGTACATATTCTGGTTTGCCTTCAACGGATTTAATAACTTGTAAATTAGCGTGCTTCATTTGTATGCATCTCCTCGCGGTTTTATTTTTTCAATCGCGATGATTTTGACATCATCATCCTTGTCAAAGATTATTCGCCATTGCCCAACACGTAACCGATAGTAATCTGAGCCTTGTAATGGCTTGATATCCAGACTTGGGTTATTTGGGTTTTCACCCAACAACTTAATCTTTTCAGCAATTTGGTTACGATGACTTCTCCCTAGTTTCTGTAATGCCTTCCTGGCTTGCTTCTTAATGAAGACGTGATACGGCATTTTCAATGTTCCTTATTTGGTTATTATATGTTATAATTAGTTATATTTCTTGTCAACCCTTTTTAAGGGTTTTTAAGGCTGTTTGAATAGGCCAATCCCCCCCTGCCGCCATGAGGACGACTTGTGTTGTAGGTAGCTCTTATCTGCAGGCTGAGATTAAGCTTTTATCGGGTTGCCTCTGTTTTAAAAGTAACTACTGTTGCCTTTGGTTGCGCACCAATGGCGCTTAACAAATAGTCCGTAATTAACTGCATTGGTTTTCGCAGACGCTCCACATCGGCCACGATATATCCTGCGGTGACATCACTAGTCATTTTATGGTTGAGCAAGCGCTTGAGTGCATAAGCAGGAATATCCAAGCTTTCTGCGATGGTAATAAAAGTCCGACGCAAATCGTGTATCGTGAAATAAATGCCTGTGGCTTCAATCACTTTGGCTGTTTGTTTGCGTGGCTCAATGATGTGACCGCCTTTGCCGGGGCCAGGGAAAACGTATTTGTCTATTGTTTGCTTTTGACGCCGAGCTAATAAATCATGAATATAAGTTGAGAGTGGCAACATATGTGATTGGTTGTTTTTAGTATCGATTATTGTCAGTGTCTTAGCTCTTAAATCGACTTGCTCCCATTTCAATTTGGCGGCTTCTTGTCGGCGTAGGCCGGTAAATAACACCAACAATAAATAATCGCGCAGAGTGTCATTCTTCAATTGCTCCACGGCTTGGTACCAGGGGATTAATTCATGCGATTTGATATAGGTTTGTCGTCGCTCAACTCGATACCAGGCACGTGTTTGGGAAAGCCGCTTAACGGGGTTTTCAACGATTAGCGAGCGGCCTTGTGCATCTTCGTATTGTGCGGCGGCGAAATTAAATAGGGCCCGCAATACCCGCATAGCTAGGTTAGCATAGGCTTCTCCGTGTTCGTTGCCTAAGGCAGTATGCAGTTTGATTACCCTGTCTTTGGTGAGGGAGAGCAGGGGTTTGTGTTGATGATTAGCAAAAGCAGTTCGCAAAACCCGCTTGTAGTCGTACAGCGTTTTTGGTTTTAGCGATTTTCGAGATTTTAAATAATCCTCGAAAACTTCATTTAAGGTAATAACTTTGGCTTTAGCTGCTTGCTTTTCAGCGATGGGGTCAACGCCACTCGCGAGCTTTCCTAAGAATTTCTGAGCTTCTTTTCTGGCTTGCTCAACCGTTAGCTCGCCATAGCGACCCAGCGTCACGCGCTTTACCTTTCCTTGAATAAGCTTTTCTACCACGAAGCTCTTAACGCCGCTTGCCGTCACCCGTAGTGCGAAGCCTTTGAGCTTATCGTCTCGGTAAAACGCCTGTGCTTTGTTTGTAGGGGATACAATTTTATCAACCGCGGCCTTGGTTAGGTTCATTATGCCATCCTGTCATGTAGAAGCCATGTAGAAGGATTGTTTCAAAACCATTAAAAATGCTTCTAATTGATTTTAGCAGTATTTATCGGAAAAGAAAGAGGTTTTCAAAATATTTCAAAAGATGTAGAAACCATTAAAAGCCGAATTTTCTGACTCTTAATCAGCGGGTCGACAGTTCGAGCCTGTCACGGCCCATCAATTAATCAAGTGGTTATCTTACTATTTTAAGGCGCTAACGCAGTGACAGGGGTGTAAAATTCTGATGCCAAAGCCCCAACCGAGCTAACTTCTATTTTCCGGTCGGCATATTTTTATAAGTAAATCATCAAATGTAGGCAACTCTATGATTCGGATTTCTCTGCTGCCTCATTCAACCCACCGGTACACGATCTCTGTCCGACCCCTCTCCATTGAAATCAACTTGTAAGGCTTGGTTTAACGCCTGCGCTGAAATTTCCTTTTCCCAACGGCTTATGGTTAAGGAAGCAACACCATTTCCAATATAATTGATCAGTGACCTCGCTTCACTCATAAATCGATCTATTCCGAGGATTAATACAATTCCTACCGCAGGAATCACTGGGACAACCGATAAAGTAGCCGCGAGCGTAATAAAACCGGCACCCGTCACACAACGCCAACCGTTTCCCGATGGCAACCGAGTTTTTCTAACTTCCGCAATAACTGTGGCAAAGCCGATTCGCTCGAAGAGGTTCCTAAAACCAGAAATAACTCGGGTAAAATGTATTTAAGAAAGCACCAAAGAGAAAAACCAGCGAATCGCGCAATTGCTCCCAATACCACAAATACGAATAGAAAACCCGTCACATAAAACGTTCCTAGTAAACTTAGGAAAGAAATCAGAAAATGACTGCCGAATTTAGCCACCGTAAATGCCATTGCACCAAATACCCCTACTGGAGCAACGTACATGATCATTCGAATAATGTGAAATAAACTTTGAGTCAGCCGCTCCATGACGTCAGTTAGTTTTGTACGCCGCTCACCCAGCGCAAGCAAAGAAATACCAAACAGAATAGCAATTAACAGAATTTGCAACATGTCGCCCTTAACAAAGGGCTCGATAATGCTCGATGGAATCAGATTCTGCAGAAAATCCACGAAAGAAAGATTTTCTGCGCCGTGTAAGAAATTTATTACCGGGCCTTTATCCAACAAATTTGAACTGGCATGAATCAGCGATCCGGGTTTAAGCAGAGAAGCAGCTGCCCATCCTATTAACAGAGCAATCGTTGAAACCACTTCAAAATAAAGAAATGCTTTAAGACCAATTTTACCCAGTTTTTTTACCGAACCCGTTCGAGCAATGCCTGTAGCTACCGTAAGAAAAACAATGGGGCCTATAAAGACTTTAATAAGCTTAATAAAATCAGTTCCTAATGGCTCCATAGAGAGTGCCAATTGAGGATCGAGCGCCCCCAAAATGAAGCCAGTGATAAAAGCCACGAAGATCCAAAAATAAAGTGATCTAACAAATTTTTTTATAAGGTTCATCACAAAATACCCTTATCACAAAAAGGATGTTAAACACATCTTATCCAGCTGGCAATCGGCGAGTGCGCGAATCAGCGTATCGATGGCCTTGGTTCTTGGGAAACTGACGCGCCACGCTAAGGCAACGGTCCGTTTGGGTATTTTACCTTTGAAAGGTTTAACGCACAGTGAAGCGCCATAATGCTTAACTTGGGTAGCGCTGCTCGGCAGTATGGTAATGCCTAAACCGGACGCCACCATATGTCGCAACGTCTCCAGAGAAGTTCCTGCAACGGTTTGTTGGATATCCGAGGGATGGTAACACTGAGGACAACGCGCAATAATTTGATCCCGCAAACAATGCCCGTCACCGAGCAGCAAGACTTTTTCGCGAGCAAGATCGGAACTTTGAACGAATTTCTGTTTTGCTAACGCATGATTTTTCTGCATTAACACAACGAAAGGTTCCTCATAAAGCGCTCGAGTGACCACACCGGATTCTGTGAATGGCAGGGAAACAAAAATAGCGTCCAGCTCACCGCGATTCAGTTTCATTCGTAAATGCGCGGTAAAATCTTCCTGAATAAGCAATGGCATTTTAGGAGCATGCTTTTTTAATTTTGGAATCAACGCAGGAAACAAATAAGGCGCAACTGTATAAACTCCTCCAATTCTTAACGGTGAATCTAGTTGAGATTTTCCATTGTCTACGATTTCACGAATCACCAATGATGCTTCTAAAACCCGTTTTGCTTGCGCAATGATTTTTTCGCCGATTTCAGTAATACGAATATCGTCCCGGTACCGCTCAAAAATACTGACACCCAATTTAGATTCCAGTTTCATAATAGCCACGCTTAACGTCGGCTGACTGACGTGACAGGCTTTAGCGGCTTTGCCAAAGTGTTTCTCTTGCGCCAAAGCAACCACGTAGCGTAATTCTGTTAATGTCATGCGCACTCAATGGGTAATGAAATCCAGTTAATAATTTACCACTCATTCGACAATAAATCTATGGATACTTCTTAAGTAAAAATTAAAAAATTGAGTTAATAGCTAATAACTATGAGATTTATTAAATAAATTAATTTTATCTATTCATTTCAGTCATGTAGGCTGATCTTAAACATCACAAACAGGAGCAACACACATGGGAGAAGCCATTGATAAAGCAATAGATGGCTTGAAATCCGAACAGGGCTACAGGGTCCTGAAAGCCGTTCTCAACTCAAAAAAAGAACAATACGGAAATTTTTTATCACGCCTTAAGTTGAACAGCCGACTAGCACTATTAGATAGCTTGCAACCGATCGATGCTTTATTCGTATTATTGATCGGCGAAGGGGATACTAATTTAAAAAGCTACAAACATTTGGTACTGCACAGATTGATCAATATTTCTCGCCCGACTAAAGATGGATTCTGGACACTGCCTACTTTTCGTTGTGATTCAGATGAAGAATCTGCGGAATTAATCTCCGAAACCATCGATGCACTCAAACAATCCAGTCAATTTGATGAATACCGTGTCTTATTTTCTCTGATGAGCCGTTACTATGATGCGGAAACTTTTCGAAATGCTGTTTATGACGGTGAATTTTGCTATCATGGCCAAGTGGATTTTAAACCCAAACACGCCCTTCAAGCGATTCAGTCCTTGCTTGAAATGGGGGTAGTGGATCTGAAGAACGGACAAGGTCGAATAGCCTTACATCAGGCAATGCAATTACACACATATGGCGATACCGATGATCCCAATATCGTTAAGCTACTGGAACTGCTGATTGAGCACGGTGCTGACATTAATATTAACCAGAGAAATGATAACGGCGAGACACCATTAGACCTTGCACAACAGTGCCGTCCTCGTGTCGAGGAACTGCTCATGCACTACGGCGCTAAAACAGGCCAAGCGCTCAGTGAAGCTGAAGAAGTACAACAGGCCTCGGATGAAGCGCATACGCAAGAAATCCCTAGTTTGAAGTTTATTCATACTCGAGGAATTCGTTTTCTAAGTGCTGCCGAAATGGAAACACGTGAGGAAGAAAATAAAAATCCATTTGGGCTGTCAATTGACAACAATGATGAAGAATGGAATTTCAGGTTATAAATGAGACAAGTTACTAATCACATGGCCTTGGTAAACTTTGTGAACCGAGAAACTCCAAATTAATCCCTCTGTTTGCGGTGGCCTGCCCCGCGCAGCGGGGCTCACTGAGGTTACGAGCTAAGTAGAACTTGTTCAGTGATCGATACCATTTTAAATGATCATACAGAATCGGATTGGATAATATGTTCTATTTTTTTTATCAAGAGTTCAATACGCTCATCCGCTATATTGCCGTATGGCATAAAATGTCCTGGTAACGCATCTTGGAAAAATCGATTATTGTAGATAGCATGAAATGATTTTGCCAAATATTGTCTCAACGCATGATTTGATTGTTTGATTTCCGCAATAAGCTCCAATCTGCCATCAATAACAGAAACGATATCTTCAAAATCGTGACTCGCTAAAAAATCTATGTTACCACGGGTTTTAAATGCTTCTAATTTAGTAGCAAGAAAATAAGGTGCAGTCACTACCTTGATGTGAAGATCATCTGAAAGTATATGGTGTAGTGAATTTTCAATAGCAGATTTATACCAGCGGTTACCAAAGCCTAGAATTTTCTCATCGGTTGGCATAACATCCAAAATAACATCATCATAACGCCATCGACACACTACCTCATCGTGCATTGATTTTTTAAACCCCTGCGCTAACAATTTTTTTTCAAATTGATGATATTCGTTCAACGAAATTACATCCACGATACAATCTACATCAAACGTGTAACGCACGTCAGGAGAAGCGGTATCTGTAATAAAAAGTGTGGTTGTGCACCCTCCCAAAAATACAACCTGATCACGTAAAATTCCAAGCTGCTTAGCTATAAATTGCAGCATCTTAAGATTAGCACGCTTAACCGATTCATCAATTCTCATGCCTTATCCTATTTTTTAAAAGTTTACTGGCTATATTGCGTTCTCTCGCTCGGCCCGATCTTATTGCATCAATCAGAACCAGTAATTCATAGAAAGACTGATCTTTAGTTTTGCGCAATGCTTTCGGTACAGCGGGATGAATTGGATTTAATGCTACACCACGCTTTGAACCTTGTGCGTCAGGCCATACAGGGATTGGTTCACTACCCAGCGCAATTTTATCATGAAATAAGGGCGCCCCTACTGCAGTGGGTATACCGCGCGTATATTCACCCAATTTTCCTGGCAGTAGATATTTAAGACCGTTGATTAAAAATTCTTCCGCAGCAGCAAGGATAGGCAGAAACTGTGACCCTTTGGTTTTCCTTAATAGCCTTGCTTCAATTAGGCGTTTCAAACCCGCGTTAGTTTCAGCCAGACTAATGCATAAAGACTCAGCCAGTTGGCGTTGAGACCACTCCGCTTTGGGATTGGCTAACAACTTAAGCAAAATGAGGCAGTCCTGTGGCTTTAACATGGTTTGGTTTTCGTTTCCGGTGGTTAACTAATGAAAGTATACCACAGGTGTTCGCTGTTCGCGAACTGCGAACAGATCACAAAATGTGGTGGGGAAATGGTGGGGCTGTCGTGATTTGTTATGCTTTTTGATGCGGATGGAGCGTACGTTCCGGGTTGAAAAGTTAATAAAAACAATCTATTAGAAAATAAGCCCTTGCCTCTTAATCAGCGGGTCGACAGTTCGAGCCTGTCACGGCCCATCAAAAAATCAATAGGTTATATAAATTTGCCCTCGACGCGAAAGAAACCTATGTAGAAGGTTGGGGAGATACGACAATGATCACTTCGCGACTATGATGGGGCAGTCGTTGGGGTTATCTGATTCACATTGATACCAGTGAGGCCAAGGACCGGCGTGCCAGTTTCCTTTATGAAGGGGGTCGCCTGAGGCAGTTAAACCAATCTCAATAGCAAAATGATGATTGATCTCATAAATCACTCCTGTATAACAACCAGAACCAACGCACGTCAATGGCTCATAACTGAATGCTTTTGAATAATAAATTTTACCAGGCACATTTCCTACGCATTGAGAAGAATGAATAGTGACTTGATGGGGCAGATAGGGAGTTTCATTTTGAATACAAATACATTTATTTTGTTGGAAATCACAATTGTAAGACAGAGGAGGAGAAAAGGTGGTGCCAGCATATGCGAGAGTTGACATGACCAATGAAAGAACAAAAATTCCTTTTTTCATAATAGTTTCCTTTGCATAAAATGAGATTCTGGAATGCCATCGCTTTCGATTATAATACACTTCCGCGATCAGAGTGCGAACCTTCACCACTAGCCAGAGGGTTGGTGTTGGTTAGGAAGCTCTTTTAATTTTAGAGCCCGATCCAACGAATGAAGCGGTCGGTTGACCTGGGTGGGATAGAGGATTTTTTCTCAATAATTTTCATTTCAGTGGCGTAGTAACCGCGCTGCAGTTTAACAACGGGTATAACGAAACGAATGGTGCTGTGATCCACTTTTTCTAGTTCGGTATGACTTAATGCAATGTATTCCGTATTGTCAATTTGGCGTCGCAACATTCGATTTAACGGAACTTTAGTGTTAAATGTTTGCAGATAGTTTTCTGCGGTAATGGCCAGGATCGGTTCATTTTCTTCGTGTTTGTGATTGTTATTGATGTCTGCAAAAAGAATGCTGGCTCGTTGTTCTTCTTCTTTTGTAACGCTTATAACTTTTTTGGCTTTTTCACCATTTTGTTTTTGAAGCGGGTTGCAGTTTGTGAATTTCGACTTCTGCAGCCAATCGTTAGGATAATAAGCAACCAGTAAAGAATTTTCTTTTATCGTATCAATGATTGGTTTCGTTAACTGCACGGGTACGGTTGGACATCCCCAGCTTCGACCCACTCTCCCATATTTTTTTACAAAATTTTCATCGACGTACCACGAGCCGTGTACGACAATAAATCGATTGTAAGCGTTGTCGTTAAAATTTTTATCCAGGCCATATAATTTTAACGACAGACCATGGCGGCCCAAGTAGGGATCTCCGGTATTGTATACACCGATACTGCTGGCTTTACTGTTGCCTTTATTGGAGAAATATTCCGACAATAAGGCTCCCGAATTAATGCCGTGCGACACATAAGTATGAAATAATAATTTCCTTTTTTCTAAGTCAAATATCCATAATCGTTTTTCACTCGAGGGCAGAGAAAAATCGATGATGGTTAATACAGAATTGTGAGAGACACCGTGTTGATTTGCACAGGTTAAAGTGGTTAATACTTCCTGGATCACTTCGGGTTTCAATGTGGGGGCTTGATCCTGGAGCAGTGTTTTTATTCTGTTTAAGGATGTGGAATCGATTTTGAAATTTTCGCGTTCCGCGCCTGTAAATACCGTGGTTTTATTGAAAATACTGTAGTATTCTTTGATACCCCAAAAGCAGCTTATGAAGATGCCCATTAACAGCAGCGCCTTTATCATACCGTACTAGTCCCCTGGCAAAGCAAAAGTCATTTTTAGAATATAGCCCAAAAATAGAGCAGGTTTGGGCCGCCGTGAAACGATGTTCCACGATTTTTTCAGCTATAATTCCTTATATGATAGAATCCAAACCTTCAAAAAAACGTCTTTACCGCTCACGCACGGAACGCATGATTGCCGGTGTTTGTGGTGGGATAGCCAATTATTTTAATACCGATCCGGTGTGGATTAGGGTCTTGTTTTTGGTTCTGCTGATTGCGGCAGGCTCGACGTTGTTAATTTACTTAATTTTATGGCTGATTGTCCCCTTGGAGCCGGGATCGGGGAATGGCGCTGAACAAGCATAATTGATGCCGGCTTCTACGACAGGCATTAAACGGTTCTTAAATGAAATTTTTTGTAAGTATTCCGCTATAATTTCCCGTTCGTTATTTTGTTCGATTGCACTAATTAATTCACAAATTTTATTGATTTCATCATCGGAGAAGTGTCCATTGTTTTCCATGACCTCATCGTTATAAACCATATCCAATAATTTTGCATAATTTTTACAGTCAAGCTCTTTAGATTTATCACTGAGTTCGAAATGACTCATGGTTTTCCAGCGCATTACTTCTGGGAAAAGAGTTTTTATGAAGCCCAAAATATACGAAATCGTGCGGTCGCCTGTGCCCATGATGGGGGAGTGGGCGTTTCGGATCAGAAGGTCAAAATCGTGTGGATGGATAAATTTACTGAAGGTCACGATAATGATCTTTCCCTGATAATCGTCGCCAGACAGTTGATGTACATTGTCAATGTCGACAGTTTTTATCGGTTTATCTAAAACTAATCCTTCCCATTGAGCGGAGTTAAAATTTTTGGCTAATAAAAAAATAGATTTTTGGTCGTTCTGATTTAATCGATCAATAATTCGGATAAAATTGGAGACCGTGCCATAGCCTTTCATGGATTCTGTCTGTAATCCTTCGCCGATATAAGAAAAATAAAATTGGTGGTCGCATACGGCCATCAGCGTTCGCAGGGATTCATCGTAATAATTCAGATCACGGTTACTGATTTCATTCTCATCCGGCACAGAGACGCCGAGGCTATTTTTATTGGCGTATCCGGTTGTTTGGTACAGACCTTTTGCCTCATCAGGAATTTCGTATTCGTAAACGGCACTGAAGAGGGGAATACCACTCTCGTTATTCTTCCATAATTCCTGCCAATAGGTCACCAAGGAATCGATGTCACCGCTGCTGTTCACGAATGGGAAGAATAATACATACCCTAAGTCATGTGGGGCGAGACCATTTTTTTTAATACATTCGTGAGCGATATCTAGAATTTGTTTAGGCCAGCGATCTTCATCCTCTTCGGCGCTGTTTTTTGCTGTATCTTCGTTTGTCTTTTCGTTTTCGATGGAGACAATATGCGGTTGAGGCAATTCAGGGTATTCACTGAGTATCATATCCATTTCGAGCGCCTTATTATCAGGCTTTATTATTATCCAATGAATGATTAAAGAAGAATCTTGTTTTTTTAGTAGTATCAGCAGCTCAACTCCATTCATTAAATCGCCAAAACCGTTAGGCACATAAGTGATTAACGTAAACCGGCGATTTCTGCTTTGGACGGTTTGCGCTTCTTGTACGGCTTCTGGAGAGATGTGCAATAAAACCGAAGCCGCTTCAATCGGATCGAAAACGTAATCGGGATCGTTGGGATCATCGGGTGGTGCAAAAAAGCGAGGGAGTTTACGCATAGGGGGTGCTTACTCATGATTGATAGTGTCATATGATACTATCAAATTCAATCCTTCTGTAAGTAATGAAATGTGCATTTCGAGGCCCCTTTAATTTTTAGTTAATGTCTTGGCTGATGCATGTATCCCTATTTTCTGTTATGTTTCCAGGCAGTTAAAATGAGGTCGTTTTTATGAAAGGGAACGAAGGTTCGCGAACACTTACGGCAGCAGAAGAGGCATTATTAGCAGCCGAAAATGGTCAGCAGGTAGAAAAGCTCATTCGTGAAAATATAGGACTTAATTTAGATTGTATGAATCGCAACGGCTATACTTGTTTAAATGCGGCGGCCGAAAGCCGTGATTTTGAGATGGCTGAGGTATTACTCCGTCACGGGGCAGATCCTAATTTAACCGGATTTTCAAATACGCCGTTAATTTCCGCTGTTTGTGAGGGGGATGTTGATATTGTTAGGGTCTTACTGCAATTTAATGCCGACGTGAATTTATGCCCTCATACTGATCCTCCAGTAGCCTTAGCAGCAAGCGCGCTTCATTTTTCTCCTGAACGACAGGCTGATTTCATTGGAATAGTGAGATTACTCGTTGAGCACGGAGCCGACGTCAACGCGCTCGCGACCGACGATTATGGTCATGATCGTACCCCCTTATCTTATGCCTGTGAAATAGGAAACGTGGAATTAGTTACCTTTTTACTCGATCATGGTGCAAACGTTGTTGATGCGGAGTACGATTATGACAGCACGCCATTACATGTCGCAGTGAATTCATGCCCTAGTGTTAATCTCTTACAGCACTTACCAGCAGAGTCTCATTGGAATCCTGCTCCTTACATTGAAATAGTGAGATTACTCGTTGAACACGGAGCCTACGTCAACGATGCTGCGACCGACGATTATGATCGTACCCCCTTATCTTATGCTTGTGAAAATGGGAGCCTGGAATTAGTTACCTTTTTACTCGATCATGGTGCAAACGTTGATGGAGTGGATCATGGCGCAATTGATGCGGTAGGCGGTAATCGTTACAATGAGTACAAGCCATTGCATATCGCAGACCACCACAACCGCGAAGCAATCATCCATCTTTTGTGTGAACGAGGAGCCCGCATTTATCTGCGTGATCGTCATTGGAAAGACGTGATGGATTATGCAAGAGAAAATGGTCATGAGGAACGCGTAGACTATTATCGCAACATGCTCCAGAAAGGATTGTTGGCTTCTGAACCTAATCCATTCCGGCGTGCTAATATGGCGGCTCTTACTTTTCAGGGTCCACTGGTTATTCCATCGTTAAAAGCGATAGGACTCTTTGCGTTGGAGCAACATGAACGGCAGTCGTTGATCAGTGCAGAGCAGATTAAAGAGGCATTGCCTGAGGAGCTGTTTGTGGAATATAAACGACTCTCTTCACGGCCAACTGAGGCGCGTTATGAGCACTACTGTTATGACGACTCATCCTTCTGGAAGTTGGGCCTCGGCTCGTCGCCTTCAGAGCGGATGAAGGGGGCCTGTTTTGACGAAACCTCAGCAAAATCTATAGTTATCAAATAGTTAAAAATAAAACTGTAAGAAATTGCTCACAAAATGAACAGTTTCTGGCTTATATTTTTCCACCCCAAACATGTCTAAAATTTGAACTATACGGTGATGGCCGTAGGTTGCTAGGAAGCAGCAAGGGTAAAGACCCAAACGGGCAAGGGAAGGCCCAGCAGGCAGAGGGATGTGCCTGTGGGTCTTACACATAGATAGGGTAGGGTAGGTGATTTAGGTTTTTTGGAGGTGTTTGGTATGAATACGGAATTGTTACAAAAACTCAAACGGGGCGTACTACTGCACAGTGCAGCAGAAAAAAACGACGTTCCCTTGATTCAATTACTGATGAAATACGGTTCTAATCCGCATTATAAAGACAATGGGGGCATTACGGCATTAGGTGCCACTCGAACCTTAAGTGCTTTTGCGGCCATTTTGGACTCGCCGTATTACCGAGTAAACGTGGATGAATTAAATAAACCTTTATATTCAAATACGGGAAACTACGCGTTGCACACCAGTGCGTGTCAAAAAGGGGAGGACGGTCTTGTGCGAGCAAAGCGATTGCTGGAAGCCGGTGTGAGTCCGAACGTGCAAAACAAATTGGGTGACACGCCCTTACATTTAGCCGCCAGAAAAAACAACATTGCATTAATAACTTTATTGATGGAATACGATGCCGATCCCCATATTAAAAATAGCGTGGGTGCAACGGCATTGGGCACCACTCGGACGGCAGATTCTTTTGTAGCGATGGTGGATTCACCGCGTTATAGAATAAATGTGAGCGCGTTAAATGAGCCTTTATACTTGGATTCGGGTAATTATGTATTACACGCGATTCCGTGTCAGAAAGGCGAAGTGGGTTTTGCGCGCACACAGCGCTTGCTTGAGGCGGGTGTCAATCCGAACGTACAAAACAAATCGGGTGACACGCCCTTACACTTGGCGGCCAGAAAGTATAACGTGGCGCTGATTAAATTGCTGATGGAACACGGCGCCAATCCGCATATCCAAAACAGCAAGGGGGTGACGGCGCTGGAGGAATGCAGCACGAATGCCGCCATGGAAACTTTATTAGACATGCTATCAAAACAATGGTTCATGCGGGCATTGGGTTGATTGTGTCACTTTCAAATAAAGCGAAATTATTTTAGACTGGGTTCCTTTTACATAAAAGGAACTCAGCATGCCGAGAACTTTAGATCCGCCCGATATCACCCGACAACTTAATCTATTTAATTCGAACACTGTGAAAGGTTGGAAAAACTATTGCGATGAAGGCATTCGATTTTCTGAGGTTCTCTCGAGGAATCAAGTTATAAATTTTTTTATCTGTTGGTGCACTATTTTTCCATTAGAATGCTGGAAGGATCACGAAAAATTAAATGCTGCTATGACTCCTTATTTGGGGAACAATTCAAAAATCTCTCTGCAAAAGCTGATCAATTACGAATTTATTTCAGAGAAGCCCGATGAGTCAACTTTGTATTTCAAGGGCGCTGTTTTTGTCAAATTAATGGAGGACAGACCTGAGTACTACGTTGATTTTATACTGTATCTACCAGAAACATTGCCAAAAACCCAAGCAGACTCGTCTGTAGATAACACGTTAGGAGACTGGTTTGGTGGTGGAGGTTTGGAGGGCGATGATGATGAAGAGCGTGATACGGATAGCATATTGAGCATTGGAAGGTGAAGGAAAAAAATTAATAAAAAGCAATTTCGCGTGCAGAAAGTGCAGTAGCGTGCGATAATGCGCGTAAAAAGGTGTGTGTCAATGCGAACAAAAATCATTCCCAAAGACTATCAGCATACTTCACCAGCGGGAGCAGAAGTCCGAGTTTTAATGAGTAACCAGTACGGCGGTATTGCTCATTGCACTCTAAAGGACGGGATAATTTCCAAAGCAGTGAGCCACAAAACCGTCAGTGAATTTTGGCATGTGCTTTCAGGAAAAGGTGCTCTTTGGCGTAGAAACGGCGAGGGCGGAAAAATTACAGCACTTGAGCCGGGGGTTACTATCGATATTCCATTGGGTACGGATTTTCAATACCGCAGTAACCAAGGTGATTTGGTATTTATTTGCATCACAATGCCGCCTTGGCCGGGAGCAGATGAGGTCTACTACCTTGAGAAGGGTGCCTGGGAGCCCTCTGATTCTGCCGATTCTGCCAACGAAACAGATAGCTCTGTTCGCTTCAAATCAAGATTGTAGGTTTTACCTCAATGGCGCTACCTTAAGAACTTAAGAAAAAAAACAGACTTCGTTAATCTTTTTGCCTGTTTCAGCTATCTTGCGACATTTTACGGGCAGGCATGCTCAAAATAAGCATCCTTTAATAAGAAGACTTCTAATTAAATGATTCTTTGTTTTCCTTTTATTAAGTAAAGGCAGAGGCAGTGTTAAGCAACCTGGCGAATTTCGTCGTTCACAAAACTGGATTGGCGGCACACGACCTGGTAATGCCAAATTTGTG
The DNA here is from genome assembly GCA_947084935.1 of uncultured Coxiellaceae bacterium. Classification (GTDB taxonomy): domain Bacteria; phylum Pseudomonadota; class Gammaproteobacteria; order Coxiellales; family Coxiellaceae; genus CAMTUH01. The sequence goes on from CAMTUH010000008.1 coordinate 50,725, forward strand.
CCGCCACCGCCTGAAAAACTGATGGAGTTGATGGGAGAGTTTGAATTGTTTTTGCATGATGAAAAGCAATTTTTGCCAGCGTTAGTCAAAGCGGCATTAGTTCACGTACAGTTTGAAACCATCCATCCTTTCTTAGACGGTAATGGTCGGTTAGGTCGATTGCTGATTACCTTTATCTTGTGTGTAGAAGGTCTATTAAATAAACTATTGCTTTATTTAAGCTTGTATTTTAAAACACATCGCGAGCAGTATTATGATTATTTGCAGAGTGTTAGAGAAACTGGTGATTGGGAATCCTGGATTCGATTTTTTTTAGAAGGTGTAATTGAAACCGCTAATCAGGCTGTAAAGACGTCTAAAAATATCGTTGAGCTTTTTACAGAAGATCGCCAAAAAATTGAAGCCTTAGGTAGGCCAGCCGCTTCTGCATTATTAGTTCATCATTATTTAGAAAAGCATTTCGTGACCGATATTGGAAAGATTGCCGAGCATTGCAATATTACGATTCCTACCGCGACGAAATCGATTAAACATTTGGAGACGCTTGGTATCGTCAAAGAAATTACGGGCAAAGAGCGGCATAAAATTTATACCTATGAGCGTTATTTAGATATTCTTAATGAGGGGATCGGTGATTTTTAACGTGGAAAGATTACGTGCATGAGACGCATGATGGCATAACAATTTGCCAAGTCATGGTCTGGAGAAAATAGATGGATAATTATTTCATTATTACAGGTGCGCCTGGTAGTGGTAAAACCACCATTATGTCCGCATTAGTAGAATATGGGTTTTCTATCGTTTTAGAGCCAGCCAGAGAGGTTTTAGAAGAACAAAGAGCCATTGACGGTTCTGGCGTGTATGATCGCAACCCTGCTTTGTTTAAAGAATTACTTTTATCACGGGCGATTAGCTATTATAAAAATCATCAGCACGAAGTTAACCCTGTCTTTTTCGATCGCGGCATCCCCGATATTATCGCCTATGCTGATTGTTTTGGGTTACCTAGAGGTGCTGAACTCAAAGCATCAGAAAAATTTCGTTATAATAGTAGGGTATTTTTTGCGCCCAGTTGGGAGGCTATTTACAGTAATGACGAAGAACGGCGTATTAGTTTTGTTGATGCAAAACAGTTTGGTGATAATCTAAAGAAAATCTACAAAACATTAGGTTATGAGCTCATTGAAATACCTTGTGTTTCGCCCGAAGAAAGAGCTGAATTTATTTTGAGTAATAGTGACAGCAATGAAACATAGAAAAAAATAATCTTGCCCATGCAATCAAAACTAAAAGAAACACTACTGAAAATCTATGGAGAAATAGGTCAAGATTGGTTGCTACGTTTACCCGATCTATTAGCTAAATTAGAAAAACAGTGGCAATTTAGCATTATTACTGAATTTCCTAATTTAAGTTACCACTATGTTTTAAAAGTTTGTTTATCGAATGGTGAGCGTGTGGTTTTAAAATGCGGCGTGCCTAACTGTGAACTAACAACAGAAATTGCAGCACTGAAACATTTTGACGGAAAAGCTGCAATACGATTGCTTAAAGCAGATGCAGAGCTAGGTGCAATATTACTTGAAGAAGCGGTACCCGGTGAAACGCTGAATAAAATAAACAATGAAGATGAGGCAATAATTATTTTTTCCTCTCTAATGAGACAGCTACATCACTCTACAAGCGACACTAATGAACCTTGGTTAGCTATAGATCCCAAAGGTGTGCTTGGCGAACGTGAATATGAAGTGGGCGCATTCATGCGCAACCCGATTCCTAGACTTGTTACTGAAATGAATACTAAACAAGTATTGTCTAGGCGCTTGGATTTGTTGACTGAATTGACAGGCTTTGATCGGAAGCGTTTATGGGGTTGGTCGTTTTCTCAAGCGGTATTAGCCGCCATTTGGTGTTTAGAAGATACAGGCAACGGTTATGAAGCTTTTATACAGTGTGCGAAAATATTAAAAAACATGGCTTATCCAGGCGGCTTTGTTGAATAGTAACGCTCCATCATTTCCACCATAAAAAAATAGGCCCTTTGGGCCCATTTTTTTTATGGTGGAGGCGGCGGGAATCGAAAACGCGGCCGGCATTTTTCAGACCACGAAAGACAACCAAAGACAATTAAGATTCAGTGACTTATCAAAAATCTCTCCAAAACAGACTGTCTGTTGTGGTCTTTGATTGTCGTCAAATGAGCACTCTGTGAGCACTCTAAAATTGGTGGCGTGGCCTTCATTGCTTAGAATGGTCTATGGTCGTTATAATTAGCAACCCATTAAGCTTTTGTTTATCAAGGTCGCGTAAATGGATGTGTTAAAGTTAGCTGGCTTGCCAGAAGGCAAAACGCTTGAGTTTAAGCGAGATGCTTCTTCGTTGGATTCTATTCTAAAATCGGTGATTGCTTTTGCCAATACAGCTGGTGGAATTATTCTTGTAGGTGTTGAGGATGATGGCATGCTAGTTGGGTTAGCTGATCCTAAGAAAACACAGGAACAAATTGCTAGCAGCATTGCCAACAGGGTAAAGCCGCAAATTTTGCCGGACTTTCATATTATTGAAACTCAAGAAAAAGCTGTTTTAGTTATTCAAGTCGATCATATAGCTTCGCCTTATTATTTGGCTGATAAAGGAGAAGATAACGGCGTTTATGTTCGTTTAGGTAATACTAATCGATTAGCTAGCAGTGAAGCGATTGCTGAAATGAAACGAGCTTCACAACATCCTTTTTTTGATAAATCCCCTTGTGATAATGTAACTGAAAGCGACCTTGATAAAACACTTATTGAAAAAACTTTTTCAAAACATCATTTGAAAATTGATACTGCTAAATTGTTTAGCATTGGTATTTTGGTTCATAAAGGTAAAAAAATATTAGCAACTAATGGTGCTGTTATTTTATTTGGAAGGTCAGACACTCGTCAGATGCATTTTCCTTTTGCGGAAGTGAGATGCGCGCGTTTTGCAGGCTTAACACGAGCTGAATTTATTGATCGGTTGAACATTGAGGGCGGTATATTAGCTGCTATTGATGAGGTACCTAAATTTATTCGACGTAATACAAAGATGGCGGGAAAGTTTGGCGCTATGCAGCGACGGGATATTCCAGAATATCCAGTTGATGGAGTACGCGAGGCTTTGGTTAATGCGTTAGTTCATGCAAATTATGAGATCAGCGGTACGCGTATTTTTATTGCCATTTATGATGATAAATTGGAGATTCAAAATCCAGGTATTATGCCGCCGGGAATGAGCATTGAGCAGTTTAAAGCAGGGGTTAGTCGCATTCGGAATCCAGTGGTTGCGCGTGTATTTAGTGAATTAGAATTAATTGAAGAATGGGGTAGCGGTTACAAGCGGATAAAAGACATTTGCCAGGTGGGTGGTTATCCTGAGCCTGTTTGGGAGGAATTGGGTACGGTGATGCGGGTAACATTTTTCCCTCATCCCGAGGTTGTGAAAGAAGCGGTTGAAACCAAGCCGGGACCAAGTTGGGATCAAGTTGGGACCAAGTTACAATTAGATAGTGAGATGGTTAAGATATTGAAATTGTGCGAAATTCCGAAAACCTTAATGGCGCTTATGGAGGTGCTAGGCTGGACAAATAGAACTAAGTTCAGACAAAAATATGTGGCACCTTTACTTGAGCAGGGATTATTAAAAATGACCCATCCTGAAAAACCGAAAAGTAGTAATCAGAAGTATCAATTGACTGAGTTGGGTATGCGAATACTATCGGGAAGTTAAGGAAAAAATTATGCGAAATTTATTTAACGAAATGGATGTCGCATATGCATTAATGTCATCTGAAAATTTCTGATTATGTCAATTTTAATATTTCTGTGCAGATAAATTAAAATTATTTTAATTTTATTGCGTTAAAATCTATATTTTTAACTAAAAGAGGTGTAAAAATATGGTTAATCACGCATCTGAAAAACAACTTGCTAAAGGTGTTTATCTTCGGATTTCTAAATTTGGTGTTAAATCGATAAGAATTCAATTCTGTTATCGCAAAAAATTATATAGAGAAACATTGCGAATAAATCCAACGATAAAAAATATAAAGAAAGCACGTACTTTACGAAAAAGAATATTGAAAAAAATTGCACTGGGAGAATTTAATTATTTTGAGTTTTTCCCAGATTCAAAAAATGCCGCCAGATTGGGCCATGCTCCCAGAAAAATATTAATCAAAGATTTACTTAACAAATTTCTTGATCAATCGAAAGATAGATTAGAGCAAAGTACTCATTCCCGATATAGACGGGTTTGTAAAGTTCATCTACTACCTAAGTTTGGAGAAATGGCCATTCAGGAATTAAAGCCGATTTTTATTTGGGAGTGGTTGCAAAAACTTGCTTGTAAAAAGAAGACAATTATAAATATTTTAACACCGTTTAGAGCAATTGTTGCTGAGGCACTTATTTTTGGGCACATCGATAAAAATCCTTTTGATTCAATCGATATTTCTCGGTTGAGAAAAGAAAAATCTAATTATGTTGTTAATCCGTTTAATATGAAGGAGATCCAGCAATTATTAGATGCTGCTGAAGGACAAATAAAAAATATGCTTCAATTGGCTTTTTATACCGGTTTACGTACTTCGGAATTAATTGGGTTACGTTGGGAAGATATTGATTTTGATCATGAAGTGATCCATGTAAGAAGAGCAGTTGTCTGTGGTAAGGAAAAAAGCACAAAAACTAGATCGAGTATTCGTAAAATTTTATTAGGGCCAACAACATTGAACGCTTTAATGGTGCAGCGGCGTTATACGCAGTTTTTAGGCGCTCGCGTTTTTCATAATCCAAAGAATAACCAGCCCTGGAAATCTTCTGAGCAATTATACAGACGAGCATGGTTACCCTTATTTCAAAAGACAAACGTTCCTTATCGTAATCTTTATCAGACTCGACATACTTATGCTTCTATGATGGTGTCGGGTGGTGAAAATGTCGCGTGGGTATCGAGGCAAATGGGGCACGAAACACTAAATACTACATTTCGTTTTTATATGCGATGGATAGACAATCCATATGTATTGGGAGGATATCAGCCAGTTAACCAATGGTAATTGTGCTTAAATTTGAAGCAGAGTTTCCCGCTGTTTTCCCACCAAGTTAAAGAAAAATAAAACATCCCAAATAAATATTTATTATTCAGCGGCTTGTAAAAATGGAGGCGGCGGGAATCGAACCCGCGTCCGAAATTTTTCAGACAATGAAAGACAAGCAAAGACAACAACCATTCAGTGACTTACGAAAATTTTTTTCAAAACAGATAGTCTTTTGTGGTCTTTGATTGTCGTCAAATGAGCACTCTATGAGCACTCTGCTTTTTCGTATTTTGACCCACTAAAAACCGGCACTGTTACTTCGCAATAAGTTAAGCTTAAACTATGTTGCGCCGAGTGTATAGTAAAGTGCCACTATTGGAGAAAAGAAAATGATGGTAATTAAATACACAACCCCGCCTATCCTGTTAGCTGATAGCATGGAAAGCTTGTTGATTCCTTTTTCAGGCGTTATCAATGAGACGGATGAAAAGACTGGCAATCCCAAGACCTTTGTTGGTTGTATACAGGGTTGCTACGCCGATATCTGTGCCGCAAAGAGGGCTGGGATTTCAACTGGAACGTTCTTTGAGGCAGCAACTCAGTTGTGTAAAGATTCGTCAGTCATATATAATCTACTTTATAATCCGAATTGCGATGAACATCGGTTTCTAGTTGATGAATGTGATTATGAAATCAACTCCATTTTACAAAACAATCTATTGTTTCTGAATGCACCGCTAATTCATCCTGATTTTAATGAGCAATCCTTGAATTTAGCTGTTATCCGACGCACCATTCAACAATGGGCACAGAGTTGCCGATTGGTTGTATTGAGTATTCGCTGCCCTAAGCCCGGCGAAGATGGTTTTCCGCCTATGCCAGGACTTATGGAAGATTCTATAGACTTAAATGGGGAGGAAGAGTTATTGGCTTCTCACTTTGAGCGGCTTGGATTTCGGCTTATTCTTGATACGCGCTTGATGATTTTAGATCCGAATACATGCAAACTGCATGCATTGAAAAGTATTGGTTCTAAGATAGATGTTCAATAGAAAATACAACAAATGAAATGACACCAAAAAAATAGTTGAGAAAATATGAAAATTAAAAAATTACGGTTAAAGGATTTTAAAAGATTCACCAATTTAACCATAGATTTAGGAAATCATCCGAGAAAAATTATTGCTTTAGTAGGTCCCAATGGATGCGGTAAAAGTGGTATATTCGACGCATTTGAAGAACAAATAAAAGTTATTAAAGGAGGACACACTGATCAAGGATATTTACATAAGTTGCCTTATGTGGAAGGGCAATTAACTCCGTATGATAGGAAAAATTCTATTTTGATAGAAAAAGACAATGAAAAGCCTTTTGATGCCACTAGTTTTTATTTGCGCAGTGCTTATCGATTTACTTCTAAATTAAATTTGGAAACCATTAAAAAACTACCAGATATAAAACAAGATCATAATAGACCCATGACAGCAAGTGATCTTGATGTTCGAATGCAAGAAAATTATGAAAGATTGCTTGGGGGATTTTTTAACGATGTTTTTGATAAAGATATAACTGGTAAGCAATGGTGTGATAAAAATATCGAAAAATTAAATAATATTTTAAGCATTGTGTTAGATATTAAAATTTCTAATCTGGGAAATCCAGTCGATGGAAAAGGGAAGTTATATTTTTCAAAAGGCCGATCCAAAAATTTTCCTTATGACAACCTTTCTGCGGGTGAAAAAGAGGTTGTTGATCTCGTTTTAGATTTTATAGTTAAAAAAGACATCTTCTGCGAAACAATAATTTGTATTGATGAGCCAGAATTGCATTTAAATACAATGATTCAACGAAAACTTCTAATTGAGATAGAAAAATTAATTCCTGATAATTGTCAGTTGTGGGTTGCTACCCATAGCATCGGGTTTTTACGAGCCTTACAAGAAGATTTAAAAGATAAAACACATATCATAGATATGAGCGATCATGATTTTGATAATGAAATAATTTTAAATCCAATGATTACTTCACGGAAAAATTGGCAGAAAGTGTTTAAAACAGCCTTGGAAGATATTACTGGTTTAGTGGCGCCGAAAACGATTGTTTACTGTGAGGGAAAAATTTTAAATTCTCTCGACGAACAGATATTTAATCAAATTTTTTCTGATTATTTTGATGCCTTATTCGTTTCAGCGACTAATAAAAGTGAAGCAATAAAATATGCTGGTGTTGCATTAACAATTATAAATAAAGCTTTTAATGATGTTGAAATTAAGGTGGTGGTTGATAGAGATGAGGATGAATCACAGCTAACTTTGCCAAAAGGATCTAATGTTAAAATCTGTTCCTTGGCAAGAAGAGAGTTTGAGAACTACTTGTTTGACTATGAGATTATTTTGAAAGCTTTTCCTTCAGTATCTCGAGAAAATTATGAAGAAATTATTTCGGATATTGTAAATGATGATGTTAAATCTAAGATTAGCCAAATAAAAAGTATTTGTGGAGAGCCAAGTGAATCCAGATTAAAGTTGCGGTTAGCAGAGATGATTACATTGGATACCAATGTATATCATGAACTTAAAAAAATTATATTTGGTGATCAAACTATAGAAGAAAAATATAATCATTGTGAGCAATTACTAGTTGAAACTAATTTATAAATTTCTTCCATTACAATATGTTTTTTCGGTGAATGGCGAGTAATTTGCTGGTAGTTTTATTCGCTAATGCCCTAATAATGGGGCAGTGATCAATGTTCATTTTCCCATCACAAGTATTTTGTAATTGATGTAAGGTAGTCATAACCAGCTTTAATGAGTTTATTTTTTCACGAAGGGAATTAATTTTTTCTTGTAAAAATGCTTTAACAGATTGACTGGAAATATTCTTTTGCCCTATTATTTTTAATAATTGTGCAATTTCTTGTAAAGAAAATCCGGCTAATTGACTATTTCTGATAAAGATTAATTGTTCTATTGCCTGACTAGGGTATAACCGATATCCAGATGCACTGCGTGACGCTTTGGGTAATAAGCCATGCTTTTCATAAAAGCGAATGGTTACCGCAGTGACCCCGACTTCTTTTGCCAACTGACCCACAGTTAAAGGTTTCATCAACAATCTCCCAATCGCTTGACATTGATCTTAAGGTTAAGGTTTATGCTGGGATCCACATTAACATAAAACAAAAGGAAGCTAAATATGCGATATGGTCAATTAGAAGAAAAAAGCACAAATAGTAGCCAGCGTTGTGATCAAGTAAAGACTGTCTTTAAGCAGGACATTGTCCATGAATTGCCGTTTGGTGATTTTTTGCTACAGCGAACCCGCCAAAATTTTTATTTTGGATTTAAGCACTTAGTGCAAATGACATTTAGTTCTTGGTTAATGATGAAGATAGCGATGCCGAATATGGCTATGGGCCAGTCAGGTGATATGAATATGAGTCAGCCAGATGATCCGACAAACTCGCCCGCTATGATTGCAAAAATGACAGGCGCTATGTGGTTGGGCATGACTGCAGCGGGTTGGGGTTGCAATTTAATAAAACGTGGTACTCTCTCTGTTGGTCAGTATTTGGGGTTTTTTCGCCAGGCTGAGGAATCTACAGAGACACAACAGGTTAATGAGGATTCTATGGGGCCGAACTATCAAAGTAGTGCTAGCTAAATTTTTAGCTGTTGTGGCAGTTCTACAATGAGGTTCCCTGCCAATGAGGTGGTTAACAGGAATCTGATATGATATTGGCAGTATGTACAATGAAAAATATATAGTAGGGAAGCAGTAAGGCGTATAACAAATGAAGCACGAATCAAACGCTAGTCATTCTTCAGGATTTACTCAAGGAACTCGTCTTTATACGTGCCCCATGCATCCAGAGATTATTCAGGATCACCCCGGCAGCTGCCCTAAATGTGGTATGGCATTAGAGTTAAAGACAGTTTGATCCTACCCCGTTTTAATGGACACACAAATGTTAAATTATTTAAACTTAACAGAGGTGTACATCATGGCAAAACAACAACGTCGATACAGTGCAGAATTTAAACAAGAAGCGGTTAAATTAGCGTTACGTTCCGCTTCA
>CAMTUH010000009.1:0-84257 GCA_947084935.1 uncultured Coxiellaceae bacterium
AGACCACACAGTTCATTGAATTATATGCCGCCAGTTGCATTTGCAAAGCAGGCTGCATAACATGAAAATCTCATTGATGCCGTGGTATTAATCCAGGGGAAAGGTCACCACCAAAGCAGCATTCGCACACCGCATCGTTTCATCTTTATCATCTAGGGTAATAATTAATTTCTTTTGATCATCATCAAGAGTAACTTGGATTGGCTTTCTCGAATTATATATTTCAATACAGCTCTTTAATAATTCAGCATTCTCACGAGGAGTTCGTTGCCCCAAAAAACGTACCGTTTTTCTGGCACTGCTGCTGGAGGAGGTATCACTACCAGAAGATATTCCGTTCTCAGTGGAAGACTGACTGGCAAACAATGAATAAGGTGACGACGATGAAGATGAAGATGAAGATGAAGATGATGAAGACGACGAAGACGAAGACAAAGATGAAGATGAAGACGAATGCGACAACAAAGTAACTGTGTCAGTTTCTCCGCCTGTATAATCTTTTCCTACTTTCAAAATACCCGGTCTTTTTTTGTTTTTGCCACGCATAGAAATTCTCCACTAACCATTTGTTCATATGAGCAAATGAGTATACCAGCAGAATTTTAAGGAAAGATTAAATTTAAAAAATACCCTGGCATTCCACGGGGAGGATTTTCAACCTACGTACGGTTAACTAACACGCTGTCTGTGGAGCACACCGAACATGATTTACTGCGAGAAAGTTCAAACTCTTTAAATTGCATGGTCAAAGCATTCACCGTTAACAAGCGACCAATCAGAGGCTTGCCGATATTTAAGAGTAATTTAATGACTTCCGTCGCTTGAATCGAGCCCATAATGCCCGGCAATACACCCAGCACCCCTCCTTCGGCACAATTGGGAATCAAGCTCACCGGTGGCGGGGTCTCAAACAAACAGCGATAACAAGGGCCGTTTTCGGCACAAAAGACGCTGCACTGGCCTTCGAACTGAAAAACACTTGAGAACACATACGGTTTTTTCAAACGAACGCAGGTGTCATTAATTAAATAACGCACCGGAAAATTATCCGTGCAGTCTACAATTACATCGAACGACGATAAAACAGAAAGTACATTAGCTTCGACTAATTTCTCGTGATAAATAACCACATCACTATTTGGATTTAATTTTTTTAATCGCTGCTGTGCAACCTCAACCTTAGGCTTACCGCAGCTTTCCTCATCAAATAAAACCTGCCTTTGCAAATTCGACAGATCCACAGCGTCGTGATCAATGATCCCAATTTTCCCGACACCAGCCGCCGCCAAATACAGCAAAACCGGAGCGCCCAGACCACCGGCTCCCACACACAAAACAGAGCTGTTTTTTAATCGTTCTTGCCCTTCACGACCCACGGGGCGCAGAACAAAATGACGGGCGTATCGAGACAATTCATCGGTTGAGAAAGGTGTTTTCATGTAAAACTCAAGCGCCCAGCAAAGATCCAGTCGCTATGCATTCCGTATTTGGATCGTATTTATTGATGAATATCAGGTGAACGGACACCGCTTCAAATTGCCTCGACATATCAAAAACGATGCGTTGTAACCCTGAAGGAGCGGCAACTTCATCAGACATAAAATCATAAAAACCAGCAATCCCAAGGGGGTACAATTGGGTCTGTATGCCCTGGTAAGTAGCGGCTGCGGTTTCGTCGGTGTCAATTTTGTAATGCACGCGGACGCGTGAGCCCAAGCGCGGATTATACTGTTTCATACATTGAAGCAGGGCCTGATGACTGGCTGGCTCGGCATTGACCTGTTTGGCTAAAATTCTATCAACCGTAACCGATAAGGTCTTTTCCAACGAGGGGCTATCGGCTAAGACATTGTTAAATATCAAGAAAATAACCGACGCGGTTACTACTCCTTGCACTATTTTATTGAGTTTACTCATCAAACGACACTTAAACTTAATGGGAAATTGGTTAAAATTATATCAGAATTGAGGCTAAAATACATGAAACAATAAATAGCCCAAGGGCGAATTTATCATTCCGATTTTTTCCCCAAATGATGTCCATGAACTTTCCGAATCCAATAATCCACCGACAACTTTCCCGGGCCGTGCGTCATCAACAAAGCCAGCAGCAAACCCCAATTAATGTGCTGCGCCAAACCATCCCAACCCTCAGGCGTCCACAAAAAATGGTACGAAATAACCGCAATAATATTGTAAATAAAGAAAATTAAAATTGTAATCCGACCACCAAAACCGACAGTCAGTAAAATCGGTAGAATCAACTCAGCGGCGGTTCCTAAAACGGCTGCCGCAGTGGGTGGAAGCAAGGGCACGTGGTACTGATAGGTGAATAAATTGACCGTGGCCTCCCAGGCCTGGATCTTCACCAATCCCGCTTGAAAGAAAATCCAAGAAACCCACAAACGCGCCAACAAATCGGCAGCGGGTGTTAAAAAATCGAGCATCTTAAGAAACGGTCGAATGACCAACGCAGTGATGCGAATCATAAAAAATCCCTTTTATGCTTGTTTGTGCTTGAAGAACTTCCGGGAACATCATACCATGAAAAGTGCAACATTCACGAACAAGGAGTTTCGAATGAAAACGCAAAAAATCGTTAACGCCATCATGATCGCCGTCGTCGGCGCCGGACTGGTTACGGGCACCGCCCTCGCCGCAAAAGATAAACCCAAGGGCAAAGTAGAAAAATGCTACGGTATTTCTAAAGCTAAAATGAACGATTGCGGCACCCCCAAACACGCTTGTGCGGGTCAGGCAAAAACCAACGGTAATTCTTCTGAATGGATTTACGTATTGAAGGGAAATTGTAACCGCATTGTGGGTGGAAGTTTAAAGCCAGGGAAATCTTAACCCTCGCTCCTCCATTCGAGCGAGCACGAAGCGAGCGGACCCTTTTGCAGGCAAATAAAGCGTAGCCGGGCGGAGCCTGGCGAGCCATTGCCGGAAAAAGGATCCGCTCGCTTCAGTGCCCCGAGAATACCATTTACTCCCGCACCAACCGAACAAACTCCTGCTCGTCAATAATTTTCACCCCAAACTCTTTCGCCTTATCGTATTTGCTGCCCGGGTCTTCGCCAACTACCACGTAATCAATATTTTTTGAAACACTGCCACTGGTTTTTCCGCCCAAGGCTTCAATTTTTTCTTTAGCCTCTTCACGCGTCATTGTCTTTAGCGAACCCGTAAGCACAAAAGTCATTTCCGCAATTTTGGATTTCACCAGCACCTTTTCTTTCGGCCAATGCACACCCATGTCCATCAATTTTTCAATTAATTCGCGATTATGTTTTTGATGAAAAAACCCCACAATGTGCGCGGCCACTACTGGCCCGATATCTGGAATGTGTTGCAGCTCTTCTGCGCTGGCTTTCATTAACGGATGAATATCACGAAAATGCCGAGCCAACACCAACGCCGTCGCTTCACCCACTTCCCGAATACCCAGCGCGTATAAAAAACGCGATAAAGTAATAGACTTACTTTTTTCAATCGCACGCAATAATTTTTCCGCCGATTTTTCTCCCAAACGGGGTAAATCGGCTAACGTCTTTTTGTCGAGCCGATACAAACCCGTCACGTCTTTAATGACGCGATTTTCAAACAACAAATCAACAATTTTATCGCCCAATCCTTCAATATCCATCGCGCGTCGCGATGCAAAATGCTTAATCGTCTCTTTCAATTGCGCGGGACAATAAAGCCCTCCCATACAACGGGCCACGGCTTCGCCTTCTGGTTTGATCACTTCTGCCTGACAAACCGGACAATGCTTGGGAAGTGGTATTTTCTTCGCATTTTTAGGGCGTTTTTCCAGAATGGGCCCAACGACTCCCGGGATAACATCACCCGCACGTCGTACCACGACCGTGTCTCCAATGCGAATATCTTTGCGGTACACTTCGTCAAAATTATGTAACGTAGCGTTGCTCACCGTCACACCGGCAATAAAAACAGGCTCCAATCGAGCCACGGGTGTTACCGCACCGGTTCGGCCGACCTGTAATTCAACGTCTTTTAATAAGGTCGTTTTCTCTTGCGCCGGAAATTTATGCGCAATTGCCCAGCGGGGTGCACGCGATATAAATCCCAATTTTTGTTGCAACACCAGTGAATCGACTTTGTAAACTACCCCGTCGGCATCAAAAGGCAATTGATCGCGAATTTTCACTAAGTGCTCGTAAAATTTAAGGCAGCCCTCAATCCCCTTGACTACTTCCGTGTTGGGCGGAATGGGAAGTCCCCACGATTTAAATTTTTGTAATATTTCACTGTGTTTTTTCGGAAAATTCCCGTGCGAAAAAACACCGACAAAATAAGCGTAAAACGTCAGTGGTCTTTCCGCCGTCACTCGGGGATCCAGTTGTCTCAAACAACCGGAAGCGGCATTGCGTGGATTTGCAAATGTTTTAGCGCCTCGCTTTTCGGCCTCACGATTGAATTTCTCAAAACCTTTTCGCGGCATTAATATTTCACCACGAACTTCGATGATTTTTGGAAAATCACTGCCCCGCAATTCTAAAGGAATAGCGTGTATCGTGCGCACGTTTTGCGTCACGTCTTCACCCGTCGTCCCATCACCACGCGTAGCCGCTCGTGTCAATTCGCCGTCTTCATAAAGCAAACTCACTGCAACACCATCTAACTTAGGTTCACACGCGTATTCCACGGGTTCATCGCTGCCTAAACGCTGGCGAACGCGCTCATCAAAAGCGCGCAATTCTTCCTCGTCAAAAACGTTATCCAACGATAACATCGGGATTTCGTGCTGCACGGTATCAAACGATTTCAATGGCTCAGCGCCTACCCGTTGCGTGGGCGAAGTGGGTGTAATTAACTCGGGATAGTCGGACTCTAATTTTTGGAGTTTGCGAAACAGTTCATCGTATAACGAATCGGGAATACTGGGTTGTGCAAGCACGTAGTAACGGTAATTATGATCGCTGATTTCTTTTCGTAATTTTTCGGCTTCACGGTGGATTTTTTCGGGGACGGGCACAACAGATCACCTAAGTTTCAAATTGAGTTTCGTCAAAGAAATCTGGCGTGCGCTGAGATTCTTCAAAATGACGAATGCGAGCCCTCATTTGTGCTACTTTATCCATATTCAACGGCTGACGCTGTTCATCCCAAATTTCTCCGCCCAAATCCTCCGTCAATTGACGAGCGGTTTCCAGCAGAGTATCAAACGCCGACATGGGATCAGGCACGTTTTTTAGCAGCATGAACAGTGCTAATCCTGGGCAACTGAAACTGCCCATTTTTGATAATTCAAAGGTACCGGGTTTATTTAGGGAGGCCAAGCTGAATAAGATACACCCCCGACCCGTCTTGGTTTCGTGTCGGTGAAATATATTCCGATCACCATAGCGCAAGCCATTGGATAACAGCGATTGCAATAATTCATAGCCACCAAACGGATAATCCACCGGCGCCACCAAGTGTAAAATAATATATTCAGGCGTTGCAGTATCGTCATTATTTGTTTTGATTGTTTGCAGCATCGGCTTTTCTTCCACTTTCGGCGCTAAGCCCAACGCTGCATCGGAGTCAGAAACGGCAGTGTCTTTTATTTCCGATTGCCGAGCATGAAAATAAGGCTCGCGTTGATGACGCCGCCGAGTTGCTTGGCCATGCTCTGACGTGCGCCGCTTAAACCGGTAAATCACCAATCCAGTGATGGCGAGGATGATGAATAATACTAAGATTAACCGCATGTAATTGATTTCCTTCTTGCTAAGCCGCTTCGACCAGATTCAGCGCTTCCTTCATATCCACCGAAACAATGCGAGAAACACCCGGCTCTTGCATCGTGACTCCCATTAAGTGATCGCCCATTTCAATCGTCACTTTGTTGTGACTGATAATGAGGAACTGAACACTTTTAGCCATTTCTTTCACGAGCTGGCAGAAACGTCCGACGTTCACGTCGTCTAAAGGCGCATCGACTTCGTCTAAAATACAAAACGGAGCTGGATTTAATTGAAACAATGAAAACACCAACGCAATCGCGGTCAGCGCTTTTTCTCCACCGGATAATAGGTGGATGGTCGTGTTGCGTTTGCCCGGCGGTTGTGCGCGAACCATAACACCCGTGGTTAATAAATCTTCTTCGGTCATCTCCAAGCAGGCCTGTCCGCCTCCGAAAATTTTTGGAAATAAGTTCTGCAGATTCTGATTAATTCGATCATAGGTTTCTTGAAATCGAGAACGAGTCTCACGATCAATCTTGCGGATTGCTTCTTGTAAAATAGTCAACGCCTCAGCCAAATCATCGTGTTGCCTGTCCAAATACGTTTTACGCTCGTTGGTGCTGTCGTATTCTTCAATCGCCGCAAGATTAATGGCACCTAACCGCTGCAAGCGCTGAGAAACATCGGCCAATTGCGTTTCTTGACTTTCCATCGTAATTTCAGGTGGCAATTCATTTAAAATTTTCTGCAGATCAATATCCGATTCGCTCAACTGCTCTTGAATTGTCGTTTGCCGAACGACCAACGTTTGTCGCTCCATTCGTAATTCTTCAAATCGACCCTGCATCTCATTTATCGCTTTTTGTAGGGTATTGCGCTGACTGTCCAGTTCCTGCAACGACTGACTCAACCCCGCCACGTGTTGCTCGGACTCCCGCAGTCGCGCTTCCACTTTGAGGCGATTATCGAGTTGAGATTGCAATTCTCGATTCAGTGATTCCAAAGGCGAATCCGTTTCCGACAAATTACGGGATAAGGTTTCGTGTCGTTCTTGAAGCTGATTCGACTGCCGCTGATAACGCGAAATAGTTTGTTTCAACAACGTGAGTTGATTTTCATTGGCGCTCAACCGAATTGCACTTTCATCGGCTTCCTTGCGTTGCTGCTGCGCTGCTTCCCGTAATGCCCTTACTTGATCGCGATATTGCTCGCGATCATTGCGCATCGTTTCACGCTGTTGATTTTGACTCTGTAAAATTCCCTGAAAGCGATTTAATTCGGACTCCGACTGAGACATCGCCGCTTCGATTTTTTGCAACTGCGTCGTGCAGTCAGCCAATGCTTGCTGCAAACGAGCCTGCCTTGCCAAGATATCATCCAAATGCGTTTGCTTTGAACTTAGCTTCGTTTGTACATCCGTCATTTCTTCCATCAAAGACTGATGATGGCGGTGCAATGCATCCCGATCCGATTCCAATTGACTCAAACGTTGCTCGCCTCGATTTAATTCGCGCTCTTTCTCTTCGCTGTGACGGGTAAGCGTTGAGATTTGTTCGTGCAATTGTTTTAATTGTTGTTCGCGCAGTAAAAATCCGCTTTGAGCATCTTGTTGTTTTGACAGCCGCACCCAATTGATTCCCATCCACACACCGTCTTTAGTAACAACAGACTCGCCGTTGTTTAAATTTGCGCGGATCTTTTTCGCCTCTTCAATCGTATTGGCGGTATAAACGCCCTCTAACCACTGTTGTAATGGCCACTCGCCATTAACTTGGCTCACCAGCGTGTTCGCTGCGTTCGTGTGCTCCAGTCGCGCGGGGGATTTTTTTTCAAGCAGGGTTAACCGACCCTTTGATAAATTTTCCAGGTGGCCGATAAAGTCTTCAACTGCATCCACACAAACCGCGTCAAAATAACCGCTCATCACGGTTTCAACAGCCAACTCCCAGCCCGCATTCACACGCAGTGACTGCCCCAGCCGTGGCTGTTTCGATAATCCTTTTTGGGATAACCACTGATTGGTTTCTTCATCTTCAGTACCTAACGCCGATTTTTGCAGTGCGTCTAAAGATGCATGACGCGCCTGTGCCGTTTGTAATTCACGGCGAATGTTTTGTACTTCAGCATTGGCGGATTGATTCGTTTGCCGAAGACTATTAATTTCATCGGCGTATGTCTGTAGCTTTGTCGTGGTTTCCCGTAATTTTTGATCCAATGCACCCGCGTGCGAACCCAACGGTTCGAGTTCAGCCCGTAACGGTGACAACGGCAAGTGTTGTAAATTATTATGAATTTCTTGTTTTCTCTGAGTCAGTTCGGCGTGTTGCTCTTGATAGTGATCCACCTTAGTACGAGTCACTTGTGAATCGCTGCTGGCTCGTGACGCTTGGGACTGAAAAATTTCCCAGTTTTTTTCCCATTCGTGCATCTCCGCTTCGGCTTTCGCTAACGCTTGCTCCGCGGTGAGCGCTTCGGATTGACCACGTTCGGATTGCGGCTTCAGATCCGTGATTTCAGTTTCAAGTTCGGAAATTTGTTGTTCGCATTCAAAAGTGTTTTCTTGTATTTCTTTTTGTAAATGATCGATCTCTTCAACTTCCTTCTGCCAGTGTTGGTATTGATCCTGCGTGTCTTTGATGCGCTGTTCCAATCGGGCAATCTCTGCGCCCAAACCATAAAATTCTTTTTGTACGACGTTATTTTTTTCATTCGCCTCGGTAAGCGTCACCCGTACTTTTTCCATTTCCGTTTCAAGATGACTCTGTTCGCTGCGTTTTTCTTCTTGCAACACGGCCTGTTGATTAATTAACTGCTCTTGATCGATTTTTTTCTGATCCAAAGCCTTCCACTGCAGCGCCTTAATTTGCGACGTGAGTAATCGTTCTTCTTGCTTATAAACTTTATAACGCTCTGCCGCATTTGCTTGACGCTTGAGGTGGCGCAATTGCTTATCTAATTCTTCGCGAATATCGTTGATACGGTCTAAGTTTTCCTGCGTATGCTGCATGCGGTTTTCGGTTTCGCGGCGACGCTCTTTGTATTTTGAAATTCCCGCGGCTTCTTCAATGTAAACCCGCATTTCATCGGGTTTGGCTTCGATCAGATGCGAGATCATGCCTTGTTCGATAATGGCGTAGCTGCGCGGCCCCAATCCCGTTCCTAAAAAGAGATCGATCACGTCCCGACGACGCACGTTTACTCCATTCAGAAAATAGCTGGATTGCCCGTCGCGCTCGACCTCACGCCGCACGGCTATTTCAGCGTACTGGGCGTACTCACCCCCCAGGCGACCGTCTTCATTATCAAAAATAAGTTCAACGGAGGCTTTGCCCACTGGCTTGCGCTGAGTCGTGCCATTAAAAATGACGTCGCTCATGGATTGGCCGCGCAATTGTTTTGCGGAGGTTTCGCCAACCACCCAGCGAATGGCATCAACGACGTTGGATTTCCCACAACCATTCGGGCCAACGATGGCGCTCATTTGACCTCGAACGGGAATTAGGGTGGGATCGACAAAAGATTTAAAGCCGGCGAGTTTGAGACGTTTTAAGTACATGAGATATAGCCATTTTCCCTAAAAAAGACAGCCTCTAGTGTACCGAAATCGATGGGTATACGCCAGTAGGTTGGGCTACGCAACCTGAATCCGAGTGGTGACTGAGTTCGCAAGGAAACAGTTCTTATGAGCCGCTTCATGAAGTTGCTCCAGCGCCTGCGCGTCGGGCTGATTGTCTCCGCTAAAAATCACCTTTGGCCGCAGAGTAACTTCCGTCATCACCATCTTCCCTTCAGCATTTTTGCCTAAGACGCCCACCGCGTGGTCTTCGTATCGATCGACCGTGTATTTCTTTTGGCTCGCAACGAATAAGAAGGTCAGCATGTGACACGCCGACAACGCGGCGACAAATGCTTGCTCGGGGTCAACCCGATCGGCGTCACCTTGATAAGCAGGCGCAGCGGAAGCCTTTAATGTATTACCATCCCCAAAGTCCCATTCGTGCGATCGATTGTAGTTTTTAACGGAGAAATCTTCGCTTTCTCGCTGCCATTTAATTGTGGCTTTATGCTCAGACATGATTTTTTCCTTTAGGCTTGTTCGTTAGTCAATTCTTCCCGTAACGTGCCCTCGCCCAACAACTGTTTATCATTGGTGGCTAGTTTTTTTAATAAAGGCACGAAACAAAACATTACGAGTGAAATCGCTAGAGTCACCACGCCAATACGAATAAAGAGGTGGTTGTATATAGGCAGCGACAACATCGGGTCTCGAGAAATATCTTTCGGCACGCTTGCAACACTCGCCACTCGACCGGCAATCAGACTGGCAATTGAGGTGCATAAAAACCAGAGTCCCATCGTGAAGCCCATGAATCGTTGGGGCACGTAACGCGCTGCCAGCGACAATCCTAACGCACTGACTAACAACTCCCCCGTACTTTGTAACCAATACGAGAGCACCAACCAAAGGCCCGATAAAACACCGTGGTGATTGAACAAGCTTCCAAACGGTAAAGATAAAAACGCTAAACCCGCCAACATCGTTCCCAAAGAAAATTTCGCGGGGATGGACAAATCGCATTTGTGTTTATGCATGACTTGATAAAGCATCGCCAACACTGGGCTCATGGTCATAACCCAAAACGGATTAAACATTTGGTATTGTGCGGGCTGAATGGGTATACCAAAGATACTGTGGTGAACGTTTCGCAAGGCAAATAAAGTCAGCGAGGTGGGTGCTTGAAAATAGAGAACAAAAAAGACAATCGCTTGCGAAAAAAGAATAATAAAAAGCAACATGCCCTTTCGTTCGTCTCGCTTTGCTTTCGCAATGAGCCAAAAATAAATCACCAAAATAATAACCGTTCCAATGGTCAATAGAATGGACATCAGTGAATAGTAACGGAGTAAAAAAAAACAACCGACGATCAGCCCCATTGAAAATAGGACGACATAAAGCAAATAGTCAAGGCGCAATGGGTGTTGATCAGGTTTAGACCCAAAATCCATAATCGTCTGCCGCATGGCCAAAAAGTTGATGATGGCGACTATTAATCCCGCACAACAGACGGAAAAAGCAACGTGCCAACCAAAATATTTATTTAAAATCGGCGTTAAATTCATCGCCAAAAAAGAACCAATGTTAATCGCCATGTAATAGAGCGTGAACCCACTGTCGATGTGGTATTTGGTACCTTCGTAGACCTTCGATAATAAACTCGAGGGATTCGCTTTGAATAATCCATTTCCCACCGCAATAATGGCCAATGGAAACATGAATAACTGACCTGACGAGGTGTTTGGTATGGCCAACAGCAAGTAGCCAATGGCTAAGGTAATAGCACCCAGCAATATCGTCCGCTTGGTGCCAAGCACTTTGTCTCCAATGAATCCTCCCATGGCGGGAAGCAAAAACACCAACGCACTAAAGGCGGCGAAGAGAAGATCCGCGTGAGTGTCGGTATATCCCAGGTGTTGCACCATGTACAACACCAATAAGGCTTGCACGCCGTAATAACCAAAACGTTCCCAAATTTCAACGAGGAAAATAATAAAAAAGGGCTTGGGTTGATTCGTTAGGGATTTGATCGACACAATATCTGCCCCGTAAGTGATAACGCGACTTTGGACTATAACACAGTCGTCTGGTATTCCAACCCGGTAGAATTAAACGACAGATCCTAGCTCACCCGTCGCTGGCGGATTTCTTCCTTCACCAACCGGAAAGATTTCACCCATGGGTGTAATGATTGAACCGATGTCGGCAAATGCCCAATGGCGGCATGCGCCTCTTCCCGAGACGCGTAAGAGCCGTATAACAGCATGTACCACGTACTGCCGTTATGAGCGGCCTGATAGAAATGGGCTTTGCCTTGCAAGTGATGCTCTCGAACAAAAGATTCCACTGAGGCCAAATCCACGCTGGCCATTAACTGCAGGGTGTACTGACTTCGAGTGCTCAGTAACTCTTTCTCGGCCTGATTCAATTCGCTGGTCTGACCGACTGGCTGAAGAGCGGCTGGTACAAGACCGGAATTCGGTTGCGCGTTCGACGCCAAGCGGGGATCTTGCGTCCGTTGACTGATCGGAGGAGCTACCGTTGTCGGAGTACCACTGCTGCCAGCGCTTGAACCGCCTTTCTTGTAGCGGGGCAAGTGTTCCGTGAGCGATTTATCCGGGACGCGTGAATTGGCTTTTTGCACATCCACGTTTTCTTGTTGCGGCGCACTCGCCGTTTGCGGAGGAGCGGTTGCTCCACCTTCTTCCGCGTGACCAGGAGTAGCACTAGAAGTACTGCTTGGGGTAGCACTCGCACCCCCTTCATTCACACCACCCACGTTGGGGTATTCGCGGTGATTCAGTATGTGCGTTGCTTTGATGGCCAATGGTTGACCTTGCGCGGCCGCTCTTCGAATCCACAATTTCGCGGCCGTGGTATCACGAACCGTACCGATGCCATAAAAATACATATACCCCAGGGCGTATTGCGCATCTGGGTCACCCCGCCCTGCTGCAGACTCAATGCGACTGAGCGAGCAATCGTATTTTTGTAAAAAGGCGTTGCTTGAGCAAGCCGTCGTCCCCTTGAAGGATTGAGCACCGGCTTTTTCCGGGGATTGCTCACCACATCCTGCTATGGCAAAGAGCCCCATAAAAATAGAGAAGCCGACAAATCTAATGAGGGTGTTTTTTTTCATGGCATTTATCCTTATGCAACTAAAATCAGGCGTCAATGTTCTTTATTGTGCGCTAAGTCATGGAAAAAATGCAAGGGCCAGTGTTTTCGACGCCTGAGGATGAAATTTCGGCATTATGTGAGCAAACCGGCTTTACAAGGTCTGTATTTTTAGGTAATGTACAAATTTTGTACGAAAATAGCTGAGAGGAAATATCCATGAAACGAGCTTTTATTTTAAGCACGAACGTTGCTTTGCTAACACTAGGCTTCAGTGCTTTTGCTGCAGCACCGAACTTGAATCATTGCACAGTTACCCTCGGTGTTGGCTTAACCCAGCCCTGCCAAGCTTCTCAACACTTTCCACCCTCATTTGAACTGAGATCGAATGAAGCTTTGCAGCCAACCGATAGCTACAACCTTCAATGCTCGACCAGTGCTGGGAAGGTGATTAGTGTTAATCTAGCAAACGGGTTATCCTACGAAACAGGACCGGGTAATTTTTCAGTGTCCGGAAGCCCTGCTACTCCGAACAGTACGTTTATTGCTACCGTATACACGGATAGCGACAATTATACGATAGAGGCTTGTACGTTCACGGCAACGCCAAAGAAATAAAGAATACCCACTGCTCGTAAGTCGCTTTGCGAGCAGTTCTTTTAATAAGTAGATGAAATACCACGTGTAAGCACGTGGTATTTCCGAATAATTACTAACAATAGTTATCGCTGCAATTAAAAGTGATGACTGTACCGTTTACCTGTCCATTGATATGGTGCACAGTGCCCTGTTTGTCAGAAACCAAGCAGTACGCTGTACTTGCACTTTCATCGGGTTGAATCATAAACGAACAAAAACTTACAGGGCGCACAGGATAAGTCCAAGTAATCCCCGCATCAGAGGTTATAGGGAAGCCCTTGAGGATAAGTTCACCACTGCTACCAGGCAAAATATTTTTCGGGAAAACACCAACCAATTGCACCCCCATGGAAAACACGCCCGATTCCGATAAAGTCTGTTTTGTATGGTTTTCAATGGTATAAGTTGCTGTACCATTTCCTGCAAAAGCACCACCCATTCCCATCGATAGGAGTAGAAGGGTTAGAATTGATAATAAGCATTTATTTGCTCTCATATAAACTCTCTCTTGCCTAGTTAAGATTTCTTTCAAAAATACGCTAGATACTAGCACTAAACCGGCAGAGAGTGCAAAAAAAACCGCCGCTCTTTTGAGCGGCGGGTATCGTTCGGAAAAGCTATGTCGCAATAATGATGCAGCTTAATATGACATGTAGTACGGATATTGCAGCGACTGGCTATTCATATATCGGTTGTTCACCGAGTTGCCAGTAAATATTGTCAGTAAACTCGTACATAGTAAGCCTGCAAAGACGACTACGACGACACTAGCAAGTGCTTTTCTCATGACCAGATCCTCCATGATTAATTAGTTTTCCTCTACACCTTTAGAGTCTAACGTTTTAGCGGTTTAACATCCTGTAAAACCACCTTTTTAGCCTGAGACTAAGGCGAGCTTTTATATTACCTTAGCAAAGGGAGATAACAAGAGACCTAAAATTAAACCCCCCCCGAGACATCCCCTCCTTCATCATAAAAAAGCATCAGAAATTCATTAAATCAATAACTTATGACGATGACATCAGGGCTGCGTCTTGAGGAACCTAGCGAGCAATGCAGAAATATCGTCGATTTTTTTGAGATTTTTCTTACGCAGCGCTAAGAAAGAAACCCGACTCCCATCAGCCCGTAAACAAACGAATCACATCATTAATCGTAGCTTGTACCATGAGGAAAATAAGAAACACCATCCCAATGCTGAGGCCGATCATCTGAATGCGCTCAGGCACCGGCCGCCTAAAGATTCCCTCAATAACCTGAAACAACAGATGCCCCCCATCCAGGCCAGGAATAGGCAATAAGTTAATAAAACCAATGGTTAAGCTAATAAACCCAATAAACCCCAAATAGACCTGTAACCCCGCCTGCGTCGCCTTTCCCGCCGCCTGAAAGACCGTAATCGGGCCACCCAGGGTATGCACGGATATCTTCCCTTCGATCATCTTGATCATCACCACGAAGTTAAAACGGATCAGTGTCCAGGTCTGCTCAACGGCGGGGATCCAAGCGCCGAAGAACGAAAAATTTTCTTGCCGCACGAACGACTTTGGCCATGAGGGAGGCGACGAAATCACTCCGATATAACCAACCGCCTGACTGTTCTGCTTCATCACCCCCACAGCGACGGGAATGCGCTTCTGTTTGTTATTACGTAATACATTAAAAATTAGTGTCTTACTCGGCATTCTTTCGACTTTACTTACGATATCAACCCAGTCTGCGACCGACTGCCCATCGATCGACACAACTCGATCGCCGGGCATTAATCCGGCTTTTTCAGCCGGGGAGTCCTTGGCCACCGCAGACACAACGGGAGGAACCTTCGGCCGATAGGGGAAAAACCCCAGGCTCTGAAAAAAATCGGGATTACGCTTGTCCACCATCCACGTGGATAGGTTTAAAGTATGATCCACCAGTCGGCTTGAATCAACGGGTTTTACGGTAACCGTCATCGGGTTTCGATCACCCATCCGCATGATAACGGCCATAACTACGCGTTGCCAATTCGGGGTGTTCACTCCATCAATCCGAACGAGCTCGTCCCTCGGCTTTATTCCTGATTCTGCAGCAATTGAATTAGGTATCACAGTCCCAATAATGGGCCTCGCATGCGACACCCCCATCAAATACACACCCCAAAAAGCAATTACGGCGATGGCAAGATTCGTCAGCGGCCCCGCCACTACTACGATCATTCGAGACAACAGCGGCTTTTGATTGAAGGCCCGGTGAGCGTCTTCGGGAGTGGTCACTTCATCCCCCTCACCCAGCATTTTCACGTACCCACCCAAGGGCAAAATCGCAAAGATATATTCCGTGCCTCGCTTGCTCGTCCGCCTCCACAGGGCTTTTCCAAAGCCGATGGAGAATTTCAGAATCTTGATGCCACACATACGCGCCACGACAAAATGCCCCAATTCGTGTAGGATGATGATCCCAAAGATGGCAGCAATAGAACCCAGAATGGCAATTATTAAATTCATCCGATTCATTGTGCCGAGGTCCGAAGGTCATGTCCAGTAGAGCAACAGAGAAGTCGCGTGGGAGGGGACGAGGGGTTTTTCGCGAACAGACATCCCTGTCTTCGGGCTCCTTTACATCCTGTACCGCACGTCGCTCAAAACCCCTCGCCCCCTCCCACGCGACGGAGAATAAAACAACGATCGAACGAATCAGTCATGACGGGCGTGGAATTGCCGTAATTAATAATAAAATAACATTCCTGAGTGGCGGTTTACCGGGAGAAACGGTGCAGTTTGAGTATCTGCGACGCCGTGGGAGCTTTGATGAAGGCCGTGTTGTTGACGTACTGAATCCAAATCCGATGCGCCGAGCGCCACCGTGTCGCCATTTCGAAATGTGTGGCGGATGCAGCTTGCAGCACATGGACACCTCGTATCAGCTCGAACTCAAACAAAACGCGTTGCTGGAATTTTTTCACCGCGAAGGAATTGAAGCATTTGAATTAGCCGCTCCCCTGCTGAGTCAACCATTGGGATACCGACGCCGCGCTCGCCTCAGTGTGAAATTTCTCGCTAAAAAAAATAAAGTGCTCGTCGGATTCCGCGAGAAAAACAGCCGTTTCGTGACCCCACTGGAACGCTGTGAAATTTTACACCCAAACATTGGCCATCTGCTGAATGCGTTCAGCGAATTATTTTATGGGTGTGAAACGCGCGATCAAATTCCCCAAATGGAAGTTGCCGTTACCGATACCGAAACGGCCATCATTATTCGGCATTTGTCTCCCCTGCCTGACCACGACCTCAAAAAAATACGAGAATTTTGCGATGAACATCACCTCAAGCTGTATCGACAACCCGGCGGGCTCGACAGTATCGCGTTGGATTGGCCGCAAGACGCGAACCCCTGGATGACGGATTACCTGCAGCCGTATGACATCACTCTGCGTTTTATGCCTCATCAATTTATTCAAATCAACGCCGATATGAATCAAAAAATGATGACACAAGCGCTTTCTTGGTTAGACGTCAATACCAACGATCGACTCTTAGATTTATTTTGTGGCATCGGTAATTTTACCCTGCCCGTTGCGAAACAATGTGCGTCAGTCATCGGCGTCGAGGGCGATGCGGCGGCCGTTCAACAAGCCACCCTCAATGCATCATTGAATGCAATTCACAACGCGACTTTTTTCTGTGACGATTTATCTCAGTCCGATTATCGCTCTCCGTGGGCGAAACAAACATTCGATAAAATCATCTTGGATCCTCCACGTGTCGGCGCAAAAGCCGTGATGCCGTGGATACCGAAATGGAATGCTGCGCAAATGATCTATATTTCGTGTAACCCCGCCACGTTAGCGCGGGACGCCAAACAATTAATCGACGGCGGGTATACGCTCGTCAAAGCGGGAATTATGGATATGTTTCCGCACACGCAACACGTTGAGGCCATGGCGCATTTTGTAAAGAAATGACAACACCTGATGATAAAAATATTTTGCCAAAAGCCGTTGAGTGGCTCAATCAAGGGCATTTCAACACCGCCAGCGTTTTGTCGCTCACGAAAGCCTGTCACTTTGCCGAGCAATTAGCCAGTCAACACGAATCCTCTATTCACGAATCCTTGATCGAACAAGGCCTCGCAATCGCTTCCGAATTACAAACGCTAAAATGCGACAACGACGCATTATCCGCGGCACTCATTTATCCCAGCTTTATTTACACGAAGGCCGCAACGGAACTCGTGACGAAAAATGTAGACAATCCCGTCGCTAAATTGCTTCTGGGTACAAAAAAAATGGAAATGATTGATACCCTATCGTTGCAAACCAAGATGTTCAGTCAACAACAAAACGTCGTGGATAATCTACGAAAAATGTTACTCGCCATGGTCGACGACATACGCATTGTGCTCATCAAATTAGCGGAGCGATTAGTTCATTTAAAATACGTGCAGCAACAACCGGAAGTCATTCAAAAAGAAACCGCTCAAAAAGCCATGGATATTTATGCTCCATTAGCCAATCGCTTGGGGATCGGCCAGTTCAAATGGCAGATGGAAGATTTGGCTTTTTGCTACCTCGATACCGATAATTACAATGCCATTTTAAAACACCTCAACATGCAACGCGACGAGCGCGAGAAATACATCGACCTTATAATTAAGGAATTGGAAATTTTAATCGCGCGCGCTCATTTCGAAAAAGCAAGTATTTATGGCCGAGCGAAACACATCCACAGTATTTTCCGAAAAATGCAGCGCAAGCACGTCGACATCACTAAAATTTACGACACCAGTGCCGTTCGCGTTCTAGCGCCCTCCATCGAAGACTGTTACACGGCACTGAGTCTCATTCATGAAAAGTGGTCGCATGTTCCCAAAGAATTCGACGATTATATTGCAAAACCCAAACCCAACGGTTATCGCTCGATACACACCGCCATTATTGGCCCCGATAATCACCACGTGGAAATTCAAATTCGAACGTACCAAATGGATGACGAATCCGAGCGGGGTGTGGCCGCGCACTGGAAATACAAAGAAGGTAAAAAACCGGCTTCCAGTTACGAGGAAAAAATAAATTGGCTGCGCGAGGTAATCGGCTGGCAAAAAGAAGTGAGTCCGGATACCCAATCCCGCGATTCATTGTATCAACAAATTTTTGAAGACCGCGTTTACGTTTTCACACCCAACGGGGATGTGTTGGATCTTGCCCTCGGCGCTACCCCGTTGGATTTTGCGTACCACGTGCACACCAATTTGGGCCATCGCTGCCGTGGCGCAAAAATTAATGGCGCGATTGCACCGCTCACTCAGGCCTTAAAAACCGGCGATCGAGTGGAAATTCTCACCACCAAAGAGGGACACCCCAGTCGAGATTGGTTGAATCCCGCATCGGGTTATTTGAAAACGAATCACGCGCGCGCAAAAGTGCGGCACTGGTTTCGTCAAGAAATTCTCGCGGAAAACGTGCCGACCGGCGCCACTCGCCCCAAAGCGTTGCCGCCTGAAAAAACCGAAAAAATTGAAACCACCGTAACACAACGCGACACCGGCTCTTTTGTCACTATCGAAAACATCAGAAATTTACTCACAAAATTGGCGCGCTGTTGTCAGCCCATCCCGGGCGATCCGATTTTAGGCTACATCACAAAAGGTTCCGGGGTTACCATTCACCACCGCGATTGCCGCAACGTTCAGCAGGCCCTTAAATTTCGCTCGTATCGAATTATCGCCGTGGATTGGGGAGCCGCACCACAACAATACCCCGTTAATCTGCTCATTGAAGCAAACGATCGTTCGGGACTGATTCGCGACATCAGCAGTATCCTCGCGAACGAACACATACCGATTTTGGGCCTAAACACCCGCGTGAATAAATTAGAAAACCGCGCTTATATCACGCTGACGATTGAAATCAAAAACTTGGACGTACTAGACAACATCGTCAACCACCTGCATCAAATCCCCGATGTGATTATGATCAAAAGAGGTCGATAGCGTTACCCCCAATCACGGTATAGAGATACCACAGCTTCCGCGCTTACTATTAGCAACCAGAACTAAAAGTTGCTAAAATGTGAGCAAAGAATGAAGTGCCTAAAAAGGTTTATCATCTATTTGGATAAAATGATAGAAAGGCATCTCGAAAAAAACGGATTTCGTGATGGTTTACAAAAGTTAGGCATTAACTTTATGACAGCAAGTGCCGTTGGAGTCTTCATCACTCATTTAAATGATTTAACATGGTGGGGCGCGTTATTCATTATTTGGTTGGGGTTTTTTGGCGCATTTGTTTGGATCATTGGAATTTATAAGAGAAAAGGAGAATAAAATGGCAGCAATTGTAGCAACATTATTTGTGATGGGGTTAGTTGCCGCCATAGCTGCTTTCGGCGCGTATGTCATTTTACGAAGCCCCCCTAAGAAAAAAAGAGCTCACTAAGATCATACACCGTAGCCCGGGTGCAGCCTCGCCCCGAGGCGCAACCCGGGGATTGAATTCCTTGATTTCGTATGACTCCATCAAGGCTACACGCCTCGAGAATAAATTTATTCCCTTCATA
Organism: uncultured Coxiellaceae bacterium; assembly: GCA_947084935.1. Classification (GTDB taxonomy): domain Bacteria; phylum Pseudomonadota; class Gammaproteobacteria; order Coxiellales; family Coxiellaceae; genus CAMTUH01. Next base: position 19,539 of record CAMTUH010000009.1, read on the forward strand.
TTTCGTTCATGTTTCTTGGTTATCATATACACATAAAAAGGTTTCGATTTTTACGAGGAAAGCAAAATGCGCACCGACACCAACTTAACCGAACCACTCTTGCCCAAAAACGAAGAAGCATCCCTACTCGGTGAAGGAGAAGAAGCACCCCTACTCGGTGAAGGAGAGGAAGAGGAAGGATATGGATCGACTGGTGAGTCGGTTACCATGGAAGGAACTCTCACCGTTACAGCAGTTGTGCCTCCCATTGAACTCAATGACTGGTTAAAAAAACTTTGGGAAGATTTTCAAATAGCGGGCCTCTGCGGCATCGACGGCATCAATGGCGGTTTTGGCCCTTCCACTGAGGTCTTAACGTTCCTTTTCGGATTACGTGATTATGTCAATCCCGAACAGTGGGTTTTACCTACAACTTTTGCGATTCCACCACTTGCTCTACTCTGCAGCCTTAAACGCACACACAGCGCCATCAACGACGATGATGGCATCAGTTCGTTTATCGGTGTTAACATTGGTATCGATTTCTTCACCTTTTTTAACTTTACTTTAAGTCTCATGGCGGATATCGCTTCCTCGATATTAGGCCCTGAAGCCGAAGACGCTCCGTGGTCTATTGCAGGTCCAATCATTGGCCTTGCATTTTTGCTTTCGGTAATTTCGACGTATGTTTCTCGCGAAAAACATTTAGGTAGACTCAATAAAGCAGGGGAAGTTACTTTTGAAGCCTGTCAGTTTCTACAAATTTTAAGTGCGGGATCGACTTTAGTTCGACTGATAACCGGCATTAATCCCATCCACTGGAGTGCTTTTCTGACAACCACTATACCCGCATTTGGTTTTGCCACAATCGCCCGTGCTTCACGTGACCGATATCCGATTTTATATAAAATCGGTGATGATCTGCTTCCGATGCTGGCCTATCTCATCAGTCAAGGCTCTCTTTTGCAAGATGATGCTCAATCGGGTTTCATAATAGCTCTTTTTTATATCCTAATTTCTGTTTGCGCCTTTGGCCCTCCATTATTCGCCCTCAGAAACGGAATGGTACCCGAAGATCATATGGCCGCCATTTTAGAGAACCCAATCCTCGTCCCCGGAATCCGCGGAGCAGAAATGGATACAGGAATAGGGGTAGGAACAGAGGAAGCAGGAGCAGAACAGTCAACTCTCGACTCAATATTCTCGCTATTCTGCTCAAGAAACAGGGGAACACAATCTGAATCTGAGACCGACACAGAAGGCACAGGATATCTGCCAATTTGACCCCTTAATCCTCACTCGCAAGTAAGGCAAAAACCATCAATAAACAACGCCACGTGGTGTAATTTCAGTTTGGCGGGCATTGCTGGTTCACCTTTTAAGACATGCACGGTGTATCGGAACGTTTGCGCCTTAGCGTCGTAACGAATATCGGTCAATTCAACACCGTAGTTGACGTATTTTTGATGGATAAAGGAATTGAGGCCACCGACAATCGCTGCATTGGGCGCGCTCTTATAAAAGTTATCGTGCCCTTTTTTCCAATCTTGCACGAATTTTTCACCCTCGAGGGCACCACTCACGCGGTAAGGCCGTTCGGAAAAATAAGTGACGTACGGCGCGGCTTTCCGCAAAGTAAGCTCGTACGTATTCGATTTATTCGGAACCGCTTGCATTTCAGCGGACCCAGCGGTTTGCACGAATAAAAATATTTTCGGTTGCTTGATGCTGGCTCCAGCGAAAGACTGGGAAGTTAAAGCCGTAAAAAATAAAGCTGTGAGAATTACGCGTTTCATAGATACCTCTTAGATTTTACTGTCATTGCAAACTCAAAACCGTAGCCTCGGTGAGCTTTGCGAACCGAGGGATTATTGCAAATCTTTAGTTCTCCTCGGTTCGCAAAGCTCACCGAGGCTACAAGAGCGACGCAATAATACCACATTTATTCCCTATTTTTAAGCTCTTTTTGAGCACGGCTGATCATTGAAAGCAAAGTCTGACTGTCTTTACTGCCGGGCGGGAATAACGGAAGGAGTTTCTCCCAATACTGCACGGCCAGCCGATAATTTCCATTATTATAAGCATTTAGTGCCAGCAGATTATTGGCATTAATATCCAAGGGATTATGGCGAAGGACCGATTGTAACAACTCGGTTACATTGCTCGTCAGATGCTTACCATTATTGAAAAATAATGCCTCGGCATAAGTCGTGGCATACTCGGTTTTGTTTGAGTCAAGCTCATAAGCTTTCTTTAAGGCGCCCACAGCCTCTCCATAATGATTCAATGAAAAGTACAGCCGCCCCAATAAATACCAACCGTGAGGACTGTCCGGGTGCTGCCGCAAATGTTCTTTTAACTGATTAACCACTTCTTCCGGGGATTTAATTTTCGCCATTGCCAATTGAACACGAGCAGATTCCTTTTGCAAAGCCCAATAATGAAATAATTGCTGGCTTGACCCCCAATAAAAATAAAGTGCTAACGAGACAATTGGAAAAGCAATCGCAATAAAGAGCGTCATCCAATAAGATTTTCGTTTTACCAACGGCACAATAACCAGCATCAGCGCTGCAAGCGTTAAAAGAAATATTCCTGCTAAGAAAAAAAAAGTCATAACAATTACCTACTTAATATGTAGCCTGGGTGCAGCCACGTTTTTAGTAGTAGCCTTGATGTAGCTATGCGAAATCAAGGAATTCCTGAGTTCCTGGGTTACGCCACGAAGCGTGGCTGCACCCAGGCTACAATTCGCTCCATCAAGGCTACGGGCTATCGTCGCGCTACATATTTCCGAATGACCACAAACCAAATAAAAAAGCCAAAAAATAACAACAAAAATGGACCCAACCACAACACGTACGTCTTCCCTGAAAACGGCGGTTTAAACAGCACAAAATCCCCGTAGCGATTCACCATATAATGAATAATACGCTCGTTGGTTTCGCCCATCTTTACTTGCTGATAAATCGTATTTCGCAAATCATTAGCCAGTGGCGCATCGGACGACGCCAAGTCCTCATTCTGACAAACCAAACAACGAAACTGACTGATTAATTGATTAAACCGCTTCGCTTCATCCGGATGCGAAAACGGATAGCGGTCACCGGCGATGGAAACACCCGTTAATAAAATAAAAGCTAACAATATAAATATTTTCATCTCGTAACTTCTTTGCTGAACGATTCGGCAGAATAGTGGCGCACCACCGGCTCCAATACCTCATCCCAAACCCGCGCATCAATCGGGCCCGTGTATTTGTAACGAATAATCCCATTCTCGTCTATCACAAAACTTTCCGGCGTCCCATACACGCCTAAATTAATAGCCAATTCCCCCTGTGGATCATCAATGATGGCTGAATAAGGATTTCCGTACTTCTTTAACCACGACAACGCCGCTTCGCGTTTATCTTTATAATCCAACCCAACGAGAGTAACGCCCTCCCGCTCCGCAATATCCATCAAAATCGGATGCTCAATCCGGCAGGACAAACACCACGTCGCAAAAACATTTAATAAGGTCACGTGCCCTTTAAAATTTTTATTACTGACCATTGGCTCACTGGCATTCAGCGACGGCATCCGAAATACCGGAAACGGCTTATCGATCAATGGTGACGGAACCAAATGGGGGTTTTGCTTTAATCCCTGCCATAAAAACATTCCAGTAATAATAAAAATCAATAACGGTACGAACAATCGAAGGTGCCGCATCATAACGTTTCACTCCTTTTTTTTCGGTAACGCCGATCCATAAGAGCGATAATGCCGCCCAAAACCATCAAAAATCCGCCCGCCCAGATCCAGCGCACAAAAGGTTTATAGTAAATTCGCACGCCCCAGGATCCATCACTTAGGGGTTGCCCCAAAGCGACGTACAAATCACGAAAAGCTGTAGCATTAATCGCCGTTTTCGACAAAGTGGTTTGCTGCACCGTGTATAAGCGCAATTCAGGATGCAATTGAGAAACTGCCCTGGAATCTTTCTCCACTAAAAAATCAGCACGAGCGCCCGTATAATTAGGCCCTTTTAAATTTTCGACTGATTCAAACTGAAATTGATAATCTCCAACTGTAACACGATCGCCCAATTTCATCGTTAAATCGCGTTCAACGCTGTACGTCGTTGTTAACACAATACCGACAACCGTAATGGCAACGCCCAAATGCGCCGCGATCATCGCCCATTGACTGCGCGTGAGATTCCTCCATCGAATATGCATCACGGTATTAAACGCCACCCACAACGCCAACGACAAACCAAACCAAACCGATCCATGAAACGACGCGCGCACCAGCAGCGGCAATAACAGCGCGGCCACCACAGCCGCAATAAAAATAATTCCAAACCGTTTGAGCAATAAGGTGGGATTTTGATTATCCCAGCGAAAATAAGGGCCAACCCCCATCAACAACAAGAGCGGCGTCATAATGGGAATAAATACAAAATTAAAATACGGAGCGCCGACGGATAGTTTTCCCAAATTGAGCGCCTGAATAACCAGCGGATACAAAGTTCCCAGTAAGACGGTCAGCATCGCAATGAATAACACGACGTTATTCGCCAATAACAGCGTTTCTCGCGACCAAAATCCAAATAAACCAGTATTCACAATACGCCGACCCCGCCACGCGTAAAGCAACAACGAACCACCAATGACTATCGTCAAAAATTGCAGAATAAAAGCACCGCGCCTCGGATCCACGGCAAACGCGTGTACGGAAATTAATACCCCCGAGCGAACTAAAAACGTGCCGAGTAAACTCAATGAAAAAGCACAAACGGCCAAAAGCACCGTCCAAGCTTTAAAAACGTTGCGTTTTTCCGTGACCGCCAACGAATGAATTAACGCCGTCCCGACGAGCCAAGGCATAAACGAAGCATTTTCGACCGGATCCCAATACCACCAACCGCCCCAACCCAATTCACGATAAGACCACCAACTGCCCAAGATAATGCCCAACGTTAAAAAACACCACGCCACCGTCGTCCACGGACGCGTCCACCGCGCCCAAGCAGCGTCCAAACGACCGCTTAACAACGCCGCAATTGCAAAGGCAAACGCGACGGAAAAACCAACGTAGCCCATATACAACATCGGTGGATGCGAAACCAAACCCGGATCTTGTAATAATGGATTTAAATCGTTGCCATTGACTGGAATCGTTGGCAATAATCGAATAAAAGGATCGGAAGTCGTTAATAAAAATAAATAAAATCCAATCGCAATTAAAGATAAAATGGCTAACACGCGCGCCAAAATTTCTATGGGTAATTGCCGACTGAACGTGCTGACTGCAGCCATCCACAGGCTTAAAATAAATACCCACAATAACAGCGATCCCTCGTGCGCGCCCCACACTGCACACAATCGATAAATCCACGGTAAATGCGTATTTGAATTTTCAGCTACGTAAGCCACCGAAAAATCGTTTGCCAAAAAAGCATAAGCCAACGAAAAAAAACTGATAGCAACAAAAATGAATTGCCCAATGGCCGTATAACGCGACAAAATTAGGTAACTGGAAATATGCCGCGCTGCACCCATCAATGGCACGACGGCTTGGATAATGGCCAAACCCAAAGCCAGAATTAATGCGTAGTGTCCGAATTCGATAATCATACTACTGTGGCCGATATTTTTCATCGTGCTTTGCCAGCACCTCATCCGCAACAAAAACACCACGCGCATTAAGATGTCCTTGCGTCACAATCCCCTGCCCTTCGCGAAACAAAGCCGGCAACAAACCATCAAAATCTACTTCAATTTTTTTATGTGCATCAACAATGCCAAAACGAACGTTCAGCGTATTCGGCGTGTGGCGTACGCTGCCATTTTCTACCGTACCACCCAGACGAATTTCACGATCAACCGCCACGTGTTGTTCCGCCACTTGACTGGGTGTGTAATAAAGATCGATGTTTTTCCCGAGTGCATACAAAACTAACCCAACAGCAATAAAAACGGCTGTCGCAATACTAAGAATCGTATAAACTCGCCTCCGACGTATCCGATTCATGCGAATCCACTACCTCTTTTTTTACTAATAATTTTCGAAGCACGATGCCCGCATGAGTAATCAAAGAAATTAACACAAACGCATATGCTGGCCATACATAAACAGCATACCCGCCCATGCGGAAAAAATGGTAAAGCGAAGAAAACGACATCTATTTACCCCACCACCTCTTTGACCCACACCGTATTTTTCTCTCGCATTAAAATTTCACTGCGGATCTTCGCCGCCAACATCCAAAAATAATACGCAAAATAAGCGATAATCATAATCAATAACGGATGCAACATACTCGGCGCGATTGATGGCGCACTCCATTTAAGTATCGTGGCGCCCTGGTGCAGAGTATTCCACCACACGACGGAATAATGAACGATGGGGATATTCACCGCGCCAATCAGCGTCACCAAACCGCTGGCTCGCGCTGCTAAAAAAGGCTCAGGAATCGATTGCCGCAGCACTATGATGCCAAAATAAATAAATAATAAAATAAGCTCGGAAGTCAGACGTGCGTCCCAAATCCAAAAGGTTCCCCACATGGGTTTTCCCCACAAAGAACCCGTCACCAGCGTTAATACGGTGAACAACGCGCCGATGGGTGCACTGACTTTTGCTACGACGTCAGCGACTTTAATTTTCCAAATTAAGAAAATAATCATGGCCGCGGTCATCACCGCATACACCGCCAGCGACAGAATTGCGGCCGGCACGTGAATAAACAGAATGCGGTACGCATCGCCTTGTTGATAATCGGTGGGAGCAAATCCCAATCCATCGATCAAGCCATATAAAAACGTTGTCACGCACACGAGCATTAACCACGGTTGCACTGTACGACAAAATCGATAGCAACTCCTGGGTGATCCCAATTTATGAATAAACGACCCTATGTTACTGCTCATAAGCAATTCCAATTCGGAGTGACGCGCTGCTGACTAATGGCGCAACCACAAGAGATACCACCAACAAAGCGCTCAATAACAATAATGAAGTCACGGCGGACTCCCCCCGATTAGCCGTCATCACTGCCCCACTCGCCATGATCAGCGTGGGAATATAAAGCGGCAATAATACCACAATCATCAACAACCCACCGTTTCGCAGGCCGACGGTCAGGGCGGCCCCAATACTGCCGAGCAGCATCAATATCGGCGTTCCCAGCAATAAAGAAAGGAATAAAATAACTGCGCCGTGGAGGGAGAGATGAAACATCAGCGCAAGAAACGGCGAAACCAAAATCATCGGAAAAATCAATACAACCCACTGAGCGGCGATCTTCAGACCCACCAGCAGGGGTAAGGGAAAATCGCTCAACATCAGTTGCGCCAGACTGCCGTCATTAAAATCATCACGATATAAATAAGTTAACGATAAAACCGTAGCCAACAACACGGCGATCCACAAAACTCCCGGGCCCATCAGCTGTAAAATCCGAGGACTAGCCGTTGTTGATAAGGGAAATAAAGTAGCCACCATAATAAAAAAAATCAGCGGAAAAAAATATTCGCTTCTTTTTCGATAGATCAGAAGGAGTTCTCGTTGTAGTATTAATCCAGTTTTTATCCAATAGGTTTTCATAGGGCAAGGTCTCTTTAAAAACGTAGCCTTGATGAAGCATTAGCGAAATCAAGGTCAGAAAAATCCTTGATTTCACTTCGTTTCATCAAGGCTACACCCACCGGTTGATGACTGGTAAATATAATGCTCCCGCCCTCTTCTATTTTCCGCAAAAAAATATCCTGTACTTTAATTTGCGCGGCTTGATCTAAAGCGGAAAAAGGTTCGTCCAAAATCCACAACACAGCATCCGACAACATCATCATCGCCAACGCCACGCGCTGACACTGACCTCGCGAAAGATTTCGACAGAACTCATTTTTATAATCATATAAATCCAGTTCTTTAAGCACGACTTCAGTGCTGATTTTTTCGAAGGAACAGCGCCGTGCAAAACGCAGCTGTTCATTCACCGTCAAATCACCCTTCACGCCAATTTGGTGGCCTAAATAAAATACATTTCTGTGATACGCTTGACGATCCACGCCGATCAATTTTTCTCGAAATAAAACCTCACCTTCCTGAGGTGGCAATAAGCCAATAATAATGCGAAGCAAGGTTGTTTTCCCGCAACCGTTTGGACCGACTACTTGTAATAATTCACCCCGCCCCAAAGAAAAGTTAACGTCGCGCATCAGCAGGCGTTCGTTACGATAAGCAGTCAGGGATCGAATATGCAGCAAGGTATCAGGGTTCATAAGCCATGGCCGATTGACGTTCGACCGGTTTTCGAGTCAGTTCAACGATGTAAATGTAAAACACCAACATACCCAGCCACAATAAAAACTGCCATCCTTGTGCAATCCTAAAATAATTTAAAATCAAACCCAGCACGCCCAAAAATAAAGAAATGGTCCAAAGCAATACTGTAGATAACGACGCATTCAGTCCCGAGACGTGCAACACGTGGTGAAAATGATCTCGACTTGCCACGAGCAGCGGTTTACGTTGCCGAATCCGCAACACACTCACGTTGACCAAATCGAAAATGGGAAACGCCATAATCCACAGCAAAGTAATGGGTTTCACGACACTGATATTGTGCTGAGATAAATCAATCGCAATCCAAGATAACAAAAACGCGATAAACGTACTGCCCGAATCACCCATGAAAATACTGGCGTGTTTGCGCCAAGGGAAACGCATGTTGAAGCTTAAAAAAACGACTAAAAGTATAATCAGTATTGATAACAAACGAACGTCCAGATGGTGATTCAATTGCATACTCACAATCATCAGCAACACAGCCTGTCCCAAAGCGACTCCTCCGGCAAGACCGTCTTGACCATCCACCATGTTCATCGCGTTGATATTTGCAACCACAAGAAACAAGGTGACGGGCAAAGCCCAGAGTCCTAGGGTCACGTCTCCTAAGAAAAATAAATCCCCCAAACTACGCAACATCACTCCACCCCAGATAATCAGCAGCAACGTCGCCAATACCTGCCCAAACAAACGCAATTTCGAGCTCAATCCTTTAAAATCATCCACAACGCCCATTAAAACCAGAATACTGCTCCCGGCTAGCATGCCTCGATAAGGCTGCAGAGACAAATGCAACGTCAACAAGGTAAAGCAAAAACTAAAATAAATGGCTATGCCGCCGATCAACGGCACATCTCTTTCATGCCACTTACGATTATCCGGACGATCGACAAATCCCACGCGAATCGCCAATGGGCGCAGTAGCCAAATACAAAACAACGACGCGAAAAGTGCAACCACGCTGTTTTTCAGTATGTCCATAAAGTTCCCCAGTAGGTCCTGGCGCCAATGATAGCAATACCTACTGGGGGCAGCAATAATCCCTACGAGTTAACTATAAATCAACTACTTACTTAACAACCAATCGATCCGGATTATTTTTGATAATCCGATCGAGGGATTTTTCCCCGATACCCCGCACTTCAGCCAGATCTTGTAACGACTTGAAATTTCCGTGTTTTTGTCGGTAATCCACGATAGCCTTCGCCTTTTTCGGCCCGATGCCTTTCAGTGTTGAAAGCACTTTTGTATCCGCGGTATTAATATTGACGGGACTGCTCGCAGAGGCAGCCACCGTACTCGGGTTATGAACCGCATGCGGACGAACACCTTCACCCGAACTCGGTTTTGCCGAAGCCGGCAAAGCCACCGTGGCTAACAACGCAAGCAAACCAATCGCCGTTATTTTTTTCATAAAAAGCTCCTGTGTTTTAATTAAAAATAACAGTGTATGGTTTTGCGGGGGGATGACAATACCGGGGTGAGGCGCTTTATAACACCCCACACTCACCTAAACAATTTATAAATAGACTCGAGTGCTTTCAGCGGATCCGGCGATTGCGTAATGGGGCGACCAATGACCAAATAATCGGAACCCGCCTCGATCGCTTTTTTCGGCGTCAAAATACGTTTTTGATCATCGAAAGGATCTGTAGATAATCGAATGCCGGGAGTCACCAAAAGAAAGTTTTTCTTTACCTGTGAACGCAATGCTTGCACTTCATGCGCGGAACAAACGACACCATCCAAACCACTCACTTCCGCCAGCTGCGCCAGTTGCGAAACTATGAAATCCACGGGCTCCTCAATACTCAATAATTTCAAATCATTCTGATCTAAACTCGTTAACAGAGTAACGGCAATTAATAAGGGGCGCTGTTTCGTAGGCATTTTTTCTAACTCATTGCGCGCCGCATCCATCATGGCACGCCCGCCCTGCGCATGAACATTCAACATCCACACACCCATTTCTGCAGCAGCACGGCAAGCACCCGCCACGGTTTGCGGAATGTCGTGAAATTTCAAATCGAGAAAAACATCAAATCCCTGCTTCATCAATTCTTCGACAATGGCAGGACCACAATGCGTGAAAAGAATACTGCCAATTTTCAAACGGCACAAACGGGGATCTAATTTTGAAACCAGTCGACACGCCTCCTCACGCGTAGCATGATCGATAGCAACAATAATGCGGCTGCCTTTTTGAAAACTCAATACCCCTCCAGACCTTGAATCGGCTTCACCGTATTCCAATGGTGACATCTCGGACATAACCAATAGAGCGTCTTACCGGAAAATCCACAATGCGAACACCGATAAATCGGTTTGTCAGACAATAATTTTTGAATAAAATTTTGCAGCATAATTAATTTTTCTCGCGCATCACCAAGGGAATTCAGCAAATACAATTCAACCAAGCGGCTGAGTCCACGCAGCGACGGTTGGCGCTGTATCTGCTGCGCAATAAATTCAATAGCAACTTTTTCTCCATGCTGACGCTGCAAATAATCGGAAATTGCTAACACGAGGGAAATTCTTGGATAATTCACCAAGCAATCCTCAAGATAAGCGACGAGTTTATCTTCTGCTCCCATTTTTTGAAAACATTCCGTCAAAGGCGTCACAATTTCCGAAATATAATCCGGATCTTGATCAATGATGTACCGATAACAACGAATCGCTTCTTTATATTGTCCTGCTTCACTTTCGATTCGAGCACGAATAAGGCTTGCTCTCACACAAGCATGATCAATCGCTTGCGCGCGTTTTAAATAGGGCTGTGCCTGAGTAATACGTCCCTTTTCAATCGTTTGTTCCGCCAATTCGCAATAATAATGGGCAATGATGGCATGCATTGGCTCGCCAAACGCCAATAATTTCTGGGCCATTTCAATGGCCTTTTGCCAGTCCTTCTCTTGCTGATAAATATGAAGTAAAAAATGCAAGCTGGACTGATCGACCTCTCCCCCCTCGACGAGCTCTAAAAACAAACGCTCCGCCCGATCCAACACACCCGCACGAAGATAGTCCTGACCCAATTCTGAAAGCGCGTGCAAGCGGTGTTGTTTGGCCAATTGAGGGCGAGCAATTAAATTTTGATGAACACGAATCGCGCGATCAACTTCACCGCGACGACGAAATAAACTGCCTAATGCCAAATGGGTTTCAACGGTATCGCTATCTACCTCGAGCAATTTAATAAAAACGTCCACGGCTTTATCGGGCTGTTCGTTAATTAAATAATTTAAGCCCTTAAAGTAATCGCGTCGGATTTTGGGGGATATTTTTTCGAATTGTTTTTGCGACGAGCGACGGCCCACAAACCACCCGCAGGTAGCCGCCACGGGCAACAGCAAAAACAACAACGGTAACATCGCTAATGGCTATCCTTTATTGGAATATTTCGTAAATTCTGAACTTCTTGTTCAATCTGTTTAATACGGTGTTTCATTCTCCGCGTCGCACTTCTACTCTTAATCAGGGAGGGCAACATCGCAATAATCCCCAGCACAGCACCAATCACTAACGTGGCCAATACCATCAAAGGCAAATGCACGGATTTAGTGTCGAGGTAATAATTCAAAATGATTCGTTGCGGATTAAGACTGGCAAACGTGATGCCAACAAGGATGACCAGGATCCAAAAGATATAAAATACATAACGCATGTTTATGTCCTTATAATTCCGATGCGTTATTGTACCCGAAAAAGGGCGGGAAATCGCCCGCCCCCCCTTATTCTTCTTTCTTATCCTTCATTTGCTCCTTGAGCAAATCGCCCAGCGTGGTCTTCGTCGGGGCTTCACCAACAATGCGGCTGCCACTGCTGTCGGGCTTCTTCTCCAGGACTTTATGAGAGACGTGAATTTGACGACTCTTGCGATCGACGTTGATGATTTTCACTTCGACTTCGCTACCCACTTTGAGTTCGCCTTCCAAGTCTTTTACGCGATCATACGTATAGTCAGACAAACGCATAATCCCCGTTACGTTTTCTGCCAATTGCAAAGTCGCCTGTTTACTATCTACTTCAGTAACCACTCCTTTGATCACTGCGTCTTTGTCGTGACCTTCTAGGAATTCCATGTACGGATCAGATTCTAATTGTTTAATACCCAAAGAAATGCGTTCACGTTCGGGGTCGATCGCAAGTATAACCGCTTCAACTTCATCGCCTTTCTTATAGTTGCGAATCGCCTGCTCACCACTTTCGGACCAGGACAAATCCGACAAATGGATAAGACCATCAATATCGCCTTCCAAGCCGATGAACATGCCAAAGTCCGTGATTGACCGAATTTTTCCGACCGCCTTTTCATCTTTTTGGTGCTTATTCGCAAATTCTTGCCACGGATTGGCTTTACATTGCTTAATACCCAATGAAATACGGCGGCGCTCTTCATCGATGTCCAGAACCATGACTTCCGTCTCTTGACCCGGTTGCACCACCTTGCCTGGGTGAACATTTTTATTCGTCCAATCCAATTCGGACATGTGCACTAAACCTTCGACACCTTCTTCCAATTGCACGAAGCAACCGTAATCGGTGATATTGGTGACCTTACCAAAAGTACGGGTACCGACGGGATAACGGCGTTCGATATTGACCCATGGATCTTCACCCAATTGCTTCATGCCGAGCGACACGCGATTCTTTTCGCGGTCAAACTTGAGTATTTTTACCGTGACTTCGTCGCCCACACCCAGCAATTCACTCGGGTGTTTGACGCGTTTCCACGCCATGTCCGTAATGTGCAACAATCCGTCCACACCACCCAAATCAATAAACGCACCGTAATCCGTGATATTTTTCACGATACCTTTGATTTCTTGTCCTTCGTGCAACTCTTCTAAACGCGCTAAACGTTCCGCGCTGGTTTCCGCCTCCATGACGGCACGTCTCGACACAACGACATTGTTACGCCGTTGATCCATTTTAATAATCTTGAATTCGAGTTCTTTACCTTCTAAATAACCTGGATCGCGAACGGGTTTCACGTCAACCAGTGACCCCGGTAAAAATGCACGCACGGTGCTAAGTTCCACCGTAAAACCACCTTTGACACGCTCGATGATCGTCCCTTTAACAATTTCACCTTTTTGATAGGATTTCTCTAAATCAGTCCACACTCGCGCACGGCGCGCTTTCTCGCGTGATAATCGGGATTCACCAAAGCCGTTGTCTGGCGTGTCAACGACTACGTCGACTACATCGCCGATTTGGACAACTTCATCACGGAATTCTACTGCTGGGATGATGCCTTCGGATTTTAAACCGGCATTTACGACGATTCGATCGGGACGGACGTCCACAACCGTGGCTTTGATTAACGCACCGGGGCGTAAATCGGTTTCTTGTAAACTTTTTTCAAATAATTCAGCAAATTTTTCGCTCATTGAGTTAAATACCTCAGAATAAGGATCACCTCATTCCGCCTAAAAATAACCATACGAAAAGTATGGGTTTGTTAAACACACCTTGTTTCTCAAACAAGGCCCCGCTGCTTGACGTGGTTCATCACCACCGCAAAGACTTCTTCGATACTGAGATTCGTGGTATCGATCACGACCGCATCCTCTGCAGGTTTGGCGGGCGACGCGGAACGACTGACGTCTCGCCGATCACGCTCCACCAAATCTTCTTGAATGTCGCGCAGGCTAACATTAATCCCCTTTTCTTGCAACTGCTTATGGCGCCGGAGCGCCCGCTCCTCGGGTTTGGCATTAAAATAAAATTTTAGTGGTGCGTCAGGAAATACCACGGTTCCCATGTCCCGCCCATCGGCAATCAACCCCGGTGAACGCCGGAAGTCGCGTTGATACTGAAGAATAGCCTGCCGTACGGTGGGAAGGGCCGAAGACTGCGAAGCCATGATTCCACACGCTTCTTCACGAATCGCCTGAGTGATGTCGTGCCCATCACACCGTACCATCGAATCTTGGATGACGATTTGAATGCGCTTTAGTAAGGATTGAAGCGCATGCTCGTCCTCCAAGGCAACGCGATAATGTAAAATCGCCCATGCAACCGCGCGATAAATCGCTCCGCTGTCCAACACGTGCCAACCCAATGCTTTAGATAACATCACGCTGATGGTGCCTTTCCCAGACCCGCTGGGCCCGTCGATGGTGATGAGCGGTGCTGTATGATTATTTTTTTTCATTCAAATACCTTTATATTCATTCCTACCGTGCTGGCCAACTCGACGAAATTCGTAAACGACGTCTGCACGTTCGCACAATCGCATACAATCACCGGCGCTTTTGCAACATTACCTGCAATAGCAAAAGACATGGCGATTCGATGGTCGCCAAAACTGTCCACTTCACCCCCGAGAAATTGACCACCCTCAATCACCAAACCATCCGGCAAGGCTTCCGCACGAATACCCAATTGCTGCAGACCCGTCACCATCGAAGCAATGCGATCGCTTTCTTTCACGCGCAATTCGGCAGCACCGTGCAAAGTCGTTCGACCACTTGCGCACGCGGCAGCAACAAACAAAATCGGAAATTCATCAATCGCTAGCGGCACCTGATCCGATGGAATTTCAATACCACGCAATTGCGCGTGTCGAACGGTAATATCCCCCAGCGGTTCACCATTTTGTTCTGGAATGGGATCGATTTCAATATCCGCCCCCATCATTTTTAGTAAATTAATGATGCCCATGCGAGTGGGATTTACGCCTACTTTTCTCAGTACGATACTGGAACCGGGTGTAATCGTTGCAGCCACAATAAAAAATGCCGCCGAAGAAATATCGCCCGGAATAGAAATCGGTGTCGCCCTGAGACGACCACCGCCCGACACGCAAATTCGACCTTTGGCCCTGTGAATAGGATAATGAAACGCATTCAGCAATCGCTCGGTGTGATCACGCGAAGGTTCCGATTCAACCACGCAGGTTTTTCCTTTTGCGTACAGCCCCGCTAACAAAATACCGGATTTTACCTGCGCACTCGGAATCGGCAAAATATAATCAATGCCCGACAGTTTTTTCCCACCGTGAATTTTTAGCGGTGGCGTATTCCCCGTGGACATTTCAATTTTGGCGCCCATCTGAATCAAGGGCTCTACAATTCGCTTCATCGGTCGACGGCGCAGGGATTCATCACCCGTAAGCACCGAATCAAAAGATTGGGCAGCCAATAAGCCGCACAACAAACGCATCGCCGTGCCGGAATTTCCTAGGTCTAACACATCCGGCGGTTTTCGTAATCCATCGACTCCAACGCCATTAACTAATAAAATACCTTCGTCTTCAATGACTTCGATGGTGACACCCATTTTTTGAAAGGCACTGACCGTAGCGAAGTTGTCAGCACCCATCAGAAACCCATTTAATCGCGATTGTCCATCGGCCAATGCGCTTAATATCAATGCACGGTGGGAAATGGATTTATCTCCCGGTACGAAGAGTTCGCCGTTTAGGTCATGCGTGGGTGTGATACGAAAATCCATCATTAATCCTAGACCCCGCGGTCAAGCCGCGGGGCGTCAAGCTTAGGTCATCCAAATTTTTTTTCAAATTCTTTCATAAAGGCAATCAACGCGTCAACGCCAGCTTCGGGCATAGCGTTGTAAATACTCGCGCGCATTCCGCCCAACAAGCGATGACCTTTTAAGTTCGCAAGGCCGTTTTCCGTCGTCTCTTTAAGAAAAAGAGAATTGAGTTTTTCATCGGCTAACGTGAAAATCACGTTCATGCGTGATCGATAACGTGCGTCAATGGGGTTATGATAAAAATCACTTTGATCAATAAAGTGATACAGTTTTTCTGCTTTTTTTTGATTTACTTTTGCAATGGCTTCCACACCACCTTGTTTTTTTAACCATTTAAAAACAAGCCCGGATAAATACCATGCAAACGTGGGTGGCGTATTCCACAACGAATGTTCTTTGGCGTGTACGTCGTAACGAAGCATGCTGGGCATTGACGGCCAGGATTTACATTTCAATAAATCCTCACGCACCACCACGAGCGTCAAACCCGCGGGACCAATATTTTTTTGTGCGCAAGCAAAAAATAAGCCGTAACGCGACACATCAAAGGGTCGTGACAATACATTCGATGCCATGTCACTCACCAACAACGCCTCTGTTTTCGGAATGGAAGGAAATTCAATACCGTTGACCGTTTCATTATCCACGTAATAAAAATAAGCCGAGTTACTGGGAATTTCCCAGGTTTTTTCATCGGGCACAGTGGTATACGTGGAGTCTTTGGCACTGGCGGCGATGTGAACGTCACAAAACCGTTTCGCTTCTTCAATCGCTTGCTGCGACCAAATGCCCGTATCTAAATACGCAGCGGTCTTCGCACCGCCCAGTAAATTCATCGGGATCGCGGAAAATTGAAGGCGCGCTCCACCTTGCAAAAACAATACGTGATAATGATCAGGAATATGCAACAAATCGCGAAAATCTTTTTCGGATTCTTCAGCCATTCGTTTAAATGCATCACCTCGGTGCGAAATTTCCATGACGGACATACCGAGTCCATGCCAGTCCAATAATTCATTACGTGCGGTTTCCAAAACAGATTCCGGCAGCGCTGCCGGACCCGCAGCGAAATTGTAAACGCGCGTCATTAGGTTTCCTTTCCAACAATCTCCGACGAAATCGCTTCGAGACCCACCAAAGACTCATCCTGCACCAATTGGATCAATCGCACCCCTTGCGTATTTCTTCCCAACAACGAAATTTCATTCACGCGAGTTCTCACCAATGTTCCTTTGTCGCTGATTAACAGCACCTCATCATCATCCAGCACTTGTGCGGCCGAAACTACTTTACCGTTGCGTTTATTGACGCAGATCGCCATAACGCCCTGCCCCCCTCGACCAATAGCGCGGTAATCGTCGAGTGACGTACGTTGTCCATAACCGTGCACGGTCGCCGTCAAGATAGAGGCTTTCGGTTGAACCACAATTAATGCAATCACTTCTTGCCCAGATTTTAATTTAATCCCGCGTACACCACGCGCCGAACGGCCCATAACCCGCACTTCTTTCTCATGAAAACGAATGGCTTTGCCGGCATCCGTCATGAGCATAATTTCTTTGTTATCGTCGGTGATACCCACGCCCACCAACTGATCATCGCCCGTTAACTCCAACGCAATTTTTCCGCTGGTTCGTGGGCGAGAAAATTCATCCAACGATACTTTCTTAACCGATCCCTTCGCCGTTGCCATGAAAACAAAATGGTCTTTATCAAAATCACGAATAGGTAAAATCGCCGAAATTTGCTCGTTTTTATCCAGAGGTAATAAATTCACGACGGGTCGTCCGCGCGCGGCTCGCCCTCCTTGAGGAACCTGATAGACCTTCAACCAATAGACTTTGCCCAACGTCGAAAAACACAAAATGGTATCGTGCGTACTGGCAATCAAAATATTTTTAACAAAATCTTGTTCTTTGACGGTGGTGGCCATTTTTCCACGGCCACCGCGGTGTTGCGCTTGATAGCTGCTTAAAGATTGCGATTTGATGTACCCCTCTTTCGAAAGCGTAACGACCATGTTTTCTTCAGTGATCAAATCTTCGTGCGTTAAATCTCGACTATCGTCGGTGATGACCGTACGTCGTTGATCGCCGAATTGTTTCCGAATTTCTTGCAATTCGTCTCGAATGACTCGATGTAATTTATCGGGATCCGTTACAATCTCGATGAGCCGACCAATTTGATCGATGATGGCGGTGTACTCTTCATGAATTTTATCGATTTCCAATCCGGTTAATCGATGCAAGCGCAAATCCAATATCGCTTGCGCTTGAGTGGGCGATAATCGATAACCTTCTTTTTGCTGACCATACTCAACAGGTAAATCTTCCGGTCTCGTCGTATCACTACCGGCTTTCTTTAATAATTTGGCCACGGAGCCGGGCGCCCATATTTCTGCTAATAAATTTTCTTTCGCAACAGCAGGCGTTTTTGATTTTTTAATAAGCGCAATGACTTCGTCAATGTTCGCCAAAGCCACGCCCAAACCCTCTAAAACGTGCGCGCGCTCGCGGGCTTTTTTTAATTCAAAAATCGTACGGCGCGTAACGACTTCACGTCGATGTTGCAAGAAGGCGCCCAACAATTGTTTTAAGTTTAAAATTTTCGGTTGCCCGTTATCCAACGCAACCATGTTGATGCCAAACACTGTTTGCAACTGCGTTTGCGCAAATAAATTATTGAGTACCACTTCAGCATAATCACCGCGCCGCACTTCGACTACCATGCGCATGCCGTCTTTATCGGATTCGTCACGGAGTGCAGAAATGCCCTCGATGCGTTTCTCACGAACCAATTCGCCAATTTTTTCGAGTAATCGCGCTTTATTCACTTGATACGGGAGTTCCGTCACGATGATGGAAGCATGTCCGTTCTTGGCTATTTCAATTTCGGTTTTTGCACGCACGTAAATACGACCGCGCCCCGTCTTGTACGCTTGCACAATGCCACTGCGTCCGTTGATAATGCCGGCCGTCGGAAAATCCGGACCCGGAATGTATTTCATGAGTTTTTCAACGGACAACTCAGAGTCATCAATCAACGCGAGCGTGGCATCGATGATTTCATTCAAATTGTGCGGCGGAATATTCGTCGCCATACCCACGGCAATACCCGAAGCACCGTTGACCAGCAAATTGGGTATACGCGTCGGTAGCACCGACGGCGCCCTCTCGGTTTCATCGTAATTGGGAACGAAGTCGACGGTTTCTTTATCGAGATCTTCCATCAACGCGTGTGCGGCGCGCGATAACCGAATTTCGGTATAGCGCATGGCAGCGGGCGCATCGCCGTCCACCGAACCAAAGTTTCCCTGACCATCGACCAGCAAGTAGCGCATGCTAAATGGCTGGGCTAAACGAACGATGGTGTCGTACACCGCCACGTCACCGTGCGGATGGTATTTACCAATCACGTCTCCAACGATACGTGCGGATTTTTTATAGGGCTTATTCCAATCGTTACTCAGTTCTTTCATGGCGTAGAGAACCCGGCGGTGAACGGGTTTTAAACCGTCTCGTACGTCCGGCAAGGCGCGGCCAACGATCACGCTCATCGCGTAATCGAGGTAGGACTGCTTCAGTTCTTCTTCGATCGTAATCGGAATAATTTCGCTCGCCACTTCCGCCATGATTAGCCTCTTTTCCTTAATAAAACAATAAGTTACAATATATTTGGGAATCCAAAATTATACCATACTTTCCCCACCAGACATACATCAAAAAACTGTATTTCACCCCAGGCATTTTTCCGTTAAGATGGTACCCCTAAATCGAGGAGGAAGTGCTCACATGGAAAATATCGACATACTGATCAGTGCCCGTTGGATCCTGCCCATTGCCCCTAAAAACCACGTTCTTGAGGGTCACGCCCTAGCCATCAATGGCGATAAGATCGTCGATCTCTTGCCGTTGGAAGAGGCCGAGCAGAAATACTACGCCGAGCAATACCTCGAGCTCAAAAATCACGTACTCATGCCTGGCTTCGTCAATGCGCATACACACACCCCCATGAATCTCTTTCGAGGCCTGGCCGACGATTTAGCCCTAATGGATTGGCTGCAGAAGCATATATGGCCAGCTGAAGGCACGATCATAAACGCCGAATCGGTCGCCGCCGGAAGCCGCCTGGCCATTGCTGAAATGCTGCGCGGCGGTACCACTTGCTTTAACGACAATTATTTTTTCCACGATACGACAGCACAAGTAGCGGCTGAGGAAGGCATACGCGCGTGCATCGGTTTAGTCATCCTAAACGTACCCACTCAGTGGGGAGAAAACGAAGCCGCTTATCTCGCCCGCGCCAAAGAAACTTTATCGAAACCCAATCCGTCACCGCTCATCACTTACGCACTGACACCGCATGCACCCTACACCGTCGGCGACCAAATGCTGGCTGAAATTAAGCGAATTGCCGAGGAACGCCAGTTACCCATTCACATGCACGTTCACGAAACGGCGAGCGAAATTGAACAAAGCCAAAAAGAATTTGGAATACGGCCGCTGGAGCGTTTACATCGCTTGGGATTATTGTCCTCACGTTTTATTGCCATTCACATGACACAATTAACCGATGAAGAAATTCAACTCGTAAAAGAGACCCAAACCAACGTGGTTCACTGCCCCGAATCGAATTTAAAACTGGCGAGCGGTTTTGCACCCATCGCGCAACTGCTGAAACACAATATCAATGTTGCCCTTGGAACAGACGGTGCAGCGAGTAATAATGACCTGGATTTATTTGGCGAAATGCGAACCGCTGCGTTAATCGCCAAAGCCGTTGGCAACGACCCCACGCATTTATCTGCTGCGGAAGCGCTTAAAATGGCAACGCTGAACGGCGCAAAAGCGATCGGCTTAGAAAAACACATCGGTTCCTTGGAAGCCGGAAAATTCGCCGACGTTATTTCGATCGATCTCAGCTCCTTCATCACGCAACCTATTTACAATCCCGTATCGCACCTCGTCTACGCCGCCAATCGTTTGCAAGTGTCCGACGTGTGGGTCGCCGGGAAACAACTGCTCAAGCAAGGAAAATTTACTCGCCTGGATGTCAGCAATATCGTGGCAGACGCTAACCGTTGGGCCGAAAAAGCGAAACCTTTTCAATCACGTGCTATTATCGAAGAACCGGTTGCAACCCAATATTAGCATTCTATCAAATAAGTTTTTGTGCATTCAGTGAGGGGCGTCGCGACCAGGGAAGGTAAGAAGCGCCGAGTACAGGATGTACGTCCCCGAACGAATGCACAGAAACTTATTGATTTGCCAGGTAGGAAATCATGAACTTCCCGAAAAAAGTCACCATCGTTGAAGTAGGCCCGCGCGACGGCCTGCAAAACGAGCACACCAACATCCCGACGGATTTAAAAATCCAATTCATCAACCAGCTTTCACAAGCGGGTCTCCCCATCATTGAGGTAACGAGTTTCGTTTCACCCAAATGGATTCCTCAAATGGCTGATCATTCCGAGGTGATGAACGGCATTAAACGTTACCCCAACGTGCGGTACACAGCACTGGTGCCGAACGAGCAAGGCCTTTCCGATGCCGTGGCCACGCACACGCAAGAAATTGCCGTGTTCACCGCCGCCTCTGAAACCTTTACTCAAAAAAATATTAATTGCTCTATCGAAGAAAGTTTACACCGCATTGCGAAAGTTATTGAGGGTGCTAAAAAAAATAAGCTTCCCATCCGCGGCTACGTTTCGTGCGCCCTGGGTTGCCCGTACGAAGGCGAAATCAAACCGGAGCAGGTTCTCAGCGTTTCGGAAAAATTAATTCAACTCGGTTGCCATCAAGTTTCACTGGGTGACACCATCGGTGTCGGAACACCGCATAAAGCTGCAACTCTGATTGACGTGATTCGCAAAAAAATACCGGTGGAAAAATTAGCGGTCCACTTTCACGATACCTACGCGCAAGCCTTAACGAATATTTACGTGTGCTTAGAAAAGGGAATTCGCACGATCGACAGCTCGGTCGCCGGCTTAGGCGGGTGTCCCTACGCTCCCGGTGCAGGCGGGAACGTGGCCACCGAAGACGTGATTTATTTGTTAAATGGATTGGGTATCCAGCACGGCGTGGATCTGAAACGGGTAGCCACTGCAGGCCGACTGATTTGCGACTATCTAAAAATACCGCCGCGGTCGAAAGTTTCCGTTGCACTTGCGGGCGCTACTTATTAATCCTTCTCTACGGCTATACACAGCAATAATCCGTGTAACCACCATCAACGGAACGATACGGCGTTTCTGTTGAGCCACAACTAGAAAATAACGTTCCCCACGAGGTAGAAAGCGATGCTCCATCTTCTTCGGTTGAATCCTGATCCTGAATCCCATTTTGCTCTTGATTTTGCGATTCATTTGACACCAATATTCCTTTCCATGCGTCCACCCAATCACTCAAATTGGCAGGCACACGCTCCCCCTTCGAAAGCAGCTCCTTCAAGGCATGAATAATTTTCTGAATAACCATCTCTTTTGAATTATCCAACCAATCTGGGATATTAAAATGCCAATAGATAATGGAGCTGGTTAGCGCTAACATAACTGATGACAAACCCACTATCCACGGATCTTGCGTGATTAATCGAAAAATCAACCCCGTACACCCATTTAGTGTTAGTAACCCATTCCCAATCATTTCGCCAGGAACAAAAAAATAACTCAACCACACGGCAAATATTTGCAGCAAAGCCGGATAAGTTACATCGGGCGGCGAAAGACGATAAGGAGACCCCGCTCCTCTGAGGTGCCGATAATAATTTCGTATTACATCACGGGTTCTAACCGTAAATCGATCGGATGCCGCTTCCGCAATACCTTTCGATTCTACCAACATCTTACAACACTGCGAGAGCAAATAAATAAGGGCTGAAGGAACTAAAGTCGCGGTAGTAATGGTGTAAATGAGACTTTCATATTTAGGATCCAGAGCGACACGTTCATCGGGGTCGCCCTGGTACACGCCCAACAAAGCAAGAAATTTCCGGATCGAATGTGACGTTCCATAATCATAAGAAGGAATAACTCCAGCAAAACTAATTAAAATTACAAACCACTCAAAACGAGTTGGCCAACGCAGTTTTTTTTCCATTAGAAAAAATAGATTATCTTCCGCGGTTTTAAATCGATACGATAAGTTAGTGGCAAAATTAGCAATGGCGCAGAAAATTCCAACCGCAACAAGAATAAATTCATCATCGGTGACATATTCAGAAATAGTAACCATCCCTAAAAACGTCGCCAAAGAAGAACACAGCAGAGAGGAAACCCCACAAATACGCACAAGAGCTCTTGCGATGAAAATAGGCCATGTATCAGGTATCTGTTCCAATTCCAGCGCAGCATCACGATGAAGCCAATCACTCACCATGCGCTTCGTAGACACTCCTCTCGTGCTCCAATTCATGTGCGCATCAGCAGAAACGCTGTAAATGGTTAACCAAGCGCTCAACCACGTCGGAACATGACTCACAACGGGCTTATACAATATATAATTTTCATTATAAAAATAATCTACCATCGCATAGATCCGAAATCCCACCGAAGAAAATACTTTGACTCCAACCAACGGGGCGGCAATGGCAAGCACGAGCCAACGGTAATTTTCGCCATTTTGGTTTTCAACAATAATGGTAGCGGAGTCGCCTTTGAAATGGACTCTGATTTTATAAAGCTTCGGAATGAGCGACTGAGAGCCTGACGGAGCAATTCGATTTATTTCATCGTCGCTTGTTATTTCATCGTCGCTTGACCCTATTTCACTATCTTCCTGCATATTCAACCCAAAGTAAGGACGCTTGCTTTGCGCGCAATTATATCGCAACACGTTTGTTTATTTTGGAATTTCAGTAAAATAATTTAATCTTAATGTTTTATCTTGCACTTAAATTCAAGAATGCCATAATGATCGGCGCATGGAAAAGACACAGACCGCCTATCGATTACTGGAGTTATTGAGCGACGGGAAATTTCACTCCGGTGAAGCGCTCGGCCCGATTTTAGGTATCACGCGAAGTGCGGTGTGGAAAGCCGTGAAACAGCTCATCAACCTCGGGATCGGCGTGGAATCCCTGGCGGGTAAAGGATACCGTATTCCGCACGGCATCGAATTGCTTGACTCCGCTCAAATTCAAACGGCTCTGGATCCTTCTACAAAAGCGCACGTCCACGACTTTATTGTATTTACAAGAATAAACTCGACGAACGATTACTTACTCTCGGCAATGCCGAATAATCCCGATAAGAACGTGGTGTGCCTTGCGGAATATCAAACTCAGGGGCGCGGCCGCCGGGGCCGACGCTGGGTCGCACCTTTCGGAACAAACCTCTATCTCTCCTTGCTGTGGCACTTTCAAAAAGACCCTGCGGAAATTGTTGGTTTAAGTCTTGCGGTGGCGGTTGCCGTTGTTAACGCCTTGCAACAATACGGAATAAAAAAAGGCCTCGGCCTAAAATGGCCGAACGACGTATTGTGGAAGGGACGAAAATTGGCTGGCATTCTGCTGGAAATGATGGCCGAACACCACGAACATTCTGCGGTAGTTATCGGCATTGGGCTCAACACGCACATGCCTTCCACGGCCGGTAGCGAAATCGACCAACCCTGGACGGACATTCACGAAATCACCCACGCAAAACCGAAACGCAATCAATTAGCTGGATTAATCATTCAACACGTAGTACAAAGTTTATTGTTATTTCAAGAACAAGGCCTAACGCCCTTTTTACCGACGTGGCGCGCGTTCGATCGTCTCATCGGGAAAACAGTAAAATTAGAAATATCTTCACGAACCATCGAGGGCGTCATGCAAGACGTTTCCGACAAAGGCGAATTGATTTTATTATGCGCTAATAACGAGGAAAAACGTTTTTACAGCGGCGAACTGAGCGTACGCGTTGTAAACACTCAATGAAATCGTTCTCTAACCACATGCCACACGCCCGGGAGAACAGAAAGGAAAATAATACCCAAAACAACCAAAAGAATGTAGCGACTCGCATTAGGAATTAAATTTCCAAAATAATAACCCAACACCGTAATGCCACCCGCCCAAATCAAAGCACCCACAACATTGAACATTAGATAACGCCGGTAAGGCATCTTTACCATGCCTGCAACAATGGGCACAAAAGTCCGCACAATGGGCACCAATCGACCGAGAATCAACGCCTTGCCACCGTGCTTGTTGTAGAACTGTTCGGCTTGGAGCAGATAGCGTTTCTTGAACCAAAGGGAATCCTCACGTCGGTACAGCCACAGACCTAACTTCCGGCCAAACCAATAACCTACCGCATAACCCACAATCGCGGTAACAATAACTGCTGGAATTAAAAACCAGGGGTTAAAAACATTTTTTGAAGCTAATAGCCCAGCGGCAAATAACAAACTGTCGCCCGGAAGGAAAAACCCTACAAATAAACCCGTTTCTGCAAATATGATAAACAGTATACCCACGTAGCCAATCGTGCTGACCCACTGGATGATATCTATGTGATGGTGAAGCATCTCGTTTCCATCCCGATGATTTAGGGCTATTGTATAGGAGGAAAATAAAGAGTGCGAGTCATTCAGCATGGTCGCTGCCCCGTCAACAACAGAACTGCACGCGTATCGACACAAAGCCGAGCGCAATGCGATCGAACGGCTACTGCAAGCATTAATTCGAGAACAACTGCTCACCGTAACAATCAACGAAGGAGGCCTCCTTATCCCGCTCGAGAAAGGAAAGGGTCGTATCCACGCAAATGAGGTGAGTTGCTCGGCTCTGGGCTATTATCGATTTGACGGTGAAATACAATGGATCACTGACCTCGATATAAAATTGATTACCCAAGTGCAACAATTATTAGACATCATTAAACCCTACCTTGATCCCTCACCCGACCACAACCCATGGCAGCAATTTACGGACGAAATTCACAACCACGTCCAAAATTTTTCGCTGAGCCTTTGGGTTCGTGATTATCACCGTCAGCTCATCCAATCAAAAACGAGCGCCGATACTCACCGCTATTTATGCGAATGGCTGGAAAATGAGTCACTATTTCCCAATAAAACTTTGTTTTTTGAACACTGGGTAACACACGGTCATCCGTATCATCCGTGCAGTAAAACCAAACTCGGTTTAAGCATTGATGAAGTGATTCATTATTCGCCGGAATTTGGACATGAAACGAAAATCCTAATCGCCGCCATCCATCGCGACCATCTTCACATCGAAGGAATTCCGCCTTCTGAATTTTACTGCGAATGGTTTTTTGATTATTTTTCCGAATCTATTGCTTCCTGGAATCACTACTTAAATAATTGTTCTCTGGATCCTAAACTTTTCGTGCCCATACCCATTCATCCCTGGCAAGCCACTCACGTCATTAATGACCGATTTCATGATCTACTGGAAAGGAAAAAACTGTTTATTTTTAAAGACCTTCAAATTTCTACTTACCCAACACTCTCGTTTCGAACGATGATGGGAGCCGGTAACCTCTACGCACCGCACATGAAATTACCCGTAGCCGTTCACACCACCAGCGCACTGCGCACCGTCTCACCTGCTTCCTGTGAAAACGGCCCTAAACTCAGTCAAGTTCTGCACGATATTCTTCTTAAAGAAAATCATTTCGGAAATCGATTACGCGTGATGTTCGAGCAGTTTGGCATCTATGTAAAAGGTTATGATGATTCCCAAGCAAAGCATTTATCGGCAATTTTTCGCGACAACGCAAACTTACATTTATCACCCGACGAACTTGGGATCGTCGTCAATGCGTTATTTGAAACGTCACCCACAAGCAAACAACCCATTTTTATTGAGCTGATGTCCCTAGCCAATGCGCTTACCGTCTCCAGTGCACTTCAGTATTTTCGGAATTACACACGAATCGTTTTAGAAAGTTATTTGGATTTGTATTTACTTTATGGAATTGCACTCGAAGCACACCAACAAAACACACTGGCTGTATTCCACACAGGGAAGCCCGTCGCCACCATCGCACGCGACTTTGGCGGCTTGAGAGTGCATCTGCCCACTCTGCAATCCTGCGGCTATTCCATCAATCCTTATCCCGGTTCAGCAACCTTTCGTTCTGATAAAAACGAGGTACGAAATAAATTGTTACACACGACGTACCAATATCATTTTGGTGAGTGGATTTATCATTTGTCGGAATATTTTAAAATTCCAGAAACGCACTTTTGGAAAATCGTTCGCGAAGAAACCGAAACTCGTTTCCACGCGCTTAAAAAAAGATTGCCCAGCGAAATTTGGAACGAAGAATACGAAGCGATTTTACAGCGGGATTGGGTTCTAAAGGCATTACTGCGCATGCGACTCAATAATCTTTCGCACGATTACATTTACATCCCACTGAAAAATCCTTTGAAAGCGTGAAGAGATCACCGCCCCAACCTACGCCTCAAGAACCCCCTTCCGGATCTGCTGAATCTTATCGCGAATAACGGCGGCTTCTTCGAATTCCAAATTACGCGCGTGACGATACATCTCTTCTTCCAACTCACGAATGACTTTTGCTAATTTCTTAGGAGGCAAAGCAATATATTTTGCCTCTTCCTCCGCAACTAACTGAGTTTGGCTTACAAACCGCCCTTTTTCCGTGTAAACCTGCGAACCTTCAATAATTTCTGTCACGGCTTTCTCAATACTACGCGGTGTAATATTGTGTTTTTTATTATAAACTTCTTGCACTTCACGCCGGCGATCCGCCTCACCCATAGCACGTTTCATGGAATCGGTCACGCGATCGGCATATAAAATAACTTTTCCATGAAGGTTGCGCGCCGCACGCCCCATGGTTTGAATCAACGACCGCTCGGAGCGCAAAAATCCTTCTTTATCGGCATCCAAGATAGCCACTAACGACACCTCGGGAAGGTCCAAACCTTCTCGCAGTAAATTAATACCGATAAGCACATCGAAAGTCCCCAAGCGTAAACCCCGAATAATTTCAACGCGCTCAACCGTTTCAATATCGGAATGCAAATACCGCACGCGAACGTCGTGCTCGGAAAAATATTCCGTCAAATCCTCAGCCATTCGTTTTGTTAACGTTGTTACGAGCACACGTTCATTTCGTGCAACGCGTTTCCGAATCTCCGACAGCAAATCATCGACCTGTGCCGTCACAGGACGCACCTCCACTTCAGGATCCACGAGCCCCGTTGGTCTCACCAGTAATTCCACGGTTTGATCGCTGCGTTGTTTTTCGTACGGTCCTGGAGTTGCAGACACAAAAATTGTTTGCGGCGATATTTTTTCAAACTCATCGAAACGCAACGGACGATTATCCAACGCGGATGGCAGCCGAAACCCGTACTCCACCAAGGTTTCTTTACGCGCACGATCACCGCGATACATGCCGCCCACCTGCGGAACCGTCACGTGTGATTCGTCGATAATTAATAGCGCATTCTTCGGTAAATAATCCATGAGTGTGGGCGGCGGTTCGCCCGATGAACGTCCCGACAAATAACGCGAGTAATTTTCAATGCCGGGACAATAACCCAATTCCAAAATCATCTCTAAATCAAATTTGGTTCGTTGCTCAAGACGCTGGCGCTCAACCAATTTGTTCGTCTTTTCCAGAAAATCCAAACGCTCTTTCAACTCTGTTTTGATCGGATCTAGGGTAGCCATTAATTTTTCGCGCGGAGTCGCGTAATGAGTTTTTGGATAAATCGTAATTCTCGGCACTTTTCTCAGCATTTCACCCGTCAACGGATCAAAAAAGCTGATGTTTTCGACCTCATCGTCAAACAATTCAACGCGCACCGCTTCGCGTTCCGAATCAGCCGGATAAATATCGATAACATCCCCGTGTACACGATACGTGGCACGCCGTAATTCCAAATCGTTTCGTGTGTATTGCATTTCGGCCAGGCGATGCAAAATTTGACGTTGATCCATGTGATCACCGCGACTTAGATGTAACAGCATTTTTAAATACGAGTCGGGATCACCCAAGCCATAAATTGCAGAAACCGTTGCAACGATGATGGTGTCTGAACGTTCGGTAATGGCTTTCGTCGCCGACAAACGCATTTGCTCAATGTGTTCATTAATCGAAGCGTCTTTTTCGATATACGTATCGCTACTCGGCACGTACGCTTCGGGTTGGTAATAATCGTAATAAGAAACAAAATATTCAACCGCATTTTTAGGAAAAAATTCCCGCATTTCTGAATAAAATTGGGCGGCCAACGTTTTATTCGGCTCCAAAATTAACGTCGGACGCTGCACGCGTTCGATCACGTTCGCAACCGCGAACGTTTTGCCCGATCCGGTGACACCCAACAGAGTCTGATACGCCAAACCGTCGTTGAGGCCCTGAATGAGTTTTTCAATCGCCTGGGGCTGATCACCACTGGGTTTAAAGGGGGATTGGAGTTTGAATGCCATCGGGTTTTCCGTTACAGTATGCTCCTCAATAGGAGCCGCACAATGAACACCATTCTATCAACTCGAGCCCAACAGATCGAATCTTCCCCCACGACGGCCATGAACGCCAAAGCTAAAGCCTTAAAAGAGCAAGGGCGCGATATCATCAATCTCAGCGTAGGTGAACCCGATTTCGATACCCCAGATTTTATTAAAGAAGCCGCCATCGTAGCGATTAAAGAGGGTTTTACCAAATACACGAATGACGATGGCTATCCCGCCTTAAAAAAAGCCATCGCGCATAAACTCAAACGCGACAATGAGTTGGATTACTCATTGGAGCAAATCATTGCAACGAGCGGCGCTAAGCAAGCCATTTACAATGCAGCCTTGGCCACGTTAAATCGCGGCGACGAAGTCATTATTCCCGCACCTTATTGGGTCAGTTATCCGCAAATTGTTAAAATGGCTGAAGCAACACCGGTGTTCATCACAGCGGACATGTCGCAACGATTCAAAATTACCGCGGAACAATTGGAAAAAGCGATTACACCCAAAACACGATGGCTGGTTATCAATAGCCCGAGCAACCCTTCTGGCATGGCCTATACCGCAGATGAATTAATGGCTTTAGCTAAAGTGTTATTAAAGCACCCGCAAATTTTAATTTTAACCGACGATATTTATGAATACATTCTGTGGTCACAGGATAAATTTGTGAATATTGTCAATGTATGTCCTGAACTTTATAGCCGTACTATTGTTGTTAACGGTGTTTCAAAAGCGTTTGCGATGACGGGCTGGCGCTTAGGTTACGCGGCCACTTCACCAGAAATCGTGGCGGCAATGAAAAAAATTCAATCGCAAAGTACCACGTGTGCCAGTTCAATCACGCAAGCCGCAACGGCGACCGCATTAATGGCCGATCCCCATCGCCTGGATTATATGAAGCAGGCCTTTAAATTACGCCACGATTTAATGTACCGCGAATTTTCCAAAATGAATGGCGTCGAATGCATACCGGCCGACGGTACTTTTTATCTCTTCCCCAACGTCGCGGGCGCCATGAAAAATCTGGGCCTCAAAACCGATATCGAGTTTGGGTCTTACCTACTAGATAAAGCCAACGTGGCGGGGGTTCCCGGCAGTCCGTTTGGCATGCCCGGCTATTTCCGCTTCTCGTACGCCGCTAGCGAAACGCTGCTCCAGAAAGCACTCAACCAAATCCGCGCTGCCCTGGGCTAGCCCGGATATTATGAAATATCCGGGCTAAAGCATTTGACGCGTGCTGGCGTCATCGCTACCATATTGCGTTCGTTCCCCGGTAGCTCAGGGGGCAAAGGCGGGAACTGCGTGAAGCACAGCTTCACGCCCGCCGAGCGCCGCCCACGGAAGGGCGGCAGGGTGCATATAGAAGAACACAAGAACCAGTACAAAGAAGTACGGAAGAATTTACGATTATTCCCCGGTAGCTCAGGGGTAGAGCAGGTGACTGTTAATCACTTGGTCGGGGGTTCAAATCCCTCCCGGGGAGCCAATTAAATCAAGCACTTCTATTTAGAATTTGCCGCCGCCTGCCAGTGCCACAAAGTAGTGTTGGCATTGTGTACTTTACTCCGCTATAATCTTACAAGTAAGAATAATTAGGAGCGATCAATGAGTCGTTTAGCCACCACGAAAATGTCTTCAAAAGGACAGGTCGTCATCCCTGAAAACGTTCGTCATGAGTTGGGTCTAGAATCTGGCGCACAATTTGTTGTAATTGCTGAAAATGATGTAATCATATTAAAATCAATCTCCCCGCCTAGCATGTCTGAATTTTCTGAGCTGATTGCCAAGGCACGTAAGCAAGCCAAAAAAGCTGGCCTCACAAAACGGGATATCAAGGATGCCATCAAAATTGTACGCCAAAAGAAATGAAAGTTGTTATCGATACCAACGTTTTTGTTTCGGGCATTTTCTGGAATGGCCCACCTAATGACATTTTAGCCTTATGGCAACAAAATATAATCACGTTGTGCATCAATTCAGATATTTTAAACGAATATATACCCGTGTCGCTCATGCACTGGCAAGGAAACGCCCTGGTGTAGACATTGAACCACTCTTAGAGTTGGTAGCGATCCACACTAAGCTATTTCCAAATTCGCATTTACCAAAACCAGTCTCACGTGATCCTGATGATGATAAATTTATTGCTTGCGCAATCACCGCTCAAGCCAAATTCATTGTGAGCGGCGATCAAGATTTACTGGAAATAGGTGTTTATGAAAATATTGAAATAATAACACCCAAAGCTTTCGTCTCTCGCAAGAAAATAAATTAAATACATTAAGAATGCTTCAAATCATGTTTTGCGGACATAGTGCAAGCGACATAGGCGACTTCTCGCCGTTAACCGTAATGGGAATAATACCCATTACGGTTACCCAGTTTCGACTCATCATCAACACTCACCATTACTGAGCAATGATGAAAAATAAAAAAATCTTGCTGCAAAAACAAGATTCCAGTGGATCTTGCTACCGAACGGTAACAAGTGATTGCCAAAGGCTTACGCTTTTAATCATCACTTCATTTTTCAGGTCCGTATTTTTAATTTTTCCTTAATTTTATGCGGGTATTATGATCAGCAGAAGAATCTATAAAACACGAGGCACAGAATCATGTCCCGACGATTGGATGAGCAACCTGAACCCGAAGATACGGAAAATACGGTTGGAAATAATAATCCCGAAATTCTTACCCTCCAGGAAATGATTTTCAGAAAGTTAGGGTTCAATGAGCAAAATACCCCTAAAAACTTTAATGGTCAGCCCTATCCCGCCTTATGGGCAGTAGCGACGGATACCCTCTTACCCAGCGGAGGTTTTCCTTCAACAACTCCTTGGGGGGTATTTCGGACTGCTTTGACCGAGCGCCTACTAACGTTTGTGGTTCAGGGGAAACAAGACGAAGCCGAAGCGATGATAAGCGCTAATCCTAATTTGTTATTAAAAGAAGGCGAGGTCATTGATTATTCGGGACGCACGATTGAAGGCAGCGCTTTTCAAATGGCCTTGGGCGCTGAAGATGTAGGATTTCAGCCTGAAGAAAAATGTATGGCTGAAATGATCGCGAAGCATCTCGATAAACATTATCCTGGCGAAAAAGAAAAACAATACGAAGAACAATTTCCGGTGGGTGAAGGGGCGGTGGAGCTTTGGCGACAACACAAGGACTTAGAAGCGCTCAACACAGTCGTCGACGCCCCCTGGGTTTAACGCATCCATGTTTGTATAAAATCGTGTGAATCGTGCTTTGAGCGGGTGGATGCACTTCCGGATAAGCCCTGATTAATTTCTCTCGAATCTTGGGCGCGCCCCAGGTAGGGCGTTCTTTTTTTATTTCTAGGATCGCTTTTTCAAGTTGAAGCGGTAACTGGTTTGCGTAACGATAGGGCCGTCGACTGCGGTCAGTTAACCCTTCTAGACCACAGTTTTTATATCTATCCCATATTTTATAACCCGTTTTGCGTGAGATATTAAACTCTCGACACAACATGGCCATTTTCTCTCCGTCCAATAATCGAGCAACAAATTTTAGCTTTTCATCCATTTGATTACACTCCTGCCACGGCATTCTCAGTCTCCTTCAAATGCCAAAAAGTGTAACCCATGTCTCCGAAATAAAGTGTTACCTATCTCTCAGGAAGGACATCAAGTGCTTGTTGAATTTTCCAAACTTCAAGAAATCGCCCCGTGCTACCTATGTGCTACTTTTGATATTAAAAACCAGTAACATTTTAGGCTGCTTTCTTCTTCTCGTTGATGACCAAGCGGGGTCTCATTTTTAAGAGCGCACAGATGTGTGCAACCGTAGCCAATGTCAAATTAGCCTCACCGCTTTGAATTTTAGAGACTTGGGTTGGACTGATGCTCAAACGTCGCACTAATTCATTAAAGCCAATTTTTTCTTCTGTCATGTACTTGGCGACAGCGTTAGAAATGGCTTCTTGCAATGACTCTAAAAATTCGACTTCCAACTGAGCTATTTTCTCAATTTCAGCAATTTCGTCTTTATTGAGACGTTTTTCTAAATAGGTTTGAAAACTCTTTACTTTCATCGGTTATACCTCCTCGTTATGGTTCAGTTCGGCCAGTCGTTGACGTGCTGTTTTAATGTCCCTGGGTTGAGATTTTTTATCCCCCGCATGCAGCAAAACAATATTTTTATCGGGTAAAAACGCATAATAAATTCGATAGCCAAATTTCCGCTCTCGAAGCTCGAATAATCCCTTTTTAAGCGAGCTGCTGTGTGGCAGCCTCAGCTGATTACCCGATAGTCCCAATAATTTCATTTCACCAGCGACCGACTTAAATTGCTCGTCAGAAAGTGAGTCCAGCCATTTTTCAACGGTGCTTTCGCCTTTGTCGCCACACCAGTATTGAATTTTCCACACAGGCCTTTCTTGCTGTTTTTTGTCCTTGAATAGGGGATAGGGCGAAAACGACCACTACAGTTAATTATACTACAATAAACAGTAATATACCAAGATATATCGATATTAATTATCCCGGAGGCAAAGAAAACCCCGCCGAAGCGGGGTCGCAGGATGTCATAACGCAGCAGTACAAGTTAGCGCTGCTCGTTCAGTCGTTCAAACAACCCCCGCAAGTCCTCCTATTACCTTCTATTTGAACCGTTTCCACAATGGAAACAGTTGCTTTTTTCTCTAATTCACCTTCCTTATAAATGTTTTTAAAATGCTTGGAAATAGCCGGCTTTTGTACGCCAAACAAGTCAGCAATTTGTTGTAAATTACCCCAAATCGTGTCCCGCTCCAAATCCCCGCGAAAGGCAATCTTTCCGCTTGGTAAATGACGGCATTGGGTATCTCTTTACGTTTCATAAGTAATTAAGAATATATCTACGGAGGAGTGAAGGCAAACGCTTTGCTTCATATTTGACCTACATAGCAGCGCTGAGAAAGCAACTTTGCTCCTAAACTAATGTGGGCGATTTGGGGAACAGCAACTGTGCATCACGCTTCACTAAACTCAACGTCGGACTGCTTGCCCGCCAACAAATAATCTCACCGTCGCTTAAGCGACAATATCACCGATTTCAATATCTCAGGCATCCCCGATACACCACTTCGCCAATTGGCGTCGGCCAGATATCGCGTAAAGCGTTCAACGGTTTCAACGTAGGAAGTTGAGAGGTGGGAAGCCGCTCTTTAAAGGGCGCAGTTTGATAATTGTCTAATCTACATCTAGCTTTATCCGCACAGGGTTTAAGAAAGAATTCAGAGCGTTCGTAGGAAGAAAAATCACTTTTCTTTCTGAACTTAAACTAATGTTGTCGGTATTAATGCTTAAAGATTCCAACAAAGCACGCAGTAATTCACATTGACACTCTACATTTTCCTCATCGTCAAAATAAATAGCAGTAATATCTTCCTGCGTTTCCTCTTTCTCCACTTTTATAACCCCGGTAATACCGCATTCCTTTAAATTTTCAATGGTTTCATTATCTGTTTGACTATTGCCTTTTTGGTGAAAAGTAGTGTTTATATTAGCACTTATTGAAACAGACTGTTTTTGAGAAGAGACCTCTTCCACTGTTTTAGAAGAAATCCGCTTATCCTCGCTCGATTGAATTTGCATGAAATTTTTTACTGAACTACATTGCGTGAGTGTCGGCTGTAGAGTTTCAGTAACCCAGGTTAGAGTTTTTTCGGCACCTACTTTGTGCAAGAAACTCAGCAGAGAACCTTCTTTTGTCTTATCTTGTATTACTGCTTTGAGTTTAAAATCATCATAATCGCGCCACCCCAAGAGGTGATAATGGGTAACCCTCTGGCCATCATAAGAGCGAACGACATAGGGAACCCTTAGCGTTCCCCCAATGATTCCCCAGGAATCTGGTTTTGCACCTTTTTCTTCCATTAATTTAAGTTGCAGCATCATAATCATTAAATCAGACACCATTTCAGTCAGTAGCTGTTCTCTGATTTTCCCCATTGGCTCCCAGAAATTTATTCGGTAGTTAAAGTGGTCCGCACCTTGTTTGTTAACGGCGATCGCTAATTTTTTTTGTGGCTCACTGCCTTGCGCAAATTCTACAAGCAAGAATTTCCACGATCATCGTTGCTAAAATAAACGTGTAACCCAATCTCATCGGGATTGAAGCCTAATTCCCGTACCAGGTAAGTAGCGACGTCTTTGCCAAATTCCGCTATTGCTCTTTCTTTCTGCTCTCGAGTTTCCTCAACCATGGCTGTACTTGAAAAAATACGAGAGGATCTCGAGCTATAGGTAGTGCTGCTGATCACCGTACTGGATTTTTGCGTAGATAATACTGCCGATCCAAAATCAACTTTAGAATCTACTGTATCTTTAAACTTCCCAAACGCAGCAGCTAAAGTTGAGCCTCTTGTTTTTGGTTCCCGATTTTTATTATCACCCTGCTTTTTGCTACCGTCTCTAGACATGGGCTAAGCCCTCTTTTTTTAAAATTAAAAATGAATCATATTGTACAGATTCCACCAAGACCAAGAGTGTAACCCAAGTAGCTTAAAACAATATTAAGGGCATCGCTCGAAATACAAATTCGATTATTTTCCATCAGCGAGAGCGGCAGTGAGGACAGGCTGTAGACGAGGACAGGCTGTAGGTTGGGCTGAATGAAATGAAGCCCAACAATTAATTCGTTGGGCTTCGCAAGGCTCAGCCCAACCTACGTTTCAGCCCAACCTACGCCCAACGTGCGTGCGCAGAATGACAGGGAAATGAATTTCGAGAGGTGCCTTTAATTTAAACCTAATCACCCAAGGACTTAAGATCACCTAACACCGTTGGCAATAATTCCGAAACTGTCGGATGAATATGAACAGCATGAGTAATGACCGTATAGGGCTTTTTGCTATACATAACGTCAAGTAAACAATGAATTGCTTCATCGCCATTCAATCCTAGTATAGATGCTCCTATTATTTCTTGACTATCGGCGTCTACAAGAATTTTAATAAAGCCTTCCGTTTCGCCTTTTTCACTCGCCCGGCTAACTCGTGACATCAAACGAGTGCCCTTTAAAATATTTTTACCTGATTTTCGTGCCTCATTTTCTGTCATCCCGATTCGTGCTAAGGGTGGATCAGTAAAAAGAGCATAGGTAAGAATACGATCATGGATACTGCGAGATTCTTTGCGAAGTAAATTATCCCTAACAATTTCGTAATCATTATATGAGGTATGCGTGAAAGCTCCTTTGCCGTTACATTCACCCAATGCCCAAATATTCGTTACGGACGTGTGTAATTGTTCATCGACTTTGATAAAACCTCGCTCATCCACTTTAACACCGGCTTTATCTAAGCCCAAATCATCTGTATTCGGTCGTCGGCCTACGGCAATTAGCAAATGTGATCCAGCAACCTGTTTCGATTCATCTTTACAATCAAGCCCCATGAGAATTTTATCATTTTGTTTTTTTACACTGATACATTCGGCATTTAGACGGATATTGATACCTTCCCGTTGTAAAATATCGTAAACCGCTTCTGAAACGTCTTCGTCTTCTCGTGAAATTAATCGAGATGCCTTCTCTACAATAGTGACCTCACTACCAAACCGACGATACATTTGCGCGAATTCAAGACCAATATAACTTCCACCCACGATGATTAAATGTTCCGGTAAAAAATCCACTTCCATCATACTCGAGTTATCGAAGTAATCTACAAAATCAAGACCCGTAATGGGTGGAATAAATGCCCTTGCACCCACATTAATAAATATTTTATCGGCTTCCAGTAAATCCTCATTAACGCGAAGGGTATGAGAATCTTCAAAATAAGCATGACCTTCATACACCTCGCAATTTTTAGTATTGAGCAACCACTTTTTGATACCTTCCTGAGATTTATTTACGATGGCATCTTTGCGAGCTTTTACTTTTTTCATATCAACAGCAATATCCCCATCGATAATTACACCGTAATCTTCAGCACGGCGTACCAAATGAGCAGCATAAGCATTCGCAATTAATGTCTTACTGGGAATACATCCGGTATTTACACAAGTACCACCAAATAACTTTCTTTCAATGATGGCCACTTGCAGACCATGGTTAGCAAGATCAACCGCTAAAGACGGTCCCGCTTGTCCTGCACCAATGATTATTGCATCATATTTCTTTGTCATAGTGATTCTTCTCCAATTTTAAAGTGCCCTACACTATCGGGCTCATTTATTGCCGCTATGGACGGGGGTCTAAAAATCATGCATTATAACATTAACATACGAGAAGGAGCGAGTAATGGACATTATGACCTACAAAGTCCGCGGCGATAAGAAAAATTCCGATTTTTTTAATGAATACCTGTATAAGATTTATGAGCGACGTCAAAACTCAGGAATCGACGATTTGGTAAGCCATATGCGCGCGGTACTCCTTCAAGTGGATTCTGGAGATGCTATCGACTATCTTGCCAATGAATTGTATGTGATTAGCCCTTACCGACTGGAAGCTGCTTATCAAAACAGCACACACCGTATTTATATTTGCACAATCAGGCCAGAATACCCTTACTTTTTTGTCTTCGAACCCCTCGATAAAAATTATGAAGACTCGTTAACACGCTTTAATGCTCTTTATGTAAACTCTCGTGTAAAGCCAAATGCGCGCTACATCGGAGAGATTTATCACAGCCAAGACGTCAATAAAACAAAAAGAATTCTAACGGATCAAAGCATTATTTTTTCCGATGCATTTAAAACAAAAAATGTTTTTTTCATGAATAAAAATTTCGCTTTTACAAAACCTTCGGATTTTACCTGGAACCGAGTGGGTTATACATCACTGGATTTTTCTGACCTTAATGCTTTTGAAATGGGCGAAGCTATTTCCTTGTCGCCAACGGATCAATCAAAATTAAAATCTTCAGAGGAGAAAGTCGCCAGCCGTGATTATCAAAAATTTATTCTCGGCATCGATCACATGGCCACCCGAATTCTAGCCGGCGAGCGCGAAGATGCCATCTTAGAATTTCTTACGCTAGTGCCTTATTATTATTGGGGAGCTTACAGCATCGATGACATGAATTCTTCAACAAACGTGGGGCGATTTCCGGATATTAAAGACGATAAATTATCCCCCGCGAAAGTATTCACGGCTAATAACACACCAGCCTTCGTCAACTCTTTTAAAAACATGCCCATGCCCACCGAGCAATTCGTCCGGTTATACGGGAAGCGCATGCACCACATCGCCCTGGAAGTTATCGACGGTAATTATAACAGCACCGAGAAAAATATCGACCACGTCATTGGCACGTTGATGAGCAAAGAGTTCAGTTTCCCTTTTATTGCAACTCTTTTTGGTGAATGCAAGGATCATACTCCCGACTTAAAACAAATTTTTTCAAAGACCTCTCCATACTCTGTGCTGATCACTGAGTTCATTGAGCGCTGCCAAGGATTTGATAATTTCTTTACGAAATCAAATGTCGCTCATTTAACAGCTGCCGCTGGTGAAGAAGAAGATATTATTAAGCAATCAGTAGGCGACTAAGGGCTAATGACAGGCTCTAACACAGGAGGTGCTCATGTATGAATTATATGAATTAATACAAAAACTACCTCATTTATGTCTCTTGCTGACTCCCGAAGGAAAAATTCTAGAAGCAAGCGACACCTATTTGCAAATGATTAACCTTGCACGTGAGGAAGTCGTTGGTCACACGCTCACAGAGCTTTTTCATATCTACCCCACCCTTCCTACGAGAATAGAGGCAGAGGCGTTAGAAACTTCTATCCAAGAAGCTTTGGAACAACATGCAAGTCATACCATTGAAGCGCAAACATTGCTCTCTTCTTCGCCTTCATCCTCTCCTACCCATGAAATTATTTATTGGCGGTGTGTTCATATCCCTATCACGAATGAGCAAGGACAAACACTGTATCTTATCCATGAGTTGACTGACCTTACCGAAACGACAAAGAACAATGTATCATTTACGACTGACCAAAATCGGGAACGATATCGCTCTATTATCGCTACCGCCAATGACGCATTTATTGCAATTAACCAAGAAGGTAAAATTGTTGAATGGAACCGCCAAGCAGAATTAATTTTTGGTTGGACGTTTGAAAACATTAAAGATAAAACCATCGAGGAAACCATTATACCCCCTTCATATCGTCAAGCACATCGCCAAGGATTAGCACACTACTTGGAAACGGGTGAGGGCCCTATCTTGAATAAACGCATTGAATTAACTGCCTTACATTATGATGGCCATGAATTTCCTATTGAGTTAACCGTATGGACACTTAATTCAAATTCAGGTATTCAGTTCTATGCATTCGTGCATGACATTACTGAGCGCAAACAATTGGCCGTATTTCAGCAAGCAGCAGAACATGAACGCGCTCGCGCTGAAGAAGCTGAAAAATATAAAATGTATCAAGCGCAATTTACCAATACCATTTGTCACGAAATCCGTAATCCTTTAAGTGCTGTTTTTGGTCATAAAGAATTAATCGAAGATAAGATGAAGGACCTCCATGCGCTCTTATCCTCTGAGTCTAAAGAAATGCCTTCTTCTATCAAAACCGCTTTTGACACCTTAAGAGAAGAAGTCCAACTCTCGCTTGATGCTATTAAGGATTGTGCGGATTATGCCAAATCCGTTACCGATGATGTACTTCAGCTCTCTAAATTAGAAAACTATGATATTATTTTTGAGAAAGAAATTTTTTATCCCAAAACTGCTATTTTATCAGTTATTCACATCTTTAAGCCGACACTAGAAAAAAAAGGGCTATCCATTGAATTTCAAGCGCCAATGGAAGAAATAGTAGTTAAAGGAGATAAGCAGCGCTTCCAAGAAATCGTGATCAACTTAGTATCGAATGCTATTAAATTCACTCAGACAGGAAAAATTACGATTACTTTAGATGAAGGAAATACTTCCTCTACGCACACTACCCTTGTATGTTCCGTAAAGGACACAGGCATTGGCTTAACTGCAGAAGAAAAAAATAAATTATTTCAGCGTTTTTCCCAAGCCAGCAGTTCTACTTATAAAAGATATGGCGGAAGTGGATTAGGATTGGCGATTTGTAAAAATTTAGTTGAAAAAATGCAAGGTACCATCGAAGTAGAGAGCGAAAAAGGACAAGGAGCTATCTTCACTTTCACCATATGCTGCGACAGTGTATCCCCTCAAGAAATCCAATCTCAAGAACAAGTTATTTCGACGCTTACCCAAGCCTCACCTGCCCCTGTTGATATGAGCGATAAGAAAATTTTAATTGTAGAAGATAATGTTTGGATTCAAAAATTAATTACTGCTTTTTTAAAAGATCGTTATCAATATGAGTTGGCGAGTGACGGCGTTGAAGCAGTTAACATGGCATCACAAGCCCATTACGATTTAATTTTAATGGACATTATCATGCCTAATATGGACGGATTCGAAGCTACTCGCCACATACGTGAGCAAGAACAAGCATCGCAGCTTTCAGCCACCTGTATTATCGCTTTATCAGGTAATGCAGGAAGTGAATTTGAACAAGAAGCTCGCGCTGCTGGCATGGATGATTATTTCGTCAAACCTATTAAAACAAAAGAAGATCTTTATAAGATAATTGATCGCCATCTTCAACAGACAGAAAATATTTCAGAAGGGGGTGGTAGTATGACCTTCTTCAAAAGGTGAACCCTCTAGATTATAAATCCTTGTATATTCAAGCCTGGGTGGGTATAATGGGTCAAAATCTTAGATGTCCACCGATCAGCGTCTATTTTTTCTTATTAATCATCATATTACCTTCCAGCCTAGATCGCGCAACGTAAGATGTTGATTGGCCGGTTTAGGAGAACTACATGTCATTTACAAAACTCGGCTTATCCGCCGAATTGCTTGCTGCTGTTAACGAGCAGGGCTATCAAACTCCAACCCCAATCCAACTACAGGCTATCCCCGCCATTCTGGAGGGGCATGATATTATGGCCTCGGCACAGACGGGCACCGGTAAAACCGCCGGATTTACGTTACCGTTATTACAACGACTGTGCGGCGCAGCGCACAATCCTCATCAACACCGCCGGCCGGTTCGAGCGCTCATTTTAACGCCTACGCGCGAATTAGCGGCACAGGTTAGCGAAAAAGTTGGAACGTACGGTAAATATTTACCCTTAAAATCAGCCGTAGTTTTTGGCGGCGTTAAGATCAGTCCGCAGATTTCACGTTTGCGCCAAGGCGTGGATATTTTAGTAGCAACCCCGGGGCGATTGCTGGATTTAGTCAATCAACGCGCGGTTAATCTCTCTTCCGTTGAAATTCTCGTGCTGGACGAAGCGGATCGCATGCTCGACATGGGCTTTATCCACGACGTTCGAAGAATACTGAGTTTACTGCCAAATAATCGTCAAAATTTATTGTTTTCAGCGACCTTTTCAACGGAAATTAAAACACTCGCCGATAAAATATTAAAATCTCCGATTATTATTGGGACTATACAATGTAACGTGCCGACAGAACAAGTGAAGCAAGTTGTTTATCCCGTAGACCGCAGCCGTAAACGTGAACTGTTGTCGTTTATTATCGGATCTAAAAATTGGCAACAGGTTCTCGTCTTTACACGAACCAAACACGGCGCTAATCGTCTTGCCACGCAATTGCATGATGATGGTTTATCCTCAGCCGCCATCCACGGCAATAAAAGCCAAGGAGCGCGCACCCGTGCATTGGCCGATTTTAAACAAGGTAAAACGCGCGTATTGGTCGCAACCGACATCGCCGCCCGTGGTTTGGATATTGATAAGCTTCCATATGTGGTAAACTACGATATGCCTTCCGTCGCTAATGATTACGTACACCGCATTGGCCGAACGGGTCGAGCCAGTAACGTTGGCATGGCTGTTTCACTGATCTCTGCCGACGAACGTAATTTGCTGAATGATATTGAGAGACTATTGAAATATAAACTAGACCAAGAGATCATACCGGGTTATGAACCGGGTCCGTCCAGTGCGGCAGGGCAGATGCATACACAAAGGAAATTTCATGCAAAAGTTCATCGACATCACTCGGGATATCCTTCTAGAAAATCGGCAAACAGGCGATCGAACAATTGGTAAGTATGTCAAAAAATAAGATGGAAAATGATTCTCTAAAATCTATTCACTACCTTTATAAATCGCATTGCTTGCGCAGTGGGATTGAGGTGATCCTCACCGTTCTAGTATTTGTAGGCCTAGGAACTGCTCTGTGTTTACTAAAGTTCAACACGTATGCAGTAATTCCGCTCAGTTTAATGATGGGTTTAGCTTACGTCCGCATTTTTTTATTGATGCACGATTGCGTACATGATGCATTATTTGTCTCGAAAAAATGGAACCGTATTGTTGGATCCCTTTTGGGGTTGACCATTTTAACACCGTTTCAATACTGGCGTTTACAACACATAAAACACCATCGCTATAATGCAAATCTGGATCATCGTGGAATAGGTGATATTTCGGTCTTAACGGTAGAGGAATTTAGACGCGCTGGCTCATGGAAAAAGTTTCTGTATATTTTGTACCGAAACCCATTGATTATGTTTTTTCTGGGCGGTCCTTTTGAATTCCTGGTTAAAATGCGCTTCGTAAAGAAAT
This sequence comes from uncultured Coxiellaceae bacterium, assembly GCA_947084935.1. Lineage (GTDB taxonomy): Bacteria > Pseudomonadota > Gammaproteobacteria > Coxiellales > Coxiellaceae > CAMTUH01. The sequence continues at coordinate 62,420 of CAMTUH010000009.1, forward strand.
ACAGACATTTTAGCAAGCAGGAACGGAAAAAGAGTTGGCGCTCCGTTAACAGAACAACTATTTTTGGCATTCTAATTTATGGTGCCTTAACTTTAGCGCTTGGATGGAATTTTTTAATATTCGCCTTTCTCATTCCTATCATTGTAGCAACTGCGATAGGAGTCTTTTTATTTTACATCCAACACAATTTTGAAAATAGTTTTTTTGAAAAACAGTCGAATTGGAATCATCTTGACGCCGCCCTTCGAGGAAGCAGCTACATCAAGTTGCCACGATTTTTTTCATGGATGATCTGCAATATTAATTATCACCACGTTCATCATTTAAGCCCATGCATCCCATTTTATCAGTTAAATAAATGTCATGCAGAGCATGCCGCGCTAAAAAACGTGGACGCCTACAATATTCCTCGTGCCTTTAGCTTCATCCGGTTAAAATTATACGACGAGAGCAGGAGATGCATGATTGGCTGGAAAGCTTACAAACGGCTGTATCGCAATAGAACTTTGTCCGTGTGAAATTTTCAGAAAGAAAAAGCAGCCCCCACCCTGAACTAACGTTTAGAAAAATATAATTTTTCAAACTCCTCACGTGACAATGGGACTGAAAAATAGTAGCCCTGAGCAAACAGACATTGTTTTTCCCTCAGCAACTTAGCCTGACTCTTCTGAGTCACTCCTTCAGCAATAACAGAAATTTTTAACGACTTTCCAACTTTAATAATGCTATCGATAATTTGAATTATGCCCCGATTCTGCGGAAATTCCCGCAAAAACTTCTGATCAATTTTTAAATAGGAAACGGGAAGCTTCTGTAGAAAGTACAACGACGTATAACCCGAACCGAAATCATCAATAGAGAAATTAACTCCCAGCTTATGAATTTGATTCATCACGCGCGTAGCTTTTGCTATGTCACGTATCAAAGCCGTTTCGGTTATTTCCAACACTAACACTAAATTTTTACGAAAAGCAGCATGTTTTTTTATAAAATTAATAAACCATTTTTTAAAATGGAGGCTGTGCAATTCCGAGGCGCTGAGATTAATAGCAAGCATAAAATTATTCAAGGATTTTGGATACTTTCTCTGCCATTCTAAAAATTGTAAGCACGCAGTTTCAACAACCCATTGATCAATGCTCTCAATAAGCCCAGATTTCTCAGCGATTGGAATGAAGCGCATGGGTTTCACGTTCCCAAGCGTATTATTTTTCCATCTCAGGAGAACCTCGACACCACAAATTTCATTTTTATTAGGTGTTAAAGCCACAATCGGTTGATAAACTAGCCGAAACTCTTCTTTGCTAACTGCATTGCATAATTCATTTTCGATTAATATATTTTTTAATATTAATCTGTGCATTCTTTCGGAAAAATAATTATATGACCCAGGCCCTCGATTCTTTGCATGCGATAATGCAATTTCAGCATCCCGTATCATTTTATCCGCAGAACTTCCCGAAAGAGAAAAATTCGAAATTCCAATGCAAGTGGTACAACTGATTTGGATTCCCTTAAAAGTAAAAGGTTTTTTAAAAACGTTAATTAATCGTCTCGCTATTTTATCCGCCATACGGTAATCGAAGTTTTTTCTGGTAACGAAAATAGTAAATTCATCTCCGGCTTGTTTAGAAAGGACATCTTGATGCCGCAATGTTTTCTGAATACGCCCCGCTATCTTCTTTAAAAGTTGATCGCCGTACGGACGCCCGTGAATATTATTCACTTTTTTAAAGTGATCAATATTTAAGTAAAAAAGAATCACTTCAATATCTTTTCTATCTTTGGCTTTAGACAAAACTTTTTTTAGCTCTTCGTAAAAATAATGCTGATTGGGCAACTGGGTCAGAAAGTCATAGTAGGCGCGCGCATGTAATTTTTTTTGAAGATTCTTTTGATCCGTAACATCTCTTATCACTGCGCAAGCAAACAACCCTTGATCAGTTTTAATGGGAGATAGGCTGATATCCACAGGCACTTCACGGCCATCTTTGGTCAACGCAAAAAGGTCTAAGCCACTGCCCATAGCTCGTTTTGTAGGATTTAAAAAATAAAACTCGCGATGCTTAGCATGCATTATACGAAAACGTTCGGGAAGCAAAATCTCTAAAATTTTTCCCAGCAGCTCATCACGGGAGTAGCCAAAAAATTTCTCTGCCTGCTGATTAAGCAATACAATCTTACCCGATTCATCCACGACAACAATCGCATCCGGTAAGTCTTCAATCAATTTTTTGTTTATTGTTTCCACCACTATTTAAAGTATAACAAAAACAAGGATCAGCAGCGAATGCCTGCGCAAGGGCTATCCTGTGTTATGCTATAATTGTAAATGGAATGGAGCAAACCTACCCATGCGTGTACTGATCACAGGCGGCGCAGCATTTATTGGATCCCATCTCACGGAATATCATCTTGCAAAAGGCGATGAAGTCTTCGTCGTTGACGATTTAAGCACGGGAACTCGCGATAACATATCCCACTTTGAAAAAAATAAAAATCTCCGCTTTGAGGTTGCGGATATTCTTACGTGGCCAGGTATTTGGGACGCGGGGAAATGGGCGGACCGCGTTTACCACCTGGCAGCAGTCGTAGGTGTATTCCGCGCCTTATCAGACCCTATCAAAGTGCTTGCCACCAACGTGGCCGGATGCGAGCGTTTATTACGCGCCGTGCATTTAAATCCACGCAAACCCGTCACGCTCATTGCATCCAGTTCTGAAGTATACGGTTTTAATCCCAGCTTACTGCTTCAGGAAGAAAACGATTTTATGCTTAAATCCAGCGCGCTGATTCAACGCAGCTACGCCATCAGCAAACTTACGGATGAAGCATTTGCCGTGGCTTATGCAACTAAATTTAACGACAACATTATTATCGTGCGATTATTCAATACCATTGGACCTCGACAAACGGGTCGATATGGCATGGTTGTTCCCCGTTTTATCAAGCAAGCCGTTCACAATAAACCCATCACTATTTATGGCGATGGCAAACAAAGGCGTTCGTTTTGCGACGTACGCGACACGATAACGATGCTTGATCGGCTTACCGCAACCCCATTGGCTATTGGGAAAATTATTAACGTTGGCAATAGCCACGAAGTGAGTATCGAAGAATTAGCACAATTGGTTCGTGCGCTCACCAACAGCCAATCTACTTTCAAATATCTCTCGTATCAAGAAGCCTATGGTATGGCGTTTGAAGATACCCTCCGCAGAAAGCCCGACTTAACACGATTGCACGAGTTGATTTCCTACGACTACCGCTGGACCCTTACCGACACTCTAAAAGACCTGATCGGCGCTATGAGGAAACTTCCTCACTGAGTTCTTTTCGCTTGCTGTGATCCACGGCTAAGAGCAGATACATCGAAGGAACGACAAATAGAGTAAACAACGTTCCAATCGAAATTCCCGTCGCGATCACCAAACCAATATCAAAACGACTTACCGCACCCGCTCCACTGGCCATAATCAGCGGAACGACACCAAACACCATTGCGGCCGTAGTCATTAAAATCGGTCGGAATCGAACACCGGCCGCAGTTTCAACGGCTTCGCGCTTACTTTTTCCTTCGAGCTGTAAATCATTCGCAAATTGTACGATCAAAATACCGTGCTTACTGATCAAACCAATTAATGTCACCAACCCCACTTCCGTATAGATATTTAATGTTGCTCCACCAATTCCTAAACTGATAAAAATCATAGCTCCACAAATAGACAGCGGCACACTGATCAGCACAATCAGCGGATCTCGAAAACTGTTAAATAACACGGCCAACGAGAGAAAAATAATAATGAGCGCAAAAAAGAAAGTTACTATGAGTGCTGTGCTTTCTTGCATGTATTGTCGAGACTGTCCAGCGTAATCAACGGTATAACCTTTCGGCAACACTTGTTTAGCGATATTTTGAAAAATCCCCAATGCTTTCCCCATGGTTATCCCCGGCGCTGCAATGGCAGAAATCGTCACTGAATTCAGTTGTTGAAAATGATTCACGGCTTCGGGAACGACTTCATTTTTTAGTGATGCTACTGTTGACAGCAGAATACTCTTGCCGCCAGCTGTGTTGATGTAGTAATTCAGTATGTCGCTTGCGTTTAAACGATCTTGGCGAATCATCTGCGGTATTACCTGATACGAACGGCCCATATAATTAAAATAATTGACGTACGCCTCACTCAATGCTGCCGCTAACGTATTTCCTAAATCCTGCATGTTAAGGCCAAATTCCGAAATTTTATCCCGATTTAATTGAATGGTGGTTTGCAATTTATCAATTTTGAGGTCGGGATCAATATATAAAAAAGCCCCTGTTGTAAACGCCTTTTGAATGATTTCGTGTGATAAGGTATTGAGCGTGTAAAAATCGCTTGCGGTTTTAACGACAAACTGAATCGGCAAACCGCTGCCACCACCCGGCAAAGAAGGTGGCTGAAAGGCGGCTAGCTTTGCACCAGCGATGCCACTAAATTTCCGTTGCACCTGGGGCTGCAATTGATTCGAGGTGAGTTTTCGCTTGTCCCAGGGCACTAACACCATCCCGTCAATACTGGAATTAAGTGTAGCCGCACTGTTTGAACCACTCGTGCCGTCAATTTGAAACGTATGCTGTGTCTCGGGATAGCTCGTAAAAACGTTATTGACTTGATTCGAATAAACATTCGTCTGATAAATCGATGCATTAGCCGCTGCAGTGAGCTGGGCTAATATGATTCCCTGATCTTCTTGGGGGGCGAGCTCCGATTGCGACGAGACAAATAAGAAATAATTACTGAATAAAATAATCGCCGCAAACACAACAACTACGGGTAAATAATTCAAGACACCTTTCAATCGATTTTCATACCCACGCCGCAGACGGTCAAACTGGCGATCGATGAAATGCATTAATCGTTGCTTCCCTTTTGCTTGAAGCGGCTTTAGCATGCGCGAACACATCATTGGGGACAAGGTAAGTGCGATAACGGCTGAAACCGTGACTGCACCCGCCAGCGTAAAAGCAAATTCGGTAAATAACGCACCCGTTAATCCCGTCATAAAACCAATCGGAAGATAGACGGCAACCAATACCACGGTAATAGCAACAATGGGCTTCGTTAATTCTCGAACGCTGAGTATTGCTGCTTCAAACGGGGAAACTCCATCGTCGATATGACGATGCACGTTTTCAACAACAATGATGGCATCGTCAACGACCAATCCAATCGCCAACACCAGTGCTAACAACGTTAATAAATTAATGGAGTATCCTAAAAGATACATCACAAAAAACGTACCGATCACCGACAAAGGAATAGCAATAACGGGAATAATCAGCGACCGGATGGACGCGAGGAAGATAAAAACGACAACGGTGACAATTAAAAATGCCTCCAACAAAGATTGGATGACTTCTTTAATGGAAGAATCCACAAATTCACTGGCGTCGTAAACAATATTGGCATCGATTCCTTGTGGCAATTGATTTTGAATATCGGCAAAGACTTTTTTTACATTTGAAATGACTTCCAAAAGATTGGCATCGGGCGCCGTAACGATACCAATATAAACTGCCGTTTTTCCATCGAATTTAACATTCATGTCATAATTTTGTGCGCCCAACGTGACTCGAGCGACGTCTTTCAAACGGATAATCGTATTATTATCAGCTCGGATGACCATATTACGAAATTGATCCACGTTCGTCAGTGCCGTGCTGGCGGTTAAATTCAACGTATACGTTTGTCCATCGGTACGACCTGCTGGCGCTACGAAGTTATTTGCCCCCAGAACTTGCCTCACCTCCGCCGGTGAAATATGATAGCCCGCCAACTTCACTGGATCCAACCACGCACGAACCGCAATCAGCCGTCCACCGAGAATCTGCGCTTGCTGCACGCCAACGACTGCTTGTAACTTCGGCTGAGCGACGCGCAATACGTAATCCGTCACTTTGTTGCTCGGTAAATCCTTGCTGTAAAAACCGATATACATCGAATCAATACTCTGTGCGATCGATACAGAGACGCTGGGAACTAAAGTACCTTGCGGCAATTGATTGACTACACTATTAACCTGCGTGTTAATTTCCGTCAGTGCTTTATCCGCATCGTAATTCAATAATAAATTCGCAATAATCGTATTGGTATTTTGTATGCTGTTTGCTGTCATGTAATCGATGCCGTTCGCTTGAGCAATCGCATTTTCCAGCGGCGTTGAAATAAAAGCAGCGATGGTGCTCGGATCAGCACCCGTGAAGGTCGTTGAAATCGATACAATTGCACTTTCAATGGTAGGATATTGTTGGATCGGCAACTCACCAATTGAACGTAAGCCCAATACGAAAATCAATAAACTGATGACCATCGAAAGAACGGGGCGTCGGACAAAAATATCGATGGCTCGTTTCATATTCCTTGAACCTATTCTCCGGTCACGCGCGGATCGGGATTATCGGAGGGCTGCACCGTATTGTTCATAATAACCAGACTGCCGTTTTGTAATTTTAATTGTCCACTGGTTACTATCCAATCACCAACCTGCACCCCTTTGAGCACAGAAATTTGATCACCACGCGTATCCCCCGTCGTGACAAAAACCTGATTGGCCTGCCAAACTGGTTTACCATTTTTTTGTTGATTCGTTTTTTTCAAGACATAAACATAGTCGCCGTAAGGATTGTACGTAATGGCTGCTTGCGGCAAGGTGATAAAATTTTTCGGTGAACCCGTAATGAGCTCCACGTTCACAAACATACCGGGTAATAACAGATTTTTCGGATTCGGCAATGTACCTTCAACGACGACATTGCGCGTATTATCGTCTACTTCCGGATTAATCGTTGTAACCTCCCCTTTAAACGTCTGCTTTTGAAAACTATCGATAGCAACGCTTACGGCTTCCCCTAACTTTAATTCCGACAACGATTCTTGCGGCACGTTAAAATCTACGTAAATCGGATCGAGGGTTTGTAATACCACAACGCTGTCACCGGGATTAAGATACTGTCCCGGATTTATGAGAGATATACCTAATTTACCGGCAAATGGTGCGCGAATAGTTTTTTCGGCAATGACGGCTTCTTGTTGAGCGACATCGGCAGCCGTGCTTTTGAAATTCGAGTCATCCGATGCTAATTGCTCTGCACTCACCGCACCAATTTTATATTGACGCTTATTCCGATCGTACGTAATTTTAGCGAACGCGGCCTCGGCTTCTAACGCATGCAATTTTGCAACGTCGGGGTCAATATTTAATTGCACCAAAAGAGTATCTTTTTTTACAAACTCACCCCCATTGAAATAAATACCCACCACCATGCCCGATAATTGAGTCGTGACGTTAACGCCTTTTACCGTGCGCAAACTGCCCGTTGCCGTTAATCGCGATTGCCACGGCGCTTCTTGTGCCTGCAGAGCAGAGATCGTATAAATTTGCATTTGGTTTGCTTTAGCAAATTTTGCTATCTCTTTTTTTTCAATCATTTTAAAAATAAAAACGGCGCCAAAAAGAACACCCACGCCAATAAGCATCCAAATCATTCGGGTTATTGTTTTGGTCGTTTTACTCATAGATTTTTGCCTCGCCACCAACCACCCCCCAGGGCTTGAAATAAGGCCGCTGTATCCGCGTATCTTTGTGCTTGTGCTTTAATTCGATTAATTTTAGCTTTTTCATATTGCTGCTCGGCCGTCAACACGTTCAGAAAATTCTGTCCCCCTAACCGAAATCGCTGTCTAGTAATGATAAAGGTTTTCTGGGCGGATATTTCCGCTTTTTTTTGTGCTTTAAATTCATCGGTGTCAATCACAAGAGCTTGCAGTGCATCCGCAACGTTTTGAAAGGCCTGCAATACCGTTTGACGGTACTGAGCAAACGCTGCTTGATAGGCATCCACCGCCGCACGTCGCTCTGCAATCAACTCCCCACCATGAAAAATCGGCTGTAACATTTTCCCGGCCAGATTCCACACCACACTGCTCGGGGTGAATAATACGTTAAGCTGACCCGCAACGTATCCAAAGCTTGCACTCAGGGGAAATTGAGGCAATAAATTAGCGGTGGCGACACCGATATTTGCACTGGCGACGTGGAGTTGTGCTGCTGCGGCCTGCACGTCGGGTCGCTGTTGTACTAATTGAGAAGGCACGCTGAGCGGTAAATGCGTCGGTAAATGCAGGGCATCGAGACTCAACGGCGGCAAACGACTCTGACTCGGAAGTTCACCGACTAATACCGCCAGGGCATTCTGCGATTGCGCTAATTGCACCTGCAGCGGCGGAATCAATGCTTCCGTTTGTGCTAATTGGGTCTCTTGAGTTAATACGTCTTCGTACGAAACACCGCCCAGAGTGAGTTGCTGCTTCATGACAGAGACCAATTTCGCTTCTTCCCGAATGAGTTCACGAGTTGCTTGGACCTGCGCCTGAAAATTTGCGACGGCAATCGCCGTTGTGACGATGTTCGACGTTAACGACAGATAAGTTGCCGCGAGTTGATACCGTTCGTAATCGACCTGCGCGCGCGAGGCTTCGACTTGTCGCCTCAGACCACCAAACACATCCAGCGTGTAACTGGCGTTCACCGCCGTGTTATAAACCGTGAAAATATTTGCCGTGTTTGAACCACCCGTCGGTCCTACTCCGGCCGCCAAACTGGAGGTACGCGTACGCTGTGCCAGCGCTTGTAAATCAACTGAAGGAAACAACAAATTGCCAATCGTAGCGCGTAAATTTTGTTGCGCTTGACGCAAAGTGGCTTCTGCCCCTGCTAAGGTTGGGCTGTTCGCAAGACCGGTTCGTATTAAATAATTCAACCCGGGAGAGCGGAACAATCGCCACCACTCCGCGGGGATATTCCTGCCCAACTGAAGGTACTGCGCTTGACCCACTTGACCCGCCTCTGCTACCGAGGCTGTCTTCTTTGGCAAAGGTGTTTTGGTGTAGGAAGTAGTCTTGGGAGGAGGCGGTGAATGGAAGTCAGGGCCAACTGCGCAACCGGTTAACACTAAGCCCGCAATGACTGCGATGAATCCAGAAAACTTACGCATGTCCTTGGTGATCCATTCGTTCGTCGATCCATCTGTTTTTCTATACTTTATAGAATCTTACCAGAAGATCATCTACTGGCCCAGCGCCATGACATACCTGACTTCTGGCTAATAATACCTTACACTGTGCAGATAATTTACAGTGATGGGTATTTAATCATGTCTCGTCAACCGAATAAACTGAACCCAGATATTAAAAAGTCTCGCAAAGCTCAAGAAAACCAAACTCTTAACGAGCAACCACCGGGTCGCTCATCGATCCAGCGTAACCACGCTTCTCCGGATACTACAGCCCTCGTGTTTATGACCCTTCTGGTATTCGGCAGCCTGCTCATGATCGCAGCGGCGAATGAAGCCAATGCGCAAGACCCCGAAGAAAATATACGGAGCTCTCAAGACCTCGAGAATGATACCGCCATTACTGATGAAAATGTTTCCCAACAATTCGGTGTTGCAACAAAACCACCTTCTGCCTTGCTCACGACTTTACCTATGCCAACACCCCCTATCGCTTCCAAAACTTCACCATCGTCATCTGTGACACCTAAACTATCGTCTACAGCATCTACGCTATTTAAACCTTCGGTTTCACCGTCACCGACAAAACCGATGAACAAAATTGTCTTGAGGAAAAAAATCGAAACTAAAATTACTGTCAACAAATCATTACGTGATTTCTACAAAAAAAATCCGCATGCCTTAGATAACCACAAAAGTCTTCTAGTAAGTGCAATGACTGAACTCTATGAAAATCGATATGAACGCCAAAAAATTGAATGTTTGCTGGAGGGTAATAATTTTGAAATTATGCTGGTGCAAGGAAAAAGCAGTGACCGCTATCAGTTTCACGGCGCCTACTCATCACTACAACAAACAATATTATTCCCCATGGAATGGCTGAAGGAAGGTACCATCTACCCCCTTACCCAAATTTTATCTCATGAACTGAGGCACATGATGGACTCCTACCATAATGTGTTAATGGGCCAATGGATGATCGGCGACAACGCAGCAAGCGCACTGATCACCAGCGATACTGGCAGCAAAAAAAATTCCAATGGAAGCATTAAACCTTACCCTAATCTTGCTACCAATCAACAAAGCCAGTTAAGACTGCAGCAAGACCTGGACTTATATCGCTCCATTTTGAATGATTACAAAGGAATTAAAGAGCTTTACGACTTATTAACAACTCCCGAACGATCCTTGTCAGCAGACAAAAAGAAAAGGGCCAACTCTTTTGTTGACCTGATAAAAAAAATTAATAATAAAAAGAATCTTTTCACCTTTCAAGAAGTCATTCCCGAAGCGGATTATACCAACATGCGTGACCTGTTAAAGGATGCCCCCACCGGTGCATTCGTGCATCATGAAATTAAAATACCCTATACACCCAACTGGTACGATCAGATTTTGGGGGAACCTTATTCTAAACCAGACCCAACGACATACTGTGCTGCCGTTTTGAAAGTTTCCAAACGGGATGCGCATACGTTCGTGGCAACTTATGTGTACCTTCCTCCGGATTCCAGTATTAACGTTGGCTCATCGATTGAAGAATTCTTCACAAAAAATCCGAAATGGTTCGCTCAACACCTGTTAACACACTTCATCGAGAGAGGGTTTTCGGCGCGTCAAATTTACTATACAGCACCCCTACCGCAGCTCATTGCCGAATTTGCTGCTCACAGTGAGCAGCTGATAACAGACGACGATAGACTATATAAATTGTTGTTCCCCAATTTACTGAAAATTTACCAAAACCGCGCCGCTGAAGCCGACAAGACATTGCACGCTTCCTCTGCTCCAAGAGTTACTGTTTCTTGAGAATCCGCCGAATCAAACCGGTCAACACCTTGCCAGGGCCGATTTCCTGAAAATCCGTTTCTCCCTGCGCCAATAAATATTCGATGGAATCCACCCAACGAACGGGTTTTACAATTTGCTCGACCAACAGATTCGCAATATTCCGATCGGGATAAGGCTGGGCCGTCACGTTCGCGATGACCGGTATTTTCGGTGCCACAAAATTAAAGGATTTACAATATTCCGAAAATTGCTGTTGCGCCCCTAACAAATAAGAAGAATGAAACGCACCACTCGTTTTCAACGGAATACAACGTACCCCTTCGATTTGCTCAAAAACACGGTGTGTTTTATCGATGTCCTCGCGTAGCCCGGTAAGGACGAGTTGTTGGTACGAATTATAATTGGCAACCGAAACCGACGTGAGCTGATGTTGCTGTAAAATTTGTTGCAAGCGATCCTCGCTCATTCCAATGATGGCAGCCATTCCGCCTCCACGCGCTTGGCTCATCAGTTCACCGCGCTTTTGAACTAACTGCAGTCCCGTCAAAAAATCAAATACCTGCGCTGCAAATAAAGCGTTGTATTCACCGAGGCTGTGACCCGCAAGAAACTGGGGCACCACTCCGTCCGTCTGCGATTTCTTTAAAAAAGACAACGCATTCACGACGTACAAAGCCGGTTGCGTGTATTGGGTTTCATTGAGTTTTTGCTCCGAATCGCTCAGACATAAATCCACGATGGAGTAGCCTAATTGCTGGCTGGCCTGAGCCACTAAATCCGGAAATTCCGGAAATACTTCTTTTCCCATGCCGACGGACTGAGAACCCTGCCCCGGGAAGACGTACGCGACCATAAAATTTTCCTTAAAAATTTTCCCTTAGGAAATTCCTAGAAACCAAAAAAACCACAAACCCAGCATGGCGTGCGAAATGGAAGCGCCAACGATCGATTTATGCCGGTAAAATAACCATCCCCAAAACAAGCCCCCAAAAAAACTCAACATAACGACGTGAATCGGAAAGGTTAAATGTGCCGTACTAAATATCATACTCGCAACCAAGGCGGCAATGATATTTCGGTGTTTTACGGTGAGAAATAAAGACAACGCGCCTTGCAATCCCCCGCGCGCTAAAATTTCCTGCAGCGGCGCTAATATCAATCCGTACAAAATCAATGTTACCCACCACACCGTGTGCTGATTCGATATATGTTGAACTCCATAATTCAGTCCCGCGTGTAAATCAAAAAGAGGGATACCGTGGTACGCCGGGATCACGGTAATAGCTATCCATTTCAACAGCAGCATTCCTGCTAAGATAGGCAGGGTGAATAAAATCCCCTCCTTTACGGCACGCTTCCAATTTTTTAGCGTGAGACCGTATTCGTACAGAGGATAACCGGAAGCCAGGATCAGAAAAACGATGCCCGTCATGAAAACAACCAAAAGGCCCATAGTGATAAAAGTGGTCGACGAGAGAAACATTCGGATGCGCTGAATATGATCCAGCACGAACGTGTAAAAACACAAAGAGACTGCAGTAACGATCAGATAGCGACTGAGATTTTGCCTCAGCTTTCGTTCTTCGGCAACCGGATCACGGGATGCTTTTTTATTTTTAAACGATTCGTCAGCAACGATGACTGACGGCCGTATTTCAACGGGTTCTTCTTGGACTACCGGTTCCGCACCCTCGACTTCGGCGAGGATTACTTTTTCTTGCTTACTGCTGCTTGGCATGGTTGATCACACCTCAAAAATCGATCTTTACCTCCTTGTGGTTTTTGCACATTTGCCTAGGATATCGAAATCTTAACCGTAAGTAAAGTAGTTATTATAAATCAATTAGATAGCGTCATTTAGAAGCGGTAGAAAGCCCCAAGTCCGTAGAAATTGGACGCCGGGAGCTGCTGGGAAAGCTGCTTTGGGGCCTGCATCCAGTTGAGATCGAGCCCCCAATGAGCCCCGATCCGATAATCAGCCCCAAGCCCATAAACGGGGCGTATAAACTGACCCGCCGTTAACGCCGTAATGAACGTGCTCCCATTCCAGATGAGGATATCGGCTCGAACCACGTAACCGACCCCCCCTTTAACATATACGTCGAACGACCCCAGCGGGGCGCTCAAACGAAATACCAGGTGCACCAAATTATGTTTTACGCGATTAATCTGATTCGGGTTAAACCCAATCCCAACAAAACGCGGCCGATAAAAATAAATTGCCCCCAATTCAACGGCAGAAATTCGATTGAACGCGTATCCCAGAGCAATTTGGGGCGCAATTCCTGTGCCTGTTACTGATCTCGGTTGAAATGGGCCTTGCAATGGAACGGATGGATAATCGGCGTCACTGTACCCAACGCCCGCATTTAAATAAAATCCTGCACCGGCATCAGCGAAAAAAAAGGCTAGAAAAAATAAAGTAATTATCCGTATCATTGCAAAAGCCTAGTCAATCGTGGCAACCACGCCCCATCCCGTCATTGCGAGGCTGAAGGCCGAAGCAATCCAGGATTAATTCTGGATCGCCACGGCTGCTTTGCAGCCTCGCGATGACAGAGACAAGCTGCCTAAATCCTTGACGGGAAATCAATCGTACCTTATAACCAAGTTCTACCACAATCACGGATATTTGACATCATGTATCGATCGTTGCGCCTCTTTATCATTTCAGTTTTATTTATTCCCCTCAGCGCCACTGCAAATCATGATCCCATCTTTTTTCCAAAACAAGAATTTTCGATAGGATTTTCGGATAAAAATATTCCGCTGAATATTCCACACCCGCCCCATCCATTTTTTTGGACATCAAAAGAAAAAGTTGACGGGGGCATTTCTCTCCTTTACGAATATTTAGTTTTTCACACACAAAAATATTTTTCAGTGAATCTTGGAGGCAGTTTTTCGTGGTGGGAACTGAACTCACAAGCACAATTGGCATTGACATTTTTTTTCGTTTTTCGATTTTGGTTATTTCGAACGGACTCTTTTAATCCCTACATCGCCTGGAGTATTGGCGGCCCCACCTTACTTTCACGCGATCATTTTAGCAGCGCAAATTTGGGCGGTCATTTCATCTTCCAAGATTTTATAGGCCTTGGAATTCTCGTGGGACGCGACCATCGATTCGATATCAACTTGAAGATATATCACTACTCGAATGCGGATTTATTTCTACATAACGACGGCTTTGACGTGCCTGCCGTGTTAACGGTGGGTTACATTTTTAAATCGATTTAGCAACAGTCAGGTGACGCTGAATAAACGCCCTCAACTCCTGAGAAATCGTTTTAAGCGCGTTGGATCCTCGGGTTATTTTGGCAATACTGATATTCAAATGTCGTGCAATTTCGCGCTGAGTCTTCTCACCTTTTAACAGCTCTTTTACGAGCTCAACCCGCAGAGCCAATTGTTCTTTTTCTTCGTGCGTGAATAAGAATCCAAACAGGGCATCCAACAATTCCTTGGATCTCGCATCGTGGCATAAGGTCAGAAACTCACTCCAGCCCATTGACTTATGAGTCGTCATCTTCACCGCCTCCCTCTTAATTTCAAAAAAATTAGCTAGCCGTAGCCTGGGTGCCGCCCGCCTCGGGCGTAACCCAGGAATTCCTTGATTACGCAGAGCTCCATCAAGGCTACGTGTTCTTTCGTTCAAATAGGCTGAATCTCTTCAACCAACAACTGCAATTTTCTCCGCCCATTGAATTCATTAACGTCCAATTGGTACACCACATGGACCTGATCGCAATGAAAATTAGGCCACTGGTTAAGGTTAACGTGAAAAGCAATTCCATCGAAATAATAATCGCTTCCCGGTAATTGTAGAACGAGTTTTAAATGACGCTGCCCAACGATGCGTTGATTAATTAATTTGAATTGACCATCAAACAAAGGCTCAGGAAACCCCTGCCCCCAAGGACCTGCCTCACGAAGCAATTCCGCAGTTTCCAACGTAATCTCCTGCACAACCAACTCACCGTCCGTCAGTAACGACGGCTGTAAATCATCAGGATGTATCGTCTCACGCACTTGCTCAGTAAATGCTTGTTGAAAAGCTTCGAAGTGTTCTATCGACAAGCTTAACCCCGCAGCCATCGCGTGACCGCCGAATTTCGTAATTAACTGGGGGTGTTTCGTTGCGATCGCTTCCAATACGTCGCGAACGTGTAGCCCGGTGATGGAACGCGCTGAACCTTTTAACGTTTGATCGTCTACTTTCGCAAATGCAATTACCGGACGATGAATTTTTTCTTTCACACGCGCAGCCACTAAACCCACTATGCCCTGATGCCATTCTTCTCGATACAGACACAAACCTTCCGGCATCTGTTGAACAAGATTTAATTTTTCAACAGCCGCAAACGCTTCTTGTTGCATTTGCGATTCAATGACGCGGCGTTCTTTATTTAAATCATCCAAACGCAGAGCAATTTCGCGCGCGGCTTCAAAATCACTGGCCAACAAGCACGCCACACCCAATGACATATCGTCCAAACGTCCCGCAGCATTTAACCGCGGTCCAATGGCGAACCCTAAATCAGTGGCTCGTAATTTTTCGCGCTTTCGACCCGACACGGCTAATAGGGCTAAAATTCCCGGATGCGCTTTGCCCGACCGTATTTGCCGCAATCCCTGATGCACGAAAATTCGGTTGTTTTTATCGAGCGGAACCACATCGGCAATTGTTCCTAACGCGACGTAATCTAAAAATTGCGCCAGGTTGGGGCAAGGGATTTCTTGAGATTCAAACCAATTCAATTCTTTTAATTTTGCGCGCAGCGCCACCATCACGTAAAAAATGACGCCCACACCGGCAATACATTTACTGGGAAATGCATCCCCCGGGCGATTAGGATTGACGATGGCATAAGCATCGGGTAATTGCTCGCCCGCCAAATGATGGTCCGTCACGATGACATCGATTCCCAGACTATTCGCGTAAGAAATACCGGAAAAACTCGCAATACCATTATCCACGGTAATAATCACGTCCGGCTTTTGAGCTTTGGCCACTTCTATAATTTCAGGCGTTAATCCATAACCGTAAGCAAAGCGATTCGGTATTAAATAATCGATATTTTTTCCACCAAACGCGTGCAGCGCGCTCATCGCCAAAGCCGTGCTCGTTGCTCCATCCGCATCGAAATCACCCACGATTAACACGCGCTGTTGTTCTTTCAGCGCTTTGACTAAGCGCAATGCCGCTTTATCGATATCCAACAACGCTGCAAACGAATGCAAATGCGTTAATTCCTTGGATAATGCATCCGGTGAAGAAATATTCCTGGCCAAATAAATTCGCTGTAAGATGGGGTGTAGGGATTCAAAAGAAGAAGGAGAATTCTGAATATGCCGACGCACGATTGCTTTTTTCACAACAAGTTCCTTGTCACTGCCGCTCACTATTCACTGGATGCATGATAGCAGTATCCGTGCTTAGGGTCATCCCCGTTCTGTAGCCATGATGCAGCGAATTTGCAGCCTGGGTGTAGCCTTGATGCAGCCATGCGAAATCAAGGAATTCCTGAGTTCCTGGGTTACGCAGGGCTGCACCCAGGCTACGAATTCATTGCAACGGCGGAAAAAATGAATGTCGGGAGGCGCTCTTAAGATTTCCTTAAGCCTCTGGTTATATAATGAAAAATCTCAAGAAAGGAGCGACAATTCGACCATGATCAACGGTTTCTACGAAGAAAAATTTCCCATCCTCGATGTCAACGAGGACTTTTTCCTTCGCGAACAAATGATCGAAGACACCGAAGCATTTTTCGAGTACTACACCGACCCCGAAGTCGCGCGTTATATTCTCGCCTCAAATCCCAAAAATCTGACGGAAGCCAGCGCCGAAATCCATTATTGCCGCAATCTTTTTAAATACAAACGCGGCATTTACTGGACATTGGCGCGCAAAGAAGACGACCGCATGATTGGCGCTATCGGGCTTTACATCAACAATCAACATTACCGCGGGGAAATCTGTTACGATCTGTCTCGCCGCCACTGGAATAAAGGCATCATGAGCAAAGCGCTCAACCGCGTCATTGATTTTTGTTTTAAACAAATCCACATGCAACGTATTGAAGCAGTGACACTCAAAGAAAACACGGCATCCACGTCCCTCCTAGAAAAGCTGGGCTTTATCCGCGAAGGTTGTCTAAAGAATTATCGCTATTTCAATGGAAAATCCCACGACATCGAAATGTTCGCCCTCACACCAGAAATGGTGCGCTTGAATGCCCTCCCAAATACACACACTGTCCCCAATGTCCGTATCATCGCGAATGAAACAAGAGACCGCGTGTAAGCATCCCGTCAATAAGTTTTTGTGCATTCATGAGGGGCGTCGCGACCAAGGAGGGTAAGAAGCGCCGAGTACAGGATGTACGTCCCCGAATGAATGTACAAAAACTTATTTGACGGAACACTACAGCTGAAACGTACCTTGCAATCACCTCTTATTTATGGTCAAGTAAGAATTTGTCCTAAAAAATAGGCTGGCCCATGAAGCAACCCCAAGCACTTCGCCCCTTATTCCTCACGGAAATGTGGGAACGCTTTGGCTTTTACGTAACGCAAAGCCTCTTAATTCTCTACCTCACCAATTTCTTGAATTTTTCCGACCCAAAATCGTACCTGATTTTGGGCGAATACACAGCGCTGATTTACATTGCACCGCTCGCGGGTGGCTTTTTTGCCGATCGCATTTTAGGGCCGCGCTTTTCGATTGTCATCGGCGCCGTTTTCTTAGGAGCGGGTTACTTATTGTTGAGTTTGATCGGACAGCATTTACTTTATTTCTGCCTCGCCGTTATCGTCATCGGAAATGGCTTGCTGAAACCCAATATTTCCAGTTTTCTGGGTGAATTCTATTACCAAGATGATCCACGACGCGATGCAGGATTTACCCTATTTTATATGGGAATCAACCTCGGTGGACTATTGGCATTGGGCAGCGCCGGTTTTCTTCAAGAAAAATTAGGATGGAGTACTGCTTTTATTACCGCCGCATTCGGCATGGCGTTCGCACTGGGAACGTTTTGCTATGCATTTAAAAGCTTTGAAAACCGCGGCCTTCCTATCCCGCGCGATCAAATCAAACCAAAATCGCTGCAATGGATGCGACACAAAATCAGCATTACTGCGTTGCTCGTTGTCAGCTTGATCATTGCGTTTCTCTTGCTTCGAAGTGCACAAATTGCGGAAATCTTGCAATCGATTTTTGGCATCGTGATTTTGTTAGTAATGATCTACATCGCGCTCCGCTCCGAACCACGCCAACGCAATAAGTTATTAGCCTTGCTGATACTCATTGTTACGTCAATTATTTTCTGGGGGTTGCTCTTTCAAGCATTCGCATCCGTTAATCTCTTTACCGAACGTAACGTGGATCGACACATTTTTGGTTTAGAAATGCCCCCACCCGTCTTTATTGCACTCGAACCGATTTTTATTGTTTTACTCGGTCCGTTTTTGGCTTCGCTGTGGCAGCGCTTGCATATTAAAAAAATGGATCCTACGCCAGGAATAAAGTTTTCACTCGCCATGTTTTCAGCGGCTATTGCCATGGGTATCTTAATGCTGAGCATTATTTGGCACAGACCAGAGGAGCTGATCAGCCCCGTTTGGATTTTGTTTTTCTATTTGTTTTTAACACTGGGTGAAATGCTCTTGTCCCCCATTGGTTTATCAATGGTGACGGAACTCTCCCCACTGCACCTAACCGGTCTCATGATGGGCGTTTGGTTCATGGCGCTGGGATTTGGCGGAGAGTTATCGGGTTTCCTAGCCACGCAAGCCAGCATCCCCAAAAATCTCGTGTCACTGGCACAAAGCGACGCCATCTATCTACACGCTTTTAGAAATAACGCCATTCTCGCACTCATCGTGGGTGTGATCCTTTTAGTCATCAGCCCCTGGTTAAAACGTCTCGTAAAAAGTTAATTTTTTAGTTAAGATACTGGCATCTCATACACCAACTCAGAGGTGCTCCCATGTTGTCACAAGTGACTTACATTTGGATGGACGGCGCAGAGCCGACACAGAAGTTACGATCCAAAATGAGAATTGTTCCGCATTCGAATCGCGAAATGACGCTGGCCGATTTCCCGGAGTGGGGATTCGATGGCTCCTCCACATACCAGGCAAAGGGTCACGATTCGGATCTCATTTTAAAACCCGTTCGATTTATCAACGATCCCATCCTCGGTGAAGGCAATTATTTGTTGTTGTGTGAGGTGATGAATCCCGACGGCACAACTCCACACAAGACCAACACCCGCTCACGCTTGTCTTACCTCATGGCCAACGGTGGTGCGCAGCACGAACCCTGGATTGGATTCGAGCAAGAATATACGCTTTTCAAAGGACAGATTCCCTTGGGATGGCCAGACCGCGGTTACCCCGCACCCCAGGGTCCATTTTATTGCGGAGTCGGTGCCGATGAAGTATTTGGCCGAGAAATCAGCGAATCCCACGCGCAGGCGTGTCTCGATGCGGGAATCATGCTGTTTGGCACCAACGCAGAAGTCATGCCCGGCCAATGGGAATTTCAAGTGGGTTACCGGGGCTTGGATAATGAGTCGGCCGATCCGCTTACCGTTTCCGATCATTTATGGTTAGCTCGCTGGCTGCTCTATCGCATTGGCGAAGAGTATGACATCACAGCGACTCTGCATCCAAAACCCGTCAAAGGCGATTGGAACGGGGCCGGCAAACACACGAACTTTTCCACGAAAGCCATGCGGGATCGCCGCTCGGGGATGAGCGCGATTGAGCAAGCGATCGAGCGCCTTTCAAAACGTCACGACGAACACATTGCGGTTTACGGTCACGGCTTAGAAGAGCGGTTAACGGGCAAACATGAAACTGCGCATATTTCGAATTTCAGCTCGGGTATTGGAAACCGCGGCGCCTCCATTCGAATTCCACGTCCCGTGGCCTTAAATGGCTGCGGTTACCTCGAAGATCGAAGACCGGGTGCGAACGCGGATCCCTACCAAGTGGCCGCCATTTTGATTGAAACCATTTGCGGGATTCATTTACCCCAAGACGTGAAGACTCCAACCGCCGCATAGCTTGCTCGATCATTATTTTTAAAACGAAAACAATTGCCGTGCATTCTGTGTCGTTTGCAGAGCGACTGCTTCAAAGGACAATTTCTTTATCTCCGCAATTCGTTCGGCGACGAATTTCACGTATTGTGGCTCGTTCGGTTTCCCTCGATGCGGTTCCGGCGTTAAATACGGCGCGTCGGTTTCGATGAGCAACCGTTCAAGCGGAACTTTTTCGGCAACTGCAACTACGTTCTTTGCGTTTTTAAACGTCACGATCCCCGAAAAAGAAATATAAAAACCTAAATCCATTGCTTGCTCGGCTAATACCCACTCTTCCGTAAAACAATGCATCACACCACCGACTTCCGCTGCTTTTTCTTCCCGTAAAATACAAATTGTGTCTTCCGGTGCACTGCGCGAGTGCACGATGATGGGTTTCTTGACTTGTCGCGCGGCTTGAACGTGCGTGCGAAAACGCTCTCGCATGACCTCCAAACCTTCTTTATTGTAATAATAATCGAGGCCCGTTTCTCCAACAGCAACGACTTTGGGGTGATCGGCCAATTTCACCAATTCTTCAACCGTTGGTTCGCGATTAATTTTTTCACTGGGATGAAGACCCACGCTAGCAAAAACGTTTTCAAAACACTCGGCAATGCCAATTACCACTGGCGCATGAATTAAATCGACGCCCACGCAAAGAATATATTCAACTCCAACGCTTTTCGCGCGTTCAATTAGCGCACCGAGATCGCCCTCATACGCATCTAAATTAAGCATATTTAAATGACAATGAGTATCAATGAGCATAACGCAAAAACACACTTTCCAGTAACAGTGTTTGATTAACCGCAATCGTTCCAGTGATCAAACGCCGCGCTTCCTGACACTGCAAAAGACACTGCATTAACCGCTCGCGCGCAACACGCTGATAAAGACGCTGAAGCTGCGGGAAACAATCGCGATTCACGATAAACGTTTCATCGAGACCCAGATGCAATCGTAACAAATCCGTATTAATACTCAGAAGAGCGTTCAGCACATCAGCAAGATTTTCATCCAAACATTTTTGAACGGACTCAATGGGATTAGCACCGTGCTCCGATACATTCACTAAATGCGCCAATAATTGATTGCGCAAAGATAAATACCCCTTTTTATCGTACTCCAATGCGCGCAACGGCGCCTGATGCGCAACGCGCAATAGCGGCTCAGCTTGATCGGCATTCTGAATGCGTGAGCGAAGCCAATCAAGGATCGTACGATCCGGCTGGTTAATAAACGGAATTTTCTGACACCGACTCAGAATGGTCTTCGGCAAATTTCCTGGTTGATGAGACACCAACATCAATAATACCTTTCCAGACGGCTCTTCTAACGTTTTTAAAAATGCATTCGACGCCGCGCGATTCATATTCTCCGCCGGTTCAACGACTACCACCTGATAACCACCGCGCTGAGCCGTTTGATTCAATGCATCAGTTAATTCACGAATTTGATCCACTTTAATGGTTTTACTGTCTGCCTCAGGTTGCAGCAGAAAAAAATCGGGATGGCTGTTGGCGATAAACAATCGACACCCCCGGCAGTGCTCACACGCACGATTTTGTTCGTTCTCACACAAAATAAAATTTGAGAATGCGCAGGCGAAATCTTTTTTTCCAAGACCACGTGGCCCTGTTAACAATAACGCGTGCGGTAATCTTCCTTGTCGGTACGAAGAAACCAGCATTTCCCACTGCAATTTTTGCCACGGATAACACTGCATGATAATCATCCCCTGTAACGACTTAGATGCGGGAGCGAAGAGATCCTTTTGCAGGCAAATAAAGCGCAGGGCGAAGCGGAACTCGCATGAAGCAAAGCTTCATGCCCGCTGAGCGCCCGAGCCAACGATGGCGAGGGCAGCTTGCAAGCGAAGCATGGAATGCGTAGC
>CAMTUH010000010.1:0-73544 GCA_947084935.1 uncultured Coxiellaceae bacterium
CCCTGAGACAGGGACGTCGAATTTCGCGACCGGTTTATTCCAAGACGGCGCAAGCCGAGGAATGCCGGGAACTCAACATACTTCCGGATCGTTCGGGAGAATCTTCGATCTCCCAGATGCAGACAACTGAAAACCGCTTGTTATTTTAAGTAGAGTTATTTAGAGTGATCCCATGCAAATCGCTGGTTTTGAAATAGGCTTAGATAAGCCGCTTTTTTTAATTGCGGGACCGTGCGTGATTGAGAACGAGCAGTTAGTCATGGATACGGCAGGCACGCTCAAGGAAATCACAAATGCCCTCAAAATTCCATTTATTTTTAAGTGTTCTTTTGACAAAGCAAATCGCTCTTCACATTTGAGTTACCGCGGGCCGGGAATAGAAAAGGGTTTGGCAATTCTCGAGAAGGTGAAAAAAACACTCAAAGTGCCTGTGTTAACTGACGTACACGAAGACACGCCACTTGCAGAAGTTGCCTCGGTTGTCGACGTGCTGCAAACACCCGCTTTTTTATGCCGACAAAGTAACTTCATTCGCAACGTGGCTGCGCAGGGTAAAGCGGTGAATATCAAAAAAGGACAGTTTTTGGCGCCGTGGGACATGAAGCAAGTAGTCGCAAAAGCGTGGTCCACCGGAAATCAACAAATCCTGGTGTGTGAGCGTGGTACTTCTTTTGGCTATAATAATTTAATTTCCGACATGCGCTCTTTGGTGGTGTTGCGTGAGACTGCGTGTCCCGTAGTATTTGACGCAACGCATTCGGTTCAACTGCCGGGTGGAAAAGGGACGAGTTCGGGTGGCCAACGCGAATTCGTTCCGGTTTTAGCTCGAGCGGCAGTTGCAGCGGGTATTTCCGGTATTTTTATGGAAACGCATCCCGATCCGGATCGTGCGTTAAGCGACGGTCCCAATTCCTGGCCCCTGGATAAAATGGCATCCCTGCTTGAGACGTTGAGTATTATTGACCGCACCGTAAAACAACGCGGTTTTTTAGAGAATAACGAGTTATAATCATCATTCCATGAGCACCATTACGGACATTGATGCCAGTGAAATACTGGATTCACGAGGAAACCCAACCATTTCCGTTGAAGTGACATTGTCGTCGGGAACCCGAGGGCATGCTGCGGTTCCGTCGGGAGCTTCGACGGGGAAACGCGAAGCGTTAGAGTTACGCGATAATGATCCTAAACGTTATAACGGGAAGGGCGTTTTAAAAGCCATCGAAAACGTGAATGGCCCCATTCGCGATGTTTTACTGGGTCAAGATCCCACGGTTCAAGAAGACGTGGACCGCATCCTGATTGAATGTGATGGCACGGAAAATAAAGCCAAGCTTGGAGCTAATGCTATTTTGGGTGTTTCGCTCGCTGTTGCTTACGTGGCCGCGAAAGATGCGCGCATCCCTTTATACCGTTATCTCGGTGGAGAAGGGCCGTTTTCCATGCCAGTGCCAATGATGAACGTGATTAATGGTGGTGCGCACGCGAATAATAATCTCGATTTTCAGGAATTCATGATTGTCCCCGTGGGCGCACCAACGTTTGCCGAAGCGCTTCAGAGCGGAGCGGAGATTTTTCATGCGCTAAAGAAAAAGTTGATTGCTCGCGGCTTGATGACGGCGGTTGGTGATGAGGGGGGCTTCGCCCCGGATTTGCCGCATAATGAAGCGGCTTTTGAATTAATTTTAGAAGCAATAAACGATGCAGGTTATCGGCCAGGAAAGGATATTTATCTGGCTTTGGATGCTGCGAGTTCGGAGTTGTTCGAAAATAATTATTACGCATTTGAAGGAGGGCGGTTAACCAGCGATGCGATGATCGATCGGTTAGCCGCTTGGGTGGACAAATACCCAATTATTTCTATTGAGGACGGTCTTGCGGAAAACGACTGGGACGGCTGGAAGCGGTTGACGGAACGATTGGGTCGACGTGTGCAGTTGGTGGGCGATGATGTTTTCGTCACAAATCCGCGGATTTTGGCGGAGGGCATCGAGAATAAAATTGGCAATGCGATTTTGATCAAGCTCAATCAAATCGGAACATTGACTGAAACGCTGGCCGCCGTCGGACTTGCCAAAAGCGTGGATTATGGTGTAATTATTTCGCATCGATCGGGTGAGACTGAGGACACCACGATTGCGGATTTAGCGGTTGCAACGGCGGCGGGGCAAATTAAAACGGGATCTTTGTGCCGTTCGGATCGTGTGGCCAAGTACAACCGATTATTGTACATTGAGCGCGAACTGCGCGAGCAAGCACCGTATGCAGGGAAAAAGGCTTTTCCTGTTTAATACAAGGACGTGATTTTCATGAAGCCAATGGTCTTAATTTTGGTTGCTTTGGTCGGTTTACTGCAGTACCAACTGTGGTTTGCGCCGGGCGGTGTTGTTTCGGCTTATCGATTAAGCAGAAACATTACGCAACAAAGCACGGTCAATAAAAAATTATCCGAACGCAATACGGAATTAGTGGCAGACATTAACGATTTAAAAACCGGTGATGAAGCTATCGAAGAACGCGCGCGTAACGATTTAGGAATGACCAAAAAGGGCGAAGTGTTTTATCAAGTGGTGAAGTGACACGCCGAATGCTAAGCTTGGGCACATGGAAAAAAACGTTCGTAATCAAATTCGTGTACTGTTATCCAATGATGACGGGGTGTATGCAAAAGGTTTGGCGGAATTAAAAAAGGCCATTGAAGCAATTGCGTATGTCGACGTCGTTGCTCCCGATCGCAACCGCAGTGGTGCGAGCAACTCGTTGTCGCTCAATTATCCGCTCCACATTAAGCATTTAGGTGACGGCATTATCAGCGTTGAAGGTACGCCGACCGATTGCGTCCACTTAGCCATCACCGGATTATTATCTCAGGTGCCTGACATGGTCATGACGGGTATTAACGAAGGGCCTAATTTGGGGGATGACGTGTGGTATTCCGGGACGGTTGCAGCGGCCATGGAGGGACGATTTTTGGGATTGCCGGCGATCGCTTTTTCATTGGCGGGGGAGCGATTTCAGCATCACGAAACAGCGGCGCGAGTGGCGCGCCAATTAATGGAACACGTGCTTTCAGATCCCCTGCCCCCGAGTACGATTTTAAACGTGAACGTTCCGGATTTACCGTTCGATCGAGTTAAAGGATTTGAGGTTACGCGTTTAGGTACGCGGCACCGTGCTGAGCCAACGATTCGTCAAATAGATCCACGAGGGCATCCGATTTATTGGGTCGGTCCCGCAGGACCGGAACAAGACGCGGGCCCAGGAACAGATTTCTATGCGATCAATCACGATCGCGTATCGATTACCCCTTTACGTGTCGATCTCACGCACTATGAAGCGTTTGATCAATTGTCGAGTTGGGTGAAGCGGTTGTGAGGTGACTCTGGGGCCAGAAACTAAATAGGCAGCATTTTTTCTGTAAATTTTCTCTCGGGGTCCTGTCGCCTGCGGCACCCCATCGTGCTCGTGCCTGCGCGCGATGGGGTCCCCGCCTCCGGCGCCACCCCTCGGGCTATTTGCGCTTTATCGTCCATGCTGAGTTTCTGGCTCCAGAGCCACCATAGTGAGAGGTATATGAAGGGGCGAATTTTAATTTTTTTTGTTTTTCTGCTGCCGTTCGCGTTGACGGCGTGCATGACGGATACGCCCGCACCGGTGGTTGAGGGTTGGCAGCAACCGAATGCAAAGTCCGGATTTTATCGTGTCCAACAAGGGGATACTTTATATTCCATTGCCTGGGCTTACAATTTGGATTATCGCGCACTGGCGATGGCCAATCAGTTGACGCCTCCCTATCGAATTTATTTAGGCCAAACTTTGCGCATGACAATCATGCCACCCACGATTACTTCGCCCGCATCAGAAAAGCTCCCCGTGTTAGTGCAGAAAAAATCCATTCCCGCTCTTCCCAAAAGACAGCCGAAGTTTGTTCAAAACAAGCCTTATGTTGCTCCGTGGCAGCCAGAAAGGCTTGCTTCTCGAGTAGAGCGTTGGAACTGGCCAGTAAAAGGTCGCGTGGTGAGCCGTTTTTCATCCGCTTTGGCGGGTAACAAAGGGGTGGACATTGCGGGACGATACGGGCAATCGGTTCGCGCATCCGCCGATGGAGTAGTTGTTTATAGTGGTGCTGGAGTACGAGGTTATGGTAATCTAATAATTGTAAAGCATAACAACAGTTACCTAAGCGCTTATGCGTTCAATAAACGGATCCTCGTCAGGGAAGGCAGTAGGGTTCGCGCTGGCCAGGTAATCGCTGAGATGGGGCGTGATGATGCAGGACGCACGATGCTCCATTTTGAAATTCGGCGTGATGGCAAGCCCGTAAATCCGCTCCAGTACTTATCGTGAATAAGTTCCATTGACGAAGACCGAGAGGTAATATGATCATTGCTTTCGAATTGCGTTAAGGACGACGACGATGAGAAAAAAAACAAAAAAACAATCGATCAAACGACCACCGCGCAAGCCGAAAAAAACAAGCGCTCCAGAAAAGTCGAAGAAAAAACCATCGCGAAGAAGAACACAAACCGCAACGGACCACAGCCTTATCTTTGCAAAGAGTAAAAAACAAAAATCGGCGGCTAAAGACGATAAGGCGCTGGCGCTCGCTAAAGCCAACACACGCAAATCCGTACGCGAACACCGCAGCACCGATCCCACGCAAATTTATTTGCGGGAATTGGGCTATCAAGCGCTGCTGACGGCGAAGGAGGAAGTGCAGTTGGCGCGACGATTGCACAAAGGTGACAAAGAAGCGCGGAGACGAATGATTGAATGCAATTTGCGATTAGTCGTTAAAATTGCGCGGCATTACGTCAATCGGGGTTTGGCTTTTTTGGATTTGATTGAGGAAGGCAATTTAGGTTTGATGACGGCGGTTGAAAAATTTGATCCGGAGCGGGGTTTTCGCTTTTCCACGTACGCGACGTGGTGGATACGTCAAACCATCGAGCGCGCGATCATGAATCAAAGCCGAACCGTGCGTTTGCCGATTCACGTGATTAAAGAACTCAATATTTATTTGCGTGCAGCAAAAAAACTCACGCAACAGTTGGATCATGAGGCGACGCCTGAGGAAGTCGCAAATCTGGTTGATAAGCCCGTTGAGGACATTCGTCGAATCATGAATCTTGCGCCCGATACAACGTCCATCGATACACCAGTTTCCGACGATGGGCAAAAGACGTTAATCGATACCTTGGCTGATGATAATAATATTGATCCAGCACGCTTAATCCAGAATGTGGATCTGCACGGCCATATTGAGCGGTGGCTCAATCAATTGGATGGGCGTTATCGTGAGGTAGTCATCCGTCGGTTCGGCTTACACGATCATGAAAAAGGAACGTTGGAATCCGTCGGAAAGGCCGTAGGTTTGACGCGTGAACGCGTGCGACAAATTCAACTGGATGCGTTGACTCAATTGAAGGATATTCTTTCCACGGAAGGGGTGACCGGGGAAGAAGTTAAGGATTAAAATTTTTTACGGATTGACATCCTTGCCACAATAAGAAACACTCTACGGTTTTGGTGCTACAACCGTCGATACTTAGGGCAGAATGATGCACGGAAAGGCATCCCTGAAATACTCTATCCACTGGCTGTTCGAGCAATATAAAAATATTGTTCGACTTTATGCCCGGAAATACCCCTTTAAAATAATTGATATCGAGCAACACGATGGTGGAGGTGAAACTCAATTTGTCATTAAAATTGAGTATCGAATTTCAACCATAAAAAAAACTGCCCATGAGTTGGTCGCACACCCGGATTTTTTAGAAGGATTTTCAAGGAGCGATGTCCAAATCATTACTTATCACTTTTTCATCAATAATCAAAAACCTCAATATGAGTTAATCGGAGAAAAGCGAGCGGTAAACGGCACAGCCCTATTGCTTAAGGATAATAAGTGTTCCGTGACGCACGTCAAAAATGTCTCTGATTTTAGAGGCATCAAAAAATATATTTCAAAACTGAACCCAAAATCTGCATTTAGAATTGGTTTTTTAATGGGGACAAATTCAAAACGAAAATATCATGCTAAAACCTCGCGCTGAATATATACAATCCAATTATGTGATAGTTTTCGCAATGCTGTATTGTATGGCGCTTGTCATTCCGGTAGTGCTCGCATACCGACCAGTGGCATTCGGCTTTTTTTCTGCAATACCTGGCGGCGCTCTTATTTTTCCTTCAACCTATTTATTCGGTGATATTATTAGCGAGGTATACGGCTATAAGATAGCGAGGCAAATACTGTGGTGTTCCATTGGCGCGGAAATTTTATTTGCGCTTGGGATAACAGCAGTAATATATTCTCCATTTCCCAAAGGATGGCAGCAATATCACGAATACGTTGATGTTCTTGGGCATTCTTTACGGTTTGTAATGGCCAGCATCTTAGGGACAACCATAAGCGAATTCGTAAATATCTATATTATTAGTAAGTCTAAAATTTATTATAAAGGTAGGCATTTTTGGCTAAGAAGCCTATTTTCAAGTGCGACGGGAGAAATAATTTTAACGATTATCGTTTACTCAATCACATTTATGGGTATTTTTTCATTTATGGAAGTTATAAGGCTGATGATAAACGGGTATCTGTACAAGGTTGCTTTTTCAACGATAGGTGTCATTCCGGTAGTATTAATCACCACTTATCTTAAGAAAAAAGAAAATATAGATGTTTACGATCACAGTACCAATTTTAATCCTTTTATATTCGCATTGGAAAATTCTCACTTAAAGTCTGCTCCTAAATCGCCTATTTGAGGAGTCAAGGTTACTTTGATTTGTTGGAAAAAATTTCTGGGCATATATTTCTAATATATTAAACGTCATAAATACACTACCGTCCTCACCAGCAGGGCTTCGTCTTAAATAGGCCTCGCCAATCGACTCCATATACTCGTCTCTTTTATCTTTTGGCACGCAATTAACGTGCGGCAACCAGGATTTTACAAAATTTAGTAAGGTAGCAATGTCGCGAAATTTATATGTAATTGGCTTTGATTGGATGCTGAGTACTTCAAAGCCCGCTTTAACGAGCAGTTTCTTGTATTGAGTTGGGGTGTAGAAAGTACGGGGATTCACAAAGTCGTTAAAGTACTCAGACCACTGATCGGATGAAACGGACTCATCAACGATAGACCACAACGGTTCATGACGCATTCCAAAAGTTAAGATTAATTTTCCAGTGTCTTTAAGAATCGACTGTATTCTCGACAGAGCAAGCAGTTGCTCTTGTGGACTTAACCAATGTAGCGCATTGGCGGAAAAGACCCAATCCACTCTTTTAGGAAGGGTAAGGTTCTTTGCATCTGCAGTAAAAAACGTAATATTTGGATATTGTGCAGCAGGATAGGCTTTTTTCGCAAACTCGATTGCTTTTACAGAAATGTCAAACGCATAAACTTTCCCTACGTATTTGGAAAGATAAACAGAAATAGCTCCAGTGCCACAACCCATATCAACAAGGATATCATCGGTTTTGAATTGCGCTTGAAATTGATCAATAAGCTCTTGAGCAGTGGCTATTTGTGGCTGGGAGTGTTCACTATATTCATGTGGGTTATTGCTGCCTCGTTCGGTTCTCATAGTCACACCTCAGTCGACAAGATTAACAATGGTTTGAACGACAACACCAATGATTCTGTCTTTTTCTCCCAGTTGTTGAGATATTTCAGCTTGACCTGGGGTGACAAAAAACCGAATATCATCATCGAAAACAATTTCTTTTAAATTAACAAATTTTTGACCCTTTAGTGCAACGATAACAAAGTCTCCATTTCCGGGTTCTACTTCGGGATCAACAATAATAATTGATCCCTTTTGAAATTGGGGCTCCATGCTGGCTGTATTTATATTTAATGCAAAAGCATGTTTACTTGTAACGTGCTCGGTGAGCACCCGCTTAGCTTCTCTTTTTTTGCTAAAAAATTCTTCTGGGTTATAAGCTTCATGCCAATTCAGTGCTGGAACAGAGTTGTCGGTTGCGGTAGCACGGTATTTTCCCAGGTCATCTTCTCTGAGCGGTATCTCACCAATTAACTGCCCTACGGGGATAGAAAAAAAATTTGCAATAATACTTAAAGAATCAAGAGTTGGGTTGGGATTCTTTTCTTTTATTAATCTGTTGATGACCGATTTGGAAATACCCGTCTTGCGAGAAAGCTCGCGCTCGCTTAATGCCGCTTTGCGCATCAGTAAAGAAAGTATGTTGCCAATTTTGTTTCCCAATCCAGTGCCCCCCAACGCTGTCGGACTTTAAAAAAACCAATTATAGGTATTGACTCTTTTAAAGTCCATCGGTACCATTGTTTACAGCCTCTTAGCTTATTGGATTTTATTAAGGAGTAACACAAATGTCTCTATCGATTGGAAATACTGTTTCCCCACCCCCCTTTCTGAATAGTGAAGCACTGCAAACTTCCTTGGAGCCTGATCCCGTCGAGCCAGATTACTACATTCGCAGTCTCGAGCGGTATGGGATTATCTGCTATAAGCAACTTACTGATCCAGCCCAGTGTTTTGTCTTTGCTTGGCAAATTGCAGAAAATCCTCGGTTATTGGCTCGATTTGACGAGCGCGATCGGCACTTTATTGAGTCTTCGGCAGCGTATGAGCGAAAGGACTCCTGGTACCGGAAGGCAGGGCTGCAATTACGGCAGCGGGGTTTTGAAGCATTCACGGAATGAAAGTGTATTTACATTTTATGAATAGAATACTATTATTTGTATATACGTCTTTTGGGGGTGTACGGTGAAACAAGCAATGAATTTTAGACTCAACAGCCGGACGGTTGCGCGTTTGTCGACGCTCTCTAAAGAGCTGCATTTGTCGAAGACAGACGTTTTGGAAAAAGCCATTGATTTTTATGCCAAAAAGCAAATGCGTTCACAATCGGATTTAATGAAATTCGCCGGAATTCTCAGCGAAGAAGACGCGAATAAGATGCAAAGTGCAATCCGAGAATCCAGGCATAATAAAGATGAGGACGTGGAATTGTGAAATACGTCTTGGATACGGATATTTTAATTTATTTTTTGAAAGGCAAGGAAAGCGTCGTCACTAAAATAACAGAAATTCCTGTGGAGGATTTAAGCACGACGATCGTTAATCACACCGAATTACTGTTTGGTGCGCTAAACTCCACGCATAAAAAAGAAAACTTGATTAAGGTTACGGGATTATTGGGTAAATTAGAAATTTTACCCTTTTGTGAAAAGTCTTCTTACCGATTTGCAGAGAAAAAAGCCGAATTAAAGAAATCGGGAAGAATGCTTGCGGATCTTGATCTCATGATCGCAAGCATTTGTCTCCAAACCAATGCACTGTTGGTTACCAACAACACAAGGCATTTTGACCGAATTGCGGGCTTAACAGTAGAGAATTGGGCGCATGATGAATAAACTAAATGGACGCTTTTAGGACCAGTCAGGGTCGCCACGATATAATCATTCGCAAAAATGGCCGGAGTGAGGCTAAGGCCAAGAAGACAAGTGATTAAGCAACCATTCTTCTGTAAATTAGCTAGACGCTGTTTCAGGAGAGAGTCCCGTGAGTGCTCCCGGCACTCCTCAGCTTGCGCCGCTTCGGCATAACGGGGCCGCGAAATTCGACTTCCTGGTCTCAGATTCGCTCTCTGGGACATCCCTGTCCCAGAGACCCCGTTATGCCCGCGCGGC
This sequence comes from uncultured Coxiellaceae bacterium, assembly GCA_947084935.1. Classification (GTDB taxonomy): domain Bacteria; phylum Pseudomonadota; class Gammaproteobacteria; order Coxiellales; family Coxiellaceae; genus CAMTUH01. Next base: position 9,687 of record CAMTUH010000010.1, read on the forward strand.
TCAGCTTGCGGGTGCTGGAGGAGCCCCCACGGGACTCTCTCCTGAAACAGCATCAGCGGGATTTGCTGAATGGGCTGGAGGGGAGGTGTTATGAAACGCAAATAAAGCGCAGTCGGGCGGAGCCCGACGAGCCATTGCGTTTCATAACACCTCCCCTCCAAGCCCCTTGATGTCTGCTCGCGAAAAATACCTCACCAACAGCTTCAGCGGAATTTACAGAAGAATGGTTGCGTAATCATGTAAAACACATTGTGACGCACGCTGAATACAATAAGCTTTGTAAAAAGTATATGAGAGAAGGAGAGTAGTATGGGTTTTGCATTGATAAAAAGAAAAGCGCATTCTTTATTTGAAGAAGCTCGTTTCATTGGTCATATCAATAATAACGAAGAGTACGAAAAAGCACTTACTTTAATGGATGAGCTCATCGAAGACTATGACTATAATCGCGTGTTAATTGAGATTCTTTCTGCCAGTATCGAGCGTTGGGAAAATGAGTCTAAAGAATTTAAAGACTTTAATGCGCGCATCGAATCGGTAGATTCAGGACGAGCCCTGTTAGAAATAATCATGGAGCAATATGAATTGGGCGTGGCTGACTTTCCTGAAGTGGGTTCTAAATCGTTGGTTTCAAAAATTTTAAATAATAAACGTCGATTGACCTTAGGTCATATCCAAGCCCTGAGTAAACGATTTGGGATCGACCCCGGATTGTTTCTTTGATTTTTCTGGAAGGTGGCCGTTGATGAGGTTTTTATTATTTGAGGTATCGGTCTTCGACAAGGTTAACCACGTTTTTAGAATAGAATCGGGGCTCAGAGACATGCTGTTGATGCCTTGTTCCAGGAGCCATTGAGCAAAATCGATGTGATCCGATGGCCCCTGTCCGCAAATACCCACGTATTTATTCAGTCGCTTGCATGTTTGAATGGTTTGACTCAACAATGCTTTAACGGCGCTGTTCCGCTCATCGAATAAATGTGCAATTAATTCGGAATCGCGGTCGAGGCCCAGCGCTAATTGAGTCAGATCATTTGAACCAATGGAGAACCCATCAAAATATTCCAGAAATTCTTCCGCTAAAATAACGTTGGAAGGGATTTCGCACATCATATAGAATTTCAGGCCATTTCCGCGCTTGAGCCCATGTTTTTCAGTCAGGGTGAGCAATTGCGTTGCCTCATTGACGGTACGAACAAACGGAAACATAATGTGTGTATTAATCAGTCCTTTTTCTTCACGAACGCGTCTCACCGCTTCACACTCGAGCGTGAAGCAGTCCCGAAAATTTCCCGAAGTATAACGCGAAGCTCCGCGATAACCGAGCATGGGATTTTCTTCGTGTGCTTCGTAAATAGCGCCGCCAATTAAATTCGCGTACTCATTCGATTTAAAATCGGAAAATCGTACAATGATGGGCTTGGGATAAAATGCAGCGGCAATGGTCGCAATGCCTTCGGCCAGTTTTTCAATGTAAAATTCAATCGGATTTTTGTAGGCCGAAATTATTTTAGCGATTTTATTTTTTAGCGGCGGGGGCAATTTTTTATAATCCAAAAGTGCGCGGGGGTGTATGCCGATCATGTTGTTAATAATAAATTCCAATCGCGCGAGTCCAACACCACCGTTGGGAATAAATTGGTAGACAAATGCTTGTTCGGGGTTGGCGAGATTCATGCACAATTCGACGGGTAACGCGGGCAGTTGATCAATGGATGTTTTATCGATGCGGTATTTGGCATTACCTTTATAAACGTAACCGGTTTCGCCTTCCGCACAGGAAACCGTAATTTTTTGGCCGTCTTTAATTACTCGGGTTGCATTACTGCAACCTACGACCGCAGGAATTCCCATTTCGCGCGCAATAATTGCCGCATGGCACGTGCGTCCACCCCGATTGGTGATGATGGCTGCGGCGCGTTTCATGATCGGCTCCCAATCGGGGTCCGTCATGTCGGTTACTAAAATTTCGCCGGGCTTCAGTCGATCTTTTTGTTTCGGACTTTTAATTAAACGAGCAACGCCGTGCGTGATTTTTTGTCCGATGCTGCGTCCTTGGGTGAGGATGTGCCCTTTTTCTTCTAAACAATAGTGTTCGAGAACACGATGAGTTTCATTCGATTGTACGGTTTCCGGTCGTGCTTGCAGAATATAAATTTCATTGTCAATGCCGTCTTTCGCCCACTCGATATCCATCGGCTTTCCATAATGGGATTCGATTAACAGCGCTTGATTCGCCAGGACTAAAATGTCGTCGTCGCTGATACAAAAGCGTTGTTGATCCGCGATGGGAACGGATTGATTGACGGTAGCAGTTTTGTTTTTTTTCGATTTTTTTGCGTAGACAGTTTTTATCGATTTCGATCCCAGCTTTCGGCTGATGATGGATTTTTTTTCTTCGCGCAACGTGGGTTTGTGAACATAAAATTCATCGGGATTATTCAGACCCTGAACAATAGTTTCGCCAAGACCGTATGCGGCAGTAATAAAAATCACTTGATCAAATCCCGATTCCGTGTCGAGGGTAAACATCACGCCACTGGCGGCTAAATCACTGCGCACCATTTTTTGTATGCCAGCGGAAATAGCCACTTGTGTGTGGTCGAATCCGTTGTGAATGCGGTATGAAATGGCACGTTCGGTAAACAGCGAAGAGAAAACTTTTTTGATTGCGGTGAGAAGGTCTTTTTCACCGCGGATATTTAAATACGTTTCTTGTTGTCCGGCGAATGAGGCCTGCGGCAAATCTTCCGCCGTGGCCGATGAGCGAACGGCAACCGACTGGGACGGTTTTAACTGAAGTTGCCGATATGCTCTTTTGATTTCTGAAACGAGTTCGTCTGGCAGCTCGGCGTTATCAATCCAGCGACGAATGTCCACGCTGGCTTTTTTCAGCTGGGTCATATTATTGATGTCTAACTGGAATAATGCTTTAGAGATTTTTTTATCTAGGTTATTTTTTTCTAGGAAGTCATAATAAGCGAAGGCGGTGGTAGCGAATCCCCCGGGAACCTTGATCCCCAGAGGGGAGAGCCTGTTGATCATCTCTCCGAGGGAGGCGTTTTTACCGCCGACGTCGGGGAGGTGCTCTAGGGTAACCTCGCGAAGGTCCAGTATATAAGTCATGTTTTGATCCATTTTCATTGAACAATAAAACTATAGCAGAGGATTGTTCAAAGATTGATATGATACTTTGGGGTGTTATGACTCAGGCACGTAGCCTTGATGGAGCGCTAGCGAAATCAAGGAACTTAATTCCCGGGTTACGCTCCCCGCAAGGCGAGGACAGGCCACGAAGCGTGGCTCCACCCAGGCTACGGTTACTTTTTCCGCTTCTGCAGCTCCGACAGGCTTTGCGCCTTGGCAATGGCGTCTGAGATATCCATGTGCAATTGGCGACTGATCTGAGAGGTCGTGAAAATACCACGCAACATTTGCTTATCGTCGCCGTTGTCGTCATTGACCACCAAGGCGTAGTGGGTGCGCAAATTTTTCAACGTAACAACAATGTTGCCAACTTTAGCGTGTTCCAAGGTTTTCATATCAAAGGCGACGATTTTATTCAGGGGCGTCATTAACATTTTTACGAGAATTTGCGAGCGTTCAACGCGTCGTTCTTGAATAATTTTTATGGGCAACTCTCCCAAAATATCTTCCGATCCAATAACACCGACCACGTTTCCCGCTTTTTCTTGGACCAACAACAAATGAACGCCGTGTACTTTCATTTCATCGAGGGCGTTATCCATGGGTTCATTGGGGCCGATGGTGCGCGGGCGTACGTGCGCAAAATCGGACATCACGGCAAACGCCGGATCATCGAGGTGGACGATTTCGAGCAACTTTCGCGAGCGCAAAAACGCGTTTTCGGGGGATAATTGTACGGTGCGCAGAGATTCGTAACGTGCCATGGCACACATTGTCGAATATCTGTGGGTGGAGTGCAAGACGTAAGTTGTGCTAATATTTAAAAGAGTTTCGCACAAAGTGCGAAACTCCTGGAGATTTTAACGAGGATCCCACATGACTCAAACCGAAGGGTGTACGAAGCGACGTTACGTCGTCAGTCAAGAAGACTTGCCCCTGTGTTGCCCCATGCCAAAGTACCGATTGTGGGACGCACATCCGCGCGTGTATTTGCCGATTGAGCAAGAGGGGCACGTCGTATGCCCTTATTGTGACGCAGAATATGTATTGGAAGAGCGCTAATCGATGGAACGGATATTAATTGTGGGTCCCGCGTGGGTGGGGGACATGATGATGGCGCAAACGCTGTTTAAACTGATAAAACAGCGTAATCCCAACTCTGTGTTGGACGTGCTCGCTCCTTCCTGGACGAAACCTCTGTTGGATCGCATGCCCGAGGTGAATGAATCCCTCGATTTACCGTTTGCACACGGGGAATTGCGCGTGCGTGATCGATATCGATTGGGCCGATTGTTGCGTTCGCGAGGTTACGATCAAGCTTTTGTGTTGCCGAACTCTTATAAATCCGCGCTTATTCCCTTTTGGGCGAATATTCCTCGGCGAACGGGCTGGGTGGGTGAATTGCGTTACGGATTACTCAACGATATCCGACATTTAGATGAAGCACGGTTTCCATTAATGATTCAGCGCTTTATGGCATTGGCGCTATTACCGAATGAAAATTTGCCGGAAGTTTATCCGCGTCCTGAATTAACGCTTTCTGCGGAAAGTGTTGCCAGCACGTTGCAACGATTTCGTTTAATGACATCTGATGAACCGATATTGGCGCTGTGTCCCGGTGCTGAGTTTGGTTCTTCGAAACGATGGCCCCCAGAATATTTTGCGGAAATTGCTAAAACGAAACTGTCGGAAGGCTGGCGCGTTTGGTTGCTGGGATCAGCGAAAGATAAAGTGATTACCGATCAAATCGATGCATTGACCGATCACCGTACGCTTAATTTAGCGGGCAACACGTCGCTGACGGAAGTCATCGATTTATTATCGTTAGCGAATTTCGTCGTGACCAATGATTCGGGATTGATGCACGTTGCTGCGGCGTTAAATCGTCCGACGGTGGTGATGTATGGATCGACTTCACCGAAATTTACACCGCCTTTATCAGAACGCGTGCAAATCCTGCGGTTGGATTTGCCGTGCAGCCCTTGTTTTCAGCGTGAATGCCCGCTCCGACATTTTAATTGTATGATCGAGTTAAAACCGGATTTGGTTTTATCGGCGATGGATGCGATTATTGCTGAACCTATTGTTGCGTAATACATCCATGTAAGGTTGGGCTTCATTTCATTTAGCCCAACCTTGCTCAGTTACGCACACGGGTACACTACTGAGAAAAAAAGAGTTAGCATCTCGTTAAACTAAAGGAGATGCATGATGAGTCAAAATTTAACACCCAAAAACCATATTGTTGTATTCAACAGCAACAAAATTAGGCGTGTATTTCATGGGAACATGTGGTGGTTTGTTATTACCGATGTCATTGCAGCATTAACCGATTCTACTCAACCCACCGGATATCTTAAGGATATGCGCCGCCGAGACCCAGAGCTAAACAAAGGATGGGGGCAAATTGCCACCCCCCTTTTGGTAGAAACTGCTGGTGGCCCTCAGAAGCTTAATTGCGCAAATACAGAAGGGATTTTTCGCATTATTCAATCTATTCCGTCTCCAAAGGCAGAGCCTTTTAAGCGCTGGTTAGCCAAAATTGGTTACGAACGAGTGCAAGAAATAGAGGACCCAGAGTTGGCTTCCCAGCGTGCTCGCGATCTTTATAAAGCTAAAGGTTACACCAAGAGTTGGATTGAAAAGAGAATGCGCGGAATTCAGATTCGCGAAGAATTAACAAATGAATGGAAACACCGTGCTGTCGGTGGTGAGAATGAATACGCCATTTTAACCGCAGAAATCTCTAAAGCTACCTTTGGTCTCACTCCTGCCGAGTATAAAAAACATAAGGGACTCAAGCGTGAAAATTTACGAGATCATATGACGGATTTAGAGTTGATTTTTTCTATGTTGGGGGAGGCTTCTACGACCGAAATTACTCGTGAAAACGAAGCCATAGGATTCAAAGAAAATCGTACAGCCGCTCGTGCAGGCGGTGAGGTAGCCGGTAACGCTCGCAAAGATTTAGAATCCAAAACCCGTAAAAAAGTGGTGGGCAAGAAAAATTATTTGGCGAAGAAAAATAAATTAATTTCGAGAAATTAAAACAGAATAATTCTTAACCGCTTGATTTTTGTGCTCGTTGGTGCTACAAAAGAAGCGTGACGGAGGAGTGCACTAACACCCCTCCGCCACTAACCACAATTAACTGACATAGGAGTTAATCATGGCTGACGATAGTCTAAATGATGATGCTGGCGATCGCCAGCACGACAAAAAAGTTACGTATTCCCTCACTTTTAAACGCGACCAGTGGTTTGCCTTTTGGCAATTGCTGACCGTGGGCTGCATGATGTCGGATTATTTACTGGAAAACCCCGTTTTTGCAGCAATTGCAAGGCGGTGGAACCGGTTATCCGATCAATTGGCGCACGCCCTCGACAGCGGGGAAGTGAGCTACGAAAAAGTAACGACTTCTTAGCCCGTGGTGGACCACTCGCGGATTGAGTGCCACCACACGGTTGTGCGCGCATTCGGTTCGCGAGGGTTTTGAATTGTTACCAACGATGGTAAGCCGGATGTCCCGATGGCACAGCAACAAATTTACCTAAGCAGGTATCACAGAGTTTTTCATCGGCAAACAGTTTTCCCGAAATGATCGCTGCATTGCCGTTAATTTCTTCACACACCGCTTCTAAAGTCAGTGGCGTGTTCATGGGCGTTGGTCGTAATAATTTAATGGTGTATTCTGCCGTGACGGTGCACGGTGGGTGATCCAATTTTTGGTCTTGCATCAAATACCAGCAAGCCGCCCAATTGCAGTGGCAATCCAATAAGGTGCCGATGATTCCTCCATTTAACACGTTGGGAAATGCGTGGTGGTGGGGTTTTGGCCGATAGTGAGCGATCACGCGGTCGCCTTCTGCGTAACTTTCTAATTGCAGACCCTGTGCGTTTGCTGGGCCACACCCATAACAAATGCTTTGTTTAGCGTATTTGTGCTGTAAAGATTTTTTCATATTTAGGAAGTCGCAGAGGCAAGGTTGAAAATCCGAGTCCGGAAAATAAGGCAAACAGATGTAATTCGGTTGTGTCGCTCAGCCACGCATTGGCCAGGCATCCTAATACCATCCCAATGAGTAAAATTCGTGTGAGATAACGCCACTCGTCGTCTAAGTAAAGGCTGTTTTTCCACTGAAAAAGAAGCAATAAAATAATATACGCGATTCCGACGAGCCCTAATTCGACACCCACGTTAATAAAGCTGTTGTACGCGGTTCTTAAGATGTCGGTCGGTTGTGTTATTTCTCGTGGGAGGTTGGCATAAGCGGCAGAGAAACTTCCCGTACCATGACCCAAAATGGGTTTTTGCTTAATCAGCTGAAATGCGTTTTTAATGGATTGAATGCGAATACCCATGGAAGTGAGTGCGTGGCTTTGTTGGTATTTTTGGGTTTCATTGATCGTGCTGATCATACGGTGCTTAAATTCGGTCGAGAAAGAAAAAGCCAACGTGCTGAGAGCCACCAGCGCAATGAATGCACCGAGAATGCCCCGCCATCCGAAGTAAAGGCCCGAGGTATACAGAAGCAAAGCGGCGAAGATAACGTAACCGGATCGGCCATCACTAACGAACAATACGTTGTACACCATCAATAAAATGAGTATGCCGTAAAACCAACGAAGTCGACGGGCATTCAGCCATCGATACATCAGAATAAAGGAAGCATAAGCCATGAGAAAATTTTGAATGATGTGGTCTTTAAACACGCTTCCCTGATCAAAACGCGTGTGGAATAAATCGTGTTTGAAATAATATTTCACGTAGGACAGGACGAGAGTAATCATCATCGCCAACAAAAATGCATCAATGGCATAACGCCGCCATCTTTGCCAGTGTTCACCGTGCAAAGAGATCATCAAGAAAGCTGCCGCTAGAAAGCAGCTCGTCCTGAAGAGGCCGCGCCACAGCTCGTGAGCGGGGGCAATTGAATAAGTCACCCCGATGAGGGACAACACAAAGAAGCCGATAAAAAGGAGCGCCACGGGATGCGCAATGAGGCGTCGCCACAGGGGCGCTTCTTTCACAGGGACAAAAAGGCTAAGCAGGGCGACCACGGGAAAAAGGGTGTCTGTCGCGCTAGTTGAGAGGGGTAGGGCAAAAGCGCAGACGACGAGCAGGCTCCCTACAACCCATTGAAAAATTCTCGGCAGCCACCAAGGATTTAGCGCATCGTGCATGATTTTCTGTCTGAATCACATTAGAATAAGCGACCAGTGTATCATGATGAATTTGAGATTTACACGATGGAATTACACCTTCTCGAGCCCACGTTAGCGGATCAAACGGGTCACTGCCATGGTTACGTTCAGAGCCTGATTGAAGCCAATCGAGCCCAAGACCTCGCACTGCACGTGTGGTTGGATCGGCGCGGACGTCATTTGTATTCGGGATTGCCTATACACAGCCACGGGTATTTTTCTCGGCGTTTGCGGCAGTGGCAAAAATTATGGTGCCTGCGATCGCTGATCAAATCACAACAGAATATTTTTATCCCGACGGCGGGCCGAACGGATTTAGTTTATTTAAATTGGCTGCTTAAAGGAAAAAAATATTCAGGAAAAATATTTTTGCATTTTCATCAATTTAAAGCGACGTCAAAAAAAATGGCGCTATTAAAACGAATAGCCGCTGCTCATCCTCAATTCATTATTATGACGCCTACCGAAGGGTTGTCGGTAATTTTTAAAGAGAGTGGATTCCTAAATTGTGAATGGGTGCCGTGCCCGGGTTACGCCCCGCGCTCTCATCCCGACAATAAAAATCCTCAATTTGGAAAAATTATTTTCGCGGGAGCCGCGCGTTCCGATAAAGGATTTCCCGAAGTAGTGCGTTTTGTGGAATACATGACGCAACGCTTGCCATCAGTTCGTTTTGAAATACAAATATCGCCGCCGCATTCAGGACGATACGACAAAGCCAGTGAAAGCGCTTTGTCGCGATTAAAAAACGTAACTCACCCCAACTTAGTTTTGCACGAGAGAACTCTGGGCCGGGGTGCTTATCAGGCCTTGTTTACTAACGCTATTTGCTTATTGACCTACGATCCCGACAGCTATCGGCACAAGTTCAGCGGAGTTGCACTCGATGCTTTTTATGCAGGGTGTCCGGTTATTTCCGTGGTGAACACCTGGACCGGAGAGACGACGAAGCGTTTCGAGGCAGGAATTGCCCTCACCCATCGATCTCCAGAAAATATGTTCATCGCCCTGCAAACCATTCGTAAAAATTACGCCCACTATCAAAAAAATGCAAAACACGCCAGTACGATTTTGCAACAAGAACACAGTCCGCAGAATACCCTGCGCACGATAAAAAAATATCTGGATCAGACGAATGAGTAAAATATCGGTTTACATTATCGCCTTTAATCAAGCCGATAAAATAGAGTCGGCGATTAATAGCGTGTTGTGGGCAGACGAAGTGGTGGTGGTGGATTCGCGCAGTACCGATGGCACATCGGAGTTGGCTGAAAAATTAGGTGCGCGTGTAGTGCACGTTCCTTTTTGCGGGTTTGGTGAGTTGCGAAATCGGGCGATTGAAGTGTGTCGGTACGAGTGGATTTTCAGTTTGGATTCGGACGAGCGCTGCACACCCGAAGTACGGGATGAAATTTTATCGATCGTTCATTCGAAAGATGCGCTCGACGTTTATTTAATTCCGCGGAAAAATTATTTTATGGGCCGTTGGATCAAACATTCAGGTTGGTTTCCTGATTATCGGCAACCTCAGTTATTTCGAAAAGGTTGCTTGTCTTACGCGCCCGACATTGTTCACGAAAATTATAATTGTCACAGCAACAAGCCAACGGGTTACTTAATTAATATGATTTGGCAGGTTCCCTTTCAGAATTTATCGGAAATGATGGGTAAAGCGAATCGGTATTCCAGCTTGGGTGTGGGGCGACTGGAAAAAAAATACAAAACGGCTTCCATGGGAAGGGCGGTGATACACACGCTGTGGACGTTTTTTAAAGTGTACGTATTAAGACGAGGTTTTTTGGATGGATGGCCGGGATTCGTGATTGCCGTGGGACACAGTTACGGTGCTTTTTACCGATACGCTAAATTTTACGAGAAAGAAAAACAATGGCCGAATCTACCGGCGTTTACTATTTATAAAGACCGTGTGGAAGAAAAGGAAATTCGATGAATAAACTTATTATTCCCGTTATTTTGGCCGGTGGAAGCGGAAGCCGGTTGTGGCCGCTCTCGCGCTCGGCTTATCCGAAACAGTTTTTATCGTTGATTCATGATCACGAAACGTTACTGCAATCCACATTATTGAGACTGTCGAAAATGTCGGACGTTCAATCGCCCGTGGTTGTTTGCCATGAAGATCATCGTTTTATTGTGGCGGAACAGATGCGTGAACTGGGGATCAACGCGCGTGCGATTATTTTGGAACCGGCTGCAAAAAATACGGCACCCGCGATTGCGCTGGCTGCGAATTTTATTCACGCAGAAACTCCCGATGCGATTCTGTGGGTGATGCCGGCGGATCACGTGATTCACGATCCTCAAGCACTGTTCGACGCATTGAAAGCTGCTGAAAGCGCGATCGAAGAAGAGAAATTAATTGCGTTTGGAATTCACGCGCAGTATCCGGAAACCGCATACGGTTATATCAAAGTGAAGGAACGAACACGAGACGGTGTTTATCCTATTGATCGATTCGTTGAAAAACCCGATTTTTCTACGGCAGAATCGTATGTCCGCACGGGACAATATTACTGGAATTGTGGTATTTTTGCATTTCGTGCTGAAACGTATTTACGCGAACTTGATCGTTTCTCTCCTGAGATGGCGAGCGCGTGTGAAAAAGCTGTAAAAACCGCGCAAAACGACGGAGATTTTGTTCGTCCTTCGAGGCCGTTGTTGGCGGCATGTCCCAGCAATTCGATTGATTACGCGGTGATGGAAAAAACGGATCGCAGTATCATGACGCTCTTGCAGTCTTCGTGGAACGACGTCGGTTCTTGGGATGCGCTCATGCGTGAACACCAACGAGATGAATGGGGAAATGTAAAATTGGGCGACGTCATTACTCAAGGGGTGAATAATTCTTATCTCCGTTCCGATCATAAAATGTTAGCCGTTTCTGGCGTGAGTGATCACGTTGTCGTCGTCACCGACGATGCCGTATTGGTGGCGCACAAAGATCATTGTCAAAATATTAAGAATTTGGTCAATGTGTTAAAAACCGATAATCGTGAAGAAGCAGAATTACATTTAACCGTGCATCGTCCGTGGGGTTCTTACCACACTATTTCCGACGGGCCACATTTTAAAGTGAAAAAAATTGTCGTCAAGCCGAAGCATCGCTTGTCGTTGCAGCGCCACCAACAACGCTCGGAACATTGGGTGATTATTTCGGGTGAGGCTAATATCATTAATGGAGAGCGATCGGTGACGCTTCGTGCGAATGAATCCGCGTTTATTCCGGCGAATACTCTGCATCGGTTATCGAATGAGACGGATGAGCCGCTGGAGTTGATAGAAGTTCAGGTGGGAACGTATTTGGGTGAGGATGATATTGAGCGCTTTGAGGACGTGTATGGGCGAGCTGGAAATTTCGCGCCCGACATGGTTACTGCTGATGAAGTATAATGTCGACGACAAAGGTGAAAAATGTTAAAACCCATTGATATTCCCTCTTATGAAAACGTGCGTGTGATCGTGTACGGCGATCTGATGTTGGATCGATATTGGCATGGAGAAGCGTCGCGTATTTCTCCCGAGGCTCCCGTTCCGGTCGTGCGTGTCAATGAGGCACAAGCTAGGCCCGGCGGTGCAGCGAACGTGGCGCTGAACATGGCGTCTCTGGGCGGTTGCGTCACGTTGATGGGGCTGGTGGGAGCGGATAAAGAAGCTGATGAATTGCGTACGGCACTGACGTCGCAGAACATCGTTTGCCGCTTTCAGTCGGTTCCTGAATATTCAACGGTGACGAAGCTGCGCGTGCTCGGACAAAACCAGCAATTATTGCGGTTGGATTTTGAGAACCCTCTGGACCACTATGACGATCGCGATCTCCTTAAAAAGTACGAGCAGGAATTAACTCAAAATCACGTGGTGGTACTTTCCGATTATTCAAAAGGCGCTTTATTTAATTCTCTCGTTCTCATTCAAAAAGCAAAAGAGCGCGGCATTCCGGTTTTCGTAGATCCCAAGTCCAGTGATTTTAATCGCTATCGCGGCGCTACGGTGGTGACGCCTAATTTAAAAGAATTTGAAGCCGTTGTCGGTGAATGTGAAAACGATGACGTGTTGATTCAACGCGCACGTCGGTTGATTGATGAGTTTGATTTTGGCGGCCTCCTCATCACGCGCGGTAAACAGGGAATGATGTTAATTCAGAAAAATTGTGAAGCAATTCATTTGCCCGCGCTCGCGCGGGAAGTGTATGACGTTACCGGTGCGGGCGACACGGTGATTGCCGTGTTGGTGGCGTCTGTTGCAGCGGGAAGTTCTTTAGCAGATGCAGCTGAATTATCCAATCTCGCAGCCGGCATTGTCGTGCGAAAATTAGGGGCAGCTACCGTGACGCCACCGGAATTACGGCGTGAATTACAGACGGCTACGGGCTCACACGTGGGTGCACTCACGGAAAAAGAATTATTGTTGACGGTGGCTGATGCACGCGCGCAAGGTGAGCGAATCGTCATGACGAACGGGTGTTTCGATGTGTTGCACGCCGGCCATGTCGATTATTTAGAAAAAGCCAAAGCGTTAGGGGATCGGCTCATCGTTGCTGTGAATGATGATGCATCGGTATCCCGTTTAAAAGGCGCGGAGCGCCCGCTCAATCCGCTCGCCGCGCGGATGTCGGTGTTGGCGGCTTTACGCTTCGTCGATTGGGTAGTGCCCTTTTCGGAAGAGTCACCGGCTCGTTTGATTGGTGCGGTGCGTCCTGATGTGCTCGTGAAGGGGGATGATTATCAAATTGAAGAAATCGCGGGAAGCGATGCAGTGATTAAAAACGGCGGAACAGTACTGACTATTCCTTTGCGCACGGGGTTTTCAACGACTGGCCTCATCGAGAAAATCAGAGGGATAAAAGTATGATTATCGTTACCGGCGGCGCGGGATTTATTGGCAGCAATATCGTTCACGCATTAAATGCGCGTGGGCGGACGGATATTTTAGTCGTCGATGATTTAACCAACGGAAAGAAATACCGTAATCTCATCGGCGCACAACTTTTTGATTATCAGGATTACGAAGATTTTTTAGCGGACGTTATTGCCGATAAAATTTTTGCTAAGAAAGTTGATGCAATTTTTCACGAAGGAGCGTGTTCCGCAACGACCGAGTGGGATGGTCGGCATATGATGCGCGCTAATTATGATTACTCGAAACATCTGTTTCACTACAGTGTGCAGCATTGCATTCCGTTCGTTTACGCGTCCAGCGCTGCCGTTTATGGGATGAATAGTCAATTTGAAGAATCGTCTGTTTTGGAAGCGCCGCTGAATGTGTATGGTTATTCAAAATGGATTTTCGATCAGTACGTTTTGCGGCATTTGCCCGAGCTGCGTTCGCCGGTAGTTGGGTTGCGTTATTTTAATGTGTACGGACCGCGCGAGCAGCACAAAGGATCGATGGCCAGTGTGGCCCTGCATGCCATGAGTCAATTGCGGGAGTCTGGTGTTGTGCGCTTGTTTGAGGGATGCGATGGCTATGCTCATGGAGAACAGGTACGCGATTTTATTTCGGTGGAAGACGTCGTAAAAGTAAATCTGTGGTTCATGGAAAATCCCGGTAAAACGGGGGTATTTAACGTAGGAACGGGTAAAGCCCGTCCTTTTAATGACGTCGCCAGAAATTTAATTTCGTTACACGGATCCGGAAAAATCGAATATATTCCCTTTCCCGAAAAATTACGCGGTGCCTATCAAAGCTTCACACAAGCAAACGTCACGCGATTACGTGACGCCGGTTACCACACATCTTTTCTCACGCTCGAAGAAGGATTGGAGCGATATTGGCAGTGGGTTAATGCCACACCCATCAAGGTTTAATTCGCACAAACCCATTTATGGAAAAGGTTACTGTATTGAATACGGGATGAAAATTGGAGCAAACTGAGTATAATCCAAACAGGACAGATAATGCGTACAACTAAAATGAACAATATTTGCGTATTTGCCGGTGCTGCTCAAAGCGGCAATTCAGCTTATACACAAGCAGCGTGCCAACTGGGAGGCGCCCTGGTTTCAAAAAACTTAGGGCTTGTTTATGGTGGTGCTAATATTGGATTAATGGCTGAGCTGGCAAATTCCGTTCTCAGCCTAAATGGTACTGCAGTTGGCGTTATCCCAAAAGCACTCCTGCATCACGAAATTGCACATCAGCATTTGACCCATCTGCACATCGTTGATTCAATGCACGACAGAAAACGGTTAATGGATGAATTGGCTGACGGCTTTATCGCATTCCCCGGGGGATTGGGAACATTGGAAGAAACTTTTGAGATATGGAATGCTATCAAAATGGGTTTGTGTAAAAAACCACTGGGTTTACTCAATATTAACGGTTATTTTAATGAATTACTTAATTTCTTAAATCACGCTATCAGAGAAGAATTTATAAAAAAGGATCATCTCAAGATGATCATTATCGGTGATAATCCGTTGACGCTCGTCGAACAAGTGTCTGAGCTGATGTTGCATGAAATTTCTTAGGTTGGGCTATATGGTGCAATAAGTTAAGACTATAAAATGTGGTATGGACGGCTTAATACTTAAAAATCATTTTTCATTAAATGCCAGCAGTGAAGTTGGAGAAATCTGCAATTCACCCTTGCAGAGTATAGGAATAACCTATTTCAACTACATCAAGATTTATCAAGACGGATCTCGAGATCTCTTAACTAATAATGCTCCTTGGATAGATCATTTTTATAGAAATGCACTCTATCAGTCGGCTGCCACAGTAGATATCGAGCATTTATTGCCAAAGGGGTATTTTCTCTGGTCCGAGTTGGAGAGAAGTGACCCTATCTATAGCCAAGGAAGGGAATCTTTTAACATCGACAACGGAGTGAGCTTTGTAATTAAGCGCAAAGATGCCACACTTTTATATATTTTTGCTTCGACTCGTGAAAACTATACAATAAATAATTATTATTTGCGAAATATTGATTTATTTAAACGATTCATCTTGTTTTTTAACGATAAAGGCTCGGATTTAATAAAAAAATCTTCTAAAAACCGTATTTACCTTCCAGAAAAACAAATTATTACTCCCAATCGTTTACGAGAAATAAAGATCAGCATTTCTAAGAGAGAAGAGTTTTATCGTGAGACGCCAATAGAAAGATTTTATCTGATAAACCAGTCAGATAAATGCTATTTGACTCAAAAACAGGCAGAATGCGCTGCCTATCTGGTAGCTGGGGCTACAGCAAAACAATCCGCCAAAGCGATCGGTATATCCTATCGCACAGTAGAGGGGTATATCGATAATATAAAAGAAAAGATTTTTCTTTTAACGGGTATAAAACCAAGCAAGAATGAATTGATTAAGATATTGCGAGATTCAGGAGTCCACGATGTCGTTTATCCGAATAAAATCGAAATTTGTAAGTAACCGAAGTACACACGGTCTTTACAAGCACCGTATTTAATACGGATATTTTACCCGTTATTAACGCCTTACTATCAATGCTGACTAAATTAAAAGGAAAACGCATATGGAAAATATTATTCCCATAGAATCAACAACCTCTTTTATGAACCTCGAGGCGCTACAAGCTTCCTTCGACCCCGAGCCCGTCGAGCCGGATTATTACGTCCGTAATCTCGAGCGTTTTGGGATTATTTGCTATAAGCAGATGGGAGATCTGACCCGGTGTTTTGCTTTTGCGTGGCAAATCACTGCAGACACTCGATTGTTTATCCGATTTGATGAGCGTGATCGCCACTTCATTCAGTCGCTGGCGCGCAGAGAACGCAAAGACAGTTGGTATCAAGAAGCGGGCAAACAACTGCGGCAGCTCGGATTCGAAAAGTTTACGGAATAATGTTGCTTTGTACGTATTACAATAGATAGCAGAAATTCCTTGATTTCGCGAAGTTTACCCCTGCGAAAGCAGGGGCTCCATCAAGGCTACAATCTGCGGGCTCCGCCGCCCGGGTCACAGTTTAATTGTACAAGGGTACCCTGCCTTGAATGAGCGGCGATATCAGGCTTGCGAGGCGCTCATTCATGGTATATACTTTAAGTATATACATTGTCGCGGAGTAGTACCATGCGTAAAACTAAGGTATTCCGATCCGGAAATTCTCAGGCCGTCCGGCTCCCCAAAGACCTTCAATTGGATGTAGATGAGGTGGAGATTTTTAAACGCAATGATGAACTGGTGATTCGTAAAATCCCGGTGAATCTAGCGCAGGCCTTTACCTTGTTGGTCAAAATGCCTGAAGATTTTATGTCAGAAGGCCGAGAAGATGAGCCGCCTCAAGAGAGGGATTTTTAGTGAAATTAACGTATATGCTGGATACCAATATATGTGTTTACATCGCAAAAGAAAAGCCAACGAGTGTCCTCCATCGTTTTGAGCGCCTGAGGGTTGGAGAGGTAGCCATGTCCACCATTACCTATGGTGAATTACTCTACGGCGCCCATAAAAGTCAATACCGAGAAAAAGCCACTAAACAACTGGAAGCATTAACGCATTTTATTCCCCCGTTGCCATTGCCCACGGATGTTGCTGATTATTACGGAAAGATAAGAAATACCCTGGCAAGGAAAGGAACGCCCATTGGAAATAATGACCTGTGGATTGCTGCACATGCATTATCGTTGGATATTATATTGGTCACAAATAATGAGAAAGAATTTCAACGGATTGCAGAGTTAAAAATTGAAAATTGGGTTTGAATAAGACGCGTGCTCGCCCCGTGAAACGGGGCGCCCCATCAGTGCCATGGTTATTATTTTGATTGATTCGCCTTCGGATCAATAATCGCATTCACGTCTTGCGCCTTCGTTTGCAACAGCAGTTGGTTAGATTGACTGGATTGCAACAGCATGGCCGACAAAGTCGCTAATATTCTTTCGTTATCTAAATGGCTGCGTTGCAGTTGACTTTCAATCTCAGCCAAAATGAGCACTTGTTCGCGTTGCACGGCGGTGGGTGAAGCCGTTTTAATCTCCTTATACCAGTCCGGGCTGTTGACGCGTTGGTTGGCGATGTAATTTTCCACTTCGAGAGGGCTCGCGTATCCGGCTGGTAAATTTGGATTATTTGGCATGCCCGTTTGCGTGGCGAGATCTTTTACGGGAGTACGTTCGGCATGCAATAAATTTAAATTGCTGAGTGCCACGGATTTTGATGCCAACAAAGAACGCACCGCCAACTGGTATTGTTGATACACCGGGTTTGTAACGAAATTATATAATGCCTGCGCGCGCTTATCTGGACTCATATCATTAATTTTTGATTTTAATTTCGCGAAGTCAATGCCACCCAGCAATGATTGGTATTGTTGGGTAACGTATTCAATGTAAGATTGTGACGCTTGTTGCTGATCGGTGCTGTAGGCTGAGGGGGTGATCAGAGAGTCGAAATTAAAATAATTGTCGTACGTCGTTGACGGTTTGCTGATGTTATCGAGCGAAGCCAAGGGATCCGTCATACTGTTTAAATAGAGCGTGTCATTTCCCGGCGTATTCGTAGTTAAATTTGCTAATAATTGCTGACGATTATTAATATCGGCCGCTGTTTGCGGATCCGTTAATTGGCTTGCATTGATGACTTGTTCGGGAAATTCCATCAGGCTGGTGTCGAGTTGATTTTGGGTATTGGCTGCTGCAGTGTTCCCCGCGTTCGCCAGCGCACCGCTTTTTTGAGAATTGGCTTGCATCGCCGTCGCCAGGTTTTGATCGAGTTGATACAGCATCTCGTTGTACCCTTTCGATGCTGCTAGTGAAATCGCTTGAACTTCAACACCCAATTGTTTGATGGCGGCGATCACCCCGGCCAGTGGATCGTCAGCGGCAAACGTGGCACTTGAAATCGATAAAAGTCCAGCAATGGTGAGTAAGCAAAATAAACGTCTTTTTTTCATCTTCAAACCCTTCTTTTTAGAACCAGTGTATGGATGAACCGGTGGTGTTGTTGGTTTTTGTTTGATTATCCGTTTCGCTAACTGTGTTTTGCGTGGCGGTGGATTTTATATTTGTATCCGATTTTGGGAGGCTGACAATGGGAGCGGGTACATTGCCCGGCGTTGGATTTTCGCTGAAATTGGCGTAGTAATTGCTTTCAAAGGCGCGTGTGGCTAATAGCGAGGCGCAATTATCCGCACTGCTGAGTACGGAGCACGAGTTTGCAATTTGGCATGCGCTGAGGGCCTGTGCGATAGTGTTTGCAGTCGAACGGTTTGAAGCAACCAACGCCAGAAATGCGGAATCAGAATAATTATTTAAATACGCGTTGCAGGCAGCAGAAGGATCATCGGCAAAGCTGCTCGTTGAAGCGATCAGTAGTGCAAGCGCGCTCGTCGTCAGTAAACGGTGATGATTTCGTTTCATATTCCGCCATCCTCAAGAGTTTTTAATACCAGTTTGAATCGATCGGGAGCAAAGACGCGGCTCAATAATCTCAGCCGTTCAAAAACGATATTACGCCGCAAAAAAATTCCTGCGGTATCCGTGTCGGATTTTGTGATTTCTTCGGCGTGCATCAGTGTTTTCGCTGCGGCGCCGGGATACGCGGTATCCAAACACATTAAAAGACGTAGTCCACGTCCGGTTTTAAGGCTGGAGACGAGTTTGATCATGGCGTCTTGTTGTTGCAAATCGATGTTGCCGATGTCGTCGAGGGTTTCACCGAGTTTTTTTAATGCGGCTTCCAGTTCGGAGTTGTTGTCGGCAGTCCAATCTTCGACGCCTTCCATAAAGGAAATAACGCGATAGATGACGGGATCTTTGTAGTCACGCCAAAATTGATGGACGGCTTTGTGGCTGAGATCTGGCATTTCTGACCTTTTTAAATGGTTAGATCAGGATACACCCAGAACCTTAAGAAAATATTAAGTAAATGTTAAAATTTCACGAATTCGTGCGGCTTTTAATTTCAAATTAATTTTACTCACAAAAAAATCCTTTCTTTTAATTGATCCTTAATAATACCTTAAGGAGTGGGTGCTAGCATGATCAAACGAGAGGAGACCCCATGGGCTTTAAAAATGTCATGAAGAAGGGCTTGTTTTCGGGGCTGAATCCCATGCGGTGGATCGGTTTCGAGCAAATCGCCGGCAATGCCAAAACGATTAAAAATCTCGCCGACGGCATTGTCAAAGCTTCCGGTAAAGAAGAATCCCCCACGCATCCCCATTCGTTTGAAGAAGCCATGCAACGTTATGGGTTAAGCGAAGACGATATCAAACAGCGTATGCGCACGGCCGTGCAAATCAGCGTCATCTGCCTGCTGCTCAGCATTCCAATGATGGGTTACGCGATTTATCTCTTTGTGAAAAACTTTCCCTTGTCCGCGTTTGTTTGCATTATGTTGACGCTGTTGTTGTGGGCCTACGCGTTTCGCGAACATTTTAATTATTTCCAAATGAAGCAGCGCCGTTTGGGGTGCACGTTTAAAGAATGGTTTGTTTACACCGTTAAGGGTAAGGGGTCACGATGAAAAAAATAGCCGCGGCATTTTCGACACTGTTTTTATGGATTATTTCAAACGCAGCCTGGGCGACGGATTTCACCGATAACACCGCGATGAATAATCATCACGATTTATCGATGGCTTATCTCGGTCAGGTGTTTGGTAGCGTCGGCAATGTGTTGCAGGGCACCAGCGGCCAGATGCTCGGGCATATATTTTATAAATTTAATGAAGGCATCATCATCGTTGCGGGTTTGTGGTTGGCCTACACCGTTTTCACGATTGTTTTGCGTGCGGCGCAAGAAGGCTCGTTTATGGGAGCCAATAAAAGTGTGGCCTTGACGTTTTTAAGAATTGCTCTGGGTTTTAGTTTATTAATTCCCAGTGCATCGACCGGTTATTCGCTGTTGCAAGATATTGTGATGAAAGTCGTGGTGCAAGGTGTTGGGCTTGCGGATCAAACGTGGGAATACGGTTTAAAATACCTCGATAATGGTGGCAGCGTGTGGCGTCGTCCCGAAGAACAAGGCGGCGGTAGCGATATTATCAATCAAACAACGGCGCAGAATATTTTGGGGGAAAGCAATAAGGTGGGTCCCGGTCAGCAAATTTTTGCTGATGAAGTGTGCATGTATTCCAGCAACGATAATCAACCTTCGGCGCGTACTTCCGGTGGTAATATCGGACCTGCCGTGCAAGGAACTCCAGGAGTTCAATACGATATCGTGACGAACGATGCCAATCATTTATTTCAATTTCCGGGCGTGGGTAATGTCGAACCGTTGGGGCCCGGTGCGAATAATTGCGGACAAGTCTCCTGGGACATTCAGAATGCGTGTACGGGGAGTGGTTCCAATGATACGAAATGTGCGATGGCCAAACAAGCGTTGAGTGAATTAGTGACGAGTTTACAGCCTGCTGCGAAAAAATATTACTGTTCACAGCACGCCAATGCCGCTTCGTGTACGGGCACGGGTACGGAAAATACAGCGAGCGATAACGAAGAAACATTTTTTAATGGGCTAGTTAATTACGTGAATTTGATCGTGCCGTTGGTACAAAGCAACGTGGGTGGTGCCGAATCCACAAAACAATTTATCAACGAGGCAGAAAACGAAGGCTGGTTGAGCGCGGGTCGCTATTACTGGGATATGGCGCAAATTCAATCGCAATACGATTCGATTTCAGACATCACCAATTATTCGCCGGCCAATGCAGTAGCGCCCACTTTGTCGGGTCAACCGTTGTCGGATGCCAATAGTGCGCTTTCAGAAGCACAAAGGTACATGCCAACGGTGTTCAGTACCATTCAAAAGTGGAGTCAATCGGAAAACGCCGGTGATACCGGAGGCGGATTTCAACCACAAGGGGGTGGAGCTGGCTTTGGATTCATGAGCAGCATTTTAGGTGTTGTGGTGGGCGATATTACTGCCCTCATCATAACATTCACTACGGGAAATGGGGGATTGATGGGCCCGGACCCGATCATGTTCTTACACCACGTAGGAATGGCGTGCATTGGCTTGGCTGGGGATATTTGGCTTGGGTCATTAGGGTTGCTTGCGGGTGTTTTTTTGGCGGCGGGTATTTGTAATGCGGAATATAATGCGGGGCCGGCTATGCAATCCGTGGTAGAGTGGGTCAAGCCGTTATTAATGGTACTCGCGACGGCATTCTGGGGCGTGGGATTTGTGTTGGGTTTCTACGTGCCGATGTATCCTTATATTATTTACACGTTTGGTATTATTGGTTGGATTATCGCAGTGATTGAAGCGATGGTTGCGGCGCCGTTGGTGTGTTTCGGACTCACCCATCCCGAAGGACACGATTTTCTTGGTGAGGCTAAGCAAGCATTGATGTTATTGCTGGGTGTGTTTTTACGTCCGGTGCTAATGGTCATCGGGTTGATTGCAGCGATGATTCTGTCTTACGTTTCATTACGGATTGTCGTGTATACGTTTTCGGGGTTCGCGAGTGATCTGTTTTATCAAGCATCATTGGGGATGGCGCCTGCTTCCGGTCCAGCGGATGGAAGTATTTTAGGAGCCGCTGGTACGTTGATGGGGCATTCCATGGTGGGTTCCGGAAGTATCACTGGATTTGTTCTTTGCATTTTCGTTTTTCCATTGACGTTAATTGTTTTTACCGCGCTGGTTTATACGGTGACGACGCAGTGTTTCAGCCTGATTTTTGCGTTACCCGATAATATCCTTCGTTGGATCGGTGGGCCGATGCATCAAAGCTCGGCTGCACAAATGGCGCAACAAATTCAAGGTACTTTGGGCGGCGCAACCAGCAGCGTGGGCAAAGGTATTCAAGAAAGCAGCGCGGCTCAGGACAAACGCGACGAACTCGCCAAGCAATCTCAACTGGTGCGGAGTCGTGGAGGCCGTGGGCGCACAAATTAATTCGTAACCAACAACGCCAACGGCAAGGCAAGGAATAGGATACTTAAAAATATCAAGGCGGGGAAAAAGAAAACGTTGAGCAACGCCACGCCACCGACCAAATAGATCACCAACATCAACGCGGAAAATTGGCTGATTTTAACGATAAATCGATCGAAAGGACGATATTTAAGGGCACCCCCTTTCGGAATCATCATTTGCGTCAACCACGCGAATGTGTGTCGAGGAGCGATAATCGTTAATAAGCCGAACAATCCTAACACGGAAACGATCATCGCGATCCAATGCGGTATTTCGTGGATTGTGTGCGACGACACCCAGAAACACAATAAATAAAAAACCAAGGGCAGTGCACAGGTAGCCAGAATAATGGCGCGTAGGGAGTAACCTCGCGATAAACGCGCAATGAATAGACCCGCTACCGGCATCCAACTCAGCCACCACAAAATAGCAAATAATTGCCAATTCAACAGCGCTCCCGGTTTCAACAGCGCGAAAAGAAAATGGGGCGTGTTAAACTTCATAGAAAAACCGGTCCCAAAAAACAGCGCCAAAACAATCACGATAAATGCTAAAAACACGAACAATCCAAACAGAGCGGTAATCGGTGACAAATCGTATCGGGTTATTAAGTGGTGACTTTGCCGTTTTATGAATTTAGAACTCATGAAAAAAAGCACCAAGCATGAGAAAATCAAACCAGCAAAATGGGTTTCTTTTAGCGCATTCATATTCGTCGGCGCCAGCGTGGATGCAATCAACAGCGTGATCAGAGCAATCGTCGAGCTCAGCGCAAACATCATGGCGGCGCGCGTCGTCGTGTTCACGATTAACGAAAACGGTTTATCCGGTACGGCATTCGGAAAAAAAGTATTCGCCATCAACGTATTGTGGTCGCGACGAAACCCCAAATACCCGAGGGCACTGGCAATCAGCGCCACTCCAACCCACGGAAAAAGCCCCCTCGTTAATAAAGTATGTGCGATCGTGTTGCTGAATAAAGGCGGTTTTACGTCAGTAAAAACAGGGAGCGTGTTCCCCGAAAGCACGCAAATTCCCCAGAAAACCGCGAATAAACTGAGTTCTAGAATAAAAATTTGTGACAGCCATTGTACGGGATTTAGAACCGTCATTCCGTCAGGGATCTTCAATTTTTTATTACCCAATGGTGAGAAAATCACAACGGCTGCTCCGATGACCCACAGCCAATACCCGTGATAGCTCCAAACGACTTGTGTCATGAAATTTAAAAGCAGAACCAGGCTGATGATTATCGAAACGATAACCATAAAAAATAATAATCTAAGTTGTGGCTTTAATAATTTCATATTTTACCCATGACAATTGCACTCAAGTGTAGCGACGTCCCGCGGCCCCGGATCGAGTCCGGGGCAAGCTTTTTTGTCCGCGGGATCCAGCGAGTTTCTGGATGCCGCGAACAAGTCGCGGCACGTCGAAAAGATATAGTTAAGTGCGATTGCCATGGTATTTTACCGAGCATTCATCGATTGATATTTCGCCTGTGCGGATAAAATTTTATACGTGCGTTCTGAAATCAACCCGGCTTGGTATTTGTGTTCAACATCAACGTGCATGAGTTGCCCGTGTTCCTCGACGAGGCGACGCGTGACGGCCGTGACTTTGTCGGGGTCGGCTTCGAGCAACTGATCGCGGATTTTTTCGTTGAACACCAAAAATTCTCTTAATGCCACGCGTCTGCCGTCGACCGATGGAACCAAACGCTGCCAGATCACCAAGCGCATCGTTTCAATAATGTCGATGGTGCGGCCGATGCGTTCTTCTTTCGGAAAACTGCCAACCAGTCGTCGAATCGTTTCTGCAACGCCGTTGCTGTGTAACGTAGTATAAACCGGATGGCCGGTTAATGCAGCTTCTAACACGGCAGAAATAGTCTCGTTGTCGCGCGCTTCACCGACTAAAATTAAATGCGGTTTGCGGCGAAGCGCGTTTCGAACGCCTGCAGCAAACGAGGGTAAATGCCGCGGAATTTCCGATTGAGAAATCGTGGCGGTCGGTGTTTCGAGCGAATCGTACACGTATTCGATGGGCGCTTCGTAAGTGAGTATTTTGCGGTTGCTGTTCGGATCTTCTGCAAGCTCTTTTACCATCGCCGCGAGTAAAGTGCTTTTCCCTGAACCCGTGGCGCCCGTGACGTAAATCACGCCTTCTTGCGGTGCAATTGCATCGACAATCGCTTTTGGCAATTCTAATTTTGATAAAGAAGGCGGTTCTGCGGGAATGGTTCGAATGGTAATTTGAATACCTTCCTGACCGTCCACGTGACAGCCGGTACCATTTACCCGGTGTCGAAACCGTTCATTGCGATTGGGGCGTACTTCGTAGTGCGTGTCTAAATCTACGCCGCGCATAATTTGCGTGGTGCCATTCGGTCCGTAAATCGCGTTGAGTAAGTCGCCGACTTCGGCATTAGATAATTCGCGTCGCGTGATTTTTTGAATGCGCCCGTACACTTCGGCGATAATGGGCGATCCCGTTTGAATCGTGATATCCGATGCCCCTAATTGGTGGCAATACACGAGCAAATGATCGATGTGCTTCGCTTCAAAGCGCGCAGGTTCCTTCGGATAAAAATCGTCGCTCAATGACTCAACGCTCCATTCGTCAGCACCGGCTTCCATTGATTACTGTTGGGTTGCAGAGCCGAAGCTGCGGTAATACGCATGATTTCATCGTTAATGCGAATTTGATCCGCATTTCCGGTAACGCCGAGATCGGCCTTCGAAACGATCGGCGAAGTAATAATGCCTTCTGACAGTAATTTGCGGTATAAAATCATACCCAAATAATCGCGTTTTAATCGATTTAAATCCGCCTCAAAGATGTCGTTGGCTTGTTGAAGGCCGTCTTTCCAGCCACTTTGCAAATAGAAATTCCAGACTTGCGCTTCATCTTGATTTACTGGAAGCAGCGTATTATCGGGAACGTCGGGTTTTTTGAAATTCAGCCACAAATAATTACGCCACGTGGGAGGCGCGGTGACAAAACGAGCCGGGGCA
This sequence comes from uncultured Coxiellaceae bacterium, assembly GCA_947084935.1. Taxonomy (GTDB): domain Bacteria; phylum Pseudomonadota; class Gammaproteobacteria; order Coxiellales; family Coxiellaceae; genus CAMTUH01. The sequence goes on from CAMTUH010000010.1 coordinate 34,907, forward strand.
ACGATTTTGTAAGTTTTATCCGCCATGCGAATGGTGTTACCGTCGTCTAAATTCAAATTACCGTTGGACTCAACGATGACGGGTGGCACGACATTGTGTTTTAACAATAATTGATTGAAATCGAAAACTTGATCCATATACGTGGCTTGTTGTTTCAGGGCGCTGTTGATGTGTTCGGCGCGCCACGCTAAAGCGCCGCGAGCGCCGAGTGTGGTTGCCGTTTCACGCAGTGCTTGCATGCGAATGGGATTAATTAGACCGTTTCCCGTGGGCAATTGATTGATGTTGACGTAACCCAGTTCGGCCATTGGCGCCGATCCCGCGGAAGAATTCGCGGCGCAACCCGTTGCTAAGCAAGCCGCGATCAGAATAATGCAAATGGTTTTTCCCACGCTGACCTCTTAACTCGAGTAATAACGCAACTCAATCGTTCGAGTGGCCGGATAAAGCGTGATATTCGCTTTATTTTCCACTTGGAACGTAGCGTTACGCAAAATATCCGCAAGCGGAACATTGTTCGCATTAATGGCCACGATTACCGGAATGGGCGGTTTGTCGCCCAGCACGCGTAAACGGTAATGGCTGGCTTGCGCGATTTTTTTTAGTAACGGCTCAATGGGTCCCGTCCAATCCAGTGAAGTTTGTTGCGCCATGCCGATGAGATCGGGATTCAACGGCTCGGCTAATTTCGCTTTCGGATGAGTCGCCAATTGGATGGCGGCGATTTGTTGTAACGAATGGCCGACGTCCACGGAAGCTTCGGACAGCTGGGCCTGAGCGTTAACGTCGGTTGCTTGGACCGGAGCGCTGTCGGTGGTGATGTACGAATAGGTTAACTTTTTATGGACGGTACAGCCGGCGAGGATACAGAACAGGGGTATAAGCCACAAGTGTTTTATTTTCATAGTCTTGCGATCGCTTGGTATGATAACGGTGTTGCAACAAGGTCCTACCCTTTAGTGACCGATCCGTGGCTTATGCGGATCATTCTACGACAGTAACCTTAAGAGAATATTAAGAAATATCCGTTTGCTTACCGCGGCACATTTACTTACACTTGCCTCTTTTTGATACAAACCGAAGTGAGAAGGCCTGTGGATGAGAAAGAAGTGGGTAATTATCTGCACGGAGTCGCTAGAGAAATCGCCAGGGAGAGGTCTTCATGGAATGGTCCGAAAGAACTAGGGTTAAAAAATAGAATAAGACAGGAGTTGCTTAATAAAGGGATTACATACCCGGATTTTAAGCGCATTAGTGAAATTCTGGGCGAGCGCTGCGGTAAAGTGGCGGCAAAAGCCGTGAAACGCCTGCGTAGTATATTGAGTTCTTTAGCCGAGGAGTTGAAGGCAAAAACTCAGAAACGGCCATTTGGCGACGAGGTATGGGAACCTGCTGAAGGTGGACCACCAGCAAAAAGACGAGCGTATGGTCCGCTGGCCATTACCACAGAGCTGTCAAACACCTTTTCGGAACATTCAGAGCATCTTAACGAGAAAGATGCTCAATTGGTGGATCAACTTTTGGGTGCGATGGAGGAACTCAAAGATGGCACAAAGGTAATGGAGCTTCTTCCCTTCTTGGGTTCAGAAAATTCAGAAATAGGCTTGACCCCTGAGCAAGCCGGTACTTTATTACAGAATTTAGATGATATGGGAAAAGACTTCGCGGATCCTGATAATATATTTCGCAATTGGCTCAGGACTTTTCTTCCGAAAGAAAACCCTATCTCTTCTCACACGGATTTACCACAACCTACTTTTGATATGCAGGGGGAGGTATTACCAACATTTGAATTTGCTTCGATGGAAGAGGTCGTCGCTTTTGCAAATGCACTCTCAACTCCCGATAAAATAATCACTCGGGTGGACGAAAAACCCACCCGTGCTGCAACCACAGCTGCCACAACTACAGTTAACGTTGAAGTCAGAGCCCCGTCACCGGCGGGTTCGCTTTATGTTGGGGCCGGCAGCGTTTTTTCGTCTGGAAGTCGTTCTACTGTCAGTATTAGTTCGTGCGAAGAAAAAGGCCCAGAAACTCAAAAAGAAGGGTCTCGTAGTCCAAAACGTTAGTCATACATCAACTCATCCAAAGATACCGTGTCTGGGCTATAGGCGGTTCAGCATTCCCGGCGAACCGCCCCCAGAGCCTATCTGGGTCAGCATTTATAATAACGATTGGACGCACTTGCAATAACGATTGGACGCTACTAGAATAACGATTAGACGAGAACCTAATCACGATTGGACGATGATGGCTGACACCCATTTTAAGCGCTATTCTGCTCGCAAGGTGCAAGAAGCCTTACAGGATACCCCGGTCGTATTCATTATGGGCCCTAGGCAAAGTGGCAAAACCACCTTAGTAAAGTCATTAATCACGAATCGCTGGGAATACATAACCTTGGATGATCAGGCTCAGTTGGCTATTGCGGCTGCTGATCCGGTGGGTTTTATAAAAAACTTGCCCGAAAAACCCATAGCCATTGATGAAATCCAGCGGTTGCCCCAAATGCTGCTGAGCATTAAACAAGTGGTTGATGAAAATCGCATGCCCGGACGATTTTTATTAACGGGATCTGCCAATGCGCTTGTGTTTCCCCAAGTAGCTGACTCCTTAGCGGGTAGGGTAGAGGCAATACATTTGAATACGCTTTCTGAATGTGAAATTCGAGGTGTGTCGCCCTCTTTTCTATCCATGCTACTGGCTTGCAAGACCCCTTCAGCAAGTGAAATTAGGATTAGAGATTATTTGATTAAACGTCTCGTGACAGGCTGTTTCCCCGAGCCCTTACAAAGGAAAACCGAGCGCCGAATTAAAGCGTGGTACAGACAATATATCAATTCTTTAATCCAAAAAGACATTAAAGAAATTGAGCAAATTGATCACCCTGAAAAGATGTTAAAATTACTTAAACTCACTGCCTTTTATTCAAGTAAGCTGGTTAATTTTTCAGAATTAGGAGATAAAGTAGGTTTAGATCGATTAACCACGAAAAAATACATTAATCTTCTTGAACAACTATTTTTATTGAAACAATTGCCGGCTTGGCATACCAATGAATATAAAAGATTAGTAAAAACGCCTAAATTACATTTAGTGGATACCGGTTTGATTTGTGCGGCCCGAGATATCAACAGTGAGTTTCTGTTGCGCCATCCAAAAGAATTGGGCTTTTTATTGGAATCTTTCGTTTATAACGAATTGCAAAAACAAGCGGATTGGTTGGAAGAAGATATCTTTTTTTACCATTATCGCGATAAGGACAAAAAAGAGGTTGATATCATCATAGAGAATGCACGCGGAGATTGTTTTGCCATTGAGATAAAAGCAGCGGCTACGTTAAGTTCGAGTGATTTTTCGGGTCTTACACGTTTTCGAGAGATCGCTGGGAAGCGATTTAAGTTTGGTATACTGCTGTATGATGGAGATCAGACTACCGCGTTTAGTGACGACGTGTTTGCCGTACCTTTTGGTGCGCTGTGGTCGTAAATATCGGACTAGTCATACATCAACTCATCCAAAGACACCGCGTCTTTGGATGAGCTGTTTTTGACGAGTTCATTGACGACGTCGAGAATACAAAATAACCGCAAAATATCCGGCGTGAATTGATCGAATTTCACTTTCACACCAAGCAGAGATTTTTCAACGTCTTCGTAGGTGGCGCCTAATCCGTATCCTAAACACAGTGAAGCCAATTGATCCGCCCGCTTGGTAAGGCCAGGCAATAATCCGGTTTCAGAAAACATTTCCGTGTGCGTGATGGGGCGGCCTTTTAAGGTAAAGGTAGCGCCGAGTTCTTTGGCCATGGCCGCGAGTTTTGTCCCGATATCCATTTAGGTATCCCACCACGGGACGGCGATTTTACGCCGTCCCGCAATTAAGTTGCGAAACCACCGAAAAAAAACTTCAATGCTAAAACCATAGCGGTTAAGAATGGTGAAAAACAGCATGGCAACGACCGCCACGATGAGTGTCCACCAACGAATATGCAGTAAAAACAATAACATTGGGAATGCCGTTTTACCGTCCCAAATGAAAAATTTGACCGGCCGTGCCGAATCGCGCCAGTGTGCTTCGTTGAGTGGTTTCATAGAGGTTTAATTCTATGGGCAAAACCTTAAGAAAGTATTAAATAATGCAATATTTATGTTAATGTTTCCTTAAGCTTCGTATCGTAGAATGGGTTCTTAATCAATATTTAAGGACCTATTATGCGCACAGAACCCGATACAATTAAACAAGCGTGTAACGATTTTTCGCAGCTGTTATCCTCCGTTTTAGAGGACGTTACGAATCATTGCGATCAGAACAACAATTCGATCAAAATGATCAAATCTCTCGGAGGCGGGCACCCGTGACCTTCCCATTATCCACTGCACACGTTGATTTAAAAAACGAAGAATTAAAGCGTCGTTTGATGGAATGCGTCAATGAGGAAAAGAATAGTTTCTTGCCTCTGGCTGAAAAATTTTATCAAACCCGAAAACGCAGCGATACTGATTATCATCAATTGTGCACCGCGATTATTGCCGCGGTCGATCACGTGTTAAATGCGGGCGAGTGGGATTCGTCTTTATTTCTACGCAGCACGCTAAAACCGCTCAAAGAAATCCGCGAGCACGCGTTGAAATTGCTGGAAAATTTAAGCGGCGCACAAACACCTGCCAAATACACATCGCCAACGCTGTCTGAGAATTTTGTTAAATTATATATTTCCTTGTATCAAGCCGCCGGGCACGATCTTAATTTGTGGGCGGCGCAACTGGCATCGATTTCCAGCTACACGATTGGCCGTCCGGTTTATGAATCGGAAGAAAATGTCGTTCAGTCCATTCGTCGAAAGTTGTCTCAAGTATCTGAGGCCTACATCGTGGTTTCCGTGGATAAATCGAAAATTTTAGGCGTCGATAATTTTCGTCCGCGCAAAGATCGATTCGGGAACACCTTAGTCAGCTTGTTGCCGAATGCGGTTTGCAGCGAAGACATTCTTGAATTTGTTCATCTGGAAAAGCGTTATTATTTTTCCCACGGGAATTTATTACCAATAAATAACGAGGTCGCCGCGTAAATGAATCCCTCGCAGCAAAATGCCACGGATCAAACCGCCAATTTCTTTTGGCTATTGGCGTTGCTCACCATGGGCGCTATTGTGCTCTGGTGGCTCGAAGAGCGGTGGATTGTCGCTGGGATTTTTTTCATCCGCCACTATGAAATCGATCTGATTCAATGGATCGTGAGCGGAATTAACAAGCTAATAGCATGGATAAATTTTCCATCTATTGATTTGCATAAATTGAATTATTGGCAACATTTTATGGCAGTTGCGGATAAAGAAAAAGTTACTTTTCCGCAGGTGGGCTCGCTCAGTCATGCGGTGGGCCTTTGGATGCGTTATCCCGTGATGGTTATTTTGCTGGGTCTTGCGGCGTGGATGTTGTATCGAAATAAAAACTCACGATTTCATCACACGTATACCATGGACAGCTTAAAGAAATACGAAGTGGAGAACTGGCCGCAAATTACGCCCGTATTGTCGTTAAATTTATTACAAGAAGACTTGGATAAAGGCCGATGGGCGATGGCTAAATTGCCAATGGATTTTTGCAAAGAGAATGATTTACTGGAGCTGGGTGAAAGCCCCGATAAAAAAAAGACGTGGTCGATCAAAGAAGGTCCGGCAGAACGGTGTTTGGTGCTGCAACTGGGCCCGTTGTGGCAAGGGCCGTTGGCGTTGCCCATTCACGTCAAAGCGCTGTTGGTTATTTTTATCGCGCGCGCGAAACGCGAACATAAAATTGCAGAAAACTTTATTGATCAAATCAGTCATTCCGCAATTCATGGGAAGTTAGATTTTACTGGCGTTGAAGAGCAATTGGAGAAATACAAAGACTCGAAAGTGCTTAAATGGATCGAGAGACGACATGCGTACGTCGGTACATTGATGGCTTCGTTATTAGAAATTGCGCGGTTGGAAGGCGTGTTGGCGTCGGCTGAATTTTTATGGCTAAAGCCCGTCGATCGACGCTTGTGGTACATACTCAATAGCGTGGGGCGACAAACGGCGGTGGTTGAAGTGGCGGGGTTGTTCGCACATTGGTTGGCGGAAAAACGTTTGAAGCAGTCGCTTCGTACACCCATGGTTGTTGAAGCCGTCAAAGCTTTGCAAGAGGACGTGAAAAACATACTCTACATTGGAGAAGAAGAACGATGGCATACCAGCCGCGCGGCCTAGAAGAAAAACACGAGCGCTTTCACTCGCACGTGCTGCGCGATACGCGCACGCTCAGTGTTCGCATTGCCGATTTCCTCAAGAATCCGCGGCAGATGGCGCTGTTTTTATGCGTCTGTACCGCGTTTGCATTTGTCATTCCTTATTTCAGCGATTTAATCTTGCTGATTGGTGTGGGTGCTTTTTTTTATTGCTACACGAGAAAGCAAGTACTTCCGTTTCGCATGCCCATGCGTTCACGTCTAAAAGATCACAACGATCCCCTGCCGGGTGGCCGCAATAAACCTCGAGCGGCGCGAGGAATTTATTATTTTGGCAACGCGAATAAAACAAAAGAAGAGCTTTGGTTCAGCAACGAAGACATGCGAACGCACGTCTTGATTTTCGGATCGACCGGTAGCGGTAAAACGGAAGCAATGATTTCGCTTGCGTACAACGCGCTGTTGCAATCCAGCGGCTTTATTTACGTCGACGGTAAGGGCGACAATTCGCTATACGCCAAACTGTTTTCTATGGCGCGAAGCATGGGGCGCGAAGACGATTTACTGCTGATTAATTTTATGACGGGTGCACGCGATATTATCGGGCCACAAGAAAAACGGTTGTCCAACACACTGAATCCATTTGCGCGCGGTTCGTCCAGCATGTTGGCTCAATTGGTTGTGAGCATGATGGACAAAGCGGCCGGCACTCCCGATGGCGATATGTGGAAAGGCCGTGCGATTGCGTTTACTGAGGCGCTGATGAAAGTTTTGGTGGCCATGCGTGATGCCGGACACATTTTGCTTGATGCCAACTCGATTCGAAATTATTTTCACTTGCCAAAACTGGAGGCCATCGTTTGCGATAAATTATTCTTGCGCGACGGTGAAGAGCCTATTAATTTAGAAAACGTACCGCCCTCGGTCATCGAGCCGATCGTTAATTACGTACTGACCTTACCCGGTTACAACAAAGAGAAAAAGGGAAAACAAGTCTCGCAAGTGTTGGAGCAACACGGATTCATTACGATGCAATTGGTGCGGGTGTTTACCTCGTTGGCCGACACCTACGGTCACATTATGCGAACCAAGCTTGCTGAAGTGGATTTGCACGACGTTGTGCTCAATCGACGAATTTTATGCGTGCTGTTGCCCGCATTGGAAAAATCGCCTGATGAATTATCGAACTTGGGTAAAATCATCGTATCCACGTTGCGGGCCATGATGGCTTCGGGTTTGGGCGAACACGTGGAGGGGGAATATTCCGATTTAATCGATGCAAAACCCACTAATGCGCGAACGCCTTATTTGTGTATTCTTGATGAATACGGTTACTACGCCGTCGAAGGTTTTGCCGTTGTGCCGGCACAAGCTCGATCGTTGGGATTTTCGGTGGTATTTGCCGGACAAGATTTACCGGCGTTTCAAAAGGCTTCTAAAGAAGAAGCGGCGTCGATTGGTGCCAACACCAACATTAAAATTTGTATGAAGCTCGAAGATCCGACGGAAACCTGGGATTTCTTCATGAAGTCCGCCGGGGAATCGTACGTGACGCACGTGGAAAGTTTTCAAGTCGATCAAGGCAGCGTTTTGGGGACGTATCAGGATGCACGCGGTGCCCGCGTAGAAAAACGCGCGCGAATTGATTTGTTGGATTTGAAAGAGCAGCGTGAAGGAGAGGCGCATTTCTTTTTTAAATCGAAAGTCGTTCGGGGTAAATTTTTCTACGCCAATCCAAAAGCCGTTAAACGAATGCGATTGAATCACTTACTTAAAGTAGACGATCCCGAAGACGCGGAAGTTGAAAAATTGATAAAATCTTTTGATCAATTCGAAAAATTATCGAGCGCGGGTGTCGTATTCTCCGATATGGAGGCCAGCAATGAGGAGGTGGATCGAATAGCGCAAGTATTTCATGAGAACGAAACGATGCAACCAATCGATTGTTCCGTAGCGGCCTTGAGCAAATTCTTCACGAAAACCGATATCCCTGTTTCTTTTTTAAGTGAGGCACCAGAAACGATCGACGTCGATAACCTCAATGTATTTGCGCCGCTGCGTATTTCCAATCACTTAAAAGGTTTGATTATCACAAAAGATTTGGATCAGTTTCGGAAACCTTTGCTCACTCGTTCCGATACGCGCGATCAAGTTGAATACATACAGCGATTGTGTGGAAAATCGAGTCAGCAAGCGATGAACATTGCTATTGAATTGGTGGGGGATATGGAAAAGGGGACTCAATATCCACCGGAAGTTAAATCGAAGGCGACGGGGCCTGAGTTGGCGCAAGGTGTTGAAGCAATGATACAAGCGATTACGCTGAAGAAGAAAGAGGCGCAAGACAAGAATAAGTCGAAGTAAAAAATTTTGGGTATTAGCCTTAAGAGGTCGTTAAATTAAAGCAAGGAGAAATTATCAATGGATTGATAAACATGATGAGTAAAAATGTTTATGAATCGTTATATAAAAACTCTGATTTTACTAAGCGCTGTATTGGCGTTGAGCGCGTGTGCGCCGAAAGTCCACTATAAGCCAGCACCGAATCCAACCTTAGCTGAAATTCGCGACACGTATATTCAAGAATTGCGTGACAGCGGGGTTCAAGTCATTCAGCTGGGCGAAACCCTGCGTTTTGTGGTGCCGAGTGATGGCGTGTTTAATCCGGGCTCGGCGAACCTCATCGATAATTTCCGGCCTACGCTGAAAATGCTGGCGCACTTGATGCGAACCTACGATAAAGTCAACGTGAAAGTGGCGGCGTATACCGATAATTCTGAAACCATTAATCACCAACAGGCATTAACGACGCGACAGGCACAAGTCATTGCAAGTTACTTGTGGGCGCATGGCGTTGACGCCCGATTGGAATACGCCGTTGGCTACAACCGAAAAAATCCGGTGGATTCGAACGGGAGTGATGGTGGGCGTCATAACAATCGACGTGTTGAAATCAGTTTTCGATTTTATCCGAAACAACTGGGTTATGTGTGACAGTGATGAACGTTGATATTGAACAAGGTGCAATGCAAAAAAACAATTACTACCGCGATAATTATCGTCGCGTGATGTTCTTTTTGCTAATCTTAATCGCGATTGCGTTGGGATTGTCGGGTGTACTGGCTTATCAGATTCTGACAACCTCGCAACCCAAATATTTCGCCAGCACCACTACGGGTCGCGTTATTCCGTTGCAGTCGTTGAGCATGCCGGTCGTAACGAATTCGTATTTGTTGCAATGGGCCGAGTTGGCCGCTCGATCGTGCTACAACTTGGATTTTCTTAATTATCCGAAGCAGCTCGATCAAGCGGTTTCATATTTTACGCCCGACGGTTGGCAGTCGTTTACGAGCGCCATGAAGTCAGCCGGGGTCATTGATTCGTTGAAAGAGAATAAGCTGTTTATGGCGGCCGTCGTCGATGGCCCGCCGGTTATTTTAGGGCAAGAAGTGATTCGTGGACGATACGCGTGGCGTGTGCAGTTGCCGCTGTTGGTGACGTACACCAGTGCCAATGAACAACGCAAATCGCATTTTATTATCACGATGGATATCGTGCGCGTGCCCGTCATCGATGCAGTTAAAAGCATACAAATTAATAATTTTAGCGCGGCTAGAGAGTGATATGGCAAAACCCAATGAAGGACTAAAATTAATTATCCTACGAAACGCGTTTTATCGTGATAATTACCGGCGCGCACTCATTGCTGCGCTGTTGGTTTTTGTATTTAATTGCGTTTTGGTGGGCTTGATTTTTTATCAGTGGGAAAATCCCCCGCCGCCGGAATATTTTGCGACAACGGCGGACGGAAGAATTATTATGCTGCATCCGTTAAGCGATCCGGTGTTGCCCGATGACTTCGTTTTGCAGTGGGCCACGAATTCCGTTCATAAAGCTTTTAGCTTGGACTACGTGCATTGGCGTGAACAGTTGCAAGACGCTTCTAATAATTTTACACCGGATGGTTGGAAGTGGTTTTTAAACAGTTTAAAGAGCACGAATAATTTAAAAACTTTAACCGATTTAAAAATGGTTTCGGATGCAACCGTAACCGGATCTCCTCAGGTTCAGGAAAAAGCGGTTATTGACGGCCATTTTGCCTGGAAGATAACGATGCCAATTTTAGTCGCGTACACGAGTGAAGGGCACAACATCAACATGCCCATGAACGTGACGTTGATTGTTATTCGTATGCCGGTGCAAGATTATCCGCAACGAATTGCCATCAATAATTTTTTGGCGCAAACGATTAGTACGAATGCGTTGGGTGATCAATTGTCGGGTAATCCGAATGAGTAGGGTAGGGTTGAATAATATGAAAATACGAAAAATAGTCATGTGCATCGTTTTTATTAGTTTGAGCGCGAGCGGTGCGTCGATATTTGCCGATACTGGCTATGGCATTCAAACCAACAATCAACAAACCTCGATCAATGCATTACTGCAAAAAGCGCAAACGAATGTTGCGCAAAATACGAGTCAAACTAATAATTCTAATTCAGCAAATTCGCAAAGTGCATCGAATTCAAACCCGAGCACCGGGCTTGGTGATGATGCTTTTGCAAACACGGTACGCAACATGATGCCGTTGTCGCCCGACCAAATTCGCACCTTGCGTTATTTATTCGATCAAAGTCAACGAGCGGCTTCAACGGATCCGGGAGTGCCGCCGAAACCGACGTCGACGTCGGTGATCGTTAATTTATCGCCAGGAGCAACGCCGCCCGTCATTCGTTTGTCGGCGGGATTTGTGACTTCCTTGGTTTTTGTGGATTCCACGGGAGCGCCATGGCCGATTCAAGCGTACGATTTGGGTGATCCGCAAACGTTTAACGTCGAATGGGATAAAGTTGGCAACACGTTATTGGTGCAGGCGCTTCGACGGTACACGTCCGGTAATTTGGCGGTGATCTTAAAAGGATTGGATACGCCTGTCATGGTGACGTTATTGCCCGGACAAGATGCCGTGGATTACCGCGTGGATTTACGTGTTCCCGGTGTTGGGCCTAACGCGAATCCCGTTTTGGATGGGCTTCCCAATACCGAAAGCCCGGAATTACTCAATGTGTTAAATGGGATACCGCCGCAAGGCAGTCAACAAGTCACCGTGACCGGTGGAGATTGCGATGCGTGGGTATTAAACGGAAATCTCTTTTTGCGAACGCGTCTTACGGTTTTATCGCCGGCCTGGATTTCGACGATGAGCAGCGCGGACGGCACCAACGCATACGAATTGCAAACGACGCCGGTTATACTCGCGTCGCAACGCGGCAAATTAGTTAAATTGACGATTGAAGGGTTGTAATTATGATAGAGCATCCGAAAAATTTTTTACAGAACGCTAAATTTCGTGTCATAGCCGCCATTGTTGCGTTAGTGGTAGTAGTCGTTGTTGTGATCGCGGTGTGGCATCGCCACGAAGTGAACAGCGCGTTTAAGAGTTCGTCTTCCGTCGCCGCGAGTCCGGCTATTCAATCGCTGCCGGGTGCGGGAAATCCGACGAACGCCTACGTGCAAACACAAAATATTCAAAATGCAGAACAAGCACAACAAGCGCGAAAAGACGCGACGAGTTTCGTTCCAACGATGACGCGCCAAGGTTTTGTGGGGTCACCTGAGTCGTTTGAACAAGATAATTCAATACCCGATGCGGTGCAGAAAAAATTGCAGTGCCCGATTAAGAAAGTAGTTTATATGTATAAACCCAATCCCGCGAGTTGCACGGTGGACAACTTAAGATTGGCGAGAAGTGCGGGTGTTACGGCCGAAGAATTGCTGTGCCAATCGTGTTCGTGTCCGGCTTTGCGCGTAGCGGGATATACGGTGGGTGAACTCAAAGACGTCGGTTATTCCGCGACGGATTTACGCCAATGCGGTTATTCTTTGTCGGAATTAAAAGCATCTGGGTTTTCCGCAGCCGATTTAAAGGCAGCAGGATTCACCGCGCAACAGTTACACGACGCGGGATTTTCTGCAGGAGAACTAGCGGCCGCTGGATTTACTCCCGATCAAATTCGAGCGGGGGGATATTCACAAGCCGAGTTGCAAGCCGCCGGTGTTCGATCCGTCAGTACCGATTGCAGCGTGGATGCGCTTAAGAAAGCGCGCGCCAACGGCGTGACAGCTGCGGAGTTGAAACAGGAAGGTTGTGGCTTAGCGGCGTTAAAAACTGCGGGTTACAGCGCAGCCGAGTTGAAATCGGCGGGCTTTACGGCAGCGGAATTAAAATCCGCTGGATTCAGTGCAAAAGATTTGAAAGCCGCGGGTTTCAGCGCGAGCGATCTTGCCAATGCAGGATTCAGCATAGCGGATTTGAAAGCAGCCGGATATTCACCGGAAGAAATCAGAGCCGCTCAGTTAGCTTCAAAAGTGTGTAACGTGGGGGGGCTTAAAAAGGCCCGCGCGGCGGGCGTTTCCGCAACCGAATTAAAAGAAAAAGGTTGTGGTTTGGCAGCGTTAAAAGCAGCGGGTTATACCGCGGCTGAGTTAAAGAACGCGGGTTTTTCCGCAGCGGATTTAAAGGCGGCAGGATTCACTGCGCAGGATTTGAAAGACGCGGGATTTTCAGCATCGCAATTAAAAGCGGCTGGATTCAGTGCGCAAGATCTGAAAAATGCGGGCTACAGTGCAAGCGATCTTGCGAATGCAGGATTCAGTGCGGCGGATTTGAAAAACGCGGGGTTCAGTGCGAAAGACCTCAAGGAGGCCGGATTCAGTGCGGACGCATTGAAAGACGCTGGATTTAGCGCTAAAGACTTAAAAGACGCGGGCTTTTCTGCATCGCAATTAAAGGCAGCTGGATTCAGTGCCGGCGATTTAAAATCTGCAGGATTTTCGGCGGCGCAATTGAAGTCCGCGGGATATTCGGCGCAGCAATTACACGACGCAGGGTTCAGTGCCGCGGATTTAAAAACAGCAGGATTCACGGCGGATCAATTGCGAAACGCCGGTTACACCAAGGGTGATTTGCTGCGGGCGGGATATACGCCGAAAGAAGCGGGTTACAATCCTGCGCCGCCGGCGCAAGCAGCACAAACCGTGCAACCGACGTTGTCTGTCAATAATTTGGAAAATACGCAGCCTAATAACGCGAACTCGGATGCAAGCGCCGCTATGCCATCGATCAACAGTAATTCGGCGGCACAACGGTTGCAGGAAATTCAGCGGCTGCAACAGGAGCAACTCAACGCGCAACAACGTCGAGACATGATGCAACAAATGCAAGGACAAATGAGCATGCAGGCGCAAAAACTCATGGCGGAATGGAGTAACAACAACGCGCAAGCGTATGAGGTTGCCGTGCAGCAACCCGAACAAAATACACTGGGAGGTAGTACGACCAATGCGGCTCAATCGGCGGCTGTTGCAAAAGCCACCGGACCGACGATTAAAGCGGGAACCGTTTTATTTGCGGTGCTGGATACCTCGGTAAACAGCGATGAGAAAAGTCCGATTCTCGCTACGATCGTGACGGGAAACCTCAAGGGGGCGAAACTCATTGGAAATTTCGATCGGGTCGATAAAAAAGTATTGATGCGATTTAACTTGATGAACGTACCGGATTTCGATCATTCGTTGGGCGTCAATGCGGTCGCGATCGATCCTAATACGGCACGAACGGCAATCTCCGGCTACGTGAATAATCATTATTTATTGCGTTATGGAACTTTGTTTGCCTCGGCATTTTTGTCGGGACTTTCGCAAGGGATTATTCAATCGGGCGCCACGCAGGATTGCTTTTTAGGTTTCTGTCACACCACGTATCAGAAACTCTCGCCAGGACAATACGTAGCGATTGGTATGGGCAACGTCGGTCAGCAGTATGCCACTACCATGGGACAAAATTTCAATGTTCCACCGACGATTAAAGTTTCCGGCGGAACGGGCATCGGCTTGTTATTCATGACCGATGTCACTTTACCGGAACCCATACCAACGAAAAATTTAAATTCATAATTAAAGGGGCAGTTATCCATGAATACGAAAGATAAAAAAATATCGGGTGATGAAGAATATCAGTACCCAAACGAAGAATACGTGACTGAAACCACACCGCCGGAGGAGCAGCCAGTGCACGACAAGCAGCCGAACTTTTTTATTCGGTTGATGCAAAACAATAAACGCGTGACCGTTGTGATTGTGCTTATTTTTGTTGCGCTGATCGGGTTTAAATTATTCGGTTCGCGTAAACCGACGATGTCGATCAAACCGGCTGCTCAACCCCTTGTTCCTCAACCCACGATGGTTCAGCCGAGCCCTGAATTCGTGAATCAATTGAGTAGCTTGAAACAAGACGAGCAAAGCAACCAGTCGAGTCTTGGTCAATTGCAGGGTCAAATTCAAGATCTGCGTAATCAACTGGGTCAGACAACCACGCAGCAGGCGCAAGTCAGTCAAGCCATGATGGCCATGGTGCAACAAATAAAACAATTGGAGCAAGACGTGCAAGCGGTGACGGCTAAACACGGCGCGGCGCCAAAGAAAGTGAGACCAACTCCGCCGCCGATGGTGTTTCATCTGCGCGCCATCGTACCGGGGCGGGCGTGGATTATCAGTAACGACGGTTTGTCGGAATCGGTTTCCGAAGGTGATACCGTTCCACAATACGGTACGGTGCAGGTGGTGGATGCCAATCGCGGTATGGTGTTGACGAGTTCAGGCAAGGTGATTGGCTACGGGCCGAACGATCGATAAGGTGAGTGATGAGTTTTGGAGTTGATCCTAATCTCTTAATGCAAAACTTAGGAACGATTGCGAATATCGTTCAGTCGGTCACCGTTTTGATGGGGGTAGGGCTCTTCATGATGGGTATTTTCCGCTTGAAACGGTACGGGGAAATGCGAACCTTTATGTCCCATCAAATGACCATCGCCTCACCGTTATTGATGATGTTTGGCGGGATTGCATTGCTCTGCCTCCCACTCGTTTTACGTACGGCTTTATTGAATTTTTGGTCGACGAGCAACCCCCTTCATTACGAAGGACCTTTGTCTTCGTGGGAGCTTTTAATCCCCCCTATTATCGTCTTCGTTCGTTTGATTGGAGTGGGTGCCTTCATTAGGGGTGTCCTTTTGTTTTCCCGATGTGGGAGCGAGCAGGGGCATCAGGGCATGATGGGCCGAGCCCTACTGCATATTTTGGGGGGTATGTTGTGCGTCCATATTTTGGGAACCGTGCGATTGTTAAAGGAAATCCTGGGGTTCACTGTTTCTTAAGATTTTTTTGGACTTTAATATTTCCTTAAGGTTTAAACGTTATATTATGAGAATATTAAACTGATAACAATGACAGGGATCGTCAGTCAACTTAACCGTGGAGATTGACGACTATGCGAAAGCTGATTAAACCGTTATTAATCTTAGGCTCTATTTTTGGAGTACTTTTTGCAGGTGCTGCCCTGGCAAGCGTAACATCGGGAATTCCCTTAACCAGTATTGCCAACAACGTGGATACCTCCGTAAAAGAGCTTTCCACGGTGTTAACCGACGTTTCGCTGATTGCGGGGGTTGGTTTTGTGATGGCGTCCTTTTTCAAGTTCCATCAACATAAATTGAATCCCACGCAAGTACCGATCAGCCAAGGGGTTACCTTGTTATTGATTGGTGCCGGCTTAGTGCTGTTCCCCACGATGATACCGACCGCTAAACGCGCGGTATTCGGTTCCAGCGCGACGATTGCAAAAGTGGGCGGTGGCCAGATTCACAGTATTATCGGATCTTAACGATCCGATTCGATTGCACCGATGGCACTGCACGATCTTACTTTGTCGGCCACGGAGAGCAATTGGCGATTGTTTATGGTGAGGAAAGCGGATCCCACTTTCCTCACCTTCCAAGAAAAAATACATGCTCGTGATAATTACGTTTGCCAATATTGTGGCTTTCATGCCAAGAAACACCTTGAGGTCGTCAATCTCAATGGTAATTATCGCGATAATCGTGCGGACAATTTGCGGACGGCCTGCAGCTTTTGCGCGCAGTGCTTTTTTTTAGAGGCCATTGGGAAAGGTGAATTTGGGAGTGGCACGTTAATCTATCTTCCCGAAATGACACAAGGAAAACTCAACGCGCTGTGCCACGTGCTGTTTGCAACGATGTTGGGAGGAAGTTCGAACGCCACGCAAGCGCGCACGATTTATCGAAGCTTTAAATTACGCGGACAAGTGATCGAAAAAAAATTGGGGGAAGGGTTCAGCAATCCGGCTTTACTGGGACGACTGTTGGTGGATTCGCGGGCGGTAAACGTCGAGAAATTAAACGCCGAGTTGGAATCCAAAGTGCGTTTATTGCCGGACATGACCAGCTTTGCCGTGAATATCGTTGAGTGGATAAAAGATGGGCTTAATGAGCTAACGTTGGATGCTGCATGATTAAATCCATTAAATCTTTTCTTGAGATTTTTGAGAGCTTGTTTTCTTGGCTCAGTCATTCCTTGAAACAAAACACCAGCTCTTATTGTGAATTACAAACCGCCGACAGTGAGACGGTTCTCGTTGCGCACGACGGATCGTTGGTGTCCGTTCTGCGTTTGCGCGGAGTGACCTCTCTGATTGGAAAAGAGGAATTCAATCACGTGCAAAACGGTTTGCAGCAGTCGCTACAAACTGTCATGTCGCAGCCCGGTCATGTGATTCAAGTCTATTTCAGTTACAACAAAGACGAAGCGCACGGAGAGATCAGTGAAATTCTCACGCCAGCCACTGAAACGGCAAAACGATTGGGATTGAATTTAGACGATTTGTTTAAAGAACGCATTAATTATTTAACCGGCTATTGTGCGCACGAAGAAGTCTACGTGGTTTTGTGGACGCGGTTAAAATCATTGACGAGTGAACAGACCAAGCGTGCGCAAAAAGACAAGCGTAAAACTATTAAGAAGCAAAACATACCGCCGTTTAAATCCACGCAAAATTTAATTGCTGCGATTCCTGATCTGCGTGAAAATCACGACTCTTTTGTTCGCTCCGTGATGAGCGATTTTAATAACTATGGCCTGGTGACTGAATTGCTTAAAGTGCACGAGGCGGTTTACGTGATGCGAAAAAGCGCCGATCCCGAATTCACCGCCCGCGAGTGGCGGCCGTCCTTGCCCGGCGATAAAATTACGATTAAAACAACGAAAGAATTTACGGGGGAGATTTCCGATATTTTATGGCCGTCGTTAGCCAGGCAAATTTTACCGCGCGACGCGGAAAATCTTAATTTGCGAACGGCGCGCGTGGGCGATCGTATTTTTGCAACGGTTTTTATTAATTTATTTCCAAAAGACATTCAAACTTTTGTGCGTTTGTTTTCACGCACTTTGCAGACCCAAATTCCGTGGCGAATTTCATTTTTATTTGAAAGCGATGGTCTTGCGGGAACGGCAATTCGTAAGGCGCTTTCGTCCGTGCTGAGCGTCACGTCTGCACAGAATCGATTGATCCACGATTCGCTCAATTTATTAAATTATATCAAATTAAATACCGACGACGCCGTAGTGAAATTACGCGTTTCAGCAGCCACGTGGGCCCCAGAGGGAGATGTTCGTCTGCTGCGTGCGCGTGCATCGATGTTGGCGAAAGCGATTGAAGGTTGGGGTTCCTGCGACGTATCTGAAATTTCAGGAGATGCGTATGAAGGCGTGGTGTCTACCATGGTTGGCGTGTCGGGTACCAGTGTAGCGTCTTCGTCCATTGCTCCGCTGTCGAGTGTGTTGCACATGTTACCGTTATTTCGTCCGGCTTCACCGTGGCAGCACGGCGCCATTTTGTTCCGTTCGCCCGATGGGAAACCGTGGCCGTATCACCCAGGTTCGCACCATCAAACGACATGGATTGATTTATTTTACGCGCGTCCGGGTTCGGGTAAGTCCGTATTGTCCAACGCGATTAATTTAGCAGTATGCCTGTCGTCTGGAATTCAGCGATTGCCGCGTATTTCCATCATCGACATCGGCCCTTCAAGCAGCGGGCTTATTTTATTATTGAAAGACGCATTGCCTGCCGATAAAAAACATTTGGTGGCTTATCATCGTCTGCGCATGCGTTCCGATTACGCAATTAATCCGTTTGACACTCAATTAGGTTGTCGGTATCCAACCCCGCAAGAGCGCGCTTTTTTAGTGAATTTCTTAAGTTTGTTGGCGACGCCCATTGGTTCGGATAAAGCGTACGATGGCGTTGCCGATATGTCCGGTTTGATCGTCGATGAGCTTTATAAAAGTAAGGCAGACGACGGAAATCCTAATATTTATGCGCCGGGCCTCGAAGAAGGCATCGACGGAATTTTAGAAGAAGTGGGTTTTGTTCGAGACGCACAAACCACGTGGTGGGAAATCACCGATGCTTTATTTATGGCGGGATTTGTGCACGAAGCCCTATTGGCACAACGGTATGCAGCGCCGGTGTTGGCGGACGTAGCGGCCATTTGTCGATTGCCCGCGATTCAGGATTTATACGGAAAAATTACCGCGCCGACGGGTGAATCGTTAATGAATGCTTTTGCGCGTATGATTTCGAGCGCCGTGCGAGAATATCCGATTATTTCGCAAGTCACGCGTTTTGATTTGGGCGATGCGCGCGTGGTGGCACTGGATTTAGATGAAGTCGCTCGAAGTGGTGGAGATGCGGCCAATCGTCAAACGGCCGTCATGTACATGCTCGCGCGTTACGTTTTGGCGCGCCATTATTTTCTGACGGAAGATAACGTGTCGGATATGCCCGAGGCGTATCGTCGCTATCATCAAGGTCGAATCGCTGAAATCCGCGAAGATCCCAAGCGCATTGTCTGCGATGAATTCCACCGCACCGCAAAAGCACAAGCCGTTCGTGATCAAGTCATTCAAGACATGCGAGAAGGAAGAAAGTGGAAAGTGCAAATAGCTTTGTTGTCGCAATCGCTGGATGATTTTGATGACATCATGGTGGAGTTCGCAACGTCGGTATTTATTATGGATGCCGGTCCCGAACAAGCGATTCGCAAAACCGCTGAGATTTTTGGGTTATCGAGCACGGCTGAAAGCGCACTGAAAACGCGCGTGCACGGTCCTCGTGAGGGAGGTGCGACGTTCTTAGCGCAATTTGCGACGAAACACGGATTGAATACACAATTATTGACAGCTACTTTAGGACCTGTTGAATTGTGGGCTCTGAGTACGACGGCCGAAGACGTCAATATTCGCAATCACCTGTATAAAAAAATTGGGCCTGCCGAAGCACGCCGCGTTTTATCGGCTCGCTTCCCTTCTGGTACTGCTGCGAAAATGCTGGAAGACCGCTACGCGGAATACAAAGAAGAAGGCCGCGTGGTGGATGAAGAAGCAAAGAATGGCGTGCTGCAAGGGCTGGTTGACGAGATCTTAACCGAATATTATTCAGAAAATGCCGAAGCCGTTGCGTAGAAATTTAAACTGGGAGAAATATCATGTCAAGAGCAAGTAATGAGTATCAAGAATTATTAACGGAAAGAACTTCGTCTCAAACTCAAGATAGAAAAAGAACTGTCAGTGATCAGCTTAAGTCAATGTTGAACTACTTCAAAAAATAGCGAGGGTGTCGTATAGTAAACAGACCCCTCTTATGGATATTAAAAAACAGGAGTTGGGATGTCGTACAAAATTATTCGCGATCGTGCAGGACGCATTGAGCACATTGAAACCTCATTCACGGGTCGGGATTTATTGAGTACACCCTTATTAAATAAGGGAACCGCGTTTACTGAAGAAGAACGTAAGACGTTTAAATTATTGGGGTGGTTACCCGAACGCATTGAAACATTGGAGCATCAGGCTTCCCGCGCGTATGCTCAATTCTCCGAAAAAAAGACTAATCTTGGAAAAAGCGTTTATCTGAACAGTTTGTTTGATACCAACGGAACCGTGTTTTATCGCTTAGTGAGCGATCACATCATCGAGATGCTTCCCATTATTTATACGCCCACCGTGGGCGAAGCCGTCGAAAAATACAGCTTGGAATTGCGCCGTTCTCGGGGATTATTCGTCAGTTACCCAAACCAAGACCACATGGATGTTCTTTTAGAAAATCGGGCCCTCAAAGAGGTGGATATTATTTTAGTAACGGACGGGGAAGGTGTTTTGGGCATTGGTGATCAAGGCGTTGGGGGCATGGACATTGCGATCGCGAAGCTCATGGTGTACACCTTGTGCGCGGGCATTAATCCGGGGCGTGTTTTACCGATTCAACTCGACGTGGGGACTAATAATGAAGCACTCTTAAAAGATCCGATGTATTTGGGTTGGCGCCACGAACGAATTTCGGGCCAAGCGTACGACGATTTTATCGACAAATTTGTCACGACCGTTCAGAAAAAATTTCCGAACGCTTATTTGCACTGGGAAGATTTTGGGCGTGAAAACGCACGCAAAAATCTCAATCGATACCGCGATAAAATGGCGACTTTTAACGATGACATGCAAGGCACGGGAGCAACGGCGCTGGCTTGCATTTTGGCGGGGGTGAAGGCTACTAACACGCACTTGAGCGATCATCGTATCGCGATTTTGGGTGCGGGAACCGCGGGCGCTGGGATTGCCGATCAAATACACGACGCGATGGTGCTGCAGGGTTTGTCAGAAGAAGAAGCGCGGAAACGCTTTTGGTTGGTGGATCGTCAGGGATTGTTGACGACAGCCACGCCGGATTTAGCTTCTTTTCAGAAGCCGTACGTACGTGATTTATCGGAAATTCAATCGTGGTCGCTGGACGACAAAAATAAAATCTCTTTTTATGAAGTCGTAAAAAATGCAAGGCCCACCATTATTATTGGGTGTTCGACCGTTCACGGCGCATTCGATGAACGCATTGTGAAAATAATGACACGAAATACTCCTCAGCCGTTGATATTTCCTTTATCTAATCCGACCTCAAAATCGGAAGCGCAACCTGACGACGTTTATCGTTGGTCGGACGGAAAAGCCCTGGTGGCCACTGGAAGTCCGTTTGCGCCTGTTCAGTGGAAGGGAAAAAGTATTGCCATTACGCAAGCCAATAATGCCTATGTGTTTCCTGGTTTAGGATTGGGCGTGGTCGCCGGGAAAGTTAAACGAGTGACCGACGCCATGTTGCAGGTGGTGGCTGATACGTTAAGTGATTACGCCCCCGCGATGCACGATAAATCGGCCCCCTTGCTGCCGAGTCTGAATGGCATTCGTGAGATCAGCAAACAACTCGCTTTATCGGTGATGCAACAAGCGCGAAAAGAAGGATTGCTTGGAATTGCAGACGATGCGGATTTTACGCAAGAGATTAATCGAGTATTTTGGGAGCCCAACTACTATCCCTATAAAAAATTATCTTAACGCGCGTCTTGTTGTGAGCACGGATTCCACTCGACGTGTTGCTCGGCAAGCCAGGCGTCGTAGATTGCTTTGGCGGCTGGAAAGTCATCGGCCCTTAAGTAACCCAGTACCCGTTGTTTGATTGGGTCCGGCAATTCATTGTACATGGTTTTCCTCGGTCTTTGCGCATTTTTCGAACTAACGCAAATATACTCAGCCTGATGGTCGGGAGGGAATGGCGAATTTCTTACAATAGTGCGAGCTATTTCTGATTTTGGGAAAAATCAGGGTTTCTTAATTTATTTTTAAGTTTTCCCAGAAGGTTTTTCCGGCCAACTTTTGATGTAAATATCCTGTTGTGGAAAGGCAATGGTGATGTGGTTTTGGCGGAATTCGCGGTCAATCGCAAAGTTGAGGTCGCTGTGCACTTGAAACTTTAAATTCACGTCACGGATGATGCACCACAGCTCAAAGTTAAGGCTGCTTTCTCCAAACCCACGAAATAATACGGCGGGCCCCGGATGTTCTTTGTCAACCTCGGGATGCGCGTGCGCTACTTCCAGTAAGATTTTCCTTACGGTATCTACATCACTTCCATAAGCTACGCCAACGGCTACTTCAATCCGCCAAAAGGTGTCACGGAACATAAAATTAGTTACTTGTTTTGAAATTAATTCATAGTTAGGAATAATGACATCGGAATGTTTCAAAGTAGAAATTTGTGTGGAACGAATACGAATTTTTTTAACAAATCCCTCAGTGTCACCGACGGTAATGCGATCGCCGGGTTTAATCGGGCGTTCCGTTAATAAAATAATTCCGGAAATAAAGTTAGCGACGATATCGCGTAATCCAAATCCAATACCGACGGATAACGCGCCGGCGATGACGGCTAATCCGGTAAAACTAACGCCCGCGATCAACAGCGCAAATAACAGAGAGGCAGCGAATCCAATATAACCGACGATTGAACCAAAGGCCAGTGTGGCTCCTTCATCCATTTTCATACTGGGATGCCGGAAAATAAAAGCGCGGAGCCACCGGGTAAATAAGACAAATACGGTGAAAATGGTGAGAGCAATCATAATTTTTGAAGGGACAACGATGCTTTTACCGATGGTAAAACCTTCCGTGAGGTATCGAATTAATCCGTGCAGTTCGTGTCTGGGTAAACCCCAGGTGTCGAGCAGCAGCAAAATCAAAATGCTTAACGCAAGAACAAAGATTACCCACCGAATACACAACAGTTCGGGTAATGATCTCCGTCGTGATAGGCCGAGATAATTGCGAAAACTCTTTTGCCATTCGTATTCATTGTCAGCGAGAAGATCGATGAAATAAGTAAGCAATTTGTAGGCAAACCAGGTGGCGGTGAGATAAATAAAAGAGAGTGCAATGCCAATTAATAAAAATACCGACAATCCTTGATAGCCAATCCAATCTGCAACGACGATAGCAATAAATGCAGCGCTGAGCACGATGCTGAATAGAATTCGCCACGGTCGGTAGAATTTAAATCGCGGGATGTCGTTGAGTAACCAGATAATCGCAATCAAGTTGAATGTCAGCACGGTGATGTAAATGGTGCGCAGCGCGCGATAGAGATCTTCGGGAATAATTTTATAGTGAAACAAAACGGTGAAGAGATATCCAATGAATAACAATACGCCGAACGTTATTATTCGTCGTTTGAACGACAGGGATATTTCTTTGGGAAGCGATAGGAGCCCTGGAGTTGGTTTGGGCGGAGAAAATAGTATCCGTGTCAGCATGACAAATAGAAGGAGAGCAGTTATTCCATAAATCAGTAGCCCGATAAGCGGAACGGTTGTCGCGTCTCGATAAAGAATGGCGACGTAAATCGACAAGAATGCGAACAGTAAAAATGGAATGCTGTATTTGACGAACACGCCGATTAGCGCTTGCACGAGTCGATCGCCAAAGGAAGGCTCTTTTTTCGATTTAAGCAGAGGTTTTATGGTTCTTGAAATCCACAGGCCGCCCAGAATTGCAATAGTCGCGAAAATAAACAGAAAAATCACAGCAAGTGTGCTAAAAAACGAGAGACCGCTCTGCGCAAAAAATTGAGTGGTATCAAAAGTCTGATAAAACGATGGCAGGTTTTTAAATCCGGTAATCAGATTCGCGAAAAAATGCGGTTCTTTTTTGATGAGTTTTGTTGTGGTGAGTTTTTGCGTGGCAGTTTTGAATGCGAGAATAGCCTCGTCGGCGCGGTGTACGAATAGCTGGCAACGGGATCTCTGCTGAGTCAAGGTAGATTTTTTCTTAATTAAATACCGTTGGGTTTCGGTGGACGTTGCGGTTCTTGCATTGGCTTCTTGTGGAGCCAGTTCTTCATTAATCGTATTGATTTCGGAGGTAGTTTGTGCGACGCAAACCTTCGCTTTGTTGAGCAGTGCGGTTAACGTGTCAATCGACTTTTCTAAATTATTAACATTTACATTCTGCACTGAGAGTTCAATGCTGATTTTATCCAGAGTTTTATGCGCGGCGTTTGCGTCGAAGGGTTCTTGAGCTACGGTGCAGGTTAAAACCGTGAACAGAAATCCAATAATAAATATCCCTATTTTTTTCATGAATTTATCCTTGGTAACGGTTTGAAACCGGTTTTGCGTGTTTCTCAATAAATTCAATCACCAAATCGGCGATGTCTTTGTTGGTGTTTTTTTCGATGCCTTCCAAACCCGGTGACGAGTTAACTTCAATGACTAACGCGCCGCGTTTTGAGCGTAACAAATCAACTCCCGCGACATTGAGCCCCATCACTTTAACGGCACGAATGGCAATCTCACGTTCTTCTTTCGTTATTTTAATTACTTTTGCCGATCCACCGCGATGCACGTTAGATCGAAAATCTCCAGGGCGTGCTTCACGCTGCATGGCTGCTACGACTTTATTACCAATGACGAAGCAGCGAATGTCTCGTCCTTTACTTTCTTCTATAAATTCTTGCACCACGATATTCGCTTTTAAACCGAGAAATGCCTGGATAACACTTTCCGCAGCTTTTTTTGTCTCTGCTAGTACAACACCGATTCCTTGAGTGCCTTCGATCAGTTTAATAATAACCGGTGCGCCACCTACCATTGTGGTGAGATCATCGATATCATCGGGTGAGTGCGCAAATCCCGTAGTGGGCAGATTAAAGCCCTTTCGAGCGAGTAATTGCATCGCGCGAAATTTATCGCGCGAGCGGGTGATGGCTATCGATGAATTCAAGGAAAAAACGCCCATCATTTCGAATTGCCGAACAACGGCTGCTCCGTAAAAAGTAATGGATGAACCAATTCGAGGGATAACGGCATCGTATTTTGTTAATTCCTTTCCCATATAGTGAACGGAAGGTTTTTCAGAGCTCACGTTCATGTAGCAGCGCAAGGTATTGATGATTTTCACTTCGTGCCCACGATGTAAAGCCGCTTCTTTCAAGCGCTGCGTGGAATACAATTCTGGTTTCCGTGATAAAATGGCAATCTTCACAACTGTTACCTTTTATTATTTGTTGTCAAAAATGATTGATAAGGATTAACGAGAAAACGTCCTTTAATGGCGGAACGCCCCAACAACATTCGAAATCCCATTGTGTCGCGCTTAGTTAACGTTACTTCGATGGGCCACGCGGTGTTATTCATCATGAGCGCCGTTCGTATCACGTATCGTAACTCTTTGTGACCGCCCGAGTCCATCACCCAGCGTTCGTCAATGACATCCGCTTCGCACTGCACGACAGTTTTTTCGTCTTTTTGAATGGGGTGTAACAGGAAGCGCGCACGTTGTTGTTTATCTTGAGTGTATACTTCCAGAGAGAAAGCGTGCAGTGCCGACGTTCGAGCACCGCTGTCAATTTTTGCTTTAATACAAGTGATGCCGAGATCGGGAAGCGCGACCCATTCTCGCCACCCGATGATTTGTTTAGTGTATGTTCTAGATGGATTACGTTTCATTCCCGATTCCTTATCATCAATAATACAAGACCTTACGGAATCCTGCCAATTAAGTGGAAGCGATAGTGCCCAGCACGGTATTTACAATTGAGTGTAATGTGTATTAAATAGCTGAGACTTAGGGAATGCGGTTCGAGGAAAGGAGAACAATTATTGTGATTAATAAACGGAGAAACTCATGATTAAGCGATTAATTACAGCCAGTCTTGTTAGCCTTGCGACTTTGGGTACCGCTTTTGCGGATGAGCCTGCTAATTCGCAAACACCACTTAATGTTGGACCTTATGTGGGTGTCCACGGTGGTATAGCCATCCTGAGTAGCGATGGTTGGAACGTCGGTCCCGATGTAGGGGGTCAGGTCGGTTATAAAATAGGCAACGTTCGTGTAGAAGGAGCCTTCAGTTACTACAGCAACAGTACAGATTTTCTGGGGGACAACATTGTTCTGCACATGACGACCTTGATGGCAAATGGTTATTACGATTTTAATTTTGGTTCCCGGGTTATCCCATTTGTGGGTGCGGGTATCGGTTGGCTCCACGCCTGGTTGAGCGACTCAGTTGGTCTTGTTGTTCCAGATGATAATGAGTTCGCTTATCAAGGTATTGCGGGTTTGAATTTTCAGATTAATGACCGCCTGACGTTCGGATTGAGTTACCACTATTTGGGTTGGTCCGATGGTGGTGGGCATCAGAATTTAGTCGAAGCCAGTTTAAATTACGCATTTTAGTGTTAGGGCGATTTCCGCAGGGATGCGGATCTCTCCTCGATATCTTTAGTAAAATCAATCAATTGCTAATATTTTTCTGGGCCCCTGATGGTCTATAGTTATGGGAGTTTATAAATTCAGGTAGGCTTCATGCGTAAAATTAGCACCATGAGCGCATTAGGGTTGATTTTGGGAATATTAGCGAGTCCTGTCATGGGGCAGCAGGACAGCTATCATATCTCGGGCGGAGAATTATTAGACTACTGCAAAGATACGGCCGCGATGATGGAAAAGAAAGCATATAACGTGTCTAAATCCAGTTGGTGCATTGGGTTCGTTCAAGGAGCCGTAACGTCGCACCGATTTTACAGTGCGTTTTATGCCGTGCAAAATCCGCAGAATAAAAATTTATCGAATGAAGCATTAGGGAAAAAAGTCGAAGAAAATCAAGTATTCTGCGTGCCGACCTCGGTAACGTTAGGGCAGGTCGTGAAAGACGTGGTATCCTTTTTAGAAGCGAATCCCTCTTATCAGAAAGAACAAGCCAGTATGGCTGTTGCGCGAGCGTTATATAAGACTTATCCCTGCAAATGAGTAACCCTCTTCTTGACTGACCTTCGGTGTGAAGTTATCGTTAGCTTCCGCGTGCGGGCCCATAGCTCAGTTGGTTAGAGCAGGGGACTCATAATCCCTTGGTCCTTGGTTCGAGTCCAAGTGGGCCCATACTCATTGACTTTGATATCCCGGCGTGCCGGGCAGCCGTCCATAGTGATAAGTCCGGCCCGCACTTTAAATCAAATTTTTTATAGGACTTGATCCATGCGACAGGTACCTCGTTATTTAATCATCGGCTCAGGCCGAATGGCGCGGCATTTTCAGCATTACCTGAACTTGCTTAATATTCCCTTCGTTACGTGGGCACGTCGATATAATACTTCTGAAGAGCTTCTTCTTTCGTGCCGCGCGTGTTCCAACATTTTATTACTGATCAACGATACTGAAATTGAAAATTTCACTAATAAACATCCTTTTTTAAAAGAAAAAGTGCTTGTCCATTTTTCGGGACAATTATCTTTAGAAGATGTTTATAGCGCTCATCCACTGATGACTTTTGGGAATGCTCTTTATGACTTAAAAACCTATCAGGACGTTGCTTTTATTTTAGAAGAAAACGGGCTGGAAATGAGAGAAATTTTGCCCGGATTGGCTAATCAAAATTTTAAGATATCCAGACAACTAAAAGCATATTACCACGCACTGTGTGTCATGAGTGGAAATTTTACCTGTATTCTATGGGAAAAGTTTTTTAACGAGATTGAAAATAGGTTCTCGATACCCAAATCAGCGGTTTTCCCTTATCTAGAACGAATTACCAAAAATCTTATAGAAAATCCGGGAAGTGCGTTAACGGGCCCTTTGATTAGAAAAGACGTCAGCACCATCCAGGCCAATCTCGCAGCTTTACAGACGGATGAATTCGAAGCAGTTTACCGAGCGTTTGTCACCGTCTTTCACAAAAGGAGTGCGGAACATGAAAGTGCATGATTTTCAAAAAATGAAAGAAAGCGGAAAGAAAATCAGCGTGGTTACGTGTTATGATTATTGGTCCGCGCATATTATTTCCTACAGCAATATCGATTGCGTATTGGTCGGCGATAGTTTGGCGATGGTCATGTACGGTTACCCAACCACCTTGTCGGCTACCGTAGATATGATTGCACGGCACGTTGAAGCCGTGTCGAAAGGCTGCCCCGGTAAGTTTATCATTGCGGATATGCCATTTCTTTCTTATCGAAAAGATTTAGCCGCCAATATGAGTGCGATTGAAGCAATGATGCGCTCAGGAGCGCATGCGATTAAATTAGAAAGGGCGGACGGTAACTTAGCGCTCATTGAACACGTTGTGCAATCGGGTATACCGGTAATGGGGCATGTGGGATTAACCCCACAATCGTTTTATACGATTGGTGGGTTTGTCATTCAAGGGAAAGAGCAGAAAGGGGCTGAAAAATTAAAAGAGGATGCTCGACAATTAACGAGAGCCGGCTGTTTTTCCCTTGTGTTAGAGTGCATACCCAGTGTGCTTGCGCAGCAGATTACCGATGAGATTCCTATTCCAACAATAGGCATCGGTGCGGGCCCTGATACTTCGGGACAAGTGCTGGTCTTGCATGATCTCCTGGGCCTAACTCCATTCACCCCTAAGTATTTGAAAAAGTTTTTAGACGGCTTTACTCTTATCAAAGACGCTTTAAATTCCTTTGATCGGGAAGTAAAAACGTCTGCTTATCCGCAGGTTTATGAACACACTTATTGAAGAATAAAAATGACCAAAATAATTGAATCACTAAAAGAGTGGCAGTTAATAAGGAAAAAGTTATCCCACGATACTGTTGATCTGGGTTTTGTACCCACCCTGGGTAATTTACATGCGGGCCACGAAAGCTTATTGCAGCGCTCTCAGCGGGAGAATTCAATAACGGTTTTAAGTGTGTTTGTTAATCCAACGCAGTTTGATAATAAAAATGATTTTAAAAATTATCCGCGCACTTTAGATCAAGACGTATTAACAGCGGAAAAAAATGGCATTGATTATGTTTTAGCGCCTGACTTTACTGCACTTTATCCCGATAATTACGCGTATAAAATAGTTAATGCTGACATGAGTTCTCCACTAGAAGGAGCTTTTCGTCCTGGCCATTTTGATGGAGTATTAACCATTGTGTTGAAATTATTGCTCCTCGTAAAACCCACGCACACCTACTTTGGTGAAAAAGATTATCAACAATTGACATTGATAAAAGGTTTAGCGAAAGCATTTTTTTTAGAAACTGAAATAGTAGAATGTGCGACGGTTCGCAATGAATTTGGGCTGCCACTAAGTTCGCGTAATAGTCGTCTGACTGAAGAGCAGTACCGTTTGGCACAGTGGTTCCCCAAGATTTTTCATTCTGGAGAATCGTGCGAAAACATCAAAAAACAACTGATCCAGAAGGGGTTCACCGTCGATTATGTTGAAGACTATGAAAGAAGACGATTTGCAGCGGTTAGGCTGGCTGATATTCGATTGATCGATAATATTGTTTTAGAATAGGAGCAGGAAGATGATTTTATGAGCATACTCAACGAAAAACAAAAGGCGTTATGCAACAAAGCGCCCGCTGATTATTCCGATTTGAAGGCATTATTTTTAAATTGTACGCTGAAACGGTCGCCCGAGCTTTCGCATACGGAAGGCTTGATACGCATTTCAAAAGCGATTATGGAAAAAAATCACGTTGCAGTAGAAGTGATTCGCCCGGTGGATTACGCTATTGCTTATGGTGTTTATGGGGATATGCGCGAGCACGGTTGGGACCATGACGACTGGCCTTCGATTTACGAAAAGGTACAAAAAGCGGATATTTTGGTCATCACGACACCCATTTGGCTCGGTGATAAATCATCCGTTTGTACCAAGACGATCGAGCGTTTATACGGAAATTCGGGTGATCTTAATGAGCATGGTCAGTATGCTTATTATGGAAAAGTGGGTGGCTGTTTAATTACCGGCAATGAAGACGGCGCCAAGCATTGCGCCATGAATATCCTCTATTCTTTGCAGCACCTTGGTTACGTGATCCCTCCACAAGCCGATGCGGCTTGGCTGGGTGGAGTAGGGCCCGGGCCTTCTTATCTGGATCCTGATTCGGGTGGTCCCGAAAATGATTTCACCAATCGCAATACGACGTTCATGACGTGGAACCTCTTACATCTGGCCAGAATACTGAAGGACGTCGGTGGAATCCCGGCGCACGGTAATCAGCGTTCGGAGTGGGACGCCGGTTGCCGATTTGATTACCCGAATCCCGATTACCGTTAATAAAATTTACAGAAGAATTGTTGCTTAATCCACAATGAAGCAACCTGATTTTTCGGGAAAATATTTTGTGTATTCTATTGCAGCCAATGAGCAAGTAGAAATCAATAATAAGAATAGGGCAGATGATATTTTTTTCATTTTTTTTTGCGCACGGTTTTTATAGCATCCTTAACATCTTGTTTTGTAAGACCAGTTCGCCTGGATGTAGGTTGGGCTGAGCTTCGAAGCCCAACGAATTAATTGTTGGGCTTCGAAGCTCAGCCCAACCTACGAGTTAAAGTCCGCTCGTGAGTTCGTTTTGCGCAGAGTCGTCTTCGGAGCAGTCGTTTTCAATCTCAAGATCATTATCTTTGTCGCCAATCGAATTATTATTTCCAAATAATCGCTGGGCGCCTTCTTCTAACTACTCTGTGAAACGAGTTTTCGCAGTTAATGTTCTATTTTCTAGTGAGTTTTCCCTGAGAATTCGTTCCACTCCTTGTGCCAGAACGCCAACCGGTGCTATTAAGGATAATAGGCATAACACTACTCTGAAAAATTTTAATATTTCTAAATCCAGATCAGGGATAGCCGTAATGAACGTGGTTCCTAGTATAAAAGTGACAAAAAATTTAAAAAGATAAAAAAACAAATCTTTTGATTCGGTGTACCCTGTCCGCAATGTACTGGAAAGCTGTGCATCGAGATACAGTGCGATGAAAAACGCATCATCGGACAGGGCGGAGCACAGAAATGTTGGCCGCCTGAGCTTCTCTACAGTGTCTACCAGTACTGAGAGGGGCACCGTGGTTTTGATTTTACTTTCTTCGCCAGTCAGTTCTTTAACTCTTTTCAGAGCAAGATCAGTAGCATGATTTTTAAAGTAATCAGAAAGAAGTTCAAGGACAGCTTTGGCTATTCTATCCCCATTTAAATACAGTCCTTTTATTTCAGTACCTGCAGAAATTTGCCGAAAGCGGCGACACGTTCCTGCTATGCTCACTAGGTCTTTCACGTCGAGGCTCGTCAAAATAAACAGCAATATTTCATCGGGCAATAAATCAAAATAACTTCCCTCACCATCTCTATCGTTTGTAGTAGAGGAACTTCCCGTAAACTCAAACGCAGTCTCCGCATTCAGGCCACCAATTAACTTCCTGCGATTACGCATACACCAATACCTCATTATGTAAAAAGGCATTAATGATAGCATTATGGTCTTTATTTAATCAAATTTAATGCTTAAAAAACGGTTAAGAATTCTACATATCGGGGCGTTATTTACTTTAAAAACGCGACGGCGAGGTTGCAGAACCTCGCCGTCGTTCATTTCAATTATTTTATATTATTTTAATTGAAGATGTTGTGGTTGTGTTGGGTCGCATTGCGTGAACTGGCTTGCCACGGGCGACAAATTGATGTTGTAGTATTTTGGCAGAGCATAGTAGTTACCCTGTTTCAGGTCGTATACAATAAAATTGTCGACACCAACTTCTTTACACCCACCGGTTTGCTGCTGGCAAATGCTGTACGTGACGGTGTTATCACCGCGAAAAGCCTGAGCATCTTTCTTTGAAACTACCGCAGTGGAAGCATTATTCATACAAAGGACAGGAGTTGTTTTACCTTCAAAAGAAGCTTGAATCCAACGTCCGTTATGCGGGTCTGAAGTCAAGCCCGTGAGGTAGGCACAATGGATAGGATCTGAGCCACAATCGCTTTGATCGGCATAAACGGGGAGCGCGAAGGTTGCGGCGAATGGAATCAATAAGGATAAGAAGGCTATTTTTTTCATTATAAAATCTCCAATTGCATGATATTTTTGGGTACAATACCATGTGACTGTAATTTGATCAAGTAAGATAGGGCGGGATATTAAGGAAGGATCTTTTAGAAGAGCATATGGACAAAAATACGTTTAATAACAAGGGCTTATCTGGAAACTCCCTCTATCCCTGGATTTGTTGGCTGTTGGCCGCTTCTTTATATACGATCCAATCCGGATTATTGATTCTACCCTCGGTTTTACCCATTCAATTGAGAACGACGTACACCGTCTCATCGGTGGATATTTCTTTATTTGTCTCGCTTTATTTAGTGCCTTATGTCGTGATGCAGGTTCCGGTCGGAGCATTTTTAGATAAGTTTCGTGTTCAGTATGTATTAACCGCTGCGGGATTACTCATTGCAATTGGATGCTTCATTACCGCGCTGAGTAATAATTTTACTATCGGATTATTTGGCCGGGTTGTCACTGGATTTGGTGGCAGTTTTACGTTTATTGGGGCCGTTTATTTAGGTAAGGAGTGGTTCGTGCCCCGAAAGTTCCCATTCATTGTGGGATTAACGGAGGCGATGAGCAGTTTTGGCGTCGTTGTATTGGCGGCCATTTTTGCGTTGGCGGTTAACCATCAACGCTGGCAGACCATCTTGTTTGAGGTCGGTGGGCTGACGCTGGCTTTATCGTTCATTACGTTTTTTCGTGTTCGCGACAAAGAGCGTCCCGAAGTCAAACGAAGCACAAGCGTTAAGCAAAACTTCCTTCGCGTAATTAAAAATAAATATATCTGGATGTTGGGGTTGTACGTGGGATTCAGTTATTGCCATTTTGTGGTGTTGGTGAATATGTGGGGTATTTTCATTCTAAAATCGTTTTACCACATCTCTACGATTGAAGCGGTTTTAGCGAATGATTTAGAAATCGTAGGGTTTATTATCGGGTGTGTTCTGATTGGTATTTTAAGAGAATATTTTTCAGCGCTGCGGTTGTTGTTGCTTTTTGCGGTGCTCGAATTTCTTTTCTTGGCGTTCAATATTTTTTGGGAAGGCGGTATATTCGTGAATAATATTCTCTTGTTTGTGTTGGGTGTGGTTTCGGCGAATATTATTCTGCCGTTTGATATTGCGAAAAGAGTTGTGCCGGCTTCGATGTATGGGGTGGCTTCAGGGTTTATTAATACGTTTTTTGGCCTGACCGGTTTGATTTTTGTTCCCGTGGTGGGCTATTTGTTGCAGGTCACTAAAGGAAACGTTTACACCTCGCCCATACCGCTCTTAGCGGCTTCGTTTGTCGCGGTGATTATCGCGTTCAGTTTGTATCGTCAATTGAGGCCGATATTTAAAGTCCAGGCTTAACAAAAAATTAATTTTCAATTTTGTCTTGCTTTAAAGACGTTGTGCAAGATACATTCTCAAAATAAGTGATTTGTAATCAATAAGGGGTGTGTATGCGATTTCTGAACAGTGCTGCTTCCACAGCTTACGATTTTTCTATGAAGCATCCCTACCTAACAGGTGGTGCAATTTTCCTAGTGGGTGTAGCGGCGGCGAATGAAGCAGGTGCTATTGATCTAGATGCCCTGCATGTTCTTATAAGGGATGTAAATAATTTAACTTCGGAAGGGGTGCAGAACGCTTGTCTCACGTTGTTTAAGTACGAGCATTTGTGTCGGGAAGAGGTGCAGCCTTATGTTGGTAGGCAAATAGTTGACGCTTGGAGCGGCCTGTGGGGCAAAAATGAGCAGGCTAGTTGCGATATGTATGCATTGCTGATGAGAGCTTTCAATCGAAATGGAACTATTCTGCCAATATGCGCCGAAATGGCTGAGATGATCGAAGAACCATTAACCGGTTATCTTCGTTTCTAGAATATTGCTGAGCAGATTTCTTATTTTTCTTCCGTTTCAATGAAGCTGTGCAGCTTCTCGGCGCGGCTGGGGTGGCGCAGTTTGCGTAAGGCTTTTGCTTCGATTTGACGAATCCGCTCGCGCGTGACGTCAAATTGTTTGCCCACTTCTTCCAGTGTGTGATCGGTGTTCATGTCAATGCCAAATCGCATGCGTAACACTTTTGCTTCCCGAGGAGTCAGTGTGGATAGAATTTCTTGAGTGGCTTCGCTTAAGCCGGAAGAGGTAGCAAAATCAACCGGCGATTCCGTGTTGCCGTCTTCGATAAAATCACCTAAGTTGGAGTCCTCGTCTTCACCGATGGGTGTTTCCATGGAAATCGGCTCTTTCGCAATTTTCATCACTTTACGAACTTTTTCTTCGGGCATATCCATGCGTTGACCCAATTCTTCGGGCGTGGGTTCTTGACCCGTTTCTTGAAGAATTTGACGGCTGATGCGATTCAGCTTATTGATGGTTTCAATCATGTGTACTGGAATACGAATCGTTCGCGCTTGGTCGGCGATCGATCGTGTGATCGCTTGGCGAATCCACCACGTGGCGTACGTGGAAAATTTATATCCGCGGCGGTACTCAAACTTATCCACGGCCTTCATCAAACCGATATTGCCTTCTTGAATGAGATCCAAAAATTGTAAGCCACGGTTCGTGTATTTTTTTGCGATGGAAATCACTAAGCGTAAATTCGCTTCAATCATCTCTTTTTTCGCACGACGGGATTTCGCCTCGCCAATCGCAACGCGCCGATTGATTTCTTTAATTTCTTGTATCTTCAAGTTGCTTTGTTCTTCAATCAGTGCCAGTTTGCGTTGCGCACGGTGAATTTCCTGGGCGTATTTTTCAAGACGCTTGGCCTGTTCTTTGTTTTCTTTTTTGTAATGATCCAACCATTTGAGATCGGTTTCATTGTGCGGAAATGAAGCGATGAATTTTTTGCGCGGGGTTCTTGATTTGATTACGCAATACTGCATGATCAATCGTTCTTGTTCACGTGTTTTGTTTAGAAGTCTGCGCAACCGGCCGGTGAGTCGATGGAATTGTTTGATCGACAATTTAAAGGTCGAGAAATAATCGGCTAAATTCTTTTGTTGTTGCTGAGTGTTGGGGTGGCTTTTCCCGCGCCGTTTAATAAACGTGAGGTACTTCTTATGCAGGTCGCTGAGTTCGGTAATGTGTTTCGCCGTAATCACCGGATCGGGCCCTGTGTCAGCTTCCTCAAATTCATCTTCGCTGCTTCCGGAAGCTGCCCCTCCCTCTTCATCCTCTTCTTCTTTTTCGGGTGGTTTGACGACTTTAGGGATGGGTTGCGGTATGGCTTGTGCCGACTCGTCTTCATCGAAGAATCCAATAATTAAATCGCTCAGACGACCTTGGCTGTTGACAATTTCTTCGTATTCTTTGATGAAAGCCGAGATAAGTTCGGGGTATTGAACAATCGCCCCCATGACTTGTCGAATGCCTTCTTCAATGCGTTTCGCAATGACGATTTCACCTTCGCGCGTCAGCAATTCAACGCTGCCCATTTCGCGCATGTACATGCGGACGGGATCGGTCGTGCGCGTTTCCGTGGCCAATGCTTCGGCGACGTCTTCGTTGATTTCTTCGTCGTCGGTAGAAGTGTCTTCTTCTAATAATAAAGAATCTTGATCGGGTGGCGATTCAAAAACTTTGATACCCATTTCATTCAGTCGCCCAATGATGTCTTCCATTTGAGAAGGATCGACATAGTCGTTGGGTAGAAGGTTGATCAGGTCTTCGTGAATGAGGAAGCCTTTCGTTTTGGCTTCTTCCAATAAAGCGCTGAATCCAAGGCGTTGGACTTCAGGGGTCGATTCTTGTGTCACCGGCTTTTCAGGCGTCGTTTTGCTGGGTTTTCCGGCGGGTTTGGCTGCTGCGCGGGACGCAGCAGCGGTTGGTTGCACTGGGGTTTTTGTTATTTTGGGGCTTTTTACACTCTTTGTTTTTACCATTTTTTTTGGTTTTTCCACTGGAGCTGCCACTTTTACTTTGGCGCTCACTTTTCTGGCTTTCTTCGGTTTCGCGACAGCGGCGGTTGGCCGCTTGGCCACAAACGGTTTCCGCACGCTTCTCAGCTTTTTAGCGGTTGTCTTCTTGGAGCTGGATTTCGTTTTCGTGGACTTTTTCTTAGTCGGCATTGGATGCAGTACCCCAACGATTGATAAAGCAGTGTATTCTACGCGAACTCATGGATTAGTGGTAGTTATGTTATATAGGGGCGTCCGATGATTTCGTCAAGAGGGTTTGCAGCTCTTTCTTCTCTTCAGGGCTCAGTTCGGCACTTTTTCCCTTTTGAATCAAGGCTTCAGCTGCTTTTTTGTCGGCCTGTTCCCGCAGGCGTTTCAGCGCCCCCTTCAGTTCCGCGATCAAACCTTCCTCATCGTTTAGCGGCAAGAGGCGAGCAGCAAGGTCCACAATCGGGCGCCGATCGTCGTCCTCCGGCCACAGCTCAAGCAGGCCACCGGTTGAAACGGTGGGGTGCTTTTTCAAAAGGGCGATGAGTTTAAAGAGCAGTGGTGATCCGGGAGCTTCCGTTTCCGGCAGGTCTTCGTCCAGGTGAGTGACGAGGGAGGGTTTTTGCAATAACACAGAGACGGCCCAATAAGCCGGTGGAAGGATGCGTTGTTCGAGGGACAAGCGGGTGGGCACTGTCCGTTTTTCATCGTGGGACGTTCGGTCTGCGATGTTGTTCACATCAATCGCTAATCGTTTTTCCAATTGCTCCACCATAAATTGGTGGAAGAAACCCTGAGGCATTTTATTTAAATAAGTGAGCGCCTGTTTAGCAAAGTGCGCTTTATCGTCGATCGAGCGAATGGGGATTTCTTCGTGCAGGTGTTCAAAGAAAACGTCACTCAGCGGTTTAGCGTGTTCTAAATATTTTTCAAACGCGGGACCACCCTTTTTTCGTGCAAAACTGTCGGGATCTTCTTCTTGGGGCAAAAATAAAAATCGCACGGAAATATCGTCTCGCATCAGCGGCAATGCGAGCGTCAGCGCGCGCCAAGCCGCGCTGCGTCCTGCGGAGTCACCATCGAAGCAAAAAATAATTTCGTGCGTGTAACGCAATAATTTTTGAAGGTGTTTTTCACTGGTTGCGGTTCCCATGGTTGCAACGGTGTACGTAATTCCGTGTTGATGTAATGCGATAACGTCTAAATATCCTTCTACAATAATAAGGCGCTGGAGTTGACGGTGGTGCTGAAGGGATTCATAAAGACCGTATAATTCCAGGCTTTTGTGGAACAGCGGGGTTTCGGGAGAGTTTAAATATTTGGGTGGGTCGTCGCCAATCGTTCTGCCGCCAAATGCAATGACGCGGCCGCGTACGTCGCGAATGGGGAAAATAATGCGATTTCGAAAACGGTCAAAGCAGCGGTGATCGTCTTTTTGAATCATCAAGCCGTGAATTTGCAGAGATTGTTGTGATTGTGAATCGGTAAAAACGGAGCGGAGATTTTCCCATCCGGCTGGAGCAAAACCCAAAGCAAATTGTTTGGCAATTTCGCCGGTTAATCCACGGGATTTCAAGTAATGAATTGCCGGTGGTGATGCACGTAATTGCTGCTGATAATACCGTGAAACGTTTGACAGAAGTGAATAATGTGCGTCGCTGTTGGAATCGGATTTAGTTTTAGTGGACGCTTCCTCGGGAATTTCTAGGCCGAGCGAATGCGCCAGATATTGAACGGCTTCGATGAATTCCAAACGATCGAAAGCGATCAGAAATCCAATCACGTTCCCGTGTGCCCCGCAGCCAAAACAATAATAAAATTGTTTTTCGGAGCTGACGGTGAAAGATGGCGTTTTTTCATTGTGAAAGGG
This sequence comes from uncultured Coxiellaceae bacterium, assembly GCA_947084935.1. Taxonomy (GTDB): domain Bacteria; phylum Pseudomonadota; class Gammaproteobacteria; order Coxiellales; family Coxiellaceae; genus CAMTUH01. The sequence goes on from CAMTUH010000010.1 coordinate 72,440, forward strand.
GCAGAGCCCGAGGTAATTGCCACCGCGTTTTTTGAGTGTGACTCGAGCTTGGATGAGCTCAACGAGGTCGGATCGTGCAACGAGGTCTTGAATAAAGGATTGTGGAATGCGGCCGCTCATGTGTGCTCATCATAAATAAAAGAAAATTTTTAAGTGTGTAAGCGGGTTTTGATGCGTGCGCTGACTTGTCCCATGTCGGCGCGGCCTTGGAGTTTTGCTTTCAAAATCCCCATCACTTTACCCATGTCTTTGATGGTGGATGCGCCAGTTTGTTGAATAGCGGAATCGATGGCTGCATCAATTTCGGAATCGCTCAAAGGCTCCGGCAAATAGGATTTAATGACCGATATTTCTTGTTTTTCTTTGTCGACCAAATCCGGGCGGTTTCCGGCTTGGTAGTGCGTGATGGAATCGTGGCGTTGTTTGATCATTTTCTCGATGATCTTCATGACTCCCGGGTCATCGATTTCAATGCGCTCATCGATCTCGCGCTGTTTTACGGCTGCGAGCAGCAGGCGCAACGTGCCCAGACGATCCTTTTCATGAGCACGCAGAGCGGCTTTCATGTCTTCTTCAATGCGTTTCTTGAGTTCGCTCGCCATGAGGATGAGCATCCTTGTTGATGATGATTAAAAGCGAGACCGTTCCCGCTCAAGTGCTTCGTGCTCTTTCTGCAGTTTTTTCGCGTAGCGCTTGACGGCTGCGGAACGTTTTCGCTTACGCTTGCTCGTGGGTTTTTCGTAGAATTCAATTTGGCGGAGTTTGCTGGGGATTCCGGCTTTTTCACAAGCCCGTTTGAACTTACGTAACGACATATCAAAAGCGTCGCCGGCTATTTCAATCATTGGCATACGATTAGGTTACCTTACATTCGTTGGGAAACCCGTGATGTTACTGGGTCCGCTCTGGAATTGCAACCTAAGAAGGCCGATGAGCTTGGTTTAGGCTAGGAAGGGGTGTTATTCCGCGCAATGGCTCGTCGGGCTTTGGCCCTTGCGGCGCTACGCATTCCATGCTTCGCTTGCAAGCTGCCCTCGCCATCGTTGGCTCGGGCGCTCAGCGGGCATGAAGCTTTGCTTCATGCGAGTTCCGCTTCGCCCTGCGC
>CAMTUH010000011.1:0-81768 GCA_947084935.1 uncultured Coxiellaceae bacterium
CCTACTGCTGCCTTCCGTAGAAGTATGGACCGTGTCTCAGTTCCATTGTGGCTGATCATCCTCTCAGACCAGCTAATGATCGTAGCCTTGGTAGGCCTTTACCCTACCAACTAGCTAATCCAACGCAGGCTCATCTCATAGTGCAAGGCCCGAAGGTCCCCTGCTTTGCTCCGAAGAGATTATGCGGTATTAGCCCGAGTTTCCCCGGGTTATCCCCCGCTACGAGGTAGATTCCTACGCGTTACTCACCCGTCCGCCACTCGCCACCCATACCGGTTACCCGGTATTGTGCTGCCGTTCGACTTGCATGTGTTAGGCATGCCGCTAGCGTTCAATCTGAGCCAGAATCAAACTCTTCAATTAAATAAACGATTTGCCAATAAAGGCAAATTTTGGCTCGACACACAAAACGCTGCAGTTTTGCAGGCTTTCTGTGTCGAATGATTTTCTGTGATCGATCATTTCGAACAGCGCCCACACGAACTGCTTTCGCATTGCTGCAACTTGTTAAAGAGCAAATCCAATCAAGGAGGAGGGCTATTTTACGCACCTCTGAGACGATGTCAACGCTAATGACGAACTAATTTTAATAGCTCTATTCCATTAGCAGTTGAGTGACGTCGTCGATCCTTGATGACCCCGAAACGAAGCAAAACTCCATCTCGTTGGGTGGGAGATAGTAACACCGGATTATGGTAGCTGACAATAGGGTTTTGACGAAATAGTCTATCTAAATATTATAGTATAAATAATGAACGACCGTTGGGCTTCGAAGCTCAGACCAACCTACGTTAACTTTACTCGCGCAAAGCGGCGTTTTCCGACTTGGTAGAGATGGCTCTCTCCCGTCGGGATTGATCGTTTAGCGTCTTCAACGCGCTCACCGTCCATTTTAACGGCGCCTTGTTTAATCATCCGCAATGCCTCGGAGGTGCTCGCCACCAAACCGGCGCGTTGTAAAATATACCCGATGCCTAATTCACCTTTTTCCGCCGACAAGACGATCTCTTCTAAATCCGTCGGCAACTCGCCATGTTTAAACCGATCCACAAAATGCTGGTGCGCCGTTTTTGCTGCGGATTTTCCGTGAAAACGCTCAACGATTTCCTCGCCCAGCATCACTTTCACGTCCCGCGGATTCTTTCCTTCGGTGACTTCTCGGCGTAATTGATTAATTTCATTCATCGAGCGAAAACTTACTAATTCAAAATACCGCCACATTAATTCATCGGAAATCGACATAATTTTTCCAAACATATCGTCCGGCGCATCGGTAATTCCAATATAATTATTCAGCGATTTTGACATCTTCTGCACGCCGTCCAGCCCTTCCAACAACGGCGTCGTGATAATGCACTGGGGCCGCTGTCCGAAATGTTTTTGCAGCTCGCGCCCCACCAATAAATTAAATTTTTGATCGGTGCCGCCAAGCTCAACATCAGAATGCAACGCCACCGAATCGTAACCCTGCAGCAACGGATATAAAAACTCGTGAATCGCAATCGGCTGATTGGAAGTATATCTTTTACTGAAATCATCGCGCTCGAGCATGCGCGCAACAGTGTGCGTAGCGGCCAACCGCACCAAGTCATCGGCTTTTAAAGCGTTCATCCACTCAGAATTAAACGTCACCTGCGTTTTCTCGGGATCCAGAATCTTAAACGCCTGAGCCTCATAGGTTTTGGTATTTTCCATGATCGCTTCGCGCGTTAATGGTTGTCGCGTGACGTTTTTTCCCGTAGGGTCGCCAATCATCGCGGTAAAATCGCCGATTAAAAAAATAACGGCGTGACCCAATTCCTGAAATTGCCGCAATTTATTCAGAACCACCGTGTGGCCTAAATGAATATCCGGCGCGGTGGGATCAAATCCTAATTTCACGCGAAGGGGTTTTTTTTCGCTCAAACGCAAAAGCAATTCGTCTTCGACAATAATTTCAACCGCGCCGCGTTTAATCTCTTCGAGCGCCTGCTTTGCCGTTATCATTTGAACACTCGCGTTTTAATATTTGTATAAAAAATTATCAATTTAAGAAAAAATTTTTCCGGTCTGATATGTTACGTGGTATTATTGGCAATTGGAACCAGTCGCTTTGCATAAGGACATTCATGCGGACAGGGAAAACTGGCTGGAAGAAACCGACAACAGTGATCGTTATCGTTATGTCTATTGCATTTGCGACATTGAGTGTTCTCCTTTACGGACACGCATCCGCAACCCCACAACAACCCGTTCCCACTCCAATACGTCAGCTCGCTGCCGTAACCACAAATAATACCACGCTTGCATCGGGACCGTGGCAATCGGTGACCGTAAAACGCGGTGATACCTTAGCCAGCATTTTTTCTCGCTTAAAAATTAGCCAGAGTGAATTGCTTGCCCTCGCTAAGCAACATAAAGAAATCACGTCCTTACGCCCCGGTGATGTATTGTATTTCCACGTAAAACCGCCGCATGAGTTAACGGCGATGAAGTTTCCACGGGATAAAGCAAGCACCCTCCTTCTCACACGAAACGGTTCCGGTTTTGTGGGCACCGTGGTGAAAAAACCAACGACCACCGCACTTTCCTACAAATCAACCGTGATACACGCCTCTTTAGCCCGAGCCGCTAAAGCAGCAGGATTTAGCCCGCAAATGGTACATCAGTTGCAAACGATTTTCGGCGGAACGGTTAATTTTGCACGCGACATTCATTCCGGTGACCGAGTGGCGTTTCTTTATCAAGAGTATTACGTCAACGGAAAAAAATACCGCACGGGCGACATTGTGGCGGCGGAGATGACTCACCTTGGCCACACGTATCATGCCGTTCGCTTCACTTATCCTGTTCAGCACACCGGCTATTACACACCTACCGGACAAGGCGTCGAAGCCCGTTATTTGCTCACGCCATTGCATTATAAACGCATCAGCAGCTATTTTAATTTACACCGCTTAGACCCCATTCTTCACAGAGTCCATCCGCACTTGGGAATTGATTATGCCGCTCAGGAAGGCACGCCCATTAAATCCATTGGCGAAGGCCGCATTGTTTTTATGGGTCGCGAAGGCGGTTACGGTAAAACCCTGCGCATTCGTTACAGCAGGCACGACGTCGCGCTCTACGGACACCTATGGCGTTTTGCAAAAAACGTTCACCTGCATCAATACGTGCATAAAGGTGAAGTGATCGGTTACGTCGGTGAAACGGGTTGGGCCACGGGGCCGCATTTACATTTTGGATTTTACATCGACGGCAAACCGCGCAATTGGCTCACTCTAAAATTACCCAAAGAACAATCCGTCCCACGCAGCTATAAAAAACAGTTTTTTGCAGATGCAAAACGTTTACTCGATGAGTTACACCTCTATCAAGAAACTCAGCTAGCAATGAACAATACGAAATGTGAACAATAATCTTTACATCGGCCTCATGTCCGGTACCAGCCTGGACGCCATCGATGCTGTACTCGTGGATTTTGGAATGGTGCCGCTGAAAATAATCGCCACGCATTCGGAACCAATCCCCGATCACCTGAAACAAATTCTAATAAAATTATGCGATCCTCAGTGTGAATCCATAACACAAATGGGTGAAGCCGATGTTGCGCTAGGGCGCTTATTCGCAAAAAGCGTTCAAGAGCTACTGAAAAAATCTTCTTTTCCTGCAAAAAACATTCGAGCCATCGGCAGTCACGGACAAACCATTCGTCACGCACCCGATACGAAAACTCCTTTTACTCTACAAATCGGTGATCCCAACACGATTGCTGCAGAAACGGGAATCACCACAGTCGCGGACTTCCGTCGACGCGACATGGCTTTGGGCGGCCAAGCAGCACCGCTCGCACCAGCCTTTCACAATTTTTTACTGCGAGACGACCGTGAACACCGATGGATTGTAAACATTGGCGGAATTGCAAACGTGACGTATCTTTCCGCACGGAAAAATCAACCCGTCATCGGTTTTGATACCGGTCCCGGAAACACTCTGTTAGACACCTGGTGTTCTCGGCATCTGAAAAAAGCCTATGATCACGGCGGAAAATGGGCGGCCCGTGGCACATCTAATTCCAAATTATTAGAAATGCTGCTCGAAGATCCTTATTTTCAGCGCAAACCGCCGAAAAGTACCGGACGCGAATATTTCAACCTCTACTGGCTGGATGAAAAATTAAAACGATTGAAATTAAAAATTCCCGAGCAAGACGTTCAATCAACATTGCTCGATTTAACTGCGCACAGTATTGCACACTCCATCAAAAATTTTTCGGTACCGGCCGGCAGCATTTGGCTGTGCGGCGGTGGCACACACAACGCCGAATTGGTAAAACGATTGAAAGAGCGGTGTAACCCTTTCCGAGTAACGACTACCGAAGAAGTAGGCGTTCACCCCGATTGGGTAGAAGCCGTGTGCTTTGCGTGGCTTGCGAAACAAACCCTCGAAAATAAACCAGGCAATTTACCCAGCGTCACCGGCGCCAAAAAAGCGAGCGTTTTGGGGGCTATTTATCCACACTGCAACACATGAATCCCCCTCACCGTCGGACTGGGCAGGCACTCTTGTCTCAGATAATCCACCAACGGAACATCAACCACCCGTTTCGCCGACAACGACGCGTGTCGAAAAATTAACTCTCCATCGAATCGAAACACAAAACCGACGTGCGAGATATTTAAATTCGTGCCAATTTTCTCGCGCAAGTTCCAATTTGGACGAACGATCTCAATCACGGATCCGTGTGGAATCTGCGCAAAAATTCTGAGCATTGGTTTATCTTGTTCAAACAATTGATCCAACGGCAAATACGCTACTTTACCTACTTCCGATTTTACAATTTGTGACAACGCTTGAAGTCGCTGCAATCGGCTTAAAGCGTCTTCTTCAGAAATCGGTTTCAACAATTTAATATCGCTCAACGTTCGATGCCGAAACCAATTCGGCCGATCGATCAGTGCCTCAGCCATCACGGCAATCGATCTCCCGGATGCATTGAAAATTTGCGCCGTGACGTCGCGCACCAAACCCCACTTCGTGTTTTGCACGTTCCAGTCGACACTCATAAAATGAAATCGTTTTTCGTATCGCGGGTCAGAATCATAATAATTAATCTTCAAAATATGTCGATTAAATTCATCCTTATTTTTTGAGATCGCCACAGCCAGAACGGTATTCACAAAGGTCACGCAATCAAAAGAGTCGGTTCGAAAACGAGGGTTTTCATCGAATTCAGCAGCCGGCCCTTCACCCAACGCTCCATTGAGATAAGGTTTTCCTAAGAAATGGCCGCTGATAAATGTCATTTTGTCGACGAAGAGTACCGAAGCTTGGGTTAACCCATCTTGATATATCGAATCAATCACTGCATCATAGTCAGCCTGACGGTACGGAGAAATAAGCGTTGTTTTTTCATTCATGATATAACCCTGAATCCCATTATAGAACAAATGCGTAACGAAAAAAATCCAAATACAATCACCGCATCACTACAAAAGATCATTGAACCCTCTCTCATTGTGGTTGGCGTCGTACCGCTTTATTTAATCGGATACGATGCCGCAAAAGATTTGCTTGATAATGAGGTACTTTCCGTGATCAATGGCATCATCTGTGCCGGCATCACCTTTCCCTTCTCTTTTCAACTGCTGCAACGGGAAAAAGAATCGCTCCCCGCGCAATGGAAAATCGCCGATAACACCGGAAAAGCTTTTATCATTTTATCGAGCGTTATTGCCTTAACAACAGCAGGTATTGCCAATTGTTATTACATGACGGGAAATACGGGATTTAAAATCATCGCGTTGTTGATGCCCGCCATCGCCGCTCGCGCCATTGTGAGTGATTGGCTATTGCGCGCCAACTTAGCGATAACCGCTTTACTCACCCAACAGTATAAGCAGAGCTACCAGACCTTTCGGCTACTTGACGTGTTTTCGAATAATTTGAAATTTAATAGCCACTGCAAAGAAAGCGTCAATACCAGCTATGGAAATGAAATCCAAAGCGCTGCAATACATGTAATCAATGAAAGTAAAAATCGTACACTTTCCCAGAACACAAAAACATCTTTGAAAGAACTGATTAAAGACGGACATCTCATCAACACCGAGTTCGGCGGATGGTTATTTCTCAAAAATGCGTTGATTTTCTTTCTGGGTTCCCTTGCGGGCTATTCCATGTATTCTCGCCTGGGGCCCGAAGCCGGCGCTTGTGTTTATGGTTCGCTATTGCAAAATGATTTCTCAGATTCAAAAATTTCATGTCCCATCACAGATACCTCTTTAGAAAGCATTGGTCACATACTGGGTTACGCTACCGCAGTATTGCAAACGGGCATCGTGATTTTCCCGATGATGAAGTTATTTGACATTATTCGCGCTTCTTCAAACAATTCTTATTCATGTAACAGCTGGATGATTTATTTTGCTTCCTTACTCCTCGGCATCTGCCGTGCCTCCATTTCCGTGTTCATCGAAGAACAAAACAATCAGGGTCAAGAGTCTCTCGGTTCCGAAATTTTCGTCGCAGTCGTTTTTTTCTTTTATAATTTTTTCAGCATGGCCCACCTTGGCCCACCCACCTTCAAAACCATTGGAAAAACTATTGCTCAGGCGGGCCAAGGGTTGTGGCATTGGTTTCACGGTGTTGAGGAAAGCAAGAAAAAGCCTTTACTGCCGGAAAATGAAAACGATATTTCCGTTGAAGCTACTTTACAGGCTTGCCAAGCTTTGCAAAATCAATTTCTCTTTCATCCATTCGAAACAGCGACTGAATATTGTTCCCTTTAGTCCAGAAGTGAAAGTTCGCATCTTGAAGTGTAATGGGAATATAATGCCCCTCTATGATCAAACTCACTCGCCTTACAAAGACGTACCGCTACAATCGCATTATTGCCGTCAATAACGTGTCTTTTACCGTCGAAGACAGCGAAATCCTAGTGTTGCTCGGCTCATCGGGCAGCGGGAAAACCACGCTGTTGAAAATGATCAATCGACTGATTGAAGCTTCCAACGGAACGATCGAAATCGACGGAAAAAATATTCACGATTATAAATTAACCGCATTGCGCCGCTCGATCGGCTACGTTTTCCAACAAATCGGCTTGTTCCCGCACATGACGGTCGAAAAAAACATCACGGTATTACTTAAATTACTGCGTCGACCCGAACAGGAACGTATTCAACGCGCCCACGAATTACTCGACATGGTACATTTGGATCCGAAAAAATTTGCCGATCGATACCCGGATGAATTATCGGGCGGGCAACAACAGCGTGTGGGCGTCGCACGCGCCCTGGCCGCTGATCCCAAATATTTATTGATGGATGAACCCTTCGGAGCGCTGGACGCCATTTCCCGCGCAGCTCTGCAAGAGGAAATGATTCGCTTGAATCAAGCCCTACATAAAACCATCATTTTTGTCACGCACGATATCTTTGAAGCGTTACGAATCGCCGATCGCATTGCGATCATGCACCACGGCAATCTCGAGCAAATCGGCAGAAAATCTGATATTTTGAATAACCCCGCCACCGAATTCGTTAATGAATTAATAAAACAGCACGCACAACACCTTGAGGATTTAGAAAAGTACCGATGATGCCGATAGGGAAATTTTTAGCAGATCACGCTTCAGTTTTTGCCGTTAAATTACTGGAACACATTTATCTCGCGGTTTCAGCGACCGTCATTGCCATTCTGATTGGCGTGCCGCTCGGAATTCTCATTCTTCGTCAAAATAAATTGAAGAGTATTATTCTAGGAATTACCGGCGTATTTCAAACGATTCCCAGTTTGGCGTTACTTGCTTTCCTCATTCCGTTTCTTGGTATCGGAATCAAACCGACCGTGGTTACGCTCACGGTTTACGCGTTATTGCCCATCACGCGAAACACGTACGCCGGCTTATGCCGCGTGCCCTCAGAAAGTATCGAAGCGGCGCGCGCTTTGGGCTTTACGCGTTGGCAGCGCTTATGGTTAATCGAATTGCCTCTCGCTCTGCCCATCATCGTCGCTGGAATTCGAACCGCTACGGCCATCACGATCGGTATAACTACCATTGCAGCTTTTATCGGTGCGGGCGGGCTCGGTGATTTCATCATCCAAGGATTATCGCTAGATAACTCGCGATTGATTTTGTTGGGCGCCATACCGGCAGCACTCTTGGCGTTGGCCCTCGATTTTATTATTGGAAATATTGAGACGTCGCTTTCCCACCGGAAACGCAGACGCCTTAAATATAAAAAAACCAAAATGGCGTTCTTATTCAGCATCCTTACAGCATTATTTTTCTTGGTTTCAAAAGTGATTATTTGGCCAGCTTCTGCGGATCGCAAAGTCTCTATTGTGATCGCGACAAAAAATTTCTCCGAGCAATTTGTTTTGGGCGATCTGTTAGCCGATATGATCGAAGCAAAGACCCACCTGAAAGTAATCAAAAAATTTAATTTAGGAACCACCGATATCATTCAACACGCTTTACAAAGAGACGAAGTCGATCTTTACCCCGAATACACCGGGACAGCTTATCTCGTTATTCTAAAACAGAAAAAAATAATGACTTCAGAAAAAACATATCAATTTGTAAAACGTGCTTACCAGAGACAATTTCATTTGATTTGGTTAACCCCATTCGGCTTCGACAATTCTCAAACCCTCGCCGTGCTTAAGCCTTTTGCCGAGAAAAACCACTTAACTACGATGAGTGATTTAGCAAAAATTTCTGCTCAATTCACGGTTGCCGCTCCTGCCGAATTTCTCCTGAGACCCGACGCACTTCCCGGGCTGACTCACGCGTACGGATTCAAGTTCAAAAAAATAATTCAAATGGAACCGGATTTAATGTATCAAGCGATTAAAAACAAGGACGTTGACGTGACTGAAGTGTTTACTACAGACGGTCGCATTTCCGCGTATCATTTAGTTGCTTTGAAAGATAATAAGCATTTTTACCCCCCTTATTACGCTGCGCCCGTTATTCGTGAAGCAGTTTTGAATGCACACCCAGAAATCATGAAGGCTTTGATGCCATTAGCTGGGTTGATCAATGATCAAACTATGCAATCGTTGAATTATTTAGTAAGCGTTAAAAAAGAAACACCAGAAAAAGTGGCGCACGATTTTCTTGTAGAAAAGGGTTTGCTGTGATTCATTGCCCGCAATTTATATTGTATGAAGACAGCGCTTCCGCAATACCATTTAACTGATAGACCATAGTCGCATTTCCAATCACAGGATCCTCATCTTTGAAGACAACTCTGAAAGCACGAGAATTTAAAAGTGCCGATTTTGGACTTTCGCTAAAACGCGTTACCAAGAACCCATATTTTTTACTTTCTCCCTGAGTACCAAACAAAGAATACGGTTGATTGGCAATATATAAAATACTTTTTGACTGATAAGTATTTTGTTTCTCCGTTTTATTTTTCACGACGGCATCATAAATGATATTCATCGCTTCTTCAGAAGTTGCTACCGTCGGAAATACCACAAAAGTGGTTTCGTATTTCGGGTTCCATAAAATCGCACTGGAAATATTCCCGTTTGTATCACGACCTTGTATGAGCAAAAAACACTCCCGATTATTACGGTATAAGCCAACACGGTCTTTCCCATACGTACCCAGGCGTGATAACCCTTGCGTGGCTTCCGGATGAACTTCGGTTTTCTCTGGAGTTGCCTCAGTTTGCGCAGCCACCACCGGAACTGATTTATGTGGCACCGTCATCACTTGCACAATCCACTCCGTCGGCAGTGCAAATCCGAAATTTCCACCCATTTTTGTCGTAATCCCAATCAGATTGCCTTCTTCGTCAAATAAGCCGCCGCCACTCGATCCAAAATAAATAGCCGCATCCGTTTGCAACCAGACCCCTCCTTGCACCGGATGCCGATTGGAAATAATTCCCTTCGACATCGACCGTTCCGTGCCTTTTGGATTTCCAATGGCATACACCACTTCACCCACTTGAACTTTCGCAGAGGGTCGAAGCTGAACGGGTTTGAAATTGGCGCCTGGGACCTCTAACAAACACAAATCGTGTTTTTCGTTTTTATAATAGAGTCTGGCCACTTGTGGCTTACCGCCATTTTGTGTTTGCACAACTAAGTAATCTCCCGACAAGGCCACGTGGCAATTGGTGGCAAGCGTCGTCTTTGTGATGGCAACCGCGCTTCCACGCGCTTTCACGTCGCGCGTCTGAGCGTCGAGGCTATAAAGGATATAAACGGAATCTTTAGTCTTTTGATAGACTTGCTGAGCCGTCAGTGCTGCGGCGTACAAAGGCCATGCTGCCAGCAGCACAAACCCAAGGGCTGTTGCCCAGGCAAAAAAACGTCTCATACGTGCTCCCTTCCACTCGATACCTTTAACTATAGCAGACGTCATTATTCCTGAGGGGATAATTTAATAAGAATTTTGTTTTTAATCAATTGGTTAACTACTTGACTCTTCCCGTCATTGCGAGGCTGAAGCCCCGCGGCTTGACCGCGGGGAATCCAGGAAATTATTAATTAATTCTGGATTGCTTCGTCGCCTAACGGCTCCTCGCAACGACGGACACGAGCCAAAACCTCAGTGCAATTGCCAAAACTACCCAGCGCCCTTTACTTCCAAGCAAGGTTTTCGAGGGCTAGCCGTAAGTCGCCGGCCGCACTGAATCGCGCACGGATGGGATCGTGGCGCCGACCCAGAACGAACTGCTTGATCGGCTCCCCGCAGTGCCGATATCCTTTGGCGCCTCCAATCATCTCGTAAAAAATGGTAATCAAATCGATGACGTCGGTTTGAATTTTATATTTCGTGGGCGAGCCCAGATGCAGTAAGTCGATGAGGTGCACTTCAAACCCCAGTCCCTTTTGCTTGACCATGACGTTATCGGAGTGAATATCGCCGTGGTATTCCCCCAAGTAATGGATTTGCTCCACGCCCTGAGCGAGCGCATAAAGCAAATGCAAGGCTTCAAACAGCCGCAATCGCTTACCTTTTTGCCGCGCGATATAACTCGACAAGACCTCACCGTCAACAAAATCCGACACCAAAAAATCCACCTTTTTCTGCTCGAGGTAGATCACGTCGTGGAAATGGTATTGAATGACGATGGGACAACGGCGCAATTTAAACAGTTTTTTTGCGTAATGGATGTGGGGGGCATCGCCATTGGCTTTACGGCGGTAAAATAATTTCGCGGCACGAATAATGCCCGTTTTACGCTCCTCAACTTTATACACTTCCCCTTCCCAGCCAGAACCCAAGTAGTCCAACACCCGATATTGCCGACCCAGTATTTTGCCTTTCTTCAAATCGTAAAAATCAGTCACCAAAGCACCTCACAAGAAGACTCGTACGATAGCTTTTTAGGCTGTAAAAGGGAAGTTTTTGGTGGGCTTCGATAAATCAAATAGTTATGTGGCGACTTCTATTTAGAATTCGCCGCTCCCTGAAATAGGCTTTAGAGGCCCCTAATAATGGGTGTGACCCAACGAACCATAAGAAGAAGTCGTTTGATGATTCCCGGCGTTTTCATCCTCACTGTCATCATGGGCACCTGCCTCTAAATCGTCTCCTGGTGGATTGGGTAGTAATGGCTGTTGTTCTTCATTTTCATGCGTTCCAATTTGAATGTTTAAATGCCCCAATTGACGGAGTATGCCCTCATCGCCGTCTTTCGCTGACGGAAAATAATGGAAATTTGCATTTCGAGAGATGCCTTTAATATTTTATTAATCTAATGAGTTTATGATGGCGCTCCAAAACCCAGGTAATGCGAGTTGACCATGTCCCGAATAGAATCTGTTACTGATAATCAAAACACACCAGAGAACCCGAACGCCACAACGAAGACGAAGCGATTATTTTTTACTGGGGCGGTGATTCCTATGCTCGTACCCCTTACCATCGGCCCTTTTCGGGTGATGCAAAACAGATCGCACATCGGATTCAATGGTTTTTGTTTTCGATCAGTTATTTTTGGCATTCGCAACTCATTTCCCAGCGCAGTGCCTGCCTCGTGTGCCCGCAACACAACCCTCTCAACCAAAGAACAGATTTCTAGTGTAACCAAAAATGAATTATACACTGCGGGTGTCATCGCAATGATAGATACCCTCGTCGGAGGGGGATTCTCCAATCTCGCTCGCCTGTGTCAGTATAATCCCTCTATTCCAAGATTTCCGTGGCACTCGGGCTATTTGTACTGTTGGTGGAGCGCTTCTCGTGCAGTGATATTTCCTCGGCTAATTAGTAATACACTGAACGCATCCGGTTATGTCCTCGCAAAACCAAAGGTGAGCGCTTTCATTTCAGAACAAACTGGCTTAAAAGAAAATTCTCGAGCCGTAAGCGTGATTTCATCTGTACTGACGGGAATATTTGTTGGTCTCTCAACAAATATTCCTAATATTGCTGCAAAGTTACCTTTATCACAAGCAACCTTTTCAAATGGGAAATTAAGTGTCCCAAAAACTTTCCCTACCCTGAAAGCGTTTTGGTTAACGCAGGGTACAGGACCTCTCTTTTTTAGGGGAGTATTGGCAAATGGCGCTATCGCTGCAACAGCTTTCCTCACCATCGATCTAGTCACTTCGTTGGCCTGGTATCTTTTCCCTGATCAAACCAACTCTGATGTTATTCCAGAGTGTTCTTCGCAGTTATTTGCACTAAAAGCAGGAAGCCCCGTGGATCACACGCCTGAACCAAAAGATCTGCATGATAATTTTTATTGCTAAAAAGGGGCCTTGCTTTTTACCAACCGCGTTTTTGGCCTTTTTCCCATCCCGATGGCGTTTTGCCTTTCTTCTGCAACCCATGGGGAGGAGTTGCTTTACACCGTAACCCAGGCGGAATACGGCTGGAGCTGCCCACAAAACTGACGGTTTCACCGCGCTGATTAATGCACGTAAAGCGTTGTGCCGCTCTCGGTGGAAGAGGTTTAATTTTTTGCGCTTTGTTGGGGTTACCTTGCACTCCAAGCCCCTTACCTGATGGCTGAGCAACAACGGCATTCACAACAAGCACGCCGATGATTGACATCATTACAGTTAAAGATCGTAATCGCATAAAGTCTCCTTTATAAGTTTAAATAGTGTCGCCCGGGGAATCCGATGAGGCTTCACCCAAAAGACGCTCGATAGTTGTTTTAATGTCTTTTCCTTCCTTACTTTCCGGTAATTGCACTCCCACGCCCGCAGGACGGGTGGCGGAGGAACCGCGCGGAGTTCTGGGATTGATCCAGATAACTTTACTCGTAAAATTAATCGGATTGGGGATTTCTGGCAAGGTCAAATAAACGCTAACCTCTTCGCCTAAAGAAAATGATTTTTCCGTATGAATAAAGATTCCACCGTGTTTAACAAAGGGCATATAGGCTTTTTGAAGCGCTTCGTTATCTTTAATCTCGCAAATAAGCGTGCTGTTTTCCTTTAGCGCCATTTTATCAGTAGCCTTTCCAGCAGTTCGTGGGTGTTTTTGTCGTGGTCCCATTGGAATACGTTAACGTGAGCGTTGCACAAGACACGCCGTCCGCGCTGTCGTCCGCTTGTCCGCCCACCGCAGTAGCAGTAATTGTATAAGAAGTCGCGCTGACGTTCGAAACACCCAACGTATAATATCCCCCTTCACTCGTGCCGCCACTCCACACTTGACCGAGCGTTCCGTAGGTTGAATTACTCAACCGATATTTTTCTTCGGAAATCTGTATGGCCAATAACGCGTGAATGGCATCGGAACGACGCGCACGCATTACGTAATGTCGGTATACGGGTATGGCAACCGCCGCTAAGATGGCTAAAATCACCAGCGCGATCATCAATTCCATCAAGGTAAAACCACGACGATTATTTTTTGTTTTCATTTCGAATGTCCCTTCCGAACGGATTAAAGCACAGTCCCTAATTTGAATATGGGTAAGTACATGCTGATCACAAAACCGCCGACAACTACTCCCAATAATACTAGCATAATCGGTTCAATCAGAGTACTGATGCCATCGACCGCAATGTCGACTTGCTCCTCATAAAAGAGTGCGACTTTTTCCAACATATCATCCAACTCTCCCGATTGCTCACCGATGCTGACCATCTGCAACACCATCGGGGGGAACAGTTTTGATGCTTTTATCGATTCAGAAAAAGAATATCCGGCAATGACATCTCTCCTTGCTTGAGTAACCGCTTCCGCGTAAACAATGTTGCCGGCCACTTTTGACACGCTCTCTAGAGCAGCGACTAAGGGAATTCCGGCCGATAGCGCAATAGCCAGCGTGCGCGTGATACGTGCTATCGCGGCCTTTTGTATCAAGGGCCCAAAAAGAGGAAGACGCAACGAAGCCAGGTTGAGAAAACGCCGAAATTTTTCTGATTTTCGTTTTAAGGTAATATAACTAACGATAACACTGCCGATAATAAGCAGTATCAGCCACCAATACTTTTGCAATCCTTCAGATAAATTCATGACTACTTTGGTGGGGCCAGGCAAATCCGCTCCAAACGCTTGATACATGTCCCGAAAACGAGGAACGATAAACGTCAATAAAAGTATGGCTACGGACACCGTTACCACAAGCATGGCGATGGGATAAAACATGGCTTTTTTAATTCGGCTCTTTAAGGTTTGCGCTTTTTCCAAATAGTTTGAAATTTGATTGAGTATTCGATCTAAAGTACCCGATTGCTCCCCCACCGCAATAAGGTTACATACCAACGGGCCAAATCGCTTCGGATGCTTTCCCATTGCTTCGGAAAGCGTGTCACCCGCCGACACGTCGTTATATAAGGTTCTCAGTAAAGTCATCATGTTAATGTTTTCTAAGCCACTTGAAATAATCCCCAAGGCTTGCACGAGCGGTATTCCTGCATCAATCATCGTCGCCAGCTGTCTGAAAAACAGCATGATGTCATAGGTTTTTATAGCTTTACGCTGTTTATTGGGAAACAAACGAGATTTTTCTTTGACAGACAGTACCTCAATTTCTTCTTTCATGAGTTTTTCTTCGGCACTGAGCTCGTCTTCGGCGGGAATAATACCTTTTTCTACCCGGCCACGTTTGTTAATTCCTTTCCAAACGTAAAGTCGAAAAAGCGGTATGTTGCTTTTCACAAATTCGTCCTATTAAAACTTCGTTTAAATTTCCACCACGCGGCTCACTTCTTCCAGGCTCGTAATGCCCGCTTTTACTTTGTTGATCCCCGATTCCGCCATGGAAAGAATGCCTTCTTTTTTCGCTTGTTCCATCAACTCTTGTTTTCGGTGACCACCGACCATAATGAGTTCCGACATTTCATCGGAAATTCGCATCACTTCAAAAATGCCCGTACGACCTGAATACCCTTTCGTGCATTTATCGCAAGAACCCGGGCCATATATTTTAATATCCTTTAACTCCTTATCACTCACGTATTTTGCAATTTCTTTGTATTCGTTCGCGTTTTTATCCAGGAGCTTTTTACAATGCGGACACAATTTCCGTACCAAACGTTGCGCCATGATTAACGTCACTGAACTCGTGATGTCAAAAGGCTTTACACCCATATTCGACAGACGAGTAATCGTCAGAATAGCATTATTCGTATGCAAAGTCGTTAACACCAAGTGTCCCGTTTGTGCTGCTTTAATCGCGATTTCCGCCGTTTCTAAATCGCGAATTTCCCCCACCATGATGATATCCGGATCTTGTCGCAAAAAGGAACGTAAGGCTGTTGAAAACTGCATTCCGGTTTTCGGGTTCACTTGTACCTGGTTGATGCCCTCCATATAAATTTCAATCGGATCTTCAATCGTCGAAATATTGACGGCGGGGGTGTTTAAAATATTCATCGCCGTATACAGCGTAACAGTCTTACCACTTCCCGTCGGCCCGGTTACAATAATCATACCTTGCGATTGCTGAATAGCATGCATAAACAGTTTTTCTTGCTTCTCATCCATACCCAGGACAGCTATGTCTAACGCCGTACTGGAAGGATCTAATAATCGCAATACGACTTTCTCTCCATACATCGTGGGACAGGTACTGATACGAAAATCAATCGTCCCCGTATCTTTAAAGGTTAGTTTGAAACGACCGTCTTGCGGAATGCGGTGTTCGGAGATATCCAAATCCGCCATCACTTTGAGGCGCGACACAATGGTTTTCGCCTGATAAACGGGGGGATTACTGATTTCGTAAAGAATACCATCTTTTCGATAACGCACGCGATAGAACTTATCATAAGGCTCAAAGTGAATATCCGAAGCTTTTGTCTTGATTGCATCTAAAATTAATTTATTTAACAAGCGAACGACCGGCGTTTCAGAAAACCCCCGGTCGGCTTCATTGGCATTGCCACGACGATGATCGATGTGAACGGCTTGGAAGCCATGTGGTTTTTCTAATACTACTTCTTCTTTTTTAGATTCAACCGCTTCTACTTCTCGCGGACTTATTTCATCAATTAATGCGCTCAGTTTATCTGCGTCTACAATAACGTAACTGGCGTTCGGCGCGGGAGGGGAAGCTAATTCAAGTATATCTAACGAAACAGCCGCGATAATAAGCTGACTTTTCTTTTGTAAGATAGGCAGTGCGTAACGTTTATCGACACCCATCCACCTCAAAAATTCTTCGGGTATAAACTGAGGATCGTGCGATGAAATATCGTATAGAGGCAATTGAAAACATGCAGCGGCCGATTTTGCAATCGTTACGGAATCTAAAATTTGCTTTTTTAATAGATAAGCAGAAATGGGAATATTTTCTGAAGCCGCCTGCTCTTTAATGACATTCATATCTTTCTGACTCAAAAAGCCAGATGCAACTAAATAATTAGTAAAGCGCTGAACGTTGCCGGTTTCCATTATCGTCTTCTTTTTTATAGTCGTCTCTCTTTAAAAAAAACGACCCCTCTTTCTCTACACCGCGTTAGTCACGCGATTGGAAATCGGGGTCGTTGGGCCACACATCGTATGTGTGCTCTGCTTTATCGTTAACAGCTGACCAAGTTACTGGTACAACCACCACCGCTGGCCGTCCATGAAATACCAGCCGTATCACTATAAGTTGGCGTCAATACGTAGGTATCTCCTGCAACGATACCATGAGACTCTTGAGGTACTACGGTAATAACACCGTCAGCTACCGTCACTGAGTCCACTTGACCGACACCATCACCGGCAGCAATGTCAGCCGGAATACCATAGGCACCCCCATCGCAGTCAGCCAGTACACCGTTGCGCTCATCCAAACACGAAGCAACAGCAACTTTATACCGATCGGCTGCTTGCACGACATCGCTGTAGTAAGCTTTTTTCGTATAGTGAATATACGTCGGAATGGCAACTGCCGCTAAGATCGCCACAATCGCGATCGCAATCAGCAACTCCATCAACGTGAAGCCCAATTTCGATTTTTTAGTTTTTAGGTTCATCATGACCGTTCACCTTAAAATTGTTCACGTAATTTACGTAGCGCAGCCTCCGCTGCGTCCCCTTTTCGGGCGTATCCCACCCCTCTATCTCTAAATTATAGACTATCCAGAATTAATGTAATATATTGATTTTAAACAATTTTATCTAAAATGGGATAAAGTAGGTCAACCCCAGAAGCCCCATCATGACATTTTTCACGCTGTCATTTCCCGGGATATCAATAAATTGTGCAAGAATGGTCAGCTGCGGAGCCAAATAAAACGAGAAACCTATCCCACCCAAAAACAAGGTTTTCTTGCTCCGCGAGTTATCGGCCACTCCAATCTTTGCGAAAACGTTGTACCGTGAATCCTCGGGTTGATAGATAAGGTGGCTCGCCAAATAAGTTGCATTACTGCGATACCCCGCTCGGCCAACAACCGTTGGAAGTTGGATATAACCACCTTCTAAAGCAAATTGACGGGTAAACTGCATGCCTAACGCACCATTCCAAACGAAATTCCGATTAACTCGGATATCCATACCCCTGAGATCCTGAAACACCCTCCCATACCCCAGGCTACCACTGATATAAATATTGGGGAAATTCGGTGAATAATGCATTTCGTTCACCGACGGAATATTATCAATGCTGGGCCCATCATCGAGGTCGTCCGCCCGTATCAAACCCACGTAAAAAAGTAAAATAATTAAATAAAGAAAAAAGTAAAATTTTCTAAGCATTAGGACCTCCCATAATCTGCGCTTCCAATTGTTGCGATTCTTCTGTTGGGTTCGAAAGTTTTTCAAACTGCAATAAATAATCTCTCGATTTTTCAATATCGCCCTGTTGATAATACAGCTTCGCTAATTGCAATAACGAAGTCGGATGATTGGGGTCATTCGACAAGGCTTTTGAAAAATAAGTAACCGCTGCTTGTTTATCGGGAATCAGTAACGCACACAAACCCGCGTTCTCATAAGCGCCCGAGACGTCAATATAATCGGAAGTGGAGGCAGCTACCATAAACTCCTGAACGGCATCATGATACCGACCTTGACGACACAAAAAAGTCCCGTAATTATTGTGCGCGTCGCCCGACTTGGGTGCTACCTGGATGGCATGCCGATAATCCGCTTCCGCTTTTTCACGATCACCGGTGACCTCCAAAAAATAAGCCATAGCATACCAGGCCTCGGGAGACTTAGGCGCATACTTCAGCGCTTTCAACAGCGACGCTTTTGCCATGGGAATATTCTTCCGTTGTAAATAATTAATTCCCAGTTGCACGTTAAGTTCCGCGGAGCTTGTCGCAGAAAAGTGCCCTTGGGAGTCCGATTGAGAAAGTGGATCCTCCGAACGGGTACAAGCCGTCAGGACCACAATCACTGCCAGCACACTGAACCGCTTTATCAGATACTTTTGAATGTTCCATAACCACATCACCACCCCCTACTAAAATTAAGGCATTGGAATTTTTTGATCTGCGCGTTTTGCTTGAATCAGCTTTAGTTGTTTCTTTTGCGAAGTCAGCTCTTTGGGAGGAGGCAACTTTACCGCCCGACACCGTTTTTTGGGCGCGGAATAGGACTTCTTTGGGATGATGGGCGGGTACGTTTTCTCTTGTGAATATGGCTTCTGTTGGACGGGATACAGTGGCTCCGTCGGCATGGGGGGATAGGGTCTGCTCCCGTTGAACCTTCGCAAGGATCTATCTTTAATGGGTATTTTCACGAGCGGCAGTTGTCTGGTTTGGTGCCATATTGCGTTTTGTTCAGGAGTTTGCATATTCAGCGAAGGCCGCTCAATGATACGCGGCGTTAAGAAGATCAACAATTCCGTACGCGTATTTACCGTCGTGTTATGCCTAAACAAAGCACCGACCACCGGAATATTACTTAAGAAAGGAACCCGCGTGAGGACTTTTCGTTTGTCTTGCGTGTAAACCCCACCCAGCACAATAGTTTGACCGTTGTTCACCAACACTTGTGATTTTTCTTCTTCGGTGCGGATGGGGATGGCTTGCCCGCCACCCGATAAATTGACAACGGTTCCACGTCGATTATTGCTCACGGTTAATGTGAGAATGACTCTAATATTATCGATAATTTGTGGCGTGACCGTCAGCGACAGTTCAGCACTTTTATAAACGACGGCCGTAGCACCGCTGGACGTCGCCTCTTGATATGGAATTTCTTCGCCGGTTTTTATGTACGCCGGTTGGTTATCCGAGGTAACTAGGCTCGGCGTTGAGACCAACTGTATTTTTCCTTCTTGCTCTAATGCCGACAATTCAAGATCCAGCAATGTGCTTCCGCCCAGCCGCGCCACGGCCAAACCGACGCTCCACGGACGCCCAAATAAAGGCGCTGCTGGAATATCGAAATTCAAACGGTTTGCAATAGGATCTACGTTGGGGGCCGTCGTTCCTTGCGCCAATTGATTCGCTCCCGCCAAAGTACCGGAGAGGTGTGTGGGGGCGCTGATACCAAACCGAACGCCCAATTGTTTTTCGAAGGGTCGCTCAATGCTGACGATTCTGGCTTCGATCAACACCTGTTTTACTGGAAAATCGAGGCGTTTCACCAATTGCTTTACCTTATACAATTGGTCGAGCGTGGTACGAATCCAGATCGAATTCGTTCGGTTATCGAAACTCACCTGCCCGCGGGGCGACAACAAAGAACTCGCAGAGGATTGCAGCGTCTTCACAATATCTTCGGCTTTTGCGTATTTCAATGTAATAATCGTATTGTACAACGGCTCGAGGTCGTTGATTTTTTTCTCTGTTTCTAGCGTTTGAATTTTACCGGCGGCTTTTAATTTTTCTAATTCTTGGTCGGCTTTCAGCGTTTGCATCTCATGAGAAGCCAATTCATTAATGGGCGCTATAATCATGATTTTCCCAAAACGTTGACTGCCAAGACCTTGCGATCGCAGAATAACATTCAACGCTTGCTGCCAAGGAACTTGATCAAAATGTACGGATAAGCTGCCCTTCACGTTATCGCTGATTAAAAAATTGAGCCCGGTAAATTGAGCGAAAATCTGCAACACTTTTCGCGTCTCTATGTTAGCAAAATTTAACGAAATGAGTTTTGTGCCATTGGATTGAGCTTCGTCGGATAATGGGGGGGCTCCGCTGTCGCTGTAAATATCATCGCCATTGGCCAAGCAGATGGCTGCAATACCGCCAGCAATGAACAACGCCAGCAGCAGCGATTGCATGCGTTTTTTAAGCGTTTTTTTATTCCTTTGCGTCAAATGCTAATTCCCTGTTACTGTTACCGTTAGTGTCACGGTACGTTTTTGATCGGCCGTCGTTTCCGTTAACACTACTTGCCTTTCAGTAATCTCAGTCACCACCGCTGCCCGATTGCCGACCAAAGAACCCACTACCACCCTATAAATAACACCATTCGGTGTCATAATAAATCCCCATTTTTTTTGCCCCTGGATTAAAGTGCCCGCCAGCCGCAAGGATTCAACCGGAAAGGCACTTGCCAAAGCATTAACATTTTTATGCGTTCCTTCTCCGGCGGGAGGAGCAAAGGGGTCACGCTTGCCGCTGCTCACGTATTTGGCTTGCAGGACGATACCGTAGGGAATGGCCGGCATTTTTCTCTGCGCCGCGGGTGCTGAAGGTTTACTCTCTTGCGCTTGAATACCACACGCCAATAATATGAGTAGGCTACCCGCCGTGACAAAAGAGAGCCAGGTTTTTCTCTCTAGTTCCACTAACCGCCCCCACTTCTCGAATTACGCGAATAAACGTAAAGAGTCATCCGCATAACTAAAAGATTCTGTGCTTCATTTTCTCGCGCTAAACTGAAATCACGAATCGTGACCAACTCAGACAAATTGGCGAGTTGGCTGACGAAACCCGCAGCGTGGTGATAATCGCCCAACACGGCAACCTGAATCGGAGTCACGTTGTAAAACTCGTATTCTTGATCCACCCCAGGTTTAAAGAGCACGAATTTAAGCTCTTCAGACACCCCTATTTTGGTAACTTCTTTTAGAGCCTTATGCACCTCCGATTCTGGTGGCAGCATTTTCAGCATCTGATTGTATTGTGCACTAAGAGTTTCCAGCTGCTCTGTAATTTGCTTGGAGTCAGCCACCTTTTTTTTATTGAGCTCCAGCTCTTGCACTAATTGCTGACGCGCGCGTTTTGCCTGATTCAATTTTTTGACCTGAAAGCCCCTGTCGACGAACAACCAAATAACCAAAATGGCGAAGAATATCACACCGATCAAAATAATCTTATTTCGGTGCGACAGTGTCTTTAGGCTGAATGACCTATTTTGTTTTTTTACTGCCTTCCTTCTCATCCTTACCAAATTCCTTTTGATGTTCAGGCACCAACAATCCCGCCGTTAAACTAAATTTAATAGTCGCTTCCGACCCGCTGCGATGAACACTTACCTCACCCAATGCGGGATATAAAAAAATGGGTGATTTTTTAACGGCGGCAACCAACTCAGCGACGGCGTCGTTTGAATTTGCCGTTCCCGCCAATATCAGGGCATTATCTTTTCTTTCTATTTTCGCTAATGAAATGCCCTTTGGTGTTATTTCTGCGAGTTCATTAAATAATTTCACCGTAAAATAACGGTCATAGTCTAAATTAGTGAGCGTCTCTATGCGCGCTTTTATTTGATCATTCCGTTGAATCAGCTTCTGCAATTTCGATACTTCCGATTTGGCCACGCTGAGTTGCTGGCTCGTGAGCTGATTTTGCCTCACTTGCTGACTCACTTTTCGGGCGTAATAAATATGTAGGGTTATCGCAAGAATAAGAAAAATCACGACGTAACTTAAAACCGCCACGATCATACGTTTGCGGCGTTCTTGCCGCAGCATTTCGCGCCAAGGCAGAAAATTAATGTCTTTCATGAAGACCTACCACGCATTGCTAGGCCGCACGCCAACAAAGCCGTCGACGCATAAGTCGCTATCCATTCGGAACGAACGTCTTTGCTCGCCGCCATCCCGGCAAATGGATTAGCCACTTGCACGGGCAGCATCACCGTCTCTTGTAATAAGGTAGAAAACCGGGGAAGTAACGTGCATCGGCCTGCCAGGATGAGTTCTTTAAGTACAACGCCTTCGACGGCTGTAGGAAGGAGTTCGAGCATTTGTTTCAACGTATCGATGGAAGTCTTTCCCACTTCTCCCAAGCCCTGCTGCGTCGATTCCTCGCCGGATTTCTCACCCAGAGTTAAACACTGCGCAACCTGTTCTTCCAGTGACGGATCGCTAATATCTTCCTTTTTATAGTAAATAAGCTCGCCCCGCTCCATCACAACCAATAACACCCCAGAGCTATCGATATTCGCAATGACCGCGTGCTCCTTCAACGTCTCTGGTGAACATTGCGAGGCAATCAACGGAAAAGCCCGAGCAATCGCGCACGCATCGACGTCGATCGCTCTAATTTTCCACCCACTCAATCGGGCGACTTTTAACCGATCGTCCACGTGACTTTTCTGGGTAGCCACCAACACCATGTTCTGCTTATCTTCAACCCCTTCCTGCGCATTATTACCCCCATTTTCCAGGATAAAGTCGTAGTAAAGATCTTGATGATTTTCCGGAAAGGAACGCCTGAGCTCTAAGGCCGCGTAATTTAACTTTTGATGGTCAGGAAGTCGGCGACTGACCGTTGTTTTTATGGTGGCCACACGATTTGCCGCAACGGGAATGCTCACGCGTGCTGTTTCTAAATGAGCATTCTTTTTTATAGTTTTGAGAATTTTTATCAGCGCTGCTTCATCTTTAACCTGCTCATTGGCAAAAACTCCGGGCGATAGTTTTTCAATAATAAAACGCTCTAACGAAAAACGATCTGCTGATCGGCGCAACTGGACGAAGACGAGAGAGCTGGCATCCAAGTCGAGCCCCGCTTGAGAGGGCTTTGCTCCCAAAATCCCCTGGATATGGGTTAATAGCCCTGAAGTGATTTTTTTTTCTACCATAATGAGCTCGTTGTTTCTTCCATGACCAATCCGAACTCGAGGCCCCAAGCTGACGTTTGCATGGCAGTCCCCCATACGATACTGTATAATGAATGTAATTTATATTCAATAAAACATTTGTTTATACGCTTCATTCACGGTAGAGAGTAATGTTCCGATTGCAGGGAAAGACAGGAGGAGTCACGCTGACGGAAACGATTATCGTTCTACTCATTATTGCTATATTAGCAACGCTTGCTGTTCCTCCCTTCCTCAGCTACCTGCGCGACAATCGATTAAAATCAGCCAGCGAACAACTGCACAGTAATCTCAATTTAGCGCGCTCTGAGGCGCTGAAACAAAATATTGCGATTACCGTTGTCTTTCAAACGGGGGCTAGTTGGTGTTATGGGTTGACGACTGCAGCAACGTGTAATTGTCAGGCGGGGGGAAATTGTAATTTAGGTCAAGTAGACGCCACTTTATATCCCGATACTTCTCTGTCACTCACCACAATCGCGGCCTCAACGGTATTCAGTGCCGCGCGAGGTACGCCAAGCTCAAGCGGTAGCATCACATTTACCAGTGGCACTAAATCAATCACAATCGAACTGAATTCTCTCGGGTTTACAAAAATTTGTTCCAGCACGGTGAGTGGTTATAGCTCATGCTAAGAATAGGCCGACGACAACACACTGGAGTCACGTTGGTAGAGTTGATGATTTCACTCGGCATCTCTATTTTCGTAATGGCTGGCGTCATCGCGTTATTTACCACAGCCATCATACACAACCGTAAGTCAATCGAGTTTGCTCATTTAAATAAAACGTTGTCGATGGTGTTGTCCAGCATGACGAAAGATATTCAACGCGCCGGATATTGGGAGCAAGCCGAGACCAGCAACAGCAATCCTTTTATGGTTACGGGCAGCACAGACATCACCGTAAATGCCACCAACAATTGCATTTTGCTCACGTACGACGCGGACAACGACGGTAGTTTACCGGCTATCAGTTCGGCGATTGACGACGAGCGATACGGTTACCGTCTACAAAATAACGTGATTCAGTCCCGACCCCACGGGGCGGCATTCAGCTGTACAGCCCCCAGTACGAGCTGGGTCGATTTGACCGATCCCAACATGATTACCGTCACGCAATTTAACGTGGTACTGAATGCAAATACTGTAGATATTGATGGGACCGGCCCAACATTAAGCATCCGCAACGTGACCGTAACCATCAGTGCGCAATTAGCCAAAGATGCGACTTTATCAACGACATTAACGAAAGAAATTAAAGTGTACAATGATAAATACAACCCTTAATTCTTTGAAAAAAAAACAAGCCGGCGTGTCGGTATTAGGCATTACGTTAATTTTGTTATTGTCGCTCACCATCATTATCTTTTTTACTGCTTACACCGTCATTACCCATCAAAAAATATCGTCTAATTTGTTTAGAACAGAACAAGCGTTCAATGCGGCCGAATCCGGTTTGGAATATGCGTTAAGCTACCTCAACGAAAATAAAGCGACCGTGACCAATAACCTCACGCTCAACGCGACCCTGCCCGACAGCAGCACCTACAACGTTCAATACACTTTTTCAGGCCCTGGCGGATCCAACGAACTTATATTGATTCGGTCAACCGGAACCAGCGCCGATAGCACCGCAACACAATCCATACAGCAATTGGTGAAAATCGCCGCCCTCTTCGGCTCTCCGCCACCCTTGCCCTTTAAAGGCAAAGAAGAAGTCGAGCTGGACGGCAATGCCATCATCACCAATCTGGAAAACAACGATACCATTGACTCCGGTGGCCAAGTGAAAATCGATGGAAATGCGGAAACTGTCCTAGCTGGCGGAACAGGCTCCGATAAAAATAATATCGGCTCCGATGTGACGCAAAATAATGCCGAAACAGCAGCCATGTCCGACACGGAATTTGAAACTTCCGTACTGGGACGAACCATCGCCAGTTTTCAAGGCTTTGCCGACGTCAGTTATTCCAATAGCTCAACGCACGACTACAGCTCAGAATTAAACGGCCAACAGGGAGTCACGGTCTGGATCTCCCAAAGCAGCGGGGAGGCAAAATTAAATGACACGATAATCATTGGTTCAGAGTCAAATCCGGTTACGCTGGTAATCAGCGGGAATGCCGATTTCAATGGCAACGTCACTATTTATGGCAACGTGATCGTTTCAGGTGAATTGAAAATTGTCGGAAATCTAATAATTAACGGAATGGTGTATTCCGGCGATGAATTTGAACTGTCCGGCAACGCGATTGTCACTGGAGGGGCTGCGACCGCTGGTGAATTTAAGATGAACGGTAATGCTGAGATTATCTACAGTTCAAGCACGTTAGAGTCAACCTCAAAAGCCAGCGGCAGCTACGGAAAGGTGGCTGGCAGTTGGCGTGATTTTTGATGTGGGGGCGGATGAAATCACAAAAAAAACAAATCGGATTAAGCTTAATTGAGATATTGATTGCACTGCTCATCTTAGCTGCTGCTTTTGTTACTCTGCTGAAATTTCAGGGTGACTTGACGAGAAACATAGCCAATATTAAACAGCAGCTTCAAGCCATCGCACTCGCGCAAGACAAAATGAATGAATTACGGCATTACGTCGCGGTTAATACCTCAGAAGGAACACCGTCATACGAGCAAATTGCCAGCGGAAACTCAACCGTGACACAAGGTATTACCACCTATTCGCTGGTTTGGACCGTGACGGAGCTCACCGCCCCCGCTCGAAAAACGGTTCGAATCGTCGTCTCTTGGACGAATGAAAAAAGCCAACAAGAGTCGATTACGCTCGATGGGATCATCGGAGAAATTGATCCGAAAATCTCGGGCTTAATTATGAAGAATTTATAGGAGGTACACTATTTTTCCTCATCGATCCATTTGCTTAGTGATCGCTCTTCTACTCCCGATCGCGTGTTGGGCTGATGTTTACGTTCATGTGGATGCCAATGGAAATACTTATTATTCAGATACCCCCACCACCCAAAAAGCAAAACCCGTTGCTTTGCCACCGCTGTCCGTGACTTATTCTTCACAATCCAAAGCGCCCGCGCAAACTACGACTGAGCCAAAAGTAGAAACCCAATCCATTTCACAACCCGAAACTGAAAAACAAAACGGTACCCCGGAAGAATCTGCTCCTGCAGAATCGACTCCGACACTATCCACCAGCGCCACGTATAAAACGTTTGCGATCAGCTCTCCCACTGCTGAACAAACTTTTCAGAATCAACGAGACATCACCGTTACCCTCACGACCGATCCCGAACTGCAATCGGGTGATAAAATTCAGATACTCATCGACAATACAAAATTCGGCGCGCCCCAAGCCTCCACGAGCTTTAATTTCTACAATCTGGACCGCGGTTCCCACACGTTTCGTGCGATTTTATATAATGCAAACAATGAAGAAATAAAACAAAGTAATTCTGTAACGATTTATATACATTATGCGCACGTCGGCGAATTGTTCATTAAAGAATTAACTAAATTAATCAATGCCACGTCAACGTAAAAGGAATGACCATGAATATTAATGAGTTGCTGGAATTAACCGTCAAAAAATCGGCTTCTGATTTACACCTTCCTTCCGGCGACAGCCCCATGCTGCGGATTGATGGGGAGTTAAATCGGTTGGACAAGCCCGTTCTAGATCCCAAAATACTGGAAAAAACTCTGTTCGAGATCTTGACGGAGGAACAGAAAAAGATTTTCGAAGAAAACAAAGAAGTCGACTTCAGCTATGAAATACCTAAGTTGGCTCGATTTCGCGTTAACGTGTTCATGCAAAGCCGTGGAATTTCTGCGGCATTTCGATTAATTCCTATTGAAATCCCCACGATGGAAAAATTACACCTCCCCGAGACTTTTAAAAAAATGTGTAACTTCGACAATGGAATCGTAATCGTCACGGGTCCCACGGGTTCTGGGAAAAGTACCACCTTGGCGGCTATGATTGATTACATTAATCAAACTTCGGGGGAACACGAACACATTATAACGATCGAAGATCCCATTGAATTTATCTATGAAAACGCCAACTGCCTCATTCAACAGCGCGAAGTTGGCAAAGAAACCAAAAGTTTCAATAACGCGCTCCGCGCGGCATTGCGCCAGGATCCCGATATTATTTTGGTGGGTGAAATGCGTGATCTCGAAACCATTCAACTCGCGTTAACCGCTGCAGAAACCGGACACTTAGTGTTCGCCACGATGCACACCAACTCCGCCTCTAAATCCATCGACCGCATCATCGATGCCTTTCCGGGTGGTGAAAAAGAAATGATTCGCACCATGTTGGCCGAAGCACTCAGGGCCGTGATCGCGCAAACCTTATTGAAACGCCCACAAGGCGGGCGAATCGCCGCGCACGAAATCATGATCTGTACGCCCGCGATTCGCAACCTCATTCGCGAACACAAAATTGCTCAAATTTTCTCAGTCATCCAAACCGGTCAGCAACTCGGCATGCACACCATGGAACAAAACATCAAAGAGCTCGCACAAAAAAAACTGATTATGCCACCTCCCAAAAGCGACTGGGAATGAAGCGTTAATTTCACTCAACTCCTGCTTCTTTTGCACGGTACAGCACTTTATTAGATAACCCACCAAGAAACACGACGGATGTTAAATCGCAGCAGAGCAGCACCGATCAGTCATCAATTTTGATCACGGGCTGAAAGAGTCCATTTTCATAATTGGCGATGTTAGATTCAGAAACTCTGCACAGACATCCGCAGTATTTACCGGAATAGTTATACATAGAAACAGCGGCGTTCATTTCTTTAAGACTGGCTTTCCGATCCAGGCTGCATTCAATAATTCTATGCTTCTGGCCGTGAATTCTTTCTTGGATTAAAGCGTTTTCAACATGCTTTCTTAATAGGCTTTCCCATTTTTTTGGGGGAAATTCATTTCCCATAAAAATACCTTTACCCAAGGCAGAATAAGATATTTTTAACACAAGATTATTTTTGTTACTAATCAATTCAGATAATTCAGCTTCGTTTTTTAGCATATCGATCGTTAATTTTTTGCTGTAAGGGATGTGTTTTTTAATAAAACGCATCTCTTCAGAATTGAAGAGATGGGAGAATTGTTCATCATGAAAAACACAAAAAATACTTTTATCTTCGACAATGGTCATCGCAGGAAATCCGATGGCCAGTACGCAGCCGCTGTCTTTCACCCCCCTGAAAAAAGCGCTATAAAGGTGGTCCGTAAGATAGCGATTGGGGTCATCCCACCACGGACCTTTTTGATTGAATTTTAAAGCATCTCCATGAAAGAAAAAATTATTATAAATAAGCTTAACTGGCCTTTTATTGAGGTACAACCTTCCATCGTGATAACTCAGCTTTTCTACGGATTCAACAATCACCTCTTCGCCTACCTGATTCAGGAGATACTTCATCTCATGCAGCTCAAGTTGAACCTTATTCGCATCGTAGAGTAGAGCAATTATTCCATCTTGAACCGGCGATGACCGCGCGAGATTTAATAGGTAATTTGAAAAAAAACCTTTGGCCTCGTATTCTTGAGGAAAAATATTTCTCGACAGTATCTTTTTTGCTATTAAATATTTTTTCGTATATCCCTGTATGACTTCTGTCAATAAATTCCCTCCGGGAGAAGAGGTGTTGAATTCGTTAAATTTTATGACCCCGCCCTCATCAATCAAAAAATCATATCGTGCTATGGTCAACCATTTTCCAGAAATTTTTTTAAAAAAAGATAAAAAAGGTTCGTATGATAGGAAAAAATTTCTTAAACTTTTATCGCCTGAAACGTAGGCGGTAATGACTTTTTCTAACAGAGCCGTCATTTTTTGTGAAACATTGTCCACCTCAGAATCGTCTTCTTTGCACAGCAGAAATGGCGACAAAGTAAATCGAATTAAATTCGTTTCAGAATAAAATAGTTTAAAGTGATGCTCATCGAGCACCTGCTTCATTAATTTAATATTAGAATTTATAAAATCCGAATCGAGGTATTTCTTGAATATTAGGAAAGAAAGTTCATTAGTTTTTTTGATGCTTGCCAACATAACCAACCGTGAAATTTTATTTTGGTTTCAGACATAACATTTCCCCTGAAAAAGACCCATCTTCTACTTTTATAGAGAAGTTATAAAAAGTACCGGGGCTTTTTTCGAGGGTTGTTGTGTTTTCTATTTCATACTTTATGTGCGTGAGCCTTGTGATAGGCTTGCTAAATTTCCAACTTTCTTTAACATTATATATTTCACGATTCTTTGGTGTCTCAAGGCAATAAAAAATATATATTATTATCAATTGACCCGCTATTCTTGAGTTAGTTATTGAAGATAAATGAAATTTTCCATCGCCGGCCATTGCGTAATCAGTCAAGCTTACAAAAGCGGTCAGGCTTGATTTATCGTCGCTGATGTCAATAGAGGAGAACTCAAAACAATCTTTTCTAAAATCGTCTGCTAAGTAAGCTGACATGAATTTTTCTAATATATTTAAATCGATTTTCATAACAAACCTATTCTCTCAATAATAAATTATAGCACCTATAAGAGAGAATTCGAGACTTCCGGCTCCCAAGCTTACTCAGCTGAGTGTCCGTTTTTCGGGGGATTTGATTTACTGATGCCGGTGCGCAGACTCGAACTGCGGACCTACTGATTACGAATCAGTTGCTCTACCACCTGAGCTACACCGGCAAATTTCTTTAACTTCCTCCGTACTTCCCTGTACTTGTTTCTTCGTTCTTCTCAATGCACCCAGCCTCCATCCTTGGAGGCGTTCGGCGGGTCTGAAGCTGCGCTTCAGACAATCTCCGCCTCACCCACCTGAGCTACACCGGCATTTTGCCGGTCAACAATAGCGTCCTGGGCACGGGTCGTCAAGGTCGGGCACCCTCCCTAACCCCGGTATTGCGAACTCCCACAGAATCAACTATAAATCTCGATAATTAACCAAAACGAAGGAGCAGCGCAATGAACAAGGACCGCACCCAACGGGGGTTTACCCTCATGGAACTCTTAGTCGTGATTGCCATCATTGGCATTTTAGTAGCTATCGCAATCCCTTCTTACCGCACTTATGCCAGACGGGCACATTACACTGAAGTTATACAAGCAATTGGCCCCTATAAACTGGGTGTTGAAGAATGTTATCAAATCACCGGTGAGCTCGACAGCTGCTCAGCGGGAAATAATGGAGTGCCTTCCGCCATGGCGCACAATAATGATTCGGGAGCGATTGACTCCATCGACGTGAAAAGTGGTGTCATCGTTATTACACCGCAAAAAAAATATGGCATCGAATCAAAAGATACTTACGTCTTAACCCCCACCATCGAGCAAGGACGACTAATCTGGAATGCGAGCGGAGGCGGGGTATCCGAAGGTTATGCCGATTGATACCGAGTCGTCCCGACGCGTTATGCCACGTTCTGGAGCAGCAACACCTGCTTTCCCCAGAAAGAATATCTCGTGTGTTAGCGGAGTCCGCAGAAGCGCAATCCCCGCTTCTGCATTACCTCATTAACGAAAAAATCTTGGATTCTATGCCAGTGGCTCAGGCGTGCGCCAATTATTACGGATTGGAATCGACCGATCTTGAAACACACACGGCTGATCCCATAATTTTCAACAAAATACCCATTCAACGCCTCAATCGTTACACATTCCTGCCGCTGAACCATCACAAAAATCTACTGGTTATCGCCATCAGCGATCCGTGTTACTTGAGTTTACTCGATGAACTTAAATTCGAAATTCAATCGAAAATAAAAATCGTGTTCGCCCCTTACGACAAACTCGGATTTCTGATCAATAAAACAATGAGCCGCCGGATTTATTTTTCTTGCACCCGCTCGGACGAAACCACTGTAACTGATAATGCTATTATCGACCTGACGAATCAAATTCTAACAGACGCCATTTATCGTGATGCATCCGATATTCACGGCGAATCGATGCGCGATCATTATCGACTGCGAATGCGCATCGATGGTGTACTGCATCTCATCGAAAATTTTCCGCGATTTCTCCAGGCGCCGATAATCAGCCGATTTAAAGTGCTCGCAAACTTAGACATTGCTGAAAAACGGCTGCCCCAAGACGGTCGATTTACTTTTACCACAATCAGTGGAATCCGACGTGATTGTCGAATTAATTGTTGCCCAACGCAATTTGGTGAAAAAATAGTGGTGCGTTTACTCCACCAAACAAAGCGTCTTCTGAGTTTCGATACGCTGGGAATGGGAGAAGACTTCAAGCATATCATCGTTAAAAAAATCCAGCAGCCGCAGGGATTAATCTTGGTGACAGGCCCGACGGGAAGCGGTAAAAGCGCAACGCTTTATACCATTTTAAATTATTTGAATACCCTGGAAAAAAATATTTCTACCATCGAAGATCCCGTTGAAATTCAACTGCACGGTATCAATCAAGTCAATGTGAATACCAAAGCGGGTCTCGATTTCGCAACAGCATTACGGGCTTTTTTGCGACAAGATCCCGATATCATCATGGTGGGTGAAATTCGGGATTTCGAAACGGCATCAATGGCCATACGCGCCGCGCACACCGGACATTTGGTATTATCAACCCTACACACCAACAGTGCCGCAGAAAGCATCACTCGCCTGATCAACATTGGGATCGAACCGTTCAATATCGCCAGCACCGTTCAGTTAGTTGTAGCGCAACGACTGATCCGTCGATTATGTCAGCACTGCAAAAAATCGACAGAATTATCGATTAACCCAGAAACCAAAATAAACGGCTTTCAAGCAAACCAGTGCCCGCTTTGTCTCAACGGTTACCTAGGCCGTGCAGCACTTTTTGAAATCTTCAGGATATCGGACGCGATGCGCGAATGTATTTTAAATAAGGTGTCCAGCGAGGAACTCTCGCACAAAGCCGTCCAAGAAGGAATGTACAGCCTATGGAGCGCCGGCCTGCAGAAAGTGATCGAGGGTGTCACCAGCCTTGAAGAACTGCATCGAGTCTTGGTGACGAAGGAGGAAAGCCATGTTTTCTCGTCGTGAACATTATTATCAATGGGAAGGTATCGACGCCAACGGTAAACGCGTCGCGGGAACCCATCAAGCCTTCTCTTCAAAATCACTTACCGAACAGATCGAAAACAAAAATATCGTCCTGCTAAAGATTAAGCGCCGTCGTTTTTTTCTTAAATTTCGGAAAAAAATTACGAGAACACATATCTCTGGCTTCACGCGACGATTATCCGTTTTATTAAAATCAGGAATTACCTTACAACAATCTTTACCCATTGTTGCGAGCGGATTTCAAAAAACCCCGATGCATGCCGTTATCATGCACATTAAAAATCAAATTGAAAATGGCTCCAGTTTCGCACAAGCGCTGAAAATGCATTCAAGACATTTTTCTTGCCTCTACGTGAGCTTCGTAGAAGCGGGTGAAAGAATTGGTAAATTAGATATTTTATTGTCTCAACTCGCGGACTACAATGAACACTTGCTGCACTTTAAAAACAGTATCCGCAAAACCATGATTTATCCAACCACCGTTTTTATAACCGGCAGCCTCGTCACCGCCGGCCTCTTGTGGTTCGTCGTCCCTCAATTTCAAAGTACTTTTTCGGAGTTTGGCGCCACATTACCTTTGCTCACGCGTATCATTATCAAAACAGCCGATTACCTTCGAAAATATTCTTATGGAATAATGGCGTTTTGCGGTGCAGCCGCTTTTTTATGCCCCCTCTTGAAACACATAAATAAAAACTTCTTTCTTCGATGGCATTCTGCCGCATTAAAAATACCTCTCGTAAACCAAATCATCGTCGGGGCTGCCCTGACAACCTGGTTCACTTTATTGGAAACCAGCCATGCCGCCGGGATACCCTTGTGCGAAGCACTGACCCTATCCAATCAAAGCGTCCGCAATCGCGCCCTACAAAAACGCTTGGAACGCATCGCTCAACAAGTCAATGCCGGCCAAACACTAAATTCTGCAATGCATCGCACCCATCTGTTTTGCGACCAAACCATACCATTGATCACGATCGGTGAAGCCTCGGGGGCTTTGGATGAAATGCTCGGGAAGGTCCGAATGATTTACCAAGAGCGCTTGGATCACCTGCTCGATAAACTCAAACAGTTACTTGAACCCACCATTATGCTATTATTAGCGCTGTTCACGGGAGGGCTGATAATCGCCCTGTATTTGCCTGTATTTCGTCTCGGAGCTTCGTTCTAAATGCTTTTTATTATGGTTTCTTTAATCCTCGCATTGATTGTGGGCTTGATTATTGGGAGCTTCTTAAATGTCGTGATTGCGCGTTATCCCATCATGTTAGAATCGCAATGGCGACGAGACTGCCAAAACTATTTAAATCTTCCCATGGAATCACAGCCTTCATTTAATTTATGGTTCCCGCGTTCTCGTTGTCCGCGCTGCAAGACACCGTTAAAAGCTCGCCACAATATTCCAATTTTGAGTTACCTTTGGCTAAAGGGACGATGCGCTTTCTGCAACGAAAAAATACATCCGATTTATCCCGGCGTGGAAGCCTTGACCGCGCTCTTAACGGTATGGGTGGTGTGGCACTACTCATTAACGCGGCCACTCATCCCCGCTTTATTTCTTACCTGGGTGCTGATCGCGCTCACCTTCATCGACTGGCGCAAACAAATTCTTCCCGACGCACTTACGTTGACTACTCTGTGGATCGGCTTATTTCTCAGCCTTTTTTATGTATTCGTTTCACCGCATCAAGCCGTATCGGGCGCTATCGTGGGTTACGGTCTCTTATGGATTGCCGCTGGACTATTCAAATTAATCCGAAAAAAAGAAGGCATGGGGCATGGCGATTTCAAAATGCTGGGCATGTTGGGCGCTTGGTTTGGCGTCAAGATGGTACTCAATATTTTATTAATGGCTATCCTAATCGCTTTAGTGACAAGCATTGTCTTGATCCTCATGAAAAAAATCACTGCGAAACGACCCATTCCCTTCGGGCCATTTATCGCGATCGCCGGGTGGGTCAGCATGATGACGGGTCCTGAACTTTTGCAATGGCTCGCACCTTATTGGGTGTAGGAATTATTTATTATGTTAATAATCGCATTGACCGGCGGAATCGGCAGCGGCAAAACAACCGTTGCAAAGTTATTTGCTGAGCTGGACGTTCCCGTCATCGACGCGGATGCGATTGCCCACGAATTAACAAGTAAAGGCTCCTTTTTTCTGAATAAAATCGTCGAGCATTTTGGTGCATCCGTTCTCGACGAGCACGGCTCGCTCAACCGAAAAGAATTGGGCAATCTCGTTTTCCAAAATCCTAGCGAACGCCTGTGGTTGGAAAATCTGCTGCACCCTGAAATAAGAAAAGTCATGCACGCACGCGTCAGATCATTGCGCGCACCCTACGTGATTTTTGTCATTCCCTTACTCGCCGAAACCCAGCGCGTGGACCACATCGATCGAGTTCTGGTTGTAGATACACCGGAAGCGTTGCAAATCGAACGTGCTAAAGCCCGCGATAATTTATCGGACGCACGAATTTACGAAATCTTACGCGCTCAGGCATCGCGGAAAGATCGGTTAGCACTGGCAGACGACGTGATTGTTAATGACAGCACCCTCGCGATTTTACGAGGTCGCGTGAAAGAACTTCATAAAAAATATCTTGAGGCAGCACATGAACTCTGATCTTTTAAAAAGAACGCTCGAAAAATCCACGCTGGGAAAAAAGGCTGGCCATCCCGAACGTTATTCTCCGGAATTATTATTACCCATTCCACGATGCTTGGCGCGTGAAATCATCGGCGCACCTTCACCTGTGCCTTTTTATGGTTGCGATGTTTGGAACGCGTACGAAATTTCTTGGTTGAATCTCAAAGGAAAACCCCTGGTCGCCGTGGGGGAATTTATTTTTCCTTGCACTTCTCCCAATTTAATTGAATCAAAATCACTGAAATTATTCTTGCATTCACTCATGAATACCCGTTTCAAAAATACCGAAGAAGTCATCGCGCACCTACAAAAAGATTTATCGGCGTGCGCTCAGACGACCGTGGAAGTCACCCTCACTCCGTTATCGGAAATTCATTCCCTCAACCTCTCTCACCCCGAGGGAATTTGTTTGGACGAACTCGATATTGAAATTAATTCTTTCTCACCGAATGCTTCTTGCTTAACAACAGCCCACGAAATTGTTAATGAAACGCTTTTTTCGGATCTCATGATCTCCAACTGCCCCGTCACTGAGCAGCCCGATTGGGCCAGCGTCCACATTACTTATGAAGGCCCTAAAATCAATCGCGCCGACTTGCTGAAATATCTCGTGTCTTACCGCAATCATCGCGAATTTCACGAGCAGTGCGTCGAGCGCATTTTTACGGATATTCTCAAAGAGTGCCGACCTTACAAATTAACGGTGCAGGCGTGTTACACACGTCGCGGCGGCCTCGACATTAATCCCTATCGGACGACGGAATCCCATCAACGCCCCCACTCCAAACGCCTTTGGCGACAATAAAAACCGTGCTATGATGGCATCGAACGAGCAGGAACTGTGTGCCATGAGGCCTAATAATTACTACGAACAACCCGTCACGGAAGCGATGCGAATTTGCCTCCGTCTCGAGCACCTCTTCCGACAGCTGAATAAATACCGAAATGAACCCACACCAGCGGACAGTCATCTGGCCATGACGGCGTTGCTGAAGTCGCTGGAAGTCATCGACCGACCGGATTTAAAAGGCAAACTCACTCAGACACTCACCCAGCAAGCTATTGCGCTCTCGCAGCTTCAACACTCTCCCCACGTCGATCACATAAAGCTGTCGCAACTGCTTACTCACGTCGATCAATTGGTAAATCACCTGCATCACTCTCCCGGAAAAATCGGCGAATCGTTGCGCCGCAATCCGTTTCTGAATCAAATTCGTTTACATTTACTGAATCCGGCCGGACCCTCTCCTTTTACCACGCCCGCTTATTTTTTGTGGCTGGAACAGCCAAGCGAGATACGCTTGGAGGATCTCAAATTTTGGGCCAATGACCTTGATCAACTGAATAGCGCCGTAACCACCATTCTGCGAATCACGCGCGACAGCACCAATACCCAAGAGGCCACGGCACACAGTGGATTGTACCAACAATCTTTAGACCCCAATTTACCCTGCCAACTCGTTCGCATTTCGATTTCCAATGAAAATTGCATTTATCCCGAAATCAGCGTCGGCAAACACCGCCTCGTAATTCGCTTATTGCAACTTAATGCCAAAGACACTACTCCCAACCCAAACCTCCAACACGATGTTGATTTTCAATTAGGTATTTGTCGGGTGTAAGGTTAATCCGTAGCCTAGGTGGAGCACAGCGTAACCCAGGAACTCGTTGCGGTAGTAGGGCTATCGCTTCACAGCTGAGCCGCATCCACTAAATTTCTTCCGGCCACTGCATGGCGCAATGAAATACGCGCAATATTTCTATTACATTATTTTTGACTCGATAAGGAACAATATAAGGCGTACCGGAAACAATCAATTCCCGAGTATCAGTTACCCTACCCGGACGACCTATACCCGGTTGTTCCAATAAGATGTCGATGGTGTGCAGAATTTTTTTAACTACTTTGCTTGCTGCTACCGCATTATCTTGTGCAATGTAATGCCGCAATGATTGAAGATCCTTCACGGCATCATCAAGCCATCGGATCATCATTTAGGCGTGTCCTGCTCGTCCTCACTTCCCCAGCTATTGACCCAGTTCGTTATTTTATGGTGATCAACAAACTGAGCCTCTTTGCTGCTTGCTTTTTTCACTGCTTTTTTAATAGCATTAACCTGCCAAGCCTGAACCACTAAGTAGCTTTTTATGGCTTCTGCTGTTAAAAATGATTTTGTTCTACCGGTTGCATCAGATAATTCTTCTAACTGATCCCGCATCGCTGGCGAGATACGGACACTTAATGTAACGGCTGGATTTGAACGGGCCATAATCTTACCTCATCGTATGGTCGTATTCGTTGTATACGTCGCATACAACCAGTATAGCCGATTGTCTGCCTTTTCACAATTAAAATGCTGAACTTAAGCAAAAACTTGCCCCCCCCCGAAAGGCCTATAATTGAACCATATCTTCGTTAACATAGGAGAATTCAATGAAATTCAAATTTCGCTTAATAACCACGATATTGTTCCTTTGTGCTATTGCTACCGCATCTGCACAGCCTAAACCACAAAATGTATATTCAATTAATGACTCGAGCGGCAGGGTGTTGTTTTTTCCTACTGATAATCCTCCGGGGAGAGTAGTCTGGAAGATCACGACTTCGCTGGGAGATTTTTGTCCGGAATGGTTCAATTATCGTATTTCTGGAAAGCCTGGTGCCTATACAATAACATTTAGTAGTACTACAAGCGGCGACTCAATGTCAGGAGCTATAAACGACCAGGGAACTGTTGTTTCCATTGATGACTCGAACTTTATGTGTGCGCTCGGGGGCATAGATCCCGATGGACAATATCAGCAAGGGCAAGCACCATCAGCACAGAAAATTACTCAAAAACAGATGAAAGATAATAAAATAATTAAAAAATAATGAGAGTCGAATGTGCTGTTTTCTTCTCTGTGTGGCTGTTCGATGTATACCCCGCTGATTGTGTGGCGGGGTATTCGATAAATATTTTTTGATTTTACTTCCCTGTTGACAAGCTCTTGAAATATTTAATAGTGTCAGCATCAAGTCTAATAGTGACTTGTTTCTTTAAGTCTCGAACATAGGGATTTTTTTCTGCTTTTGAAAAATCGTATTCTTTTTTCATAATGTACCTCGATATTGCGTAGTTTCTTTCTTTGTTGCTTTTCTTGCAGAAATAATACGAATGATCTTGTCTTTTTTTCGATAACAATGAATAACAACCAGGATGCGTGAAATAGCACTCATGCCTAATAACACAAAACGTTCTTCATCATGAACCCCAGTTCGGGGTTTAATTGGGAAAGCAGTCGTGAAACAATCCCGTCGTTTGCCGCGGGAAAATCGTACTGGGGAAGATTGTTAATCGGCACCCAACAAATGGGTTGTCCTTCAACACCGCGCGGTTCACCGAGGTATCGACTGACCCGCCACACGTGCAACGTCACGCGGTAATCGGCGTAATCGTGTGTGATTTCCATAAAAGGCTTTGCCTCCAGCACATCCACACCCACTTCTTCTTTCATTTCTCGACACAACGCAGAAAAATCATCTTCATGGGATTCAATTTTCCCACCGGGAAATTCCCACAAATGAGCATGCGAAGAACGTTCAAGGCGACGTGCGATCAAAATTTCATTTTGTGGATTAATGATTAATCCAACGCTGACTGAAATATTACTCAAGCTTACCATGACACTGTTTGTATTTTTTCCCATTCCCACACGGGCAAGGATCGTTTCGACCGACTTTGGGGTGTTCGCGAACGTAGGGCTGAGCAGCACCCTCTTGTTCCGACTCAGCAGCAACCGCCACTTCTGCTTCCGTCGGCTGTAACGCCGTCATTTCAGCGTGGTGATAGTGTAATTCGGGAGCTTTCAGTTGTTGCCGCTGTTGTTGCGCAGCAATTTGTGCTTCCGTTGCAATTTCTAATTTAGACAACGTCGCAATGACTTCGTATTTAATTTTATTGAGCATTTGCGTAAACAACTCAAACGATTCACGCTTAAATTCTTGTGCGGGATTTTTTTGCGCGTACCCACGCAAATGAATTCCTTGGCGCAAATGATCCATCGCGGCCAAATGTTCCTTCCAATGATAGTCCATCAACTGCAGCATGATAGCTTTTTCAACTTCACGCATCGCCTTCACACCGGCCTTTGCTTCTTTTTCTTCGTAGGCTTGAGTCACTTCGTGCAAGATACGCTGATGTAATGTTTCCTCATGCAACGTGGAATCTTCTTCTAGCCAATGTGCGAGCGGTAATTTCAACCCAAAATCTTCTTGAATTTGTTTTTCCAATCCGGGGATGTCCCATTGTTCTTCGATGCTCTGCGGCGGAACGTAAACGCTGACAAGATCAGCAACGGCATCTTCTCGGATGCCCTTAATCGTGTCGGAAATGTCATCGGACTTTAACAACTCATAACGTTGTTCGTAGATGACTTTGCGTTGGTCGTTAGCTACGTCGTCGTATTCCAACAACTGTTTTCGCATATCAAAATTAAACCCTTCCACGCGGCGCTGTGCATTCTCTATGGCGCGTGAAATCCACGGGTGCTGAATCATGTCACCTTCTTTCACACCCAAGCGGCGCATCATATTCGCCATCCGTTCCGCCGCGAAAATTCTTAGTAAATTGTCTTCCATGGATAAATAAAACTGCGACGAGCCCGGATCTCCTTGCCGCCCCGACCGACCACGCAATTGATTATCGATGCGGCGCGACTCGTGCCGCTCAGTACCCAGCACATGCAAACCACCCGCAGTGATCACTTGATGGTGGCGCTTCTGCCAATCCGCTTTACGCGTTGTCTTCTCTTCGTCACTGAGATTCTCAATCTCCGCCAACTCCGCGTCTAAATTACCGCCCAAAACAATATCGGTACCACGACCCGCCATGTTCGTGGCAATCGTCACAGAACCCGGACGCCCCGCTTCTGCAATGATTTTTGCTTCGCGTTCGTGTTGTTTGGCGTTGAGGACTCCGTGTTTAATCTTATTTTTCTGCAATAAATGAGAAACCAACTCGGAAGCTTCGATCGAAGCAGTACCCACCAACACCGGCTGCCCTTTCTGATGCCGCGTTTTAATTTCTTCAATAATGGATTTAAATTTGGATTGCGCATCCAGATAAATTTGATCGGCTTCGTCTTTACGAATCATGGGTTTGTTAGTAGGAATTACGACGACTTCCAAGGCATAAATTTTTTGCAATTCGTACGCTTCCGTATCGGCGGTGCCCGTCATGCCCGACAGTTTTTCATAAAGTCGGAAATAATTTTGGAACGTAATAGTGGCGAGCGTTTGATTTTCCACTTGAACGGGAACACCTTCTTTCGCTTCTACCGCTTGATGCAACCCTTCCGACCATCGCCGACCGCGCATCAACCGGCCCGTGTGTTCATCCACGATAACCACTTCATTATCTTTGACGATGTAATGCACGTCTCGCTGATAGAGTGTGTGGGCGCGCAAAGCAGCATATAAATAATGCATTAAATTGATGTTCGCTAAATCGTATAAACTTCCCCCCTCACTCATCAATCCTTCTTTCACCATCAAAGATTCCACTTTTTGATGGCCTTGTTCCGTCAAATACGCTTGGCGACTTTTTTCATCCAGCGTGTAGTCGCCGCGATCTTCGTCGGGCACTTCTTCTTCCTTCTGCCCTTCAGCCATTTTTTGTTGTTTTAATTGGGGAATTAATTTATTAATTTTAGTGTACAGGTCGGAAGACTCTTCCGCTTGTCCCGAAATAATCAGCGGCGTTCGCGCCTCGTCAATTAAAATAGAATCGACTTCGTCGATGATGGCGTAATGCAGCGATCGCTGCACGCGCTGTCCCAAAGTAAATACCATATTATCGCGTAGATAATCAAAGCCAAACTCATTATTAGTCCCGTAAGTGATGTCGGCCGCATACGCTTTTTGTTTTTCCTCGGGGCTCATATCCGGCACGTTCACACCGACCGTCATCCCCAGAAAATTATAAATAGGGCTCATCCATTCAGCATCGCGCTTGGCCAAATAATCGTTGACCGTGACGATGTGTACTCCTTTCTCAGTCAGCGCATTTAAATACGCCGGCATGGTAGCCACGAGCGTCTTACCTTCACCAGTACGCATTTCCGCAATCTTCCCATCGTGCAAAACCATGGCGCCAATCAGTTGGACGTCAAAGTGACGTAGGCCGAGCGTCCGAACGCTTGCCTCCCGAACTACCGCAAAGGCTTCGGGTAATAAATTCAGGAGCGGCTCTCCCTCGGCCAGACGTTTTTTGAATTCGTCGGTTTTTGCACGCAAGGCTTCATCCGTCAAAGCATGCAAAGCGGGCTCTAAGGCATTGATCTGAGTGACAACTCGCGAATACCCTCGAAGCAGTCGCTGATTACGCGTTCCAAATACTTTTTTCAATAACTTGCCGAACATAGGGGGAATTCTATATCATTCATTCAGAAAAGGGGAATTATTATCGCATGGATAAGATATCGGATCCCAAATCCATCACCACGTGCTTTCATTCGAACCTGCTCCAGGGAATCGTGGCCAAGGCCCGACAACTGGCGGCTTTGGATAAAGCACTGTTTGAGGTATTGCCAAAAGAAATGGCTCCCCATTGCCGCGTGATGAATGTAACCGAGCAGTCTTTGATCGTCGAAACCGACAGCGCCACCTGGGCCACCCGTTTGCGCCTCGAGTCTGAGACGGTAATTCGCCAACTCGCTCATCGACAATTCAACTTCATCAAAAGAATCGAGTGCCGGGTTCGCCCAGCCTTTAACCCGGACACCGCACGTCACTATTGACGGATTACGTAAACTGCATGAAAACGTCCAGAAATAAGCCCGAGTTAAGATGGGCCATTTATGGCCGTTACCCGATCAGAATTTACTTCGCGCGCCGCGTCATACTCAGAAAGGTGTTTGCACTGCTCTATGTATTGAAATAAGGTATCACGCAGACTCCTGTCATACACATACGCAAATTGTCGGCGCACCATATTAAATAAGGTCTGGCGATCTTCCTCCGGAGCGCAGTGTGTGACGGCGTTACGCAAGGCTTTACAGTCATTTAAAAAATGAATTTGTGGTCTGGTCAGACCAACAGTCGCTAAAACCCAATCCTCAGCATCTTTATACAAAAAATAGATGTCTGGCGAGGAAGGATTGCTTGCAACTCGATATTCGTTAACCTTATATTCGAGCAATTGCTTATACAGTTCACCAATGAAAGTGAAAATACACCCCACATTGGGATTGAGCGCGTCTTCCGCTGCTTCTAAAGAAGCCTCTAGCGGTATTTCCTCCAACAGCCGGTACACGCGACTCATGTAATCCTCCACCGAAAAAGACGCATTCTCTTGCTGTAGAAGAATCTTTTTATACCAAGCGCTACGGGTAACGTCATGTGAATATATCTCTTCCCCCTTCGTGGCGCGCGTTACTAGGTCAATCATTGCCGGAAGATCGTCTACCGTACTCTCCGCAACAAGCACGAGTCCGTGAATAATAGTGTTGATAATCGATTTGTCACATTCTGTGTAGAGATTAGGTAATAATCTAAAAGACTGTAGCAAATAAAACAGAATTTCTCGTGTTTTCGCAGGAGTCCATGCACTGGGGGTAGTTTGATTCATTAACTGTTGCAGTTCAACATGAAGGAGCGCTAATAAATTCTTAAATTTTTCTGCTTCCTTGTCAGACGATGGAACAACAAAAAAACGCTGGGTGGAAAATGTCAAAT
This sequence comes from uncultured Coxiellaceae bacterium, assembly GCA_947084935.1. GTDB lineage: Bacteria > Pseudomonadota > Gammaproteobacteria > Coxiellales > Coxiellaceae > CAMTUH01. The sequence goes on from CAMTUH010000011.1 coordinate 42,776, forward strand.
CGATTTCTGAGCCTGGGTCACAGACTTCTTTTTTTTTCTTTTTATTTTCTTTTTTTACCTGCTCTTCTTTTTTTGCTTTTTTGTATTGCTCTACCCGGGTCCTCTGCAATTCTTTTTCAGCCTCTGTTTTTTCAGATTTATTTTTTTTACTCTCCTGTTTCCTCGCATTTCGTTCGTTTATAAGGTTCAATATATGCTGAGAACGATCCTCTCTGTTCTGTTTTCGCGCAGAACGGAGCGCCTCCCGTTCAATCCTCAAAAACTCCTGCACGAAGGATTTCGCATCCACACCCTGTTTTTCTTCGATCTGCGAGGACTCCATTTTTTTAGGAGTCGAGTTACCAGTACTTGAAGAAAAATGTTTGGCTTTAAATTTTCTGATCTCTTCTAGGATAGACTGAGCCTTTCTCGGAGTATATTGACCCGTTATAGTAATAGTAAAAGCTATATTACCGTTGGAATCTTCTTCTGAAGTGATGCCCCATTTTGTAAACACTCTTAGACCCGGTTTTTCTTTAAACTGAGTAAACGAAATACCGGCAGTCACAGTTTTTAATTCTTTATACAGGAATTCCGTTTCTGCAGCAGTAATAACTTCTTTATACTGGTCCTGCTTATCCGATGACAAAGAGTCAATACCATTCAGAATAAGGTGAGCGTGTTCACAAGCGGCAATCGCATTGTCGATCTTTCCCATTTGATAGAGCTGTCGTGCAATCGCCACATACGTATTCATCCACTTAACATGGAACCATGGATACTCTCGTGAGGAGAAATAAGCCAATGATCTTTTACTCCACCAAGCAATTTTCTTATAGTCCTCTATCGCACCCTCTATTTTTCCAGTTACACTACGGTAAAAAAATCTACTCACATAGCATTGAGCCTGAATAACATCATAATGTGCGTTTCTAACTGTAGTCTTTGTCTTTGACAACGCCTCAGCAGTCTGTATAGCTTGGTTGACCACCGTGTCCCAAAATTCTAATGCACTGGTCTCGAGAACATCGACCACCACCGTTTTACTGGTGATGGGTAACAGGTAAAAACTCGAAAGTGCAGAATACGCTTCTAATAGCAATTGCAAGGCATTTTGATATTCTTCTGGTTTTTCGTCTGCTGGATATTGTTCTATATCAATAAGAGTCAGAATGTGTTCCGCATATACACAGACGGTGTTCCAGCCAGATTTTTTCTCTTGAAAATAAAACTCTACTATCAAGTTCTGGGCGAGTAACAAGGGGTCCACGGCATCCTGCACACGCCCCCGATATTCTTCCCAATATTCTCTTACTGCTTGCATATTTTTTAATGTTTCCGAGCATTTTTCTCCGTCCTCCCGGTACCGATCAACCCGCATTAAGCCTTCGTGGAGAATGGCTTGCCATAGGGCGTGTTTTATTCGATTTTTGATCTGCTCGCTCAGAGACAATTGCTGATCAAGCTGTTGAAATAAAGAAAGAAGGGAGAAGCCCTGATCATCCACGGAACTACACCAAGCACTAAACAGTTGCATAATCCGCGCGACGGGAAGGCGCTGGTCCTCAGGTGGTATATCCTCAATAAACTGGCTGAGCACCTCGGGTAACAATGCGTTGTGAGCCAAGAGCGGAACATTCTGCGAAACATACTTTGGTACTATCCATTGGATCAGCTCGGACGCATCGGAGACTTTCAATTTATTCACCAGAAGACTCAGGGTGACGGCAAATAGGCTGCTCTCGACCGTCCTCCAAATACCCTGCAAACCTAATTGGTTTTGGCTATCCGTTTCCTTCTGAATAGTGTGATACAGCTTTTCTCGTAACAGAACAGCGTCTTTTATTTTATTCTGCGCGGCTAAAAAATTTTCTTCTCCTTGAGCCTGAGCTAATCGTACTGTTATCCTAAGACTTATGGTCAATGCCTGAGTTGCAGGCGTTAAATCTTTTAAATCTTTGGCGATGGATTCACAGCGCTCGTCAATAGAGTTGAGGTTGCCCGCTGCCCCTGCATTTTGATACAACAATGACTGCGTACCCACGAGCACTAACAGTTGGGCCACCGCATCCGACTGAAAGCACCCGCTGTAGCGCATCATTACTCCGAGTAACTGCTGAGCTTGGCCCGAAGAACAAGAGAAAGTGGCTAAGCAGTCCGAGAGAGCCTGGAGAAGAGTCGTGAGAGACGCGGGCAGCTCAGACGTTCGGCTTTTATTTTTTTTCTTTCTTGGCTGTGTTTTCTTGAGAAGGGATAGCACGCTGATCGCCTCCTCAAAATAGGAAAGCGCTGATTGAAAGTACGAAGTGTCCTGTCCGGTTGGGGCGCACCGAAGTAGACACACTACTCCACGAGCCCACGCCGCTACCGACGAATAATAGGCGCCGTACTGAGGAGAAGCTTCTGCCAATAGCGGCAGCACCTGCGCGAGAGAGTTTAGTGTTGTTTCCGAGTCATCCAGATTGATTTCTTCTTTTCTGATGCCTTCTTGAATCAAGCCAATCAATTTGAGAATGGCTCCATCCGCTGCTTGCCACGCTGCTTGCCGCTTAGAAACAGACAAAGCTGTACGCATACATCAGTCACCCTTCGGGTAAAGCCAAAGAGTGTATCAGGATGCTTAAATTCTGTCCAAAATGGAGGGTCGGACTGCTTACGCCAGAACAACCGCAGGGGTAAAGGCAAACGGTAACTCGGCAGGGTCTTCGAAGGTCACCACTTCCCACGCATCTTCGCACATGAGCAGTTGCTTAAGCAGACGACTGTTTAATGCGTGGCCGGATTTATAACCCTTGAAAGAACCAATGACGCTGTACCCCAATAAATAAAGATCACCAATCACATCCAGAATTTTGTGCTTCACGAACTCATCCGGATAACGCAATCCGTCTTGATTAAGAATTTTATATTCATCAAGAACGATCGCATTATCTAAGCTAGCCCCTTTGGCTAAATTATTTTTTCGAATATATTCGTAATCCGATAAAAATCCAAACGTGCGTGCCCGCGAAACTTCTTTCACGTACGAAGTGCTCGAAAAATCTAACGTCGCATTCTGATTGGACTCGTTAAACAGCGGGTGATCAAAATCGATACCAAAACCGACTTGAAATCCGTGATAAGGTTCGATCATTACGGTTTTATCACCGTCTTCTACTTTAATTTTCTTCTTAATACGAATAAATTCTTTCGCGCTATTTTGCTCTTCAATCCCTGCGGATTGAATAAGAAATACAAAAGGTCCCGCACTGCCATCCATAATCGGTAATTCGGGAGACGTAAGATCCACGAATAAATTATCAATGCCCACACCAGCCAACGCCGACAACAAATGCTCAACGGTGGCCACGTGCGCACCGTCTTTGGCTAAGCACGTCGACAAACTCGTGTCACCGATAAACTTTACACTCGCCGGGATTTCAACAACGGGATCCAGATCAATTCGACGAAAAATAATGCCCGTATTGGCAGGCGCAGGACGCAACGTGAGATAAACTTTTTCGCCCGCGTGGACACCAACACCCGTGGCCCGCACTACATTTTTAAGCGTTCGCTGTTTAATCATTGTGTTTCAATCCCTTACTGTAAAAAACGACGCGCATTTTAGCACATTCCCTTGCATACAAACAAACGTTAATCCTCTTGGCGCCGTAAAAAGGCCGGTATGTCCAGATAATCAAAATCCTTGTCGCGCTGGTCTTCTACCTCCACACGCCGTTTAGGAGGATCCTGATTACGCATATAAGTCGGTCGGTCGAGCTGGTGGTAATCGAGCGTACCGTCATTTTTGGTATTTTTGTTCGTTTTTAACGGTACAGCCGCCCCTGCCGTTTGCTGACCCAAACCGGTAACTACAACAGTGACTCGAAGCTCGTCAGTTAATTCAGGATCGATCACCGTTCCCACGACGACGGTCGCATTTTCAGAAGCAAAATTCTTAATAGCATCACCCACTGCCTCGAACTCACCGATGGACATATCCATACCCGCAGTGATATTGACCAGAACTCCTTTCGCACCAGTAAAATCCACGTCTTCCAACAAGGGACTCGCAATGGCCGCTTCGGCAGCCTCACGCGCTCGATTCTCTCCACTGCTGACGCCTGTTCCCATCATAGCCATACCCATCTCCGACATGACCGTGCGAACATCCGCAAAATCGACGTTAATTAATCCCGGACGAGTGATTAAGTTCGCAATGCCTTCAACAGCACCGAGCAGCACATTATTCGCCGCTTTAAACGCATTAAGTAAAGAAATGTTTTTACCCAGCACGCTCAGCAATTTATTATTCGGTATCGTAATCAACGAATCAACGTGCTTACTCAACTCACGAATGCCATCGTCGGCAACCTGCATGCGTTTTTTTCCTTCAAACGCAAAGGGTTTCGTAACAACTGCAACGGTTAACACACCCAGCTCTTTTGCAATTTCGGCGAAGATGGGAGCCGCTCCCGTTCCCGTGCCACCCCCCATGCCGGCGGTTAAAAACACCATGTCGGCACCGGATAATATTTCACGAATGCGATCGCGCGCTTCTTCAGCCGCCTGACGACCGATATCCGGATCCGCCCCCGCGCCTAAACCTTTCGTGATTTCATCACCCAACTGCAAGATGACTCGAGCGCTGGAACGATTCAACGCTTGGGCATCCGTATTTGCACAGACGAATTCAACCCCATCAATACTTTCCGCCATCATGTGCTCAACGGCATTACCACCGCCACCGCCGATACCGATGACTTTGATTTGCGCGTTTTGCGGTGACGTATCACCTAATTCAAACATGAACTGTCTCCTCTAAAAATTCCCTTGGAACCAACTCTTCATTCGCTGCCAGATACTCAACGCACCACGATCCGCTTCAAATTGAGGTGCGTTATTTACCTGACTTTGCAGACCGTGCAGCAATAACCCAATGCCCGTTGCGTAAATGGGATTCTCACGAACATCGACCAATCCATTCACGTACTGCGGCAATCCTAAACGAACCGGCATGTGAAAAATATTTTCCGCCAGCTCAATAAAGCCAGGTACTCGAGAAGCGCCACCGGTCAATACAATTCCCGCCGCAATTAAATCTTCGAACCCACTCCGACGCAGCTCCGCTAAAATTAATTCGCACAATTCCTGATAGCGAGCGGTAACCACTTGCGCCAACGCTTTCTTTTGTATTTGTTTTGGCGGACGTTTTGCCATGCTGGGCACTTGGATGGTTTCATTGGGATCCATATCACCCACAATAACCGAAGCGTGATTAATTTTTATTTGCTCCGCGAATTGAGTGGGGGTTCGTAGCGCCACCGCTACGTCGTTCGTCACGTGATCTCCCGCGATGGGAATAACGGCCGTGTGCCGTATCGCCCCTTCCGTAAAGATGGCGATATCCGTCGTACCTCCGCCAATATCCACCATACACACACCTAATTCTTTCTCGTCTTCGGTCAATACCGAGTGACTGGAAGCCAGCTGTTCTAAAACAATGTCGCCGACTTGCAATCCACAGCGGCGAATGCACTTCGTGATGTTTTGCGCGGCACTGACCGCGCCTGTGACGATGTGAACCTTTGCTTCCAAGCGCACACCCGACATACCGACCGGTTCGCGCACGCCTTCCTGATTATCGATGATAAATTCTTGGGGTAAAATATGGAGTATTCTTTGATCGGCGGGAATAGCGACGGCTTTAGCCGCATCGATAACGCGATCGACGTCGGACTGATTCACTTCTCGATCGCGAATCGCAACAATACCGTGGGAATTAAGACTGCGAATATGGCTCCCTGCAATACCCGTATAGGCAGAATGAATGTCACAGCCGGCCATCAGCTCAGCTTCTTCGACTGCACGCTGAATCGATTGCACAGTGGACTCGATATTAACGACGACCCCACGCTTCAGTCCTCGAGAAGGATGTGTTCCAAATCCAATCACTTCGATTTGATTATCCGCGCCCACTTCACCCACCAGGGCAGCGATCTTACTGGTGCCAATATCTAATGCGACAATGAGATTCTTGTCCGGTTTTTTCGGCATAGCCGCTTAAGTCTCCCTGGCAATGGAACCTCTTTGGACTGCCTTAAAATTATACAAAACAATTCAAGACAGACTCTTTCTTAAAATCATTATTATAAGCGATATATCTTGAAAGCACTATGATATATTAACTCAATATGCTCATTTTCGCACAATATTGATTATGCCTGACGAACTATCAAATTATTATCTCTACTTAGTTATGGCATGCCTGATATTATCTCTCCATTTCACTGAAAATCCGTTTGGATAACGACAGTCGATATACTCCACTTGATCTGCGCGATTCGCAATCAGCTTTGGATATAAATCGATCAATTTTAAAACGTGTTGTTCAACATTTTCTCGGCCCAGAATCACTTGAATGCGGCCGTCCAAAGTTAACTTCACCGTGTGCCGAGACGTCATCTGCATTTCGGTAATTTTTACGCCCAACGGTGCTAGCCACTGACTAAACTGGTGATAGCGTTGAAGCATCTCGGGTAACGCCTCCTCGGGGCCCTCTAAAACGGGTAATCCCTTCGGTATGGTGTCGAACGGTGGCCGAAACACCTCACCGTGCACGTTAATCAGCCGATCCGTATTCCAACGTGCAACGGGTTGCTGCTCCAACACATCCACCTCTAATTGATCGGGCCACACGCGACGAAATGAAACTTGATATACCCACGGTAATTTCAATAAACTCGCTCTGAGTTCGTTGACATTTAAAGAAAAAAATCCACCGTGCACGTGATCGGTGACCGCGTTTTGTAAATCCGAGGAGGAAATGTGATTATCACTGGCCATAATATTCACGTGACGAAATGGCAAAGTGTTAGGACTTCTTAAAACGAACACAAAAAAAATCGCGCCGAAACACACAATGCCAATTAAGATGAATGGTGCAATTTTTTTTAGTGTTTTCATATACCCATTCTACTTCAAGCTGTGAACCTTTAAAAAAGGATTCTAGTGTTTCGTCAAAAACTTATTTGACGGGATACTGGTTTGACAAATGGCACTGCATTAAACGACCTATATAACTTTGTCATCCTCCCCAATAACATGAACTTCTTTTATTAATTTAATCCCGTGCGTTTGATAAACGCGATCAGCAATTTGTTCAATTAATTCCTCAATATGCGCCGCAGTGGCCTTCCCTCGATTTAAAATAAAATTAGCGTGTTTTTGAGAGACTTCCGCATCTCCGATGCGCACACCTTTTAACCCGGCCGATTCAATTAATTGTGCGGCGAAATTTCCAGGCGGATTTCGGAAAACAGAGCCGCAACTGTATTCACCAATCGGCTGAGTTTCACCGCGTTTTTTCAATAATTGCGTGATCGTTGCTTTTGCTCGTTCCGCATCCCCGCGCGGAAATCGAAAATGTCCAGCCACAAAAAATTGATCGTTTAGCCCAGTGACTTGGCGGTATTGGACCGTGAATGCCTCGGGATTTCGCCGCTGAATTTGACCCTGACGGTTCATCACTTCGACTCCAATTACGTGCGTCCATGTTTCACCACCAAACGCACCTGCGTTCATGGCCAACGCCCCCCCCACCGTTCCTGGGATTCCCGCGAAAAAAGCCCCTTTTTCAAATCCTTCTTTTACGCAAAATTTTGATAATTTCGCACACGTAACGCCAGCTTCAGCTCGAATGGTATTTTCATCGAATAACGTAACTTCATTCAATCGATTCAGTGTTAAAATAACCGTGCCTTTTATGCCGCCGTCTCGAATCAACACGTTGCTTCCCAAACCCAACCAGGTAACTGGCTCATCGTGCGGCACTTGTGAAATAAAATTTTGTAAATCTGAAAGATTAGCGGGACGATAAAAGCGCTCTGCTTTTCCGCCCACGCGCCACGAGGTATAACGCGCCAAAGGATGGCCGTGAATTAACTCGCCTCGTAATTGTGTAAAGTTAATTTTATTCATTTGTCTTTTACTAAAGTTGCTGCGACACCGCCCACGCTCCCCGCGCCCTGAAAAATCACCACGTCGTTCGGCCTCAATACGCCCGGTAAAACTCCTGGCAATGCCGTCAAGGAGGCGACGTAAACAGGCGCGTTCGTGGCTCGCGTCTCAATAGTTTTTAGCAATACTTTAGAATCCACACCGGGAATTGGAACTTCGCCCGCCGGATATACTTCCAGCAAAACCAATAAATCTGCCTCACTTAAAACATTGGTAAATTCGGTCATTAAATCGCGCGTGCGCGAATATCGATGTGGCTGAAATACCAACACAATTCTCCGATCCGGCCATACGGAACGTGCAGTAGTAAGTGTTGCCCTCACTTCGCTGGGATGATGCCCATAATCTTCAATGATGACTGCGCAGCCTTCCGTTAACGCCATTTCACCGTGCAAATGAAAGCGACGGTCGACTCCCGGATAATCAGCAAAAGAAGCCATAATCGTTTGATGATCCACTCGGTGTTTATCGCACAACGCAAAAATGGCTGCCGCATTTAACGCATTATGCCGCCCCGGGGCGTTAAGCGTGATCAGTGCAGATGAACCCGAACACGGTACGTCAATTCGAAATTGCGCGTGCAACCCTTCCTGCGCATACTCACACACTCGATAGCTTGCATCACTGGAAAAACCATAAGTAACCACTGGAGCAGAAATTCTCGGCATCAGTTCGCGAATAACCGGATCGTCGACGCACAAAACGGCGACACCGTCTTCGGGCATTTGCTGTAAAAACTGAAGGTACGTTTGTTTCAAGCGATTAAAATCGCCGCCGTACGTCTCCAGGTGATCGGCATCTATATTGGTGATGATAATATTGTTGGGGTGCATAAATAAAAAGGAAGCATCGCTTTCATCGGCTTCAGCAATAAAGTAGTGGCTTTTACCGACACCCGCGGGTGACTGAATGTCTTTCAAAACTCCGCCCACCATAAAAGTCGGATCTTTATTGGCCTTCGTAAAAGCATGAACCAACATGGCTGTCGTGGTTGTTTTTCCATGAGCGCCGGCAATCGCCGTACTGTGATACTCCGACATTAACTCGGCCAGCAATTTTCCTCGAGAAATGAGTGGCACTCGCGCTTTTTGCGCGGCAACAAACTCCGGGTTGTGCGCCGCGATGGCACTAGAATAAATAGCTAAATCAGCCTTAATTACAATCGATTGTTCGTGATCGTACACAATTTCAGCGCCTAATTTCTCGAGCCGACCGGTATTTTTATTTTCGGCAATATCCGATCCCGTAATCCGATAACCTTTTTTTAACAAGATTTCCGCAAGCGCACTGACGCCAATTCCGCCGATTCCCAAGCAGTGAATGTGTTTTATTTTTTTATCACTTAACATCATGAGGAAGTTTTTCCGTTAACACTGATTTTCGCACACTCAGCAATCACGTGTTCAACCGCACTCGGCTGAGATAATTGTCGCGCACAAATCGCCATTGTCAGCAGTCGATTACGATCGTGAGCAAATTGCCGCACTAATTCAATCAAACGATCTTTCGTTAACGATTTCTGAATCAGGATCAGCGCCGCTCCCGCTTGTTCCAAGTAACGGCTGTTATGAAATTGATGATTGTCCACTGCATACGGGTAAGGAATAAATAGAGTGGCTACCCCCACCGCAGCTACTTCACTCACGGTCAACGCACCCGCGCGGCACACGAGCAAATCAGCCCAACAATACGCACTGACCATGTCGTCAATAAAAGGACTCACTTTCGCTTCAATCGCTATTTTTTCATACGCATGTTTCACGCGTTCAAAATCCAACGGGCCTGTTTGATGCCAAATTACAACGTCATTTTTTTCAGGATAATCTGCCATCGCCACCAACATCGTGTCGTTGATCGGCCGCGCACCCTGACTTCCTCCTAAAACCAAAACGCGTAACGGCCCCAATCGATTTTCCAAACGCGTTTCAGGCAATGGAGTACCAACCAACTCTTTCCGCACTGGATTACCAGTAGTAATGACATTCCCTTTTTGCGCAAACGTACCTTGAAACGCCTGCAAAACTGACTTCGCCATTTTAGCCAGAATCCGATTGGTGAGGCCCGCAATTGCATTTTGTTCATGTATGATCAAAGGGACGTGCGCCAACCACGCCGCCACACCCGCAGGACCCGCCACGTAGCCGCCCATACCTAAGAGTACATCGGGTTTTATCTTTCTAATAAACCGGTACGCCTGTCCAATCGCCCACAGCAATCGAAACGGTAACAATAACTTTTGAAACCCATTTTTCCGGCGAAATCCTTTGATAGATAAGTAGTCGATGGGAAATTCGCTAGGTACCAGTTTTTCTTCTAGACCCCCTCGTGCTCCCAACCAGTGCACCTCAACCCCTTGCTCGCGCAAAGCACGCGCCACCGCCAATGCAGGGAAAATATGTCCGCCGGTGCCACCGGCAGTGATCATCATTCGCTTCATGAATTAATACCGCACGCGGCCTTTTATGGAATTTATCTTACCATTATCCAGAACGGTCTCATAGGAAACGCGCAACATCAAGCCAATCACCAAGCAATTGATTAACATGCTGCTTCCGCCATAACTGATAAAAGGTAAAGTAAGCCCCTTGGTTGGCATAATGCCGACATTCACACCGATGTTTATCGTCGTTTGCAGCCCCAACCACAAGGCCACCCCATACGACAGATACGCGGAAAATAAATCGTGCTTTTGTTCGGCACGTCTTCCGATCACAAAAATACGTCCAATCAACAGGACAAACAGCACTACTATAGCCAGCTCTCCCATGAGTCCCAATTCTTCGGCAATAACGGCGAATAAAAAATCCGTGTGTGCTTCGGGCAGATAAAATAATTTTTGAACGCTGTTACCCAACCCCACACCAAATAACCCACCACGGCCGAATGCGATTAATGACTGAGTTAATTGATAACCCGAGCCGAATTGATTATTCCACGGATTTAAAAACGTGGTTAACCGCTCTAATCGATAAGGAGAAAAAATCACCAATAAAGTCAGCGCCGCACCCACAAGCAGCAATAAAACAAAAAACGCCCATAAACGAACACCCGCCAAGAATAATAAAATCATATACGTGAGCGTGATCACCACCGTTGCACCAAAATCGGGTTCCAACAACAAGAGCCCCGACATAATTAACGTTAAAATCATTGGCTTCAAAAAGCCTTTGAGCTCTTGGCGGACTTCTTCTTGATATCTTTGCAAATAACTTGCTAAATACAACACGGCGCAGAGTTTTAAGACCTCAGATACCTGCAAAGAAATAAATCCCAAATTAATCCATCGACGACTCCCGTTGACGACTTTTCCTATTCCCGGAATTAATACCGCCAGCAATAATGCCAAACTCAATAAAAACAGGATTCCACTGAACCGCTTCCACACGTGCAAAGGAATTCGTGTCGTCACCCACGCTAAGGTCAGACCCAGAAGTAAATTCATCGCTTGGCGATTAAAATAATGAAACGGATACCCGTACTGACGATCGGAAATGACCATCGAAGCGGAAGCGACCATCAGCAGTCCAATGGCTAATAAAGACAAAGTGATAATTGCAATCCAGCGATCGTACAGCCAAAAGAAAGATTTAGAACTCATTAAAGCGCTTCCACGGCTTTGATAAAAGTGGTTCCGCGGTGCTCGTAGTTGGTAAACATATCAAAACTCGCGCACGCCGGGGATAATAAGACACCGTCACCCGCCATCGCCTTTCGATAAGCGACTTCCACGGCCTCTTCCATCGATTTTGCGCGCGTGATGGGCACAACGGGTTTTAACGCTTTTTCTATGACGGGCGCATCTTCACCAATCAAAATTAACTCCTTAACGAATTTTGATACCGATTCTTTCAAGGGAGAAAAATCGGCCCCCTTTCCTTGTCCGCCCGCAATAAGAATTAACTTGCCCGGCGTAACTTGTCCGAGACTCATAATCGCCGATATCGTAGCGCCCACGTTGGTGCCTTTTGAGTCGTTATAATAAGCCACGTTCTGATGTTTCCGAACCCATTGGCACCGATGCGGCAATCCCGAAAATTCGCGAAGAACGGATAACATCGCGTCCATCGATAACGACACCGCAGAACCCAATGCCAACGCGGCCAATGCATTTAACAAATGATGAGGCGCCTGCAGCGGAAATTCATCGACGGCGATGAGTGGTTTTCCGCCCTGCGCCACATAAGCCAGATGATTTTTTTTCATGACTGAAAAATCAACTTCACGATAATTATTTAATCCAAAAGATAAGGGGCGTTGTTTTCCAAATAATCCCTGCCATATCATCGGCTCATCGGCATTCACAACAGGAATTTCACACTGCTGATAAATACGCTGTTTGGCGAGGGTATATTCGCTCATGTTGGCGTAACGATCCAAGTGATCTTGACTGATATTTAATATGGTCGCCGTTTTCGGACGCAACGAAAACGTGGTTTCCAACTGAAAGCTCGATAATTCCATCAGGTAATAATTCGGCTCAGGAAAGGTAATGCTTTCCAAAGCCGGATCACCGATATTCCCACACACAGCAGCTTTTACCCCCGCTGCTCGCATCATTTCACCCACCAGCGTAGTCACAGTTGTTTTTCCATTAGACCCCGTAATAGCAATAACCGGACTTTTAATTTCTCGGGCAAATAATTCGATATCACCAATAACCGATTTACCCAGCGCCATCTGTTTAGCGATGACTGGTTCTTTTAGCGACACACCAGGACTGACAACAATTTCGGATGCGTTATTTAATAACTCCTCAGAAAATCCACCGGTTACTACGGCGACTGTTGGAAATTCCTGAATAAACGCTTTTAATTGCGGCGGTTCTGCACGACTGTCGGTGACCGAAAAGGGAAGCTGTTTTTTCGCCAAAAACCGCGCACAGGATAGCCCCGTATCTCCTAAACCTACAATAACCACTCTTTTCATGTTTCCCACCAAAAACCAACTACCGTAGCACAGCTCCCGGCGAAAAGAGGAGCGGGTCCTTTTGCAGGCAAATAAAGCGCATGGCGAAGCGGAATTCGCATGAAGCAAAGCTTCATGCCCGCTGAGCGCCCGAGCCAATGATGGCGAGGGCAGCTTGCAAGCGGAGCATGGAATGCGCAGCGCCGCAAGGGCCAAAAGCCCGACGAGCCATTGCCGGAAAAAGGACCCGCTCCTCTTTTCGCCGGGAACTACTGCTACCGTAACTTCAGCGTCGCCAACCCACACAAAACCAAAATAAACGTAATAATCCAAAACCGAACAATAACGCGCGGTTCTGGCCAACCTTTCAACTCAAAGTGATGGTGCAGAGGCGCCATACGAAACAAGCGTTTCCCGTGTGTTAATTTAAAATAACCCACTTGCAAAATTACCGACACGGTTTCAGCCACAAAAATACCGCCCATCAATAATAATACTAACTCTTGACGAACCATAACGGCGATAACACCCAACGCCGCGCCCAAACCCAACGACCCCACGTCTCCCATAAAAACCATCGCCGGATAAGTGTTGTACCACAGAAACCCAAGCCCCGCCCCCACGATGGCACTGCAAAAAACAGCCACTTCACCCACGCCCGGTATATACGGAATTGTCAAATACTCCGCAAAAACATGATTCCCCGTTAAATAAGCGAATACTCCTAGCGCACCGCCAATCATCACCGTTGGCATCAACGCAAGACCATCTAAACCATCCGTTAAATTAACCGCATTACTGCTGCCCACAATCACGAAATACACCCAGGGAATATAAAACCACCCCAGCGACAAAGCGACATTTTTACAAAAGGGAATGATGAGTTGATGTTCCGCGCTCACGGTCGCGCTGAAATACAAGTAAACGGCCGCAACAACGCCTACAAGCGATTGCAACAAAAATTTCGAGCGCGCGGATAATCCTTTGCTGTTTCGCTTAATGACTTTTCGATAATCATCGATGTATCCAATAACGCCAAAGGCTACAGTCACCAATAAAGCCACCCACACAAATCGACTGGACAAATCACCCCACAACAAAATACTAATCGCGATAGCCATAATAATTAAAGTGCCCCCCATCGTGGGCGTGCCGGTTTTTTTCAAATGCGTTTGCGGGCCATCGCTACGCACCATCTGTCCAATTTGCAAAGAGACTAGGCGCTTAATAAAAGGAGGACTGAATACCAGTACGATAATCAACGAAGTCAGTGCGCTGACGATCGAACGAAAAGTCAGGTATTGGAAAACACGCAAAACGTGTAAATAATTACTGAGCAGATGCGTTAACCACAGCAACATCGCTAATCCTCTAACAACGCCTGGGTGACTTTATTCATCCCCATGGACTTCGATCCCTTCACCAGTACGGTTGCATTTTCATGCAAATAATCTTTGAGCGCCTTCACCAACTCATCTTGCGTATCAAAATGATACGCGTGATTGCCAAAAGCTTGCGCGGCATAACGGCTGTGTGCACCATAACAATATAAACGAGTAATGCCAGAACGCAACGCCTCTTCACCAATTGATTGATGAAATTGATCCGTGCCTTCTCCCAGCTCCAACATATCGCCGAAAACCAATACCGAATCGCCCGCACACCCGGCCAGCACTTTTATCGCGGCGGTAACGGACGAGGGATTAGCGTTGTAACTGTCGTCGATAATCGTGCAGCCGTTATAGCCTTTACGCTCGACTAAACGCCCCTTCACCGGGGCAACACTTTCTAACCCAGCTTTTATTGACTCAATAGGTACGTCTAACGTAACGGCTGCTGTCGCAGCCGCCAGCGCGTTACTGATATTATGCTCACCCATCAAAGGTAAATGCACTTCCATTTCACCCGTTGGCAAAACTAATTGAAATCGGGGACGGCCTTTATCGTCGGCACGAATGCCGCTGGCCATGACATCCGCTGAATGGTGAATCCCAAACGTCAACAAGGGTCGAGAACCCAGTAAACTTCGCCACAATGCCGCATAGCGATCATCGTTATTAATAATCGCGCAACCGTCTTGCTCCAATCCTCGAAATATTTCTCCTTTAGCACACGCCACACCTTCCAAATCACCAAAACCTTCCAAATGAGCCGGGCCCGCATTCGTGATGATGGCCACGGCAGGTTTTACTAAATGCGTTAAATAAGCAATCTCCCCCGGATGATTCGCGCCCATTTCAATAACGGCGAAATCGTGCTCCGGTTGAAGCCGCAATAAGGTCAACGGCACACCGATATCATTATTAAAGCTACTTTCGCTAGCGAGCACATTCCCGCATTGACGAAAGATACTGGCCAACAACGCGCGCGTAGTTGTTTTGCCACAACTTCCCGTGACCGCAATAATAGGGATATTTATCTGTTCCCGATGATAAGCCGCTAATTCGGCAAGCGCCAATTTCGAATCGTTGACGCGGATGAGTGATAACGGCGCTTCAACCACATCGCTCACAATAGCGGCTACTGCACCTCGCTCTGCGGCTTGTTCTATAAAATCGTGCGCATCAAAATTAGGTCCCCGCAGAGCAATAAACAATTCACCGGGTTTAATCGTGCGCGTGTCAGTACTGACGGACACCACATCGGCGTCGGGACCGTGCAGGCGCGCCCCTAACCGATCAGCAATGTGAGAGAGCTTCATTTTCTCGTCCATTTATCTAGGGATCTTTTCACGACGATGGCATCATCAAATGGGGTTATTTTATCTCCGACCACCTGAGTGGTTTCATGCCCTTTTCCTGCAATTAAAACGATATCACCAATCACCGCTTTTTGCACGGCATATTGGATAGCTGAATCACGATCCAATTCCACCGTCACCGACGCAACGCGTTTAAGACCGACCTGCATGTCTCGAATAATATTCATCGGCGGTTCTGAACGCGGATTATCATTAGTCAAAATAACGTGATCGGCAAAGCGTTCGGCAATGGCGGCCATTTGCGGTCGTTTGCCTTTATCCCGATCTCCACCACAACCAATAACACCAATCAGCTTACCGTGACAGTGCTCGCGAAGTGCGGTTAATGCTTTCTCTAACGCATCCGGCGTGTGCGCATAATCCACAACCACCAGCGGTTTATCCGCACCACCAAAACACTGCATGCGTCCCTTTACCGTTGTTAACTGCGACAATTCCGATAGCGCCGCGGAAAGCGGAACGTTCAACAACCCCAAAACACTCAACACGGCCAGTAAATTACTGATATTAAAGCGTCCCAACAAAGTCGTCGTCAGTTCACCTTCCCCCCACGGCGTGCTGACTTCAACGCGGAACCCGTTCGGCATCGAGCTGATTTTTTTCGCTGAAACGGATGGAACGTCGTTTGATCGCTCCGTTGTTGAATAAGCCACAAGACTCAGTTTATCGCGATAATCATGGATGATTTTTCGGCCGAGCGCGTCGTCCGCATTCACCACGCCGCAACGCAATCCGGGTTGCTGAAACAGCAATTCTTTCGCGCGCGCGTAATTTTCCATGCTTTTGTGATAATCCAAATGATCTCGCGATAATTGCGTCAATACCGCCGCAGTAAAATGCACTCCTTGCACGCGGTGTTGATCTAAAGCGTGCGAAGAAACTTCCATGGCAATGGCTTTTGCGCCTTGCGCGTGCATGTCTGCAAACGCCCGTTGCAATTGTATGGGATCCGGCGTGGTATAATCCGTTTTTTGCAAATCCGGCAAGAAGCCGTAACCCAAAGTACCTACCACACCACAAGGAATATTTTGTGATTGTAATGCTTGAGCAATAAATTGCGTACACGACGTTTTCCCATTAGTCCCCGTGACACCAATAATATTCATTTTTTCTGAAGGGTTCCCGTAAAAACGGGCCGCGATTTCTCCGATGCAGTGTTGCAACTTTGCGATGGGAATTATTGGAATGGTTGTTTGCACCGTTGGTTGATAGTGTTCTGCCTCACATACGATGGCAGCGGCTTTCTTCTCAACGGCGTCGTGAAAATACCGTCGACCGTCCGTACGCAATCCCGGATAAGCGAGGAAAAGATCGCCAGCGATTATTTTCCGGCTGTCGTCCTGCACACCCGTAACGGCGATATCGGGAATCGGCTCTTGGGCCAGTCCTTTTAATAGAGGTTTCAAATGCACCGTGTTCATGCCCAGATTATAAAGCAGTCAATACCGTAGTGAAACGGGCCTGGCATGATGCCAATAAACATACTATACTCTAACGTAGAGACGGATTTCCCAGTATTGCTAACTGAATCAACATGTTAAGTTGAAGCGGTCAGTTTGTCAAAACGGTGTGCCTCGCCCCCAAACCGGGTGAGCCTGATGTTTTGCATAGATCGCCACGGTTGTGAGATTTGGGTTCGTGTCTAGAATACCGGGGATTCGTCTCGTTATAACGCTTCCTGAAATAAATTCCCCCACCGCAATGGCCTTAAAAACAAGTGGAATGGGTATATTTATTCATGATGCAACCACATTCGAAGTACTTTGACAATTTTTTGTCTATTTGAGTGGCATTTTTAATGCCTTCAGAACTTCTTCAGCTAAATCTGAAAATCGAATAGGAATAACGTGAATATATTTGGCGGAATGACGCAAACTAGATTCAGGGATTATTTAAACCATCGGGTGGAATATCTAAAATCCTCAATGCGCTGCTCATGACTTTTGCGAATACGGGTGCCGCCACCAGTCCTCCAAAATGTTCGCCCTTGGGATCGCGAATAACCACGGCTACAACCAATTCGGGATTACTCACGGGAGCAATGCCAACAAAAGAAGACATATATTGGTTTTTATCATAGCCGTTGGGGCCTGCAATGTACGCCGTTCCGGTTTTTCCCGCCACGCGATAACCCACGATACTCGCGCGTGTTCCAGTCCCCTTTTTTACCACGGTTTCTAACATGCTAATTACCGCCTGCGCGACGTTTTTCGGTAACACGCGAACACCTGCTGGAGTTTCCGGTAATTTCACGAGTGAAACGGGCTTTTTAACCCCCCCACTCGCCAAGATCGCGTATGCCTGCGCTAACTGTACAGTCGTCACCGCAAGCCCATAGCCGTAGGCGGATGTCGCAATCACGCTCGGAAACCAGCTTTCCTGTGGCACCAACGAACCATCGGATTCACCGGGAAAACCACTGCGCGTACGCGTACCGAATCCCATTAAACGCAACAAATCCCAATACCGTTTCGGCTCCAACGACAATAATATTTTCGCCGCAGCAATGTTGCTGGATTTCTGCAGTAATTGCGTCAGCGTTACTACGCCGTAGTTTAAATCATCGCGAATGGTGTAACCGCCGACGCGCATCCAGCCGGGATTCGCATCAATAGTAGAATTTATCGTGTATTTTCCGCTTTCTAAAGCTAAGGCAATCGTAAAAGGCTTAATCACCGAACCCGGCTCAAATTGATCGGTAACGGCGCGATTGCGATACCGTGAATCGTGCGATCTCGGACGATTGTTCGGATTATACGACGGCTGATTCACCATCGCTAAAATTTCGCCGGTTTTGGCGTTTAGCACCACAATCGAACCGGCATTCGCGCGGTATTGTTCAACGGTTTCTTTGAGCGCGCGATAAGCCGCGTATTGAATGCGGTGATCCATGCTCAGCGTTAAATCGTGGCCTTGAACCGGTTTTTTCACCAACGCCACGTTCGCAACAACACGACCTAAGCGATCAATCAATACTTCTTTTTCTCCGGGGATACCGGCCAACCATTGATTATAAGCCAGCTCCAATCCTTCCTGACCGTGATCGTCCACGTTCGTTATTCCCAGCACGTGCGCCGTAATATCACCTTCGGGATAATAACGACGATACTCCCGCTGTAAAAAAACACCAGGAATTTGCAGTGCTTTCACACGCTCGCCGACGTAAGGAGGATTACCGCGCTTGAGATAAATAAACTGACGATCATTGGGTTTCTCCGAATGATTTTCAATAAACGAAATAGGAAGGTTTAGAATTTGCGACAGCGTACGTAATTGCAAAGAATCGGCTTGGAACAATTGGGGATTAACCCATACTGAGTCGACTGGGGTGCTGATGGCTAACGGCGACCCCAGTCGGTCAGTAATCATGCCGCGATAAGCCGGAATATTAACGACACGGAGGATCCTCGCCTTACTTTGTCTCAGTAAAAAGGATCTATCCAGGATGTTTAAATCGATCAAACGCCATAATAATCCGGCTATCGCAACGCACAACAACAACCATAAAGTAATTAATCGCCACGAGGCTCGCACGCGTTTTACCTTGTCGTTTCATTCGCATTTCGATCCTCGACCAAAACAATGTCCCGTCCATTTGGGACTTGCATATCCAATTGACGCTGAGCGATTTGCTGAATTCGCGACTGCGTCGACCATGTACTTTGCTCTAACAGTAATTTCCCCCATTGCACAATTTCCTGTGCTTTTTCTTGTTGTAAATTTTGATACTGAATGAATAATCGTCGATTCAGGTCTTTCAGGTAAACCACACCAAAAGCGGAGAGCAACAGCAAACACACCAGTGAAACGACGACAAATCTTTTTTTGGGAATCTGAAAAACTCCAATCCGTTTTTCGGACTTCATGCCGTCCGCAGCCATGACTCGGGTAATGGTATTCATACAACTTTCTCCGCTATCCGTAAGCGGGCGCTTCGCGCCCGTGGGTTCTCTTCACTTTCAGCGTCGCTGGGCTTAATCAAGGAGCCAATTTTTTTCAAACGATGCTTCCTCTGTATTTCTTTTATGGGTATTTCACGAGGAATGTCTTCGCCTCGCGATTCACGCTGAATAAATTGTTTCACAATCCGATCTTCCAACGAATGAAAACTGATCACGCACAGGCGTCCACCTTTCTCAAGCACATTGACGCACTGCGGCAAACCGTCGCGCAGTTCTTCTAATTCACGATTAATAAAAATTCGAATGGCTTGAAACGTTCGCGTCGCCGGATGTTTTTTTATTTCTCGTTTCGGACAGGCTCGAGCGACGATGTCGGCCAATTGTAACGTTCGCGTGATGGGTTGAGTTTCCCGCGATTTTACGATTTCACGCGCAATTCGTTTAGAAAAACGCTCTTCGCCGTACTCGCGTAAAACCTGCGAAAGCTCTGCTTCGCTGACGTGGTTAATCCAAGTCGCCGCATCCATTCCTTGTTGTACATTCATCCGCATATCTAAAGGTCCGTCTTTCCTAAAACTAAATCCTCGTTTGGCTTCGTCCAATTGAGGTGACGATACTCCTAAATCCAACAACACCCCATTCACTTTTCCGTGCCATCCACGGTCCTGCACAATTTTTTCTAATTCTGCAAACGAACGATGAAGTATGCAGAACCGTGGATCACGAAAGGGCCCGGTTTCACCGACGGCTACGGCTTCCGGATCTTTATCCAGTGCCAGTAGCCGACCATTGGGCCCAAGTTGCTGCAATAATCCGAAACTGTGTCCTCCCCTGCCAAATGTACCGTCTACATATATTCCATCGGGTTTTATTGCTAAGCCATTCAGTGCGGCTTCCAATAAAACGGGACGATGATTCAGTGGCGGCACGATCACAGCGACAGTGATTTCAAATCCGGCGGCAGGTCATCGTCGTTTTTCATTTCGTCTGCCAACCATCCGTCGCGTGCGCTGTCCCACTGCGATTCGCCCCAAATTTCAAATTTTTTGCCTTGCCCGACCAGCATAACCATCTGACCGAGGCCAGCGTACTCCCGCAATAACGGCGGTATGAGTACACGGCCACTGCGATCCATTTCTAATTCGGTCGCGTGGCCAATCAATAATCGTTGTATTCGTCGACTTGCAGGGTGATAACTCGGAAGGCTTTCGAGCTTCCGTTCAATTTGCTCCCATTGTGGATAGGGGTACAGCAACAAGCAACGTTCTTCCGTATCTATCGTCGTCACCAAAATACCATCCGCTTCATTCGTGATCAGATCGCGGTATTTCCCTGGGATCGTAATCCGTCCCTTCTCATCCACCGCTACGGCATTTAAGCCCCGAAACATGATATTTCTCCCACCATTGCCCACATTATACCACTTATTTACACAAATAGCATAATGAAGTACAAAAAAAGCGTGAAAATTAGTCAATTGATTAAAAAATTAACATCAAGCCGCTATTGATTGAGATTGGAGAGTTTTATTTCCGAAGCCCCGTCTTGTATCTGACTTGCTGTTTGCCCTGGTTCTTTTGGGAAAAGCAAAAAGCGGAAAGCATCGCCCGCTTGATATCTTTCATTAATAGGTATTTGCCCCAAAATGGCGTCAGCTCGCGCGATACCATTTTTATCGAGCTGGTCTAAATGGTATTGATAAATATTGCGCGCCCACCCGGCGTATTTTTCTGCTCCCCCCAAATCTTCTTTTTCGCAACAACACTTGGCAATCCACAAGTACACATCTGCCACTCGATTGTATAACTGTCCTTGCACCAATTTCTTTCGATACTCCACGGCCCGTTTAAACTGAACAATGGCCTCATCGTATTTTCCTGCCAAAAAATATCCAATACCCGAGTGAAACAGGTGGGATCCCCAATCTTGGCAGTCTGCTAACCCATCCTCACGATGCTTCCCTTGGTAGATCCCATTAAATTTTTCATACCACTGAGCGACCCCTTCAAACAGTGCGATCGATTCGGTGCTTCCTAAATAGGCCTTAGAAAGTGCGATATAATTTTTTATCGCCACCCCAAAGAGATACATTCCTCCTTTTTCTGCCGTTTTCAATGCGCTTTCAAAGCAGCGTTGTGCTTCTTCAAAATTTCCCTGTTTTAAATAACAAAGCGCTAAATCTCTTTGAATGTTCGCCAATGTTGAATAATATTCTTCCCCTGCCAGCGTTTCACAAAGCTTCACACCCGAAGTCAACACCGCAATAGCTTTCTCTGTGTCTTGATCAAATTCCCGCAAAAGCGGGCCCTGAATTTGTGCCTGGCGGGCTTCAAACAAAGCACGGATGTCTTCGTTATCGATCTTATCTTTATTTTTCTCTGCTCGATCGTAATATTCTCGCGCTTTCGCATGATTACCCTGTTGTAAATGAACAAAAGCTAGGTTCTGAAAAAACACCGCTAAATCTTCACCGGAAAAACTGAACTCCTCCTTTTCATACTGCGCAACCAGTTTCTCAGCCAATGCGCCGTAATAATCAATTTCACAATTGCGACGGAAATCATGGCCAATTTTAAACGGGGTGAACCGACTAATCAGCTCTTCGACAGGCAGAGCATCCATTTCAGCTATTTTATTTTTAAAAGCTTCAACTGATAAAATTTCTTCCGCTTCTTTTTTAAAAAGATCCACCATTTTATCTCCTACGATAAAGTTTACTCTCGATAATTCCCAAATGTGACGGGCACACCGACGTCTTGTTTCTTTAAAAAACCAATGACCTCTTGCAACTCGTCTCTCTTTTTACCTGTGACTCGAATGCGATCTCCTTGGATCGCAGACTGAACTTTCATTTTTTGATCTTTAATCAATTTAATAATTTTTTTGGCGACGTCTTGGCTGATGCCTTCCTGTAACGTCACGACTTGCTGCGCGCTGTTGAGTTGAAGCGTGGGTTCGGCCACTTTCATGTGACCCACGTCGATATTTCTCTTTGCGAATTTTTGCTGAAGCATATCCATCATTTGCTTGAGTTGAAAATCGGTCTGCGCTTGGAGCGTGATTGTCTCACCCTCGTATTTGAACGTTGCTCCCGTCCCTTTGAAATCGAAGCGCGTGGTCACTTCGCGATTGGCTTGGTCGACTGCATTAGTGACCTCGTGTTTATCCAGCTCACACAGAACATCGAAGGATGGCATGGTATTTCCCTCTCTTGAATTTTGATGCTGCATATTATCATGTGGGTTTTTTTAATGAAATCGTTTGGGTTGGCTTTGGTAGGCGCCGAGCGAGTGGGAGCAAGGCAAGTAGAAACCTTAAAGAAACATTAAACAACGCCGTATTTATCAACACTTGTAAGACATCGCTTACGCGAGACGGCCGATTTTGGTAGTATAAAGCTGTTTTCCACGTCCTCAATTCTCACTAAAAAAGGGGAGTTTTATGTCAGACTCAAATTCCAGTAATAATGATGTTCGTGATATTGCTCTTAAAGGGGCGCAAGAACTAATCGCAAAATTAGTCGAAAGGCTCGAAGCCATAAGCACTACCGCAAAATTTTTGTCAATCGAGTTCGACCAAATAGAAGCTGCGCAGGCAGAATCGGCGCTTAAAGGCATGTTAGCTGCCGCGTCAATAGGTCCTCAAGTGAAGAGTCGTCCTAGTGTGTCTGGAATATTTGGTTCTCCTAAACAACCTCCTTACAAACCAGAAAGCTCCACAGCCAATACCTTTAAAAAATAATTAATCCTGGGTCCCGCGCTTTCGCGCGGGATGACGGTAATCGTAAGTCTTCACGCAAAATTGTAGCCTGGGTGCAACCACGTTTCGTGGCGTAACCCAGGAACTCAGGAATTCCTTGATTACGCTCACGCTTCATCAAGGCTACGAACTAGCCGTTAAGAGTGCACCCACGATCCTTTTGCAGGCAAATAAAGCGCAGTCGGGCGGAGCCCCCTTCGGGGGCAGGCCACGACACGAGCCATTGCCGGAAAAAGGATACACTCGCTTCGATCCGGTACAAAATATCCGGATTAACCCCAATTCAAAATCACCTTCCCCGACTGCCCCGAACGCAATATCTCAAACGCATCACGGAAATCAGCAGCGGGAAATTCGTGCGTAATCACCGGTGAAATATCCACACCATCTTGCAACAAACCAATCATCTTATACCACGTCTCAAACAGACGACGTCCGTAAATGCCTTTAATCGTCAAACTTTTGAAAACCACCTGATGCCAATCAATCGCGAAATCGCTGGAAGGAACTCCGAGGAATGAAATTCGCCCTCCGGTATTCATCACTTCCAACATACTGCGAAATGCACTGGGATTTCCGGACATTTCTAAACCGACGTCGAATCCCTCTTTCATTCCCAATTTTTTCATCACCTCCAGTAGAGAAACTTCCGCGGGATTAACGGCGAGCGTTGCGCCCATTTTTTCGGCCAGCGCCAATCGAAAGGGATTCACATCGGTTATCACCACGTGACGCGCACCGACTTTTCGCGCAATGGGAATGGCCATTAACCCAACGGGCCCCGCTCCGGTGATTAACACGTCTTCCCCTACCAAATCGAACTCTAATGCTGAATGCACGGCGTTCCCGAAAGGATCTAAAACAGCCGCAATCTTATCGGGGATTGTATCGGGAACTTTATAAGCGTTTTCCTGAGGAATCGTGAGGTATTCCGCAAAAGCGCCCGGTCGATGCACACCCAAGCCTAACGTGTTCCGACACAAATGACGGAACCCCGCCCGACAATTTCGGCAATGCCCACACGTCATATGACCTTCACCGGACACCCGCTCGCCGATTTTAAAGCCTTTGACGTCTTCCCCCACCGCAAAAATCTCACCCACGAATTCGTGCCCAATGTGCATGGGCACGGGTATCGTTTTTTGCGCCCATTCATCCCAATTAAAAATATGCAAATCGGTGCCGCAAATCGCGGTTTTTCGAATTTTGATGACTACATCGTTACGCGCGGGTTTCGGCATTTCTGCGTCGTGCCACCACAGACCCGGCTCTTTTTTTAATTTCGCAATGACTTTCATATCGCCCCCAAGGATTTACCCACCTTTTTAAAAGCGGCAATCGCGCGGTCCAATTGTGCTTTCGTGTGGGCGGCAGACATTTGCACGCGGATGCGCGCTTTACCCATGGGCACAACGGGATAAGAAAATCCAATGACGTAGATCCCTTCTTTCAGCAATTGCTCAGCCATATTCGAAGCCAGTTTCGCATCACCCAACATAACGGGAATAATCGGATGTTTGCCGGGCACGAGTTGAAAACCCAATTGCTCCATGCCCCAACGAAAATATTCGCTGTTCTCTCGCAACCGTTTGCGCAGGGGATTTCCCTCTTTTTCTAAGAGATCAAATACTTTTAAAGTCGCCGCAACAATCATCGGCGCCAGTGAGTTGGAAAATAAATACGGTCTCGAGCGATTGCGCAACCACTCGATAATTTCTTTGTGACCGGACGTGTATCCTCCCGACGCACCGCCTAAGGCTTTTCCGAGCGTACCGGTAAAGATATCAATGCGATCCGCAACACCACAATATTCCGGCGTACCGCGACCCTGTTCACCGATAAATCCCACGGCATGCGAATCATCCACCATCACCAACGCGTGGTATCGGTCGGCTAAATCACAAATTCCCTTGAGATTCGCGATAATCCCGTCCATAGAAAAAACACCGTCGGTGGCAATTAATTTATAACGCGCACCGTCGGCATCGGCTGCTTTTAATTGTGCTTCCAGATCGTTCATGTCGTTATTTTTGTAGCGAAACCGTTTTGCTTTACACAAACGAATTCCATCGATAATACTCGCGTGGTTGAGTTCGTCGCTGATCACCGCGTCTTCCGCTCCCAGCAGTGTTTCAAACAAACCACCGTTCGCGTCGAAACAGGAAGAATATAAAATGGTATCTTCCGTCTGAAGAAATTGACTGATTCGTTTTTCGAGTTTTTTATGAATATTTTGCGTGCCGCAAATAAATCGCACCGACGCCATACCCAAACCGTATTGTTCTACGGCCGCTTGAGCCGCCTTAATTAATTCGGGGTGATCCGCTAAACCCAGATAATTATTGGCGCAGAAATTTAATACGTGATCGTTCGGTGCAACATCAATCTCAGCATTTTGGGGTGAAGTAATAATTCGCTCGGATTTATACAATCCGTTTTCTTTCAGATTTTCAATATCACGGCATAACTGGGTTAATAATTCTTGCATAATCCTCCCATCAAAAAAGAATTGTGTACCACTACTTCTGTAAATTGTGGATCGCCCGAGGGGTGGCGCCGGAAGCGGGGCCCCCGCTGCGCCGCTGCACAGCGGGGTGCTGCAGGCGACAGGACCCCAAGGGCGAATTTACAGGAACAATGGTACACAATCAAAAAAGAGCCAACCGATAAGCCGGGTTCTGTCGTGAACAGTCATCTATCTGGGATGTGTGTCGCCACGCACCTCAAGCAGCCTACCCGAACCCACGTACGGGCCGCACGATACGGGTTCCTATTTGGCCTTGCTCCGAGTGGGGTTTGCCATCGCCGCCCGTGTTGCCACGAACGCGGTGCGCTCTTACCGCACCTTTTCACCCTTACCCCGTGAGGGGCGGTATACTTTCTGTTGCACTTTCCGTAGACTCGCGCCTCCCAGGCGTTACCTGGCACTCTGCCCTATGGAGCCCGGACTTTCCTCCCAGCGGAACGCTGGGCGACTGTTTGGTTGGCTCGGCGGGCATTATACCCGATTTCAGTGCGCCATTGCTTTGCTTTTTGTATCCCACGCCGGGATAGCGTCGCCACCAAAAAGCTTCTTAGCCTCAAGCAGTACCGGCTCCGACTGGAATGCTGCCACAAACTGTTGCAGCTGAGGATCATTTTTACTGTCTTCTCGAGCTACAATGACTTCGGCGTAGGGAGAATCCGACCCTTCTATAAACAACGCATCTTTAGATGGCGACAAGCCAGCGGAAACCGCGTAATTGGTGTTGATTGCGGCTAAACTTACCTGATTTAGCGCCAGTGGTAACTTCAATGCTTCTACGGCTACGATTTTCAGATGTTTTGGATTGTACGTAATATCCTTCAGGGTTGCAGTAGTTGACACTCCCGTTTGTAAACGAATCAGTCCAGCTTTTTGCAACAAAAGCAGTGCACGCGCTTCGTTGGCTGGATCATTGGGTATCACAACTTCTGCTCTGCTGGGTAATTGACTCAGTTTCTTTAGCGTTTTTGAATATAAACCCATGGGATAAAGAAACGCCTTTCCAATCGACACAATTTTATAACCGCGCGCTTGGATTCGTGTTTGCAAATAAGGAACGTGCTGAAACAGATTGGCATCCAAGCGGCCATCGACCAGCGCTTTATTCAAATCGTGATAATCCGAGAAAGGAATAATATTCACACGCAAGCCGTATTGCTTTAATGCGACATCCCCCGCCACTTCCAATAATCGGGTTTCCGGGCCCGCGACGGTTCCCACGCGAATGGTATTTTTCACTTTATTCTGCTGACACGCAGTCAGCGCGCACAGAAAAACCCCAATAACGAACAGTGAAAACAAATGCTTCAACACGCGTTGTCTCCTGGAAAAAATAGAACTCACGCGTTAAAGGTAACAGAGCAAGGAAACGGAATCCAGATGGGTTGAGCCGCCAATCTCAGCTATTGGACCATCGGACCAATTCATAATAAACCTCACGAGTAGTTATTGAGAATTACTATCAATTGATAGTCAATCTCAATTGTAAATCAACGAAAAGTGAAGCCTAGCCAGAGTGGCTGCATATACCATAATTAAAGGACTCACCGCAGTTTTTTGGGGGATGTTTCGTGAAATTAACTGGGGCACAAGCCTGCATCAACGCGCTTCTCAAGGAGGGGGTGAACCTCGTGTTCGGTTATCCGGGCGGCGCGATCATGCCCATTTATGATGCGCTTTACGGCGTAAAAGACAAACTCCACCATGTTTTAGTGCGCCATGAACAAGGAGCAGCCCATGCTGCAGTCGGTTACGCCCGGGCTGGAGAGAAAGTCGGCGTATGTATCACTACCTCAGGCCCTGGAGCAACAAACTTAGTGACGGGTATAGCAGACGCTATGCTGGACTCTGTTCCCTTGGTGTGTATCACAGGACAAGTTCCTGAATATCTTTTAGGAACCGATGCGTTTCAAGAGGCCGATATCGTAGGGATAACCGTACCCATTACGAAATGGAATTACCAGATCACATCCGCATCAGAAATATTCGATATCATTGCTAAAGCGTTTACAGTGGCCAGAAGTGGAAGACCGGGCCCCGTACTAATCGACATCACCAAAAATGCTCAACTTGAAGTGGTTGACTATGATGAAAGCAGTAAAAAAACTCCTTATTGTCCGCACGTCCATCCGCCACTCGATCGCACCCTCGTCCAAGAAGCCGCTGAGTTATTAAATAACGCCAAACGCCCCCTGGTGTTGGCCGGACAAGGTGTCACTCTGGCGCGAGCGGAAAATGAACTATTACAACTCGCCGAAAGAGCGGACTTACCCGTTGCAGCCACCTTACTCGGACTCTCATGCTTTCCATCAAAACACCGATTATTTGTGGGGATGCTGGGGATGCATGGAAATTATGCTCCCAATATATTAAGCAATGAAGCCGATGTCGTGTTGGCGGTGGGCATGCGCTTTGACAATAGAGTGACCGGCAAACTGTTGGGTTATTTAAGTAATGCAAAAATTATCCACATAGAAATTGATCCGGCTGAAATAAATAAAAACGTGCGCGTGGATATTGCTTTAAATACCGACGCGAAATTAGGTTTATCGGCTTTATTATCTTTTTTAAAAAGCGCAACCCACGCGGCTTGGCATGCAGAATTTAAACGTGCTCATGATGAAGAAAAAAAACGAGTGATCGAAAAAGACATCCACCCCCAAGAAGGGAAAATTAAAATGGCTGAATTTGTACACGTGCTGTCAGAAAAAACCCGGGGAGAAGCTTTATTGGTGACCGACGTGGGTCAGCACCAAATGATCGCTGCGAGATATTATCAATTTACGAGATCGAGGTCTCATGTCACCTCGGGCGGCTTAGGTACCATGGGATTTTCATTGCCCGCTGCAATCGGCGCGAAATTTGCGAAAAACGATCGCACGATTATATCGATTTCTGGGGATGGTGGTTTCCAAATGAATATTCAAGAATTGGGCGTGATAGCACAGGAGAAATTACCGGTCAAATTGGTCATATTAAATAATGGTTTTTTAGGCATGGTACGACAATGGCAAGAATTCTTTTTTGAAAAACATTATTCATTTGTTGAATTGTTAAATCCTGATTTTATCGCAATTGCGAAAGCCTACGGCATACCCGGTGAAAGGGTGGCTCAACGCGAAAATTTATTAACCGCTATAGATACGATGCTCGCCGCGGAAACAGCGTATTTGCTCGAGGTGCTCGTCGAGAAAGAAGGCAATGTTTTCCCGATGGTGCCAGCAGGCCGATCCATTCGCGATGTACGGTTGTTTTAGAGAACGGAATATGAGGAATTTATATTCGATATCCATGACCACAGAAAATACGCTGCGTGTATTACAGCGCACTGCTTCCGTATTTTCGCGAAATCGGGTGAATATCGAACAGCTTAATGTCTTCGAAACAGATACGAAAGGAATATCATTTTTTAATATTGTTATTTATGCGGAAGAAAAATTAGTGGAGAGAGTCGTAAAACAACTGGCGAAAATTGTTGAACTTCGTGAAATTCACGTCCATAAGTCAACCAGCCTGAAATTTGAATAAGCTTTGCTTTCAAAGATGCAGAGGAGACGTCATGGCAAAAATAAAATTCGGTACGACAGAAGAAACCGTTACTACGCGAGAAGAATTCCCGTTGGAACACGCAAAAAAAGTGCTTGAGAATGAGGTGATTGCCATACTGGGTTATGGCATACAAGGACCCGCGCAGGCTTTAAATTTACGTGATAATGGATTTACCGTCATCGTTGGCCAACGTGAATCCTCCGCTTCTTGGAAGCGTGCACTCAACGACGGCTGGATTCCCGGAAAAAATCTCTTCTCGTTGGAAGAAGCTTGTGAAAAAGGCACCTTTCTCTGTTTTCTTCTCTCTGATGCGGGACAAATGCAACAATGGGAAATGATTAAACCACACTTAACCTCTGGAAAGACGTTGTTGTTTTCTCATGGATTTGCAGTCACCTATTCCGACAGAACGGGCGTCGTACCGCCGAAAAGCCTGGATGTTGTTTTAGTCGCACCAAAAGGTTCTGGTCGAAGTGTCCGGCAATTTTTCTTAGAAAATAAAGGAATCAATGCAAGTTATGCCGTATATCAAGACGCCAGTGGTCATGCTAAAACTAAAACACTGGCTTATGGCGTTGGCATAGGCTCTGGATACTTGTTTGAAACAACATTTAAAAATGAAGTTTATAGTGATTTAACGGGTGAACGCGGCGTGTTGATGGGTGCTTTAGCGGGATTATTTGAAGCGCAATATCAGGTATTGAGAGAAAACGGTCATTCACCAAGCGAGGCATTCAATGAAACCGTTGAAGAATTAACGCAAAGTTTGATGCCGCTAGTCGCCGAGCAAGGTATGGAATGGATGTATCAGAACTGCTCTACTACGGCGCAACGTGGAGCATTGGACTGGATGTCTCGGTTTAAGAGCGCAACGTTGCCGATCTTTCAGGAGCTGTATCGTGAGGTACAGAATGGGAATGAAGCGCAACGTGTCATTGATAAAAATAGTGATCCTGATTATAGAGCACACCTTCAACAAGAACTGAATGAACTAAAAAATAAAGAAATTTGGCGGGTAGGCAAGGTGGTGCGAAGTCTGCGCCCCAACAACCATTAATCCCTCCTTTCCTCACGTCACCGGTAAGGTCACGCCTCGCTGCCCCTGGTATTTCCCGCCGCGGTCTTTATAAGAAACTTCGCAGATCTCATCGGATTCCAAGAACAGCATCTGCGCCACGCCTTCGTTGGCATAAATCTTCGCGGGTAAATTCGTGGTATTTGAAAATTCTAGGGTCACGTGCCCCTCCCATTCCGGTTCGAGCGGGGTCACGTTTACGATAATTCCACAGCGCGCGTACGTCGATTTCCCCAAACAAATCGTTAATACGTTACGGGGAATTTTAAAATATTCAACTGTACGCGCCAACACAAAAGAATTCGGTGGTATGATGCATACATCCGCGCGCACATCAATAAAACTGTTGGGGTCGAAATTTTTCGGGTCCACAATCGCCGAATTAATATTGGTAAATATTTTAAATTCGTTGGCGCAGCGCACGTCGTATCCATAACTCGACGTGCCGTACGAAATCACTTTACCCGATTCGTTGCAGCGAACTTGCGTGTGCTCAAAAGGAGAAATGAGATTATGCTGTTCGGCCATGCGGCGTATCCACTTATCAGACTTGATCGACATAATGCTCCCCCTCATTCAACCACAATTTTTGGAAATTTAGCGCCGTAATTAATCGGCTGCACGGACAATCGATCGAGCAAAGCACGCGCGATATTCCGATACCGTTCGGCGACATCACCATTCGGCTCAGAAATCACGATGGGTGCTCCCTCATCGGACGTTTTGCGAATGGAAGAATTCAGCGGTAATTTCCCCAACAGAGGAACGTCGTATCGCTTAGCGAGACCCGCTCCGCCGCCTTCCCCAAAAATAGCTTCCTCGTGCCGACAATGCGCGCAAACATACGTCGCCATGTTTTCAATAATGCCCAAAACGGTTATGTTCAATTTACAAAACATATCAATGGCTTTTCGCGCATCTAATAAAGACACCGCTTGCGGAGTCGTCACAATAACGGCACCGACCAAGGGCACCTTTTTCGCCAGCGTCAGCGGAATATCACCCGTGCCCGGCGGCAAATCGATGATTAAATAATCGAGCGCTTCCCAAACCGTATCATTCAACATCTGCTGAACCGCTTGGCTGATCATCGGTCCCCGCCAAATCATGGGCGCGTCCTCAACGAGATACCCAATCGACATTGATTGAATCCCGTGTTTTTTGATGGGTTTGATTTTTTTATTCGGCAACAGCTCGGGCTTCTCATTGACCCCTAACAGTAAAGGCTGATTGGGGCCGTATACATCGGCATCCAAAATCCCCACCTGCGCGCCGTCGGCCGCTAACGCCACCGCCAGATTCACCGCAGTAGTCGACTTCCCAACCCCTCCTTTCCCGGAACCCACGGCGATAATATTTTTCACCCCCGGAATTCCCGCCTGACCCAGCTGGGTAGCACGCGCAAAAACTCTATCTTGGCCCGTCGTTTTCATAAGCAAGGTATTGTACGCTGGACCAGCAGGTCATGCACCCTGACTTTTTTCATTCCCTTTAGGTACTGCCGTAGGAGACTGTATTATTGCCTTGAGCGTTCGAATCATTATCCTGTCGAGCATCGCTATTATCGTCGAGTAGATGCCGAGCCTCTGGATTTTCCCTCCGTGACATAAATGAGTGGTATAATTCCCCCCATCGATCATTCACATCGCTCACTACCGTACGAAGCGGTAAACACCTGCGTGAGAGACAATAGGAGACTTGCAAGACAAACAACAGGCCAAGTAAGTCATAACGAAAGCCTGTGCACCCCTCATCACTACTATTCCTGCTACATGGCATAGCTATTTCCACAACTATTAATACTATTATTAAAAATACTGTTACGGTGGCGGTAGTCTGTAAGTTACGTACGTTCCACCGACGGTCGAAGCGTCTTTGTGGTGAGTTCAACGCATTGCGGTGTCGCC
Source organism: uncultured Coxiellaceae bacterium (assembly GCA_947084935.1). Taxonomy (GTDB): domain Bacteria; phylum Pseudomonadota; class Gammaproteobacteria; order Coxiellales; family Coxiellaceae; genus CAMTUH01. The sequence continues at coordinate 75,135 of CAMTUH010000011.1, forward strand.
TGGCCGTATCAAGATGGCTTGCTTGATTTAAAGTAAGGATAACCTGTCCAGAGGGAGGGGAATCTGGGGAACTGCGTTCATGGTCTTGAGGGTCATGAGGGTCATGAGGAATTTCTCCTTGATTTTGCGAATCTTCGCTTTCAATCAAGCGCATAATTTCTACTCCGGCTCTTGTTGCAAAAACGAAAGGTGATTATAACGAATGAAACTTAATTTCGTATTAAACCCCTTTTATTATCTTGCGCATCCCATAAATAATAATTTGTTAAGTTTTCGGTCGTATAATGTCCACCATAACAATAACGACTGGCGGAGCATAGAATATGAGTCGCAGAGGTGATATTAACGGTATTTTGGAACCACTTGAACACTGTGATGATCCCACTCAGAGGGAACTCTTAATATCTGGGCTATTTGGCAATAAAAATTCGCTTTCATCGATTATTACCTCTCCTGAGCAGTTCATCCATCTTGCACTTTCGATTGGATCCGATTATCAGAATCAATTGATTTCTGCTTTGCGCACTCGTAAAGATTTATTTCGAGCGGCCATTACTTCCAAAGACGATTTAAACGCATTAACAGATATTTTATCGCCCGAAAATAGAGAAAGCCTCCAGGAGCAATACGGCCGTATTTATCCGGAACGGCAATTGGTCTGCCCTCCCAAAATAAATCCAGATTTGTCTGCGTGTAAAACGGACACCTGCATAATGTCCGATTTTTTAGAGTGGGTACTATCCCAAACCAAGTTAGATGAACACACAAAAACCGATATTTTGCGTGTTGTTACCTGCTTTAAATTTATCAAGGCTAACGAAGCATTCATAAAATATGCCATCGCGCACCAAAAAGATCCCGCTATTTACACTTTCCCTAATCGTCATCGCAAATACGGCAGCGACATAGACAAGGGTGTACTTCGCGATTTTAACTGGACTTCTTTCCACATTGGCCATTACCAGGAAACCGACAGCGAAAAAGCATGGACTGATTTTTCTGAATCTATCGATCAGTTTGAGCAGGCTATTCTCTTGGTGACTGAAAAAGGAAAGCGTATGGAATTTGCCAAAAAGCTAAGGTATGACAAAAGCAGTGGCTGTTTAGAAGCGCGTACGCACGATGCGCTGGAATTCGCTGCGGCACTCAATGATGTTGAGGTAATTTATTTTGATGATGCGATAAATGACTGCGTGAATACACAAGGTTATTCTACGGTATCGGACATTATCAATTATTTTCGTAAGAAGGACTTACTGGGTAAAAAAGCCATACAAAGAACAACTGCTGAAGGCTCTGATCAACGCTCGGATCAAGACATAGAAATTACTGAAGATTTTATAAAAAACTATCTAAAAGACGTTTTGGATATTACAGAGGAAAATGCGGCTGTCGACGGCGTGGCGATCACTGACCCATTGATTCCATCGACGATAAATGCCGAGCAGCGGTTAGCGAATACCGCTGACCCATTGCCCACATTAAATTTGAATAAAAAAGAATGGCTATTACATGCCGCTCGATCTCAACCCAGTGAAGATCTTGAAACGTTACTGAATAACTCCAGTGCAGACGCAATTAATACAGCATTAGTAGAAACCTCTGGGTTGGATGGGACTGCACTACACGTTGCTGCTCGGTATCAATCGGGCAAAAGCTTTAAAAAATTACTGGAAATCGCCAGTGTGGAGGCCATTGACACCGCATTAGTGGAATCCATTCGGTTTATAGGTACTACTGCCTTCTGCGTTGCCGCGCAGTATCAACCCGAAGCGTTTGAAGACTTACTGAACAAAGCCAGCGCAAAGGCCATTGATAAAGCATTGGTAGAAAGGCATTCGTTTGTGATTGATAAGAGAACGGCTTTATGGGTCGTCGCTCGGTATCAATCGGAAGCGGCACTTGAAATCTTAGTGAAAAAAGCCAGTGCAGAAGCTCTTGATAAAGCGTTGACAAGAATTTCTCGGGAACACGGCACTGCTGTAAATGCTGCTGCTCGCTACCAATCGAAAGAAGGCTTTGAAATTTTGTTGAGCAACGCCAGTGAATGGGCTATTAATGAGGCCTTAATTAATAAAGAGTCTGGACTAGAGGGTGTCTTTACCCTAACTCTCTTGCATCAACCACTCAGCACTGTTTTATGGTTGTTAGAGAAAATATATCCCCAAACGTGTCAGATCTTGATCACCCAATTATTACAGTCGCCGCGTTTGCAAGAAACGGATCTGGTGGAACTCAGTTTTTTAGGTAAAAAATTGGGGATCCAAGAGAGAATAGCTTGCGCGTTGAATTCGTTTTATCCGTTTTCCTACGGTATTTCCTTTTTTAAAGATTACCCTCCTTTTGTCGAAGAATGGCGAACTTTATTGTCAAACGGGAAATTCGATTTGTCTCTAGAAAATATCGAGAAATGCTTATCTGAAATGGACAAGACACCGTTGGCTCAAAAATTTAAAAATACGATACGTGCGTTATTAGCGGGACACTTCCAACACAAGAAAGAGGATGGCATATTTTTTTACTCCCTCAGTGAGCACCACCAAGGAATGGATCAGGAACCTTTCTTTTTTACTGCACAGGGGACACGCATAGAATTTAGCGATGAGAAAATGGCTGAAATTTTGAAAAAAGAAGGATACGCCACTCCGTTGGATTATTTACGTTTGCGACGAGAGTGTTCCCTTGCGGAAATACAAGAAACATTAAACCGTTTAAGTCAACATCAAATGCTTTATAAAAGTTTAGAAGACACTGAAAACGTTGAGTATCCAGTACTATCTGAACTAACTGATTTAGTGAATGAGCACCGTGCATTCGTAAAAGTAATCGATCCAAAAAACTGGGATGATTTTAAAAAGCAACTCAGTGATTATAATTATCGACCACAATTACGTCTAGAGAAAGTTCTTTTAGAGTCGTTAGACGATTATTATAAATTCGTGCACTTAACAAGAGAAATAATACCCTACAAAGAAAAACGTCGTGAGAAAAAAAACTATACCCACACTAAAAAAACTTCGGTAACTTTACTCACAAAATTTCAAACCCCGGTATTTGGGCATCATGATTCCAAAAGACTGTTAGTCGGCTTGATGTTTGATCGTACGGACTGCGTGATTAAGGCCATGCTCAAACACGACCGAGGAACCTACGCGCACGAATGGATAGACTCAAAAAATCAAATTAAAAAATACAAAGAACGTATGTTCCTATTGAACTTTACCAATTTTAATCAGTTCGTGGCGGCCATTGAAGGTCAGCCAGAACTGAACGAAGTCTTAGCGAAAGTGTCGCGCGAAGCGATTCGTGCGGTATTTATCAGTCACAATACTCCAAACAACATGCGGGTAGCTCAGCAGTATCAAACCGAACTCAAAAAAGAACTAGGGATTAATGTTCCCATTGTTTTTTACGATTTTTCAAATACTCACCGAATTTGGTTGGCTCGAGCAGTTGAAGATGATCCTATTCAAGAAAAAATTGCAAAAACGAAACTGCAGAAACTGAAACAAGACATCGAGGATAAAAGCCAGCAAGAAGGGTGGAACGTAGGTCTATTTGCTGAAATACCAAAAGGTATATTAGAAATTCTGAGATTGATCGAGGAAGCGGAGCAGGAAGTCGGTATATGGACTTCAACCGAAAGAAAAATCGCACAGCTTTTGGAGAAAAAAACTTCCTCTACCATACAATGGCTACGAGGGCGTTCTTCCGATACCGTTGAATTTTACAAAGCCCTGGAGCAGCACTGCCTTGGCGTGTGACCGCCAAAGATGGTAAAGTGCACACTCCATATGAAAACACCCCAACCACAACGCGACATCCTAGTGACTGCAGCATTACCTTATGCTAACGGCGCCATTCACATCGGCCACCTCGTCGAATACATCCAAGCCGACATCTGGGTCCGCTTCCAGCGGCTGTGCGGAAATCGCTGTCTTTTCATTTGTGGTGATGACGCGCACGGAACCCCGATCATGATATCCGCCCAAAAGAAAGGCATTACCCCGGAAGAACTGATTGCGCAAACCTACGCGGATCACACCCGCGACTTTGCCGACTTCCACATCGGCTTCGATAATTTTTACACGACGCACTCACCCGAAAATCGGGAATTATCTGAAGCCATTTACTACCGCTTAAAAAAAAATGGGGATATTTTTTCAAAAACCATCTCGCAAGCATTCGATCCGATTAAAAACATTTTCTTACCCGATCGTTTCATTCGCGGCACTTGTCCGCGCTGCGGCGCTGAAGATCAGTACGGGGATAATTGTGAAGTCTGTGGGGCCACCTACACTCCAACCGAATTAATCAATCCCGTTTCCGCTTTATCCGGCACGAAACCCATTGAAAAACAATCCGAGCATTTCTTTTTCTCTTTAGAAAAATATGCGGATATGTTGCAACAATGGATTACGGCCGGACATCTTCAACCTCAAGTGGCCAACAAATTAAAGGAATGGTTTGTGGAGGGGCTCAAACCCTGGGATATTTCTCGAGACACCCCCTATTTTGGATTTGAAATTCCCGACGCACCCAACAAATATTTTTACGTGTGGTTAGACGCACCCATCGGCTACATGGCCAGCTTAAAAAATCTCACTAAAAAACAGCCGGAAATTCGCTTTGACGATTACTGGAAGAAAGACAGCGACAAAGAGTTATACCACTTCATTGGTAAAGACATCGTATATTTTCACGCACTGTTTTGGCCCGCCATGCTTTCCGGAGCGAATTACCGTCTCCCCACAGCGATTTTCGTACACGGTTATTTAACGATTAATGGGCAGAAAATGTCAAAATCCCGCGGCACTTTCATTACGGCGCGTCATTACTTGGATCATTTAAATCCCGAATATTTACGCTATTATTTTTCGGCAAAATTAAATCCACAAGTGGAAGACATCGATCTCAACCTCCCGGATTTCGTTCAACGCGTCAATGCAGACCTCGTCGGAAAATACGTCAACATCGCCAGCCGCTGCGCGGGATTTATCACTAAACAATTCGATGGACGATTAGCCGATAAACTACCCAATCCCAGCTTATTCGATCACTTCGTTAATATCCGCGATGAAATTACCGAAAACTATGAATCATTAAATTATAATAAAGCGGTTCGCATCATCATGGAATTAGCGGATCAAGCCAACCAATACATCGATCAACAAAAACCGTGGGCGCTCGCCAAACAAAACGGAAAAGAAAAAGAGGTTCAAGCCGTCTGCACGCAAGGATTGAATTTATTTAAAATTCTCACCACGTATTTAAAACCCATTTTGCCCGACACCGCGAAAAAAGCCGAATGGTTTTTAAACATCGAACCTTTATCGTGGCACGACATTGAAAAACCCCTACTTGCCCACAACATCAATCCGTTTCAACCGCTGATGCAGCGAATCGCGCCCGATGTAGCCGAACAATTAACGCAATGACTCTGAAAAAAGTTAAAATTCGTGAAGACGACTGCATCGGATGCACCAAATGCATCGCCGTGTGTCCCACCGATGCAATCATTGGCGCTTCCCAACTCATGCACACCGTCATTTCCGACGCCTGCATCGGTTGCGATTTGTGTATACCGCCCTGTCCGGTGGACTGCATCGATTCTATCCCCGCACAACCCTTATCCGCCGATGAGAAACGTATTTACGCCGCTTACTGGCGCGACCGCCATCAACAACGCAAGAAACGCCTTGCCCGTGAAAAAGAGGATCGCCAAAAGAAACACGAAGCGGCTAAACTGCTGCACGCACCGAAACAAACCGTGGCGGCGCGGCAACGCGCCATAGCAGATGCCGTTGCACGCGTTCACGCAAAAAGGAAAAGCCATGAACCCAACTAAACGCGAAGAAATCTTCCGTCGTTTTCAAGAAAGAAACCACCAGCCGGTGACCGAATTACTCTATCATTCCCCTTTTGAACTGCTGATTTCCGTTATTTTATCCGCACAAGCTACCGACGTAAGCGTCAACAAAGCCACAAAAATTTTATACCCTGCCGCTAACACGCCTAAAAAAATCCTTGCACTCGGCGAATCGGGCCTAAAAAAATACATAAAAACTATCGGTCTTTATAACAGCAAAGCGAAAAACATCATTAAAACGTGCCAAATACTGGTTGAAAAATTTGATTCCACCGTACCTGCAACTCGAGAAGATTTGGAATCTTTACCGGGCGTCGGTCGAAAAACAGCGAACGTGCTGTTAAACACGTTATTCGGTCATCCCACCATTGCCGTCGACACGCATATTTTTCGCGTATCCAATCGCACGCGTATCGCGACGGGAAAAACACCTTTGGAAGTCGAAAAAAAACTACTGAAAGTAATCCCTAAAAAATACCTCCACAACGCCCATCATTGGTTAGTCTTACACGGCCGATACATTTGCACCGCCCGCCCCCCCAAATGTCCGGAGTGTTTTATAAACGATTTGTGTGAGTACCCCGATAAGACTCAATTTTGTGGGCCAGATTGAGATTGAGTTCGGGGTGTTATAAAGCGCAAATAAAGCGCAGGGCGAAGCGGAACTCGCATGAAGCAAAGCTTCATGCCCGCTGAGCGCCCGAGCCAACGATGGCGAGGGCAGCTTGCAAGCGAAGCATGGAATGCGTAGCGCCGCAAGGGCCA
>CAMTUH010000012.1:0-114938 GCA_947084935.1 uncultured Coxiellaceae bacterium
CTTCTTCGGAGATTTTCCCCTCGATTTGCAGTTTGTGTAATAAGCGCCGTTCGTATTCCAAAATTTTCGAAAGCAGGGCTTCCGCTTCTTTTCCGATTTCGTGGGCATCGCATTCGGTTTCTAAAGAAACTTTAAATTGCAACAATCGATTCGTGTAATAATTATTAACGAGTTTTTTTGCAACTGACGAACAAACGTGTTCGTCAGCTTCTAAGCGGCTGATGTGTTCAATGGCTTGCTTGGTTAAGTCTTTATAAATGGCAGCGGCCTCTTTGAGAATGGGAATATCGCTTTTTTCTGCTTTCAAAAATTTAATTAATGCGGGCAGCGTTAACCCTTGCACCAGTAGCGTAAATAAAATCGTAATAATGGTGAGAAAAATAATGAGGTCGCGATAGGGAAATGGCGTAGTGTTTGAGAGAGAAACTGGAAGCGCAATCGCTAAAGCCAGGGACACCAGTCCACGCATGCCCGACCAGGATGAAATGAGTACTTCTCGCCAGGAAAAGGCTTGAAAGGAGCCTTTATTTTTTCGGTACGACGTAAATGTTGCCCTCAGGTAACTTGTTGCGGCGACCCAAATAAAGCGCAATAAGATGACGACGATGATGGTGACCACGGAAAATAAAATTAATTTTTTCGTCGGTAAATCACTAACTCGTGCTAAATAAGCCGGAAACTGCATTCCAATAACAATGAAAATCAGTCCGTTCAAGAAAAAAATAAACGTATCCCACACGGACTTTTCAGACAGGCGAGTTCGGGCTTTGATTTCACGCTCGGTACGTTTGTGAAAGAGACCCGCGGCGACTACCGCCAGGACTCCTGAAGCGCCGAAGCGATCCGCAAACAGATAAGCCACGTAGGCCAGAATTAAACTCATGATGATGGGCAATTCGTTTTCCGACTCGGCTAAAAATTCTTTCACGATTAAACTCGTGAAATAGGAAAACATTAATCCGATGGCGATACCACCGAGACCAATCAAAAGGAGGTGACCGCTGGTGTTGGAAAAGTTAATTGAGCCCATGAATACAAATAACACGGCCATGTTATAAAGAACGATACTGATGGCGTCATTGAATAAGCTCTCAACTTCCAAGCTTCGCACCAGGTGTCGCTCGGTCTTCATTCGGTTCAAGATGGAAGTAGCAGCGATTGCGTCGGTGGGTGAGATGATGGCGCCTAATACCAGGGCCGCACTGAAGGGCATGCCGGGAACGATCCAGTGCAGGATAAAGGCAATGGCGAGCGTGGTTCCAATCACTAAGAAAACTGCCAATGAGATAATTTCGCTTGTGTTGTTTCGAATGTCCTCCCAAGAAATCAAGCGGGCGGCGGCGAATAAAATGGGCGGTAAAAACAAAGCGAGGACTACATTACTGGGCGGGTGCCAATTCGGGATTCCCGGGATGAACCCCACCAGTAGACCGGCAATAACGAGCACCAAGGGATAAGGGACGTTAATCCGTTCCGCGATGGCCGTTCCGATAACGACTAGGAAAATAATAAAAGGGATGATTTCAAAAGCCGTCATAGACTCATTGTAGCTGGGTTTACAACGATGTGGAATTGCTTGAGTTTTGGCGAATTCATCATATAATGAGCCATTTATCTTGTTGGTGAGGTTTTAACCATGGCGATGGAATACACGTTATCGATCATCAAGCCCGATGGGGTGGCTAAGAATGTGATTGGTGAGATTTACGCGCGTTTTGAGAAGGTGGGTTTGAAGATCGTCGCCGCACGCATGATGCATTTATCCCAGGAACAGGCGGGGCGCTTTTATGCGGTACATAAAGATCGCCCGTTTTTTAAGGATTTGGTGAGCTTTATGATATCCGGTCCCGTCATGGTTCAAGTGCTCGCGGGAGAAGACGCGGTGGCGAAGAATCGAGAGTTGATGGGGGCCACCAATCCCAAAGAAGCAGCACCGGGGACGATTCGCGCGGATTTTGCGGATTCCATTGATGCCAATGTGGTACACGGTTCGGATAGTCTGCAAACAGCGAAGGAAGAAGTGGCGTTTTTCTTTAAAGCAGATGAAATTTATTAACGTAGCCTCGGTGAGCTTTGCGAACCGAGGAATTTTTGGAGTTCCTCGGTTCGCAAAGCTCACCGAGGCTACTTGTTAAGAAACAATATGACTGAGAAAACAAACATTTTGAATTTAAGCTTCCGCGGATTCCAAGATTATTTCGAATCGTTGGGTGAGCCGCGTTATCGCGCTTTTCAATTGGTGCAGTGGGTTCATCAGCGCGGCATTATTGATTTTCAAACCATGACCAATTTAAGCAAGTCGCTTCGGAATAAATTGTCTGCCGAGGCAGAAATTCGTATGCCAGAAATCAATCTCGAGCGCGTTTCGGGTGACGGCACGATTAAGTGGTTATTGGAATTGCACGACGGAAATAAAATTGAAACCGTATTTATTCCTGATCGAACTCGCGGAACGTTGTGCGTTTCGTCTCAAGTAGGCTGTGCGTTGAATTGCAGTTTTTGTGCGACGGGGAAAGAAGGATTCAGCCGCAATCTCACGATTGCCGAAATTATTGGGCAAGTGTGGATTGCGGCGCGACGGTTAAAACCCCCACACGTGATCACTAACGTGGTCATGATGGGAATGGGAGAACCATTACTCAATTACGACGCCGTTGTACCCGCCATGGAACTGATGATGAGCGATTATGCGTATAATTTATCGAAATACCGCATTACGTTAAGTACGGCGGGATTTATTCCGGGAATGGAAAAATTGCGTAAAGACAGTGAGGTTTCGTTGGCGGTTTCTCTACACGCCACCAACGATGAATTGCGAAACGAACTCGTGCCGTTAAATAAAAAATATCCCTTGCGTGAGTTAATTCAGTGCTGTCGTACGTATTTTACACGCGGTAAACGAAGAATTGTTTTTGAGTACGTGATGTTGGATGGAATCAATGATCGCCCGGAACACGCGGAAGCGCTCATTCATTTGCTTGCCGATATACCGTGTAAAATTAATTTAATTCCCTTTAACCCCTTTTCGAAGACTTTATATCGTCGATCTTCGGATGCGGCCATTGAACAATTTCAAAACCGATTAATCGCGGCCGGATTCACCACGCACGTTCGCCGAACGCGGGGGGAAGACATCGAGGGTGCGTGTGGGCAATTGGCAGGCGAGATTCGCGACGCTACCGGTCGGCATCAACGTTGGTTAAAAACAGGCCGCCTTGTTCCAGCGTAGCCTGGTTGTAGCCTGGGTGCAGCCCACTTCGGGCGTAACCCAGGAATTCCTTGATTTCGCTATCGCTTCATCAAGGCTACACAACGCTTCTGAAAGCAAATCAAGTCGGTTATAATGCCACGAGCATTGTAGGCTGGGCTGAGCGCAGCGAAGCCCAACATAAAAATCAATAGGAAAGCACCCATGACGGAAGAGTTCAAAGAATCGGAAGCTGAAGTAAAGCGCGAAAGCGTTCATACCAAAACACCCGGTACCCTGCTTCGTGAGGCACGGCAGGCTAAAAAGCTCAATCAAAGCGATGTCGCCAAACACTTGCGGCTTAGCGTGCAGTGGATTAAGGACATTGAAAACGATGATTACTCTCATGCGGCGGCCTTGATTTACGTTCGCGGTCATTTGCGTTCTTATGCGCGATACGTGGGCATCTCTCCGGATGAAGCCATTGCGGCTTTCGAAACGTTAGCAATGGACGAGGAGTTCGCTCGGGCCAAAGCGCTGCAAGAAAGACCCGTCATGCGGCAAGCCGTTCCAGTCATTTCACGATCCACGCGAGTCATCAGCCGTCGGGCAGTGCGTTGGGTGACGGCTTCTGCGGTAGTAGTTTTGGTGGTTCTCGTCGGTGTTTGGTGGCAAGGTCAGAAAAAACATGGCGTGGGAATGAGTCAGCCACAAGTAGTCATGCAACCCAAGGAAGATTTGACGATACAGTCTTCCGAGAATGCCGCGTCGAGCGACGCTTCTGTGAATGCTATCGATGTGCCCGCAGTGGATAAAACTGATCACCACCAAGTCGGCAGGGCGGTTTTAACCGGTTCGGCTCACCATTAATGGTTCAGCACCTCCAAGCCATCCGGGGGATGAACGACATCCTGCCCGAGGAAACGCCTTATTGGGGGTTGCTCGAGACCGTCTGTAAAGCAATCGTCCAATCTTACGGTTATCAAGAAATTCGGTTTCCTTTGCTTGAACAAACAGCCTTGTTTCAGCGCACGATCGGTGAAGCAACGGATATTGTCGAAAAAGAAATGTATACGTTTGCCGATCGTAACGGGGACAGTTTAACGTTACGACCGGAAGGAACGGCCGGTTGCGTTCGTGCCGGTATTGAGCATGGCCTATTTTACAAACAAGTGCAGCGGCTGTGGTATCTGGGTCCGATGTTTCGTCACGAGCGCCCCCAGAAAGGGCGTTACCGTCAATTTCATCAGCTGGGCGTAGAAGCCTGTGGAATGGCAAACCCTGAGGTTGATGCCGAACTGATTTTTATGTGTCGTCGCTTGTGGGAAGCCTTAGGAGTGAGCGAATTTGTCGAATTGCAGTTGAATACGCTAGGCACGCTCGAAACGAGGGTAAATTACCGAAAAAAATTGGTGGCGTATTTTGAGAAACACGTCAATGAGCTCGATGCCGACAGCCAGCGTCGGTTGGTTTCCAATCCGCTTCGGATCTTAGACAGCAAGAATCCCGATCTGAAACCGTTAATCGCCGCTGCCCCTAAGCTGCTGGATTATCTGGATCCCGAGTCGCACGCGCATTTTGATCGCTTGAAAGTTTTGTTGGATCACGCTCACATTCCTTACGTGATCAATCCCACGCTGGTGCGCGGGCTCGATTATTACGGACGGACGGTGTTCGAATGGGTGACCGATCAATTGGGCGCACAAGGCACGGTGTGTGCGGGTGGTCGGTACGATACGTTGATAGAGCAGCTCGGCGGCCAGCCCACGCCGGCGGCGGGATTTGCTGCGGGATTAGAGCGTTTGGTGTTATTATTGCGGACCGCACAGAAGCTGGCGGAAACGCCGAGGGTTTACGTGGTATTGATGGGCGATGCAGTATGGGAAGAAGGTTTACGCGTGGCTGAGCGACTGCGCGATGCATTACCCGCGTTTACCGTTGAAACGGACTTGAGCGGGGGAAGCATCAAGGCGCAATTTAAACGCGCCGATAAAAAAGCTGCTCGATGGGCGGTCGTTATTGGTGACGAAGAAATAAAAACCGGCCGTGTGTCGGTAAAAGATTTACGCCAAGATTTGCCTCAGCAACGACTGGGGGTTGAAGAATTGATTACGTATTTTAAAGAAAAAAGTGAATTATGACTGCTGAATTAACCAACAAAGAACAGGTCGAATTACTTAAAAAATGGTGGCACGATTACGGCATTAGCATTACGGTTGCTATCGTCTTGGGTTTGTGTATTGGATTTGGTTGGCGGTATTGGCACAGTTATGAACATAAACAAGCGCAACGCGCTTCAGTGATTTACATGCAACTGCAGGGTGCCGTGTTGCAGAACCAAACTGGAATGGCAGAACAATTGGCGACACAATTAATGAAAAACTATTCTCGATCTCCTTATGCGGCACTGGCGGCGATGGCGAGTGCGCAGCAAGCGATTGCAAAAAATCAGTGGGACGTTGCATTGAATCAATTTAATTGGGTGCTGCAGCACGCGAAAATGCAGAGCTTGAAACAAATTGCGCGCATTCGTGCAGCACGGGTGTTAATCGCCCAGCAAAAGCCCAAAGATGCATTGCGGTTATTGCAAACGGTAGATGATCCCGCTTATCAACCGTTAATCGATCAAGTGAAATCTGTTATCCCGAGCGCTTCGCGAGGGATCTCCTCGGAAAACTAATATGTTGCCTGTCATTGCCATCGTCGGTCGTCCTAATGTTGGGAAGTCGACGCTCTTTAATTTACTCACCAAGAGTCGAGCCGCGTTGGTGGCGGATTTGCCGGGTGTAACCCGCGATCGCCAGTATGGTGAGGCCCTTCTCGACGCTCACCCCGTTTTACTGATCGACACGGGTGGACTGGTCGAAAGCGACGATCCCGTGATGACGCGTTTAACGGAAGCTCAAGTAACGCAAGCCGTTCAAGAATCCGATTGCATTCTTTTAGTGGTGGATGCGAAAGTGGGCCTGATTTCTGCGGATGAAGTGATTGCCGATCGGTTGCGTAAACAGAATAAAACCGTACTGGTCATCATGAACAAGGCGGATAATGAAGCCTTAGAAAATAATCGAAGTGATTTTTTTCGTTTGGGCTTGGGTGAGCCCATTGCCATTTCTGCAACGCAACACCGCCACGTCAGTAAAATAACTGAAGCCATCATAAAAAAAATCCCCGCGACAAAACTCGTGCCATCGACCACGAAAGAGATGGGAATCAAAATTGCGGTAATCGGTCGGCCGAATGTGGGTAAATCCACGTTAATTAATCGCTTGCTGGGTGAGGAACGGGTCATTGTATTCGATGAACCCGGAACCACGCGCGACAGCATTTATATTCCTTTTCAACGACGCGATCAAAATTATACGTTGATCGATACCGCCGGTATTCGTCGGCGGACAAAGATTCACGAGTCCCTAGAGAAGTTTTCAATCATTAAATCTTTCCAAGCGGTGTACGATGCGGACGTGGTGGTGTTTGTGATGAATGGGCAGGAAGGCGTCACGGACCAAGATTTACGATTAATCGGTTTAGTGATTGACGTCGGCGCAGGCTTGGTTATTGTGATGAATAAATGGGACGGTTTGGATAATTATCATCGCGAGCGAATTCAATCGGAAATGGATCGAAAACTCCCCTTTGTTAATTTCGCGCGACGGTATTATATTTCAGCGCTCCATGGGAGTGGTGTGGGGCAATTGTACCGCGCGATTCACGAGGCGTACCAATCAGCCCACGTTGAATTATCGACAGCACAACTCACAAAAACACTGGAAAAAGCGGTTGAAGATCACCAGCCGCCCCTCGTGAAGGGTCGTCGTGTTCGGTTGCGGTACGCGCATTTAGGCGGCCATCGGCCGTTAACCATTATTGTGCACGGTAAACAAACGGATGCTTTACCTGACTCGTACCGACGTTATTTGGCGAATTATTTTCAAAAAACTTATGATTTAATCGGCGTGCCCATTGATATTAAAATGAAGACGGATGCTAATCCGTACGAGGAAAAATAACTCTTATTTCTTCTTCCCAGCAAAAAGTAAAATTCCAACGGTACCCACAACCGCAACCAGAAAACACAGCGTCATCACGGCCGTAAAGCTGTGCAGTGTCGCTAATTGAACCGCGTGAAGCAGCGGTTGTTGGGCATCGGAAGGAGCTTGCTGAATGAGGAGTTGTAAACTGCCCTGGTGTCCAAACATTGCGTTGTCGATTTTTGATAAATCGACGTTGGGTAAACGGACAGAGAGCAGGGCTTGATAAAAGTGTTCCCGTCCAATCGTGATGGAGATTAACGTTCCAAGGCAAATACAGAGGACACCCGAGTAATAATTGATAGTATTGATAATACCCGAACCTTCACCGGCTTTTTCTTTGGATAAGGCGCTCATGCCTAAGGCCGGACTGCTCGAGAAACTCACGCCCATTCCTACTCCCCACAGCATCAACGGAAACCACATCGATGCATAGGTTGATTCGAGTGTTAATCGGCGTAACCATAAAGCAGCGATTGCGATAAAAATTAATCCGATTGCCATGGGGAATCGAAACCCAAAACGAGTGGTAATTTTTGCAGAAATCACCGATAAGACAAACATGGATAAGCTTGTTGGCAATATGGCTAAACCTGCTCTCATTGGGGAAAGGTGCATGAGTAGGGGATTTTGTATGAAGGCATTAAAGAAATAAAGGATACCCATGAGCGTGAAAATGCTGGCCGCAATACCAATATTCCCCGCAACAAAAATCCGCTCACGGAAATGATGAAAATGCACGAGGGGGCTTTGGATATAACGTTCAATAAACCAGAAAAGAGCGAGGATAAATCCGCCGCCAATCAGTAAGGTTAAGGTGGCGAGCGAACTCCAACCCCACGTGTTTCCTTCGACGAGGGCTAACGTCAGTGGGACTAAACCGAAAAGCAGCAGAAACAATCCCCACAAATCCAACCGAATATTTTCTCTTGCGCCACGAGTTCTACGCGCAAATAAACGCGCAATAATAATTGCAATAAGCATGATGGGGATGTTGGTCCAGAAAATAGCGCGCCACGTTAAATAACTGGTAAACAATCCGCTGATGATAGGACCAAAGGCAAACCCCAGACCAATAGTGCCGGTCCATATACCGATGGCAGTGCTTTGCAATTTTTCGGGAAAACCAACTTTAATCACGGCGAGGCTGCACGGCGTAACAATGGCCGCGCTTAACCCTTGCATGGCGCGGAACACAATGAGCAGAGTCGCGTTGTGGGATAAAGCAATACCGATGGAGGCAATAATAAATAAAGTTGTGCCGACGAAAAACAGTCGACGACGACCCAACATATCGGCCAATTGCCCAGCGATGATGATAAAGGAAGCGCAGGTGAGGAGGTAAGCATTAACCACCCATTGTAAAGAAGCGGGCGTGAATTTAAGTTCGTCATTAATCACAATGAGCGCATTCATTACGGCGGTTGTGTTGAAAGCAACGGTGAATACCGCAAAACACATGGCTGCGAGAACGAGCCAAATGCGGATGGGATTTCCTTCCAGGTAATATTCTTTTATCATTTATTCCTCGTTATGAGTGCTTTCAACCAAGCAATCAATGCTGCCTTTAAATAATTTTGCCGACACGCGATCTCCGTGTTGCACCTCACTTGCTTCACGAATGATTTTCTTATCGTGCAGAACAATGGCGTAACCGCGATTCAATGTGGTGAGCGGGCTGATGGCTTCGAGCGCGTGCGCCATTTCAGCAATTTTTTGCTGTCGTTGGGTAAGCCGGTGTTGCACGGACGTAATCAAGCGGTGTTTCAGCGCTTCGCATTGTGATTGCGTGTGGGTAATGCGAATAAAAGGATTGCAACCGTTTAACACCGCGTGCAAATGTTTCAGAGCGCTGTGTTTGTGTTGCGTTGTTGTCATTATTAAATGAGACAGGCGTTTGTATACCGAGGTGATTTGCTGCAACCATTCCGTGCGCTGTGGAGTCGCGAGCTCCGCTGCGGCCGAGGGTGTGGGTGCACGATGATCCGCGACGAAATCGGCGATCGTAAAATCAATTTCGTGTCCGATACCGGTAACCATTGGAATTTTGCTCGCGAAAATAGCGCGCGCAACGATTTCCTCGTTAAATGGCCATAAGTCTTCTAAAGATCCACCTCCACGCACGAGCAACAACACGTCACATTCGCGACGCGCACTTGCTAAATGAATCGCTTCAGCAATTTGCTTGGCGGCTTTATCGCCTTGTACTAAGGTGGGATAAATAATAACGGGAGTAGGAAAGCGTCGATGGATGACTTTCAAAACATCGCGAACAGCCGCGCCGGATGCAGAAGTGATGACACCAATGGTCCGCGGAAAAGGTGGCAACGGTTTTTTGTATTCCGGAGAAAACAATCCTTCTTGGTCTAATTTTTGTTTGAGTTTTTCAAAAGCGATTTGCAAAGCACCTTCACCCGCCAACTGCGCGTGCACTACAATCAATTGGAAGTCGCCGCGCGTTTCATACAAGCTGACTTGGGCTTGGACCAATACTTGCTGGCCATTTTCAAAAGAGACATTGAGTCGGCGTTGATAATTTCGAAAAAAAGCGCAACGGACTTGAGCGTGCTCGTCTTTCAAAGAAAAATAGAGGTGACCAGAGCTCGGTTGCGATAAATTTGAAATTTCGCCGGTGATCCAGATGGTTTGAAGACCCTCTTCTAAAATCATTCGCGCGTGGGCGTTGAGTTCAGAGACAGAGTAAACGTCTTCCGGGTGGATTTCGTGTTTGGCGAGCGAGCTGAGTGGTTCGGATAGCATAGATGCTATTGATTCTAGTGGGTTTGGATTTTATATACAAGGAGGGGGAAAGGCTTACAGATTTCCCAACGTGGTCAACAATTTTGCCACTTTAATTTTCGTTTCTTCGTACTCACTCTCGCATTCGGAATCGTCAACGATCGCTCCTCCTGCATAGCAATAAATATGGTTGCGATCGCAAATTAAAGTTCGAATCGTAATATTGCAATCCATGTCTCCATCGATATCGATGTAACCCACGCTGCCGCAGTATACGGAGCGGTGATGTGGCTCAATGGACTCGATGATTTGCATGGCGCGTTGCTTGGGAGCGCCGGTGATTGACCCGCCCGGAAAGCAGTGTCGCCACAAATCAATGGCGTGTTGATCTTCCCGTAATTGTCCGGTGATCGTACTGACTAGGTGATGAACGTTGGGAAAACTTTCGAGCGTCGCTAGTTGAGAAACGCGGATGGTGCCGGGGTTGCAGATTTTTCCTAAATCGTTTCGCAGTAAATCCACGATCATGATGTTTTCTGCTTTGTCCTTTTCGCTGTGCAATAACTGTTGCGCACTGCGTCGATCGTCGAGGGGATTATCGAATCGAGCGGCAGTTCCTTTGATCGGTTTAGTTTCGACGAACCCGTTGTGCGCACTTAAAAAACGCTCAGGAGATAGGCAAAGCACGGCTTGTTGGTCCAGATTGATAAATGCAGAAAAGGGAGTTGGGCTGGCGCGCCGCAATTGTTGATAGGCGTGCCAGGGTGAACCGATAAATGGTGCGCTAAAGCGTTGGCACAAATTCACTTGATAACAATCGCCTTGGCGAATGTGATTTTTAATTTGGAAAAAGGCTTTTTGATATTCATCGAATGTAAAATTGGATTTAAATGGCGAGGTGATTTTAAAGCCTGCTGTCCTGTCATTCCTGCGATCCTCGCTTTCGCGAGGATGACTCGGTAAATTCTCGTTATTTCTGCGAAAGCAGGAATCTACTAACGTAATTAACCACGTTTTTTTATCCTGATGATCCACTACCAGGCTCCAATCGTAAATTCCAATAAACGCATCGGGTACGGTGATATCGAACGTGGTTTGCTTCGGAATAGTGAAATAACGTCGCGCAAAATCGTAACCAAAATAACCCACTGCGCCGACTTTGAACGGTAAATTTATTTTTACCGGATTCTTGTTTGAATGATTTAATTCCTGTAAAAGTTGTTTGACGACAGTCATCGGATCACTGGACGTTGTTTCTCGGTGATCGGAGTAAATGATGGTTGTTTCATCACCGTGTACAATAATTTTTACGATCGGATCAGCGACGATGATGCTGTAGCGTTCCCGTTGATCGTGCGGATGACCGCTGTCAAAAAATACGGAATAGGGGGTACGCGCGTAGGGTTTGAATAGTTCGGCGGCGTCGGGGGTGTAGGGGAGTTCGTGGATGTTCATAGCCTGATATGATAACGCTAAGTTATGCTTAGTAAATCGACGAATCAGTTTTTCTGAATGCCGCTCAGGAACGTACGTCCCTGTACTCGGCGCTTAGTACCCTCCATGGCCGCGACGTCCTTCGCTGGCATTCAGAAAAACTGATTTGACTGGGCAGGTATTTAAGGGAGTACTAAACCAAAGGATGGTCAGCAATATTGTAATCTCCGCACAAGCAGCCTATGATTCTAGGGTTTAAATTTTGGGGGCTTTGTGCGGCGATTATTGCTTGTTTTACCTGTGCTGGTGTTGTTAACGGCGTGTTCCGTTGGCCCGAATCGACTGGGTGTTTCCGCGCAGCAGTGGCAGGCGATGGATGATGCCCAGCGGGCTCAGATGATAACGGGCTATCAGAAGATTAAGTGGTCTTCGTGGAAACAAAGGCAAACGGTCTTCTGCGGACCTGATATTTTAGTTTCCCTCGGCAAGGGTACGGCCCTGATGCCGCCGTTTACGCAATCGTATGCGTTTCAGCGCGTTTCTTTTCAGATGAACCCCGGTCGTTGTCGTACTGTTGAGCTTAACAGTGTTGATACGAGTAATGAGGTAGATTTAAAAGCCTGTTATAACGGGTTAACTCTCCTGTTGGACCCCAGCCGTTACGATGCGTTAAAGAGCACCGGTAGTCTTCGTTTGGATTACAATCCGCTGTGGAAACGGGGATTCACGTACGCGGGCGTGTCGAGTTCGGGTTACGTTCAGCTGAATAAAGTAAACGTAACCATTAAAGCCATAGCCGATCTGGCGCCGGTGGAAGATGTCGATAATTCTCGCCCTTGAAACGGCAACGGAAGCGTGTTCCGCTGCGTTATTGCGTAACGATCAAATCGATGAACGCTTTGCGCTCGCGCCTCAACAACATTCTGATATTATTCTCAGTCAAGTGGAAGAATTACTGACTGTTACTTCGATTTCTTTAAATCACGTCGATGCTGTAGCGTTTGGTTGTGGACCGGGTAGTTTTATGGGGGTTCGCATTGCAACGGGTGTTGCGCAGGGTTTGGCTTATGCCGTGGATACGCCAGTGGTCCCCGTTTCCACGTTACAAGCACTCGCACAAACGGTTTACGAAAATCACCGCGAAAAAGAAGTGTTGGTGGGTTGGGATGCGCGCATGGGAGCGATTTATTGGGGAATTTATCGGTTAGATGACGACGGCATTATGCAGTCTGTTGTGCCGGATCAATTATCCAAACCCGAAACCATTAAAATTCCGCACTCGGATTTAAAAATAGCGGCAGGAAATGCGTGGCGCGTTTATCGAGAGCAATTAGCTGCGGAATTAAAAAATTTGACTTTATGTGACGAGATTTACCCGCGCGCAAAATCCGTGGCATTTATTGCGGCAGGCAAATTTGCACGCGGCGAAGTTGTTTCCCCCGAACAGGCGCAACCGATTTATATTCGCGATGAGGTGGCTAGGCCGCGATAAAAAATCGTGAAGCTAAGGGTTATTTATGAGTGTTCTAAGGCTGCCGCTAGTAAGAGCTCTTTCTTCTTCATACCCTATAACAAGATTGTTTTTTTGTTTCAACGCTTCAAGTTGGTCTGGAGTTAAGGATTCTAGCCCTAGGGCAAATAGAGATAAGTAATTTAACCCTCTTCGCCCTAATCCGAAAGAAACCTTCTGGTTTTTTATAAGAATCTTTCTTAACTCTTCGCATTGTTCTTCAGAAAGATCATTGCCGCTCATATTGAGAGAGGTAATCTTGGATCGGTTCAAGCCACCGCAAATTTTCGTCCACTCACCTTTGGGCATTTGATTAAATGCGATATAATTAGAGGACAAATCCATTGTTTGTAATGAAGAAGCTGTCAGCGCATCTGCAAAAGCTACCAACTGATCGTCTTGTGAATCAAAATTGTTATTTGATAAATCCAATTTCTTGATAGAAGAGCTCATTGATGCGTTTACAAACGCCGTCGCTTGTGGAGCAGTTAAGTTGTTCCAAGATAAATTAACGGACTCGCATTGTCTCAACGCTGTCCCAAGTGCTTTGAGCTCGTCTTCATTCAGATTAGAAAGCTCATTAGAACTTAAATCGATAGAAGTAAGTGAACATTTTTCCAGCCAGTTACAAAATGAACTGAAACGATTTGTGTGTTTTGCTAATTGATAAAGCCAGTTAGCCTTTAAACTTAGTGATTTGATAGAGGGACTTGCATCAAAAAATTGCTCCAGATCGGAGCTTGGCATTTCGCTAAGGTTATTGCTGCTCAGATTAACTGAGGTAGTGCGAGTGGTTTTCAACCCAGAGAGAAGTGATTTCAATACTTGGGGCAGCATTTCACAGATTGCATTATCCGATAAATCAAGCAACGTATGGTCTGGCAATGCCTCTAAAAGCTCCTTCAATCGCAGAGCGTACTTAGTTGGTAATGTATGAAGAGAGTTAGAACTTAAATCAAGGAACCTAAAAGTCTTTAAGTGTGCAAGAGATAAATTCCAACGCGCATCAGTGGATAGTATAAGAAAAGAAGTGTTCTTTAGAACAAGGGAAGTGATGCCGGAATCTTTTAGCGTTTCCCACAGCGCGGTCAATTGTGTGAAGGTTAGTTTGGGAAGATCAACGTGACTTAAATCAAGGCAGCTTCCTTTTTTGGCCTGTTCATAAACCCAAGCACAAATTTTCGATATCTTAAAGTTGGGAGAAAACTCGCTTGTTTCGGTGAACTTATAAAGGGCGTGTGTTTGTGCAAAGACAATTTCTTTTACGAAGCATCTCGTATTGTGATTGTCAAAGAGCTCAAAAATCCGTTGAAATTTCTTTGGGATATATTTTCTATTTTCTTTGTTAAACAGTGCTTCACAAAGCTCATGAGGGTTGAGGGGAAACTCATCGATAATTTTCTGGATTTCATCCAAGACCTCTTGCTTTTGCTCTTCACGCATCGCAGATCGGGCCATGCCCCATTCGTATACCATATTGTTGCCCCAATTAAATTAATTCATTCGGTCGTCATGATACCGGCCTAACCTTAGGACTATATTAAGTATCTGGATTATTTTGTTTGCCATTCCCGTCCTGGAGTTTGGATCCGGGCTGCCATGCTGGGATGAGGGGCGGTAGAGAGGTTCGTAGCCTGGGTGGAGCCCCTGCTTCGGGGCGTAACCCGGGAATTGAATTCCTTGATTCCGCTATCGCTGCATCAAGGCTACGAGTCATGCAGAGAATAGTTTTAATTTTTTCTTAAGGTTTTGGTGGTAGAGTCTGCGTAGTGACTATTGGGGAGTTATATGAAAAAAATCCATATTTTCAAACTGTTGATGGTCTTTGCGTTGGCGGGTGTTTCGACGTTTTCTTGGGCGGCAGCGCCAGTAGCCTCATCGAACGAAGAGGGTGGCATGCAGCAAGCCATAAACACGCTTCAAACGCAAATTCAGAAAGTTCAAGCCAGTGTGCCGGGACAGATCAAGGCTCAAACAGATGCCATTGAAAAGCAAATTCAGCAGCTTCAGGCTTCCGTTCAGAAGCAAATTACGACCCTGCAATCGCAGATTCAGCAGGTACAGGCGCAATTGAACAGCGAGATTGTGCAGCTTCAGAAAGAAATCCACGAAGTAGGAATGATTAAATAGACGTAGGTTGGGCTGAATGAAATGAAGCCCAACGAATTAGATTAGTTGTTGGGCTTCGCAAGGCTTAGCCCAACCTACGCCCAACATCCATCAAGGCTACGAATTCGCTTCATTTCGAAAAATACCTCATCACGCGCGAGTAAGGTAGGTTTTAAAATCCAGCAAGAGCTGCTTTTGTTGTTGGTCGAGAGAGGCCTCATTTTCGAGGTGATGGATTTCTTCGAGGACTTTGGGAAGGGTTAGACTGGATTTTCCCCGGTAATCAATCAACGATTTCTGCTGCGCGTGCTGAACATACTCTTCGTATAATTTTTTATTTTCCTCAGACAGATGATCCGAATAATAACGTCCCATGATGCGCAGTGCTTGTTCCCGACGCACGGGATTGGGCAGTGTGAGCGCGATATTTTCTTTTTCGGCGGGAGGCGCGAGGTGAAATCGCTGAAACAAAAATTCTTCGTGGGGCGTTGGAAAATTAATATCGTACAAGGCCGCATCCACGTCGCGGTTTGGGATTTTCGGATACGTGTAATTCAGGTGGTAGTCACGAATTTTTTGAAACAGTTGCGGGTTTTCTTGCAGCCAGTGTTTACTTGCCGCTACTTGTTCAATTCGTTCGGACGTTAATTGGTGTTGAGAAACAGGCAAAACAAACGGCGGTTCGCCGAAGCGTTTTCGAACGGCGTAAGTTGTCGTAGGAATTGTATCGGGCGTTGTCGATAATAATTCGGGACGATCTAGGGCCAACCATATCGATTGATTGCGATAATGTCGGTGAATGCCGAGGTGGATAGCCGGAATTTGATAAAAATTATCGCTGCCAAAATTTCCGTTCACCAGGACCGCTTCGGTGTGGGATCCTAACTCGGTTTTAAATACAGAAGATAATTGCTGAGCGCGTTGTGTGTCGGATTTACGATCAAAGTAATTGAGGGCGCGTTCCCACAAATTGCGGTGTTGTTTGAGTTTTCGCGCGAGCGATACACAGGCGTTCACGTCCACCATCGCATGGTGTGCTCGCCCCGACGTTAATTGATTGGCGGTCGACAGGTGTTCGAGTTTTAAAGTGATTTTTCCTTGGTAATTCGGCCACTCGAGCGCGTCGTTTTTAAAAAGATAGTATAAAACAACGGTGGGATATAAATCCGCTCGGGCGCATCCGTTTTGATATTGGTGCGTGTAAGGCGATAACAAATTACGATAAAAAGAAAACCGCAGAAATTCATCGTCAAATCCCAGGGAATTATAGCCGAGACTCAGAGTGCCGGGGACATTCATCACGCCGTGGATTTCTCGAAGCGCTTCTATTTCGAGTTTTCCTGATTGCATTTCGGTAATTCCGATGCGGTGTGTGAGAAGGGCGGCTGGAGAAGGAATGACGTCGGGGTTTAGTCGAATCTGTATTTCGTGGCGTTCTAATTCGTTGAGTTCTAAATCGGTTCGAACGGCCGCAAATTGCAGGATCTGATCGAAACATTTGTTTAGTCCCGTTGTTTCGATGTCGTAGAAGAGGTAGGTTTTTTGTGGATCCATTTTAGTACCTGTCTTGTAGCCTGGGTGAAGCCCCATGGTAATCGCACTCAACTACGTCATTGCGAGGAGCCCCGGACCTTGATCCGGGGCGACAAAGCAATCCAGAATTAATTAATCCTGGGTTGCTTCGTCGCCTAAGGCTCCTCGCAATGACGGGGAGGGTTGAGTGCATTTGCCCATCATTTATGTCAAATAGATAGTCACTTTTACAATCTCTTTGTGTTGGATTGATTCGTTATACATCGCTTCCAGCGTTTCCCGATTAATATCTTGAACTACTTCCAAGGGTAAATAAATTTCAACCTGGAGTTTTCCGTTTAAGTAATGCAACACTTTCCGTCGAATCCGGTCATTCCCGGGAAGATTTTTCCAGCAGTGTTGCAACGATTCATTGATTGCGTTTCGATTCGGCAAATTGATGGATAACATGGACTGTTGATCGTCTTCGGGGTCGATATGGACCGTGACGTCTGCGACGCAATCCAATTGATTCATCAGCATGAGATGCACTTGCTCACTGATGTAGTGCCCTTCCGAAACGCTGATGTTCGGTTGGACTTGTATGTGAACGTCGACGAAAACATGATCGCCGTGTGAACGCGTTCGTAATTGGTGGATGGCAACGACGCCCGACACGCTGGAAATGATGCCGCTGATTTTTTTTAGCGTGCTTTCGTCTACGCCCGTGTCAATTAATTCTTTGATGCTTTTCCACGTAATGCGAATACCCATTTTGAGAATCAGTGCTGCGATAATTAATGCGCCAATCGCGTCAAGCCATAACACACCAAACAGAGCGCCAATTACGCTGATTAATACGATAATAGAAGTGAGTGCATCTCCGCGATTATGCCACGCGTTGGTGCGCAATAAATCGGATTGAATTTTATTTCCTTGGTGAAGCGTGTACCGGAATAATCCTTCGTTGGCGATAACCGAAACCACGGCGACGACGACAACAGACCACCCGGGTTTTTGTAAATGCAGACGATGGGTCAGGTGGTGGATGGAATCGTAGGCAATTCCTAATCCCACGGCGATCAGAACGAGGGAAATAATCACGGCGCTGATGGTTTCAATGCGGCGGTGGCCGTACGGGTGTTCTTTGTCGGGTGATTGGGAACCCATGCGGGCGGCAAACAACACGAGCCCGTCGGTGATGAGGTCGGAAAACGAGTGGAGTCCGTCGGCAATCAAGGCTTGGGAATACCCGAGGTAACCCACGAGTATTTTAAAAAGGGCGAGCAGACTGTTCGCAGCGGCATTGACGGTGGTGACCACCGCGGCCGTACGAAAACGTCGGAAGTTTGAAATCACAGGCATTTTGAGCCCTTTCCTTTCTTCTCGTTGCGATATAGGACAAATATGGTACTATATTTGGGCTAAAAGGGAAATCTAATTACCTCCATAATCAAAGTGCAGTGTTTTTATGTTGAAAATCAGTCGATTAGCTGACTACGCCACGACGGTGATGCACACGCTTGCGCGATTGCCGTCCGAGCGTTTTAGTGCAGCCCAGATTTCCAGTGAAACCCAAATCGCAACACCAACCGTCAGCAAGGTACTGAAGCTATTAAACGAAGCACGGTTAGTGAATTCAGAACGCGGCGTAACGGGGGGGTATCAACTGGCGCGAGCACCGGAATCCATCAGCCTCGCCGACATCATCACCGCGATTGACGGCAGTCCGGCCGTGATGGAGTGTTGCCGCGGGGAGAATATCTGCGATCGTGATCAGGTGTGTGAGCTCCGAAATAATTGGCAAACGATTAATGCGGTTATTCTGGATGTCTTGACCGATTTAAATTTGGCTGATATGAAACGGCCGTTAGTTCGCGACAAATGGAAACGCGCTGAAAAAAACGCGTGTCAATGTAATTGCAACTGCCCATGCTCAACCCAGCGAGACAGGAACGCCGATGCGTGATAAATATTTAAATCAACTCGTCAATAAAAAATACCGCCACGGATTTGTGACGGATATTGAGTCCGATATTATTCCGCCCGGTTTGAATGAAGCGGTGGTTCGCCTTATTTCTGCGAAAAAATCAGAGCCGGATTTTATGTTGCAGTGGCGACTGCGTGCTTATCGTCATTGGGTCACGATGCAATCTCCTTTGTGGGCGCATTTAAAATTTCCGCCGATCGACTATCAAGCGATTAGCTATTACGCGGCGCCTAAGACAAAACCAAAATTAAAAAGCATGGATGAAGTCGATCCCAAATTATTGGAAACTTATGATAAGTTGGGCATTCCGCTACACGAGCGACAACGATTAGCGGGTGTCGCCGTCGATGCTGTTTTTGATAGCGTTTCAGTGGCAACGACGTTTAAAGAAAAACTTGCGGAAGCGGGCGTGATTTTTTGTTCTTTTTCAGAAGCGGTTCA
Organism: uncultured Coxiellaceae bacterium; assembly: GCA_947084935.1. Taxonomy (GTDB): domain Bacteria; phylum Pseudomonadota; class Gammaproteobacteria; order Coxiellales; family Coxiellaceae; genus CAMTUH01. Next base: position 18,954 of record CAMTUH010000012.1, read on the forward strand.
AAAATATCCTGAATTGGTGGAAAAGTACTTAGGAAGCGTCGTTCCTTATCGAGATAATTATTTTGCGACGCTGAATTCAGCGGTTTTTAGTGACGGGTCGTTTGTGTACATTCCAAAAGGCGTGCGTTGTCCCATGGAATTGTCCACGTATTTTCGCATTAACACAGCAAACACCGGTCAATTTGAGCGAACACTGATTATTGCGGACGAGGGCAGTACCGTCAGCTATTTAGAAGGGTGCACGGCGCCGATGCGCGATGAAAATCAATTGCATGCGGCAGTGGTTGAATTGGTGGCGCTGGATAACGCACAAATTAAATATTCCACCGTACAAAATTGGTATCCGGGTGATGAAACGGGCAAAGGCGGTATTTACAATTTCGTGACGAAACGAGGTGCGTGTCGTGGCGTTAATTCAAAAATATCGTGGACACAGATCGAAACGGGGTCGGCGATTACGTGGAAATATCCGAGCGTTATTTTGAAGGGTGATAATTCCGTGGGAGAGTTCTACTCCGTTGCATTGACGAATCATTTTCAACAAGCCGATACGGGCACGAAAATGTTTCACATCGGCAAAAATACGCGGAGTACGATCATTTCAAAAGGAATTGCCGCCGGTCATGGGCAAAACAGTTATCGGGGTTTAGTCCGAGTCACTCCGGGCGCGCAAAACGCGAGAAATTACAGTCAATGCGATTCGCTGTTGTTAGGAAACCAGTGTGGTGCGCATACGTTTCCTTATCTCGAAGTGAAGAATAAAACAGCGCGTGTGGAGCACGAAGCAACGACATCTAAAATTGGAGAAGATCAACTATTTTATTGTCGTCAACGGGGAATTTCTGAAGAAGACGCCGTGTCGATGATTGTGAATGGGTTTTGTAAACAAGTTTTTCAAAAACTTCCGATGGAATTCGCTGTAGAAGCTCAAAAGTTAATGGAAGTCAGTTTAGAAGGAGCAATTGGCTAATGTTAAAAATAAAAAATTTACACGCGGCGGTGGATCACCACGAAATTCTTCGTGGTATCGATTTAACGGTGAATGCCGGAGAAGTGCACGCCATTATGGGGCCGAATGGTTCGGGCAAGAGCACGCTGGCGTCGATTTTGGCGGGGCGAGAGGAGTATGCGGTCACGCAAGGTACTGCCACTTACGGGGATGAAAATTTACTCGCGTTATCGCCCGAAGAACGTGCGGTGCGCGGTTTGTTTTTAGCATTTCAATATCCCGTTGAAATTCCTGGCGTCAATAATCTTTATTTTATGCGCACGGCCGTTAACAGCATACGAAAAAGTCGGGGTGAGTCGGAATACGATGCGATGGATTTTATCGAATTGGTGAATCAAAAAATTGCTTCTATTCAGATGGACGATAAGTTTTTAAAACGATCGGTAAACGAGGGATTTTCGGGCGGCGAAAAGAAGCGAAACGAAATATTACAAATGTTGTTGTTGGAGCCGAAATTTTCGATTTTGGACGAAACTGATTCGGGGCTGGACATTGATTCCCTTCAAATGATTTCGAAAGGCGTGAACAGTCTGCGGCGCACGGATCGATCGGTGTTGGTGGTGACGCACTATCAGCGATTACTGGATTACGTTGAGCCGGACTTTGTGCACGTGTTACTGAATGGTCGGATTGTGAAATCCGGCGATAAATCGCTCGCGCGTGAATTAGAAGCTAAAGGTTACGGATGGTTATCGGAATGAAAGAAAACACCATCAGTAAAAATTGGGAAGAAAGCGAATTGGCGGCCTTACAGGTTGGCGATGTATTATTGTCAGATTGGCAAACCGATCGATTGAAGCAATTCGTTTCGCAGGGCTTTCCTACGCGTCACATTGAACATTGGAAGTACACGCCGGTTCGCGAAATTGAAAAGCACGCGTTCAAGCGAATGCAGCCGTCTTCGACGGATTTTCATTCAGAAATTCATGCGTTAACGGATGCGTATCTGGTGGTATTCGTCAACGGACATTTTCAGAGAGACGCTTCACGTCTGCCTAAAGAAATCGAATTGAGTGATTTGAGGGCTACACCGTGGCACGAACAATTATCACGGGATTCTGTGTATCAAACTCCTTTTTCTCTGTTGAATGATGCGCTCTTTACAACGGGCTATGTGTGGATGATTCCACCGAACGTGCACGTGGATCGGCCGATCCACGTCATTCATCTGACACAGCACGAATCAACAGTAACGATGGATCATCCCAGAAATTTATGGGTCATTAGTGAAAATGCCAGTGCGACGGTATTCGAGGAATACCGTGGAGAAAATGGGGTGGTATATTTCAACAACGTGGTTACTCACATTGATGCTCAAGCCGGGGCTCGTCTTCATTTTTACAAATTGCAGCAAGAGGGCGATCGCGCGTTTCACATCGCCAACACGATTATTCGTCAGGCGAGAAACAGTGCAGTGTATACGTACAACGTGTCGTTGGGCGCGAAACTGAGTCGCGATGATTTGAATTTTTCTTTGAATGAACCCGGTACACAGTGTGAATTACTGGGATATTATCATTCGAAAGGGGAAAGCGTGGTGGATCATCACGTTCGTATTGACCACCGTGTTCCACACGGCGAAAGCCGGCAAAATTATAAAGGGATTATTGACGAGGGCTCATCGGCAGTATTCAATGGAAAAATACTGGTTCATCCCGAGGCGCAAAAAGTCACGGCCACACAGTCCAACAAAAATTTACTGTTGTCTCCTTCGGCGGAAGTCAACGCAAAACCCGAATTAGAAATTTACGCGGACGACGTGAAGTGCACGCACGGCGCTACCATTGGACAATTAGACGAAGAGGCGTTGTTTTATTTGCGCAGCCGAGGGATAAAAGAGGCGGTAGCCCGACATTTATTGACCTGCGCATTTGCAGACGACATTTTGGAAGCACTGCCCCATCCACTCATCGCGGCAGCGATTAAACAGCGCGTGGTGGATCGATTAGCGACGGGCCACTGCGTGGGGGATTGTCATCATGGATAATCGACCGATTAACACGATTCGTGAAGATTTCCCGCTGCTGAAGCAAAAAAGCCGCGGAAAGACCTTGGTGTATTTAGACAGCGGTGCAACCGCTCAGAAACCGCAAGCCGTTCTCGATGCGTTGCAGCATTACTATTGTTACGACAACGCGAACGTGCACCGCGGATTATACGATTTAAGCGAGCGCGCAACCGCCGCTTACGAAGCCACGCGAGAAAAAGTGAAAAACTTTATTAACGCAAGGCACACGCACGAAATTATCTTCACGCGCAGCACGACGGAATCCATTAATTTAGTAGCCATGAGTTTTGGATTATTAAAAATAAAAAGCGGCGATGAAATTATCGTTTCTGAAATGGAGCACCATTCTAATATTGTGCCGTGGCAATTACTGGCCGAACGAACGGGCGCCGTTTTAAAAGTCATTCCGGTGAACGACGACGGAGCGCTGAATATCGAAAAATACCAGTCGCTATTGAATCAGCGAACGAAACTCGTCGCACTCATTCACGTGTCCAACGTGTTGGGAACGGTGAATCCGGTCAAACGAATTATTCAATTGGCGCACGATAACCGCGTACCTGTGTTACTCGACGGAGCTCAAGCCGTGCCGCATCAACACGTGGATGTCCAGGATCTCGATTGCGATTTTTATGCTTTTTCCAGCCACAAACTGTACGGCCCGACGGGCGTGGGTGTATTGTACGGGAAAACCGAATGGTTGAACGCCATGCCGCCTTATCAGGGTGGTGGCGATATGATTCGCCGGGTCAGTTTCAGCAAAACGGAATACAACGTGCTTCCCTATAAATTTGAAGCGGGTACACCGAATATTGCGGGTGTTGTGGGGCTGGGAGCGGCCATCGATTATCTCGAAAAAATTGGAATTGAAAAAATACACGAATACGAGAGCGGTTTACTGCGTTATGCGACGGAAGTGCTGTTGAAAATTCCGGGTTTAACCATTATTGGAGAAACAGCGGAAAAGGCGGCGGTGATTTCTTTTGTGATGGAGCAAGCGCATCCGCACGATATTGCAACGATTTTGGATAACGAAGGCATTGCCATTCGCGCCGGACATCATTGCGCTATGCCACTGATGGAACGTTTTCGCGTTCCGGCGACGGCTCGGTTGTCGTTTGCTGTGTATAACACGGTCGACGAGATTGATCGCGCGGTTGTTGGATTGTATAAGGTGATTGAATTTTTTGGGAGGAAATGAAGATCAAATAAGTTTTGTACATTCGTTCGGGGACGTACATCCTGTACTCGGCGCTTCTTACCTTCCGTGGTCGCGACGCCCCTCACGAATGCACAAAAACTTATTTGATCTTAATTCTAAGAAATAGGTATTTTTATATGGCTGATTTACAAGAACTGTATCAACAATTGGTGATTGATCACGGTCGTCACCCGCGTCATTTTGGAAAATTGGCGGACGTTAATCACACGAAAGAGGGATATAACCCACTGTGTGGTGACCGATTGATGGTTTATATTCGCGAAGAAAAAGGCGTTATCCAAGAGGCGCAGTTTGAAGGCAGTGGTTGCGCGATTTCTATGGCATCGGCATCGTTGATGATGGAAACGATACGCGGAAAATCATTATTGGTTATCGACACGTTGTTTACTGACTTTCACGATGCAGTCACTGGAAAATCCAAGCCGGATCCGAAGAAATTGGGGAAATTAGCCGCGTTGTCTGGCGTGTCGGAATTTCCGGCTCGCGTGAAGTGTGCCACGTTGTGTTGGCACACGGTGATCGCGGCGCTTAAGAATAACAAAGAATTAATTACGACGGAGTAGCCTGGATGGAGCCACGCTTTGCGGGGCGTAATCCAGGAACTCAGGAATTCCTTGATTCCGCGTGGCTACATCAAGGCTACACCCAGGCTAGTGAGGTGAGATGATGAAAGAGCAACAAAAAAACATTATTCAGTTAACTGAGAATGCAGAATCGCATATTCAAAAAATGATTCAACAGCGTCAGGCGAAAGCTTTTCGTTTATCCGTTAAGAAAACGGGATGTTCTGGGTATATGTATAAACCGGAAGTGGTCGATAAGATTAATCCGGATGACGTGCGTGTTGAGACGGAACGGGGATTAACCCTCTTTCTTGATGCGCACTGCCTGTCTTTAATAAAGGGAACCACCGTGGATTACGTGCGCAAAGGTTTAGGGCAATCGCAGTTGCAGTTTATTAATCCGAATGCGGCCAGTGAGTGCGGTTGTGGTGAGAGTTTTAATTTGAAAGAAGAAGTACTGGAGAAATGAGTCCTGTCGATAAAGCAGTAGTTGTGCTCAACCGCGACGTCTTTGCGACGTTAATTCCGGCGGGTGCTGCGATTAAAATACCGCGCGGTGCTGAAGTGACGATTACGCAAAGTTTGGGTGACACGTTTACCGTGAATATCTACGGCAATTTAGCGCGCATTGAAGCGAAAGACGCGGATGCACTTGGGAAAGAAACGCGAAGTCCGCTCGATGATTTACCGGAAAATGCCACGATTACCGAAAAAGTATGGGCGCAATTGCGCACCGTGTACGATCCTGAAATCCCGGTGAATATTGCCGATTTGGGTTTGGTGTACGACTGCGAAATCGAAAAATTAAAAGACGATACGTACCGTGTGTTTATTGAAATGACCTTGACCGCGCCGGGTTGCGGGATGGGTCCCGTTATCGCCGCGGATGCAAAACGCAAAGTACTCGCTATACCCGGTGTTTGCGAGGCTGAGATTGAAATGGTTTTTGATCCGCCGTGGGATCAAAACCGGATGTCCGATGCGGCTAAGTTACAGTTAGGCCTGTTATGACAGCCAGTAAACGTTGGCTCAAAGAGCACCGCGATGATGTTTATGTAAAGCGAGCGAAGCAAGAAGGCTATCCCTCCCGCGCGGCATATAAGCTGCTTGAAATCCACGAAAAGGACCACCTATTTAAACCCGGCATGGTGCTGGTCGATTTGGGGGCGACTCCCGGTGGATGGTCCCTATTGGCGCAAGAGTTGGTTGGACCGGATGGCTTGGTCATCGCAGTCGATGTATTGCCGATGCCGTCGATAACTGGCGTGGAATTCATTCAAGGGGATTTTAGCGATCCCAAAGTGTTTGAGCAGTTGTGCGTATTGGTTCAGAAAAAGACAAGCGATGGTCAGGTAGATCTTGTCATTTCGGATATGTCTCCTAATATGAGCGGCATGAAGATCATTGATCAGCCCCGATCACTCCACCTGGTCGAATTGGCGTGGGATTGTGCGAAGACGCTACTAAAACCTGGAGGAACATTTTTAACCAAAATCTTCCAAGGTGAGGGCGTGGATGCGTTCCTGCTCGACTTGCGTCGGCATTTTAAGCATGTCAAACTTCGCAAACCGAGCGCTTCCCGTTCACGATCTCGCGAGGTCTATCTATTAGGCCGCGAATTTCTGGGTTATAATCAGAATTAGAATCCGTAAGAGGATAATTTATTGAATAGTATGTTAAAAAATCTGTTCTTGTGGGTGATTATCTGCCTGGTTCTGGTTATCGTGTTTAGCAATTTTTGGCAACGCGAACCTGTGGTACAGCCGTATACCTATTCCCAATTTGTAAAATCGGTGGAATCCGGTGAAGTCAGCAGCGTAATAATCCAAGATCGCATGATTCACGGCGTCACCAAGGACAACAAGCAATTTACCACTTACTTACCGATGGAAGATCAAAGCTTGCTGAATATGTTGGTTGCAAAGGGCGTCAGCGTTAAAGGACAACCCCCGAAGCAGCAAAGCATGCTCATGCATATTCTAATTAGCTGGGCGCCCTTTATCATTTTGATCATCGTCTGGATCTTTTTCATGCGACAGATGCAGGGCGGCGGTCGCGGGGGCGGCCCCATGTCGTTTGGGCGCAGTAAAGCGCGTCTGCTGACTCAAGATCAAGTCAAAGTAACTTTTGACGATGTGGCTGGCGTCGAAGAAGCTAAAGAAGAAGTGAAAGAGCTGGTTGACTTCTTGCGCGATCCACTCAAATTTCAACGCCTGGGCGGTAAGATGCCGTGCGGAGTTTTGTTGGTGGGTTCGCCAGGCACGGGTAAAACTTTGTTGGCGAGAGCGGTGGCGGGTGAAGCCAAGGTGCCGTTTTTCACTATCTCTGGTTCAGACTTTGTGGAAATGTTCGTCGGTGTCGGTGCGTCTCGCGTGCGAGACATGTTTGATCAGGCGAAAAAACAAGCACCGTGCATCATTTTCATCGATGAAATTGATGCGGTGGGTCGCCATCGCGGTGCGGGTTTAGGTGGTGGACACGACGAACGGGAACAAACCCTCAACCAATTATTGGTCGAGATGGATGGATTTGAGGGCAAAGAAGGCGTGATTGTTATGGCCGCGACCAATCGTCCGGATGTTTTAGATCCCGCATTGTTGCGTCCCGGTCGTTTTGATCGTCAAGTGGTGGTGCCGTTGCCCGACATTAAAGGTCGCGAAGCCATTTTAAAAGTCCACATGAGCAAATTGCCCTTGGCACAAGACGTAAGAGCCTCAGTGCTTGCGCGTGGTACGCCTGGTTTTTCCGGTGCGGATTTAGCCAACATCGTTAACGAAGCTGCCTTATTTGCTGCTCGTGCCAATAAAAAAGAAGTCACTATGAACGAGTTTGAAAAGGCAAAAGATAAGATCATGATGGGTGCTGAACGTCGTTCCATGGTAATGAACGAAGAAGAAAAACGATTGACGGCTTACCACGAAGCCGGCCACGCCATCGTTGGTTTGAGTATGCCCGAACACGATCCCGTCTACAAAGTCACGATTATTCCGCGCGGACGTGCGCTGGGTGTGACGATGTTTTTGCCTGAAGAAGATCGATACAGTATGAGTAAATTGCGACTGCAGAGCCAATTATCCGGATTATTCGGCGGTCGCGTTGCTGAAGAATTAATTTTTGGGTTCGATCGCGTGACCACGGGCGCTTCAAACGATATTGAAAAAGCCACGGAAATCGCGCGCAATATGGTAACAAAATGGGGGCTGTCGGAAAAATTGGGTCCATTGACTTACCGTGAAGATGAGGGCGAAGTATTTTTAGGTCGTTCGGTGACTCAACGAAAAGACGTTTCGGATTCAACCAATACGGAAATCGATTCGGAAGTTCGTCGCATCATCGATGCGGCTTATAGCCTGGCGAAAAAAACACTGCAGAGCAACCTTGAAAAACTGCACGTTATGGCGGAAGCATTGATAAAATACGAAACCATCGATGAAAAACAAATTAAAGAAATCATGGCAGGCAAAGAGCCTTCTCCTCCCGAAGGTTGGATCGAAGAAAACGGTGGTAGTGGAAATCACGGTGAGGTTAAAAATTCCGAATCGAAATCACGAGAGCCTTCATCAAGTAAAACACAATCACCGGCGGAGCCTGCTGGAGATACGAGGATTTCGTAGCCTCGGTTCGCAAAGCTCACCGAGGCTACTGGAAAATATGTTCACATTACGTTTGCGCGATGACAGCCTGATTACTTTTTCTCAACCGACGATGATGGGCGTTATTAATATGTCGCCGAATTCTTTTTTTCGCCCTCATGTTGATCGAGATTCCGCGTTATTCACGGCTGAATCCATGATTCAGGAAGGCGCGCGCATTTTGGATATCGGCGGCGAAGCCACCAATCCCTTTGTCAATATTCAACAGGAAGCGCCTTCGGTTCAACAGGAAATCGATCGCGTCGTCCCCGTGATCGACGCGATTAAAAAACGTTTTGACGTGATGGTTTCTGTCGATACGTCTCGTTCTGTGGTAATGCGTGAAGCCGTATTTGCCGGCGCAGATATGATTAATGATCAGCGTGCATTGCAGAACGAGGATACGTTAAAAACCGCGTGCGAATTAAAAACGCCAGTTTGTCTGATGCACTTTTTCAATTCGCGTCAGCTGCCAAAATCGTCGAATTACCCATTATTATTAAAAACTGTTAAAGATGAATTGAGCGCGGCGGTTGACCGTTGTCTGGCTTCGGGTATCTCAAGAGATCGTCTCGTCATTGACCCGGGGTTTGGCCAGGGAAATTACAGGAAAAACTGCGCTGAAAATTTTTTCCTCTTGACGCATTTGACTGAGTTCGTTGAAATGGGATATCCCGTGCTCAGTGGATGGTCGAGAAAATCGATGGTGGGGGATGTGTTGAAGGCAGATCCCTCAGAGCGCTTGTATGGCAGTATTGCGGCCGATACTCTCGCGGCTTATCACGGAGCATCCATCATTCGCACGCACGACGTGAAGGCGAGTTACGATGCTGTTAGAATTGCGAGTCAGGCGCGAACGGTAAAACAGTTTTCCACGGAGTGATGCAATGCCAAAATTATCGAAAATACCCGTACAAAAGCGATATTTCGGAACCGACGGTATCCGAGGCCAAGTCGGAAAATCGCTTATCAATGCTGAATTTATTTTAAAACTCGGTTGGGCCGTGGGAAAAGTATTGGCCCGACAACACGCGGGTACTGTATTAATTGGAAAAGACACGCGCGTATCGGGCTACATGATTGAGTCGGCTTTACAAGCAGGGCTGTCGGCGGCGGGAGTAAACACCGAATTACTGGGGCCGATGCCAACGCCCGCCATTGCGTATTTAACGCATTCCGTTCGCGCGTCGGCCGGTATTGTCATCAGTGCTTCGCATAACCCGTATGACGATAACGGCATTAAATTTTTCGATGAGAACGGTTTTAAATTATCCGATGAATTAGAACAAGCGATTGAAGCACAAATTGATACGCCGATGTCCACTGTGTCGTCGGAACGATTGGGCAAAGCCAAGCGTATGGTGGATGCACCCGGTCGGTATATCGAATTTTGTAAGAGCACCTTTCCTTCGGAATTAACGTTGAAAGAATTAAAGATCGTAGTGGATTGCGCCAACGGTGCTGCTTATCACGTGGCCCCGCGTATTTTTCACGAATTGGGTGCGCAGGTCATCGCGATTGCGGTTTCACCCGATGGCTATAACATCAATCATAAATGCGGTGCCACCGATACGCGCAAATTACAAAAAACGGTGATTGAGCGAAATGCCAATCTTGGAATTGCGCTCGATGGTGATGGAGACCGCATCATTATGGTTGATCATCGGGGAGAAATTGTCGACGGCGATGAAATCCTGTGTATTTTAGCGAAAGATCGTGTCGTCAAAGGCAAGCGCTCACTGGGGATTGTTGGTACGGTCATGAGTAATTTGGGCTTAGAACAAGCGCTTTTAGAAAGCGGCATCGCTTTTGAGCGAACGCCAGTGGGAGATCGCTACGTATTAGAGCGATTATTAAAAAATGATTGGTTGTTGGGTGGTGAATCGTCTGGGCACGTTGTTGATTTGAATTACACGACGACGGGTGACGGAATTATTACCGCGTTGCAAATTTTGCGAATCATGCAGTCGACTCAAAAACCGTTAGCTGAATTGAAGAAAGTCATGACAAAACGGCCACAAATACTAATTAATGTACCGGCGTTGAGTGCGGTCGACATTAAAAAACATCCGAATATTGAGAAGGCGGTTCTGGAAGCCGAAAAAAGTTTACACGGCAAAGGGCGCGTATTGTTGCGGCCTTCGGGGACTGAGTCGGTGATTCGAGTCATGGTGGAAGGAAACGACGAGCGAACCGTACGCGATACCGCAAAGCGTTTAGCAAGTGCCGTAGAACGTGCTATCATGTAACCACCATCGATTATAAGGAGCATAACGATGCGAACCGACGAAACACAAGCTCAGCAACCACAATCCCCACAAAGACCCATGACTGTGACGAGAGCCGTCACGTTGCTTTATGTTTCTGTTGTTTTAGGGTTGTTGACTGCGATCGGCACGACGATTTGGTCGGCGTATCGGGGTGCTTTGCACGTGGGTGGTCCACTGACGGTGGAAATTCTCGTGTGGTTCGTGTTTTTGTATTTCACATATAAAATCGGCCAGCGCGCAAACTGGGCACGCATTGTGATGCTCATTCTCATTATCATCACCGTTATCATGAAGCTGATTTCTCTCGGCTTCGTGTTTTCGCTGAGTTTCTTCATCGGCCTGCTTTTGCTCGCGATTGTGGTGCTGCAAGTCATTGCCCTGTGCTTCCTCTTCAGTAAGCCCGCGAATGCGTGGTTTAAATCGTAATCAAAATCTGGATTGACTGCTGCCTCCGCCTTGTGAGAAACTTCCACTTTTGAGCATGAATCGAACAACGGCCCGAAAAGCGTTAGGCGTATTCAGCCTGGCCATGATCACAGCCGGTTCCGTCGATAGCATACGGAACTTACCGGCGACGGCCTTGTTTGGCACCTCATTAATATTCTTTTTCCTCTTGGGCGCTCTTTTTTTCCTCTTTCCGAGCGCGCTCGTATCCGCCGAACTGGCCTCCAACAGCACGGAACCCGGTGGTGTGTACGCCTGGGTAAAAAAGGCGTTTGGTTTGCAGTCGGGCTTTTTGGCGATTTGGTTTCAGTGGATCGAAAACGTTATTTGGTATCCCACGATTTTATCGTTTGTGGCGGGAACGATTGGTTATTTGATTGCACCCGCACTCGCTCAAAATAAAACATTTTTAATCGCGGTTATTTTGTGTTCTTTTTGGGGGGCGACGCTCATCAATTTATTTGGAATTAAATCGTCGGCGCGATTCAGCAATTTTTGCGCGATTGCGGGATTGATTGTGCCGATGACTTTAATTATTGCGCTGGGTGCCGTGTGGTTATTTTCGGGTAATCCCGTACAACTGCATTTCACTTCCACGGATGTGTTTCCGAATATCGGAAACACAGGCATGTGGGTCGCGTTGACCGGCATTATGTTGTCGTTTTGTGGAATGGAAATTGCGACGGTACATGCGGGCGACGTGGAAAATCCGAAAAAGGCGTATCCACGTGCCATGCTAATTGCGACGGTTATTATTGTGTTTACCTTGATGTGTGGTTCCCTTGCCATTGCCTTAGTTGTTCCTGAGAAAGAGATCAGTTTAGTTTCCGGCATCATGCAAGCGTTTCATGCTTTTTTCGCTCCTTATCACTTGACTTGGATCATGCCAGTCATTGCGCTGATGCTCATCATTGGCGGCATGGGTAGCGTGAGTAATTGGATTATTGCGCCGACGCGCGGGCTTTTGTTTGCCATGCGCGATGGGCAGTTGGGCCCTCGTTTGTCGCGTGAAAATCGTCATGGTGCGCCGAGTGCATTACTCGTTTGGCAGGCGCTCATTGTTAGCGTGGTGACGCTGGTATTTTTACTGCTGCCGAGCGTGAATGGATCTTACTGGCTGTTAACGGCGTTAACGTCGCAATTATACATGTTGATGTACATTCTGCTGTTCGCGGCGGCAATACGGCTGCGTTATAGCGGAGCTCAGGACGATAGAAAAGGTTTCGTCATCCCCGGAGGCAATTGGGGAATGTGGCTGGTGGCGGGTGCCGGCTTGCTGGGTTCGACCATCACATTTTTGATTGGATTTATTCCGCCGAGCAACATCCAAATTGGCAGCACAGCGCGCTACGAGCTGCTGTTAATTGGGGGATTGCTGGTGATGTGTTTACCCCCTTTCTTCGCTTATGGCTTAGCACGACGGTCGTTAAAGTTGGACCAGATCCTCGACAAAACCGCTTAAACCGGCTAGACTTGCACGATTACGCGGGGGGCTTGGCTTCATGCACATCAAAGAAGAAGCACTGACTTTTGATGACGTCTTGTTGCTGCCCGGTTACTCGGAAGTCCTTCCGAAAGACGTCTCCCTACAAACGCGCCTCACTCGCGACATTACCCTAAATATGCCCTTATTATCGGCTGCGATGGATACCGTGACGGAAGCGCGCCTGGCCATTGCCTTGGCAGAAGCTGGCGGAATGGGAATTCTGCATAAAAACATGAGCCCTGCTGAGCAGGCCGCAGAAGTTCGAAAGGTGAAAAAGTTTGAGAGCGGTGTGGTCAACGACCCAATTACCGTTACGCCGGATGCAACCATTGGGCAACTGAAATCCATCACCCGAGAGTTCCACATTTCAGGTCTTCCCGTCGTTCAAGGCAAACAACTCGTCGGTATTATCACCAATCGAGATATCCGATTTGAAACGAATATGCAGCAGAAAGTCGTCGATTTAATGACGCCCAAAGAGCGCTTAATTACCGTGCGCGAGGGCGCATCGCGCGATGAAATCATCCAATTATTCCACAAGCACCGCATTGAAAAATTATTAGTAGTGAACAGCGATTTTGAATTGCGCGGACTGGTTACCGTGAAAGATATTTTGCGGTCGCAAGAAAATCCCGATGCGTGTAAAACCCGAGATGGTCAATTGCGCGTGGGTGCGGCGGTGGGCACGGGTAAAGAAACGCCGGATCGAGTAGCTGCTTTAGTGGCTGAAAAGGTGGACGTGATTGTCGTTGATACGGCACACGGATTTTCAAAGCGCGTGATCGATCAAGTGGCGTGGATTAAAAAACATTATCCAGAGGTTGCTGTCATCGGTGGGAATATTGCAACGGCCGATGCCGCTAAAGCCTTAGCAAAAGCTGGCGTTGACGCTGTAAAAGTGGGTATGGGTCCCGGGTCCATCTGCATTACGCGGGTGGTAGCGGGAATTGGCGTGCCGCAAATTACCGCGATTGCGAACGTCGCCGATGCGTTGAAAGGCAAAGAGATTCCCATTATCGCGGACGGCGGCATTCGATTTTCCGGCGATATTTGCAAAGCAATTGCAGCCGGTGCCAGTACGATTATGATCGGTGGTTTGTTTGCAGGGACGGAAGAATCGCCGGGCGAAGTCGTATTGTATCAAGGTCGATCGTATAAGGCGTATCGTGGAATGGGTTCGGCGGGCGCGATGGCCGGTGTATACGGATCGAGTGATCGCTACCTACAAGCTTCAGAAGAAGAAGTGAATAAATACGTTCCGGAAGGGATTGAAGGGCGTGTGCCGTACAAAGGTTCCTTGCACGCGGTGATTTATCAACTCATGGGTGGATTGCGATCCAGTATGGGATACACGGGTTGCAAAAACATCGAAGAAATGCGAACAAAAACGCAATTTATCCGAATCACTAATGCCGGTGTTCGTGAGAGTCACGTCCACGATGTGATTATTACTAAGGAATCGCCGAATTATTGGGTAGAGTAGTTTGCATTCGAATATCCACAAACACCGCATTCTCATTTTAGATTTTGGATCTCAATACGCTCAGCTGATTGCACGGCGCGTCCGCGAAATCGGTGTGTATTGCGAATTAATGCCGTGCGACGAAGACGAAAAAACCTTCCGCGATTTCGCTCCAAATGGAATTATTTTATCGGGCGGTCCAGAAACCGTCACTGTAAATCACAGTTTGCGTGCACCCGACGTGATTTTTAAATTGGGTTGTCCGATTTTAGGAATTTGTTACGGCATGCAAACGATGGCACTTCAGCTCGGTGGAAAAGTGGATAAAACGGCCAGGGCGGAATTCGGTCACGCGCTGTTGCAGTTGAGTCACGCCCAAGGATTGTTTGAACGCATTCCCGAGCGTGAAATGGACGTGTGGATGAGTCACGGTGACGTGGTTACGGAGTTGCCTTCTGGATTTGAGACGATTGGCACCACCGAAAATTCACCGCACGCGGCGATGGCGGATTTTAAGCGCCACTATTATGGATTGCAATTTCACCCTGAAGTCACGCACACGCCGCACGGCGGAAAAATTTTGGAGCAGTTCGTGAAGACGATTTGCGGTTGTGAATCAACGTGGACACCGAGCAATATCATTGAAGATCAAGTGGCCGATATTCGAAAAAAAGTCGGAAAAGACCGCATTATTGTGGGTTTATCGGGTGGTGTGGATTCTGCGGTGGCGGCGACGCTGATTCAGCAGGCCGTTGGCGATCAACTGACGTGTGTGATGGTGGACACGGGATTATTGCGGCTTAATGAAGTGGATGAAGCCCGCGACGTTTTTTCGAAACATTTAAAAATGAATGTCATCGTGGTTGATGCGAAAGAGCGATTTATGCGGGCATTATCGGGCGTTGAAGATCCCGAAGAGAAACGGAAAATCGCAGGCGAGCAATTTATTCGTGTCTTTGAATCAGAAGCCAAGAAATTGAAAGTGAAGTGGCTGGGGCAAGGAACCATTTATCCCGATGTGATTGAATCGGCAAAAACCAAAACGGGAAAGGGACACGTAATTAAGACTCATCATAATGTGGGCGGTTTACCGCTGAATATGGAACTCGAACTGATTGAACCTTTGCGCGAATTATTTAAAGACGAAGTGCGAAAAATTGGTCTCGCGTTGGGATTGCCTCGGGAATTAGTGTTTCGTCACCCTTTTCCGGGGCCGGGTTTGGCCATTCGAATTTTGGGTGCCGTGAC
This sequence comes from uncultured Coxiellaceae bacterium, assembly GCA_947084935.1. Lineage (GTDB taxonomy): Bacteria > Pseudomonadota > Gammaproteobacteria > Coxiellales > Coxiellaceae > CAMTUH01. The sequence continues at coordinate 34,298 of CAMTUH010000012.1, forward strand.
GCCCGAATATATTGTGCTCTTACAGAAAGTCGATGCGATTTTTATCGAAGAACTGCGTAAAAAACATTTGTACGATGAAGTGAGCCAGGCATTCGCCGTGTTTATGCCCGTGAAATCCGTTGGAGTAAAAGGTGATGCGCGGCATTACGGTTACGTGGTCGCGCTTCGTGCGGTTAAAACGGTTGATTTTATGACGGCGCGCTGGGTGGATTTGCCGCACGATTTTTTGTCGGTGGTCAGTCATCGCATTGTAAATGAGGTGAGAGAAATTTCGCGCGTGGTGTATGATGTGACGAATAAACCGCCGGCGACGATTGAGTGGGAGTGAGGGTGGGATGGATGGCTACGGCTGAATTTTAGGCCCCGTCATTGCGAGGCGCCGTCAGGCGCCGCGGCAATCCAGAATTAATTAATATTAATAATTTTCTGGATTGCTTCGGCCTTCGGCCTCGCAATGACGGGAGGGGTTGAGTGCGATTGCCATGGGTCAGGAATGGAAACTATGGAATTGATTATCGCTGGTGTTGACGAAGCAGGGCGGGGGCCGTTGGCCGGTCCTGTTTTTGCGGCGGCGGTTATTTTAGATCCGAAAAAGCCAATTAAAGGCGTGGCCAATTCGAAAAAATTAACCGAACAAAAACGAGAAAAATTGTTCGATCAAATCATCGAACATTGTTTGGCTTATGCGATTGCGCGTGCGGACGTCGATGAAATTGATCGGCTCAACATTTTAAACGCGAGTTTATTAGCCATGCAACGTGCCGTGGCTCAGTTGTCGATTCAGCCGAATAAAGCATTGATCGATGGTCACGTGTGTCCGAAATTACCGTGTGAGACCGAAGCCATTATCAAAGGGGATGACAGTGTTCCGGCGATCAGTGCTGCATCGATTTTAGCTAAAGTAACGCGTGATCGTGAAATGGTATTATACGAAACGCAATACCCGGGCTACGGATTTGCGGAACACAAAGGCTATGGAACGGTGATGCATTTGGACGCGATACACCGATTGGGTATCACGCCCATTCATCGCAAAAGTTTTGAGCCCGTTCGGCAGCTTACACTTTTCTCGCCGATCGATGCAGAAGCATGAGAATAATTAAAGTAAGCGGGATTAAAATATCCGTGTAAAAAATGGCGCCCGCATTTCCCGGAGCAAAATTACGCGCGATGACCATTTGATAAATGTGGCCGGCGGCAGCTCCCCACAAAAATACGGTAGTCATGAGCGTGGTGGCGGCACGAAATCCTTGGCTGGCTCGGAAAGCGAAAATGCCGAGGGCCCCCATTGCTAAATTAGCGATACCGACTTCAAATTGGAACGGACTCGGTTGCCAACCGATAAACTGGGCGCTCATTTGGCCGAAAAAGCAGTGGACAACAAATCCCCAAATGCCGGAAATTCCGACGGCCAGCAAGAACAGATAAGCAAGAAAACTATTAATGTTTTGGAGTCGCGTGGCTCGCTTTCCGCGTACGGCAACGATAATGATGCCGATCACAAGCGCCAGAATCCACATAATTAGTGGAATGTGGCTTAAGATATACGTAATTGTAGAGTGAATTTGACTGTCCATAGATCTAATCCTTTGATTATGGTTTAATTTTATAAGATTTTATCCGAGGGAGGCGTCGATGGCAATTGCAACCTTTGCAGCGGGCTGTTTTTGGGGGGTAGAGGAAGCGTTCCGTCATTTAGACGGTGTGCAGAAAACCATTGTTGGGTATACCGGCGGTAGAACCCGAAATCCTTCTTATCAGGAGGTGTGTACGGGCGATACGGGACACGCGGAAGCCGTTCAAGTCGAGTTTGATCCAGAAAAAATTTCTTACAATGAGTTACTGGATGCTTTTTGGAAATGCCATGACCCAACGACATTGAATCGGCAAGGGTCAGACGTAGGCAGTCAGTATCGTTCAGCGATCTTTTATCACGACGAAGACCAAAGACACCAGGCCGAAAAATCAAAAAACGGCTGGCAAACACAATTTGAGCGCCCCCTGGTTACTGAAATTGTTGCAGCAGGACCTTTTTACGAAGCCGAAGAATATCATCAGCACTATTTAGAGAAAAAGGGATTGGCGGATTGAGGTGTCAAATTTTGCAAATTGACGCCCAATTCCCTATCATCGTCGTACAGTCGATAACTCCATTGAGGAAATAGAGTGGCAGAAAAATTACGTATTTCGGTACTGTGCGGGGGGCAATCCACGGAGCATGAAGTCTCGATTCGATCCGCAAAAAACATCGTTGCTGCCCTCGATCCAAACCAGTACGAAACTTCAGTCGTTTTTATCGATCATCACGGAAAGTGGTATCTCATTGAAGATAAAAAAAATTTCTTGGATTCCGAGCCGCAGATTTTAGTCAGCTCTCACCATGCTCAACCGATCACGATTATTTTTGGGGACAGCGCGAAGCCGTGGTTGTCACTCAACGATTCCAATCGCCGCCACGGCGTGGATTGCGTCTTCCCGGTGTTGCACGGAACCAACGGGGAAGACGGGTCTTTGCAGGGCTTGTTGGATCTGCTGAATCTGCCATACGTGGGGGCAGACGCGCAGAGTTCAGCGGTTTGTATGGAAAAAGACATTACGAAACAGCTGCTTCGCGCAGCAGGTGTTCCGGTGCTGGATTGGCATTCGGTTTATCCGAATGATTCACTGGAAGGATTATACGAGCGCTTGAAAGTCCGTTTTGGGCCAGAAATGTTTGTGAAAGCGGCGAGTCTGGGTTCATCGGTGGGAGTTGCTCCCGTTAAGACCGATGAAGAATTCCGGCAAGCCGTCAAAGATGCCTTTCTTTACGACGAACGTGTACTGGTGGAACCTCGGGTGCGCGGTCGAGAAATTGAATGCTCGGTGTTGGGAAATGAGAATCCAACAGCTTCTTTGCCCAGCGAAATTGTGTTGCACCACGATTATTATTCTTACGCCGCGAAATACTTAGATCCGAAAGGTGCAACGACGGTGGTGCCGGCACAAGTGTCGCCGGATATTACCAAGAAAATTCAAGAAATGGCGGTTAACGCATTTCGTGCCGTCCATTGCTCCGGGATGGCGCGTGTGGATTTTTTCCTGCTCAATGATAAGAATTTATTCGTGAATGAGCTCAATACCATTCCCGGGTTTACGTCGACCAGTATGTATCCCAAAATGTGGGAAGTCAGCGGATTATCGTATCGTGATTTATTATCGCAATTAATTGATTTGGCCCTGCAACGACACCACCATTTACAGCAGTTAATCCGTCGCTACGCTCCAAAAGGATAGAGAATGACCGTTTCATTCGTGCATTTAAATCTACACAGTGAATATTCCATTGTGGACAGCTTGATTCGCATCGATGAATTAGTGAAGCAAGCTGTTTCTCTCAAAATGCCAGCCGTCGCCATCACGGATGAAATGAATTTATTTGGTCTCGTGAAATTCTATCAAGCGGCAATTAATGCTGGAATTAAGCCCATTATTGGCGCGGACTTGTTACTGTTGGACGGTAATGAAACGTACCGCGTCGCTGCGTTGTGTAAAAATTCCGGGGGATATCGGCACTTAGCCGAATTGCTCTCGCGTGCTTATTTAGAAGGACAAAAAGACGGTCGCGTGCGGATTCACTGGGATTGGTTGGTGAATGCAAAGGACGGCTTGATTCTTTTATCCGGTTATTCGGGAGACGTTGGACAGGCGTTAGTGCAGGGCAATAAAAAATTGGCCGAAGAACGCTTAAACAAATGGCTTTCGGAGTTTCACGGGAATTTTTATTTAACACTCACGAGAACGCAGAGACCTCAAGAAGAAGGTTATTTACCATTAGCCATGGAGTTAGCAAAACACATGGACGTTCCCGTGGTAGCGACCAATGAGGTTCGTTTTTTAAATTCAGATGATTTTGAGGCGCACGAAGCACGCGTGTGTATCCATCAGGGATATACACTGGAAGATCCTAATCGGCCAAGACCGTACAACGATCAGCAATATTTTAAAACCAGCGAAGCCATGGCGGCGCTGTTTTCCGATATCCCGGAAGCACTGATTAACTCGGTTGAAATTGCAAAGCGCTGTAACGTGCAGCTCCAGCTGGGCAAAGTTTTTTTACCAAAATTTCCGGTGCCAAACGACGCATCGATTGAAGAATATTTTATCGAGCAAGCGAAACGGGGCTTAGAAAACCGGCTATCGAGTGTACTCGCAAAAAGTACTTACCGTCGTGAAGATTATGAAGCGCGATTGGAACATGAAGTCAGCGTGATTAATAAAATGGGATTTGCCGGCTATTTTCTCATCGTGGCGGATTTTATTCGCTGGGCAAAGCAGGAAAAAATTCCGGTGGGGCCGGGTCGGGGATCGGGAGCCGGATCGTTGGTGGCATTTTCCTTGGGTATTACCGAATTGGATCCGCTGCAACACGAATTGTTGTTCGAACGGCTCTTGAATCCCGATCGTGTCTCGATGCCGGATTTTGACGTGGATTTTTGTATGGAAGGGCGCGATCGCGTGATTGACTACGTGGCCGAGCGCTATGGGCATCAAGCGGTTGCGCAAATCATTACGTATGGAACTATGGCCGCGAAAGCCGTGGTGCGCGACGTAGGCCGTGTACTCGGGATGCCTTACGGTTTTGTGGACAAAATTGCCAAATTAATTCCGTTTGAATTAGGAATAACGCTGCAAAAAGCCTTGAATCAAGAAGAAGCATTATCCAAGCGTTACGAAGAAGAAAGTGAAGTGCGCAATTTGCTGGATTTGGCGATGAAATTAGAAGGCCTCACGCGAAACGCGGGAAAACACGCGGGTGGTGTGGTGATTGCGCCCACTCGGTTAACGGATTTTGTGCCGCTGTACCGTGAACCTGACGGTGAGCACGTCGTCACTCAATTCGATAAAGACGACGTGGAAGCCGTTGGCTTGGTGAAATTCGATTTTTTAGGGTTGCGCACGTTGACGATCATCGATTGGGCCGTGCAAACGATTAATCGAAAATTACAGGAAAAAAATCAGCCGCTGTTGGATATTTCTGATATTCCACTGGACGATGAGAAAACGTATCAATTGCTGAAGCGTTGCGCGACGACGGCGGTATTTCAGCTGGAATCGCGTGGTATGAAGGATTTGGTTCGGCGGTTGCAACCGGACAATTTTGACGATATCAAAGCCTTGGTCGCGCTGTTTCGTCCGGGACCCTTGCAATCAGGGATGGTGGATACCTTTATTGCGTGTAAACACGGACAACAACCGGTTCACTACCCGCATCCGGAGTTAAAACCCATCCTGCAATCCACGTACGGCGTGATTTTGTATCAAGAGCAAGTGATGCAAATTGCGCAAGTATTAGCGGGTTATTCGCTCGGCGGTGCGGATGTGTTGCGATCGGCGATGGGAAAGAAAAAGCTACAGGAAATGGCCAAACAACGCGAAGTTTTTTTGCAAGGTGCAAAAGCCCGTGGAATTGATCCCCGATTAGCAACGCAGATTTTCGATTTGATGGAAAAATTTGCGGGGTATGGATTTAATAAATCGCATTCGGCCGCGTACGCTTTATTGTCGTATCAAACCGCGTATTTAAAAGCGCATTATCCCGCGGAATTTATGGCAGCGGTTCTTTCCTCCGACATGGATAATACGGATAAAGTCGTGGGTTTTATTAATGAATGCCGAGACCTGAATTTAAAAATTTTGCCACCGGATATTAATCGGGGCGACTATCATTTTACGGTGAACGAAGCGGGGGAAATTGAATACGGATTGGGTGCCATCAAAGGTGTGGGTCAAGCGGCCATTGAAAATTTAATGATGAGCCGCAAAACAGACGGTCCATTTAAGAGCTTATTTGATCTCTGCCATCGTACGGAATCACAAAAAATCAATCGCCGCGTTTTAGAAGCCTTGATTCGATCGGGTGCTTTGGATGCGTGGGGAGTACCGAGGGCTTCATTATTTCAGTCATTGGATAAAGCCTTACAATCCGCCGAGCAAAAGAATCGTAATGCGGAATTGGGTCAAAACGATTTGTTTGGCTTAGCCATTGGCGAAGAAACAAGAAACACCGTTACGGATTACGTATTGGTTTCCGATTGGAGCGACAGTGAGCGGTTGCGCGGGGAAAAAGAAACGCTGGGTCTGTATATGAGCGGTCATCCCTTGCAGGCGTGTGAACGCGAATTGTCGGGAATTGTCACGTCGACGATCAATCGATTGCAGGTTTCTGCGAAAAATTCCATTGTTGTTGCCGGTATGATGGTAAGCCTACGTACGATCATGACGCGCACGGGTAAACGGATGGCAGTCGTTGTGCTTGAAGACCGAACGGGGCGTATTGAAATTACTTTATTTAGTAATTTATATAATCAAATCATTGCTGAGCTGAACGATAATTCTATTCTAGTAATTCGTGGAACGGTTGCGGCAGATGATTTTACCGGTGGAATTAAAATGGTGGCGGATACGGTGTTGACCTTGGATCAAGTGCGCCAACAAATGGCTCGGCGTTTGTTGATTCGGGTTAAGGATAATTCGGAAGTCGATCGCCTGCTGACGGAACTCCCAGAGATCATTGCTTTGCACCGTGGTGGACGTTGCCCCATTGCCATCGCCTATTCCGGAGAAACGGCGGGTGCCGAATTGATTTTGGGCGAGAACTGGCGCGTAAAACCGAACTCAGAATTACTGAACCAATTAAATCATTTGTGCGGTCCTGATAAAGTCCAACTCGAATATTAACTAAACATTATTTTCTTTAGTCTTATTGTTCAACTGTTTTTGCTGTGCTAGGCTTTTTTTATCAAGAAAACAAGCAGGAGGTTATTGTGAGGAGGGAAAGAAAAAATCGGTTCTTGGTGAGTAAGATAAAAAAACGCCGAAATGAATTGGCTCGTGCCATTAGAAAAGTTAATCCACATAAAATTTTTAACACAAGTCCCCAATTCGAACCTAACGCCACAGCGAGTGAAACCCAAACAAGTTTTTCATCGGCAAGTGACAGCGAACCCGTTCTTCCCCGGTCGAGCCAAGAAGCTAATGCTGATGCGTCTTCAGATTCTTCTTCTGTAGAGCCTTCTTCTTCAGATTCAGAAGGTTCAGGATTGGCATCATCGGTCCAGCCACAACATTTACGGGCAGTCAATTCGCATGCAGTGGAGTTAAATAATTTATCAACTGTTTTTGAATCACTGCAGTGTGAGCAAAAAGAAAAAGAAGACGAAGACGAAGAGGCAGACGACTTTCTCTTGGTATGGCCCCCAAGCCCCAAGCTCTGGAAATAGAAAGGGACGTAGGTTGGGCTGAGCCCTGCGAAGCCCAACAACAAAATGACGCGAGTGAGTTCTTGGCCGGTTTGACGAATCTAGCTATTTAGTTTACTCTTACTAGTAATAGTAATACTTTATGAAAGCGTGACTGAGGGGGTTCCATGCGAGTGACGACTAAAGGCCAAGTGACTATTCCTCAAGAAATCCGAGAAGCCATGGGATTTTTGCCGCACACGGAGGTCCGCTTTGTACGGAAAGGCAACGCGGTTTATATCGAGAAGCTGGAAGGAAAGGCGAAACGCGGCCATCGCCTGATTGAACGTATGCGCGGTACGGCGACCGTCAAAATGAGCACGGATGAGATTATGGCGCTGACTCGAGGGCGTTCATGAATGGTGTGCTCGTAGATTCCAATATCATCATCGACATCATTACCGAGGATCCTCAATGGTTTGACTGGTCCTCTTCGGTGCTCACGGAATATGCCGAAAAAACCTCATTATTTATAAACCCGATCATTTACGCAGAAATTTCTCTGAGTTATCACCGGATAGAGGATTTGGAAGAGGCGGTACCCAGCGATTTGTTCAAGCGTTCTGCGCTTCCTTGGGAAGCGGCCTTTTTAGCGGGAAAAGCCTTTTTCCGTTATCGAAAAGAGAACAGAGGAATAAAGTCTCAAGCATTGCCGGATTTTTTTATTGGCGCCCATGCTTTAATCAGTGGCTTTAAGTTATTAACCCGAGACGTCAAAAGGTTTCGAACTTATTTTCCCAATGTAAAACTGATCACACCCGAAGATTATAATAGATGAGCGTTGGATTATTTTTTCAGCGCCATATCCCGTAATTCGATACCAGTTTCTTCTGTTGCCTTTTCCTGGTCATCGGCCTCATCATTATCGACTTCAACCCAATCATTTTGATCTATGTTATTTGTTTGACTGTGGCGTTGGTCATTATTCTCTTTTGCCTTGCCGAAACCATCTTTTAACAGATTGTCTCTTACCCGCTTGATTGCTTTGATTGAATTTGTTTTATGAATTTGATCAGGTGGGTTGAATAAGTCCCCTAATTTAACAACTAAATTAGTTGCTGTATTTTGCTCGTAGCTAAAGAATATTCCAAGCGGGGATGGATTTTCAGCGTTAAGCGCTTCCTCTAACGCGGTCAATAAATTTTCTTTATCTGTTTCTGTTCCCTTCTCAGCTAATTGTTGTATATAGCCCAGTGTATGTTCTTTAAGGTTTATGTAGAAATACTTATTGTCGCGATGTCGAACAAATTTCTCTATCGCTTCCTTATCCGTGAGTAAGTTCCGGGTAAGTAATCGGTATAAAATGGCCCCCCGATCTTCATACATCGACACCCGCTTCAGATCACCCAAAATTTTATCCGGGCCTATTTCTTCAGAATTTAATGAGTTCTCAATGAGATTCACATACTTTTCGATCAATTCCGACTTTATTACTTCTGCTTGCTTCAAGAATTGAGCCATAGGAGTGCTGTCACGGCATCCCAATACCACTAGAACCCAATCCAAATTGAGGGTTTGGAAATACAAACGCACGCTCTCTTTATTTATTTCATTTTGCACAAGACTGTTGACTTGATCCTCTGTCAAATTTTCTCTATAAAGCAAGGAAAGTAGGATGCTACCCCGTCTTTTGTTTGGTTCACCCTCATTGACAGTAATGACCGTTAGAATCGCTTGTAGGATTTTTTTATGATGATAGAAAAAATTGTGCGGATGCGGATACAGAGGGTGTCCTTTAGAAGGTGTGATACATTCGGGAGATACTACATAATTAAGCAAGTTAATCAAAGATACGATATTCTTATCATCGAATCGAATATTATCAATTTTATTGATATCTTTTTGAAAATCTTCCCAAATATCTTCTTTAGGCTCGTTGGTAGACAACCGTGCTCGAGTACAAATGAGTACTTCTTCAAGACTGTCAGGTGAGTGCACCGCGCTATATTGATCAAATAACTTTTCGTTGTTGCCATATTTGCGCATACTTTTGGGAGTACTTGCGTAATATATCTTTAAAGCAACTTGGTTAGAGTACGTGGCCAGTTCTGCAAGTTGTCCGTGAGAGAGTGCCTCAGAAGTCAGTAAATTATAGATCTCCTCGCCACGCTCTCGGTATTTTTCGACAATATGCTCTGGATCGAGACCCTCGACCGGGATTTTTTCATTGAGAATGAGAAGGTTTACAGTAGTTTGATCGTTATCTCTTCTTGACATGATATTTTCCTCTCTCTTCTAAGGGTCTTGAGGTTGCTGGCTTACAGTATACTGCGCAATTATTAACCGAATATTAAGTGGAGCGACGTGCGGGAGGCGAACCCCCCATTTCACGGGGCAGACCAAGCGAAATCAAGGAATTCCTGGGTTACGCTCCCCGCAAGGCGAGGACAGGCCACGAAGCATGGCTGCACCCAGGCTACGATTAGAAGTATTATAACTCGATGATTTATAGTTTATTTTTTTATCCATACCGTATTGAAGTTTTCTATACAAATTTGTATACTGATTGTGTATAAATCTGGAGATAAAAATGAAGCGCCTACAGCCTAAAGAATCTATATCCATTAACATACGCGCCAAAGTACGCCAACGAGATCTGATTGATCAGGCCGCCAAACGACAAGGAAGAAGCCGATCTGATTTTATGCTCGATGCGGCTTGTCGTGAAGCAGAAGATATATTGCTTGACCAGGCATTCTTCACTGTTAATGTGAAGACATTTGAAAAGCTTAAGTCACTGCTCGACCAACCTTTGCCCCCAACCGATAAGTTACGTCGATTGCTTAAAACAAAAGCGCCATGGGATAAGTAAGCGTGGGTCATCATCTTCCGCCAGAGCCAATTTCTATTAATCACAAGTTAGATGATTTTGATAGTGGGGAGCTGTCCCTGAATGAATGGCTGAAAAAGAGAGCGCTTAAAAACCAAGTAACGGGCGCTTCACGATGTTTTGTTTTATGTGATAAGAAGAAGGTTATTGGCTACTACAGTCTTTCTGCGGGTGCTATTGCCCATGGGGAAGCACTCAAAACATTGAGGCGTAATATGCCCAACCCTTTACCTGTATTATTGCTCGGCCGGTTAGCAATAGACAAAAATTATCATAACAAGGACCTTGGCAGCGCTTTATTGCGCGATGCCATGCTTCGTGCGGTCAATGTTTCTGGTGATGCAGGTGTCTTTGCTATTCTCGTCCATGCCTTATCAGAACAAGCGAAAAGATTTTATCTGTCGAGAGGGTTTGTTGAATCTCCATTGCAGCCAATGACATTAATGATGACTCTGGAAACGGTGCGTTTAATTCTAGCAGAGTCATTGGAAAAATCCCCGCAAAATTAGAATGACCGGATTTTCCGGGATGGATCTCTTTCGTCATATCATTTAGGCTGAATAACAAATCCAGGAAAGACATGAGTCAAGGTGAGTTAATTCTGTATCAAACTGAAGATGGGTTAACCCAAATTAATCTGATGGCAAGCAATTCAAAGCAACCATATATGACTTTCAAATATAAAGTAGTGACCGGGCCTTCGGGGGGTTGCGAGACCCCAATGTAAAAGTGTTTGCTTGATAGTTGCGTATTAGTATGTTACTTTATGTAGGTATATATTTATATATACCTACATAAAGTAACATTTCTATGGGTTCTCAGAAAAAGAGAGGAATGGTGTTGGCGCTTGCTAAAAAGCTTGGCATCCTTCGGCCGAAGGATGTTTTGAAGTATGGTATTACCAAAATGCATCTTTGGCGTTTGCAGGAAGAAGGAGTTCTGGAACGACCCGCGCGGGGCCTCTATGTGCTTTCCGGTACTGATTTTGGTGCCAATGAATATCTGATTCAAGCTTGCAAGCGTGTCCCAAAAGGCGTGATCTGTTTACTCTCAGCGTTGCGCTTTCATGAAATCACTACACAGTCTCCCTTTGCACTTTGGATGGCAATCCCTAACAAAGCGAGAACTCCTCGGATCGAAGATCTTCCTTTGCGATTCGTGCGTTTTTCTGGAAAGGCTTTCGATAAAGGGATTGAGACTCATTTCGTTAAGGGTGCCTCAATGAAAGTGTACTGTATTGCCAAAACTGTCGCAGATTGTTTTAAATATCGTAATAAGCTGGGGTTGGACGTCGCAATAGAGGCCTTGCAAGAATGTTGGCGTGCAAAGAAATGTTCTATCGATGAACTCTGGAAATACGCTAAAATCTGTCGCATCAGCAATATTATGAAACCCTATATGGAAATGCTAAGGTGACGAAAAGAATTCTAAAAAATTTGGGCAGTTCAGTACGGCAGCGATTGCTTAATTTAGCAAAAGCACGGAAAGAAGATTTTCAGCTGACGCTAACTTATTACGCTGTGGAGCGATTTCTATTTCGATTAAGCCAGTCACCCTATAAAAATACCTTTATTTTAAAGGGTGCATTATTGTTTTTGGTATGGAATGAATATAATTATCGCCCAACCCAAGATATTGACCTGTTGGGTAGTGGGAATCATTCATTAAAACACCTTAAAAAGGTTTTTGAAGAAATCGTTGTTCATGTGGTTGCTGATGATGGCATGACTTACCCTAAGGAAACCATTAAAGTTCAACGCATAAAAGAAGCACAACAATATGAAGGTGCTCGCATCACATTAAAAGCCAAATTGACTGGGGCGAGTATACCGATGCAAATTGATGTAGGATTTGGGGATATTGTTTTCCCTACGCCACAAGAAATTTCCTATCCAACTTTATTAGGTTTTTCTGCACCTGTTATTAAAGCCTATCCACCCGAAACGGTTGTCGCCGAAAAGCTCCAAGCTATTGTTGAATTAGGAATTGCTAACAGTCGAATGAAAGATTTTTACGATATTTGGATTTTATCGAAGCAGTTTCAGTTCAATGATATAAAGCTTTCTGAAGCTATTCATAAGACTCTCCATCACCGAAAAACACGACTGTCTATTGCAGCGCTACCTATCGCTTTCACACCGGAATTTTACAATAATTCCGATAAACAGGCTCAGTGGCGAGCATTCATCCAAAAAAACGCGTTACTTCGAGACGAAGCTATTGAGTTTGGTACAGTTGTGAACCAAATAAAAGAATTCGTAATGCCGCTACTCAAATCGATCCATCGAGAAAAAGTGATTGCCTTGTAGAAATTGGGGGCTTTTCAGGCCCGTATTTTTAATTTTCCCTTAACCTTGCGTAGGTATTATGAGCAGTAGAAAAATCTGTAAAATACGAGGCACAGAATCATGTCCCGACGAGATCTAACCAGTGAAGCCAGTGAAGAATTATTTCGATTATTTCAAAAATTACCAAAGTCTCAGTCCCAGGGAAAAGATATAGAACTGAGGGGCCTAGAAATTTCTAATAAAGACGGCGCACAGCAAGAGGAACAAGGTACTTCAATTTTTGATCTCCCTCTTGAGCTTTTGATTGAGCATACTGGACCTGATGGCGAGACAGTGAGCAGTGGGATTGGGTCTTATCTCTCGGTAAAAGATCAGGCTGCTTTGGCTTGTACCAGCAGGTTTTTCTATAGCCTTTTTAGCGCGGCATTGGACACAGTAGTGAATCAATTATTGCAGCACGTGGTCCATGGTGAACAAAAGGAAGCGGAAAAACTGATCCAAGATAATCCTGAGTTACTTTTGAAAAAAGGCCGAGTTACCGATTATTCCGGGCGCATGATTGAAGGCACTGCTTTTCAGATGGCCCTGGGTGCTGAAGATGTTGAGATGGCTAAAATGATCGCGCACTACCTGGATCAACTGAATCCTGATGAAAAATTAAAACAATACCAAGAACAATTTCCCGAGGGTTGGGAAGAGGCCGAAGCTTTGCGGCACAAACAGGATTTGGAAGCACTTAACACAGTCGTCTACGCAATTAGTGATTTCGACACGGATAAACACTGTGAACCCGCGCTCCAAGCATTTAGGGACTACTTAAAAGGCCAAACTCAAGAGGTGATCACCACCGGGAAACACTTTAACGTGCAACTGCTGGTGAAAGCATTCCAGTTATATGATCAAAATTATGGTGGTTTTGTTAGTAGCCGTCAGAATAATTTATTTTGGTGTAAAGTCATTGGTTATATCCAGCGTTTTTTACCGGCGTGTTATGCGCAGGCATTTGCACAAGGGGTTTATTTTATTATTGAAGAGTGTAAAAAATTACCTCGTTCGTTCGGCTTTCGTTATTGTGGGGGTTCTTATTTTCCACTGGATTCGAATTCTAATTTTCGAATGGGATATAATTGTGCGGTGGCTGCCCGCGGGCGAGGTGCCGGGGGCCTGGTCGGTAGCGGTGCGTGTCAGCAGGGGCGCACCTATCAAAATTATGTCAAGCAAAAACAGCAGGATTGCACAAGCTTATGCAACAGCCCGACGAGCAGCCAAAGTCCATCTGCTTAGTGATGTAGTGCGTAGCCCTTGATGGAGCGAATTTGTAGCCTGGGTGGAGCTCCGCGTAACCCGGAATTCCTTGATTACGCAAAGCTTCATCAAGGCTACGTCCAGGCTACGATTAGAAGTGCGACGTCTTCGGGGATCATGATTTTCTGGTACCGAGGGGGGAATCGAACCCCCACAGTGTCACCACCACCGGATTTTGAGTCGGGTGTAGGATCAAGGCTGTAATGCTAACTTATTGTTTTATTGTTAATTAATTACAGGGCGGTTGGCACAAATTTCATCAAAATGCGGTTGAAATCGATGGAGAGCGATGCTCAGTTCCACAGAATTAGGGTCTTCGGCAAACCAATTGTCAACAGACTCTAATCAGATAACTAATATAAAAAACCGAACAACCACAAAGGGATTTTATTTTCAATTCCGATTTCGATGTCATCCGAAGCGATAAAAGAATTTTTAATACCATGAATTTGTTGCTTAGTTTTATTTTTACCACCAATTTCAAAAGTTAACTGTCCATCAACTAAAAAATCACCATTTTCTGGAACTTCAATCAAATGTTGATCCGTCAGCATACTTAAGAAGAAGGTTTCGCGTTCGGTGCCTTTATCTGGATTGCTTCCAGCTAATACGTATAGAAGATTTGTATTATTCAAATACAGTTTTTCATCTTTACTTAATTTATTGAGCTTCGCGCCAGCTTTCATGACGCTGCGCAGCAACTCAGCATCTTCCAGATATTTAAAATAATTAATAAATGTTCGCTGATCAGACACCCCAACAATTTCTTTTAATTTCGTCCAAGTCGGCGTGAAGGGCACGTGGGACGCAACAAAACCTAATAGCTGTTTTATTTTTTTGATACTATTACCGGTTAATTCAGGATGAATACTTAATAAATCGCTTTCTAGTGTCGCATTGATATTTTGTTCTAAAATAATAGCAAATAAGCCAGGAGCAGTTAATTCTTTTGAAAATGGATAATAACCATGGCGACAATAATCAGAAAAAATTGGAATGATTTTTAATTTATGGTTTTTCAGCTCGTTGACAATAGATTTTGCCATTCGTTCGTGGCTTGTCAACAATGCTTTTAAATCGAAGTGTGGTAATTTAATATTATAAAATAATTCAATATATTCCCGCAACGATAAGCCGTGCATATTGTAAATAACTGCTCGTCGACTGAGGTCATGACTGCTCTGATAGATTTCTAAGGCTGAGCTACCGGAAGTAATTAGATTTAAATCATTGAAGGTTTCATTGATGCTTTTTAATTCTTTTGACCAATTGTTATATTTATGGATTTCATCAAAGGCGAGATATTTGCCGCCCGCTAAACTGAATTTTTCAGCAACTTGATAGAGAGTGCAATTCTCCATTACGATGTGATCAACAGGCACGTATAGAATGGATTTTTCCTGGGTGTCACCATTCGCTTGATCGAGGAGGTGTTGGACTACTGTCGTAGTTTTGCCAATACCGCGTTGCCCAATAATAACAGTTAAAGGATGGCTAAACGGGTTACTTGCTATCAAATAGCGCCTATAGGCTTGATTCTTTGCCTCCAGGTAATGTCGGCTAATTTGTTTCAGTTCAGTCAGCATAAGCAACTATAGCTATATGTAATGCATTACATGAATTATAGCATAAATATTGTAATGCATTCCAACTATTTCGATGCTTTGTGCTTCAGGCAGGCAGCTGTTGGCTTTTTTCAGGCCCATATTTTTAATTTTCCCTTAACCTTGTGTAGGTATTATGAGCAGTAGAAAAATCTGTAAAATATGAGGCACAGAATCATGTCCCGACGAGATCAAGATATAGAACTGGCGACCCTAAAAAATTCCAATAATACTAAAGGCAGCTCACAACAAGAGGAACAAGGTATCACGATCTTTGATCTTCCCACTGAGCTTGTGCTTGGACACGGGCCTGATGACGAGGAAGTTAACACGGGAATTGGGGCTCATCTCTCGGTAGAAGATCGGGCTGCTGTTGCTTGTACCTCCAGATATTTCTATGAACTATTTAGTCGCGAATTGGAAGAAGTAGTGAATCAATTGTTGTTGCACGTGGTTCGTGGGGAGCAAGAAGAAGCAGAAAGATTGATCAGGCGTAATCCTGAGTTACTTTTGAAAAAAGGCCAAGTCACGGATTATTCCGGGCGCACGATTGAAGGCACGGCTTTTGGGGCGGCTGTGGCTGCTGAAGATGTAGGATTTCAGCCTGAAGAACAATGTATGGCTGAAATGATCGCGAAGCATCTCGATGAACATTATCCTGGCGAAAAAGAAAAACAATACGCAAAACAATTTCCCGAGGGTTGGGAAGAGGCCGAAGCTCTGCGGCAAGAACAGGATTTGGAAGCACTTAACACAGTCGTCGACGCAATTGGTGATTCCAACCCGGATGAAGACTGTGAAGCCGCGCTCCAAACATTTAGGGACTATTTAGAAGGTCAAACTCAGGAGGTGATCACCACCGGAAAGCATTTCAACGCTCAACTGCTCATTAGTGCTTTTGAATTATATGAGCAAAAATATAATAATTTTGGCGGTTGGGATAGCCGTAAGAATAATTTATTTTGGTGTAAAGTCATTGGTTATATCCAGCGTTTTTTACCGGCGTGTTATGCGCAAGCCTTCTGCCAGGGGCTTTATTATCTGGTTGTGAAAGGGGAATCCTTGCAGCGTTCTTTAGAATTTCGTTATGGTGGTGGGGTCTTTTTTCCTTTGGATTCGAATCCTAATTTTCGTCTTGGTGTTGATTATGCGAGCCCCGCGCTGCTTCGCGCCTGGGGCGTGCAGGCCGCGTCGCCGTCGGGCGTGGCCGTCTCGTTGAGAAATTATGTCGAGCAAAAACAGCAGGATTGCAAAAACTTATGCAGCATCCCGTCGAGCAGCCAAAGTCCATCTGCTTAGTGATGTAGTGCGTAGCCCTTGATGGAGCGAATTTGTAGCCTGGGTGCAGACCCCGTTTCGCTGTTCGCTCGAGAAACGTAGGTTGGGCTGAATGAAATGAAGCCCAACAATTAATTCGTTGGGCTTCGAAGCTCAGCCCAACCTACATCAAGGCTACGTCCAGGCTACGATTAGAAGTGCGACGTCTTCGGGGATCATGATTTTCTGGTACCGAGGGGGGGAATCGAACCCCCACAGTGTCACCACCACCGGATTTTGAGTCCGGCGCGTCTACCGGTTCCGCCACCTCGGCCTATAAAGGGGAAGTCAGTATAACAAAAGGGGTTTCCGCGTCAATCCATGCCACCGGTCTCAAATGCCGTGCCAACTTACTGCATGTGCCAACCGTGGGAAATAATTAATGATTGCCCGCTGAGTGCGTTGTTCGGGTGTGACGCAAAGAAGAGGGAAACGCGAGCGACGTCTTCAATGGTGGTAAACATTCCATCGATAGTATCGCCCAGCATAATTTTTTTCACCACTTCCTCTTCGCTGATGCCAAGCGATTTGGCTTGTTCAGGGATCTGCTTTTCTACTAACGGTGTTTTCACAAACCCTGGAGCAATAAGGTTCGCGGTAATATTGTGTGCGGCACCTTCTTTTGCAATGGCGCGCACCATGCCTAAAAGACCGTGCTTAGCGGTAACGTAAGCCGCTTTGTCTTTCGACGCTTCAAAGGAATGAACGGATCCCGTCACAATAATTCTTCCGGGCGTACCGGCGTTGATCATGTGTTTCATCGCCGCGCGTGCGGTTAAAAAACTTCCGCCGACGTGAATGTCCATAATCTTTTTCCACACGCGGTAATCGAAGTCTACAAACGGCTGGATGATTTGTATGCCGGCATTGGCGTTGACGATATCAATACGACCCATAACGGAAACGGTTTCATCGATGGCTTTATTGACGGCATTTTCATCCGTAACGTCTACGGGCGCACTCAGCGTTTTCACGCCGTATGTTTGAGCAATCTCTTGAGCAACTGTTTTTGCCGCTTCTAAATTGAGGTCGGCGATCACCACGTTCGCGCCCGCTGCAGCGTAACATTCTGCAATGCCTTTGCCGATACCGCTGGCGGCTCCCGTAATAAAAGCCACTTTTCCATCAAGACGCATAGTAAACATAATAATTACCTTTTTTTAATTTATTTTTATTTTAAGTAATCGAAAACGACTTCTCCAAAATCGAGAGTCAGATCACAAATGAAATGTAACCCGGAAATCACGCGTTTAACCGGCAAGTCATTTAAGGGCGCTAAAGCGTGCGAGCGTAATTCTAACGTACAAGGCCCTGTCCACGCGCCTTTAACGTGGACTGCAGTTTGGTAATAGCGAACCAATTCGCAGATGCGCGTTGATCCGTCGACATGCGGAATCACTTTTAATAAATAATTCGGTAAAGCCAGGGCAGACGAAACTTTCTTCGTATCCGCAAATTCATATTTGTAACCCATCGTGGCGGTTGCGACGCGTTGTCGTCCGTACTCTAATACGCCAGACAACGTATCTTGGTTTCCTCCGAGGCTTAACGAAGGAGATCCGTATTTTTTTGGGAACCCCCAAATTTCCCTGCCGCCCACAATGGGTGAAACGTCATTCAAATACATCGCGTGGACGTAGTTTCCGGCTTTCCCTTCGTAGCGAACCGGAATAACTTGGCCCGACTCAGTATAACAGCCGAATCCTTGTGAATCCGGCATAGAAATGACTTCAAAATTTACGTACGGTTCAACGACTTCGAGGGGTTCGGGAACTACCGCTTTGAGTGCTTCGAGGTCGGTCTCGTATCGAATAATCAAAAATTCTCGATTAATAAAACGAAAAGGTCCTCGCGGATAGGAAGGACAATAGACTGGCATTGCGTAGGCAGATTTTCTAATTTCTTCAATTTTCATTGCTGCTCCCTCTAATTATGTAAATGCTGGCCCGTTTTCAAAGTATATTGAATGCGTTCTTGTGTCTTTGGGTTCGTCGCTAACGCGATAAAGGCGGCTAATTCCAAATCGAGCATGTCGCGTTCGGAAACGAAGTCGGAATGGTCTCCGCCGACAAACACCTGCGCGATTTCACGAGCAATCACCTCATCATATTGAGTTATGTTATCAGTGCTTTTTTTGTATGCCTGCATTAAATCAGGAAGTCCTGACTTTCCAAGGACGCGAATCTTTGGCGGCGGTGGTACAGAATAATTTATTTTGAGTAATTCGCGTTTTGCTTGTGTTAATACCGTTTCAGAATCAGTAACGACAGTATCAGTATCGCGCAGGTAATGAAGCATTTTCGCGTGCGCGGCATCACGAGACATTTCGCCTCGAGCTACTTGCAAGAAGAATTTTTTCAGGGAAGTTTCGTAATCACCGGACTGCGTTGCGCGCAAAACCATTTCCTTGGAGCCACCACCTGAGGGCAGTAAGCCGATGCCTGCTTCTACTAAACCAATCCGACTGGTTTGTGCCGCGACAATTTTGGTGCAGTGCATGGCTAACTCGCATCCTCCTCCCAAGGCATAGCCACGGATCGCTGAAATAACGGGTATTTTGCTGTAACGCAGTGCTAATGCAGTGTCTTGAAACAGAGATAAATAACGGTTCATTCCGTCCGTGTCATTATTTTTTGCTAGGGTTTGAACGAAGGACAAATCAGCCCCCACACAAAAAAACTTTTCAGTAGGCTGCCACAAGATGAGGCCTTTTAATTGTTTTTCTGCGATAGTGATTGCTTCTTGGATACCCGCTAACACGTGTGGATTGGCACAGTTCGCTTTGCTGAGAAAACTTAAAATACCGATTTCATCTCCAGTGTGGTACAGATGAATGACATTTTCTTTTTTCAATAAATCAACGGATGCTTGCATTAAAACCTCGTGTTACTCTTTTTTATGCGTGCGGAGTTTCTCCAGTAACTCAGCGAGTTTTTCGCGGTGTTCCGGTGTGTGGTGTAAGCCGCCCTGAATGGATGCACACTGATCGAGGGCTGCTTCAAAACTGGATTGACCGCCTTCGATAATCAAACGCCGGGTAGCGCGCACGGCTCCGTTGGGGTGGCGAGCAATACGTTTGGCGAGTGCCACCGTTTCGTCCATCAATTGTTCGTGGGGCACTACTTTATAAACTAATCCCATTTCCTTGGCTTCTTCTGCGGTAAACCAGTCTGCGGTATACGCCATTAAAAAGGCATTGGTTTTGCCGATGACGCGGGGTAATAACCACGATCCCCCGTCACCTGAAATCAATCCTATTGAAACGAAAGTCTCTTGAAAACGTGCTTTCTCAGAAGCAATGGCGATATCACAAACAGCCACAAGGTCATTACCGGCTCCTGCAGCCGCTCCATTAACAGCAGCAAGAATCGGTATGTCGGATCGATAAATCGATAATTGTACGTCGTGAATAATCTCGCGGTATTTATTGCGAATATCATTCGGAGAACCGGCAAACATATCCGTTCGAGATTCCATGGCTTTAACATCGCCGCCCGCCGAAAATGCTTTGCCCTTTCCCGTCAGAATAATCACCTTGACGGTTAAATCCTTGTTGAGTTGTCGAATGGTTTCGGCCAGTGCACCGCAGAGCTCAGGCACTGAAGCATTAGCAATTTCAGGACGATTTAGGGTGACGGTGCAAATACCGTCGTCTCTTTTATCTATTAATACGGCATCATTATTCATGGGTTTGTTCCTCTGACCACTGCCCCGTTTTTATAAAATTTAAAATTTCTTCTCGGTTTTCATCCAGAGCGGGTGCAGGATCTGATTCGACTTCATCGTCCAAACACGATAATTTGATGGGATTCCCAGGAAATTTAACACCCGGCAAATAATTTTTATTAAAATGGCGTACCATGTTGCGGTGAATCAGTTGCGGGAATTTTAGTGTTTCGTTGATGTGGTAAATTCTGCCTGCAGGCACGCCCACTTGGATACACTCATCCACCCATTCTTTGGCGGTTTTTGTTTTCAATATTTCTTTCATAATCTCGGTGAGTGCTTCCCGATTTTTTGTGCGCGCAGGAATAGTACTGAATCTCGCGTCATCGGCTAACTCCGGTTTTTTCAGCACCGTACACAACTTTTTAAAAAGATTGTCGTTTGCAACGGCGATATTGACGGGGCGGTCTTTTGTTGGAAATGTGTCAAAAGGAACCGCCGTCGGATGACGATTGCCAATTTGGGTGGGAATAGTATCGGTGGTGGTATAACGATCCACGGCGCTGTACAGTAACGACAACATACAATCGAGCATCGCTACATCAACTAAGCTGCCTTCGCCCGTCGTGGCGAGATGATACAGCGCGGTATTAATTCCAAAAGCTCCAAAGATTCCTGCCAAGACATCCGAGATTTCTGTTCCTACTTTTGTGGGGTGGGTCTCCGAATGGCCCGTTAAGGTCATAATGCCCGATAAACCTTGAGCTACTAAATCATAACACGCGTGGGTTGCGATAGGGCCGCTGAGTCCATAGCCCGATATCGCGGCATAAATTAATTTGGGGTATTTTTTATGAAGCGTTTCCCATCCATATCCCATGCGATCCATGACGCCGGGGCGAAAATTCTCTACTAAAATGTCGGTTTTTTCCAATAGGCGTTCAAAAATTTTTTTATCTTCAGGATTTTTTAAATCTAAGGCGATGCTTTTTTTCCCAGAATTGAAGATGGCATTGTAGGTAGAAATTTCATTTTTGAAAGGCCCTAAGCCACGCGTGTCATCCCCGCTTCCCGGACGCTCAATCTTAATGATGGTAGCACCGAGGTTTTTTAGCATCATTGTGCAATAAGGTCCCGATACGGCTCTCGTCATATCGAGGACGGTGATATTCGAAAGAGGTCCTTTTGTCATACGAATCCCCCAGTGAATGTTCTATAATAGACTAAACTTCGAGCCCATTCCACTTGCGTGGGTTCTGTCAGGATAGGTTTTCCCTAGGCTCAAGATATGAAAATAGTGCTCAGAACAGCTGATTTTAATGATTGCGACATGCTTTTTAGTAATCGAAATGATGAATTGACTCGAAAGAATTCACTCGATACTGCACCCATCGATTTTAAATCCCACCAAGAGTGGTTAGTGCGCTGTTTGCATGATCCTCAGCGTGCACTGTTTATTTTTGAAGTCGAGAATGAGGCCGTTGGTACTTCGCGCTTGGATCGCTTTCCGGAATATACTCAAATGTCGTGGTCGGTATTTCCAGCGTATCGAAAGCGTGGCTATGGCGTGTTATTGGTTCGTGAGACTTTGAAGCACGCCAAGGGCTTAGTTCGTGCTGAGGTAAAAAGCGAAAATACCGCATCGAAAAAAATTGCCGAGAAAGCGGGATTTGTATTGCAAGAAGAAAAAAATGGCCTGTGTCAATACGAAATTTTAACTCCGAATCAAGCTTAAAAATTCTTGTCTGGTTCGATCATCATTCCGAAACGTTCCGAGCATCATTGACGTAGTCATGTCGGAATTTTGTTTTTCAACGCCGCGCATCATCATACATAAGTGTTTCGACTGAATAATAACGCCCACTCCTTTCGCGCCGGTGGCGCGTAAAATGGTTTCAGCGATTTGTTTGGTGAGATTTTCTTGCACTTGCAAACGCTTGGCATATACGTCAACAATACGCGCAATTTTGGAAAGTCCAATGATTTTTCCGTCCGGCAAATAAGCCACGTGGCATTTTCCAATAAAGGGTAATAGGTGGTGCTCGCACAAAGAATACAGTTCGATATTTTTTACGATGACCATTTCGTCCATCTCGGAATCGAAAATCGCGCCGCCAACGATTTCTTCGACTTTTTCATGGTATCCGCGGGTTAAATACTCGAGCGCTTTTCTAAAACGCTTTGGGGTATTTCTCAATCCTTCGCGCGTGGGATCTTCGCCTAAATGGATTAGTATATCTTCGATATTTTTTTCAATGGAATGGGTCATGTTTTTTTACCTCTTAGCCCGGTGGCCAGTGCATTGGACGTCCGCCCAATAAATGTAAATGAAGGTGATACACGGCTTGACCTCCGCCACGGTTGCAATTCAGCAGCAGCCGATAACCACTTTCATCAATATTTTTTTCTTTTGCGATATTTTTGGCGACTTGTATCATATGCCCGACCAGTGCGTTATCCGATTCGGTAAGTTCGTTTACCGTGGCGATGTGGTGTCGCGGAATAATTAGTACGTGAATCGGCGCTTGTGGTGCATTGTCATTGAAGGCAACGACTTGCGGGTCTTGATAAATTTGCGTTCCTACTTCGCCGTTGGCAATTTTACAAAAGATACAGTCCATCCGGTCTCCTGATTAATGCGGCGTCGATCCGGCGTCGCTGCGCAGTTCTACGGTTTTCAGCATGAATATTAATGGTATCAGAGCCAGGAAAACAAGGGAAATGACTTTAAACCCGTCGAGGAAGCTGAGAAAACTGGCCTGTTGTTGGATCTCCGTGGCGAGGCGAAAAACGCCCACTGAATTGAGAAAAGGCAAGTGTTGGTGCGCAAACCAGAGATGCAGATCGTCGTTGAATACCGTTGCATGTCCCGATAAGGTGTGCCAATTCATTTGGCTGGTTCTGCTGATTAAGGTACTTAACAGGGAGACTCCCACGGAAGTGCCTATCATGCGGGCGTAACTGAAGAGCCCCGAGCCTTCCGTAATATCGGCTTGCGCGACGGTCGCGAGTGAATAAGTGGCGAGTGGCACCATAAAAATACCCATGCCAAAGCCGAGGAAACTGTTATCCAGTAAAAATTCATGCATGTTCGTCGCTAAAGTGATGTGGGAAAAACGAAAGGCGCCGTAAGCACCAAAAAGCACACCGCTCAGTAAAATCATTTTAATGGGAACGCGTTTCATTAATCCGGAGACAAACATCATAGCAACACCACTGGCGATGCCCAACGGTGCCATTGTCCATCCTGCGGTCATTGCGGGATAATTATATAATCGCTCCAGCAGAATAGGCTCTAGCGTGATGAGTCCAAAAATAATTCCGCAATATAAAAATAAAATCAAACAGCAAATACTGAAATTCCGATCGCGATAAATAGCTAATTTGATCACAGGATGTCGGTGCAATAAGCTTCGAAGAATAAAAAAAGTAAGACACAAAATACTGACGATCATCAAAATAAGAATTAAATTCGAACTCAACCAATCGTTTTCGTTTCCTTTATCTAAAAATAGTTGTAATGCGCCCACGCCGATTACCATGAATAAAAGGCCCAACCAATCGATCGATTGATAGTGCCGTTTCGCGGCGGGAATTACCCATAGCGTTAATGCTAAGCCCAAGAGGCACACCGGCAAATTAATGTAGAAAATCCACCGCCAACTGCCGTGTTCGGTGATGAAGCCGCCCAACGTCGGTCCAAACACGGGTGCGGCCATAATGCCGATGCCCCAAATCGCCATGGCCTTGCCTTGTTCTTCCAAAGGAAAGGTCTCTCGCAAAATGGCTTGCGACAAAGGAATGAGGGAGGCGCCAAAAAAACCCTGTAAAATTCGAAACAAAATCATGTCGGGCAGTGATTGCGCGAGGCCACAAATCAGTGAGCTGAACATAAATCCCGTGATACACAGTAACAGAAGATTTTTCTGTCCCAGTCGATTACTCAGGAATCCGGTGAGCGGCAGTATGATGGCAGAAGCGACAACGTAGGAGGTAATGATCCACGTGATTTGATTTTGGTTTGCACCCAGCGACGGCATCATGGCGGGAAGTGCCACGTTGACGATCGTTGAGTCGAGTACTTCCAGCACCGCAACCATCATGATGGTCGTAATAACCAGCCAGCGTCGTGAATAAAGCGTGTCTTGAAGGGTTAATACGTTAGTGGTCATGAGACAGAGTGTCAATAGTGACGGTGCAGCTGGCACCCAGACGCAGTGGATAATTTGGGTTGAAATGAGTAATGGCTACTTTTACCGGAAATCGCTGAGTTACTTTGACCCAGTTTCCGCTCGCGTTTTCCGGGGGCAACAGTGAAAAACTAGTTCCACTGCCTTCGCTGATGCTTGAAACCGTGCCGGTGAAGGATTGTCCGGGGTACATGTCGATTTTGATGACGGCGGATTGTCCGGGTTTAATGTGCGTGAGTTGGGTTTCTTTAAAATTCGCTTCGGCCCATCCGTATTGGTCTTCAATGAGTGCAAAAACGGGTTGATAAGCTGAGATTACATCGCCTTGACGTAAACCGAAATTCGCCACGTAGCCCGAGGTGGGTGCCGTGAGGTGCGTATAGTGTAAATTAAGTTTGGCTTGTAAAAGCGCCGTTTGCGCGGTCCGCCATTGTGCGTTGTTTGGGCCTATTTCGCCGCGTTTTTGGATGGTTTCTTGAAGTTCGCTTTTTGCGGCGGTTAATGCGGCTTCGGCTACGTGCAAGTTTTTAACCGCCACATCGCCTTGAGCGCGCGAAAAATATTTTTGTTGGACCATGATGAGTGCGCGTTTTGTTTCCGCTTGCGTGTCTTTCAACTCCGCTTCACGCTGAACGACAACAGCGCGTGCCGATTCGACCGCCATACCAGCGGCCTCGATTTGCTGCCGTGTCGTGTCGAGATTGGCTTCCGCTTTGTCGACGGTGAGCTGAAACGGAACGGGGTCGAGGTCAAACAATTTTTGTCCTTGAGTGACGTGTTCCTGGTCGTGTACGTAAATGGCGACTACCTTGCCGCTGACCCGAGGGGCAATGTTGATCACGTGGGCTTGGATGGAAGCGTCATCGGTGCTGGGGTAGCGTTTCTCGTGCTGCCAATAAAAATACCCGCCAATCAGAAGCGCGGCTACGACGAAAACGGGGAGGGCAACTTTTAAAATTCTCGATGTCATGGACCCGGAGGAGTTTTTGTAGGGGGTAGCATTCTACCACAAAAAAAGGTTTGTTGGGCTTCGAAGCCGTAGCCTCGGTGAGCTTTGCGAACCGAGGAACTTGTGTGTCATCCCGAGCGTTTCGCGAGGGATCTCTTAAAGGGGTCCTTTGAATAGATCCATTTGAGGAAATTCTGTCGGTTATGCTCAAGGCTGTGCTGGAACAGCCAAGCTCGGTAGTAGGGAAACACCAATTTGCCGATGCTGTGGGGTGAAGTGACCAGGTGCCGCCAGGAGAATTGGCGCTCGCTTTCGGCGAGTGAGGCATTTTTATCCAAAATTAGCGCGATGGCTGAAGCAAACCCCGAACGGTCGGCGCCGCCCAAACAATGAAGCAGTATGGGCTGAGGAGCGTTTTGCAATAGGTAGATCAGCTGACGAATACGTTCTGCGGGGGGGCGTTCATGGGAAGCAAACACCAGGTCGTAGTGGTGTACACCCAGTTGTTTGGAAATCCGTAATTCTTCTTGATACCATTGGGCATTGGGATTGGGCCCACGTAAATTCAGTATGGTTTTTATGTGTTTGGTCTTAATGGCTCGCTCTAAATTTTGCGGGGGTAATTGAGCACTGCGGTAAACTCTGTCCGGAATAACGACGTGCAGTGTGTCGGCCCAGGATTGATAAAGCAACCACGTAATCAGGGAGAGGGCGAAGACTGCAATGAGGAGGCGTATGAGGTACTTGCCCAAGTGTTTTTCGCGATTAACCATCGAATAGTGTGATCCATTATTTTTATCTGGAAAGTCTGTCAAAACAAGGAACATAGGTCAAGCGTCAATGCAAAAAAACGATTATTTATCGCTACTTGGAATCGAGCGGTGGTGCTTGAGAGAAGCGCCTGCCCAATTGGGCTATTACCGCATTGAATTAAAGGATCGAGAATCTCCTGTTGGAGTGATCCTTGCAGACGTGGTGGAAAATAGCGATGAGGAAGCGCAGTTAGTCTTGGCAATTGCAAAATCGACGAATAAAACCACTGCCCCAGGTTTGCAACGCGTCGATGAAATTCAGTTGTCGCATTCCTATCGCGCGATTATTTTATTGGGTGAACGCGTTGCGCAGCTTATTTTGCAGTCTGCTGAAAGCATTGAACAAATGCAAGATCGTGATCATTCCATTGAAAATGGTCCAGTCGTTGTCAGTTATTCGCCCGCTGAATTATTAAAAAATAAAAATTTAAAAGCAGCGACGTGGAAAGCGATTCAAAAGGCCATAAAGTTTTTGCAATAAATATGCCGATACGTCCTTTGAAACCCGAAGACATACCGATTGTCGCGGCGATTGCTCAAGAAAGCATGCCACATCCGTGGAGTGAAAATGTTTTTCGCGATTGCTTAAAGTCGGGTTATTACAGTTGGATTTTTACGTTAGATAATGAGCCGATCGGATTTGTGATTATTTTATTGAAAGGTGAAGACGGCGAGTTGATGAATATCGCAATTAAATCCGCGTATCGGCGCAAAGGGTATGCGCAACTCCTCGTACAACACGCGATGGATTTCGCGCGATCGAAAGGAGTCGCGCGTTTGTTGCTTGAGGTGCGTCGTTCGAATGAAGCGGCGATTCAGTTTTATGAGAAGTTGGGTGCTTGGGAGATGGGTGTGCGCAAGGATTATTATCCGCTTGGCGAGAGGCGCGAAGATGCGGTGGTGTTTTGTTTGAGTGTGTGAATGCATTCGCCCTCGGGGTCCTGTCGCCTGCGGCACCCCATCGTGCTCGTGCCTGCGCGCGATGGGGTCCCCGCCTCCGGCGCCACCCCTCGGGCTATCTGTATTTACAGCGTGTAGCCTGGATGAAGCTCCGCTTTGCGGAGCGTAATCCGGGAATTCCTTGATTTCGCTAGCGCTCCATCAAGGCTACTTAACCGGGGTGGGTGATAAAACGTGGTGCAGGTCTTTTTTGAGGACGTGCTCGATTGTTTTTCTAAATACGTTGTGATGTTCTGTTGTGCCAATCAACGTGGCGGCGGCTGCGACTTTAATAAAATCATGGCTTGGGGGTTTGTCAGGAGCCGGTGCTTGTTCGGCTAATTGCGATAAACACGCGGCCTGAATTTCTTTTTGTGAAGGGTCGAGTGGTAATCCCAAAACTTTATACGGCTTAAATTCAGGATCTATAATATGTTGTTGAGCGGCTTGTTGAATACTTTCTTCTGCAACGATACTCGCTATTAATTGATCCGTTTGTTGTTCATTTTCCGCTGTTTCTTCACTTTCACTTTCTTCAATGGCGGCCGTTTCATTGACTGCCTGTTGAAGCAGTAAATTCATGCTGGGATTGAGCAACAGATTGAGCGGATTGCTGGGATTCAGCGGATGCATAATGTTGTTGATTACGGAGGGATGACTGGGGTCCAGATTTTGAAATTCGGGTCGTTGAAATCGTGGTGCATTCACGAGCACATAAGTCTTGCAGTAATTAAGCAGCACGCGAACATGATAAGGATTATTCCCCGCAATGCGATACAATTCGCGCAGCAAGGTTAGATTTCGTCGTAAGTCGAGTTGCAGCGAAGCGTCCATCCGCCATTGGTGTTGCGGTTGGCTGTAAAACTGCGCCGTTTTTAGTAATTCTTTTCGGGCTTTTGGGGTCAGGGGGCGAGGAGCCATGGTCACACTCCGGCTTGGGCTTAAGTTTATGGTATTATACGCTAAGAACCTTAAGGAATAATTAAAGTGAAGAAAAGGAATTCGAAACACTTTAAACCCGTTTGGTGGTTGAAGAATCGTCACTTTCAATCCTGTTTTAGTACCTTCTTTCCGCTACGCGCTAAAGCTGTATTGACTTGGGAACAATTGGAATTGCCCGACGGGGATTTTATTGATCTGTGCTGGGCGGGTCCTGAGCAGGCGCGCATCCTGGTTTTGCTCCACGGATTGGAAGGCTCTGTGAAGTCCCACTATGTTCAGCTGATGCTGGATACGCTGGTTGAAAATCAGTGGCGTGTGGTGGTGATGCATTTTCGGTCGTGCAGCGGTCGTTTAAATCGACTGTCACGCAGTTATCACGCGGGAGAAGTGGGTGACCTGGATTACCTGATCCGCGCACTGAAAATCCGTTATCCGGATCGATCGATTTCATCGTTGGGATTTTCGCTTGGCGGCAATGTCTTGTTGCATTATTTGGCGCAGTTTCCCCAGTCAACCCTGCAGTCCGCCGTTGCGGTATCCGTGCCTTTTGAATTAAGTCAATGCGTAGACTATTTGCCTCGATTTTATCAATGGTCGTTCTTGCGAACCA
This sequence comes from uncultured Coxiellaceae bacterium, assembly GCA_947084935.1. GTDB lineage: Bacteria > Pseudomonadota > Gammaproteobacteria > Coxiellales > Coxiellaceae > CAMTUH01. The sequence goes on from CAMTUH010000012.1 coordinate 63,027, forward strand.
TGAAGCAAAAGGCGTTTGAAAAAATTAAGTTAGGCTATGACATGCCCATTAATCTCAAAGAATTAAAAACCCTTTTTGATTTTCGGTCTTTTGATGATGCGCTAACAGGACCGCTGCATGGATTTTGTGGGGCTCGCGATTATTATGAAAAGATGACGATACGCCATTCACTCTCGATGATTCAACACCCGACGCTGATTATTCACGCGTTGGACGATCCGCTCGTTCCCGCTGAATGCATTCCCAAGTCGACAGAACTTTCACCGTCGATTCACTTGGAATTATTTCAGGTGGGAGGGCATGTTGGTTTCATTGAAGGAGTTTTTCCTTGGAAGCTTAACTATTGGTTAAAAGGTCGTATATTGTCTTTTCTTAGTGATCCAATCTCATGATAGACTTAACCTGAGTTTTGGATAAGCGTTTTTCAATTTTACGCTTATCCAAAACTAACGTTAGATTTAGGTTATGAGCGTTAAACCCGTTGATATTTTGAAGCACAACTTGCCGGGCACGATTCTGAGTGTGTGTGAATCGGGTGCGCCCATTCGTCATTATTGCTCTGGTTTTGCGGATGTAAAAGCCAAAGTTAAATTATCTCCGGATCGTATTTTTCAAAATGGGAAAATCACCCGCACGTTTACAGCCGCTTTAATTTTAAAAATGGTGGAGGAGGGGCTGTTTAACTTAGATGTGCCGCTGGACTCAATTTCGCGGCAACATCAGTTAGACGGTGGGCGTCTGAGAATTATTGTGGATCAGTATCCGATTTTAAAACCGCTGACGTTGCGTGGATTGCTTAATAACACGAGTGGATTACCATCGTATGACGAAACACTGCGGTATCAGCGGATGTTTTTTTCAAAACCGAAAAAAGTATGGCAGGCGGAAGGCTATTTGGATTTAATCAGTGGGGTCAATGTACGTTACCGATTGGGCTACCGACTCCCCGTCAGGGGATTTTTCAGTGATTCAGCGACAAATTATATTGTGATTGGCCTTGTTTTAGAGGCCGTAAACGGTCGCCCTACGTCGAAAGAAATGCAGGAATTATTTGAAGCGCATCATTTAAAAGATTCGCATTATTCCAGTCACGGAGTATTAGACGAATCGCTATTGCCACAAATGATGCACGGTTATTTACCCGTTTCTCATCCACACGGCGAAGCATTTAGCGGGTTACCCATTCTCACCTATAACGATAATCGTGAACTGCAGGTTTATGACGTAACCACGGCCTACACGGCGAACGGATTAGCGGGAACAGCCACGCTATCCAATACAACAGATTTAATTCACTGGATGAAGGCACTGGTCGGCGGAAAGATTTTGAAAAGCAGTTTTCGAGAAATGTTTACCGTGGTGCCCGTGGATCCCAGAGCCAGTCCGCGCGAAGCGCGTGATTTTTATGGGTTGGGAATTTATAAAACTTTATCGCCGCATTATGGGGAAATTATTTGGAATGCGGGGAATAATTACGGATATGGTGTATTGGTCGCGCATTTAGTCGATCGCGATATTACTTTTGCTCTTGCTGTTAATCTCAATCGGCAAGTAATTAATTTACACAATCAAGAATTAGTAGTTGAAGTTTTGGATTCGATACTTCGTCGTCCTCCCGCGTAAGTCATGGCAATCGCACTGAATTTTAGGCTCCGTCATTGCGAGGCCGAAGGCCGAAGCAATCCAGGGTTAATTAATTCTGGATTGCTTCGTCGCCTAAGGCTCCTCGCAATGACGGGGAGTGTTTTGTGAATTTTACGCTTATCCAAGACTCAGGTTACTTGATAAGTTCCATTTGGTGGAGCAATTTTTTCAGGGTTTTTTGGGCATCTTCAAAGCGTTTTTGCTCTTGTTCTACGATCTCTTTCGGTGCGCGTTGCGTGTAATTTGGGTTTTCTAATTTTTGTTTGGATTTCTCAATTTCTTTTTCGAGTTTATGAATTTCTTTTTGAAGCCGCAGTAATTCGGCTTCTTTGTCAATAAGTCCGGCCAGCGGTAAATGAATTTCGAGGTGGTCAATGATGTCGGTGGCGGAGGGAGGTATTGTTTCGTTTGCTGTTGTAAAATGGATTTCGCTGATTTTCGCTAGCGTTTTCAAGTCTTTTTCGTAGGCGTGGATTCGTTTGTAGTCTTTATTGCTGACTTTGTCGAAAATGATGGGGGTCATTTTTGCGGGTGAAACGTTCATTTCACTGCGGATCGTTCGTATGGCTACAATGATCCGTTGCAACCAACCCATTTCTTTTTCCGCGTCTTCATCAACCCATTTTTTATGAAAAATGGGGTAAGATTGGGTCATGATGGAAGTATTATTATTTCCTAAAAGGCGCGCGACGGTTTGCCAAATTTCTTCGGTGATAAACGGCATGATGGGGTGAATCAAGCGGAGCAGGGTTTCCAACACTTCGAGCAAAGTGAGTTGCGTGCCGCGTTGTTGGGCTGCATTGGTGTTCTTATCGTTAAGGATGTTTTTGGATAATTCCAGATACCAATCACAGTATTCATTCCACGTAAATTCGTACAAGGCCTGTGATAACAGATCAAAACGGTAATCAGCAAGTGCGCTTTCAACGCGTTGAATGATTTTCTGTAAACGACTGCGAATCCATCGATCCGCTAAGCTGTATTCGAGTGCTTTTTCGGGATTTAAATCCTGGTCTTCCGTGTTGAGTACAACGAAGCGTGCAGCATTCCACAGTTTATTGCAGAAATTGCGATAACCTTCGATTCGTCCCCTATCAAAATTAATGTCCCTCCCCGTGCTGGCGAGTGCACAGAAAGTAAAGCGCAGCGCGTCGGTGCCGTACGCAGCAATCCCGTTCGGAAACTCCTTGCGTGTATCGTTTTCAATTTTTTTCGCCATTTTGGGTTGCAGGAGCGCGGAGGTTCGCTTTTTTATTAACGTGTCGATATCGATGCCGTCGATAAGATCGATCGGATCCAAAATATTTCCTTTGGATTTCGACATTTTTTGTCCTTGGCTGTCGCGAATTAAGCCAGTGACGTAGGCGTGTTCGAAAGGTATTTTCCCCGTTAATTTAAGCGCCATCATTACCATTCGTGCCACCCAAAAGAAAATGATGTCAAATCCCGTCACGAGCACTTGGGTGGGATAGAAAGTTTTAAACGCCTCGGTTTTTTCAGGCCAACCCAGCGTGGCAAAAGGCCAAAGACTGGCTGAAAACCACGTATCTAAAACATCGGTTTCTTGCGTTAAATGAATCGAAGGGGGTAATTGATGTTGTTCGCGAATTTCTTTTTCGCCGTGACCCACGTAACTGTTTTCTTTTTCATCGTACCACACGGGCAGGCGATGTCCCCACCATAATTGACGGCTGATGCACCAGTCTTGAATATTCTCCAGCCATTGCAGATACGTTTTTTCCCAATTTTTGGGAAAAAACTCCAACCCCTCTTTTTTAACGGCTTTAATAGCGGGTTCTGCGAGTGAAGCCATTTTGATGAACCACTGACTCGTCAACAGGGGTTCGATAATGGCACCCGAGCGTTCACCGCGCGGAATGGAGAGCCGATGGGGTTCTGTTTTTTCGAGTAACTCTTGTTGGGTTAAGTCGTTCACGATTTTTTTGCGCGCGGCGAAGCGTTCAAGACCACGGTACGTTTGCGGTACGTTGTCATTGAGGTGTGCGTCTGGGGTAAAAATATTAATAATAGGAAGTTTGTGTCGCACACCAATTTCGTAATCGTTAAAATCATGGCCGGGAGTGACTTTGACGCAACCGGTGCCGAACGTGCGATCCACCGCCTCATCAGCGATGATCGGGATTGTTCGCTCGGAAAGCGGCAGTCGAACTGTTTTGCTGAGAAACTTTTGATAGCGTTCGTCTTCAGGGTGGACGGCAACGGCCACGTCGCCCAACAACGTTTCTGGGCGCGTGGTGGCGACGACCAGCGTGCCACTTCCATCGGCCAAGGGATATCGGATGTACCAGAGTTCACCTTGAGTTTCTTCCGTCACGACCTCCAAGTCAGAAACGGCGGTGTTGAGTACCGGATCCCAGTTGACGAGGCGCTTTCCTCGATAAATGAGGCCCTCTTGGTGAAGGCGGATAAACGCCTCTGTAGTGGCCTTTGATAGGCCTGTGTCCATGCTGAAGCGCTCGCGTGTCCAGTCGATCGACAAGCCCAGCCGCCGCATTTGCTTCGTGATGATATTGCCCGAGTGTTCTCGCCATTGCCAAACACGCTCGACAAAGCGCTCACGGCCCAAATCGTGCCGGGTGATTCCTTCTTGGGCCAGTTGAGTCTCAACCACCATCTGTGTAGCGATCCCCGCGTGATCCGTGCCCCCCTGCCACAGGGTTTGATACCCCTGCATGCGCTTGTGCCGAATGAGGGCATCGATCAGGGTTTGCTGGAAACCGTGCCCCATGTGCAGTGTTCCCGTGACGTTGGGAGGTGGCAGCATAATGCAATACGGTTTGCCTTCGCCCTTAGGCATGGCAAACTGATGCGTTTCCCAGTAATCGGACCAGTGTTTTTCGATTTCTTTGGGGTTATAGGTTTTCTGCATGTAAGATGCTCATCAATTTGATAAAATTCAGAAGTCATTTTTCCATAAATAGGTACTGTTTGTCAGTGATAATTTTTCGATATTTGTGCAAAGAAGTTGTTGCAACGCTCCTGGCCACCACGCTGATTCTGCTGATTATCTTTATCACCAATCAGTTTGTCCATTATCTTAATGACGCGGCGGATGGAAAGATCACGGTCCAAGCCGTCATGGAAATCATGTCGTTGCAGGTTCCCTTGCTCTTGGGGTACTTGTTGCCACTCAGTTTGTTTTTGGGCTTGTTGCTGACGTTGGGGCGGCTTTACGTGGATCACGAGATGGTGGTGTTGTCCGCTTGCGGTATGAGCCGTGCGCAGTGGGTCACGATGATTATGCTGTTGTCATTCGTGGTGATGGGTGCCGTAGCTTGGTTGATGTTATCCGTTGAGCCAAAAATGCAGTGGTATCGCGCGAAAATTTTAACAGCCGTTGCGACGAATGCTTCCCTAGAGAAAATCATGCCAGGGCGATTTCAACCGCTTGGCAGTGACGGCAAGGTATTCTATGCCGCTCACGTGGATTCGCACCACCGAGGAATGAGTGATGTTTTTTTCGCGCAGCCTCAAAAGGTTCCTTCTGGGCCAGAGCGTTGGGATTTGGTGTCGGCCGATTACGCGGGAGAATTAAAGACTAAAGACGACGGCTATTTTATTTTATTTAAAAAGGGATTTCGTTACGTGGGTACGCCGGGGCAATTGAAATTTGACGTCACTCAATTCGACCAGTATGGCGTTCGCTTAAACACACCAACGTTTGACATTGCCAATCGCGTGGAAGCGATGCCTACCCGTAAATTGTGGTATTTGCAGGCGCACGATCCCAAGGCCGCGGCGGAATTTCAGTGGCGGATTTCCATGCCAATTTCCGTCATGATTTTTGCGTTGTTGGCGGTACCGCTCAGTCAAGTGAGCCCACGGAAAGGCAAATTTGCGCAAGTGCTGCCGGCCGTTCTGATTTATATTGTGTACGCAAATTTAATGTTCATGGGGCGCGCTTGGATCGAAAAGGGTGTTATCAGTCCCTCGTTGGGCTTGTGGTGGATACACGGCTCTCTATTTTTATTAGCCGTTATTTTATTGTTTGGCCAATCGCGGTGGCGACGGCTGTTTTCATTTGCGCGGAGAACTCGATGCGCTTGATTGACCGTTACATCAGAAATGCAGTCATCGGTGCGACGGGTTTGGTTGTATTGGTTTTATTGGGCGTTGAAAGTTTCATGGAGTTTATCACTCAACTGTCGGACATTGGAGTTTCGCATTACGGCATGGGGGAAGCATTTATCTATGTGCTTACGCAAATCCCCGTCGATTTATATCAACTTTTTCCGATGGCGGGATTTTTAGGTTGTTTGATTGGTTTGGGGCGGTTGGCTTCCAGCAGTCAATTAATTGTAATGCGTGCCGCGGGAGTATCCATTGGAGGTATCACGTGGTCGGTCATCAAGGCGGCGTTAATCATGATGGTGGTCGTGACTTTTGTGGGGGAGTTTATTGCGCCTAAATTAGAGTCGCAAGGTGATTTTATAAAAGCAACCGCAATGTCGCGGGCGGTTGGCTATAAAGCGGTGGGGGGCGTTTGGTTACGTGATGGATCTTCCTTTATTCATATTGGGAAGATTGATTCTCCACATGAAATCAGTGACGTGAGTCGTTTTGTGATTGATCAAAAGCATCATCTGTTATTGGCGAATTATGCGAACAAGGGCGTTTATGCCGATAAACATTGGACATTATTCAATGTCACTTCCAGTGCGTTTGGTGCCAATCGGATTAGCAAGGGCAGCGCGACCACGTTGCCGTTGAAGGTAGTCTTTGATCCCACGGAATTGCAAGAGGGGAAAAAGAGCATCGATCAGCAATCCATTTCCGCCTTGTATCGCGCTATTCGTTATCGAAATAAAGCCGGTTTAGAAACGAGTCAGTATAACTTTAACTTTTGGGAGCGAGTCATTCAGCCGTTTACGACGGTCATGATGATTTGTTTGGGAGTGCCCTTTATTTTTGGTTCGTTGCGATCGGCCAGTATGGGACTTCGCGTGTTAACGGGTGTTATTATCGGGTTCACGTTTTACATGTTGAATCAATTTTTTGGGCCATTTGCGATGGTTTATCAAATTCCCGCTGTTTTTGCTGCGTTAACGCCGACCGTGCTATTCGTAGTGGCGTGTGGTATTCTCCTGCGCCGATTGGGGTCGGTATCATGAGTGAATCATTAGACAAGCACATTGCGAAATGCAGAACGTTCGCCATCATCTCACATCCCGACGCGGGCAAAACGACGTTAACCGAAAAATTGTTATTGTTCGGTGGCGCTATTCAGTTTGCGGGTTCGATCAAGAGCCGTAAAGCATCGCGACACGCCACTTCCGACTGGATGGAATTGGAAAAGCAACGTGGTATTTCGGTCACGACTTCCGTCATGCAATTTCCTTATCGGGATTACCTCATCAATTTGTTAGACACGCCGGGTCACGCGGATTTTACGGAAGATACGTATCGAACGCTGACGGCAGTCGATTCCGCGTTGATGGTGATTGATGCCGCTAAAGGGGTAGAGCCTCGGACCATTAAATTAATGGACGTGTGTCGGATGCGAAAAACACCGATCACGACTTTTATTAATAAATTGGATCGCGAGGGTCAAAACCCTATCGAATTGCTGGATGAAATTGAATCCATTTTGAAAATTCAATGCGCGCCAGTAACGTGGCCGATTGGCATGGGTAAACGGTTTAAGGGTATTTATCATTTGTTAGAAGATGCAATTTATCTCTACGAGTCTGGAAAAAAAGACCGTATTGGTGAAATCAGAAAAATCGTTGGGCTGAATAATCCTGATTTGGATAAAGAAATTGATGATCTTGCGGATGAATTGCGTGGTGAAATTGAATTGGTGAAAGGAGCGAGTCACCCTTTTAATCTTGCCAACTATTTAGCGGCTGAATCGACCCCGGTGTTTTTTGGTTCGGCGATTAATAATTTTGGAATACGGGAATTGTTGAACGCATTTGTGGAACACGCGCCGCCACCCCAACCCCGTGAGGCGGATCAGCGCGTGGTGGATCCGCATGAGAATAAATTCACCGGATTCGTATTTAAAATTCAAGCCAACATGGATCCGGGACACCGCGATCGAGTTGCGTTTGTACGGGTTGCGTCAGGTCATTATCATCAAGGTATGCGTTTATACCAAGTACGCTTGGATAAGGAAATCACGGTCAATCAAGTGCTCACGTTTATGGCGGGTGAGCGTGGGCACACCGATGAAGCATGGCCCGGTGACATCATCGGCATTCACAATCACGGCACGATTCAAATTGGTGATACCTTTAGTGAAGGAGAAGAAATTAAATTTACGGGCATTCCTAATTTTGCACCGGAATTATTTCGATTAGTGCGATTGAAAGATCCCTTGAAACAGAAAGCCTTGTTAAAAGGATTAACGCAGCTGTCTGAGGAGGGAGCGACGCAAGTATTTCGCCCGTTATTAAGCAACGAGTTAATTTTGGGCGCGGTGGGTGAATTGCAATTTGATGTGGTGGCTTATCGGTTAGTGAATGAATACAATGCCCCGTGTGTGTATGAAGCCGTGAACGTAGTTTCCGCGCGTTGGATCGAGTGTGAAGATCGAGAGCAGTTGGAAAAATTCAAAAGCGAACAAGAGCGCCATTTAGCACTCGATAGCGGAAGACACCTCACGTACTTGGCGCCATCGCGAGTCAATTTAGATATCACAATGGAAAAATACCCTAAAATCCAGTTCCATACTACGCGGGAACATTAGTTGATGGCTGTTTTCCTTTTATAGGCAGTTGCTTTATAATCGGCGAAGTTTTTGGCTGAGAGTATAAGGAATCATGAAAAAAATAGTCGTGTTGTCTTTAATCTGTATTTTATTAGTAGGTTGCGGAAGGAAAGACGTTGATCCGTTTGCGGCGTATCGAAACAAAACCTCAACTGAATTGTTCACCGGCGGTGAAAAAGCCCTGTACAAAGAAAACTACGCTGAGGCGGTGAAATATTTTGAAGCCTTAGATGCGATTTATCCGTTTGGGCCCTATTCGCAACAAGGGCAGCTCGACGTGATTTACGCTTATCATAAGAGTGGGGATGACGCGAGCGCTGTTGCAGCCGCCGATCGATATATTCGCCTTTATCCCCAAGGGGAGCACACGGATTACGCTTATTACATGCGTGGTGTCGTGGGTTTTCTGCAGGGATTGTCGTGGCTGCAGAAACTAGCGGGCGTTGATCCTGCGCCTCGAGACGTGAGCACGTTGCAGCAGTCGTATGCTTCTTTTGCCGCATTAACGAAAGAATTTCCGTCCAGTCCGTATACGCCGGATAGCCGACTGCGGATGGCGTATATTCGAAATTTAATGGCTCGGCGCGAAATTTTAATTGCGAATTTTTATTATGGAAGACGTGCGTACGTGGCCGCGGCCAATCGAGCTGCTTACGTAGTACAACATTACGAACGCTCGCCTTACGTCATTCAGGCGTTGGCGCTTATGGTGAAATCGTATCGCGCACTGGACTTACAACAAATGGCCGATTCGACGTACCAAATTTTGCAAGCGAGCTACCCGAATTCGCCTGAATTTCGCGAGTTGAAAAGGACTTAAGGCTGCCGTTGCGAGGCGCCTTTTAATGGACTATGAGTCAATCGCATATAGCAAACACCGTGGGCGGTTTACGGGGATATATCCTGAGGCGCGTCGTTCACGTTGCCATTGGTATTGTTCCCTTACTTTATTACGCGTACGGTGCCATCGTCGCACAATTTTTCCACTTAACCGCACCTCAATTATTGCTGGTGGTCATCGGGCTCAATGTTGTTATTGAAGTCTTTCGACTGAAGTTCAAATGGACGCTGTTGGGTCATCGCGTTCACGAGGCGCGAACGATTTCTTCTTTTGCGTGGGGAGTGTTAAGCCTCTGTTTGGTCTTGTTGTTTGCGCCCGGCAAAGAATATGCGATTCCAATTATTTGGTCGTGCGCGTTGGTCGATCCGCTGCTGGGTGAATTGCGTCGTACTGAGTTAAATCGGGATCTTGTTATGCTGATCGGGATGATTGTCGTTGCACTGATTTGGTGGCTGGCTACCGTTTGGCTGGGAACGGCGTGGCAGTTGGCTTTGTTGATGGGTCCTTTGATTGTAGGCTTGGAAGCGCCTAATTTTCGTTGGATCGATGATAATGCATTGATGCAAATTGTTCCGCTTTTAATTATTCTTCTGTTATATGATTGATTATCTCCTGCACTTGAAAATGCGAACTCATGGAATGGAGATTATTCTGGAACGATCCGGAGGAAGTAACAAGCTCCCGGGCATTCCTCGGCTTGCGCCGTCTTGGAATAAACCGGTCGCGAAATTCGACGTCCCTGTCTCAGGATTCGCTCCCTGGGACTTCCAGTCCCAGGGCCCGGTTTATTCCGGCGCGGCTCAGCCTGCGGATGCTTGAGGGAGCTTGTTACTTCCTCCGGATCGTTCCGGAACAATTTCAAGGGGATTGTTTTAATTCGCATCTCGAAGTCAAATAAGTTTTTGTGCATTCGTGAGGGGCGTCGCGACCAAGGAGGGTAAGAAGCGCCGAGTACAGGATGTACGTCCCCGAATGAATGTACAAAAACTTATTTGACGGAACACTAGAATCATTTTTTAAAGGTTCGCAGCTTGAAGTAGAATGGGTATATACTGATGTGAAAATGGAGGTCGAATGGTTGTTGCAATCTGGATTATCGTGTTTATCGCGGCGGCGATTGTTTTATCTTTTAATCGAGCCTCTCTTATTGTCTGGACGATTAGCTACGCGGCGTTATTGATTCTGGTTTCGGTATTCTGTCCCATCAGCACGGCCGGTCTTATTATTTTGTGGCTCGTGTTTTTGGTTCCCGCCGTTATTTTAAATGTTACAACACTGCGCCGTTGGTTATTTACTCGCAGTATATTATTGCTGTATCGGAAAGTGATGCCGCACATGTCCGTGACGGAGCGCGAGGCGTTAACCGCTGGCAATGTCGGTTGGGAAGGTGAGATTTTCACGGGCATGCCAAATTGGGATAAATTGCGCGCCATTCCTCAAGGAAAATTATCCGACGAAGAACAGGCGTTTCTGGACGGTCCCGTTGAAGAATTGTGCGGCATGATCAGCAATTGGGACATTAATCAGCGCTACTTTGACATTCCACAACCGATTTGGGATCACCTAAAAAAATACGGTTATTTTGGATTAATTATTCCGAAGGCTTATGGCGGTAAGGAATTTTCTGCGTTAGCGCATTCACAAATTATTACCAAATTGTGCACGGTCAGTGTGGCCGTGGGAACGGTTGCCAGCGTGCCCAACTCACTCGGGCCGGGAGAATTGCTGCTGCATTACGGAACCGAGCAGCAAAAAAATCATTATTTGCCGCGTTTGGCGCGTGGAGAGGACATTCCGTGTTTTGCGTTGACGAGTCCGGTTGCAGGATCGGACGCGAGTTCGATCGCCGATTATGGCGTCATTTGTCGCCACGAGTTCGACGGCAAGGAACAATTAGCGATTCGATTACATTGGAAAAAACGGTATATCACGTTATCGCCGGTGGCGACGTTGATTGGTTTGGCCTTTAAATTATACGATCCGGATCATTTGTTCGGTACACGCGAAGATATCGGTATCACCTGCGCACTGATCCCAGCTAATACGCCGGGTGTAAAAACAGGGCGGCGGCATTATCCGCTGTGTTGTGCTTTTCCTAATGGCCCCACGGAAGGACACGATGTCCTTATTCCAATGGATTGGATCATCGGTGGACCGAAAATGGCGGGACACGGTTGGCGTATGCTGATGGAATCCTTAGCGGAAGGGCGAAGTATTTCTCTGCCATCGATGGTGTGTGGTGGCTCCAAACGCGTGTTGTTTGCGAGTGGTGCGTACGCACGCATTCGAGAGCAGTTTCACACGTATATTGGTGCCTTTGGGGGGGTTCAAGAAGCGTTGGCGTGCATCGGGGGTTACACCTATTTAATGGAGGCCACTCGATTGTTCACCGTGACGATGGTGGATCGAGGAATTAAACCTGCCGTGGCTTCGGCCATCAGCAAATGCCACACCACGGAGATGAGCCGCACCGTTTTGAATCGTGCGATGGACGTGCACGGAGGAAAAGGGATTTGCATGGGGCCACACAATTATGTCGCGCAAACCTATATCGAATGTCCCATCAGCATTACGGTGGAAGGCGCAAATATTTTAACGAGGTCTATGATTATTTTCGGGCAGGGCGCTATTCGGTGTCATCCTTACGTGTTGAGGGAGATGATGGCCGCACAAGAAAACGATGAAAGTAAAGCGGTGCGTGTGTTCGATAAAGCTTTATTTGGGCACATCGGTTATTTCATCAGCAATGCTACTCGTGCTTTTTGGTTGGGATTAAGCAAAGGGCGCTTAACGTTGGCTCCGCGCGGTGAATTAAAAAAATATTATCAGCAATTTTCTCAGTATGCGGCAGCGTTTGCTTTTGTAGCTGATATGGCCATGATCAGCATCGGTGGTAAATTAAAACGAAAAGAACGATTGTCTGGACGCTTGGGTGATCTCTTGAGCTTTTTATATCTGGGCTCTGCGGCAATTAAATTTTATGAACTTAATGCCGAACCGGAAATGCTTCCTTTTGTGCGGTGGGCCTGCGAAGACCTTTTATATCGGATCCAAACTCAGTTGCATGAATTTTTATTAAATATGCCTGCTCGCTGGTTGGCCGGTTTGCTACGCATGATTGTTTTTCCCTTGGGAAGACGCTTGAAGCCGCCAAGCGATCGCTTGGGTACAGAAATCGCTAATTTATTGGTGTATCCCAGTCGGGCGCGTGAGCGGTTATCGCAGCACGTGTATATTCGAAATACGCCGAATAATCCGATCGGACTGATTGAGACGGTGCTGAACCAGGTAATTGCGGCTGAACCGTTGGAGAAAAAATTGCGGGAAGTATCGCGTGAAAATAAAATAAAAGGCAAGACTTATGAGGAAACCGTTGGCTTGGCACAAGAAGCGCGGTTGATCAGCGCGGAAGAAGCTCATCAATTATTACATGTTCGTGCAGCGCGAATGTCGATTATCAATGTGGATGATTTTGCGCTCGAAGAGATAACACGTCGATTTGTTCACGAGGAATCGTAAATGGATAAAGTGTGGCTTAAGAGTTACCCACCGGATGTGCCGGTCACTCTGGATTTTGATCGTACCCGTTCACTCATCGATGCTTTTGAGTCGCAATGCGAACAATTCAGCAAACACACCGCATTTATTAATTTTGGCGTGAAATTAACTTATCATCAGATGGATAAACTCACTCAGGCTTTTGCGGCTTTTTTACAGAAACATTTGCATCTGAAGAAAGGAGAGCGGTTTGCGATCATGATGCCGAATACTCTGCAATTTCCGATTGCATTGTTGGGCGCTCTGCGAGCGGGCCTCGTGATTGTGAACGTGAATCCGTTGTACACGGCTAGGGAGTTGGCGCATCAACTTCAAGATTCTGGTGCAACGGCCATTATCGTTTTAGAAAATTTTGCGCGTGAATTATCGATGGCGCTGCCGAAAACAAGCGTAAAACACGTGATTGTGGCCCAACTCGGAGATTGTTTGGGCTGGATCAAAGGAAACCTAGCGAATTTTTTAGTGAAACACGTGAAACGCATGGTTCCCTCGTGGCGGATTCAAGAGGCCATTTATTTTAAAGAAGTGATCCGTGTTGGAAAAGCCTTACCCTTTGAAAAAGTTACGGTGAGTGCCGACGACGCTGCTTTTTTGCAATACACGGGAGGAACGACGGGTGTTGCGAAAGGGGCCGTGTTAACGCACGGCAATATCAGTGCGAATGTGGCTCAGTGTTTGGCGTGGGTTAAATCCAAATTGACGGTGGGCCATGAAATAGTATTGGCAGCGCTTCCCCTGTATCACATTTTTTCGTTGACGGTGTGTTGTTTTTGTTTTATGGCGTTGGGGTCTGCAAGCTTGTTAATCACGAATCCACGCGATTTGAAGGGATTGATCAAGACACTTCACAAATTTCCAACGACTATTTTTGTCGGTATTAATACATTATTTAACGGCTTGCTCCACCACGCGAATTTCAAGCAAGCCAATTTTTCGCGTTTGAAATTGGTGATTGCCGGTGGCATGGCGATGCAAAAGCCCGTCGCGGAAGCTTGGTTTAAGCAGACTCAAACGGTGGTCGTGGAGGGCTATGGTTTGACGGAGGCCAGTCCTGTTGTCACGATTAATCCGATTAATTTAAAAAATTATAACGGCAGTATTGGGTTGCCGATTCCGGATACGGAAGTATTGATTCGTGACGATCAAGGCGCTGAATTACCGTTCGATCAGTCAGGCGAATTGTTCGTGCGCGGTCCCCAAGTGATGAAGGGTTATTGGGAAAAGCCCGATGAAACTGCGCTGGTATTAGATAAAGAAGGCTGGCTCGCCACTGGTGATATCGCAAAAATAGATGAGCGTGGATTTCTTTACATTTTAGATCGAAAAAAAGATATGATTTTAGTCTCTGGGTTTAACGTGTATCCGAATGAAATTGAAGAAGTAATTGCATCGCATCCCGATGTTCGCGAAGTGGCGGTGATTGGTGTTCCCAGCGAGCAAACGGGCGAAGCCATTAAAGCGTTTATCGTTAAAAAAGATGATAAATTGACGAAGCAAGAAGTTATCTCTTTTTGCCGTGCGCAACTCACGCCGTATAAAATTCCCCACTTTATCGAATTCCGCCACCAGCTTCCCAAGACCAACGTGGGGAAGGTGCTGCGCCGGATGTTAAAGGAGGAAGAGAGGGCGAAGAAATAACGCAACGCCCACTCAATTGTTCACCTAGGACTGATTATTGCTACTCCCAAAGGAAGGTTGGCTGGATTCTTCTTCTTGTCTCGGGTCCACAATCTTCAGATCCCATTTGTCGCCTTCGACTGCGGATAAAACCACATCTATTGTAGAGGAAGTTGGTTTTCCATTAGAACCCACTAGGTTTTTATCGATTAGTCTGTCCAGAACTGATTCTCTGTCGGAAAATGCAAACTGAGTAGGCTTATAAAGCTTTTCCCTAGGAAACTCGTAGTTCGGATTTTTGCATCTTTTAACTAAGTCGTAGAATGCTGCGTTATCGGTAATGTCTGAACTGTTGAGCAAGGAGCGAAGGGCTGTCATTACTGCAGTACATACAGCTTCCGAAACTTCACTACCGTTCTTTAGTAGTACCAGTTTTTGTTTGTTGTCTTGCTTGGGGGGGGGATGAATGTATATTGACGTGACATTTTCTACCTCTTTTATGTTATTTTTGTTATTTGTATTGCCTTTTCCTTTTATTGGCAAAGCCTATGATACCCGATGCTTATTAAAATAGTATTAAAAAACGAACGAAAATTCATTCGACATACCGAACGAACTATGCCATAATTCAATTGGTATTCCGAATGAATGAGGTGAGCGTGCTTTCAGTACTTAATCAGTGGAACCGATGGGGTGGGGCAGTTCTGGCGGGGGGCTATCCTCGAGAAATAGTGAACGAGGTGATTCCATTCCTAGATACGCCAGAGGCGGTGGCTTTTGTTGGGTTACGTCGTTCTGGGAAAACCACCATTCTCTATCAAATAATGGATTTACTTGAGTCGAAAGGTACCCCCCCTGAGGCCATGCTACACATGAATTTTGAAGAGCCTGCCATCGCGCCTAATCTAAAGCTCGAAAGTCTGGATGAAATTTATCAAGTCTATCGAGAGGAAATTTATCCTCAAGGTAAGGCTTACCTGTTTTTCGATGAGATTCAAAATGTTCCGGGATGGGAACGATGGGTGCGTGCGCGAAATGAACGGGAGAATATTAAAATCTTTATTACTGGATCTTCAGCCAGTTTAATGTCTCGTGAGCTAGGAACATTATTAACCGGAAGACACGTGGAGTTTTATGTATCTCCGCTAAGCTTTTCTGAATTCCTACAGTTTAAAAATATTGAAGCTCCTAAGAAAATTCTTAAAACTGAGCCCAGTCCGGTCATCCAAAATGCATTGAAGCAATATCTTACTTGGGGAGGGCTGCCTGAAATTGTATTAAGTAAAAATACGGATCGTAAACGCATTCTGTTAAAACAATATCTGGATGACGTTCTTTTTAAAGATGTTGCTATGCGCCATCAAATACGTGACGTTACCTTGCTACGAAACGTTGCGATACATCTGATCACGCAAACGGCTTGTTTATTCTCAATTAATCGTATTGCAAAAATTTTTGAAATTTCATTGGAGACCGCCTCCAGTTATTGTAATTTTCTTCGTGAATCATTTTTAGTTGATTTCTTGTCTTATTTTAGTTTGAAAGCAGCGGAGCGGAATAGAAATCCGCAAAAAGCACACGTCAGTGACCTGGGGTTCAGACACGTAGTGAGTCTATCTAATTTTCCGGACTATGGTAAATTAGCGGAATCTGTGGTTTATCAGCAACTGCAGCGTAAATATCGGGGCGATATTTTTTACTGGAAAGGTAAGCAAGAAACGGATTTCGTGATACGTCAAGGAAACGAGATCCGTAACATCATTCAGGTTGCGTACGATAACTTAGATAAATCTGAGACTTTTTCTCGAGAAATTTCTGCTTTGCAAGAAGCGGAACAGCATTTCAAGCAGGCTCAAAGCATGTTGGTGGTTGGCAAGTTACCCAAAAAACAAGAAAAGCGTATTGTTCCTTTATGGAATGTGCTTCTGGAAAAACCTTAGCGCGACTCTTTTAAGGTTGCTGCAAACCATTTTCGGAGTGTGGCTTCGCCCAAATGATCATAGATGTAGGAGAAATAATTCTCTAAAGCTTTTTTGTATTTTTTGTCTATTGGTTTTCTGCGCTTTGTGTTCGGCTCGTGGTGTAGGTAGTGGCCGAAATAATTGAAACAAAACTCCATATAATCGCGCGTGAACAACAGAAACGTGTGCCACATATCATCGATCTCTTTCATTTCCGTGTGTACGGTACACGCAAATTGTAACGATCGATTTTTGGGATTTCGTTTGACTTCTTGCTGGCGCTTATCGGACAGCCAAAGAAATTTAAGCAATTCCTTCAAGGCTTCTTCAGCGGATAGTTGATTATCCGGATAATCGTTCCGATAGCGCTTCAGCAAGTGAGAATTTTTATACTGTAATAGCTTTTCTAGTCTCATGTGTGTCCTGCTAACTTACTTAGCCTACAACACAGCGCCCGCAGTAAGTGGCACGATTTGACCGAGCTATTTTGGCTACTAGGAGCTTCACTAATTTATTTTTCATAAAATGACCTCATTAGAGCTTCCGCTCCACGCTAATTTCGATACTCCTGCTTAAAATGGGTTTTGCGAATTGAGAGTCCGTGCTTAAAACGGCAAAACGTTCTCTGCCTTGAGGTGAGTTGCCTATGTGGGGTATCGGCAGAATACCGGCATACCAGTACACAAGCAAGGTATAAGTCTACTAGAATGGTCAGTTATTGTCCAGTTAAGTGAAAGGAGCAGCGAGTAGCCTTGACGCCATGGCAATCGCACTCAAATTGCTCTTCCCACCGACAAGCCGCGGCACGTCGGGAGTGGGCACGTGACCACGAGGGTAAATTTACAGAAAAATCGTTACACGATCGGCTGCTTTGTTACGATTTCAACTCATCAAGATTCCGAAAGTAATCCAATGCGGCAGGGTTCTCAAGGGCCGATAGGTTATCCACGGCTTTACCGTTTATGATCTTTTTCACGGCCAGTTCAACGATTTTTCCATTTTTGGTTCGTGGGAGATCGGGAACGGCGATGATTTTATCGGGGACGTGGTGGGGTGAGGTGTTTTTACGAACAGTATCTTTGATTTTTTTTCGCAATTCATCGGTGGGCGTGAGACCCTCGCGCAGCACCACAAATAGAATCACCCGCTCATCCCCTTGCCATTGTTGCCCCGTTGCCAGGCAGTCCCAGACTTCCTTAACTTTTTCGACTTGCTGGTAAATTTCTGCTGTACCGATTCGTACACCGCCGGGATTCAGTGTTGTATCGGCGCGCCCGTAAATAATCATTCCGCCGTGTTTCGTTATCTCTGCGTAATCCCCGTGTGCCCACACGCCGGGAAATTTATCAAAATAAGCGCGTTGGTATTTTTTTCCATCGGGGTCATTCCAAAAATACACCGGCATTGATGGGAAAGGAGCGGTACACACCAATTCCCCTTTTTCGCCGACCACAGATTTTCCATCATCATTATATATTTTTACGTTCATCCCCAGTCCAACACACTGAAGCTCGCCCTGATAGACGGGCAGCAAGGGATTTCCCAGTGCAAAACACGAAATAATATCGCTTCCGCCTGAAATGGAAGAAAGCTGAATGGAATTGCTGATTTTTTCGTAGACGTAAGAAAAACTTTCCGGCAGTAACGGCGAACCCGTGGTTAACAATGTGCGTAATCGCGATAAAGCATGCGTTTTTTTCGGGTGCAAACCGAATTTTTCGGCGGATTCTAAAAATTTGGCGCCCACGCCGAAAATGTCGATATCGGCTTTATCGATTAAATCAAACAGTATGGTAGGCGTTGGGTGAAAGGGCGCGCCGTCAAAAAGAACCACGCACGAGCCGACGGCTAAACTGCTGACCAACCAATTCCACATCATCCATCCACAGGTAGTGTAGAAAAAAATGCGGTGTTGCGGGTGTAAATCGGTATGTAAAATTAATTCTTTTAAGTGCTGAACGAGCGTTCCGCCTGCACCGTGTACCATGCATTTGGGTTTGCCCGTCGTTCCCGAAGAATAAAGGATATAAACCGGATGATCAAAAGGCAGTTGCTCAAAGTCAATATCTGTTTCTTCTTGTTCTAAACATTCTGAATAGAGACAGGATTTTTTCAGGCTCGAAATATCGGGATTTTCACGGATATAAGGCACAATGACTGTATGAATCAGCGAAGGCAGTTGTTCTTGTAATTGCTGGATTTTACTTAAATGATCGAAAGTTTTTCCTTTGTAGACGTGACCTTCAACGGCAAACAGCACTTTCGGTTCGATTTGGCTGAAGCGATCGACTAATCCTTCCAGTCCAAAATCGGGCGAGCACGAAGACCAAATGGCGCCGATACTCGTGGTAGCGAGCATAGCGATGACGGTTTCGGGGAGATTGGGCATAAAACCCGCGACGCGATCACCGACACTAACACCCAATCGCCGCAGAAAAGCAGCGACTCTAGCTACTTCTGTATACAGATGCGCAAACGTGAGGGTTCGGTAATCACCGCGTTCGGAGGCAAAAATAAGCGCGAGGTGTTGATCGCGTCGTCGCAACAAATTTTCAGCAAAATTCAGCCGCGCTTCGTCGAACCAGCGTGCGTCTTGCATGCGTTCACTCTTGGTCAGAATGCGTGTCGGTGGGGCGGAGTTGATGACTTGGCAAAATTCCCACACTGACAGCCAAAATTTAGAAGGATGATCAACGGACCATTGATAAAGCTTGGCATAATGATCAAATTGCTGATGGTAGCGTGCGTTGATAAACTTCATGAACTGCGCCATTTGGCTTTGTGCCATGCGAAGGGGTGTCGGCTGCCACAGGAGTTTGTTCATAGATGGAAAAAGTATAGCGATAAAAGACGATAATGACTAGATCGATTAATATAATTTTAATAAAGCTTAGTTATAATCGAATCGATTTTTAAAAACTTAAGGGTGGACATGGCATATGAGCAGATTATTTTGCGACTCAAACGAAGAGACTATCTTAAAACAATTCGCTAATCTTTATGATGATGACTGTGAAAGTGGCACGTATTTCATTTCGGTAGCCTTCGTTCCAGTTTCACAGTTGAGTGATGCCGACTTCCGGGATTCTTTTATTGGGGATCTTCTTTTAGATGCAGGATATTTTTATAATTCGCTTGAATCTTGTGTGGACGCAATAAAATCCTGGAGGATTTCAATGTCTGGGGTGGAACATTGTGTCTTTCGCGTGACACTCAATACGGATTTGCGAAAATTGATGAAAGACGCAGGCAGCAATGTTTGGTATCTGTCTGGAAAGGGATGGTCACTGGAGGAACACGCTCAGTCACTTCGCGGGATCTGTGAGGGACGTTATGACGTGCAGCCCGATTTTTTGGTGGTGGGATTGGAAGGGTTACGTATTGAGCAGTTGCCCGGAACGGCGCTCGATGCTAATGTTATCCGCTCGTAACCGTAGGCACGTAGCTCAGTGGTAGAGCACCACCTTGACATGGTGGGGGTCGTTGGTTCGATACCAATCGTGCCTACCAATTAAGTCCCATTCATCGAGAACGATCTTCACGGTCTGACCCTGAAGGCCGCCGAGGCTTGTGTTAGACAGAGCACGTTCTGATTTCTTCGCCTCTTTCAAGAAAATATTTATTTAAGATAGTGTCCACTTCATCTTCATCAGAAGTAGATTTCACAATATTTGTATCGGTTTGAGACATTCTTAATAGCATGCAAACATAATCAAGATTCAATGTATCGCTGTTTTCATCGTATTTATTTGCTAATAGTCCAATTAAGAGATATTTCCGTATTAATTCGCGTACGTCACTGGGAGAACGTTCTGACGAATGATGAACATAATTCTCAATTTTATCACTGTGAAAAAATTCATTGCTTCTTTTTAAGAAAACTCCCAACCCTTCTATCGGAGTACGCTCTCCGCGTGATACTTCATT
This sequence comes from uncultured Coxiellaceae bacterium, assembly GCA_947084935.1. Classification (GTDB taxonomy): domain Bacteria; phylum Pseudomonadota; class Gammaproteobacteria; order Coxiellales; family Coxiellaceae; genus CAMTUH01. The sequence continues at coordinate 83,308 of CAMTUH010000012.1, forward strand.
TAAAGTTTCCAGCGCTGTTATTCGATATGAGCTTGGTTTGTGAGTTTGACCTTCACACGCTCTATCGAAATCATTTACGGCTGCTGGTAATTCCATCGTCGCATCCAAAGAATCTTCAAAAAAATGCGTCTTGCCGTATTGACAGATATTACCGTGAATTTTACCTTTACTGCGGGTATTATAACCGTGTTTCTGAGTGGTCTCGGTATCTGTCACGGAGGATAGGAGACTGCTGTGGCAAGCATTCGTTCCGTATTGCTTAGAACCACGACCGTGTTGCCCTTTTGTTTCTCCCAATTTAACCGTGAGTCCTTGTTTGTAATACGTCACTAATAAATAAAAAAATAATTCTACTCTTCTTTCAGCGTGCTCAATAACATAAGGCATGACGTTGATGATCTGTTGAACCAGGCCATTATCCGCCAACAGTTCATGCGGTAATCCCAAAGAATAAGAATGATTATCTGCCCACAAGCGCCCTGTTAACGGTGTTTCAGCTTTCTTTTTTTCTTTTTCTTCATGATCATCTTCAGCGGCAAAGGGTAATTCGCGCCATAATCTCACCATTTCGAATAGTTCTTTCAACCTTTCCTTTTCATCGTGGTCAAAATGTTTTGAGCTAACAGCATCGTCTATTGCTGCCTGGCCTTGCTCATTCTGTAAATAAATATCCGCACCGTGTTCAATCAGAACAACCGCTGCCTCGTAGTTCGCTGTTCTCGCTGCCTGATGTAAAGCAGTACGTCCCCAGTTATCAGCCAAATTAACATCGGCGCCCAGTCGAATCAAACAGTGAATAGTGGCTAAATTTCCCCTCATTACCGCATGCATTAATGCAGACTTACCATTACCATCGACCTCATTAACGTCGTTACCCGCGGCGATAGTGTCTTCTATCTCTACCACACGGCCATGCTTGACAGCGCTAATCACTGGTTTAGGCATCTGTGATCCTTCAGTTTTATGGTAATTGTGCTATGCTGACAATTTTTAAGGGTTAGTGTAACGTTCTTTCTGTAAATTCGCACGGGTGAATGCAAATGAAAAACGCCACCACCGGTTCTTCCAAATGTGCCGATAGGTTTGATCGGTATGGCTATCTATTGGATCAAACGGGTGCTACTGAAACTCGAGATATTGGATTTGATGAGCCGATTACAAAACCTTGGGAGTTAGATGAATTCTGTCTAAAGGATTATCTGAAAAACAGGGCGAATGGTGAAGAAAAAGATTCTCCGGATTGGCCATTTCCCGGAGATGGAACCTATGAGTGGGAAACACCCGATGAAAAGATTTCCTATCGTTTATATAGCGAAGGACCAAAAGATCGAGAATGGATGGAAGAGCGCGATCAACGGTACATTGATCGCATTGCTCGCAAAGATGAGGCTGACTTGACTGAGGTGGAACGCAGAGACTTTGAGGAAGTGAATAGTAACAATGATGAGGTTGTACCCATGGACGTATCTCCTTGACAGGGGAGGGGTCGTTGGTTCACTCTCAATCGTTCCGGTCAGAATTTTGATGAAATCATGGTAACCATCACATTAACCGACGGCAGTCGAAAAGAGTTTCCGAAACCCGTAACCGTGTACGCGGTTGCGGAATCGATTGGTCCTGGTTTGGCAAAAGCTGCGCTGGCTGCAAAAGTCAACGATCAGCTCGTCGATACTGCTTATCTTATTGAAAAAGACGCGACCCTCAAAATTATTACGGACAAAGATTCCGAGGGCTTAGAAATTATTCGTCATTCCACGGCGCATTTGTTGGCGCATGCGGTGAAGCAATTATTTCCGTCGGCGCAAGTGACGATTGGCCCGGTCATCGAAGACGGTTTTTATTATGACTTTGCTTTTGAGCGCCCGTTTACGCCTGAAGATCTTGAGCGCATTGAAGCGAAAATGAATGAAATTGTGAAAGCAGATTTGAAAGTCGAGCGACAAGTTTTAGATCGAAAATCCGCGCTGAGCTTATTTGAAAAAATGGGCGAATTATATAAAATACAAATTATTAAAGATATTCCCGCGGATGAACCGTTAACCGCGTATCGACAAGACGACTTCATTGATCTTTGTCGCGGTCCACACGTCCCGCGCACGGGCCTTTTAAAAGCGTTCAAACTCACTAAAGTGGCCGGTGCTTATTGGCGTGGTGACAGCAATAATGAAATGTTGCAACGTATTTATGGAACGGCTTGGTCCGATAAAAAAGCGCTCGACCTGTATTTAAAACGTTTAGAAGAAGCTGAAAAACGCGACCACCGTCTGCTCGCGAAAAAAATGGATCTCTTTCATTTTCAGCCGGAAGCGCCGGGGTGTGTTTTTTGGCACCCGAACGGATGGGCGATCGTTCGGGCTATTCGTGAATACACACGCAATTTTTTAAATAAACGGGGTTATCAAGAAGTCAATACGCCGCAGATGGTCGACGTGACTTTGTGGGAACAGTCGGGTCACATGAGCAAATTTGGCGATGATATTTTCACTTTAGAAGCTGAGAAGCGAAATTACGCGATTAAACCGATGAGTTGCCCGTGCCATGTTCAAATCTTCAAACAGGGAATTAAAAGTTACCGCGACTTGCCGATTCGGTATGCGGAGTTTGGTGCCTGCCATCGAAACGAGCCTTCGGGAAGCTTGCATGGTTTGATGCGCGTTCGTTCGTTCGTCCAAGACGACGGCCATATTTTTTGCACGGAAGAACACATTCAGTCGGAAGTCTCGGCGTTTATCGATCAGCTGCACGAAGTGTATGCCGATTTTGGGTTTACTGAGGTCATCCACAAACTGTCTACGCGACCCGAAAAACGCGTCGGCAGCGATGCCCTATGGGACAAAGCCGAGAAAGCCCTGGCCAACGCGCTCGATGCCAAAGGTGTTCGTTGGGATCTTCAGCCGGGAGAGGGGGCTTTTTACGGCCCTAAAATTGAATTTTCACTGCGCGATTGCATCGGCCGGGTTTGGCAGTGTGGGACCATGCAGGTCGATTTTTCGATGGCCGACCGTCTGGACGCGCACTACATTGCAGAAGATGGCTCGAAAAAGCCCCCGGTGATGCTGCACCGAGCCCTGTTTGGCTCTATTGAGCGGTTTTTGGGGATTTTGCTGGAGGAATACGAGGGTAAATTACCCTTGTGGTTAGCCCCCGTACAGGTTATTGTCATGAACATTACGGATCATCAAGCCGAATACGCCACGCAAATCGCAGAAGATCTAAAAAATCTTGGCCTTAGAGCACGATCGGACTTGAGAAATGAGAAGATCGGCTTTAAAATCCGCGAACACACTATTGCGCGTGTGCCCTATCAGGTGGTGATCGGTGACCGAGAGTTAGCCGATCGCACTTTATCGGTTCGCACTCAAGATGGTGACAAGACCGCCACGGTAACGTTAGACGCCTTTGTAAGACAATTACAGGCGGAAATTAACCAGCGCGGTCGGCAATAACAGAGGGGGAATACACATTAGAGAAAAGCGAACGCGCGTTAATCGACAGATTCGCGTACCCGAAGTTCGTTTGATTGACGGAGACGGCAATCAGGTTGGCGTGGTGAACACTGATAAAGCCATCGTGATGGCTGAAGAGGCCGGTTTGGATTTGGTGGAAATATCACCGAATTCAAAACCACCGGTTTGCCGGATCATGGATTTCGGAAAATATCAATTCGAACAAAGTAAGAAACGAGCAGCTCAGAAGAAAAAGCAGCGACTCATTCACGTGAAGGAAGTGAAATTCCGGCCAGCAACGGACATCGGTGATTACCGAGTGAAATTGCGGAAAATCGCCACTTTCTTGGATCGTGGGGATAAAGTTAAAGTCAGCTTGCGTTTTCGGGGTCGAGAAATGCAGCATCGACAACTGGGTTTGGATTTGCTGAATCGCATTAAAAACGATTTGGAAAACGTGATAGTCGAACAAGAGCCTCGCTTAGAGGGTCGGCAAATTACGATGGTTTTGATGAGGGGCAAATCGGAAGGACAGCAAAAAAAGGCCGATGAAAGCAGTAACGAAGTGAATACAGTGAATAATGAATAAGGTGAACACATGCCAAAATTAAAAACGAATCGAGGCGCAGCCAAGCGATTCAAAAAAACTGGATCCGGTAAATTTAAACGCTCCGCCGCGAATCACAATCATATTTTGACGAAGAAATCGCACAAGCGTAAACGTCGTCTGCGTGGAGTGAAGTTAGTGGGCGCGCGCGATCAAAAATCCGTAGAACGCATGCTTGTAGCTGAATAGAATAACATAACGTAGGTTGGGCTCCGCGAAGCCCAATAGAAATGAGAGAGGAAATATCATGCCAAGAGTAAAACGTGGGGTAACTGCCCGAGCGCGACATAAAAAATTATTGGGCAAAGCCAAAGGCTATTACGGTGCGCGCAGTCGTGTTTATCGCGTGGCAAAACAATCCGTTATTAAGGCCGCTCAATACGCGTATCGCGATCGCAAACAGCGCAAACGCGAATTTCGAGCACTGTGGATTATTCGCATCAATGCTGCAGCACGACCGCACGGTCTTTCCTACAGTCGTTTGATGAACGGATTGCAAAAAGCATCCGTCGCCATCGATCGAAAAATGTTAGCGGATTTGGCGGTGAACGATGCCATGGCGTTCGGTCGACTGGCGGAAAAGGCAAAAGCCGCTTTGGAATAAGGTTTACCTAAAGGATGAGCGATCTTCAGTCCATTCTAGCAACCGCTCGAAAATCCGTACAAGAAGCCTCCGACTTATCTGCGCTGGATAGAGTTCGCGTTCACTATTTAGGAAAAAAGGGTGAACTGACGGAATTATTGAAATCCGTTGCGAATTTATCCGTTGAAGAACGCCCTGTTTTAGGGAAAGCGATCAACGAAGCGAAACGCGAAATTCAAGCGCTGATCGGTGAAAAATCACAGGCGTTACTGAATCAAGAAGTCCAACAAAAATTATCTACCCAAAAAATTGATGTGACTTTGCGCGGTCGATACGACGATTTGGGTGCAATCCATCCTATCACGCGCGTGTTGGAGCGCGTCAGTGAATTATTCGCTGGGCTCGGATTTAAAATTGCAGAAGGACCAGAAATTGAAGACGATTATCATAATTTTGAAGCGCTGAATATTCCGGCCGATCATCCCGCGCGCGCCATGCAGGATACTTTTTATCTTTCGGGGGATCGATTGCTGCGAACGCATACGTCACCGGTGCAAGTGCGCGAGTTAGAGCAACACGGTGTACCCATTCGTTTGATTGCCGTGGGTCGCGTGTTTCGGCGGGATTTGGATCAAACGCACACGCCCGTCTTTCACCAAGTGGAAGGATTGGTCGTCAATGAAAAATCTACGTTGGCAGATTTAAAAGGGTTATTACAGCATTTCATCAATCACTTTTTTGAAAGCGACGTCAAAATACGATTTCGTCCGTCTTATTTTCCGTTTACCGAACCGTCTGCGGAAGTCGATATTTACCGACCGAGCACGGGCCGTTGGCTGGAAGTGTTGGGTTGTGGAATGGTGCATCCCAATGTATTGCGACAGGTAAAAGTCGATCCTAATAAATATTCCGGATTTGCGTTTGGTATTGGTTTGGATCGATTAGCGATGTTGCGTTACGACATTCCCGATCTGCGGTTATTTTTTGAAAACGATTTACGATTTTTGAGTCAGTTTTAATATGAAAATAAGCGAAACGTGGTTGCGTGAATGGGTTAACCCACGCATCGACACCACACAATTGAGTGAGCAACTGACCCTGGCGGGGCTGGAAGTGGAGGCCGTTGATTCGGCAGCTCCCGAATTTAAACGCGTCGTCGTTGGGCTTATCAAAATAACGGAAAAACACCCGCAAGCCGATCGGCTCAGTGTATGTCGGGTGGATGTGGGGCATGGATCTCAAGTAGATATCGTGTGTGGTGGCAGCAACGTTCGTCCCGGTTTAAAAGTGGCCGTGGTTTTGGTGGATGGTGAAATCGCTGGCGGCATCAAGATTAAAAAAGCCGCACTTCGCGGGGTGACTTCGCACGGCATGATTTGTTCGGGTCGAGAGCTGGGTTTGTCGGAGGCAGACGAACAAAAACGCATTCTCGAATTGCCCGACGATGCGCCCATCGGAAAAAACCTGCGTGACTATCTGTCGTTGGATGATGCCGTCATTGATATTAATCTAACGCCCAATCGCGGTGATTGCTTGAGCATTCGAGGCATTGCGCGAGAAGTCGGTGCGTTGAATCGACTTCGCGTTAAAGCGCCAACCATCATTCGAAAACCACCAAAAATAAAAGACCGTTTAACAGTTAAGGTTTCTGCAAAAAAAGCGTGCCCTCGTTATTTGGGTCGCGTGATCCGCGAAATTAACCCCCGCGCATCGACGCCGATTTGGATGCGTGAGCGACTGCGCCGCAGTGGAGTTCGCTCCGTGCATCCCGTCGTCGACATTACGAATTACGTGATGATTGAACTGGGACAGCCGCTGCACGCGTTTGATGGGGATAAGCTTCGCGGTGGGGTAGAGGTGCGTTATGCCAAACGCGGTGAATCGATCACGATTATCGACGGGAAAACCGTCACTTTAGAAGACAGAGATTTAGTGATCGCGGATAAAGAACACATCCAAGCCATCGCGGGAATTATGGGTGGAGCTTCATCGGCCATCGGATCAGAAACCCAAAATATTTTTTTAGAAAGCGCGTTTTTCAATCCGGGAGGAATTGCGCTATCGGCAAGACGCCTTGGTATACAAAGTGAATCGTCGTATCGATTTGAGCGTGGCGTGGATTATCTTTTGCAAAAAGACGCGATGGATCGAGCGACAGAATTGTTGTTATTAATTTGCGGCGGCAAGGCGGGTCCTATAGTCGAATGCCGGGCGGCAGCGGCTTTACCCAAGTCAAAAATGCTGACACTCCGCCGCGATCAAATCGAACGGTTGCTCGGTATTCGTATCCCTGACTCAGACGTGAAACGCATTCTCTTGTCTTTAGGTATGGGGATTACAGCCATTTCGAGCGGGTGGAAAATCCGCGTTCCGAGTTATCGCTTTGATCTCAACCAGGAGGTTGACCTCATCGAAGAATGCGCGCGGCTGTATGGTTACGATCGCATTCCTGCGGCGGCGATGTCGGGAACGTTCGAAATCCCCCTGATTCCGGAATCGCGGGTTCCAACGCCCCGTATACGCCGAATGATGGTCGATCACGGCTATTTTGAAGCCATCACCTACAGTTTTGTTGATGATCAATTGCAGCGCTTATTAAACCCCGCCGTCACGGCGATTCCCTTGGCTAACCCTTTATCGAGCGATATGAGCGTCTTGCGCTCCAGTCTTTGGCCAGGCTTGATTCAGGTGTTGACCTACAATCAATCCCGCCAAATTCAACGCGTTCGCTTGTTTGAAATTGGGATGTGCTTTGCATCGGTGGAGGGGGAATGGCGGCAAATTATCCGACTGGGTGGCTTGGTTGCTGGTGATGCTCATTCATTACAATGGGGTGAGAAAAGCCGGCCAGTGGGCTTTTTCGACGTTAAAGGGGACGTGGCCTCATTGCTTGCATTGACGCTGCAGCCGGATACGTATCGCTTTGTGGCGGAAAGCCACCCGGCGTTGCATCCGGGGCAATCGACAGCTATCTACCACGGAGATCGACGAATTGGTTATCTGGGGGCGTTACACCCTGATCTCCAGAATCAGTTGAAAGTCGAAGGAGTTCCTTATCTTTTTGAATTAGAACTGGAGTCTATCGCTATCCGGCGATTGCCCCGCTACCAGGCAATTTCTCGCTTCCCCGCCATCCGGCGGGATATCGCGGTGGTCGTTGATCAGGAGCTGGAAGTAGGCGCCATTCAACGGGAAATTGTCGATTCTGCCGGACAATTATTGAACATGGTCGAGATTTTTGATATATATGCGGGTGAAGGTATTGAATTTGGGAAAAAAAGTGTCGCTATGGGCTTGACCTTTCAGCACCCATCGCGCACTCTTATAGACGAAGAAATCAATCAAGTCATTGAACGAGTGGTTAATATTCTGGAAAGAACGTTCAATGCGAAACTGAGGGCGTAGCCAATGGCACTCACAAAAGCAGATCTGGCGGAATACTTATTTAATTCGGTAGGGTTGAACAAACGTGAAGCGAAAGATCTCGTTGAAATCTTTTTTGAAGAGATACGGGGTTCTTTAGAAAAAGGTGAAGCCGTCAAATTGTCGGGCTTTGGGAATTTTAATTTGCGAGATAAATCCGAGCGCCCGGGTCGTAATCCGAAAACCGGTGAAGAAATTCCGATCACCGCACGTCGAGTGGTGACGTTTCGTGCAGGACACAAACTGAAATCCAGGGTGGAGAAAAATGTCAAACCAAAAGGCGAAAGCGAATCCTAAAAGCGGCGTTGAATTACCGCCAATCCCAGAAAAACTGTATTTTACCATCGGCGAAGTCAGTCGCTTGTGCGCACTGCGACCACACGTGTTGCGTTATTGGGAACAAGAATTCAATCAATTATCTCCAACCAAGCGGCGTGGCAATCGTCGCTATTATCAGTTGCGCGATGTTCTGTTGGTGAGAAAAATCCGAACGCTCCTTTACGAGGAAGGATATACCATCGAGGGGGCACGTCTGAAATTATCTGGAGAGTCCGCTAAGAACGACCCCCAACAAAAAACGCAGCTGGCACTGCGCACGGCCATAAACGAGTTAGAAAAAATGGCTGCTGAACTTACCTCGTAGCGAGTACCGAAGCGAGGGGATCCTTTTGCAGGCAAATAAAGCGCAGGAGGGCGGAGCCCGACGAGCCATTGCCGGAAAAAGGATCCCCTCGCTTCGGTATTTACTGTGTGGTATTTTACTACCCGCGAAGAAATGTAATGAGCGGGTGACATTATAATAGCGGTTCAATTCGGGGCGTAGCGCAGCCTGGTAGCGCACTTGCATGGGGTGCAAGGGGTCGCAGGTTCAAATCCTGCCGTCCCGACCAATCTTGATTCTCATCGAAATAATGATAGATTAAACACTGCAGCTTAATTTTAGGGATACATGATGGATAAAAAATTATTGGATATTTTGGCGTGCCCGGTGTGTAAAGGTAAATTGATTTACAAAGAGGACGTGCAAGAATTGATTTGTCGATTCGACAAAATGGCTTATCCAATTCGCGATGGGATTCCCGTGATGTTAATTGATGAAGCACGACGTTTAACGGACAGAGAGGTTTAACCATAATGTCATTCCGTGTCATCATTCCGATGCGCTACCATTCTTCCCGATTACCTGCAAAAGCACTCGCCGACATCGCCGGTAAACCGATGATCCAACACGTGCACGAACGCGCTATTGAAAGTGGCGCCGAAGACGTGGTCATCGCCACCGATGATAAGCGGATTTCTGAAGTCGCAAAAGCATTCGGTGCAAATGTCTGCATGACTTCACCCGATCATCACTCTGGAACCGAACGATTGGCCGAAGCGGTGGTGGCGTTGGGTATTGAAGACGATGAAATCGTCGTGTGTGTTCAGGGCGACGAGCCCATGATTCCCCCGGAGGTTATTCGCCGAGTGGCTGAAGATTTGGACGAACACGATAACGTTAAGGTATCCAGTGTTTGTATACCGATTACGGACGTAGAGGAACTGTTTAATCCCGCCGCCGTTAAAGTAGTCATGAATCATCGGAATTACGCGCTTTATTTCAGTCGGGCGCCGATCCCCTGGGTGCGAGACAGTTTTCCGGATAAGAAGAAGATTAAGTTGAACGGTCATTTTTTCCGTCACGTGGGGATTTACGCCTATCGCGCGGGATTTTTACAAGAATACATGGCTTGGGAGTCGTGTCTGCCTGAAGAAATGGAATCGTTAGAGCAGCTTCGAATTTTATGGAACGGTAGCCGGATACACATGGTCATTCATAAAGGCAAGTTGCCACCGGGCGTAGATACCGAAGAAGATCTGCAGCGCGTTCGCCAGTATGCAAAGACAAAATCATGAGGATGAGGCAGAGTGTTCACGATTGAAACGGCGGATGATCGTATCGATCAACCCGTAAAAATCATGCTGAATGAGTTGCCACCGAAGAGTCAAGTCACGCTTAACCTACACACGATCGATACTCGGGGTATGGCATGGTCTTCAATGGCAGTTTTTGAAGCGCAAGAAAACGGTGTTGTTGACGTGAGTACGCAAGCCCCGTTGCGGGGAACTTATTCGGGCGTCGATTCCATGGGATTAATTTGGTCGATGCGTCCGAAGCAAAATGGTCCCGTCACGTCATTTTATATTCCCGATCTCGAAAAGCCGATGGAATTTACGCTTTCTGCACTGTCGAAAGGAAAGTGCATCGCTGAAAAAAAGATTATCCGAAAATTGTGGTCGCCATCGATTGAAAAATACGACATCAACGAGCCGGACGTTAAAGGCTGTTGCTTTGTCCCGGCCGGAAATACGCGATTACCGGCCGTTTTACTGTGTGCCGGAAGCGGGGGTGGTATTGCGAGCCAATTGCCGACGGCTGCGTTACTTGCGTCGCATGGTTACGTGACGTTCGTAATGGCGTATTTTAATTATCCCGGCCTGCCGCAAACTTTGTATGAAACCCCCTTGGAGATGTTTCAGAAAGGCGTTGAATGGCTTCGCCAACATTCTCGCGTGGATCGTAATCGTGTCGCGCTGTTTGGGGTTTCAAAAGGAGCGGAAGGTATTTTAGCGGCAGCCTCGCATTTGCCGATATCCGTGCAGGGATTAATTGCCATTTCGCCGAGTAACGTGGTGTGGCAGGGGATCGGTCGCGGCAAACCGGAAAATCGTTCTTCGTGGACGCTGAACGGTAAGCCGCTGCCTTTTGTAAAAATGGCCAGTAAAAAAATTCTGCCGCAATTCATGCGCGCGAGCTTAGTTCGGACGTTACGTTTGCAAAACGCATTTCCCGCATCAACGCGTTTGCGCTTGTTGCCCGTTTATAACGGTTATCGCAACGCCGATTCCAATCAGGTAATTCCCACCGAAAATATTCAGGCGCCGTTATTATTAATTTCGGGTGATCGGGATAAGACGTGGCCTTCGTCGGCGATGAGTCGTGCGGTTGTCGAAAGGCGAAGGCAATATAAAACTCAATTTTCCGATGAAAACCTTCATTATTCGAATGCGGGACACGTGATTCAATTTCCGTATCAGCCAACCACGGTTTCCTACCTTGCGTTTCCTAAATTGACGTTGGATTTCGGGGGAAATCCTCCGGGAAGCGCCCATGCGAATGAAAACAGTTGGGGGTGTGTGTTACGATTTTTGCGGAAAGTTTTTATTTCGTAGAAATATTAGCTAGTAAGTCTTTAACTTCGCTTAACGTTTTTTTAATTTGCTTGATGGATTTGGGGGCGACGAAAATCGTATCGTCACCGGCTAACGTAGCGAGGATGGTGGATTCTTTCTCGTGGTAATCTAAGAGACGCGCGATCAAGGGTGCGGAACCTGGGCTTGTGTAAATGACGACGGTGCTTTCGTTTGCGTCGATTTTTAAAATTAAATGGGCCAGTGGACTGTGTGTGGAAGGGGGTATGGGTTCTTTGGGTAATGCGTAGACGGTTTCTCCCTTTTCATTTTTTACTTTCACGACCATGAGCTTTCGCAGCAGTCGAGAGACTTTTGATTGACTGACTTCGTAGCCTGCTTTGTGCAGCGCCTCGACCAGATCTTCTTGGGTGCCCAGGTTGCCTTGCCAAATCAATGACTTCAGTGTTTCTTCCAGGCCCAAGGACGATTTTTGAGTATCGTGATTCATTAGTCACAAATATGCCCTATTTTGATTGTTTAGTCAAAATCTTGACTGAATATTCACTTCTGAGTATCATCCCTTTATGAATAAGATTGAAGTCAGCCACCTAGAAAAAACGTTTTTCGACCACGCGGTGTTGAACGGTGTTTCGTTCAGCGCTAAGTCTGGTGAGGTCGTTGCCTTGTTGGGGGACAGCGGTGCGGGTAAAAGCACGTTGCTGCGGTGTCTCAATTTATTGGATTTGCCCGACGGGGGGCGAATGTCCATCAACGGTCTTTCGTTCGATTTTTCGAAATCCAAAAAAATCGCTCGAGAAGATTTACTTGCGTTGCGCAGTCGGGTGGGTATGGTGTTTCAACAATTTCATTTGTGGGCGCACCGAACCATACGACAAAATTTAATGGAAGCGCCGGTACAGGTATTAAAACTCTCAAAAGCAGAAGCCAGTGAACGAGCCGATTATTTATTGAATGAGATGGGTATTGCGCACAAGCAAGACAGTTATCCAGCGCAATTATCCGGTGGTCAACAGCAGCGCGTTGCTATTGCGCGTGCACTGATGATGGAGCCTGAAATCATGTTGTTTGATGAACCCACTTCGTCATTGGATCCTCAACGCGTCTCGTCGATCATTAAATTAGTCAGCGAGTTGGCTGAAAAGGGTATGACTGTCGTTGTGGCTACACACGAGATGAAATTAGCGCGCGAAATGGCGCATCAAACTATTTTCCTCCATGGCGGAGCGATTTTAGAGCGCGGTGAAACACATCGCGTGTTTTGCACGCCGGAAACCCAAGCATTCCAAAAATTTATTGGAGAATAACGATGAAAAAATGCGTGGCATTAGTGTCATTACTGTTATTTTTTAATTCGGTATTTGCTGCGCCGTTACCGACAGTCATTAAATTTGCAACGGAGGCTACCTACCCGCCTTTTGTTTACATGGATGCTTCAGAAAAAATGCAGGGATTCGATGCGGATATCGTTCGTGCAGTATGCGCGCAAATGCACGCTACGTGTACGCTCAGCAATCAACCGTGGGACAGTTTAATTCCCAGTTTAACACTCGGTAAATTTGATGCACTCTTTGGCGGTATGGCGATTACGCAGGAACGAGAAAAGGAAGTCGATTTTACTGAGCCTTATTACACGAATACCGTCAGCGTGATCGCCGATCAGTCGGAACACCTCAATTTGACCGAAGCCACATTGAAAGGAAAAACCATCGGTGTTCAAGGCGGAACAACCTTCGACGCGTATTTGCAGGATAAATATGGAAAGATCATTACCATCAATCGATACCCCAGTATACAAGACGCGTTGATGGATTTGGCGTCCGGTCGCGTGGATGCCGTGATGGGGGATAGCCCGAGTTTGCAGCAATGGCTTCAACAAAACGGGTACACGCAATACACGGTGGTGGGCGAACCTATAGACAATCCGCAGTATTTTGGCAAGGGTAATGGGATCGCTGTTCGAAAAGGAGATGCCGCGTTATTAAATGCCCTGAACAAAGCCTTAAATGAAATTAAGGCCAACGGCACGTATCAAAAAATTGTGAACAAATATTTCGGACACGCGTGATGCTGCACGGTTTTGGTGTTGATTTACTGAAAGGCCTTGTGGTGACGCTCGAAGTGTCCTTATGTGCATTTGTGTTTGGATTAGCTTTGGCAATTGTTTTCACGCTCATTGAATTAAGCCCTTTTAAAATTGCACGAGCGGTAGTGATTAGTATCACCTCTTTGATACGGGGACTTCCGGAATTATTGGTGTTGTTTACCGTGTATTTTGGTGGGTCAATACTGTTGACCCACCTCTTGCATCGCTCCGCTCAGGTAAGTGCATTCGTGGCGGGCGTGGTCGCTTTGGGCGGCATCTTTTCGGCCTATGCTGCGCAAACCTTGCGGGGTGCATTTTTAGCGATTCCAAAAGGGCAGGCGGATGCGGGAAAATCACTGGGTTTATCGGGATGGCAGGTGTTTCGAAAAATATTGCTCCCGCAGGCCTGGCGTCATGCATTGCCCGGCATTGGTAATTTATGGCTCGTGTTACTGAAAGACAGTGCGCTGGTGTCGTTAATTGGGCTTGCGGATTTGATGAGCCAGGCACAAGTGGCGGCAAGCACAACGCGAGAGCCCTTTAAATTTTATTTGACTGCGGCGTTGTTGTTTTTGATTTTAACCACGCTGTCACAGTGGTTGTTAAATTTCAGTTATAAATGCAGTGCCCGATCGTTGACCACATGATTACTTGGGATATCGTACAGCAATTATTTTCTGGGGCGGCGATCACGCTTGAATTGATGGCGTTGGCTTTGCTCATCGGACTGAGTTTGGCTCTGATGTTGACTCTGCTCTCGGAATCGCACCGTGTTTATCTCAAGGCACCCGTGGATGTTTTTGTTTTTATTATCCGTGGCACCCCGCTCTTGGTACAAATTTTTATTATTTATTACGGAAGTGGTCAGTTTGCGTGGCTGCGAGAAACTTTTTTGTGGACTGTATTAAAAGCTCCGTTTGGTTGTGCCGTGATTGCGTTGGCGTTAAACACCAGTGCTTACACCACTGTTTTATTGCGCGGCGCAATCCGTTCCATTCCCAAGGGGGAAATTGAGGCGTGTTACGCGTTGGGATTCTCGCGCTGGCAGATGTTGCATCGAATTGTAATCCCGCGCGCGTTTCGCCTGGCGTTGCCGGCGTATTCCAATGAGGTAGTGATGATTTTAAAAGGCACATCGCTGGCAAGTACAATTACGTTAATGGATTTAATGGGTGTTACGCGGCACATCAGTGCGATTACGTATGAAACGATTCCGTTATTTATTATGGCGGGGATTATTTACTTAATTTTAAATGGGCTCATAATGGCAGCATTTCGGCGGCTTGAAAAGAAAGCGCGTGTTTTTGTTTAGGTCTCCTTTCCCAACAGTGTTTAAGTAACAAAAGTAAGGTGTTTCATTTATGTCACGGGAAGAGCAAACCGCTTTATTGAGCGGTCCGGATTTTCAGCGTTTTAAAGTTGCGACTGCGATTGAGGATCTTTTTGATGCGATGAAAACAGACGTTTCTTTAGATCCACAGTCTCCTCGCGTCCATACCAAATTAACTGGGAAAGACAAAAAAATCTACGTCGCTTCTGGCATTGCGGCAATGCTCAGCGCTTTGATGTTCTGGTCTTCCAGTGATAAAGCCGGAAGGCGTGACGGCATGGGTGATTGGAGGTACTTGTCCGACGTCGGAGGAGCCGGGACCAATGGTGTCTTTAATTGGGAATCCTACTTAGCCATTCTCGCTCTGTTTTCACAGCAACGATTATCGGGGGAGGCGAATTTAATATCGGTAAAAGGTGAGCTGGCTGAATGGGTTGGCTCTGCAGTTATCTCGTTTTTCGTGGTGTTGGGCATGTGGGCCGTGAGTTTAACGGGTGATCCTGTCGAAGGAATTTTAGCAACGGTTAGTGCCGTGTTGAACCTTCCGGTTAACGCCTTTGGTGCAATAGTGTTTATTGCTTGGTTTAAGAAGTTTGATTTTGAAGCGCGCAGTATCGATTGGTTAGGGGCGCATCTGTGGCGTGCTGAAACTAAGCGGCAGGAAAATCTTGCTCTTCGCCAAGCGCGGGATTTAATTGCCGGTCAACTACGCGATCAGGTTTCTGCATTTGAAAATTTGCTTACGGCAAAACGCTCTTCAGTGTTAGAGGATCTCATGCAGGGCTCCTGTTTCGATATATTTAAAAAGTTATTAGATAAAAATATCGCTGATGAAAACCATTTGTCTATTGAGCGCTCCGGCTGTTTTAAATTAAATATAAGACTTTCTTACGCGGTTTTAGCCTTTACCGGAATAGCTTCGAATTTTGGATTTGCTGTGGCCAGTTACGAGGGTGGGAGAAAATTAGTTGATACGGCTGGGTTTGGATGGATCTGTGCGTTAATGAACATCATTCCGAGCTTGGGTTTTTCTATTAAAGGACTGCTGTCTTTGTGGGGGTGGTTGGGCAGTATTGAGCGCGGCGAGCGCTCTATGGGGCGCGTAGAAATGCCGGCGACGTATCTTACCGCATGCGTTCTAAGTATTATTTTTGCCTCGTTTTCAGGATTTTCAGGAGACGAAGCCGGATACGAGAGTTGGCAAAAATATTGCTCGGCATTGGGTGGAGAAGTAGGGGCGGTAATTTCTGGAATAGTTCATAATATTGGTTCTGCCTTTGCTTTTAATTTGCCGTTTTGCATTTACTTCGTTCAGCGTGTGGTCGGTATTTATTTAATGAAGCGAAATACAGAAAACGATGTAGATAAAAATGTTAAACAACACCTTGTCTTTGTCGAATCGTTGAAAACCATAGCAGATATTTTTGAAAAAATGCCGATGGAGGTTTGTAAATATTTTTTTCAATGTAATAAGATGCAAGAAGCATTTTTTAATTTTTTATATCCGAAGATGGGGAATGATGGGGGTGATGTAAAATTGTTGGGGGATTATTACACAAAGCAGGTGGAAAAACAAAATCATGGAAATACGAGTGTGCCCCTCACTGGGGTCGTCATAGACGGCGGCTTACCAGCGAGGACTGGTTATCAACGATTAAGCTAATGATCCTTGCGGCTGTATTCGTCTGGTAAATCCGTCACGTCAAAAGGCGGTGGTGGATTCGACTTCCACTCCGATTCGGAGGCGTGAGAGGCGAGTGGTTGATCTACTTGATTTGAGTGATTGTATTCTGGATGTGTATCGGCGGAGTGATCATCACGGAAACCACTGGCTTTATAACCACCATCGCTGCTACTACCGCCACTGCCACCACCACCACCACCACGGTGATTATGACCTCGATACTGACCGCCCCGGTTTCCTCGGCGTGAACGCCCGCCATGACGACCGCGCCCCCCTCGAGTGTGTCGATGATAAGGACGATGTCTGCCGCCTTCCGGTCGCCCGCCCGTGTCGGGCAGGGATTCGGGCGCGCTTTCTGGAGGTTTAACTTCCGTTGGCTTCGTAGCTGCTTTGGGTAACTCTTCACCCCCAAACATTTTCACCATCAGGCGTTTAAATACACCGGTATTGGAAGGTTTTCGCGTGATCGGCGCTGGTAAATTGGCATTTGTTAAAAACTGTTGAATCACAGGCTCCATGATGGGTTTAATTTCTGGTTTTTTTGGTGTCTCAGTGCGAACAGCTTTGGCCAGCTGATAACTGAGCGTTCCCTTCGAATGATCCAGGCTCGCCGGATCAATTTTAATCTGCTTTAACTGGTAATGCGGTGATTCCAAGTACTCGTTAGGAATGACGGTGATTTTCACTTGGCACGATTTTTCGATTTCTTTTAAGACGTCGCGCTTTTCATTAACCAAGTAAGTCGCCAGATCAACCGGCACTTGTGCTTGAAAATGCAAATTCTTTGCTTTAGCTGCTTGTTCTTGCATTAAATGAATGATGGATAATCCTAACGACTCGATGCTGCGTACCGTGCCCTGACCTTCGCAGCGTGGGCAGGCGGTGTGCGAAGATTTTGCTAACGAAGTACGTAAACGTTGACGCGACATTTCAAGCAGGCCGAAACGAGAAATTCGACCGATTTGAATGCGTGCTCGATCGTGTCGTAACGCATTGCGCAGACAATTTTCCACTTCGCGCTGATTACGCACTGGTGTCATGTCAATAAAATCGATGACAACCAAACCGCCGATATCGCGAATACGTAATTGCCGCGCGATTTCTTCAGCCGCTTCTAAATTTGTGTGCAGTGCCGTTTCTTCGATACTCGTACCGCGAGTTGCGCGTGCGGAATTAATGTCGATGGCGACAAGCGCTTCCGAATGATCAATCACGAGCGAACCACCGGAGGGCAGTCGAACTTCGCGTTGATAAGCGTTTTCAATTTGCTGTTCGATCTGAAAACGGCTAAATAACGGCAGGGGATCTTGGTAGAGCTTAAGGCGATCGACAAACGTTGGGCGCACTTGACTAACGTAGTGCCGTGCGCTTTCATACGATTGCACGTCGTCAATAATAATTTCTTCGATATCTTGTCGTAAGTAATCGCGAATCGCGCGTGTGATAACGTCGCTTTCTTGATGAATTAAATACGGACCCGATTTGGCCACGGCCGCTTGTTTAATGGCCTCCCAATAGCGCAGGAGTACTTTTAAATCCCATTCCAATTCTTCTTGGCTGCGACCCAAGCCCGCAGTTCGAACGATTAAACCCATGCTTTCGGGTAAATTGAGTTTGCTGATGATGTCGCGTAATTGGTCTCGTTCTTCGCCTTCGATGCGTCGAGAAATACCACCCGCACGCGGGTTATTTGGCATTAATACCAAAAACGATCCGGCTAAACTGATAAAAGTAGTCAGCGCTGCACCTTTCGTGCCGCGTTCTTCTTTGTCGACTTGTACGACCAATTCCTGGCCCAATTTTAGGACTCGATTAATATCGACGGATTCAATGTCCTCGGGCATGTCGCTTAGGAAATATTCGCGGGAAATTTCTTTTACGGGTAAAAAACCGTGGCGCTCGCTGCCGTAATTAACGAATACGGCGCCGAGACTTGGTTCGATGCTCGTAATAATGCCCTTGTAAATATTGGCTTTTTTTTGTTCTTGGCCTGGGGTTTCTAAATCGAGATCAATCAGTCGTGCATCATCTGTGATGGCAACACGCAACTCATCCAGCTGAGTGGCGTTAATCAGCATTCTTTTCATTTTTTTAAACCTATTTTACTAGGCGCTCAACCACAAACGATGGCTTGCGGGTTCGCCGGACATCGCGTGGGAGCGCATTAAATCAAAACTCTGTTATCGGTGGTGTAAATCAAAAAAGTACTTATACTGACTGTGCGATAAGACTCACACCCCGCATTCAACGGTTGACTATAACAGGCTTTAGCGGTTACATCAATCCAAGGGGGCAATCCTCACTGGCAATGGCCGGTGCGCGGATTGATGGGGGTAGGTGATGGGCAAAGGGGGTTATTTGGAAGTACTAATTATCACCATTGATGAAGAATCGGCAGGGCAACGATTAGACAACTACTTGTTCAATCAGCTGAAAGGGGTTCCGTCGTCGCGCATTTATCGAGCCGTACGAAAAGGGGAGGTTCGGGTCAATCGGGCTCGGATTCAGCACGATTATCGACTGAAGGCGGGGGATCAGGTCCGCTTACCGCCCCTGCGCGTTGCGGAGGCAAAGCCAAAAGCCGTGGTAGGGGAAGAATTGCTTATCGCACTGGAGTTGCGCATTCTTTATGAAGATGAAGGGTTGATCATCATCAGCAAACCCTCGGGGATACCGGTTCACGGGGGGACTGGAATTCATACGGGTCTCATCGAAGCGTTGCGGACCATGCGCCCTCAGGCGCGTGTATTGGAATTGGTCCATCGATTGGACCGAGAAACTTCCGGATGTTTGATGATCGCGAAAAAGCGTCGCGTGCTGGTTCTGCTGCACCGGTTGTTAACGGAACGAAAAGTCGATAAGCAGTACTTGACGCTAGTAAAAGGGCGCTGGCAAGGAGGGGCTCGACAAGTCGAATTACCCTTGTTGAAAAACGTGTTAAAGAGCGGCGAGCGCATGGTGACGGTGAGCGATCGCGGTAAATCTGCCGTTACGCGATTTCGACCGATAAAAATTTTTGACGAAGTGAGTTTGATTGAGGCCAAGCCATTGACGGGGCGCACGCATCAAATACGCGTGCACGCCGCGCACCTGGGCTATCCAATTGCGGGCGATGAGAAATACGGCGATAAAAAATTTAATCAATCGATGCGTAAAAGGGGATTAAAGCGCCTATTTTTGCATTCGGCGTCTATCGGTTATCAAGAGCCCGAATCGGGCCGCGGTGTTGGCATTTGTGCGGTTTTGGATAACGATCTATTAGCACTATTGGCGAGACTTCGTTAGAATTAGTATCAAATGGATTTTGATCGACATTAAGATAATGAATATTCCTAAAACAACACGTCTCTACGCAATAGCAGATATTCATGGGCGTGCAGATCTTCTGAATAAATTACTGAAAGCCATCGACAAAGATGCTAAAAATCACGATGATTCACGTCACGTTTTGGTTACGTTAGGGGACTACCTCGATCGCGGCCCTCATTCGCGCAAAGTCCTTGAAACCCTCCTGGATTTGCCACTCGATCGATTTGAAAGCAAACACTTGAAAGGCAATCACGAAGATCTGTTCCTGACTTTTTTAAAAGAGCCGGAGCAAGGAGTGGTGTGGTTGAGTAACGGAGGATGGGCGACTCTCGTCAGCTACGGATTTTCCGTGGAGGAATTGCCCGAGACCGTGGATGATTTGTTGGGGGTGCGGGATAAAATTATTGAACGAATGCCCACGCGACATCTGGATTTTCTGAAGTCACTCAAACTGCATTATCAATTGGGGGATTATTATTTTGTGCATGGCGGTGTTCGTCCTACCAAGCCGCTCGATCAACAAAATGAAGAAGATTTAATTTGGATTCGGGGTGAATTTTTGCAGTCTCACAAAGATTTTGGAAAAATCGTTGTTCACGGACACAGTATCGTGAACGAACCGGAGGTGCATTCCAATCGAATTGCGTTAGATACAGGTGCCTTTCACACGGGGAAACTGACGTGTTTGGTGTTAAGTGGGGAAGAGCGCTACTTTTTACAAGCAAACGAGCGCTCATCGAATGTTTCAATGATTAAATCCAATCACTAATGGCAATACCGATCCCAAAACTGTTTGTATAATGGTTGTATTCAATTAAACTTTGACCGTAGCCGCTAAAAAATTGCAAGTAGCCGCGCAGCAGTCCGTGTATCGGGAACGTGTAATCGAATTCGATGGCGCCGCGTGAGAAACCGCTTTCAATGGTGTTTCTTGTTATCAGAGAAATTTCTTGGTTGTAAAACTTGATGGCGATGACGACGCGGCCATACCCTAAATAACGAGCAATGTCGGGATTGTGCAGGTTGCTCGATTCTGTGGTGAAGATCAACACCCAGGGTTTGATGTCGATGAGCCAGTATTCGCCAGAAAAAGCAAAGTCGAGGAATAATCGATTCCAGCTTCTTTCGAATTGCCCACCGCGGCCATTGGATTGGTGGTTAACGCCGAAGGAGGTGAGAATACTTGGGGAGAAATAATCGCTTAAAAAAAGTTGTGGTTCATAATTCGTTTCGCGGAAAAATTGGGATTTTGCGTAAATTTGCCAGTACGATAATTGGGTGTATGAGGCATTTAACGAAACATTACTTCCAAACATTTCATACCAGATCGGAAATTGGAAACTCAATTGGCCTTTAAATTCTTCGTTATCGATTCTCTGATTATCCGGAGTATTTCCGGTATAAATTGTTTGATAAGGGTTATCGGTATAGTAAAAAGGTAACGCATAAGTTGGTTCGTAGAAAGAAATCCCTGCGCCAGAAACGAAGATTTGACGCTCACGGGATATCCGTTTTTCCAAAGCGGATTGCTGAGCGGGAGTTAATGATTTTAAAAATGCATCCAGCTGTTCTTGAAACGTGATGGGCTTTTCGCAGATGAGTACGTAGTGAAAACGTTTGTGCTGTTTGTCGTATTTTTTAATGTGCTGACATTGGTTATTGTTTTTTTTAACCGTCGCTTTTTTTGGGTTCTTCGCTGTTTTTATTGGATGGTGTTTCGGTAGCGGAAGTTGTTTGGTGAGTGCGCTTGAAACGGAACAGGTGGCGGTAACCACTAAGCCAAACAGCAGCAAGCACAACTTCCTTATTGTGTTTTTTTCCATGGGATCATGGTAGCAAAGTGGCTTTAGGATGCAAGCGGTGGGTCTTGTAGATCTTGTAGCCTTGATGGAGCGCTAGCGAAATCAAGGAATTCAATTCCCGGGTTACGCCTCGAGGCGAGGCTCCACCCAGGCTACGCTTCGAAGCTCAGCCCAACCCACGTGTTTTTCTGATAAAAATTGCTTTCAGATAAGCGGTTTCTGGGATAGCGGGATGGATGGGGTGATCGGCGGCCTGGAAACCCTGTGACACAATTTGAAGCTCGGATTTGGTTTTGAGCGCGCTGCGTCGAACGCAGTCGATTAGCATCGGTAAGGTGAATTGCATGGAGCACGAGCAGCTGAGTAATAATCCATTGTCGCTCAAAAGAGAAAGCGCTAATTCATTAATTCGTTGATAGGCCAGTGTTCCCGATTTTAAATCTTTTCGTCGTTTGATGTAGGCGGGCGGGTCAAGAACGATCACATCGAAAGATTCACCGGTTTCCCGCATTTTTTTTAAATAGTCGACGGCATCACTCACCTCCGTACGAATTATTTCTGAAACCCGATTGTGTTGGCTGTTTTTATTGAGCAGATCAATTGCGGAGGCTGAACTATCCACTGAGGTGACTGACGTTGCTCCGGCCAGTGCCGCTTGAATGCCAAATCCACCCACGTACGAAAAAAGATCGAGGACGCGCTTGCCTTTTGTGAAAGCAGCTAAACGCTGGTGGTTTTCGCGTTGATCGTAAAACCAGCCGGTTTTTTGTCCCGACAACAAACTGACATAAAATTCCGCGTTATTTTCTTGAATTAAAATGGGATCTTCAATGGGCGCACCGTGTTGTTCTTTGATTTCCTCTAATTGTTCTTGTGCTGAAGTTGCAGATTTAGTGGAGAGGAGAATGCTCGTAGGGTGAATAACGGTTTGCACAGCAGAAAGGATTTCGTTTTTCAGTTTCCACATACCGAGCGTGGTTATTTGGACGACACAAATGCTGCCGTAACGATCGATCACGAGGCCGGGGAGTCGATCACTTTCCGCGAAAACCAGTCGATAGTAAGGGACGGAAAATACAGAATCGCGGAATTCCAGCGCGCGTTGAATTTTTTCAATAAAAAAATCGGTGTCAATTAGCCGGTCGTTTCTCGCGAGCAGCCGCGCGGTTAACAGCGCGTGCGGATTGCAGTAACCGATTCCCAGAAAATTTCCTCGGCTCGATTGAACGCGGACGAGACTGCCGGGCTCGATTGACGTCAATGGTGTTGAGGCGTCGATTTCATTGCTATAAATCCACAGATGCCCTGCCAGCAAACGCCGTTCTTCGTTTTTTTTGAGTTGGAGTGGGGTGTACATATTTTCGTGGCCTATTATACACGGGTTCATTGTCGGATGAAGGAGTTCATTTCCGAATCAGTGATTTTTTGAGGCCTTTGAGGTCTTGGGTGTTGATCACGTTCTTTTTTTCGAGCCAGCCGCGGCGGGCGATGTCGACGCCAAACTGCATATGAGAGAAATGGTTCGTGCTGTGTGCGTCGGTGGAAATCACCATCTTAATTCCCATTTCTTTTGCCCTCTTGCAATGAATATCGTCGAGATCCATGCGTTCCGGCTGCGCGTTAATCTCTAAAATACAGCCACGTTCTTTGGCAGCCTGCAGGATGCGTTCGATATTAATTTCGTACGCGTCGCGTCGGCCAATGAGTCGTCCGAAAGGATGTCCCAGAATGTTAAAATAAGGATTATCCATCGCGCGAAGAATTCGTTCCGTTTGCTTTTTTTCCGATAAATTAAATTTGGAATGCACTGAGCAAACCGTTAAATCCAATTCTTTTAGGATATCGTTAGGTAAATCGAGCGAACCGTCTTCCAATATATCCACTTCAATCGATTTCAAAACAGTAAAATTGGCTAATTTCGCATTTAGTTGGTCGATTTTTTTAATTTGCTGGGTTAAGCGTTTTTTATTTAAACCACGGGCAACCGTTAGATGCTGGGAATGATCTGTGATGGCAATATAGTGGTAACCCCGTGCTTTGGCCGCTTGCGCCATTTCCTCGAGGGAATATTGTCCATCAGTAGCATCGGTATGGCAGTGTAAATCTCCCCGGATGTCTTTTAACTGGATTAATTTAGGCAGTTGGTGTTTAAACGCGGCTTCAATTTCACCGCGATTTTCACGAAGCTCGGGTTTGATATACGGTAAGCCAAACGCCGCGTAAAATTCTTTTTCGCTTTTCCCCGCGATTTGTTTGTTACCTTTGAAAATTCCGTATTCATTGACTTTCCATTTCTTTTTTATGGCCATTTTTCGCAGTGCAATATTGTGTGATTTTGATCCTGTAAAATAATGCAGTGCGGAGCCGTAACTTTTTTCTTCAACGACACGTAAGTCCACTTGTATTCCTGAGCGCAAATATACCGTGGATTTTGTTGTTCCGTGAGAAACGACGCGGGTAATTTCATCGAATTGAATAAATTTATCGATGACCTTTGAGCCTTTGCTTGCAACCACAAGCACGTCCAAGTCTCCAACGGTTTCTTTTCGTCGACGAAAACTGCCCGCGATATCGGCTTTTTTTACACCGGGAATTTTTTTCACGAAGTGGATGAGCGAAACCGAAATTTTTTCTGCATCAGACAATTTAATGCGTCGTTTACCACGATTTAAGCGCTGAATACCGGCCAATATCAGGGCTTCAGTTTTCTTTCCGAAACCTTCTAATTGTGACACCTTCCCGCGATCGATGGCTTGTTTTAAATCGTCTAAATTTTTAATGTGTAGGCGATCGTACAGTGCTTTTACGCGCTTAGGGCCTAATCCTTCAATCATCAATAAATCCGTGAGTGCTTGTGGTGTTCGTTTTTCTAATTGCTGCAGTTGAGGCAGTTTTCCGGTTTTCACGATGGTTTGTATTTTTTTTGCGAGTGCGTCGCCAATGCCCGGTAATTCCGTGAGGTCCCTACCTTCCGTGAGCATGTCCGCCACACTCTGCGGCAGCTCATCAATAAGACGGGCAGCAGTTCGGTACGCGCGAATCCGAAAGGGATTTTCGCCTTGGATCTCGAGCAAATCCGCGAGTTGGTTGAGGAGGGTGGCGATTTCGGGGTTGTGTACTTGCATGGCTATGAAATTATAGTTAATTTCCTGATTTGACACCCCGCTTGATCCCAGATAACATTCCTCCCCTAAACTAAGGGCAGGCATGAGTGGGCATATACCTTTAAAAATCAACCCCTTTGACCTGTGTGCTCGCGGGGAGGTGCTTGAAGGAACAATCCCGCTGGAGCAACTACCCCGGCTGAAAGGGCTGCTCAAAAGCCAAGACGGAGATGTGGCCGTTAAACTGGCTTTCGATCGCCAATCCGATGGGCTACCCACCATTATTGGCCTTCTCTCAGCCGAACTGACATTAACGTGTCAACGTTGTGGAGGGACCGTCGGCTGTGATATAAACGTAGGGCTTAAAATAAGCCCCGTGGTTGACGATAAAAAAGCGAAAGAGTTAAGTGAAGAATTTGACCCCTGGCTTATCACCGATGAAACGGTGTCCTTGGGTGAAATGATTGAAGAAGAACTGCTGCTCAGCTTGCCGATGATTCCAAAGCATGAGCAGGGGAAGTGTCCCATTAAACTTCCCGATTATTTAAAATAAAGACGTAGAGGGGAGGGCAAAAAAATGGCAGTCCAGAAAAGTCGAGTAACGCGATCGAGACGCGGCATGCGCCGAGCGCATGATTCATTGAGTGCATCCTGTTTATCGAAGGATCCGGTGACAGGCGAAACACATCGTCGTCATCACATCAGCCCTGATGGTTATTATAAAGGGCGCGTGATTATTACCCGTGAAGAGTCTCACGAGGACGAAGAGTAATAGTTTGATGAAGACGATTGCATTGGATGCAATGGGCGGCGATCACGGGCCTAAAGTGATTGTTCCTTCTGCCGTTCGCACCTTGAAAGCTTATCCCAATATCAAATTAATACTCGTTGGAAAACGTGAAATTGTTGAGCCGTTGTTGAAAGAGCAAGGTGACGCTTTTTCGGATCGCTGGGAAGTTGTGCACGCGAGTGAAGAAGTCGCGATGGACGAATCACCCTCACAAGCGCTGCGCGGTAAAAAAGATTCCTCCATGCGCGTGGCCATTAATTTAGTGAAAGAAGGTCGTGCGCACGCCTGTGTGAGCGCGGGCAACACTGGTGCGTTAATGGCAACCGCGCGATACGTTTTGAAAACTCTGCCCGGTGTGGATCGGCCTGCAATTATGGCTTCCTTTCCAACCAAAAAACAGCGCGAGGTTCGCGTATTGGATTTGGGTGCCAGTGTGGAAGCAACGCCGGAAAATTTATATCAGTTCGCCGTGATGGGATCTGTTTTAACGACGGCAGCAGATAATATTCCCAATCCGACAGTGGGTCTGTTGAATGTGGGAGAAGAAGAAATTAAAGGCAATGAATTAGTAAAGGCGGCGAACGATTTATTTGAGAAAAGCAAAGCCATCAATTATATCGGGTACGTCGAAGGCAATACAATTTTCGATTGCATTGCGGACGTGGTCGTTTGCGATGGTTTTGTCGGTAATATTACGCTAAAAGCGTGTGAGGGAATTTCCGAGGTAATTGCACAATACGCGAGGGAAGCATTCAAAGAGGCGTGGTGGGCGAAACTCGCCGCGTTGCCAGCAATTCCTATTTTTAAGCGAATCATCAAACGCATTAATCCGGAACGTCACAATGGCGCTACGTTAATTGGGCTCAACGGAATTGTAATCAAAAGTCACGGACGTGCGAATGAATCGGCGTTTACTTACGCCATTGAAGAAGCCATTCTAGAAGTTGAGAAAGACGTGCTGCAATTAATCAAGGAAAGAGTGGGCCGCGTATTGGAGAACCCATGACGTATTCACGCATTCAGGGTATTGGCAGTTACATTCCCAAACAAATTCTGAGTAACGACGATTTAGAAAAAATGGTCGAGACTTCCGACGAATGGATCATGAAACGCGTCGGCGTGCGCGAACGACACATCGTGGGAAACAGTACCGATAACACCACGACGATGGCCGTTGAGGCTTCGAAACGCGCCCTCGAAATGGCAAATATTCCTGCGCAAGAAGTCGAGATGATTATCGTCGGCACGGCAACGCCGCAATTTTATTTCCCCAGTACGGCATGTTTGGTTCAGCGGCATTTGAATATTAAAACCGATATTCCCTCGCTTGATTTGAATGCGGCGTGTGCGGGTTTTATTTATGGATTAAGTGTGGCGGATCAATATATCCGAGCGGGTGTGATTAAAACGGCCTTGGTGATTGGTGCGGAAGCGCTGACGAAATTAGTCGATTGGACGGATCGAAGTACGTGCGTGTTATTCGGCGACGGTGCGGGCGCTGTGGTGTTGCAGGCGTCCGATGAACCCGGCATTTTAACTACGGTACTGCATTCGAATGGAAGTTACAGTGATTTGATTTATTGCGATAGTTCCATTTGGGATCGAAACGCACCACTTCATTTACGTATGCGCGGTAGCGAAGTGTTTAAAGTAGCGGTCACCAAGCTCGGTGAAATCGTTGATGAAACGGTGGCTAAAAGCGGTTTGCAGAAATCCGACATCGATTGGCTAGTGCCGCATCAAGCGAATATGCGCATTATTGCGGCGACGGCGAAGCGTCTGAATTTGCCGTTGGAACGCGTGATCTTAACCATTGAAGAGCACGGCAATACGTCTGCCGCGTCGATTCCTTTAGCCCTCGATACTGCGATTCGCAGCGGTAAAATCAAACGAGGTGAGACCTTATTGCTCGAAGCATTTGGAGCCGGCCTTGCATGGGGATCGGCGCTGCTTAAATACTAAGGGGTAATATCATGTCTTTTAAAGACAAGATTGTGTTAGTTACGGGAGCCTCTCGCGGAATTGGGAACGCGATTGCGCTCCACATGGGCCAGGAGGGGGCTACCGTCCTTGGGACGGCGACTACTGAAGAGGGGGCGGCCAAGATTTCTGAGCTCTTTTCAAAAAAGAATGTGAAAGGGAAGGGTTATCAATTGGACGTATGCAATCGCGAGAGCAGAGATCAAGCGCTTGCCACGATGCACAGTGACTTCGGAGCACCATTGATCGTCATCAATAATGCCGGAATAACCCAAGACAATATCATCCTAAGAATGAAAAACGAGCAGTGGGATTCGGTCTTACAGACCAATCTCAATGGGGTGTTTCACCTGACGAAAGCCTGCCTGAAACCCATGGTCAAGGCGCGCTGGGGTCGAATTATCAATATCAGTTCCGTGGTGGCCGTAACGGGCAACGTCGGGCAGGCCAATTACGTAGCTGCCAAAGCCGGTCTGATTGGTTTTACCAAAGTTCTTGCCATTGAGCTGGCGGGCTTTGGGATAACGGCGAATTGCGTCGCTCCGGGCTTTATCGAAACCGAGATGACGGAGGGGCTGTCTCAGCACCATCAAGAAGCGCTCTTGGTGCGGATACCGGTACGGCGCATGGGGCGTACCGAGGAAATCGCGCATGCCGTGGCCTTCTTGGCCGCAGACACTGCGAGCTATATCACTGGGGAAACCTTGCACGTTAACGGCGGAATGTGTATGGTATGACGCTGCTATTGAATGCCCTTAGCAACATGCTATTATTGGGCGAATCAACTTATGAGAGGAACCGAAATCATGGCAACCGTGGAAGAAAGAGTCAAAAAGATCGTTGTTGAACAGTTGGGCGTCAAGCCAGAGGAAGCTGCAAACGACGCCTCATTTGTTGATGATCTGGGTGCTGACTCTCTGGATACCGTCGAATTGGTGATGGCCTTAGAAGAGGAATTTAATACCGAGATTCCTGATGAAGAGGCAGAAAAAATCACGACAATCCAACAAGCGATTGACTATATTAAGGCGCATTCTGCAAGCGAATCGACGACTGAATAATCATCGTATTTCTTAATTATTACACTTAATTCTTGTATCCACGGAGAACGAGTTTGAGTAAACGACGCGTAGTGGTTACTGGCTTGGGGGCGGTGACGCCCCTTGGTAACTCCGTCCCAGACACCTGGACTGCTCTGATTAAGGGTAAAAGTGGTGTTGGGCCGGTTACGCGTTTTGATGCTACCGATTTCACCACGCGCATTGCGGCAGAAGTGAAGAATTTCGATCCGACGCTCTCCATGGACCACAAAGAAATTCGTAAAACCGATATCTTCATTCAGTTTGCGATGGAAGCAGCGCGACAAGCGATGGAAGATTCGGGCTTGGCGGTGGATGTCAGCAATGCGCATCGAATTGGCGTGGCCATTGGATCGGGCATTGGCGGCATGCCGTGGATTGAGAAAAATCATAAGGCGCTGGTGGAAGGTGGTCCGCGTAAAATTTCCCCTTTCTTTATTCCGGGTGCCATTATTAATATGGCGCCGGGCCTGGTATCGATGAAGCACGGTTTAAAGGGGCCTAATATTTCGATCGTCACTGCCTGCACGACGGGATTGCATAATATCGGTCATGCGGCACGCATGATCATGTACAACGACGCGGACGCTATGGTTGCCGGTGGCTCTGAAATGTCTACGATTGCGCTGGGTATCGGTGGTTTTGCTGCGCTTCGAGCGCTGTCTCGCCGTAACGATGAGCCTGAAAAAGCCAGCCGACCCTGGGATAAGGATCGCGATGGCTTTGTGTTGGGTGAAGGTGCGGCTGTGGTTGTGTTGGAAGAATACGAACACGCTAAAAAACGAAATGCTACGATTTACGCTGAGCTGATCGGTTTTGGTATGAGTGGGGATGCGTATCACATGACGGCTCCTGACCCGGAAGGGGAAGGTTTTCGTGCTTCCATGACAAACACGTTAAAAGATGCAGGCATTTCAACGGCTGATGTCGACTACATTAACGCGCACGGCACTTCTACGCCGGCCGCTGATCATGTTGAAGCCCTGGCGATCAAGAAAGCATTCGGCGAAGATGCGTACAAACTGGTGGTCAGTTCTACGAAATCCATGACGGGCCATATGCTGGGTGCAGCGGGTTCCGTTGAAGCGATTTTTTCAGTGTTAGCCATCCGGGATAACGTGATTCCACCCACGATTAACTTGGAAAACCCGAGCGAAGGGTGCGATTTGGATTTTGTTCCGAAGGAAGCGCGTCAAATGAAAGTGAACGTTGTGATGTCCAATTCGTTTGGGTTTGGTGGGACTAACGGTACGTTGATCTTTAAAAGAATATAACTGTAGCCTTGATGGAGCGAATTGTAGCCTGGGTGCAGCCACGCTTCGTGGCGTAACCCAGGAACTCAGGAATTCCTTGATTTCGCATGGCTCCATCAAGGCTACAATCCAACCTCACTCTACGTTACACTTGTTAAATGAGTGTGTTTAAAAAAGCAGTTCTCATTGTTGCTGCAATCGTGGTACTGATTTTGGGGGTGTGGTTCGCCATTATCTGGCATCGCGTCGTTCATGCTCCGCTACAAACGGAGAAGCAAACTCTCACCGTAAAAGTTCCAGCAGGCACCGGAATCCATTATTTGGCTACCCAGTTGCATGAACAGGGTTTATTGCCGTACCCACGGCTATTTATTTTCTTGGCGCGGGTGAGGGGCGAAGCGCAACTCCTGAAAGCTGGTGAATACCAAATAACTCCTGGGATGACGGCGCCCGATTTATTGGCCAATATCGCTGCGGGAAAAGTGTTTCAACGTACGATTACTTTTGTGGAAGGTTGGGCGTTTCGACAAATGATGCAAGTTTTGAATGACAATTCCCACATTAAACATACCCTCGAAGGCCTCAATGATCACGAAATTATGGAAAAGCTCGGCCAACCGAACCAATATCCTGAAGGGTTATTTTTTCCCGATACGTATTCATTCACGTGGGGCAATACCGACGTTTCCCTTTTGGAGCACGCGTATAAGCGGATGGAAGATATTTTAAATAAAGAATGGGATCAGCGGGCGAGCGGATTGCCTTACGAAAACGCTTATCAAGCCTTGATTGTGGCCTCGCTCATTGAAAAAGAAACGGCGCTACCGCAAGAGCGCGCTAAAATTTCCGGGGTTATTTTACAGCGACTAAAAAAACGCATGCCGTTGCAAGTCGATCCGACGGTGCTGTATGGTTTGGGAAAGCCCTATGGCAGTGAAATTACCAAAGAAGATTTAGCCTCAAAAAACCCATACAATACCTATCAACGCTATGGACTGCCGCCGACACCCATTGATATGCCCAGCCGTGCGTCGATTGAAGCTGCGCTGCATCCTGATGAAAGCGATGCACTTTATTATGTTGCAACGGGAGATGGCGGGCATGTATTTTCAGCGACGTACGAAGAGCACTTGAAAGCCGTCGAAAAATATCAACGCCGAGTTTCCACGCTAACAAAGGAAAATAATGCCGAATAAACGAGGACGTTTTATTTCATTTGAAGGGATCGAGGGCGTGGGTAAATCGACTGCAATACAATTTGTGCGTGAGGAGCTCGATGCAGCGCGTATTCCCTACATCGTCACGCGAGAGCCAGGTGGAACACCGATTGCCGAAGCCATTCGTCACGTGTTGTTGACGCATTACGATGAAAAAATGAGTGCGGATACGGAATTATTATTGATGTTTGCGGGGCGCGCCCAAAATATTGCGCAAGTGATCTTACCCGCTTTGCAGCGTGGGCAGTGGGTTTTGTCCGATCGTTTTACGGACGCGAGTTTTGCGTATCAGGGCGGTGGTCGGGGCATTGCCGAATCGCACATCGCGGATCTCGCGAAATGGGTTCAGGGTGGTTTGAAGCCGGATTTAACGGTATTACTCGATGCACCGGTTTCGGTGGGATTAAGTCGTGTCACCAGTCGCGGTGCAAAAGACCGCATCGAAACAGAAGGATTAGAGTTTTTTGAACGGGTACGCAAGACTTATTTACAATTGGCTGAGCGAGAGCCCCAACGTTTTCGGGTGATTGATTCGAGCGGGGGTTGGGAGTCGGTAAAACCGGCGTTGGAAAAGGTGGTGCAATTTTTGGTTTAAAGTTAGAGCGTGCGGGAGCGAAGAGATCCTTTTGCAGGCAAATAAAGCGCAGGGCGAAGCGGAACTCGCATGAAGCAAAGCTTCATGCCCGCTGAGCGCCCGAGCCAACGATGGCGAGGGCAGCTTGCAAGCGAAGCATGGAATGCGTAGC
>CAMTUH010000013.1:0-49714 GCA_947084935.1 uncultured Coxiellaceae bacterium
CTGGGTTTATTGTGGCAATCGATGAGCCGGTTAAGCATGAGGTTACGTTTGACTGGTGGATGGTGGAGGAGGATCAGCAAGAGATCAAAGATCAAAGATGAAAGATCAAAGTCAAAATCAAAGCGTAAATATGTTGGAAAAACTACCTAAGATTATAGCTATCGGATTGACAGGAGTGTTAGTCTTGACAGTTCCGTCTGCCGCCTTTGCTGTTGACTACACAGTACAGGGAGGGATTGTTACTTTCTACGGCGGGGCAAGTTCGGCCGACTACTCAGTTTCCACCAGCGGCCAGGGTGGTGGAGTACCACCCGCGATTTCCTCGGTGGCTAAGACCGACACGACCGAAAGCACGATCAAGATCACTTGGACAACCGATATCAAAACTGACAGTTTTGTCGAATATGGCAAGACGACCTCGTACGGCTCGTCCCAGGGCGTCTTTGACAGCGTCACAAGTCATGCCGTAAGCTTAGTAGGGCTTGAGTACTCGACTGAATATCACTACCGCGTCTGCTCGCGCAATACCGCCAGTGTGAAAAAGTGCAGTAGCGATGGCACCTTCACGACTTCCAAGCGTGGCACGTCTGCCAAGGGTTCTGCCGCCATCTCCGGGGTTGGCTCTACGGTGGCAACTGGGCTCGTCACCGTTGCCTGGACGACGGACAAAGAAGCTGACTCGTTTGTTGACTATGGCTTGACCGCAACGTATACGAACGCGCAGGGTGTTGTCGAAAGCAAGACGAGCCATAAAGTGAAACTGGTTGGCCTGGTGCCGGGCACGACCTATCACTATCGGGTTCGCTCCACCGATGCTTCTGGGAAAACAAGCTATAGCGATGATCAGACCTTTGCCACAGCGTCCTCGGCAGTTTCCGGCATCTCGGCTGTTACCATCTCGGACGTCGGCCTTACCTCCGCACTGGTGACGTGGT
Source organism: uncultured Coxiellaceae bacterium (assembly GCA_947084935.1). Taxonomy (GTDB): domain Bacteria; phylum Pseudomonadota; class Gammaproteobacteria; order Coxiellales; family Coxiellaceae; genus CAMTUH01. Next base: position 936 of record CAMTUH010000013.1, read on the forward strand.
CAACCGGCTCGGTTGCGACGAGCGTCATTCATTATGGCACCACGCCGGACTACGGTAGTAAGGTCGTGGATGAATCAGAATCCAAGACGACTCAACATACCTTACGCATGCCGGGACTTGCGTCGGGCACACTCTACCACTTCCGCATAGCTGGGGTTGATGCGTCGGGTGAATCGTTTACCTCGGACGACTACGTCTTTTCGACGATTAAACTCCCTGAAATAAAAGACATTGAGGCAACTACGTCAAATGATGGGAAGGTAAAGGTTCGGTGGAAGACAAATGTTGATGCGGATTCCATTGTAGTATACGGTGAAACCACGGAGTATGGACTGTCGACCGGGTCTGGGGACTTAACGACCGATCACATCGTTACAATCTCAGGGCTCACTGGCGATTCTACCTATCGCTTTAAAGCAACGTCCCGTGATTCACTAGGGAACCGGGCGGAGTCGGCGGATTTGACCTTTACTACTCCCAAAGACGAGGCAGCGCCGGTAATTAGCGAAGTGTTAAATGAAACCTCGAGCCAAGGATCAGGAGGTGCTGCGAAGATCCAGCTTATTATCTCCTGGACTACCGATGAACCGGCGACGAGCCAAGTGGAATATGGGGAGGGGATCGGGGGCGGTGGTGAATATTCGCTGCGCACGACCGAGGATGAATCGCTCCTGCAGTCGCATCTAGTAATCGTATCAGGATTGTCTCCGTCCACCACGTATCGCTTCCGGTTGGTATCAAAAGATAAAGCAGGAAATGTAGGTATGTCGGATGAGTATACCGTCGTGACACCGGTCCAGGAGCAGAGCGCGCTGCAGATTATCGTGGTCAGCCTGGAGGACACGTTCGGGTGGCTTATTAAGCTGAAAGATCTGAATTTTGGATTACCTTTTAGGATATTCTAGTGAAAACACCAGTTATTGAAGTCGAGAACGTCACGAAGCGCTATATGCTTGGGGAAATCCCGGTGGACGCGGTGCGGGGTATCAGCTTTACTATCTTCTCGGGTACGTACAATATGTTGTTAGGGCCTTCTGGGTGCGGGAAGTCGACGGTGCTCTCTCTGGTTGCCGGGCTCGATACGCCTACGTCTGGCAATATTAGAGTTCGTGGTGAGGATATCGCGAAATTCTCGGTAGACGAGCTTGCGTACCACCGGCGCAAGCGCATTGGTATGGTGTTTCAGCAGTTCAATTTACTGCGGTCTTTGACAATTGCGGAGAATGTTGCGCTGTCATACGTGTTCGACGGCCAACCGCTCGTACAAAGGAAAAAACGAGCACTGGAACTGCTCAAACTGGTGCGAATGGAGAAGTATGCCGACCGATTGTCTACTCAGCTGTCTGGCGGACAACAGCAGAAGGTTGCTATCGTCAGGGCGCTCATGAGTAATCCATGGATACTCCTGGTTGACGAGCCGACTGGCAATCTCGACTCGGTGTCCGCGGGGGAGGTTATGGATTTTCTGCAAGTGCTGAATGAGAAGTCAAAACGCACCATATTGCTTGTAACGCACAACTATGAGTATGTTCATTACGCACAGCGTATTCTGTATATGCGTGATGGGAAGTTGTTGACAGCAGAGGAAGCTTCTACTACCCAGTCAGCGCTGGGGAAACTGGAGGAGATGGCGAAACAAGAACTCAAAAGTCAAAGTGAAGAATCTCATGAGGCGGCCGAGGAAGAACGTCATAGGAAAAAGCGGATGTTTCATCGGAAGCCATTACCAGTCCATCCTGAGGTTAAGGAAGAGCATGGGAAGATTGCTGCGGAGCACCTGACCGAAGAGGCGTTGGAGAAACTATGAAACTATCTGACGTCATCCGCAATGCTTTTGCTTATTTCCGGGTGAACAAGATGCGCACTGTCTTAACGGTGGCTGGCGTGGGGATTGGCATCGGCGCGATTCTCTTCTTGGTATCGCTTGGTTTCGGACTGCAGAGGCTGACTAAGTCTCGTATTCTAAACCTAGAAGCGCTCTCCGTAATGGTAGTCACGGTGGGGCGGTCTGCCATCTTGAAACTGGATAATGCAGCGATGGAAAAGTTTGCGGCTATCCCAGGCGTCGAAGCGGTTGCTCCCACTATGAGCCTTCCTGCGCAAATCGTATATGGCCAAACAACCGACAGCAACACGGTCATATCTGGGGTTCAGTCGGCCAAGTTCGATATCGAAGGATTTCGTCTGTCGCATGGAACCAAGTTAAATGACGATCGGTCTGAGGCGCTCCTCACCGCTGCCTCATTGAAAAATCTGAACGTGAGTAATCCTGCTGATATCGTCGGGAAAGAGCTTAAGGCACACATCTTCCTCCAGGAAACTGGCGGCACCCAGGCCACACCTCTTCCGGTGACGCTCTCTGGCACCACCTCTGCAGTGGTGGCCACCGCCAGCGCCAGCCCTGGGTCGTCGACTGCCTCGGCCGGAAAGACGGCCACACGGCCCCGCGTTGGCGTTGTCCGGCACGAGAAGACATTCCGGGTAGTGGGAGTTATTAGTTCGGAAAATGTTGCGGGGATTTATGTACACATAGATGTGCTCCAGGATCTTGGGGTGGCTAACTACAACCTAGTCAAACTAAAAATGAGCGACCGCAAACTCGTACAAGAGGGGCGTAAAGAAATCGAGGGGATGGGCTATTCGGTCACAACCATTGCGGATACGCTTGATCAGATCGATGCGGCATTTCGCATTATCCAGATCGTACTTGGGGGTTTTGGGGTGATCGCGATGTTTGTGGCGTCCATTGGGATGTTTAATACTCTCACGATCAGTTTACTTGAGCGGACGCACGAAATCGGTATCATGAAAGCGCTCGGCGCCACCAACCGAGACATTCGGACGATGTTTCTGGGGGAGGCGGTTCTCATGAGCACGATCGGCGGGCTGGTTGGCATTGTGATCGGATCCGTGTTGGGGTATGGTATCAACGGACTCATTTTCCTCCTGGCTAAAGCAGCCGGCGGCGAGGCGGTGAGTGTGTTCTATACGCCGCCGCTGTTTCTTGCGATGATTACGGTGTTTTCCGTGTTGACCGGACTCGTTACTGGGTTTTACCCAGCACAACGGGCCGTGAAGTTGTCGCCGATGGAAGCGCTGAGGTATGAGTAGTGGCACGATATATTCCTGATATCCAGACCCACCGATGGGTGATTATGGCGCCCGGGCGTACGCAGCGTCCAAAGGAAAAGCTCGGTGCAGCCACGTGCGTGTTTTGTTATGGCGCCGAGCACATGAGCAACACCGAGGTCTACCGGCTAGGTGAGGGAGCGCCCAATAGCCACGGTGGGTGGAAAGTACGCGTGATTGCCAACAAATACCCCATTACTGATATTCACGAAGTGATTATTCATAGCCCTGACGAGGATAAGGATATGGATGAGCTAGCACTGGAGCAGGTAAACACTATCCTGCAGGTGTACCGGAGCCGGTACCAGCTCCATAGCACAAAGGGCCAAGTGCTCATTTTTTGCAACCACGGCGAGGACGCTGGGGCATCTATCCATCATCCACATGCACAACTGGTGGTACTTCCTGAGCAGATTAATGTCGACGCATTGTCGCGCGAGCCGTTTGCCAATGAGGTGCAGCGGACAGATGAGTTCGTGGTGTATTGTCCGGAATTTAGTCAGTGGCCGTATGAGACGTGGATTGCTCCGACGAGTACCGGCACGACCTATGGTGAAATGACTGATAGTCAATTGTTTACCTTTGCCAAGACTTTGCAGTGGACTCTCAAGCGTTTGGTTGCGCATTTGACCTCAGGCGATGTGCATCATCACCCCGGGGTTCCATCAGTGAGTAAGCAGCGCGGGTTGTCGTACAATTATTATCTGTATCATGGGAAAGATTGGTTTCTTCGGATTATTCCGCGGCTCGTTCACCGCGCTGGATTTGAGCTTGGCACCGGGTTGTCGGTCAATATCGTGGACCCAAGTAAGGCCGCGGAAATCCTGAGAGCGCGGGGTTGATTATATGAGCTCCGTTTCCGTTCGAACGCTTGAACAACTCCGGCCATACCTGAAGGACCCCACGGCTTCCGGGCCAGAGGAGGCGTACTTTATGGTCCGTGGCAATCCCAATATCACCATCTGGCCACAAGCCCAGTACGGAGAGGAATATAACAAATCAGTAGGACACTACCATAAACATAACGAGCCGGAGACGTATTGGGTCCTATATGGAAAAGCCCTATTCGTACTCCAAAAGCGACCCACTTCCTTGCAAGGGAACGCCTTGCGGGAAATAGAAGCGGTGAGACTGGTACGGCTGCGGGAGGGGGATGAGCTGCGTATTGAAGCAGGGTGGGGGCATGCTATGATAAACGTAGGGGAGACAGCTCTCGTGACCCGTGACTCTGCGCCCGCCGATGCTTCGCATTCGCAGAACGATTATGAGAGTATCAAAGAGAAACAAGGTATGGCGTACTATATTGTAAGAGATCAGAATGGGCAGCCGAAGGCGGTGCCGAATCCACGGTACACCAATCTCCCACAGCCGGTGTGGGAAGGTATACATTAGCTTCTGAGTTAATTTAGGACTGTGACGTATGGCGCGGAGAGTTGACAAGCCGTGGGGCCATGAGATTTGGTTTGCCGAGACCGACAAGTATGTTGGCAAAGTTCTCCGCGTAAATGCAGGACATCGACTGAGCCTTCAGTACCACGAAGTCAAAACCGAAACGCTGTATGTTTATGAGGGCGAGATCGATTTTGAGATTGAAGAAGCCGGGGAAATGGTTGTTAAGAGACTAAAGAGTGGTGACTCCATTCATGTGTCGCCAGGAACTAAGCATCGGTTCCGCGCAGTTTCGGATGCTAGTGTGCTCGAAGCCTCCACCCCGGAAACCTGGGATGTTGTGCGTCTTGCGGATGATTATTCCCGGGAGGGAAAAAAGGAAGAGCACGAGAGGAAGTAATGTTGTATACTTTCCAACATGCCTATCCCGCGCCATATATTCCGTGAGTATGACATCCGTGGTGTAGCTGCCCCCGCGTCAAACGCGGCTAAAGCTGAGCTGACTCCGGCAGTTGCCGAAGCAATCGGGAGAGCGTTCGCGACATACCTGAAACGTACGGGCATTACCAATATTAGTGTCGGGTGTGATAACCGTGTCAGCTCCCCGGACCTTAAGCGAGCGGTGATACAGGGTATACGGCAGGTGGGGAGTGACGTTATTGATATTGGGACGGCGGTGACCCCCATGGTCTATTTCTCCGCCTACCACTTCGACGTAAATGGGTCAATACAGATCACCGCGTCGCACAATCCACCAGAGGATAACGGGATTAAGATGCGGGAAAACAAACAACCTCTATTTATCGGCGGGACTGCGATGCTTGCGGATATGATCGACCCCACTTCGTCCCGCTACGCCTTGGGCTCCGCAGGGACTACGTTAGGGGCGGGGAAGGCGCAAAAGGAAGATATTAGTGAAGCATATATTGACCGGATCACTCAGGGTATTCGCTTGCAGCGGCCGCTGAAGGTGGTGGTGGATACAGGGAATGGGACGGGCGGTCTTTTTGTCCGTCGCATCCTGAAAAAACTCGGGATTGAGCAACCAACTATTTTGTTTGAGGAGTCAGATGGCAGATTTCCCAATCACACACCAGATCCTAATCATCAGGAGTGGTATGCGGAGTTTCAAGAGAGCGTGCGGGCGACCAAGGCCGACGTGGGGATTGCGCTGGACGGCGACTGCGATCGCCTCAACGCAACCGATGAGCAGGGAAACTTCCTGGGTCCAGACAAACTGGCAATCCTTTTTGCGCGCGAGGTGCTCTCGACTAACCCTGGCGCGACGGTGGTATTTAATGCGCTCATGTCGCAAGCGATCACTGATGATGTGAGCGCACGGGGTGGGAAGACGGTGATTGGGAAAGCGGGATACCCCAATATTGCCAACCGGATGCAAGAGGTTAGGGCGGTGCTCGGTAACGAGATGTCCGGACATTTTTTCTTTGCTGACCAGTACTACGGATATGATGATGCTCTGTATGCGATGGTGCGCCTCCTGCATTTCTTGAGCAAGGACACCCGACCTTTAAGCGAGATTCTTTCCGATATACCACGATACGTGTCCACTAAAGAGTTTCGAGTGCCGGTGGATGAAGCCAAGAAGTTTGCGATCGTCGAGGAAGTGACTGGCGAATTCCAAAAGCACTATCAGGTGGATACCATAGACGGCGTACGGGTGAGTTTTCCTGATGGCTGGGGCATCGTACGGGCCAGCAACACGCAACCCGTGCTTTCCATGCGCTTTGAGGCGAAAACGGAGACCGCATTAGCACGTATACAGTCTGTATTTCGGGACAAGTTGGCTCCTTATAACCTAGAATTAAGTTTCTAGGGGGTAATGCAAAATTCAAAGGTCAAAAGTCAAAAACACAGTAGTGAATTGCTTTTCGAGCAGTATTGTATAATCATCAAATGAAAGTAGTATGCATCGGCGGTGGGAACGGCGCCAGCCAGGTGTTGCAGGGACTGAAAGCACACACACGGGAACTTACCGGCGTTATCGCAGTCACTGACTCTGGCCGTTCGACCGGTAAAATTCGCATCGCCGTGGATATCCCTGCCCCCGGCGATATCCGCAATGCCCTCGTGACTCTTTCGGATGCCTCTCAGGAGCTAAAGGATCTTTTCCAATACCGGTTCCGCTCAGAGAAACTCACTGACCTTGATGGCATGGCGTTTGGCAACCTATTTATAGCAGCGCTTGCCCAGATGACTGGTAGTTTCGAGCGTGCGGTCAACGAGACAGGGCGATTCCTTAACACTACTGGCAAGGTAGTGCCAGTGACTCTGTATAACACACACCTTTGCGCGCAGCTTGCAGATGGAAGCCATGTGTTTGAAGAGGTGAATGTACGGGGTCTAAAAAAACCGCCGATCAAGCGACTGTACCTCAAGGACGGAGACGCGCGAGTCAACCCCGAGTGTGTGAGGTCAATCGAGGAAGCGGATCTGGTAACGCTCGGACCTGGGTCGCTCTTCACCACTGTGCTAGCCTGCTTGCTCGCAGAAGGGCTGGTCGATGCGCTCAAGAAAACAAAGGGTAAGGTAGTCTACATTGCTAACACCACGACACAGCCTGGACAGACTGATGAATATACGATTGCGGACCACGTCGGCCAGGTTGTTTCCTATGCTGGCAAGGGTACTGTCGATTACGTGGTGGCGAACACGAAACGTCCTTCCGGAAAACTTCTTACACAATACGCCGCCGATGGACTTGTGTTTCTCATCCTGGATGACGACCAGAAGCAGCGCATTGAGAGCAAGGGAGTAAAGTTGGTAACTGCAGATCTTATTCAAGAGACGGCAACCAAGAGAGAGTTATGGGATAAGCAGGATAGTATCTACCATGATCCACGAAAGCTTGCAAAAACGCTGATCGCTATCCTGGAAGGGTAGCAGTTATTATACTTTATTTGCTAGTATAGAAGATAATTTTACTAAACTTCAGCATTCTAATACTATTAATTGCTGCAATTGACAACATAATACGGGAGCTATTGACGATATGTGCTGTCGCTAGTTTTCGGTGCAATGCCCAGAAGCCATAATACCGCTTCCTTTTTGTATCGTCGGTCGCCGCGGGAGTTAATGCGAATCGCAGGTAGCTTTCCGCGCTTGCCCCAGCGCTTGATAGTGAGGGGGGAAACGCGGAGCAGTTTTGCGACCTCGCGGACGGTGAGAAGATCGGGAAGATTATCGCCGACTGCCATGATACGGTACCTCCTTTGTTTGATATGGTCTATTGACTACTGTAGAACACTGCCCACTGTATCAACGAGCATACCACTATGTCAAGGCCATTTGTGCTCGATTTTGGTCATTGGTTATTGTGGTTTGGAATTTCTCCCAGGGGGTCTTGACAAGCGTGCATGCGTTTTTCCATAATGGTCAAGTCGTGCGAGCAATTCGCGATTATCAGAAACGACAAGCAGGGCAGTGAGGGAACCCCACCATCCCGCAAGCGCCAAATGTCACGTCGACGTTGGCACCTCGCCGTACCCGCAGTACCGTTTGTAAGGTAGCGCAGGTTTTGTTACTGCCCAAAGAGGAGGTGTGGGTCATGCTCGGACCATAGCTTTCAAATACTTTCGGGTCGATAGGTTTCCGATAGAATCGGAGAACGTTTTTTGTTTCCTGAAATAGAGTAAGCTGTCCGTTATCCCGTAGGTGCCTTCTGGGAAAGGTTAGTTTAGCATTTTTCTTAAGTACGGATAGTTCTTTTGTACCCAAAAAAGGGTTGGTTAGGGTGCACAAAACCACGTTTTCAAGGCTCGCCTTTTGCGGAAGATTATTTCAGTTCAACCGTCGCACCGGCTGCTGTGAGTTTCGCTCGTGCTTCTTCAGCAGTTGATTTATTCACACCCGTCAATACATCTTTTGGTGCACCCTCTACTAGATCCTTTGCCTCTTTCAGACCCAGGGTCGGCACGAGTTCTCGAACTGCCTTGATGACAGCAATCTTATTGGCTCCTGCGGCAGCTAGTACGACGTTGAATGTCATTTGCTCCTCGGCAGGAGCCTCAGGAGCAGTGGCCTGCCCCCCTTCGCCTTTGGCTACGGTAGGGGCTGCTATCGGAGCGGCCGATACGCCGAACGTGGTCTCGATCGCTTTCACCAGATCAGCAAGCTCCAGTGCCGATAGTTCTTTGATACGCTCAATAAGCAGAGTAACCTTATTTGTTTGTTCTTCTTTTGCCATAATATAATCACCCCGCTTTCTGTTTCTGTACCCGACTCAGTACATATACGAGATTTCGCATGTTCCCCTGCAATACATTGATTAGCCCATAGAGCGGAGCTGATACGCCTCTCACTAGCTGTGCATATAGCTCTTGCCTTCCTGGAAGACGTGCCAGTTGTTCAAGGCGAGGTGCAGGTAAGAATTCAGCTTCAAGGAATCCACCTTTGACTGTAGGGAGTTGGTTGACTTCGGCAAACGCGGCAAGGACTTTTAGTGGCGCTAATTCATCTTCAAAACCGAACATAGTGGCCGTAGGACCTTCGAGTACGTCAGGGGTATAGCCAGACCGATCTGCGGCATCTAGAGCGCGCTTGAGCAAGGTATTTTTGGTAACCGTAAGAGTGGCTCCTGACTGGCCCAGTTGAGCGCGCAACTGTTGGAGTTTGTTCATGGAAAGCCCGCGGTAGTTTGCAAAGATGGTTGTTTTTGCCCGCTGCAAAGCTTCAGTGAGCCGTTCTACCGTTTCTTCTTTCTTTTGCCGAGTCAGACTCGGCTGTTGACGATTTGGAGATACTGAATTGTTCATAATCACCTCGGGAGGACTTATATGCCTCCTGTCTTCGGCCTGCCACGTGGTCCGATGTGCCTCGGAATGTACGTGGTCATTCTATAGTCTATCAGAATGGGGAACACGATGTCAAACTAGCGTTCTCTGCGGTCGTGATCACCAAATAGTCCGAACATGTGGGTAGGTCTTGATCCTCGCGTCGCTGGTTACTACAGGTACTCCATGAAGCATCGCAGTTGCAATGATCATTCGATCTGCAGGGTCATCATGAAGATCGCCGGGCAGCATGACGGATTTGGCCGCCACACTATTATCAACTGGCACAAACTGGACAGAGGGAATAGTGCCAACTTTCTCGGTCCATGCATCTACATCCATCGTAAGACGAAGTCTACCTTTTTTGACTAACAGGTATATTTCCCACACACTAATAGAGGAGACAAGAATAATATCCCCGTTTTCCTGTCCTGTAATTGTTTTGCGGGCGGTAGCCGATAGCTTCTCGGGATTGCTGACCCACCAAACGAGTACGTGGGTGTCAAGGAGGATCACCGCAGCGTTTCCCAGTCCTTCACGCCTACTGGCTCGGTGGGTTTTTCGTAGTGTGTAACCGTATTGCGCAGAAGGCTCAATGCATCTTTTTCAGTGTATGGCGTGATTTTTACCACCGGCTTACCTGCATGCGTGACAACGAGCGGCTGTTTGCTCTCGTGCACCGCGCGTAGATAGGAGAGCACTTGTGATTTAAATTGAGACTTTGTTACCACCTGACTCATGATCATGGTCATCGTACTATGGTCAGATTTGTTTGTCAAGTGCACTTCGAAATTACGGAATGAGGAAGCGTGTGTACTCTCTGTTGCCTTGGGGCTGAGAAATCCGCACCGTGCTCCCGGGGATGTACGGTACCGTTACCGAGATGGTATGGCCCGGGCTTTCACTGACGCTCCATAGCTGCTTGACTGCGTCGACCGAAACCCAGGTAACGTAGTCCGCACTGCCAGTTGCGGTCAGCCGCTCTATTTTGAGTACAAACTTTCCTTCTCGCTGCCACGGTTCTTTTTGGGAAGGCGGTGCGGAGACAGTTGCGTATTCGGTACTGGTTAGCTGCACGTGATTCTTAAATGGCTCGTACTGGAGGGACATGGTAACTGACTGGTGGGGTAGCGGTCCGTCAGCTGACTTGGCTGATGGGGGAGCAGAGAGGGCGGGTGGTGCAGGTAACGTAGCCGCGTGGGGTAATGCAATAACCGGGCCAGGTGGTGATGTCTCTCGACTCTGTACCAGGAGGAAGACTGGGACGGCGATGGCGGCAATGATAAACATGAAGGTGAGTAGGCGCGCCATGTCAGCGCGCTGATCCGGTAGCGCTCGGGGTTGGCGAGTACCAGGGCCCGCCGGCCCCGCTTTTGCCGAAGTTTTTGGCCAGCAGCGCTAAGTCGGTGTTGTTTACAATCTGGTCTCGGTTTACATCCGCCAGTGGGTTCCAATTTTTATCTTTTGGGAGAGCATTAAAGGCATCTTGCACGAGGTTCTGGTCAAACTTATCGACGACGTTATCCGCGTTTATATCACCAACAAGCAGCAACAGTTGTGTGTCGGAGAGATCATTTGCTCCGATCTTGAGCACAAAACTTTTGCTCGCTGCAAGGTGTTGCGAGCCCTTCACATACAGGTAGTACGTTCTCCCGGGTAGGAGTCCTGAGAGGCTGGTCGTTACTTTGCCGTTTACGTCCGTCTGTACTGACTTTGTCAGCTGGTATTTGGGCGGGGAAGTTTCTACCTCGGCGATGCCGATAAATACCTCATCGGCTTGGTCGGTAGGCTTGCGGCCCTCAAGCGAGAGCGCCAGGGTTAGCATGGCGGATCCGGCCTCAGGCGTGGGGCTCGGGGAGGCTTTTGGCGACAACAAGTCCTTGACACTTTGGAACGGGCTTGCGTCCTCGGTTTGGACCCTGATCGGCGAGGCTTCTTTTGCCTGCGAGCGAGTCAATTGCATGTTGCGACGTACGATGACCGCACCAATGGGGGTAACGACCAGCAATATGATAAACAGACCCAGGAAAATGACCTGCTTTGGGGACAGTCCAAGCATTCTTACAGCCTAGCAGATTATGGGGAGATGTCAATTGTGTTTACATCGACCTGTATGCCGGGTCCCATGGTAGCAGCGAGTGTCAGTTTGGTGATCTTGGGTTTCCTTATGTGCTCTACCAATGCTTTGATATTTTCAATTAGCTGCTCGTCGGTATAGGAGATTTTACCTATGGGCACATGCGCAACCGGGGCCTGCTGCTCGCTTCTCACTTCGATCCTCCCCGCTTTGATCTCTTGTACTAAGGCGGCTGGGTTTGGGGTGACGGTGCCGGTCTTGGGATTTGGCATGAGCCCCTTTGGACCGATGATCTTTGCGATGCGAGCTAATTTCGGCATCATTTCCGGAGTGGCGACGACGGTGTCAAAGGTCAACTTTCCTGACCCTATTTGGTCAACCAACTCCTCGCCTCCCACGTGGTCGGCGCCCGCTTCCTGTGCAGCGTTGGCAGCTTCACCGGCTGCGAGTACGACTACGATTGGGGTTTTACCAGTGCCGTGGGGAAGGGTGACGGCAGTGCGCAGCCCGGATTCCAGTAGGACGATGTGGGCCTCCACGGTGCCGGGGAATTTGGTATACGAGGTTTCCTTTACGAGCTTGACGCTTTCGGCAAGCGGATATCGCTTGGATCGGTCAACTTTGGCAGCCGCTGCTTGCCGCTTGTTATTCATGGGGCCTCCGTTGGTTACAGTACCTACCTGTCCTCACCACAATGATGCCAGTGGCAGACCAGGCTAACCACAGAACGAGTAGGCGCCTTCTGCTGACCTTCTCGTCTTGCGCGTCTTTGGTGTCCGGATGGGACTGTTGGGCAAGTTGTGCTATGCGTCGGTTGATACTCAGTTCGACCAGGTCGGCGGCAGAGTCAAGGGTGGGGGTGAGGCCGGTGTACCGGGTAATTAGCCCAGTAGCTGTGTTGAGGTCAACATGTAATCGCCCTCGGGGATACTCAAAAAACGGCTCCACTTCCTGTTCAGGCCGCAGTTGTACTTGATAGTGTTCCTTACCACCTCCATCGGTCGACCTTGTCATCTTGAAATGCTTGTCTTTTTGATTCAAAAAGGCGCGCATGCGTGTGCAGATTTGGAGTTGGTCGCGTACCTCTAGGGGAGGCACTCTCATCAATAGGTGTGTATCAAAGCCAAAGGAACGCTCAGAATCCATAAGCAGCCCTACTGGACCTTCACGCCCATGGAGCGCGCGGTGCCGGCCACTATACGCATCGCCGCCTCGACATTGGTGGTATTGAGGTCGGGGAGTTTGGTTTGTGCGATCTGGCGGACTTGGTCTTGCGCGAGAGCGCCTACTGTTTCTCTGCCAGGATTACCTGCTCCTTTTTCCCTCCCGAGTGCTTTCTTGATGAGCTCTGCGACCGGTGGCTTTTTAACGATAAATGAGAACGTTCTGTCCACGTATACGGTGATGACAGCCGGAATGAGCATTCCCTTTTGATCTGCCGTTTTTTCGTTAAACGCTTTTACGAACTCCATTATGGGAAGCCCATGTTGTCCCAGAGCGGGCCCAACAGGCGGAGCCGGCGTGGCTTGCCCGGCGGGGATGGTGAGCTTAATGATGGTTTTTACCTTCTTGGCCATGTCGATATTTTCCCGGAAACCTCATAATTTGTCAAACAGAAGGGTACCCCTTTAAGGCCCGGCCTTTAATCCAGGAGGATACTTTTTGCCTATGCCGATTCTACAAATAAGTAGGCAGGCTTTTTGGTATCTTTTGTTAGAGTAACAAATAGATAGTAAGTGTGTGATCCGGTTGAGTTAATGCCGATTTTTAGAGCTTGGCGACTTGCAGGAAGTCGAGTTCTACGACAGTTTCCCGACCGAAGATGGACACCAGTATTTTGACCTTACCGCGTTCTTCGTTGATCTCATCCACCGTACCAAGAAAATCGGCAAATGGTCCCTCGATAATCCGCACGGCTTCGCCTACTGAAAATACAGTCTTGTAGCGCGGGGCCTCCATCTTCATGAATTTTTGAATAAGTTTGACCTCTGAGTCGGGGAGCGGCGTTGGTTTGTTGCCGGTGCCTACAAAACCGGTAACTCCAGGTGTTGTACGCACTGCGAGCCAGGAGTCATCGTCTAAAATCATGCGCACGAGTATGTAGCCTGGGAAAATTTTTTCCTTGATGGTTTCTTTTTTACCTTCACGAATTTGAATTTTGTCTTGAGTGGGCACGAGCGTATCAAAAATTTTGCCAGCTAAGTTTTGCGTCTCAATACGTTGTTTGAGAGCTGCCGCAACCTTGTTTTCGTGCCCCGAGTAGGTGTGAATTACATACCACTGCCCCGGTGTAACCTTGTCCTGAGGCACCTCGGTCGGCTCTGGTTTTGTTTGTGTGTCCATGGGTACACTCATCATCGTGTTACGAGCACATCAAGGGTCGAGGTCAGGGAAAAGTCAAGAAGACCTATAAAGGTGCCGACCACCACCGATACTACGATGACGATCATAGTCAAGCGCGCGACTTGCTGACGACTGGGCCACCCGACCATCTGCAGCTCGCGGTACACCTCGTGCAAAAATACAACGAGCCTACTTGTTTGCATACGTGATGGTATGGTAGCATAACAGGGGGCAAATCACAAATCTCAATGACCAATAATCAAACAAATTCCAATGAACAAAAATCCAAACGAGGAGGTCTAATTGAAGAAAGTACGTAAAGCTGTTATTCCTGCTGCAGGGTATGGCACCAGATTTCTCCCCGCCACCAAAGCCATGCCTAAGGAAATGCTTCCCATTATTGACAAGCCAATTATTCAGTATGTGGTGGAGGATGCCGTCTCGGCCGGCATTGAAGATATTGTCATCGTAACCGGGTGGCACAAACGCACCATTGAAGACCATTTCGATTATCCGTTTGAACTGGAGGCCCGGCTTGCAGAAGCGGGCAAGCGGGACATGCTGGAGAAAATTCGCCGGATAGCCGACCTTGCAAACTTCGTGTATGTGCGGCAAAAAGGCCCCTTGGGGAATGCGACCCCGATACTCAATGCCCGTTCCATAATTGGCGATGAGCCGTTTCTGGTACTTTGGGGAGATGATTTCATTACCGCTACTCCTACGCGCAGTCAGCAGCTGGTGGCGGCCTACGAAAAGCACGGGGGCGTCATTCTTTCGGCGCTCCGTTCCAAAAAGGAGGAAGATACCAAACGATACGGGTATGCGGCAGGCAAGATGGTGGGGAAGGGATTGCTGGAGGTGGAGAATGTTGTTGAAAAACCGGGGCCGCAGCGGGTGCCCTCTGACTTTGCCATTGTGAGTGGGTACTTGTATACGCCGGATATTTTTGACGCAATCGAGGAGGCGATGCGGCGGGTTGCAAAGGAAAATACGCCCCGTGAGGTATTGTATGTGGATGCGCTGAATGTGCTGCTTGAGCAGCACAAACCGGTGTATGCGCTAGAGATTCAGAACGGGAAGTACCATGATACGGGCGATAAGCTTGAGTATTTAAAGACCATGGTTGATTTTGCCCTGGAGGACGAAGAGTTAGGGTCTGAATTTAGAGAATATTTGCAGGGCCTACGGTTGCATTAACTCAGGCGACGTGGTAAATCCCTTAAAGGCCTGGCTTTTTTCACTTCCCGATCAGCGGGATAAATTGGCTGTAGTCAAGGACGTTGACTGCAGTGTCGCCATTGAGGTCCGCCGGATCTCCGGCGCTGACCCGCTTACCAATCTTGCCCACCAACGCGCTGAGATCAATTGAGTTCACCACCCCATCCGACTTGCCGCCAACTCCAGTAATGTCACCCTTTTTGCGCGATGGGGGAGGTGTAGGCCCGCCAGCTGGCGGAGGGGTCGGGGTGAGTCCCGGTGTGGGCGCGGGTGATGCTGAGATAGTTGCACCTGAATCGGTTGCCTGCCGGATTACTGTGCCAACAGTGACAACATAATTCTCGACCTTTTTGAGTAGATCTCTGTCGTGGTTATCCGGGTCGATGACATTGGTGTCATCAAGCGCATCTTCTCTGAACTCAAAGCGGATGGTTCCTATTCCTTGGGCAAGGTACGTAACGTTGAGCGTTGCTACCTCTGCCACTCGCGGCGGTTGCCCGCTTATGTCCGTTTTTCCAGCTTCAATCGTCACCGTTGCGCTGGCGGTACTTATGATGGGAGTAAACAGGCTACTGAAGTCTGTACCTGCCTTAACCGAGTCAACCCGGAGAGTGTCTTTTGAGTAGTGCAGCCTAACTTGCACCGAGTCGACCTTCACGCCACCGGTATTCAGCCGTAGAATCACGACGCCGGTGGTGCCGGGCTCCTGTTTGGAAACACCGCTCAAGGAGAGTGTTACATCAGCCTCACCGGCTTTTGTTTTGGTGGACTGCGGTCGCAGAACCAGGAAAGAAGTTCCGAGCACCGAAAGGGCAAAAAGAAACAGAGGTATAAGGTATAGCAACACGTTACGCTTTTGGGAGTTGCTCATTACTTCCCATTGTGGTAAAGCCAGCTGCACTTGTCAAGATGGCTCTAGAAGGCACTCCGGTACGTTTGAGCGATGAGGCGGGCTGCCTGTTCAACATCGGTGCGGTCAGTATTGATGATGAGGTCATAATGCCAGGGATAATCGATATTGCGGTCAAATACACTGCGGATGAACACTTTTCGCTCCCTGTCCCATTCCTTTAGTTTGGTCTCGGCGCCCTTTTTATCCATGTGTTCATACTTCACCATGCGCTCCATTCGAACTGGAAGGCTGGCAATAATACGGACTCGATAAGCCCAAGGGAGGATAAAATTACCACCACGCCCGACGATAACGGCGTTGCCGTGCTTGCCAATGGAGAGTACGGCACGCACCAGATGACGGTAGAAGGTGGATGTCTCCATGACCTCCATACCTAGAATACTGCGGGTCAGTACCTCAAAAAAGTCAACCTCTCGCTCGTCGATGGGCTCGATGAGCTCCCTTCTCACTCGGGCGACCCTGGCCACTTCATCTAAGATTTCCTTGTCCCAGATTTTCCAGGAGCGGCCCAGTAGTTTCTGCAAAGCTCTGGCAACCAGCAGACCCCCGGATCCGCTCTGGCGGGAAATCGTGATGACCGGTTTATGTTTGATGTCTTCGTCCATTACATCTTTATTCATACCGTGTTTATCCGAAGGATGTCAACTGGTGGAGCTTACAGGGACGAGACGAGCGCGGTTTTATCGAAAAATATGAGTTACCATGTGGGAACTTGTTATGTTCGGATAGAGCGATTGACAGATCGTAATACAAAAGATAAAATAGTAATATGATTGGGTATTCTGTAGTAAACACAAAGGGCCAGGTTACTATTCCAGCTCATATTAGAAAGAGCCTTGGGGTTGCACCGGGCAATACGGTGGTGGTCTCAAGGACGGCTGACTCTATTGTTGTCCAACCAGTACCAGATATTTTTCTCTTGAGGGGAAGTGTGAAGCCACGATCTCGGCCAGAACAATTCAAGAAGATGAGACGGCAGTTTAAGAGATACCTCGGGTCGCGAAAAACGAAGTGAAAACGTTAGTAGTAGATACCAATGTCCTTTTGCGCTTTTTGACGTTCGATGTTCCTGATCAGGCGAGACGAGTCGAAGACAGATTAAGAGAAGCACAGAGAGGTGAGATTGAACTACTCATCTTTCCAATCACCATAATAGAGCTACTCTTTCACTTAGAGAATTGGTACAAATACCCAAAGCAAGATGCCTGCAAAAAGATAGAAGTACTGCTCTTTCCAGAGTGGATGAAGGTAGAGGAGAAGGGTGCGGTGGTGGAGGCCATCGATTTGTATAAGCAGAAGAATATAGATTTTGTTGATCTCTTGCTGTGGAGTTTTGCTACCACTGCGGAATGCGGGATTCTCTCTTTTGATAAAGACTTTGATAAATTGACTCCAAAGATTCGAGTAGAGCCCTAGTTAAATAAGGGTGCCTGGCAGGGGCGACAGGATTCGAACCCGTAGTCGCGGTTTTGGAGACCGCTGGTTTGCCATTAACCGACGCCCCTAATATCCTGTCTTATTATACCAAAAACTCCAGATTATTTCTTCGTGTTCAATATATCAGTATATTGAACACCAGCTGGGAGCTTACCGGGAAGTCGACCTCCAGACGCAGAACCGAGGTAGTGAGCAAGCTCAAGGAGTATGTTTTTCAACTGAGTATCCCCGTGTTTTTTTGCCACTATCTTAAGGATCAATGCAAACTCTTCCTGATGAGCGCCTATGAGCAGCTCCATTTTCTGGATGGTAAAGCGAGTTACTTTGAGAAGGTCATCAATCGTGGTATCGGCGATTCCGCTTTGTAATAACACAGCGATACCGATTCGCTTCGCGATCATGAGTCGCTCGGTGTCAGTCATGAGTGCAGGGAGAATTTTTCTAAGGTCTGTGGGAGAAGAGTGCGACAGGATATACCCGAGAGCATCAAACAGCTCTTCCTCAACTTTCTTGTCTAACTTCCTTTTGGATATATGTGGCATATGTTCAATATATCAGTATATTGAACATAACACGATTGTCAAGGGTTTGTTGACAAAAATTTAGGAGTATTTGAAATTCGGTACCGAAATTAAGAGCAGTCGCAGTACGAAGATGTTTATTTAAGCTTTGTCTCTTTGTGCTCGGTAGTTTTACGGCAGCGGGCACAAAATTTACGCAGGGCAAGCGGCTCCTTTGTTTTGGCCGTGTTTTTCTCGGTCGTGTAGTTGCGTTCCTTGCAGACGGAGCAGACGAGCGCTATGAATTGCCGTGTTCCTTTTTTTGCCATAATTTAGTTACTGTGTACTATACGCGAAGGCGCATTTCTTGGCAAGAGCATACTCTCTGCGACTTGATGTCGCACAATATATTTTTATGATTGACCACGTGCTTGACAACGTGGTGAAGTCGCACTAGGCTATAGAGTGAAATGAATCGCAGTCTTGTGTACGGAGTGCTCGTGGCAGTTTTGGTTGTTAGTTTAGTGCTGTTTGTGCTGACGCGATCGGGTACGCAGCGGAGCGTACCGCAATCGATCCCCATTGTACCGGCAATCACTACCCCCTCCCCCGAAGCTACTTCTGCAGCAGCGGAGGATGTTGCTACCGTATTTCTTGACAGCGGCAATTATTACTTCAAGCCCAACACGCTGCGACTAAAGAAAAACCAAAAGGTTACTGTACGATTTACGAATACTGGCATCCATACGTTTATGGTGGACGAGCTGGGTATCAATGAACCCCTTCGTGGTGCGAGTGGAACATTCTCTTTTACACCCACGAGAGTGGGCACCTTTCCGTTTTACTGCGCGGTCCCCGGGCATCGGGAGCGCGGCCAAATTGGGACGCTCGTGGTTGAAGAGTAAGAAAGTTTGGAGCCGACAGCGGGAATCGAACCCGCGGCCTAGTTCTTACCAAGAACTCGCTCTGCCACTGAGCCATGTCGGCACGGTGGATATATTCTATCGTCTCGCTACTGGGAGCGCAAGGATGTCGGGGACACTTCCGACCAGATAGTATACCCCAGGTTGCCTCAAAGGCGGTCGATTAGCCAAAAAACCGATCAGGTCTTCCATTACAACGGCACAATGGCTAGCACTAGCATGAATGATTCTGCCGTGACCGTCTGCTATTCCGCAATGAAACCGAGCAAAAACGATGTCACCAGCCTGTGGTACGACCAGTCGTGCCCGCTCCCCCAGCGCTGTGAGCAACCCAGCAGTGTGTAGTGGAGTGAAATTTACACCGCAGGCGGCAAAGTAGACGCTGCGCACAAATCCTGAACAGTCAGTGCCGCGGTATCGTTCTGCTTGTATGCCATGGCTATACGGTTTTTCGTTTGGGCTATGATCATGGAAGCGATATGGCCAGCCTATACATTCTACTGCGGCTGCTACGAGTGCACGGCGGTGCTGTGCAAGCTCTTCCTCATATGCTAGATCAAGCTGGAGCGCGGTGCGTTCGAGTGCTGTCATCTTGAGCGCAGGCAGAGACTCGCTAAAGCTGTGCTGAGGGAGGGATTCGAACCCCCGTAGCCATAAGGCGCCTGTTCTACAGACAGGTGCGATTGCCCGCTCCGCCACCTCAGCATACCTCTATTTTACCAGGGTTAACGCTATTCTACAACGGCTTGGATAAAATTCGGGTTATTTGGTAGAATGTATGGTTGTTATGGGTCCAGAAGGAAGCATACAACGCAGATTGGCAGTTCGGTACTGGCAAGCAGTTGAGGGGCTTGCCAACTGGGCAGCGCGGCCGGAAAGTCCTGAGGCAGAGCATGGGTCACCACGCCCACGTGGACGCCGATGGATGATACGTGGTAGTGTGATAGGAGGCGCTTTTCTTGTGGGTGGCACTGCCGTTGGGACGCTTATGCAACACTTTGAAGCTGGGCGTGACTGGACCGACCCGAATATCACACCAACTCCGACCCTTAGGCCCCACGAACAGATCTTAGCCCTACCTCGTGCATTTCCCGGGAAGACCGAGTCGCAGATTCGCTGGGAGAGGTTGGGGCCGTTGGATGTCGTGGAACATTCAATGGTACTCATAATGAATGCCAGTAAGTATCTTCTACTCAGCTTTAATCGAGGGGCTCTTGATTCCTGGTACCGTCATACCCCGCTGGGGCTTGCAAGTACCGCTCGCATCCAGCGTTTTCTTGTGCTGAGTCCGATGGATGTGTATGATGAACGGACACGCGTGGAGGCACAAGCATACATCGAGTCTCTTGCGACGCAGTATGACTCTCGTGCTAGACAAGCAGGCGTCGATTACATGATTGGATATATCTCATTGCCTTATCTGTTCGGTAACTTGAAGATGGGATATGGCGAATATCCCTTGCCGCACAAAGAGCGCGATCGCTTCCGACAAGATGTTACCCGGCACTTGAATCAGATGCTATTGTTGCGGCTTCAGTATTTCGTGGGTCCGGCTCCTCAACGTGTAGATATTGTGGAGCAAAAAATCATCCAGCAGGGGCTTGACTTTATAGACCGTGTACCCAATCCAATAGCTGATTTGCCCATTCGGATAGATTTTATTGATCATGAGCTCCTGGCACGGAGCGTGCCGCAAGGATAACTTGGTACCTACACCAGTTTAGGCATGATGGGTTCTTGGATAACTTTCGGCCTGTGCGAATCTCCCTCCCAGCATTCCCGCAAGAAACGGTAGGAGATATAATCTATCCAATATACTATTTCCGTCCTAGTAAGATCGGTAATACTAATTGGTTCTCCAGGCCGCTTTCGTTCCAAGCGTTGATATAGAGGTCGGGTCTGCGCACGCTTGGCAGTCTCCTTTTGGTGCAGTACTTCCACACAAAAATCAGGAAAGTACTTTCCGATAACGGTCGTATCCTCGGCGTGAGTTTCAGCAAAGGTATGCGCGGCTCGGATGGCGTTTTCAGGATACGCGAGCACATATGCAGTTGTTATTTCCTGGTTGGGCGCGGCGGCCTGTTCCATCCGGACGTGGAGTTGGTGCGCTATGTTTGCCGGACGTCTCGCCAGCTGTTCTTGCCGTTGCCTCAGCTCGTCTCGTCTTTCTGTGTGCTGTCGTTCTACATCTGTCAGTTGCTTTGCAGCTTGTGCGGCTTCTGCACGAGCGTTCTCCAGGGTCGTGCTATTTGGCTCTGGTCCAGTCCCATAGAAACGTCTGAGCACTCTTCCGAGGATTCGTCGTCCAGCTTGTGGTGCAGCTAATTTATATCGAGCGCGCGCCTTTATGTGCTCAGGTGACTGTGCAATGGCCAGCTCGTGTTGCGCCGCAGCTACTGCCGCAAGTGCGGTTTCCTGGAGACTCGTTGCCTGCCGCAGGCGTTCCTCATTTCCTTTGAAATGTGCTTCCAGTGCTACTTCCTCTTCTTGGAGCTGTGCAAAGCCCCGTGTTGCCTGAGCCAACGGTACGTCAAATAAGGAACGCCACTCCTCGTTTAAGGAGAGGGCAAACGTGCGAGCTCGCGCAAGCTCCGGATGTCCCGCAGTCTTGTCCTGCGTCAGAGCTACTTCCTGAAACCTCGCAACTTCTCTTCTCTCGCTGACCATACCGGTATTGTATCCGATAGTGCGCTCCTTATGCAAGAATCGTGTGTAGGCGGAAGCTACGCTTCATCTTCGGGATTTTTGATATAATAGTAGTATGGACTCAGAAAGAAACGGTTTAGGGTACAGGATCAGAGCTGCGTACTGGCGAGGTGTTGAGAGACTTATCGACTTTGCCACGCAGCCGGAAGT
Organism: uncultured Coxiellaceae bacterium; assembly: GCA_947084935.1. Classification (GTDB taxonomy): domain Bacteria; phylum Pseudomonadota; class Gammaproteobacteria; order Coxiellales; family Coxiellaceae; genus CAMTUH01. The sequence continues at coordinate 22,511 of CAMTUH010000013.1, forward strand.
TTCGCAGCCAGAGCGGGTACGCGTGTACCCCGTGAGCACCTCTGCTATTCCCCACGGTCATACCCGAAGAAGGTGGCTGAAGGTGACGGGACTAGGTGCCGCGGGTATCGGGATTCTAGGAGCTGCAGCCTATCTTGAAGAAAAGGGCCCGCGCACAGGAGGACCAACACCCATTTCCTCACCGCCTGCTGGAGTAAGACCTGAAGAGAGCAGTATGCCTAGCTATATGCACCGCATACGCCGCGGCGAAACCTACGCAGCTACACTGAGTCTCCGCATCCGAAACGAACTCGATTTTATGGACATCCTCCTCAACACGCATGCGCTAGCCGAGTGGTTTCAATTCTTGCCAATACAAAGCGCACAACGGCACCTACAAACAATCGTATTTGCACCGACCACTGACCAACTGCCCTACCCAGCGCCAGATCCTCTCAAACCGACCGTGCATGTCTTACGCATAGTAGAGGAACTTATAGAACGTGTCAGTTGGCACGCAGTCGTCACTGAAAATCCGTACGCGTTCCATGGAGTGTTTCGAGAGAAACTCAATGAAGCGTTTCTGAAGCACCTACTGTTTTCTGATGCGGCACTTGCGGATGTTTCCCAGCGTGGCGCACAGGAGCGCCAACTGAGAGAAGGGCTTATGCGCGCGCTCGCGCGGCAAGGGGTAGATGGACTCCCGGTACAGTTTGCGAGTATAGATCTTAGCGGGCTAGCACGGCGGTATGAGTCCAGACTATCACCTGGCGACAGGGTACAATTACCGCAGCTTTCCGAGCGGGAGCTAACCCCTAAAAGCGTTCTCCTTGAAGACAGGACAGACCCAGTTGGTGATCGATCGCACCTTGCTAATGAATAATGAGATTGTTGGAAGGGAGTAAGTAGCGTGCAGAAGTCGTTATTTTCTTTTCGCAGGGATGGCTCCGCTTAAAAAGTGACCGGGTAAAAATTCTCTCGATGGCAAAAGAAGCGCTCAGTGTTGCACTGTGGGAAAGAGTTTCTTTCAATGGCTTTTGCCGACGCGAGTCAGTGGGTGCAGTTAATCAGGAGCACCTCAATTCCCGGTCCGTGAGCCACCCAACGGACTTGAACCGTTAACCTGCTGTTTACAAAACAGCTGCTCTACCATTGAGCTAGGGCGGCCTGATTCTTATTGTACCTTATTGGAGTAGACAAATTCAAACAGCGACCATCTGGTGCTGCTCTCTCGATGAATCCTGCCACCAATGCCGTCGGTTGAAGGGTTTTCCCCGGGTTTCCTCAAGGTGGGAGCCCTGGTCCGCCCTGAACAATGTCGAGGGGCCAGACACACCGAGCCACCCATCAAATCCGAATCTGTGGAGGAAAATGCCTCCAACCTCTACTCGAACATCAGTGGCGTGCCGCTTCAGACACGGCTGACGTGGTTGGTACCACGTTTCTATTCTAGTGCGGCAGTTCGCACGCCGTCAAGGTCCTGTAGTAAACGGGTTTTACTTACAAGCCCAGGAGGCTGGAGAGGATGTGGATGGCGTTGGAAACGAGGTGGCCCAGAGAGACGGGGCCGACTGGGAAAAAGAGTAGGAACAGGAGAATGAAAAGGCCGTAGGGCTCGAGTCGATACAGCGCAATGGCAAGCTCGCGCGGCAGCACCCCGGCAAGAAGCCGCGACCCGTCAAGGGGTGGGATCGGCATCAGATTGAATACTCCCAGGAGCAGGTTGATACGCACGAGCGCTAACAGTAACCCAGCCAGCAGTGGAGACGCAATGGAGCTTGCAATTAGGAGATGGTACAAGAATGCTCCCAGTCCTGCCAACGCAAAGTTGGCGGCGGGCCCGGCCATCCCTACAAGAGCCATATCTTTGCGGGGATCATCAAAATACCGAGGGTTGATCGGTACCGGCTTTGCCGATCCGAATATGACCGGAGAGCCAGTAAAGATCAGGACTGCTGGCAATAGGATAGTACCAAACAGATCAATGTGCGATATCGGATTTAGAGTAAGACGCCCCTCCTTTTTTGCCGTTGGATCTCCGAGGGCCAACGCGACAACTCCATGACTTATCTCATGGATGATAACTGAGAAGATCAATACCACGAGCCATACAAGAACTTCTGTGCCAATCATCCTTGTCACCCCCTCCGGTATCTGATACAATCTTTTGTATTATGATTCGTTGCGCATTTTGTGGCAAGACCAGCTTAATAGGGATTGATACCACGCACCGCCACTCCGGCGCCTGGGCTATGCGCGCACCCAAAAGCCGCAAAGTATGGAAGCCAAACTTAAAATATCTGCGTATCACAGTCGGCGGTGGTGTAAAGAAACGACTGAGGTTATGCGTCGCGTGCATTAAACAGTATAGGAAGGTTACAGCCAAACAACAAGTACTTCCTGCAGTTGCTCCCCCAACTCAGAGTGCCCCTCAAGTAACTGCTTGATACTCACCGGCCTTTTTCCTTCAAGCTGTGCTTGATTTTTAGGCAGCAGTGACAATCGTACGCTCCGTCCTTTGATCTGTACATGTGTCCACACCCCCGGCCAGGGGTGGAAGGCGCGGATACGACGGGCAAGGTCAGCGGGAGGTGTGTGAACATCGATCCTGCCATCCTCCCGAGACAGTGGTGGAGCGTACGTTGCTTTGCGATGATCTTGCGGCTGTGACGTAATTGCCCCGGAAAGATATGCAGGGAGTACGTCGACAAGAAGGTGAATTCCGATCTCTGACAATCGATTGTACAAAGACTCACTAGTATCCTCTGGATATATCTGCTCGAGACGGGTAGCAAGGATGGGTCCAGTATCAAGACCCTCATCAATACAAAAGATGCTTACGCCAGTTTTCTCTTCTCCCGCAAGTAGTGCATGCGGCACGGGTGCTGCTCCCCGATACTTGGGCAGTAAAGAGAAGTGGATGTTGAGGATTCCTTTGGGGAATAGCGCAATCGTTTCGGGCGGTATCAGCTCTCCGTACGCGGCGATGATCCCTACCTGCGAGGCGTGCTGATCTATGACATTCCCCAAGGACGCCAGATCGGTTAGCACAGGGATACGGGCCATGCGCGCTGCGTTAACCACCGGCGTTTCAGGACTAGTGGTAACTGCACATACGACGCGATATCCGTTCTCGGAAAGCGCAGTGAGCGTGGCGGTACCAAAGGAAGGGCTGCCAAACAGTATGACAGAAGGTGAACTCATTACCCTTTTTCTACCAACGTAAAAATCTCTTTACCATCGCTGTCTTTTCCTTGGTACCAGAACAATTGTCCGCTCTGTTTTTTGACATGATCAAGAAACAGGATACCGTCCAAGTGGTCAGTTTCATGCTGGATGATACGTGCAGCAAGGCCAAAAAAGGATCGCACGACTGGCTTGCCGGTCTTGGTGATATACTGCACGCGGATATGGCGAGGGCGGCGCACTTCTCCATACAGGCGTGGCACCGAAAGGCACCCTTCTAAGGCAACCGCCTCTTCTGCGCCTTTTTCAATGATTTTAGGATTGATAAACGGAATAAAGCGCTGGCCAACTTTTGCGACAAACACCCGCGCTGGCGCGCCGATTTGGGGTGCCGCAAGCCCCACGCCTTCGGGATCCTGTTGTGCGGTGACGGTGGCAATAAGCGCGGCAATCAGCCGCTTTAAGGCGTTATCTTGCGGATTGACGGACCGAGCTTTAATTCGCAATCGCGGATTTTCCTGGGTAAGAATACGCACAGCCCGTATTGTATCAAATCAGGCTGACTGGGTCGACGTCGATACTCCAGGTGCGGGGTGCCAAAGACAGCAGATGCGCGCGCGTGGCTGTATCGGCAGTTTTTAGGATGAGGTGGTACGTATACATTCCTTTTCTTTTAGCAACGAGCGCTGGTACAGGGCCGAGGAGGCTCACCGAGTGGTTTCCCTGGACATGTAGTGCTAGTGTTTGTCCAAGGGTTTGCGCATGTCGGGCGGCCACCGCGCTTTGTTTGTGGCTGAAAGACAAAAGCGCCAGCTTACAAAACGGCGGGTATGTGTAGGCGCGACGCTGGGCAATTTCGGCATCATAAAATGAGTAAAAGTTATGTTTAGATGACGCTTGTATGATTGGGTGCTCTGGGTTGTAAGTTTGGAGGATCACGGTGCCTTTTTTGCTTCCTCTGCCTGCTCGGCCAGCAACTTGCGTCAGAAGGGCAAAGGTTTTCTCCCCTGCCATAAAGTCTGGGAGCGTCAAGGATAGGTCGGCGGCCAGTATTCCAACGAGAGTGACATTGGGGATGTCCCAACCTTTTGTAATCATTTGCGTGCCAATGAGGAAATCTATTTTGCCGGTTTTGAACAGGCGGTAATTTTCCTCATGCGCACCGCTGCTCCGCGTCGTATCTCGATCCATGCGAGCCATAGCGGCCTGCGGGTATCGTTTCTTCAGTTCTTGTTCTACTTTTTGCGTTCCGCTGCCAAAGGGCCTCAGGAAACTGCTGCGGCAGGAGGGACAGACTTCCGGCACAGCAGCACGTAGACCGCAATGATGACACACGAGTTTTTGTGCAGGGGTCGTATGCAGCGTGAGACTGACATCACATCGGGTACAGATGATGACTTTACCGCAGCTGCGGCACAGCAAAGAGGGAGCAAACCCGCGGCGATTCAGAAAAAGTACCGCCTGCTCATTCTTTTCAAGGACTGAATATAAAAGATGCTCGAGTCTGGACGAGAAAATCGAGTAGTTGCCAGCCCGCAGCTCCTCTCGCATGTCCACAATTTCTACCGTCGGCAGCAATTGAGCCGTCGGGCGGTTGGGTAGTACCAGAATGGCGCTCCGCAGGGTTGCCGCATAGTACGTTTCTAGAGAAGGTGTGGCTGATCCAAGCACAACCGGAATCTTGCGCTTGTGGGACAACCAATCTGCCACCGTACGGGCATGATACCGGGGGGATTCTTGTTGCTTGTATGTCCACTCGTGTTCCTCGTCTAGCACGATAAGCGAGAGGTGCGGAAGGGGTGCAAAGATAGCGCTGCGAGAACCGATCACTACCCACGGCACGGGTTCTCGCATGGCAATCCAGGTGCGGTACCGTTGCCCTGCTGAAAGTTTTGAGTGCCATACCAGCACTCGGTCCCCAAACCATGTGGTGAAGCGCTGCACCATCTGCGGGGTGAGCGTGATTTCTGGGACAAGCACCAATGCTTGTGCGGTCGGGTTCTCCTGTTGCAACTTTTGTATCGTTGCAAGGTACACTTCTGTCTTGCCGGATCCGGTTATTCCGTGCAGGAGGAACGTGGCGGCAGTGCCAGATGCGCGAGAGATTGCCGTCACGGCAGCTTCTTGGTGAACAGTCAGTCGCGTTAAACGCGGTGGACAGCGTGCTGGAGCATCCTGCGTCCCGGCAAGCCGCGCCAAGGGCGGGCGAGGCCGGACTACTTTCTTAAACAGACATACAGTTCTGAAGCAATCTACGAGCGGCGCCTGGTAGTAGCGGGAGAGCCAGGAAGCAAGCGCAATATGGATAGGATCGAGGACGGATTCAGGATACAGCAGACTCAGGATTGATTTGGTTGCTCGAGCGGTGGTGGGCGTGAGTGCGGTGACCCATCCACGGCAGGTACGTCTGCCAAAGGGAACTGAGACAAGAGTTCCTGGACGTGTGGACTCTTGGACATTGGGAGGAATGGAGTAGGTGAACGTGGTGTTGTCGGGGTCTCCCTTCACGTCGACGACTACCTCGGCAAACATGCAAGCACTATATAGGGACTTTGGGTGTATTGACAAGATGGTTTCCTAGTACGTACACTTACAGGGATGGATGATCAACTGCCGCCCATTACCCCGGTAGTCTCTGGTTCTCCCTCGTCTACACCTTTTGTACCCCCATTAAACGCGGCTTCGCCTGCCTCAGGCATAGCCGGTCCGCCGGTACCCACCTCAGTAGAGCAAGTGCCGATGCCAGCTCCTAGTGTGCATGAAACGCCGAGGTTGGCTGGTCCGACGTCCGGCGTAGCTGAAGTGCCGCTGCCTGCATCGCCAGTTGCTGCGTTTACCCCACCATCGCTTCAGCCCATGCCAAGTTCAACTCCGCCAGCGCACGCACGTCAGGATGGGACGGCGTTTACGAAAAAGCAGGTGCTGTTTATCATTGGACTCGGAGTACTGGGCCTTGTGCTCGGGGCAGGCACTGCGTATGTGCTCAATACAATGGGTATCACGCTTATTGGCGGTCAATAATGCGGAAAAAAATACTCTATGTACTCCTGAGTCTTGTATTGAGCACATTGGCGCCCATTGCAGTGGCGCAAGACATAACCATTCCTGATGATTTGGCGGGCGCGCCGCCACCCGAGCAGCTGTCGCCAGCTCTCCTGACTGAGCAGGTCGAGGAAGGAGCAGCGGGTCAAGTAGGAGTATTGCCGAGTCCCGCTATTGCCAAGTCAAACTTGGCTATTGCCAAGTTAGACTTGGCTGTGGCTATGGGGTCAGTACCTATGTGGGTCTGGGCGGTCGTGGGGGCAATAGCCCTTGTGAGTATAGGGTTTACGGTGGCGATGCTTGTCCACGCCATTACGAAACCTATCTCGAGAAAACCGCTATGGGTTGTACTCTTGCTGCTGTTTGGCCCGATTGCGGCTCTGGTGTATGTGTTTACGGGCAGAAAGAGTGCTGAGGACGCGTATTTGAATTTAGCACCAGCTGTCACTCCTGGTGTGGTTTCCGTTGGTATGCCTTCCAGTTCACCAGCGCCCACGCCTCCTCAGCCTACTCCTGTAGTTACTGTTCCTGCACCGTCCTCATTTGGCGCGGTGCAGCCAGTAGTATTTCCACAAAGAGAAGAAGAAGGAGTGAAGTTAGGTTCAGTTCTGCAGATAGCTCCAGAGCCGGTGCCGGTTGTTCCCCCGGTTCCACCCGCGGCACCTGCAGCACGCCCATCAGCGGTGGCTCCAGTGGCACCGATCGTGGGAGGACCTCAGGCGGTGGTACCTCTTGCCGGACCCACGAATCCTGAGCCACAATCAGGCTCTTTGCCACCGCTTCCAGAACCACCACCCGCTGCCACACCAGATATGGCTGATGCATCACCCGCGCCGGCCGCGCCCCCTGCTGTGCCCAGCGCACCGCCCACTCCACCGGCGGATACACCAGGTCAGATTGTGTCACAGTAGGACGTACGAGTTCAACCCCTATTTTCAATCGGGGTCAAGTTGACATACATTACAAAAGTAATATACTTGTAACATGGCTAGAGTAGTAATTCAAACACCAGTAACTGCACAATTAAGACACGAGGCGGAACAGGCTGCTCGTGAACAGGGATATTCGTCCTTGCAAGATGCCATCAGGATGTATCTTCAGAAGTTAGCACGCAGAGAGGTGTGGGTGCAACTTCAGGGGAAGTTCCCACCAGTTCAGCTTTCGGAAAAGGCTGTTAAGAGATATGATAGGCTGACTCGGGGTATTACATCAGGCGAGGTGAAGCTTACATCTTTCAATACTGTTGAGGAACTGGTTAAGGATCTCCATAGTTAACTTTTTGTGGTTATTAGACGAAGCTCACAGTTTAAGAAGCACTACAAAGAACGTATTGCTCCCAATCAAAACTTAGTTAAAGATTTTGCAGAATCACTAGAGTTGTTTATCGAGAGTCCAACGAGTTCAATTCTGCAAGACCACGTGCTCACCGGAAGTATGTACGGGTATCGTGCATTTTCTATTACAAGCGATATACGGGTGGTTTATCTTCCCGTTAAAGAAGGAATTGTTTTATATGACGTTGGTACCCACGAGCAGGTATATTAAGACCTAACGAGCGGAGGGGGTGGACCAGGACGTGAGGTACTCCTGGGCCTGGGCGTGAGTAGGTATCTGCTTTAGCACATGTTCCATGGCACGCACGGCAAGGGGCGTTGCCCCGCGCTCAAATTCCAGAAGCGCCAGGCTGTACCACCCTTCAGCAAAATCAGGCTTTCTCTCTACCGCGTCTTTGAGGAGCATGTGCGCTTCTGCTTTCGCTTCCGGCGATCCTTCCTGCAAGAGACGCACAGCGAGCGTATATTTCGCTCGAATATCGTTTGGTGCAAGTGCAACTACCGTTCGGGCTGAAACGGTTGCGTGGGGTGCGAAACTTTTATCAAGGGTCGCAAGTTGCGTGTATACTTGCTCTCCCGTTTTCCAGAGGCTTGTGTTCTGGGGGCTTATATGGAGTGCTTGCTCAATGGCAGAGCGTGAACGCTGTACGAGCAATCGCCGGTCATCCCCTTCGTAGAACGAGGATACCACTGCCGCGGTGAATGCATAATCATCCAAATACGTCGGTTCTTTGTCGGCATATGCAAGTGCGTCAGTAAGGTGCACGAGCGCTTGGCCGTAAAACCCTTCCTGCATCGCTCTTTTTCCTTCGGCATAAGAGAGGTCGGCAAGGTATGTTCTTATCAGTGAGAAGATAAGCGCAACGCCGATCAGGCAGGTAGCTCCCTGTGCGACTCGGATCATAAACGGCAGATGGTGATGTCTCGGGACAGGAGTACTGTCGTGCGCAAGGCAATACACGAGGATAGGCAGCAACAGAAATAGAAGGTACGTGGGGACAACCGAGAAGCCAAAAAAGATGGAGATCAGGTACCCTCCCATGCCGGATAAGACACCAATACTGATGAGACGAACTGCCGGGGACGAGTCTCTCGTAAGCTGCCACAGCACCCGACCGAACGTCGCGATAAGAAAGAGATACGCAAAAAGACCCACGAGGCCCATCGTTGCGAGCGTGTTGACAAACTCGTTGTGCGCCTTGTTATACACGAAATCCCATTCAACAGTAGTAAGGTGAGAAAGGGGCCTGAATCTATCGAAGGCGTACGCAAAGGTCTCGACACCACTGCCAAAAAAGGGGTATGCCCGCCAGATTGCTACTCCCCCTTCCCAAACGCTTGCGCGGATCGTGATCGTTTCGGGCCGGGCGGTTACGTGCGTTTTCAGAAGGAGTGTGGTAGCTCCCACGGTAAGTAGCGCCACAACTGCCAGGAGTGTGCGGCCGAAGCCTTTCCACTGTCGAGCCAGAAGCGCCACAAACACAAGCGCAGCCACTCCTGCCCCAGCAATGCCGCCACGGGATCCAGTCCAGACAAGCGCGGCTCCCTGAGCAATAGCAAGAGCTACAAGAGGCACTCGCCACGTACGGACCAGGATTGATAAAGCTGCGACAATCGGCAGTGTCTGGACGAGGAAACTGGCAAGCCAATTAGGTTGGCCAAGAGTGGAAAACAAGCGCAACTGCGGGTTAAAGTTTGCGGACCAGCAAGAGGAAGTCAGTTTATATTGGAACACTAGGCACGTGGGGTCAGCGCCGAATCTGCTCGGTATTCCCCAGAGAATGACGATTGTGGCCGAAACAACACAGCCAATAATCAGGCGGCGTGCGAGCGTAGGGGTGGCGAACGTAAGTGCCGCGAGCGTAAGCAGAGTATATGCAACAATTGGTAGGAACCCCGCATTGAAGCGGCTGTAGTAGCCAAAGAAACTCGTGTGCCGGTCGATCGAGGTGAGAGTTGAAACGAGGTTTGCAAGCAAAAAGAGTGCAATGGCAAGATCAAATGGACTGCGGCGATACACGATCTGGCGTGCTGAGAGCATGCGGAGGATCCACATAGTGCCGACGATGATTGCGGCCGCATACACAAACATGATCTTGGGGTACTCAAAAAGCTCGTAGGTATGTTGGTTAAAAAGAAGCGGCGTGACGATAACGGTCGGAAGAAGCGCCCAAGTGATAATGCGTTCTTCAAGCGACCGCGCTTTGGTGGACATGGAGCCTATTGTATCACTTTGGGTGCGTTACCTCTGTCGGTCAGGATAGAGATTCTCGAGGTAAAGGTTTGACTCAGGGATAGAAACAGTCGAATCGAGGCGAGAGCCTAGGCGGGCCAGGCGCGTGGAAAGGCGCGGAGTGCTAGAGAACACTTCTAAAGCCTTGGCGAATCGCTCATCTTTTGGCCAATGTTTTCCCACGTGTGGGTCTGAAAATACAGCTGGCGCAATAGTTGGGCCGAGGGCTAATGTCATGAGTGCCTCAGAGACTGCGTGTGTTGACGAAACGGCAGCTGCCACCCGATCGGCTGAAAGGGTACGGAGCCGAGAGAGCCACAAAGGTAGGAGTATCGTAGGAGGAAACAGGTAGAGAGGTAGGCATATTACCCATTCATAGTTTTGAGCGAGCCGTGCTTTTGCAAGACCATGGTATACAAGCGCGGTGAGCGGCTCGGCGGACCCTTGTGCCGTGAGTGCCTCAGCCGCGCCGGAAGCAAGAATTACGATGGGGCGTTTCCACGGGGTGGTGAGGATAATACGGTAGGAGGGATCTGCTGTAAGAAAAGCACTAGCCGGTTCTGGGTCAGACATACGCATCTGCCACTGTTTATATGCTTTGGTAAGATTTGGAAAATGCCCGGCAGTAATGTCGACACTGTGTTCAAGGAGGGTAAAGGCACGCAGAAGCCGAGTAAAGACAACCGCTGCGGCAATCAGCACATACAAAAGCAGAGCCGCCCCGGCAGTTGCAAGGGTCGTTGCTACTACAATGACACCGATAACTGCCCAGAGGAACCAAGCCGCCCCTTGGGCGATTCGCGTCACGAGCATTTCGGTTGGATAACGATATGATTCGAAAGTATCCATTTAAGTGACCCGCCAAATATAGTCTAGATTGTTGTCGCATGTCAAACCAGATTACCCTATGCTACAATGCCTGCTGTATGCTTGACCGCTTTTGGGCACTTTTTTCCCACGATATCGGCATAGATCTTGGTACTGCCAATACCTTGGTATGGGTGAAAAGCAAGGGCATCACGATCCGTGAGCCGTCAGTAGTTGCCCAGCACAAGAAGTCAAAGCAGCTGGTTGCCATTGGCACGGAGGCAAAACGCATGGTGGGCAAAACCCCGGCAACGATAGTGGCCATTCGCCCCTTACGCGACGGAGTCATTTCTGATTTTGAGATTACTGAAGAAATGCTCAAACACTTTATTCGGCAGGTACATGAAAGTCACGGCATTCTGCCCAAAATCCCCCGTCCTCGCGTGGTGATCGGTATTCCATCTGGAGTGACTGAGGTAGAGCGGCGCGCGGTGCAAGATGCGGCTCTGTCAGCGGGCGCACGGGAGGCGTATCTTATCGAGGAACCGATGGCGGCAGCCATTGGAGCAGGATTGCCAATTGAAGAACCGACAGGCACCATGATAGTGGATATAGGTGGTGGCACGACCGAAATTGCGGTGATATCCCTTGGAGGGATTGTCATCAATCGTTCCATACGAGTGGCTGGTGACGAAATGGACCAGGAAATTCTCAATTACTTGCGGGCACGGTACGGTCTGCTATTGGGCGAGCGGAGTGCAGAGGAGGCCAAAATCGCTATCGGCTCTGCAATTCCCCTTGCCAAAGAAGAAGAGACGGTATTGCGGGGCCGTGACCTGGGGTCGGGTCTGCCCAAATCAATGAAAGTTTCAAGCGCCGAGATTCGCGAGGCGATATCCGGGCCGGTCCGGGTTATTGTCAACACCATCGCTGAAACGCTTGAGGAAACGCCGCCGGAGCTCATTGCGGACATATTGGAGCGAGGGATTACTCTTGCAGGCGGGGGTTCCCTCATTCGGGGACTAGATAAGTTGATTGCTGAAGAGACGAAGATGCCAGTGTGGGTGGCAGATGATCCGTTGACGGCAGTCGTGCGCGGTTGCGGGCGGGTGTTGGAAGAACTGGATTTGCTGGCACGGGTAAGGGTATCTGGAGGATTGCGGTAATGGAAAGTCGGGAGCGAGAGGCAGTGTCGGAGGAAGTGGTATGCCACATGGCAGTAATGGCGCGGCAGGTAGAGGTGGCAAAGAAAGCTGGTAGTGCCACAAAGGAGCAGCTTAGGGAAGCGATTAAAATTGTTGATGCCGCGCTGGGTGCGTTATTGCGAGAAACCGATGCCCCAGCACAAGCGTATGATGAGTTGCGGTCGCTCAGGGAAATTCACTCAGATCCCACCCTCTATTGGCGAGAGCGTGTGGCGATCGCGGCTGGGTATCTTGAAGGAGCGCCGTCACGCAAAAAACTTGCACGCGCTTGGAATATTTCTGAGGAGCGGGTTGGCAACATCAGGACACGCGGGCAACGCATAGCCAGATACCGTCTTATGTGTGAATCTCGCCGCCGAGGCGAGCCTTAACCTCTCTTCCTATCGGTTCGTGGTACAATATATGCGTGAAGCAGGACATTTATATATCTGACCGATATTACAGCCCGACGCAGGGCGAGATGAGCTTTGACACCGCGGTTGATAACCTACTGCGCTACATTGCCAAGGCGCCCGAGGCTACCTACCGCGTGATCATCGGCACCGATTCCCAACCCCAGGGCAGGCTCGCCGATTTTGTATCCGCAATTGTGGTGCACCGGGTGGGCCATGGCGGTGTGTACTTTTGGACGCGCAGCCGGGTCGAGCGCACGATGTCTCTGAAAGAGCGAATGTACGAGGAAGCACTTCGCTCGCTGATTGTTGCTCACCGATTACTTGATGGTTTGAGAACTCGCAACATGCTGACCTTTGAGCTGGAGATCCATGTGGATGTGGGACAAAAGGGCGAGACCCGGGACATGTTGCAAGAAGTAGTGGGCATGATTCGTGGTTCTGGCTTTGCGGTAAAAACCAAACCCGACGCATTCGGCGCCTCCTCAGTGGCCGACCGTCACACGTAAATATATAATACATAAGGATGCGTTTTGTACTGCCGCTAAAGACCTACGCAGTGCTTGTCTCCATCAGTTTTTTGATGGTTCTTGCGGATCGCATGGAACTATTGGATCCTCCCAAAGGAGCGATACAGACAGTGCTATTGCCAGTGCAACAAGGATTGGGTGACTGGGTGGTAGGAGGGCACCGTATCGTGAGCGGTGTGGTGCAGATGTGGGATGCACAGAAGCGGTATGAGCACGTTTTAAAAGAGTATACTCTTCTGCTTGCGCAGCACCAGAAAACGGCGTTGCTTGAGGAAGAGAATCGGAAACTCCACGTACAGCTAGGTAGTTTTATAGCCCGCGATAAGAAGCTTATTCCCGCGCGGATCATCATGCGCAGCCCCGATATCATGCTCGACCGAGGTAAAGTGGACGGCATCACAGAAGGTATGGCGGTGGTGCTTGGGGATGTTTTGATTGGCAACGTATCCCAGGTAGGCCCGAAGCAATCTCGGCTATTGCTTGTGTCGGATGCAGACAGCAAAATCATGGTGGAAGTTGAGAATACGAAGCAGAAAGGCGTCGTGGAAGGACGGTACAACACCGGTATGCGATTATCTCGGATGCTGCAAGACGTTGCGCTGCGTGAACATCAGGTGCTGCTTACGACCGGCGATGACGGACTCTATCCGAGGGGTCTTTCGGTGGGCAAAATTACGAAGGTGTATAGCAAGGAAAGCGCTCTATTCCAGGAGGCTGATGTGGTAGCGTTGCTTCCCATCGATCAGGTAGATCTAGTGTTCATACTTGTTGAACGATAAAATGTATCGAGTACTAATACTGTTTCTCATTCTTGCTGGTGTGTTGGTACAGAGTGTGGTCGGCGAGTGGGGACTGACTTTTTTGCTGCTACTTCTGTTTCTCAAACGACGGGCACTGACATATACACTTGTTGGCGCATTTCTGCTTGGTATGCTGGCCGATCTTGTTTCTGGGAGCACCATCGGTATGGCAAGCATCGCGTATATGAGTTTTGTGTTGATTGCCCATGTGGTTGCCGCTCGCTTCGAACGACATCCCATACTGGTGGCATCTGCGGCAGGGCTGCTTGCACTTGGCACAAGCACCGGCCACCGCAGTATCGAGTTGGCGCGAATTGCACCGCTACCTCTATTCCAGTCAGCGTTTATAGTTTTGCTTGTAGGAAGCATTGGGTTGGTGCTTGAGCTGCGGTACCGACAACCAGGTATTACGTTGAGAGTGTAATGGTGTCAAGGCTGTCATGAGGAAACTACTTCCGCAAACCCTTTCCGATATACTCAGAGTCGTGCGTCGAGTGAGACGTTACGCTAGCATGCAGAACCCAGATCCATTCGAGTGGCATTATGCGTTGACTAGCAAGGGGCTGCCTGAGTCAGAAGCAGAGCCGGTTGAGATGTATATTTCTTCAGGCCCGTGGCGACTTCTGGTATTGGGAACTCTCGCGATCGGAGTTGGGCTGCTTCTTACGGGACGGCTTGCGTCTCTGCAGCTTATCCATGGCGCAGAGTACCGGCAGCGATCAGACGGTAACCGGATACTGCTGCGCACTCGTAACGCGCCGCGCGGCGTAATATATGATCGGTATCGCACGGTTCTGGCACGCAATACTCCCGGCTTTCGGCAGCAGCCACAGGATGGAACGTCCAGTGCGCTGGTGTTGACCTACGAGGAAGCGCTGAAACAGGCGGTGGCGACTGATTCTGCTGAGGTAGAAATCGATGCGCTGCGCGTATATCAGGAACAGTCCCTTGCTCATACTATTGGGTATGTGTCCGAAGTTAGTCCCGAGGAGCTTGCCAAAGAGCCCGACCTTCATCTTGGCGACCGCGTTGGTAGAACTGGTCTTGAGGCTACCTATGAACACGTGCTGCGTGGGAAACCAGGGAAAGACCTAATTGAAGTCAACGCACAAGGAAAAGAACTCAGGTTGCTGAAGAGTCAGCCGGAGGTGGGAGGACACGCACTGCTGACCACGATTGATGCGCAGTTGCAGGCTACGTTGTCCGCGAGCTTGCAGGAGAAGATGATGGAGGTGGGAGGGTCAGGTGCCGCGGCCGTTGTGCTGCAACCACGGACGGGCGAGGTCCTCGCGCTTCTGTCACTTCCCTCGTTTGACCCACATCATTTTACGATACCAGCTCCCGGAGCGGTAGAAAAGGTGCTCAACGATCCTACGTTTCCTCTGTTACATCGAGCGGTCGCGGCTGCCTATCCCCCGGGATCAACGTTTAAATTAATGACCGCCTTAGCCGCGCTGCAGACAAAAGCGGTGACTAGAGATACGCTTGTCGAAGACACAGGAGAGCTGTTTCTAGGCCCGTACCGATTTCCCAACTGGTACTTCGTGCAATATGGTCGCACCGAAGGGTTGGTAAATATAACGCGCGCACTTGCCCGCAGCAACGACATCTACTTTTATAAGGCGGCGGAATGGACCACCGCTGAGGCGCTTGCACGACTGGCCAACATGGTGGGGCTGCCGGCCAAAACAGGGATTGATATTCCAGGTGAGGTAGAGGGCCTCGTGCCTGATGAGGAGTGGAAACGGCGGGTCAAGAAGGAGCCGTGGCTTCCTGGGAATACCTATCATGTAGGTATTGGACAAGGAGATGTGTTGGCGACCCCGCTGCAGATTGCGCACCTTACCGCTCTGGTTGCCACGAAAGGTATAAAGGCAACGCCGCACGTGGCCCAGGGAGTAATTGATGGGCAAGGAAGTCTGCATGAGCTTACTTTTCCACAGCGTACGATCACCGAGATAGATGAGGAGCACTGGAAGACTGTTCGGGAAGGGATGCGCCAGGCATGTGATGAGGGTGGGACGGGCTGGCCTTTCTTTACGTTTCCGATTGAGGTAGGATGCAAAACTGGCACCGCAGAGTACGGCCGAGCGGGTGCATCCCATGCGTGGTTTACTGTGTTTGCCCCGTATGACGATCCGGAGATAGTGGTAACGGTGCTCATAGAGAGTGGCGGCGAGGGTTCTAGCGTTTCCGCTCCCGTTGCCAGAAAGGTACTGGACTGGTGGGTAGCACATCGCAGGTAGAGACAGATGTACCCTTTCTCACTGCGTTGAACACGGTGTCGGGAATAGGGCCAATGCGAATACGCGCCCTAGTGTCCTATTTTGGTTCCGCCAAGGCCTCTTGGAAAGCACCGGAAGATGAGCTACGGCACGTGGGCTTACCCAAAGATGTGCTTGCCTCGTTTTTAAAGCAGCGCCGCCAGTTTGACATTGACGCGCATATGAAGAAACTGGCTCGTTTGCATGTTACTGTACTTGTGGAGCAGGACGGGCAGTATCCGGGCAAGCTGGGTGAAATTCCCGACCCACCGGTACTCCTTTTTGTGCGGGGTGACGTGTCGGTGCTGCAGACTACCTGTGTGGGGGTAGTAGGTACCCGCAAGATGACAGCATACGGCAGAGAAGTTACCGAGACGATCACAACAGGGCTTGTTGGAGGTGGATTTACGGTAGTTTCGGGGCTTGCCTACGGCGTTGACAGTGTAGCTCATCGGGTAAGCCTGGCGTGTGGCGGCAAGACAATCGCGGTACTTGGGTGCGGCGTAGATTGTGTGTATCCAAAAGGCAACGAGGGGCTCGCGCGGGAGATTCTGGAGAAGGGCGGTGCGCTCATCTCAGAAGTACCGCTTTCTCGGTGGGTGACAAGGGGAATGTTTCCTGCACGAAACCGCATCATTTCAGGGCTTTCGGAGGGGGTGTTGGTTACGGAGGCTGCCGAAGATAGCGGCTCGCTCATTACCGCACGGCTGGCTATCGAGCAAGGACGAGAAGTGTTTGCGGTTCCCGGACCGATTACGAGTCCATTATCAAAGGGGCCAGCTGATTTGATTAAGCTGGGTGCAAAGCTTGTGTACTCGGTTGAAGATATTCTTGAGGAGTTTGGGATGAGAACAACGGGCGGCGGCCGACAGACGATTTTGTCATCAGCACTTTCAAGAGAGGAACTAATAATTGCTCAGCTACTTACTAATGAACCGAAAGATAGAGATATTCTCATTCGCGATTCCGGCCTGCCAGTGGCCGCGTTTTCAGCTGTACTTACTGGTATGGAACTAAAAGGGTATGTAGCGTGCGAAGGTCGAACGGTGCGATTGGTGATGAGTCTAGAGGCGTGATATCAAGCGGAGACTTTGATTTCAGTATGAAGATAAAAAGCACCCTAGTTTCGCGTGGGGACTGGCAGAAGGTGAGAGCGAAATCACGGTTGGTTGACACTCATGATACGATTCCCTAGAGTTGAGCGATATGCAGAACCTTGTAATAGTTGAGTCGCCGACAAAAGCACGCACACTCTCTCGATTTTTGGGAGAGGAATTTCGCGTGGAAGCAAGCATGGGACACGTCCGCGATTTACCTAAGGGGGAGCTGGGAGTGGATGTGGAGCAGAGGTTTAAACCTCGATACACTGTGCCAAAGGATAAAGAAAAACGAGTGAGCGAGCTGAAACGGCTTGCAAAGGGAACGAATTCTATCTACCTGGCGACTGACCCGGATCGAGAAGGAGAAGCGATTGCGTGGCACATCGCGGAACTGTTTGGCAGTTCCACGAATTCAAAATTCATACAACGGGTGGTGTTTCACGAAATTACGGAATCAGCGATTCGCGAAGCGTTTGCGCACCCGCGCGGCATTAATGACAATCTTGTAGATTCGCAGCAGGCGCGGCGTGTCCTTGATCGGCTAGTCGGATACAAATTATCTCCACTCCTGTGGCGGAAGGTGCGTCGCGGGTTGTCTGCTGGCAGAGTGCAGTCGGTTGCGCTGCGGCTTGTCGTTGAGCGGGAGCGAGAGGTTGAAGCGTTTAAACCCCAGGAGTTTTGGTCGATTACAGCTCATCTTGCCAAAGATACTCAGGAGTTTCGCGCCCAGCTTGTAACGATAGCGGATAAAAAAATACAGGTTGGCATACAAGAGGAAGCTAGTCGTATAGTGTCCGATCTTCGCACACAGGAGTATTTGGTTACAACCGTAACAGAGCGTCAAGTAACTCGTCAACCGGATCCGCCTTTCATGACCTCAAGCTTGCAGCAGGCAGCTGCAAACCGATTAGGGTTTTCGGCAAAGCGGACTATGATAGTTGCCCAGCGGTTGTATGAGGAAGGGTTTATTACCTATATGCGTACTGACTCCGTGAGTCTATCCCGAGACGCGGTTGCAAATGCCAGGGCGTATATCGAACAGGCGTTTGGGAAACAGTACCTTCCGGCAACAGCCCGCATCTATAAAACGAAACAGAAATTGGCCCAGGAGGCACACGAAGCGATCCGTCCGACCGATCCAGGAAAGACGCCGGTATTAGTCAAGGGTATGCTTGATCGTGATCGGCTTCGCCTCTACATGCTCATTTGGGAACGTCTGATTGCCTGCCAAATGGCGCAGGCTGTTTTTGACCAGACGAGTGTTGAGATTCAGGCAGGCCCGTACGGTTTGCGCGCAAGTGGTCGGGTGCTGCGTTTTGATGGGTGGCATGCGCTTGTCCGTCAGGACACTGGGGCACAACGTGATGACGAAGAGTTGACCGAGCTGCCTACATTGCAGCGTGGTGATCAGTTGGTGCTGCGAGATGTTGAGCCGGAGCAACATTTTACCCAGCCTCCGGCGCGCTTCTCGGAGGCATCGCTGATCAAAGCACTTGAGGAACAAGGTATCGGTCGACCTTCTACCTATGCCCCGATTCTTTCAACGCTTGCGCAGCGGCAATATGTAGAACACCTTGATCGCAGACTCCACCCAACACCGCTCGGTGTAACGGTCAGCGACTTTCTGGTACAGTATTTTCCAAATGTGATGGACGTGCATTTTACCGCACGGCTTGAGGATCAGCTTGATGATGTGGCCAAGGGAGAGCAAAAGTGGGTGCCGATTGTCGAGCAGTTTTATAAGCCATTTGCGACACACCTGGAACAGGTACAAGAGAACGCACAGCGGGTCAAAGTTGCAGTGGAAGCTACTGATGAGGTATGCCCGGAATGTGGAAAGCAGGTTGTTATTCGGGTGGGCCGGTTTGGCAAGTTTTTTGCATGCTCCGGGTTCCCTACGTGTCGGTTTACCAAGGCATATGTAACAAAGACAGATATGGTGTGCCCGAAGTGCTCAGCGCCAATTGTAATGCGTCGCACTCGTCATAAAAAGAATTTCTATGGATGCAGCAATTATCCAAACTGCGATTTTGCTTCCTGGACGAAGCCTAAGCCGGAGCTAGCAGCAAATTCGCAAGTTGCGAAAGTATAGAGGATAGTCCTCAGAATTCCCAGGCTGTTGCAATTTTGCACCGAATTTGGTACATGTGATAAGGGCCATAAAACCCCCAGAATTTGGGGGTTTTTGTGCGGATGAGGGTTAGAATTAAACGTCTTGATAGGACGCTGCCGCAGCCTACCTATGCAACGGCCGGATCAGTTGGATGTGATCTGGCCGCCCGAGTTTCTGTTACCGTCCCCGCCGGAGCAATGGCCAGAATTCCGACAAACATTATTGTACAAACACCACCAGAGTATATGTTTTTGGTGACCCTTCGCTCAAGTACACCGCAGCGCCTGGGGCTTATTATGCCAAATAGCGTGGGTGTGATCGACCAAGATTATTGCGGACCGGACGATGAGATCGCGGTGCCTGTGTATAACGTGACGAAACAGAAGGTCGTAGTTGAGCGCGGTGATCGGTTCGCGCAGGGTATTTTTGTGCATGTGGATCGTGTGGAGTGGGAAGAAATAGAAGAGGTCGAGCGTCCTACCCGCGGGGGGTTTGGTAGCACCGGGCAAGCTCTATGAAATATATTTTTGTTTCCGGAGGGGTTATATCGGGTATTGGCAAGGGGATTACTACCGCCTCTATCGCCGTGCTCCTAAAGGCCCGCGGGTATCGTGTTTCTCCAATAAAAGCTGACATGTACTTAAACGTGGATGCTGGTACGATCCGGCCCCAGGAGCACGGCGAAGTGTTTGTCACCGACGATGGAATGGAAACGGACCAGGATTTGGGACATTACGAACGCTTTTTACATGAGAATTTAACCGGCGATAATTACATGACTACAGGGCAGATTTATCAAGCAGTGATTACCAAAGAACGGGCTTTTGGGTACAAAGGCGAGGATGTGGAAGCGATTCCGCATGTGACCGACGAGATCATCCGGCGAGTGAAACTTGCTGGGAAGTCTCGCAATGCAGAGATCGTAATCGTGGAACTGGGGGGTACGGCGGGTGAGATCCAGAACTCACTCTTTTTTGAGGCCTCGCGTATCTTACATTTACAGAATCCGACTGATGTCATTCATGTGCACGTAGCGTATCTTCCCACACCCCCAAGCCTCGGTGAACTCAAGTCCAAGCCGGTGCAGTTGTCGGTGCATGTGCTTAATGGGATGGGTATTCAGCCGGACTTTGTGATAGGCCGCAGCGAGGGAGCTATAGATCAGCGCCGACGGCAGCGTTTGGCGCTCTTTTGTAACGTTCCTGAGGATGCGGTTATCTCTAACCCAGATGTCTACTCTATTTACGAGGTGCCACTCGTGCTTGAGTCGCAGGAATTCTCCGAGAAACTACTCAAAAAGCTGAGCCTGCCGGTGCGGCGTCAAAATCTGACTGGATGGCGGGATCTTGTCGAACGCTTGCACGCAGTCAAAAGAGAAGTGCATATTGCAGTGGTGGGCAAGTATTTCGCTACCGGCGACTACCAGCTTTCTGATGTGTATGTTTCTATAATTGAAGCGTTAAAACACGCCGCATGGGCGGAGAATGTGCGACCAGTATTGCATTGGACTGATAGTGAGAAGATAGAAAAGCAAGGAATAGATATACTTATGGATTATGATGGGTACTGTATAACTCCCGGCTTCGGCGCGCGGGGAGTGGAGGGAATGATAGAGGCAGTACGCTTTGCCAGAGAAAGACGGAAGCCATACCTCGGCTTGTGTTACGGTATGCAGATTGCAACCATCGAGTATGCGCGCAATGTTCTCGGGCTGGAAGGCGCTAACACCACCGAGGTGGATTCTGCCACGCCGCATCCGGTGATAAGTCTTATACCTGAGCAGGAGAAAAAGCTTCTGCAGCAAGAGTATGGAGCAACGATGCGGCTGGGAGCATGGGACTGTATGTTACAAAAGGGGAGCGTCGCGTACCGCGCGTACAGCAAAACAAACTGGCCTCACATGCGCAGCAAGAGTCCGTTTGTTATTTCCGAGCGCCACCGGCATCGGTATGAGCTGAATAATAGGTATAGAGATCAACTTGCCCAAGGTGGCCTGGTGATCTCCGGGACGACCTCGGATGGGTTGCTAGCAGAGATTATCGAACTGCCTGATCATCCGTTCTTTGTTGGCACTCAGTTTCATCCTGAGTTTCAGTCCCGGCCGCTCACTCCGCAACCATTGTTCCAAGAATTTGTTCGTTCATGTAAAGGTGTTCGAACATGAAATATGTTTGAATATAAATATAGGTAATACAGGAGGTACACATGATACCCAATCCATACCCTGGTGTTTTTATTGATATAGAGGGGCTTGATGGGAGTGGTTCGTCTACCCAGTTGAAACTGGTAGGCGAGCGGCTTGCAAAAACCGGCAAGAAAGTGTTTGAAACAAAAGAGCCGACGAACAATGTCATAGGGGGACTGATTCGTGGCGCGCTCACGCATACCTTGAACTTACCGCTTGACTCGTTGCAGCTTTTGTTTGCTGCTGATCGCGCGCATCACCTGCACCGCGAGATTGTACCGATGTTAACGGCGGGTAGCGTGGTGCTAACTGACCGCTACGTCTGGTCTACGGTGGCATTTGGAGCGATTGAACTGGACAAGGAGTGGTTACTCGCGCTCAACGAGCATTTCTTGATGCCGGACATCACTATTTTTGTGCAGGTTTCGCCCGAGGAATGCGTCAGGCGTATAAAGCAAAGCCGATTTGATGTGGAACTGTTTGAAGAAGCGCACAAGTTATCTAAGGTATGGGATGGCTACGCATGGCTTGCCGAAAAGTTTAAAGAGGTGCATGTGGTAAATGGCGCGCGCCCGGTGGAAGATGTATTTGCAGACGTGCGAAAGATTATTGAGCAGCACCCAAAATCCCCCTTGTTAATTTGACGCGACAGCGGTAAAGTAGGAACTTATCATGGTGCTGTCTGACCGGTCGATAACGGAAGCGTTAGCAGAAAAAGCCATTGTGCTCACTCCCTTTAACGAAGACTCTCTCCAGCCCTCTAGTTACGATGTACACCTTTCCTCTGAATTTCGCGTGTTTAATAATTTCACCACCCCTTTTATTGATGTTCGCAAATCGACCGATGACTTGACCAGCCTAGTGCATGTCAAGGCAAACGAACCGTTTGTGTTGCATCCGGGCGAGTTCGTGCTTGGCTCCACGATCGAATATCTGGAGCTGCCGGACAACCTGGTTGCCCGCATCGAAGGCAAAAGTAGCTTGGGCAGGTTGGGGCTGCTCATTCATTCAACAGCAGGTTATGTTGATCCTGGGTGGAAGGGACAGCTGACGCTTGAACTCTCAAACGTGGCTAACCTGCCGATCGCCCTCTATGCCGGGATGCCCATAGGCCAAGTCTCGTTTCTTACGATGACGAGCGCGGTAGAACGTCCGTACGGATCAAAAGGTAGAAAAAGCAAGTACCAAGGCCAGAGCGGGCCGGGAGCAAGTAAAATGCATGAGGACTTCGATGAGTGATTTCACACAAGAAGAACGTAAACTTTTGGAGCCGTTTTTTACTAATTTAGATAAAAATGTGTTCGTTTTGGTCAATCTACCAGAAGTAGTGAAGGGAGCACTCTTCTCCCGTTACAGCAGAAGCGCAAAAAGTTTGCGCCGGATACTGCTGGAGGAATTTATTCAAGTGCCTGAGGTGGGTTTTACCAAGATGATCAGCACGGTAGGAGATGGTCGGGACCAGCTTGTTGCGATAGCCAAGGCAGAGCAATTTTATGACCGCGTACTAGTAGGGTACGGGGATGATTCGGTCGCCGAACTAGGCGGTGCCCATATTGCGCTTGAAGGCATCTCCCATATTGCATCAAAAGTAGTCGAAGATTCCCGCATCGGTATCTCGCCACTTGAGAAATCAACGCGATACGTATTTTTTGATGAGAAGGCAGATGGCACCTATCAATATATCAAGGAAGCAGCGATTTGCAGCTCCACGCACAGGGAGATCTATCTTTCCACCATGGACATGCTATTTGATACCTACACGCAGCTTATTGAGCCACTGCAAGAGCACCTGCGTCGCCAGTTTCCTCAGGATGCAAAGACCTCTGACCGCGCCTACCGTAGTACCATTCGTGCGAAAGCAGCTGACGTCCTGCGCGGGTTGCTGCCGGCCGGGGTGAAAACAAATGTCGGTTTATATGGTAATGGGCGGGCTTTCGAGTATTTACTCATCAAGATGCGCGCGTCATCCTTACAGGAGATACACGAGCTGGCTGACCGTATGCACGCGGAGCTTGACAAGGTTATCCCCTCGTTTGTGAAGCGGGCCAAGAGTGAACGTGGCGACGTGTACGTTGAGTACTTAAGGCAGGTAGGGCAAGCAGTGGGGACGTTTGCATCGCGGTCGCGTCCCGGCCGCGGAAGACCAAAAGGGACCCGCCTGGGGGCGGCCCTTTTGCAATACAGCTCGGAGGGGGAGCTAGATGTTCTTGCTGCCTTGCTGTTTCCGCACGACCACCGGCCCTACCAAACCCTGCGCGCCGTGGTGTCCTCGCTTTCGCGCTACAAGCGGCGGCAGCTTATTATGGGCACGGTTGCCGGGAGGAAAAACCGACACCATAAAGTGCCGCGCGCGTTGGAACATAGTCGCTACACTTTTGAGATTGTTGCCAACTACGGGGCGTACCGAGATCTTCAGAGACACCGGATATTGACGCAGCAACGACAGAATCTCACCACTCGGTATGGGTATGACGTGCCGCCGGAGCTACTTGAAGCAAAGCTCGATGCACCATATCGGGAAGCTCTTGAGCAAGCAGCTCTCAGTTTCGAAATACTTGCCCACGACTTTCCTGCAGAGGCCCAATACGTCGTGCCCAACGCCTACCGGATGCGGTGGCTTATTGAGCTTAATTTACGAGAAGTGGTACATCTTACTGAACTGCGTTCTTCTCCCCAGGGACATGCGCACTACCGTGTTATCGCACAAGATATAGCGCGACAGGTTCTGCATGTGCATCCGTGGGCACGACCGGCACTTGCCTTTGTTGATTGGACGCCAAGCTTTGCTTTGGAACGGCTTGAGTCCGAGAAGCGTATTGACCAGAAAATACATGCCCCGCAGCCTCGTATCACTATCGGCTGACCATCTTTACGAGCTGCGTACAAACGATTACAATCAAGTGACATACGATGCAAGCGGAGCGCTACAGGAATATCACTATATCAGGTGGGGTGGGAACAGGCACAAGCACGCTCTTTGAACTACTCAAAAAGGAGCCCGGCTTTCATGATTGGGAGTTTTTCTCTGGTGGGGAGTTTATGCGTGCCTATGCGCAGGAGAATGGACTATTTGCCAAAGGCACACGCATCCATCATGACGCAACCACATACGGAGAGGAATTTGATCGTAAGGTGGACTTTGGGATGCGGGAGCGGTTAATGACCAAGGGCAACCAGGTTTTTGAGGGATGGCTTGCGGGGTTTTTCGCCCAAAGGGTGCCGGGAGCGCTCAAGGTGCTCCTTACCTGCTCTGAGATGGCCGTCCGCGTGGATCGGATTGTCAACCGTGATGGAGTATCGGTTGAAGAAGCAAAGGAGCATGTAAGGAAACGAGAACACGACAATTTTACCAAGTGGGGGCGCATGTACGCGCGGGAGTGGCAGGAGTTGGTCGGTACGGGCCCCATCGATTTTTGGGATGCTCGTCTCTATGATCTCGTTATCGATACGTATTCACACAGTAAAGAGGAAACGTTGCGACTGGTGTTGGAACAGGTTGCCCAATGAAGCTCCGGGCCTTGGATCCGGCAATCTTTGACGCAGTAAAACAGGAGCGTCGGCGGCAAAAGTATGGGCTAGAGCTTATACCATCTGAAAACTACGCCTCTGAAGCTGTAATGGAAGCGGTGGGGTCGGTGCTGACGAATAAATACTCCGAAGGGTATCCCCACAAGCGGTACTACGGGGGCAATATTCATATTGATACGATCGAGACGATCGCGCAGGAGCGGGCTTGTGCCTTATTTGGTATGCCGCACGCCAACGTTCAGCCCTATTCCGGCTCTCCGGCAAACCACGCGGTTTATATGGGGCTTCTCAAGCCGGGAGAAACGGTTATGGGGATGGGACTTGCCGGCGGTGGTCATCTGACACATGGCCAAAAGGCCAGCTTTTCCAGTCATTATTACACCGCACATTCCTACGAAGTAGATCCAGTTACCGGACTGCTGAATTATGAGGAGGTGCGCGCCCTTGCAAAAAAAGTCCGGCCGAAACTCATTTGGGCGGGAGCCACTGCGTATCCTCGTTTGTTTGACTGGAAGCAATTTCGCTCGGTCGCTGACGAAGTTGGTGCATATCTTGCCTGTGATGTAGCACACTACGCCGGACTGATCGCCGGCGGTGTGTATCCGTCGCCTGTGCCCTATTGCCATGTCATGACCATGACGAGCCACAAGACACTCCGAGGTCCCCGTGGCGCGCTTATTTTAACAACCGCCGAGCCACTCAAAGATGGGCGGGTAACGAAGAAAGGTGCCCCTATCACCATTGCCCAGGCTATCGATAAAGCGGTGTTCCCAGGGTTGCAAGGGGGACCTCATGATCATGTCACTGCTGGTGTTGCTGTCGCGCTCATGGAAGCAGAGGCACCAGGGTTTAAACGCTACGCGCACCAGGTACTTGCCAATGCACAGGTGTTGGCAGAAGAACTTCTCGCTTATGGATACCGATTGGTGACTGGTGGTACTGATAATCATTTGCTTCTTGCAGACCTCACCCCAACCGGGATCTCAGGAGCCCACGCACAGGAAGTACTGGATCGGGCAGGGATAACGGTCAATAAGAATACAGTCCCAGGAGAAACGCGCTCGCCGTTTGATCCGTCGGGCATACGGTTGGGTACCCCAGCTATTACTACTCGGGGCATGAAAGAGCGGCAGATGCGCCAGGTTGCTGCGTGGATCCACGAGGTGCTACGCAACATGGACAACGAGAAGGTGATTGGCAAAGTCAAGCGAGAAGTTCATCTCTTCTGCCGCGCCTACCCAGTGCCGGGGATAGGGTAAGTTTTTTCTTGACAGCAAACTAATCTGATGGTACTGTAAACTACTGCCACACTGAAATGACAGCTGTTGGTGCTGAACGCTTAGCTTCAGAAACCTCATTCGCTGATAGATTGCGAAACTTCCGCAGTGAGCAAGAGCATTTGTCTTGGGAAGGTACACTGCTAGACTACCTAGATCTTGTAGCCAAACAGCCGTCTATCCATCGTCTTTCACATGGTCGTGTTTTTGATGTGATTTCCCAAGGTGCTAAGGAAACAGCAGGTGGGTCGAAACGCTACCCATTCTTTGGTAGTGAACTCTTTGGTCTAGATGACACTATCCAGCAATTGGTGAACTACTTCCATTCTGCTGCACGCCGTCTTGAGGTGCGCAAGCGCATCCTTCTCTTTATGGGCCCGGTCGGCGGGGGAAAATCCACCCTTGTAGCAATGCTAAAAAGGGGACTTGAACAGCACACGCGCACGCAGGAGGGAGCAGTCTACGCAATCAAAGGCTGTCCTATGCATGAGGATCCACTCCATCTTGTTCCAGAAGAACTGCGACCCGAGGTGCAACAGATGTACGGCATTGATCATATCGAGGGTGATCTCTGTCCGCATTGTCGCCAGATAGTGAGAGACACGTACGGTGGCAAAATTGAAGATGTTCCTGTCGAGCGTATTGTATTTTCGGAAAAGAACCGCGTTGGTATAGGTACATTCTCCCCAAGTGATCCCAAATCGCAAGATATTACCGAGCTAACTGGGTCTATCGATCTTGCTCGAATTGGAGAGTATGGTGTTGAGTCTGACCCCCGCGCCTATCGATTTGATGGTGAGCTCAATGTTGCCAACCGCGGCATGATGGAGTTTATCGAGATGCTCAAAAGCGATGAAAAGTTTCTGTATGGATTGCTCACCCTGACCCAAGAGCAGAATATTAAAACGGGCCGGTTCGCCATGATTTATGCCGACGAGGTTATTGTCGCCCACACAAACGAGGCAGAATTCCAAGCGTTTATAGCCAATAAACGGATGGAAGCATTACAGGATCGTATCATCCTCATTCGTGTACCATACGTGCGTGCGGTCAGTGATGAAGAACGAATTTATAAAAAGCTTATTGGCCAAAGTGATATGCGTAATGCACATCTTGCACCGCACACCTTGTTTGTCGCTTCGCTCTGGGCAGTTATAACGCGTATGAAGCCAAGCGCCCTGTTGGGGCTTAGTGATACTCCGGAGGATCGACGGAAGAAAGCAAAGTAC
>CAMTUH010000014.1:0-10875 GCA_947084935.1 uncultured Coxiellaceae bacterium
CCTAAATCGTGCAGTTTCCCTTTTTTAGCTTCTTCCAGCCCTTGCTTGACTGATTTCAATGCCGTTTTATTCTCAAATAGCCATTTCTCGCGAGCCGGGATCTCGACCATCGGTTCTAGGATAATGCGGTGATCTTTATCGACCTCTACCGTAAAGCCGCTAACACCCTCGGCCAATTGGCCAAGATAGATCCTGCCTTTCGCATCTGGTTTTATATGTTTAATGGGTTGAGCCATAATCGTTGACCTACTGAAATTCATCTGTGATAAGTTAAGTATAGCCTAAAGTGGGAATATTACAAATATGCACTTTCCCACCATTAAGATCATTTACTCAACCCAGTAAATTACACCTCTTTTTTTAGACCCTATCCACATAAATACCACCTATTTTCAGTAAGATACAAATTTACGGTATTGACGAACGTTGCCCCCTCGGGGAGTATGTCACCCTCGGTAAATCCATGGAATGAATCGATGGTAAAAGGAGGTTTAACAAAAACACAGTAAAAATAAGAGAAATTATCATGAAACATCAATTGGGTTTAACCCTTATCGCCTCCCTTTGTTTGAGCCCCCTCTGTGCTTTTGCAGAGATCCCCGAAGACAATTCCCTCGATTACAACAAAATGTCGGGATTTTATTTGGGTGCCAATGCCGGTTACAGCTGGCTTAATGCCGCAGGACAACACAGCGGTTTCGCGGGTAATCCTTATCTCGGCTATCAATTTAATCCGTACATCGCTTTGGAAAGCGGTTACCTTCATTTTGCCGATAGCACGGACGGATTTCAGAAAAATTCCAATAATTACGCGGTTTATGCGGCTTTAAAAGCAATCCTTCCCATTGGCCAACGCGTTTCCCTCTACAGCAAATTGGGTGCGGCGATGGTATCCAGCACGGCGCATGGGACAATTCCCAGCTACTCCCCAGGCTATCTTACCCCCAGCTTCGGAGAGACCTCTTATTCCGATACTTATTACACGATAAGCCCCTATTCCGCCATTGGTACCTCCGTTGCACTCACTGAGCACGTGACGTTGGACTTTCAGCTCGCGGGTGTCATCAACAGTAATCCCGCCCTCCCCAGCGTGATGCTCGCGGCCACAACGGGACTGAGTTATCGGTTTTAATCAGAGGAGTGTCACGTGAAGAAAATTATTTTTATAATCCTTTCACTAATGGGTTTTGGGTTGTTAACCGGTTGCGCTTCGGTGGCGAATGGTACGCATGAAAAAATCTGGGTAACCACACCGCCAACCACCAACGCCGACTGCACGTTGAAAAACACGCGTGGAAGTTGGGAAGTCAAGAAGACACCTGGTACAGCGAATGTGCATCGGGATAATCACCCCTTGGACGTGCGGTGCAATAAAATTGGGTACCAAACCGCTCATACGAGCGTTGGCGATCAAGCAAATGGAACCACATTTGGAAATATATTTCTCGGAGGCTTGGTTGGTGCCGTGGTGGATCAAAGCAACGGTTCTGCTTACAAGTATCCCTCAAACATAGCAGTTCCGATGCAAAAATCAGCCGCTTCTAAGAAGCGTAACTAGCCTACATCATGAGTGCCTGACGTGATGCTTTTCTTCAGCATCACGTCAGACAAGGATACAAGAACAGTTTAAAATTAACAAAGAAAAGTGGCATTATTGGAACTGAGTATCAAAACGGATAAACCCCAGGCTATAAAAAATCATGGAACTGGACTGTCCCGGAAAAACCAGACACTCTCCTCTATAAATTAACCGTAGTTAATTCATAATTCATTGGCGACAGATAATTTAACGCAGAATGTTTACGCTGTCGATTATAAAACGTTTCGATGTAATCGAAGATCACCAGCCTAGCTTGCTCGTGTGTCTTCAGTGACTCTCGATAAACACATTCCACTTACATTAAGCAATTGTGCCACAAGCGGTAATACCACATTGGGAAAAATGGATCAGACACGAGTGTCGCATCAATTAATTCGTGGAAAAACAACAACTCAGGAAGTCGAAGCGTTCCTAGGACAGCCGAGCAAAGTGAGCATCGATACTAATGGAAACCTGGTATGGACTTACGAATACGTTAAAAGCACATTAAAGCCGGAGAATTTTATTCCCCTCGTCAGTTTGTTTAAGCGCGGCACCAATGACTACCATAAAGAGCTTTTTATTATATTCAATCAAAAAACACACCGTATAAAAGACTATGCTTATACATCGAGTACGAGTGAGACGGTGGTGCGCGGATGAAACGTGGATTGGACCGAGCATGAGACCCAACAAACGGCGCAGGCAGACTATCGTCGCATCGAAAATTTACGGATTGACTCTTTTTTTCTACCTAGTAAAATTTGTATTGGAGCGACAGGTGAGGAGATTTCTATGAAGCGAATTGTAATACTTTCTGTTTTCCTATTCGGTTTTTTTGGGTCATGTGCGCTTGCCAACCTTAAATATTCTCCTCAACAACTGGATCAATTTAATGAGACTAACTCATGCCCCTACTGTGATCTGAGTGGTAGTGATACGAACGAGCTTGGAATTAATCACTCGCGTGCAGTCTTAAATGGTGCTGACCTGAGTAATGTAACGAGTGAAACAGAATACGCCATTAATTTATCGATGGCGGATCTCAGAGGCACGAATCTTACAGGGGCTCATCTCGAGGGTGCTGATTTTTCTGAAGCTGATTTTACGGGTGCGGTACTTTACGGTGCCGACTTTGTGGCCGCTAATTTTTATAAGGCTAAAATCACAGATGCTCAATTAAAACAAGTGAAAGAGTTATGGATGGCTATATTGCCGGATGGGGAAATAGCTCCGTGAAAATAATCTCGGTTTTGTTACTAGCAACTTTCATTCTAATGAAAACCATTAGTAGTTTTGCTTTTAATATGACACAGCTTGTACAATTTAATAAAATTAATCAATGTTCTTACTGCGACTTGAGCCATGTTTACTTCCTCAATAATCATGCTGACGAGGGTGAAAGCAGCTACAATCACTCCCAGGCTATATTAGAAGGGGCAAACTTATCCGAAGCTTATTCTGAAATCTCTGATCCCATTAATTTCTCGCATGCGAACCTTAAACAGTCAAATTTACAACGAGCAGATTTACAGGATAGTGACCTTTCCTTCACGGACTTGACGGGCGCCGATTTAACCGGCGCTAACTTATCGGGTGCTAATCTTTATCACGCCAATTTATACGGCGCGAAAGTCGACCCAAAGACTCAGCTACGGGATGCCATTATCTGTGAGGCTATTATGCCCGACGGCTCTATCCACCATTGTTCTTAAACGAGGGTTTTTTATGAAATTAAACAACAATTTTTCAGCTCTAGTGGTGGGCGCATCACTCTTGATAATAACTGCGCCTGTATTGGCTCGTGTTCAATATAGCCCTTCGCAGTTAAAACAATTAGCTGAGACAAACAAATGTATTCGCTGCGACCTCAGTATGGCGCCTCTTTATGTTTCTGATATAGGCCCCAACCACGAAGGTGCAGATTTACAAGAGGCTAACCTCAGTGATGCAGACTTCGGCATGAGTTTCGCTCACGCTAACTTTATGAATGCTAATCTTTCAAACGCATTCATGACAGGGCGGGATACAAATTTTTCCGGAGCTAATTTTAGCGGTGCCGCCTTATCCGCTGCTGACATGGAGGATGCAAACTTTTCCGGCGCCGATTTCACTGGCGCTATTCTATATGGTGCTGATTTATCTGGAGCAAATTTTTATCAAGCTAAAATTACATCGCAGCAGTTATCTGAGGCCAACTCTATTTCTTGCGCGAGATTGCCTGATGGTTCGATCGGCCAGCCTTGCTGAATGCGACATAAAATTTTTAAAAAGCACATTTATTTTTCCAGCCATGCATTGTGAATCAAAAAAAATTATCACTTCCTCTCAATTTTTTCGTCGGGCCTTGCACCGAGGTTCGCACACTACACTTTAGTAGGATCCCACCTAGATCTAGTTTTATTTCTACCACAAGCACAATTCGTCTCCAAAAAACCTATTTTTTTATTTTCCTTTATTTCGATTACACTGCCGCAGCTTGAACATTTAACAGTCTGTTTCCCTGTTTTCTTATACTCTTTAATTGCCAAAGAAGACTCCGTAAGTTGTGGATACTTTTTTAAAATGCTATCAGGAAGTTTATCCATATCAATATCCTCCCCTCAGCTTAATTGTGCTTATATCATCATGCAGTTCTTGTATTTCCTGTCGTGTTAATCCCCATTCATAACCTTGTGAAATCATTTGCTTTCGCACTTGAATTTCAGCTTGTGTTACTGATGAATAACTAATTTCAAAACCAATTTTTTGCTGTTGCGTATGCAACAATTCTTCGCGCAAGACTCTTACATTATTAACATGAGAATCTCTTACAAGAATTAAGTCATCACCAAGTGTTACTGCATGCATAGATTCAGGTGGAACACCTTCTATTTTTGCACGGTAATTTAATATTTCATCTGCTTCACTGCCGCTTCTAATCTCTACTCCCAATCGTTTTGCCTCAGAGTGTAGATTTTTCAATGCTTGAGTCCGATTTCCTTTGACCCGTCACATATAATAACGTATCTCCACCCAACACCGCTCCCGCAAGGCTCGCATTGATCATCGGCGCCAAAACTCCCTACACCTTTCCCTTCTGCAAATTTTGCGCCATTTTTAATAATTCCTCCTTTGTGTATTCAAACTCTGGGCCTTCTTCCATCATGATGATTTTCATAATGCAATCACTCAAACTATTCTCTTCAAAACCATCGCATTTATCTAAATATATTTCATGTGCCCACCTAGCTAACTGAATAATATTAGATCCCTGCTGCAACTGCTTTTCCAATTCTTTACCAAATTCAGCTTTTGTATACATCACCATTTCCTCGGTTAAAATCTTGGGATTGATGAGTAGTTTTGGGATGTCGCTGGATTCGCCAACTCCTCAAGCAATTCCATTGCTGTTGGCGGGTAATGTTGACTAACAAGTGGTTGTCCATTCAGCATCTTGGGATGAATTCTAGTGACATTGCCGGAATAATCATAACTTTCTATTTTAGAGGTAACTTCTCCAGTTTTTGGATTATATTCTGTAACATATGAAGCTCCTCGCGTAGACCCTGTAGTATGAGCAGGTTCCTCGGCAGTATAATATTTCACTGTACCATTAGAAGTATCCTCAATTCTAACTGCTGTTCTCTGCGCTTTTTGCAACGCCCTATATTTTCTGGATAACGCTTCTGCTGCATTAGGACTTTGAGCAGAATAGCTTTCTTGACTGATTCTAGATTTATTTAATGCGTTTTCCGCTAAGGTTTCAGGACCTAATCCCTCTGCCCCCGCCAGCCGAAAGAATCCCGCTTCTCGTGCTACTTGAATTCCCTTTACAACACCCGCTTCTACTCCGGGAATAAAAGACATTCCCACATCGAGCCCGGCTTGAAGATGACTTGTCGGTACTCCAGTAATTGGATTCACGCCCATGCGCCATTCGATTTCACCTTTTATCGCCAATGCAAAAGGATCAAAAGCACTCACCAGATCTGCTCCTGCACGAATGGAATGATCG
This sequence comes from uncultured Coxiellaceae bacterium, assembly GCA_947084935.1. GTDB lineage: Bacteria > Pseudomonadota > Gammaproteobacteria > Coxiellales > Coxiellaceae > CAMTUH01. Next base: position 5,577 of record CAMTUH010000014.1, read on the forward strand.
AGCGATACCGCCGCGGAACTTTGCATGACCCGATCAAATCCATGCATCCCGGCCAAAATAGCTTTATCCCACCACGAGTCTTGATGTGCCCATAAGATATGAGAGATTTTATCCTCGAAACTGCTGTCGTGTGATGAACTCGTCATCACTTGACTTGCATGAGCATCCTGCGAGCTTTGGAGTTCGGTGTTAGCCCAATCAATGCGACAGATGTTGCCGTTCAGCCTTTGTTTTTCTGCTTGTGGGGCAGGGAGTTGGGCGGCTGGTTCGCCTTCGAGGGCGCTTCGACCGAAGAGGGCCGGGCCTTTGGGGCGTTGACTCGATGGGTGCGAAGAGGCGCCCATCGGGCCCTCACCCCTAACCCCTCTCCCGGAGGGAGAGGGGAAGTGTGATGAAGAAGAACTCGAGCGGGGGCCCATCGGATTGGGATTGCCGCCCTCGGGGCCCGTCCCGGAAAAGAACGCCGCTCGGGCGTCGTCTTCAGAGTTAAAACCGGAGTAACCGTACCGTTCCTCCACGCGCTCGTTCCATCCTTCGTTCAGCTTCTTTTCAAAGGCTTTCGTCGCTGAGTGTTTCTCTTGTATCTTCTCCGCCGCTGCATTCCCCAGATACACTCCAAACGCTTGCGCCGCGGCCGTTCCCGCATTGAATTTATCTTGGGTGACAACCGCTTCCAAAAATCCACTCGCTTCGCTGTTCACGACCGTCTTCAAAAAGGAAGACCGTGCTTCTCCGCCCGGCAATTCATTTAATCCCGCATTCACCGCCACACTCAACGCACCGTTCACCAAGTCTTTCCAAATCATATCCCCTTTCTTCTGGCCCGTCGCGACTAAAATAGCATCCCCTCCTAACGCCATCACTTCGTTTGCCAGCAGTAAATGGGGGAAATCCAACGTCGTCCCACTCGTCGTCGTCACTCCACTCGTCGCAACGGCGCTACCCCGACTCGTCATCCCCGATAACAGATCCAACCGCGTGGTGTGCAAGGAGCCCGCCAGCGCTCCCGTAATAAATCCTAATTCCGCTTGTTTTCCTACTTCTCCAAACGAAAACTTATCCTGCATCCCAAACGCCAAGCCCACGATCTGCTCCGCTACGTCCGCTGCCGCGTCCGCAACCCCAAAGGCAAGACCTCCACCCAACACCGCACCCGCAAATCCCGCATTGATCATCGGGGCCAAAACCCCCAACAACTCCGGCGCTAAAAAGGCTACAATCAAAGCACCCACAAACGCTTCCACCAAAATCCCAAAAACATTCCGGTGCGGGTGTTGGGGCGGCAGCGGCATATACGGATACAACACCCCAAGAATCTGCCCCGGGTTGTAGACCGCCAATTGGCCCGACTGATTGTGTTCATCGACGACGGTGGGCGACGGAATCGTCAACACCATCTCCGCCGGTGGGGCATCGCTCTCCGAATACCCATTCGCAGTCGCAATCACATACGCACAGCTCGCATCCCCGTACATCTGAAGGGCAATCGAGGCAAACGTGTCTCCTTCCCGTACCGTGTACTGCGACGGACACGACGGCGGCCAGTTCGCACTCACCGCGTGGTACCACGGATCAAAATTGACCTCCGTCGGGAGATCCGCACTCGTCGGATCCGAAGGCAAATCCCCCACCCACGCCAACACGCCGCCATCCGGCCCATAAATAAAATATTCCCACCGCTTATCCGACTGCTTGAAGATAATCCGATTCTCCGGATTCACCCGAAACCACCGGAAATCACCCGCGTGCACTAAATCCCCCGTGACACTTTGGAAATTTCCGTTCGAGTCGTACGTCACGTACGTCGTCCCGTGTTTCTCCGCTTTTCCTCCGTCTTGCGTCCGCGTGCCTTCATTCACGGTGATTTGCATCGAATCAAATCCCACGTAATCTGAATTCAGTTCGTCCGTGGTTTGATGCTCGCCCGGCGAATAAATCGTCTCTTGATGGTGCGGGTGGCCTTCGGAATCAAACTGACTGAACCGCGTCGTCGAATCCGTTACCCAGTCTTTTCCCGTCCCACGGCTGTTATGGGCTTGATGCAACAATCGTCCGTTTTTGTCGTACGGAGAGGTCTCATCTTGCTCCTTATTTAATTCTACTTTTCTCCAAATAATCTAATAATTTCCAAAAGGGGAGCCCAATAAATTTCTTATCAATTGTAATGCCATAATAATCAGAAATTCTTTTTATTAAATCTTCTTCATCATCCAGCGTAATATCATATAAGCTAGCCTCATCTGTCACGAGCCATGGATGTTCATAAGGATCTAAAATTGCATTGTAAAATTCCTTGGATTCTCTCCGTCTCTTTTCCATTTCAGCGGTATCAGCAATATTTTTTTTTGTATTCATGGTGTCACACCCTCTAAATCAACTTCTTTAGGCAAGTACTCAATACGAGAGCTATTACCTACAGGTATGAACCGACCATTTTCTACAGAATTAACGATATTCCTTAAACGAATGTAAGCACCCAACCAACCCCACCTTGTCCGAGACCTGATTCGGATTTACGATCGATCGTTCTTTAAAAATGAGGAATGCCAGGAGTGCTGACGATAGGCTTTGTTCAGTTCGTCGCGATCGACGTATTGAGGAAGGAATTTTTTTAGGCCTTGATCGGATCGGTAGGACGGCAATCGATCCAGCACGTATTTCAAATACGCATAGGGTTCAATGCGGTTGGCTTTGCAGGTCATCACCAAGCTGTAAATAATGGCGGCGGCTTCAGCACCTCGGTGATTGCCGCAAAACAGCCAATTTCGCCTCCCGATCGCAAACGGCCGGATGGCATTTTCAACAAAATTGGTATCGATTTCGAGGTCGCCGTAATCCACATACCTCATCAATTTAGGCCAGAGCTTGTGGTTATAAGCGATCGCACTACCGATCGGCGATTTCGGTGGAACTTGTTCGATACTTCGATCCAACCATTCCTTGAAGGCGTCCAGAATCGGCTTCGCTTGTGTTTGCCGTAACCGTTGTCGTTGATCAAAGGGATAATTCAATTCACGGGCTTCTTTTTCAATCGCATACAGTTTTTGTATCTGACTCACGGCATAATGGGCTCGGCCTTTGGTTTTCGTTGTCTTGACGATCTCCATATATTTGCGGCGTACGTGCGCCCAGCAGGCCGCCGTTACTATGCCGGGAGTCGTGTCAAAACCGTGGTAACCGGAAAAAGCATCCGTTTGTAACTTCCCGTGGAATCCCTGTAAAAATTGCTCCGCATTTTCACCGCAACGATTATCGTGATAGTCATAAACCAGCGCCACCCGACCGTCGGGTGCGGCGCGGTACACCCACATGTAGCCCCGCGAGGCGTTTTCTTTATTCGGGTGCTTCAATACTTGCACCGGCGATTCATCGGCTTGGACATAATCACTGGTTCGAATCGCGGCTCGGAGCGCTTCGACTAAGGGCTTTAATACCGCGGCCGATCGGATCACCCATGAGGATAAGGTTTGATCCGGCAAATCAATGCCCATCCGTTGGAAGATTTTCTCTTGTCGGTATAAGGGTAAATGATCGCAGAACTTCGATACCAACACGTACGCCAATAAACCCGCTGTGGCGATGCTTTTGGGGATCGCTTGGGCCGGCAAGGCCGCCGTTTTTACTCCCCCTTCACAACGACGGCACGCGTATTTATACCGAATATGTTCAATCACTTTAAGCTGAGCAGGAATAATATCAAATTTTTCCGTACGCTCTTCGCCCATTTTATGTAACGCTTGTCCGCAGGCACACCGTTTTTCGGTTTCCGGTACATCATGGATGATTTGTTCGCGGGGTAACTCTTTCGGTAACGCACGAGGGTGGCGCTTCCTACGCGAATGTTCGGGAATCGTAATCCTTTCTTCCACCGATTCAATTGCTCCGTATTCTTCTGAGGAAATTGCTTGCGCCTCATCAAATAAACGCATTTGATTCGGGGATAGCTTTTCCGAAGAGGAGCCAAACCGTTTGAGCATCGCTAATTGCCATTGGTGTCGGAGCTTTTCAATTTCACGGTCTTTGGACTGTTGCACTTGCTCCAATTCACGATCCTTTTCCTGAATGACTTTTTGCAACGAATCGTGAAGATCAACGATTATTTTTTGTAAGGAGTGAATGTCGGAAGGAAGATTTTCAACATCAACGTGCATGCACGAATTATAACAAATTCATCGAAAAATAATACGATTTTACGCATAATTTTTAAAATGAAAGTGAGGAAATCGATTCAGTTGCGAGAAATCCAATCCACACAGAAGCCATTCCAATTGTCGATCGTCCAGAATCATTTGCTTTGTCGAAGAATAAGTCGGAAATTTAAAGCGGCCTTTTTCTAATTGTTTATAAACCAAAATAAAACCATTTTTATCCCACACCAAAATCTTTACCTTATCTCTCGACCGATTATGAAATAAAAAAAGATGTCCACATTGCGGATTTTGATCCAGCAGCTCAACCACTTGAACCGATAGACCGTTGATCGATTTACGCATATCTACCGGCGTAAGCGATAAATAAATTTTCATCCCCTCCGGAATAGTTAGCACGGCAGAATCCCTAATACCGAAAAAAGATTTTTTAATGCTTCCGAGGGCATTCCCGGTGGAATCTCTAGTGTCGAGCCACCGTTCACATGCAGGATGAAACACCTCTCGCCGTATGGTGCCGAGGCTTTCGGTGTCACAATCACCGAAGCAAAATTTTGGGGCGAATCGTTCGTTTCGCGCTTGATCCAATCGGCCAAAGTCGATTGCGCAATCTTGCTTTCTCGTGAAAATTGCTTCTGGCTTAATCCGCTTTCGCGCCATTGTGCGACCACCGATTTCCGGTAGGCCGTTCGTTCATCCGGTTTCATCGAGACAGTAACCATCGTTGTTTTCCTCTTGCTGGGTAAAACACGACAATAGTTTTATCCGTTCGGATTTACAAGGTGGGGTTGGTTGGGTGCTTACAAGGGAATTGTCTTGAGCGCCAGAAGTCCCTCGGTTCGCAGGGCTCACCGAGGCTACGGTTTTCTTCTCCACCGCACAATTCCCCAAATAAACCCCAAACGCTTGCGCCGCTGCTGTCCCGGCATTGAATTTATCGTGAGAAACCACTGCCTCTAAAAATCCACTCGCTTCGCTGTTCACGACCGTCTTCAAAAAGGAAGACCGTGCTTCTCCGCCCGGCAATTCATTTAATCCCGCATTCACCGCCACACTCAACGCACCGTTCACCAAGTCTTTCGTAAGCACCCAACCAACCCCACCTTGTAAATCCGAACGGATAAAACTATTGTCGTGTTTTACCCAGCAAG